>JAZKBF010000020.1:0-1527 GCA_040388745.1 Bacteroidota bacterium | reverse complement strand
TTGGGCCAAATCGGTTTAACGGTACCGGAGTAACGGCCAATTAACGGTTACATGCTAATTAAATGGCCAAAATATTTTATTATACCAATCGATAGATTAAAGTATGAGGATCAAACTTTTTCAAGAAACTATGGTCCAAAAATCAATAGTTTTTGAAAAATGACGTTTTCAAAAATATTTTTTTGATGATTGTTTTTCAATATTTCAACTAGAAATGTACAAATGCCGGCGGAGCCGGCCACAAATACTGAAACTTATCCAACCGGTTTACCTGTTTTTATTTAACTTGTAAATAGATAATTCACTCATTGAATCATTTGAAACGATTTTAACCTGGAAGTTGATGAAGCCTTTAATAAATAAATAAATTTAATAAATAATAATGATTGATCGTTGAAACTTAAAGCAATGTTGTATTTTGGTTCTCTTTGGGAATGTGAGGAACTTTCGGGTTCTCTGTTGAAAAGACGAGAATGTGAGAAGGCTTAGCGGTATAAAGTAAGTTCAGTATTTCCGTTTCAAAGGACGGTATCAGTTTATAAAGATCCAAGTTGGCCAAAAAGGTGTGTTTTACAAGAATTATTTGATGATTTTCAGCTGAGAGGATAAAACCAACTAAATATCATAATCCGTTTGACATATATATTTGTATGTATATAGGTTCCAGTAAGGTTGTTGGGAAGCGAAGACCAGTTTGAATAGATTGCCAAGATTTCAGACATACTCGTGCATGTGCCGAGCCAATTGTTGGAATATCTCAACTTTTAAGTTATATAAAGACGATTGTTTGACATATATTGAACAAGTTGGTAATAAAATTGCTGTATGATGATTCTTATATGCCCACAGTGTATTGAAATCTAAGCCGCATTTAATGCCACATTAATTAAAATATCACGGCACTGTACAGTAAGGTATTCATTTTCCGGTCGTTGATGGCATTTTGGTCTGCTAACGACTCGTTTGCGTCCTGAGCGTTTTTAAGATTTAAATTAGAACAAAATATATATAGTTATGAATTTGGTATTCTTTGCCTGTACGCTTATATATTTTGACACGTATACAAGCTACTATACATAATATGGTGTTTGGTCTAATATCCAACAGAGTATTTCCCGCACCTTTCTTGGTATCGCACGCGTATTTAAAATTGTTCGACTAATTACAGCTTGAAATTGATTGAGGCTTTTAAAATTTTATACCAAAAATCAGTTATCCATCCATAACCAATTTCCGCTTAACAGCAAGCATAGTATGCAGAGAAAAAAATTGGCACGAGGCATTTCCATTAATATTAAAGTAGTAGCAAAATGCGTACGTTCGAATTCTTACGTGAAGCGGTGACGGCGTTACTGGGCAATTTCAGAAAAAATCAGGGCAATTTGAGGGTTTTAGGGCTTCGGGGCAATTTTGGATATTTTCAGGACAATTTGGCAAGAAAAATCAACAAGCGATGCCAGCAGGGCAATTTCAGAAAAACTTGACCAGCATGACCATCAGGGCAATTTCAAAGATTTTCAGGGCAAT
>JAZKBF010000019.1:0-6510 GCA_040388745.1 Bacteroidota bacterium | reverse complement strand
CCCCATTATGGTACTCTATATCCAAAACAAATAGATAACCCCTAAAACAGCCTCCAATTAACTCACAATGCCATTATCCCCTTATCCCCTTAACCACAACAACCAACTAACCCTACAATACCTCTACAAGCTCAAATAAGCCTCATTAAAGCCCTCAAACCACTAACCCCCTACCATAGCACCAATACCAAACCAGCTTAAAATCAAACCCATAACAACGCAAACCAGTGATATAAACCCATAGCGTTACGATCTGAAACCAAAATCCAATTCCCGATATGCACCGGCATTAATTAGTTAGACTTCGCCCGCAACCATTAGCCCGCTATACTTGTACGTCAACACATAGGCATAAGGATAAATCCACAAAACCAATAACCAGTAGCAATTAGTAGTTCATTTAATAGCTGGCAATGCCGAAAATTAAATCGGATGCCACGCCAAACAGCAAAGTAAAAAGCCCCCTGTAAAAATTCCATCGTAGGAGCATGGGGTACATTTGAAGAGGCCACCCGTTCAACTAATCAGCTTTATATTGAAGGGTACGGGGTTTAATAGGTAAGTACTGGCTTAGGTTTGAGATACGATTAAAGGGATTGTTTGCTTGAAAATTTTGTCGATATGTTAAACCGAAACGAAAGCCCATGAGTACTTACCCTCTCGTATATGGTGGGCGGTGTTGTATGGGCAGTTATAAAATAATAGTCTTTGTGGGTAAGGGTTTCATTGATTTGGATAAAAATAGTTTCACATTTACTTGTATATTAGTAAACTTTTACTTTACCTTTGTGTTCTAAATATGTTTTTATGGAAACAGTAACAATAAGTTTGGAAACGTACAATAGTATGAAATCCGAAATTGAAACATTAAAGAAAAAGAACACGCCAAAAGAAATTGAAGTTGAGGTTTATCCTAAATGGTACGCAACACTTCAAAATGTTGGTGTTGTATTGCTTGGGCTTGGGTTTATTTTACAATGGCTTAAGATAATATCTTTTTAATTATGCCATACAAGGATAAAGAACTTGCAAAAGCGTATAGGAAACGAACACAAGGGCCTTATATGAAGAAATACAGGGCAGCTAATAAGGAGAAATTTACAAATTATTATAGAGAGCAATCAAGAAAAAGAAGGGCTAACAAGGAAACCGCAAAGCATGACTACCAAGTAGCAAAAAAACGTGAATCTTACAAGATAGGTGCAGCTATAACCAATGAGAAAGCTAAGTTAAAACACGCTGCTATGACCGATGATTATATTATTTACAGTATGACTAAAAGAGGTACGATAGCAAAAGAGATTGTTAATAAAGAGCTTATTGAAATCCACAGAAGGATGTTAATGATAAAACGAAAATTAAAATCAATAAAAAATGACAACATCAGTAACAAACAGCGTTGATATGCGAAAAGCATTGAACGAAAATTTACATGGTCTTTTGACAGGTAAAAGGAAACCTTTAATTGTAAAGGAAGTAAATAACACATTGGGCAAAATACTTACCGATGTAAAAATGGAAATGATGCAGAATATGCTTGCAGGGAATAGAAGCACAATTACATGGTTTGATAGAAACATCTTGCCATCAACAAAAAAACAATAATCATGGCAACAAAGAAAAAAGAGAATCTTACTGAATTGGTAAAGGTTTCAAAGACCACAAAAACCAAAGTAGAAAAGGCTATTGCTGGAACTCCACAATCAATAGGAGGCTTTTACGACACAGCAGCAGAGGAGAAACTATCTAAAACTAAAACCAAATAAAATGAAAAAAGTATTATCAGTTCTAATTTTTATGAGTATTATGGTTGTAGGTTATTCGCAGGGATATAAGATTATTGGAGAAAGTGACACAACAATTATTTCGGAAACAACGCAATATGGTAAGACTACAAAAATAAGATACCTGTTTCTTAAAGAGAATTACGAAAACGCATACCATTATATTGTTCTTTCAAGTATCCCTTACAATGGGTTAAACAATTCGGCACAAAACGAAATGAACGAGTTATCAAAATATATTATAGGTATGCAGTTTGTTAAGCCAAAAAAGAAAAAACAATAGTTCTTTTAATTATTTAACCCCCACCACTCCAATGGACAAACAACCGAAAAGATACCGATTACTGAAAGACTTGCCCGATGCTATGGCAGGTACAATACTAACATGGGATGAAAACTATGGAGGATATGTGTATGCAGATAAAGTAGGTAGTTATGATGGCTGCTTAATGTTCGCAAGGAATGTGGAAATAAATCCTGATTGGTTTGAAGAAGTACTACCAGAGCATACACAGGAAAGAATTGAAGTGAAAGTTTTGCCCTATGGCGGTAATGGCATGAGTGCTTATGTTTCCAATGGTACAAAATTCCCGAAATAATAAAAGCCATTAATGAAATTGTCAACAACGATACACCAGATAACCAAAGTAAGGGTAGGATTATTATGGAAAAGTATTGGGCAGTACAAAAGAATACACTTGATATTTTGGAATGTATTCATCCACTACAACAGCCTTATAATTGGGTAACATTTAAAACAGTAGAAGAAGCAGAGCAATATGTTTCAGAAAATAAAAGTTATAATATTGATTTCAGTAAACCGCTAAATGTTAATTTTATTTCATTACACAATAAGTATTACCCAAATGAAAAAATATACACTCAAAGTGAAGTAGATGCTATAAGAGAAGAAGCCATCAAAGGTAAAGATAGATGGTAATTACAGATTTAATTTCATGGAAGATTATACTAATTCGCTTACCCAACCAATATTAGAAGTTGTGGATGAAGATGGTAGTAGATACTGCATTGTTTCTGAAATTGAATTTGAATTAAAGGAACTACAGAAAAAAGATTTATTTTTTTGCGGTTATTATGGTTATATAAAAGATGATATTTTCTATCAGAGCAGACACAAAAAATATAAGCACCCGAAAATAAAATACGCCAAAACACCCGCCCCCACTGCATCCATAAAGGTACAGGAAGAACATAAGGTGGTAACAGATAATTCAGATGTACCTATACTTAGTTTAAATGATATACGTGGTTGTATGACACCAACTACATTTTTTCTATTAAAGCAAGATTTTGAGCAAAAAATAAAAGAAAAATTAAAAGCATGAAAATAGACCGAATAAGCTACCAGAGGGTATTTCCAATAGGGGCATACATAACTTCAAAAATTAGTTTTGATTATTCAGAATAAATACTAATTTTACATTCAAAGCACTCCTCTATTGGTTTCTGTGGAAAGAAGATTGATAGAGAAGTGATAACTAAACACTTATTTAGTTAAAACTCCCCACTTCTCTTTCCACAGTGGGGTTTTTTTATTTTACCATGACAGACTTTAATAAAATGCCCGTTGAGCATGATGACATCATTGATGCTGTTCGGAGAGTATGGCAATTAGAAGTTTTTATTGAAAAATTTACTGGCGTATTGATGGATAATACGGTATTGCCACAGGAAATCAAAGACGAAATTCAGGAAATTTATCAAAAACACTTTTAAAAAACAATTTATGGAACAAAACGATTTACCTGTATTAACACAGGATGCAGTACTGGCAAGGATTAACATAGCCCTTACCAAAAAACAATTATCAGTACAAAAGTTGCAGGATGAAGCTGATGCACTTGAATTTACGGAAGAAAATATACCCGTAATATCAGCATATTTAGCCAAAATCGCTGCAATGGATAAGAGTATTGAAGAAACCCACAAGGAAGGTAAAGCACCTTATTTGGAAGGTGGGCGGCTATGGGATGCCGCTAAAAACAGCAGTTTGGCTACTACGGCAGCAATAAAATCTCCCGTTAAGCAGAAATTTGACAAATTATGTGCAGAAGTGGAGAAAAAAAAGAGGGATGCGCAGATTGAAAAAGACCGCCAAGCAGCGATTTTGGCTGGCATTGAGAACAATGTAATTAGTTTTTCAGCCAAAATCGCTGCTTGTACCACCAACGCTGAACTTTTATCCATTGAAAGGCTTATAAATCTTGAAAAAAGCCCAAGCAATGCAGGTAAGTACGGAGAATTTCATACACAGGCAGTTGAAAAGTACGATGAAGTGCTTAAGCCGATACTTAAAGACCAAAAAGAGAAAATTCAGGCACAGGATGACTTGAAAAAGAAAATTATAGAAGCCGAAAAAACCAATGATGTAGAAAAATTGGATGAATTGAATGAAAAACTGGATGCTGTTACCGATGAAATTATACAAAATCAGGTTAATGTACAGGAAGCAGCTATTACCAATGCTCCAATAGAATTTACACCAGTTGCAGAAGAAATTTTTGCTGATACGAAGTCAAGGCGTAGTTACACTATCGAAATATTTGATGAAAAGGAAGCCTTGAAAAAAGCAAAAGATTTATTGGAAATAACAATCAATAAAGATGCTGCTAACGTGGTACTAAAGACGCTAAAAGATACAGGTGCTTTCAAAGATAAGCCTGACGTGGTTCTTAACGGTATCAAATATTCTGAAATTAAAAACTACAAGTAATGACAGAACAAAAAACAGCAGAAGAAATATTTAAAGCCGATGTACCCGAAGGAATTTGTGGCGAAGTACAAACCAATACAGGACAGGTTGCAGCGTTCATTCCTATACTGGAACTTGAATATATGCTTGACCCGTTGGATTGGAGTACCCGTAATTTCCAGTATCAGGTATTCAAAGATGGTTACGCAAACCTATGTGTTGCTGCATCATTGGAATTAGAGATTAATTACACAGCCGCCAACGAAGCCAATATAAAAAGGACTTTTGTAGGTGCTTGTAGTTTCTCCCTTAAATCAATAGAGCCAAACACACATTTTCTTGCAACAGCCAAAAGTGAATGTATTAAAAATGCAGCTTCAGATATTGCAAAGTATTTCGGCAGGGGATTAAACAACGATATTGTTCCCTCAAATGGCAAACAGGAAAAGCCTGTGGTAAAAGCCAAGCCTGACAGCAAAATAATGAAACAGTTTTTGGCTGCGGTAGAAGCGGGGGATGAAGCAACAATAACATTACTCACAAACATTTATGACATTAAAAACGATTAGTTATGAGTACTACACAAAAGCAAGACACCGAATTTTTAAATTCAGTAATAGGAACGGGCTTATTAGAAAGTTCTATTGATTGGATTAAATCAAACATGAGTATTACTGAAATATTTTCAGAAAAGGAACTTTTGGACGAAGCTAAAAATTACGACCCCGAAGATGTATGTAGTCAATCAAGTTTAGAAAATTGGGCAGATAATAACGGGTATATAAAAGAATAATTATGTTACACAAAAGTAAAATATCAAACGTCAAGATTTATTCTGACGAATGGCATCAAGCCCGTTTAGCAAAGTTCACCAGTTCTGAAATACACTTTTTAATTGGTAGTGGCGCAATGCCATATATCCGTAGGAAAGTTGGGGAAGAACTTACAGGCAAAGCAAGCAAAGGCGAAATTGATACTGATGCTACCAGATGGGGTAACTTCCATGAAGCGGAAGCCATACAGAAGTTTGGTAAGTCAAAAGGATTAGAATTTCTAATTGTTCAGCAATTAATTTGTGACCCTGAAAATGGCAGGTTTGGCGGAACGCCCGATGGTATTATTCCAATACGGGAAAGTCCTGATGGAACAGAGTACGAAGTAGAAACGGTAGAGGTCAAATGCCCACCAACTTTTGACAACTACCTACTACTTTTTGAGTGCGAAACTGCCGATGATCTAAAGAGAGCCAAAAAGGAATACTATTGGCAGGTACTTGACCAGATGGATAACTGCGGTTGTTTGGTTGCTTACTTTGTTGTTTATCATCCTGATTTCAAAGCTGGAAACATGAAAGTACTTCGGATTGAAGCCATGACACCAGTAGAAGAAAAAGGCAAAAAAACCTATCCAATTTACGAAGATTTAAAAACACTTCGGGCAAAGAAAAAATGGGCAGAAGAACAGTTTGATATTTTACGGTCAAAATTAATGGCTATCCCTGCCGTATAGGTAAACCGACATAACACCAAGAGCTTGCCACGCATGACCAGTTATTCCAAGTGAGTTTCTTTTCCCCGGCTTTGGGGTTTCTATTTTCCACAAGTCTTTCATGGCTGCGATTACTATTCTATCGTCAACATAAACGTAGGATGGTTTTCGCAGCTTTCCGTCATTATTCCTTTTGTCTTTGTAGGCAATTTTCTTACATATCCGTTCCAAAACTACCGTAGGGAATTGGTCGTATACCCAACGCTTCACCTGATGGCGTGTTATCAATTCGTACTTTACTCTACCAGCTTCCATGAAGAAGCAAACTCTCCCGATAAATTTACAGGTATCAATAGTAGCTTGTGTAAGTGAGATACTATAAGGTTTAATATCCTCCACCAGTACTACCAAATCAGGATACTCTTTTTTTGTTGACTTTATTAACTTTAATACTTCAACATTTTTAAGGTTAGCCGTATAAGTGATTTTAAGCCCTTTTAAGACCACTATTCCAGATTGACTACT
>JAZKBF010000018.1:109809-144042 GCA_040388745.1 Bacteroidota bacterium | reverse complement strand
TTAGGACGCCAGGTTTTCATCCTGGTAAGAGGGGTTCGATTCCCCTACGGGCTACTAAAGAAACAAAAAACCCTTGCAATCAAAAGATTGCAAGGGTTTTTTGTTTTTCTAGTGGAAAATATGGTAAACAAGTCCACGCAAACTCACAATATTCAATAAAATCAATAGGTTAAAAGCAACATAACCGATCCTTTAGTAAATATCTGGAAATAAACTCATTATCGGTGACACCTCAGCTCGTATATGTCTTCAAATATTAAAAATTTTTTATTTTACCTTCTTGAATCCATTTTGGGATTTCAACAGCAGCGCAGGATGGATGTTTCTGAAAGACCAATCTTAAGTAACTGAGTGACTGATAAACCTTACCAAGAAAGTCCATTTGCTTTTTAAAAAAATTCTTATCATAGTAGTTTTCACTTATTTTGTGAGCAGGTTTTTGCCTTTCTTTTCTAACTTCCTTAAAAGGAGCCATTAATTTTTCATAGCCGGTTTCATCCTTAAGGTGATAATTGTCGCGAAGCCATTCTTCTAATAATCTCAGAGTTCCTTTGGACTTTCTTTCAACCACTCCATCAGATATAGGGACCATTTCATATTCCTCAATCACCCCCTTAAAGAAATCTTTATTGATATTATCCGAAATCATTTTATCCAGAAGGCTAATAAAATTCTCGTAATTCACCAATGTGGCAGAGGTAAAGAATGTAAATTCTTTAGGTCTTTTATCACCTTCGAACGTTTCTCTGAAAATAGATTTACCTGTAATTAGCTGACTCATTTCATTTGCTATTCTATGTTCTTCGATTGCTGCCGAAAAAAGAGACTGGCTGAAAACCCAACTTCCTATAATAGTGTTTTGGTAATACTCATTTACCATATTGCATGGTGTAGTTATTATTTTTGAATTCCAATACGCTTGATGTTCAGCTGATAAGTCAGAAAGATAACGTAAATAGGCAACTGCCACACGATTTCCTGACTCGTCATAGCCCAAGCCAAATGTTTTTAAAAACACTTGGTCAGTCTCCCTTAGGAGAGATGGTTTCTGTAAAGTTTCCACAACAGAAATTTGTCCGCTGTAATCTTCAAAATCAAAATGATAACGAGGGTCTGAAAAATACCTTTCTAGAACATCTATCTCAAAATAGGCTGGTTTTACTTGTGCCTCACCATATGCCAAGCGCTTTGTAAATGGTAAAGAATCATATTTGTTGTCAGTATAATGTTGTTTTAAATAAGTTGGACTTGGATATGCACAAAGCAGATGGCTATCTAAAGTAATATTTATTGGTGTAATTCCTTCGTTAAATCCAACAGGATTAATTGTATGAATTATCCTGACCTCATTCTTCTCTGCTTCCTTTACCCTATTTAATTGAGTTTCCTTATCATAATGCCCCCAACGAACAATATGAGGGTTCTCTCCATCTTGAACTGAAACTGCCTCTTCTTCGATAAGTTCGTTAATAACTGAAAGTAATTTAATATATTCGATATTCAACTTAACTGCCAATGTGGACAGAGGAATACCATTAAAATCGCTTGATTTTAAATAGAAATCTAAAATTTTCTCGATTGTTTTATTTTTAATCGACATGGTATCTAAGTTGTTCATCAACTATAAAGATGACAATAAAAAATAAATAAATAATGAATTATATATTTATTTTGTGGTTGAAAACCGCCTTGAGATAGCAACCTTAGAATTTGAAAACAAGTTCTAAAAACAAAAAACCACTACCATCGTGCGTGTTTGAAAAGCAATTCCTTTTAATCCCGCAATTAAATATTTTTATTGCGAAACATAAGTCCTTGTTGCTTCGAATTGGCATTTTACTTTCTTTTGCTTCTCCCCTTCGGCAAAAGCTCAGGACAGGCTCCAGAAAGAACGAAAGAAAAAGAGACCACGAAAACCAAACCAATTTTTTCTTTCACGCAAAAAGCCCAGTCAAATGGGCCTGAAAAAATTGCTTTCGCTCTTTTCGTGGACGCCAGCCGCACCTTTACGTAAAGGAACACAGTGCTTGAAATATTTTTGGAATAGGGGCCTTCCAATGGCAATTTTGCGTTAGGGATTCCTTCGACAAGAGCTCAGGATAAATTCCACGAAAATCCTTCCTTCGCCAGCTGGCGAAGGAAGATTGATTGAAAAGCCCGCCCCTTTCTTGTTTAAGAAAGGGGAACGCCCATATGGTTAAGATTATTAGTTACCTGCCGCTTTAACAAAAAACCCGTAAAGACGTCTGCCAAAGAATTCGTTGATAGGGCGGTCTTTTGCAGGAAGGTATCCTGTTGCATTTCTGTATGCTAAAAGAATAAATGGAGCAGTAGGCAATACTTTTGTAACGATCATATTATGGCCGATTATTGCAGGGCTTCCACCATTTCCTAATTCAAGAATATCACCTTTTTTTAATACTTTGATCGTATTATAAAAAGTGATCCAATCTGCTGCAGGAGCTGTAGCGATTGGCACAAGAATATTTGCAAATTTTGGTGTAACACGGTTATTACCATTTGCGCCCGCATACTGACCTGAGTTATTTATAAATTGATAAAATGCATTCGCTCCTGCCCATGATGGACTGCGTTTATAGGTTACCATATTGTTTCCGGAAGCACCACTGGATTTGTAAAACCAATTATTGATTTGTTTCCAGCCACCTTCGCGCAAACAACGGGAAGTAAAATTAGTGCAATCTCCCCCTAAGTTTGTAAAGTCGTAATAACCGGTAACGTTTGTTATCATATTCCAATGAGCTGTTGCAAATGCAGCTGCGGCTGTTCCTGAATAAGTATAAGCCGCAACAGCTTTATCAAATGAAGGGGCCATATCTTCGTCAGTTGAAATGATTCCGGGATTATAGTTTGGATCAACCGTTTGTGCTTGATCAACAATTAACCAACCTTGTTCTTTTTCAGAAACGGTAAAGGTGTATAACTCATAGCCTGCAGGTGCAACAGCTTCACCGGTAAACATATCAGTTGCGTTAGTGGTATACGAATAAAACAGACCTACATTGAATTTAACCAAATCCCCCTCAACTTTCCAGGTACTGTAATCGATATCCGCCTTTACTTCGAAACCGGTATATACCAGCTCCCCTGTTGCTCTGATGGTTTTCTGATCTTTTATATCGTTAAGGCATTTTTCAGCCACAGCTGTAGTAGAGAAAAAAGCGGATACTCTATTTGAAGTGTTTTGTGCTTCCGTTGATCTTGTTTCAACTAAAAGCTGATGTTTATTTTCGAAAAAATTCTTAACCAAAACATCCAATTCCTTATTTGCTGTAGGACAAGATGCGTTTGGGGTTAAAGAGGTTTCTTTTTTGCAACCAAAGAACATTGATACTGAAATAAAGAGTGCAGTAACAATACTTAGTTTGATCTTTGAATCCATTTTTATTTTTTTAAATTTTATTGCCTACTCATTCTGCAGCTTTTCGGCTTCCGCTGTGATGTATTAAAATTAAAATTGCTGAGTTTGATTATACGAAACGGAATAATGTAAACGTGTATTCACATTTGAATTTAGTGTATTGTCCGCTGGCTGTTGAAGAATTTTGTAGCTGTAAGTGCTACCTTGAAGGAGTACAAGTACTTTAATCATTCTTAGCGGTTTTAGGAATAAATGATCAGATCATTCATTCTTTTAGGGTGTTCACTAAATTTATTTGCGAAGCAAAAGTAATATGCTTGGTTGCAAAAACCAAGACATTTTTATGGAATCGGTTGAATGGCAAAAGGATAACTGAATTTATACAAAAGGACAGGTTTTTAGTCTTCTAATCCAATATAAATCAGATGAAAATTTTAGCTTGCCATTTATTTGACTTGGATGCCACCCCTAAGTCGCTAACAAACAAGGCAATACACATGTCGTTTATAGCTCAAACAACACCGTAATTTCCCAATTAATGATCAAATCGGGTGATTTACCCGATTTTTGTCTCTTAATTGAATACGACCTGCTTATTCATACCAAAGAAAAATTTCGTCTCCAATGGCATCAACCAGACCTTGTTCAGCGGACTTTTCCAGTTTCCACCCATCAGGAGTTGAATGGATAAACCCAAGAGAGTCACCATTGAGGATAATTTCCAGATCGTAGCACACTTCCTCCCGGCAACTTGAAGGAATTGGAATAGCTTCGCCTTTATACCTGATCCCCATATATATTATATCAATGGGAATATGCTCTGTTTTGTATGAAACCTTTTCTTGAAAACTCATGATAAAAATTATTAAGTTAATATACTTCTATAAGTTCTTCTTCTTTGATCAGCTGTTTCACTAATAGTTCAGATCTTTTCCAAAGGTGTTCCTGATTATCAATGTTATGGGAATAGGAAGAGGATCTGATCTCTTTGCCGTTAAACTTGTAAAATTTTCCATTTGCATTTTGATACTTCTGGTCAATGGCTATATGGCGAAGCATTGCAGCTGCTCTTTCCGGCTTGGCTGCTATTAATCGTAAAAAAAATTTAATAAAAGGTGGCCTTTCTCTTATCATATTGGATCTTGTTATTCCCGGCAAAAAGGCAGTTGCTGAAACTCCAGTGCCTGTCAATCGCCTTGCCAAGGCATAAGTAAAGAGAAGGTTCATCGTTTTTGAAGCACCAAATGCCTTAAGAGACGAGAATTTTTTCTCGCCTTGCAGGTCGTCAAATTTTATTTCTGTTGTTGAAGGTGCCGTTAATGTGATGATCCTTGCTGTTTTACCGGATTTTAAAACATCAAGCAATTCGTTTGTTAGTACAAAGGGTCCGAGATGATTTGTAGCAAACATCAATTCCAAATTATCTTTTGTAACTACTCTTTTGTTTTTATAAACAGCAGCAATATTTAATAATACATCCAGCCTGTTATATTTCAGTTTAAATTCGTTGGCAGCCTTTTTTACAGAGGCCAAATCACTTAGATCGGCAATAAGAATATCAATATTATTGCTCCCGCTCATTCGAACAATTCCTTTTTTAAGATTTTCGACCCTTTTTCTGTTCCGTCCAAACAATACAACCGTTGCTCCTGTTCTGGCAACTTCCAGGGCAGTTGCACCACCAATTGCTCCGGTAACTCCTGTAATTAAAACTATTTTATTCATTTTATTTTCTTTTTTATTGTTTTAAGATCAATCATCAGAATTTCGTTTTACAATAATTCATACAATCATTGGTGTTTCTTTTTTCCTCTTATTTTTTGAATAAATATTCTCATTTATAATTTTGCATTATTTCATAAATATCCGGAAAGGACCTGTAGGCGCGTATGCAAACTATAATTAACATTATGCTAATTGCAATTGTTCCAATAGATTTAAGAAAAGGAAAAATCATTGCGCAGAATACCAACATTGAAACAGCAACAATAATAGAGATGGTTGCGCCACACTGTATTTTATTCAAAACCATCAGATAACAAACGAATAGGATCAGTCCTGAAAAAATGAGCAAATGCCCTACCATTAGTAGTCGCAGTAATTCGCGATCATAATCTCCTTTGTGATTTCTTAAAACGGCAATGCTATGAAGGATCCCATTTATGAAATACCAAATGGAAGCTATTAAAACCCAATGTATGGAAAGTAATAAATTCATAGGATCGCCTTTATGATGCAAATCTATTTACAGAATTGACTAAAAAGGATGTGCTCAATCAACGAACGCTGTGATTCATGGCATTATTGAGGATGGCTATTTTTTAAAAATGCAATAAAAGGAATGTGATTCGTCAATAGGTTCGGTAATTTTCTGACCTACCTCTTTCGAAGAATAAAAGATAAAATCTATTTAAAAAGATCGACAAATAATCTGGCAAACTTTTCGAAGAATCGCTTATACGTGGAGATCAGGAACACAGTGATAATACTCACAAACTCTGAAAGTATTATTTACTACATTTGATAACAATAAATAAAAACACAATCATTGAACTTTACCGAATATATTCAATCACCGATAGCAAAGGAAATAATTCATAATGAACTTGAACATTCATTTATTTATTTCAAAAATTTAAATGCAGCTCTAAAACAACGTTTCGTTGAACGCACTTCTATATTTATAGAACAAAAAAAATTTGTTGCCCGTCAGCATTTAGATATGACGGATACGATCCGGATCATTATTTCTGCTTGCGCTGTTCAGGTTACTTTTGGATTGGACACTTTTACCCTTGATACGTTTGAATATGTGGTAATATACCCGGATGTATATGAATCACCTGCTACAAAACAGATGCACAAAGGTGAAACGAATTTGAATGGTTTTATTTGCCTGAGCTGGAAAGACGTTTTGTCGGGCCTAAAAAACCCAACCGACAATTACAATCTTGGGATACATGAGTGGACACATGCTTTACGATTCAATGGTATTAATTACGATCAAACCGATTATTTTTTTGACGGGTACATAAACAAGTGGGTCGCCATTGCAATGCATGAGTTTTCTAATTTAAAAAAAGGGAAACCGAGTATCTTCAGGCGTTACGGAGCTTCCAACATACATGAATTTTTAAGCGTGTGCACCGAACATTTTTTTGAATCTCCTGATGAATTTAAATTAAAAGCACCACAACTTTTTGAACAAATGTGTATCTTATTAAATCAGGTACCCGGTACGGATAGATCAACGCAAATAGGAGTAAGGAACGCTTTACTTGGTGCCAGTGATATACCTGTGAACAAGCAAGAAGTTCCTCTTTTAACCCTGGAAGCTTCTTTTTTCAGAACCCTATTGAATATGGGAACAGGGCTGCTTTATTTTAGCATTGCCCTGATAGTGCTTTTAATGCAAGCTAATGAGATAACAACGATCCTGGCAGGGATCGTTTGCATTCTTGCGGTTGCAATTATGAATAATAAATATTTTACAATTAAATTTTATGAAAACAATATTTATTTGCAAAGCGGTTTCATTGAATCATTTGCAAATAAATTCAGCATCAACTATCGCTCTTTAATTAAGATGGAAATTTATGATGGGAATTTTGATACGAGTGTTGGAACTGTGTTTCAATTAAATTATTATAACGGCAGCAGATTTTTGAAAAAAACGGTGTATTGCAGTGCTATTGATGTTCCCAGAGAAAAAATAGTTTCGTTATTGCAGGCAAAAAAAGTGTTGGTGCTTTACCCGAATTAAAAACGAATTTGATCATTAATTGTATTTAGTTATTTTCCAGCGTATTTAATAAAAAAAGGCGCTTAAAAAGCGCCTTTTTTTTTATTTTAGAAGATGAACCGTTTCTTCAATTGCTTCTGTCTCTACTACTAATTCAGGAAGTTTCCCTGAAGGCTTTTTGGTTATATCCATTCCATGAATTTCTATCGCCTGGCTTGCAAACCATTTTGAGAACTCATCTGTTTTTTGACCAAATTTTTCAAATGCTCCCTGAGGGTCTTCACCCTGAAGTGTTACAATGATCATATCACCCATTGGAGTGGATTGAAAAAAGGTGCGTTCCTGAACACCAAGAGCCTTTCTTGATGCAAAGAA
Organism: Bacteroidota bacterium; assembly: GCA_040388745.1. Classification (GTDB taxonomy): domain Bacteria; phylum Bacteroidota; class Bacteroidia; order 2-12-FULL-35-15; family 2-12-FULL-35-15; genus 2-12-FULL-35-15. Next base: position 136,543 of record JAZKBF010000018.1, on the reverse strand, counting down.
TTCTTTTCTATACGTTGTTTTTAATTCATTGGAAAATTTTTTCCATTGCTCTGTTTTACCGGCAAGAATAGGAATTGCCATTGCAAATAGTTTTGTCATATTTATATTAATTAAGATTTTTATGAAATTTATTTTACCCGACAAAAGTATTTGCAGAGAACAATAAAAAAAATGAACCTGATCAAGTATTATTGTGATTTTGGACACGCAGGTTAATATTTACTCTTCATTCTTAAGCTGTTTATGCTTAACGAAATTCGGGGAAATAAAACACAATTGCGTTCGGTTCAATTAACGACAGGAAGTAAAGCGTCAACTAGTTTAAAAACGTTAATTTGATTGAAGTGAAAAACCTGATGACATTTAGAATTTTTACGGAAATAAAATACCATCACATTCAACGCAATTAACAGTGGGAATTACAGCGTTGTATTTAGTATTTATAGCTTTAATAAATTCATTGGCTATTAAAGCATATCCTTTTTGATTGGGGTTGTATCCATCCAAACTAAAAAAGCCACCACTTACAAAAGTTGCATTAAAATCAGCTCCATTCCACTTAATACCCGATTTCACGGAATTAAAATAAGCGTGCATATCCGTTAATGCTAAGTTGTATTGTGCCGCTTTTTGAATTATCACGGCATTGTATGAATTGATGGCCGCATCAATCATAAAAACTTCTGAGCTGTCCAATGCGTAACGATCCTTAATGGTATTGTATACCAAACCATATTTTTCGCATTTCATTGAATCCAACGGTACCGAAAGTGTAATGTATTCTCCGGCATGAAGTTGGCGAACGCCACCATTTGCGGATGCATCATCGATAACGAACCCATTTCGTCCTTGTTCAAAAGAGATGTGCGTTAATCCGGCAGGGATATAAATATCGTTCAATGAATCTGCTTGTGTCTGCCTTAGATCCGCATTATCCCAGGCAACTAAGGTATAGTATGGAAACACCCTAAAATCAGGGATGGTAGCTATAACACCTTTTGCTCCATTAGCGGTGAGGCCACCAAGGATAGTATCCAAATACGCGCTAAAGCTTGCTGAGGAGGGGATCTCAGAACTTGTTCCACCTGTGCTCGCATAATTATAAATATCTTCCATACCTAACCAAGCGGTTACAAAGGTTGCGTTCTGTGCTTTGGCATCACCGTAAATTGTAGAAACACCCGGGTTGCTTGCCATTCGGTTATAATATGGATTTGTATTTTGTGATGAAAAACTATTACCAAAAGTTGGATTAAAATAATCGATACTATTCGCGAAGGGAACAGCCAGGTTTTGAATACTATTACCTGCAATACCGGTTAAATAAGAAGCGGCTCCGGCTTCCGAAATAAAGATCTTTACCGGCTTTAATGATGAAACACCTTTACAATCGGTGGCGTATCGTAAATGACTTGGGCTAATGAACCAACTTTCCCACACTTTACTGTTTAAACCTAAACCATTGTTGTCGGGCATCAAGGCCTGGTTAAAAGCACTTCCGCCAACTAATTCGAATTGTTCTGCAAGTAATGCGGGTATTGAAAGTCGTTGCCCTTTTTGATACAATGCACCATCCTGGTATCCTGCCATGTAATTACCACCAACAGCAACTGTTTTAGAAAAATCGGCATCTCCTACACCCGGTGTTGGAATATCTAACTTGGGCGAACAAGCCTGAAATAATACAATGGAGAGGAGCAGGAGAAACGAACTAAAGAAGGATGTTGATTTCATTGATTATGGAATAAGGAAAAATTTAATTTAACAATTGCGCAATTATGCAATAGGCAAGTGATAGTCGTTGAATTGTAAAATTGCCTACTGACCAATTGCCAAATTAATTCAATTACCGACTGTGACATTACCGACATTAACAGCTTCAACGCCTCTAATTTCAGGTGCTGCACGTTTAATTGCCTCCTCAATACCTGCTTTCAGTGTCATTGCGCTCATCGAACAAGATTTGCAGGCCCCAAGTAATTCCAGCTTAACAATTTTGTCGGCCGTGATCTCAATTAATGAAACATTGCCTCCATCTGCTTGTAAATACGGGCGCATTTGTTCCAATGCTCCTTCAACTTTTGCTGTTAAATCAATCATCTTTATAATTTGATACTATTAATTATATTTAAAAATGCTACAAAAATTTGTTCTCGGATACTATTTATTCTGTACTTTTTAAATTGCTTTTCAGGAAAGTAAAGGTAACGAAAAAAATTAATAGTGCTATCAATAGCTAAACTGTGTATCAAATAAATCATTTTGATTAAGCTTCTTGTTGGCTGTCCATCAAAAAATATAAAAATCAAACACGATATAATTTACCTTGGCTAAATGTAATTAAAAATAAGGCTCTAAAAGCAAATATCCGACCAGGACATTTCGTTATTCAAACACTAATTTTTTTCGTACCTTTCGTCCCCTGAAATAAGCATCAAAAAAATATGAATATTTACGATAAATACGAAACAGTAATTGGCTTAGAAGTTCACGCACAGTTATCCACCAGAAGCAAAGCTTATTCAAGCGACTCTGCTGAGTTTGGAGCACTTCCAAATACTAATATCAGCCCAATATCATTAGGTCACCCCGGCACCTTACCAAAAACCAATAAAAGAGCTATTGAATTTGCTGTTCGTTTGGGTTTAGCCTGTAAGTGTTCTATCCGGGAGTTCAATGAATATGCACGTAAAAATTATTTTTATGCCGATCTTCCAAAAGGGTACCAGATAACCCAGGATAAAACTCCCATTTGTACAGGAGGTTATATCACTATTAAGGAGGAAAATGGCACAGAAAAAAATATAAATATTACACGCATTCACATGGAAGAAGATGCCGGGAAAAGTATTCACGACATTGATCCATTTAACAGTTTAATTGACTTGAACCGTGCGGGTGTTGCTTTAGTGGAGATTGTAAGTGAGCCGGAAATGCGCAGTGGAGAAGAAGCCTATAAATATTTAACAGAAATACGTAAAATTGTTCGTTATCTTGAGATTTGTGATGGCAACATGGAAGAAGGCAGCTTACGTTGTGATGCCAATGTTTCTGTACGTTTAAAAGGCAGTACCGCTTTTGGTAAACGTACCGAAGTAAAAAACATGAATTCGATACGGAACGTACAACGTGCTATTGAGTTCGAAGCCAAACGCCAGATCGAAGCAATTGAAAACGGAGAAGAAATTTCGCAGGACACACGGAGCTTCAATGCAGTAACGGGTACAACCTTTGTATTACGAAGCAAAGAAATGGCAAATGATTATCGTTATTTTCCTGAGCCTGATCTGCAGCCGGTAGTGGTTTCTCAGGATTATATTGCAAAAATAAAAAGCACCTTACCACCTCTCCCGGGTGAGTTGTACAAAAAATATCAATCGTTAGGATTGTCTCCTTACGATGCCGGTGTACTTACCGATTCGAAAGAAATTGCTCTTTATTTTGAAGAGATCATTGCAAAAACAAAAAGTGTAAAATCAGCGGCTAACTGGTTAACTGTGCAAGTGAAAGCGTATCTTAATGACAATGCATTACACATTTCTGATTTTAAGATATCACCGGAAAGGATGGCTGCACTGATTGATTTTATTGATAGCGGAAAAGTAAATCATACCATTGCAATTCAAAAAATATTTCCGAAGATGATGGAAGAAACAAATAAAACTCCATTACAAATTGCGGAAGAAAACAATTGGATACAGGAAAGTGATAGTGGTGCATTAACCGAGTTTGTAAAACAAGCCATTGCAAAATATCCTGAAAAAGTTACAGAATATAAAAATGGAAAAGTAACATTATTAGGTTTATTTATGGGTGAAGTAATGAAACTTTCCAAAGGCAAAGCCGACCCGAAAGTAGCTACTGAATTGGTTAAGGAAATGCTGGAAAAATAAATTTTACAGAGAAAATAAATAGAAAATCAAATAGAAAAGTCAAAAATCGAAAAATCTATGAAATTAAAAAACATCACACTTGCATTGCCAATCATCTTATTAGCGGCTTGTTCGAATACCAATCCGCAATCGGGAAATGGTTTTGAATTAAAAGGAAAACTAAGCAACCCGCATGGCGAAACACTTTATTTGGAGCAGATGGCACCATCCGGCCTGATAGCTGTTGATACTGTTATTTTGGATGAAAAAGGAGAATTTACAATCACTCCTGACATCAAAGAGCCTGGATTTTATCGTTTAAAAACTTCAGAAAAGAATTTTGCAACATTGATCCTTGATGCGAATCAAAAAGTAACTCTCACAGGAGACGCAGCTGACCTTGGCAAAACATACAACGTAGAGGGTTCACCGGATTCAAAATTATTTTTGGAAACAAATAAGGAATCCACAAAAAACTATCAAAAACGCGATTCCTTGCAAAATGTATTTCAGACATTTGCCAGTGTGAACGCATCCAATGCTATTCGGATCGACTCCATGAGCAAGGTTTTAGAAAGAGAATACAATACATTGCTTGCACAGCACAATAAATACTTACAGAACGTTATTGAAAAAAACCCGACTTCACTGGCGTCCCTGGCTGCTATTCAGCAATTACCAGCGGAAGACTTTTTGGAAACCTATACCAAAATTGATGAGATCTTGTTTGCAAAATACCCTAACTCGCCTTACGTTAAATCGTTTCACGAAGATGTGGCATCAAAAAAGAAATTAGCTATCGGCACCGTGGCACCGGAAATAACCATGAACATGCCTGATGGAAAACCGCTTTCACTGTCATCTCAAAAAGGCAAAGTGGTATTGGTTGATTTTTGGGCATCGTGGTGCGGCCCTTGCAGAGGGGAAAATCCGAATGTAGTAAAAGCATATAACAAATATAAATCAAAAGGTTTTGACGTGTTCAATGTTTCGTTAGATGCCGATCCGGCTAAGTGGAAGCAGGCGATCGAAAAAGATAATTTAACATGGTCGAATCATATTTGTGATTTCAAAGCATGGCAATCGCCCGTTGTAGCACTTTATGGTTTTAAAGGAATTCCTTACAATGTATTGCTTGATAAAGAAGGGAAAATAATTGCAAAAAATCTTCGTGGTGAAGATCTGGAAAAAAAATTAGCTGAGATTTTTAAATAAAAAAACAATGTCTCCGATAGGGTTTTAGACCTGTACGGACTTTTTCTGATTTTCAATCGATTTTTCTTAACCTTAAACAGAGTTTGAAAACCTGTAAGAGAAAAACTAAAACTATTCTATGAAAAAATCAATCTTGATCTTTCTTTTATTGCCACTTGCAGGAATTGCCCAATCTTATTTTCAACAGGAAGTGCATTATACCATCAATGTAAAATTGGATGATGTAAAAAACGAAATTGCCGGTGATGAAAGTATCGAATATATTAATAATTCTCCTAATCAACTTTCCTTTATCTACATGCACTTGTGGCCCAATGCATATAAAGATCAGACCACGGCTTTGGCAAAAGAATTTTTAAAAAATCAGGAGAATAAATTTTATTTTTCGAAAGAGGAAGAAAGAGGATACATTGACCAGCTTAATTTTAAAATAGACGGACAACCTGCTAAATACGAATTGCTAAAAGATAGTATTGACATTTGTAAACTTTTTCTAAATCAACCTTTGAAAAGTGGTGACAAAATAACCATCACCACTCCTTTTCATGTTAAGATCCCTTCCGGTGAATTTTCCCGCCTCGGACATATCGGGCAATCGTATCAAATAACGCAATGGTATCCTAAGCCAGCAGTATATGATCGTAATGGATGGAATTATATGCCCTATTTAAATCAAGGTGAATTTTATTCGGAGTTTGGAACTTTTGATGTAAGTATCACTCTTCCCAAAAACTATGTGCTTGGTGCAACAGGCGATATGGTAGATGGCGAAAAAGAACTGGAATGGCTGAATCAAAAAGTAAAAGAAACTGAAGCAATCACTTCTTTTGATTCAAAGGATCTTGCATTTCCTGTTTCTGACAGCGCAACAAAAACCTTACGTTTCAAACAAAGCAATGTGCATGATTTTGCATGGTTTTGCGATAAACGTTACCATGTTTTAAAAGGAGAGATCGAAACGCCACATACCAAACGTAAAGTTACTACCTGGACCATGTTTACTAATGCCGAAGGTAATTTGTGGAAAAAAAGTATTCAATATATGAATGATGCAGTCCATTATTATTCGCTTTGGAACGGTGATTACCCTTATAACCATTGTACTGCTGTAGATGGTACCATCAGTGCCGGTGGAGGGATGGAATATCCTAATATTACCGTTATTGGCAACTCCGGAAACGCTTTTCAGCTTGATGTGGTGATCACCCACGAAGTAGGGCATAACTGGTTTTATGGAATGCTTGGCAGCAATGAGCGCGCTCACCCATGGATGGATGAAGGCATCAATTCTTTTAATGAGCTTCGTTATATTCAAACAAAATATCCTGAGCGAAAATTGATCGGTGGCGTCGCTGATAATGCTGTTGGGAAAATATTTGACATGTCGCGTTATAAACATAAATCACAATATGAATTATCGTATTTGATCTCTGCAGTAAAAAACCAGGACCAGCCAATTGAATTCCCTGCTTATGATTATACCGCAATAAATTATGGCGGAATTGTTTATTCGAAAACAGCCATTGTATTTGATTATTTAATGGCGGACATTGGTGAAAAAGAAATGGACAAAGCCATGCAACGCTATTTTGATGAGTGGCACTTCAAGCATCCGCAACCGGCTGACCTAAGAAAAGTGTTAGAACAATCAACAGGGAAAGATCTGAGTTGGTTCTTTGATGGACTGATCAACTCAACAAAAAAATTAGATTATAAAATTGCTTCCTGTGATAAAAAAGCTGATGGGACCTGGGATATCGAAGTAAAAAATACCGGGGATATAAAAGCGCCTGTTTTTATTCAAGGAATAAAAGATAAAAAAATAGTAGCTGAGATCAAATCTGATGGCTTTGATGGTAAGAAAACACTGAACTTCCCGGCTCAGGATATCGATCATTTTAAAATTGATTATGTGGAAGATATGCCCGAGATCAATAGGAATAACAATACGATCAGGACCAAAGGTGTTTTTAAAAAAGTGGAGCCTTTGAAATTGCAATTCCTGGCGAGTCTTGATAATCCTGATAAAACGCAGCTTTATTTTACACCTGTTGCAGGCTGGAATAATTATAATAAATGGATGTTAGGTTTTGCTTTTTATAATAACATAACGCCTCAAAAGAAATTTGAATTTGAGTTGATGCCAATGTTAAGCTATAGCACAAAAGACTTTGCGGGCTATGGACGAGTAGCTGTTAATACCTTTCCAAATAGCAGTTTGTTCCAACGTATTACTTTTGGCGCAACAACTACGCGCTATTCCTATACCAATCACCCAATAGATCTGAATTTTAATAAAGTTGCACCTGAGTTAACTATTGAATTTAAAAAGAAGTATGCAAGAAGTCCGTATAAGCAGACATTACGTTATCGCAACATTAATATTTTTAAAGATTACTACAAAGGAAATTATGAGGTTAATCCTCCCACTTATTCCCGTGATCCAATATATTTGAATTTTAGTGATCTTTCTTATACGTTTTCAAAAGCGGATGCCATACAACCTGTTAATATTCTCGTAAATGTGCAGGGAGGCGGTGAAAGGGTTTTTGGAGCAAAAACGATCATCGAAAAAATGATCAAGCTATCATTAACCGCAAATTACTCTTACAACTTTAAGGAAAAAAATAAAGGAGTTGATGTTCGTTTTTTTGCAGGAACATTTATCGGAACAACTGATAATGGCGCCTTCCCTTATCGCTTCCGTTTAAGCGGACAAAGGGGAAGTCAGGATTATTTATATGATAATATTTTTCTTGGTCGTAGCGAAACAGAAGGTGTTCTTTCCAGCCAATTTACTGAAACCGATGGAGGATTCAAAAACTACTCCACGGTAGGGCAATCATCAAAATGGTTAACAAGCTTGAATATAAAATCATCAATTGGTAACTTAAAATTGCCTTTAAAAATCTATGCCGACATTGGAACAACAGCTGACGATGGGTTGATCAATGAAAAAGTGTTGTATAATACAGGCGTATGTATTTCCCTGATGAAAGATATTTTTGAAATTTATTTGCCGATATTAATGTCTAAAGATTTTAAAGATTATGAAAAAGCAAATGACCTGGAATATTTGGAAACAATACGATTTACGCTAAATTTGAATTTGCTGAATCCATTTGACCTGGTAAGAAGTTTTTAGATTAACAATCCTAATGCGAAAGTGTCAACTTCGAGTTTTTTTCATTTTTTGAAAAACTCGCAATGACGTAAAAAGAAAAAAATTGAACCCAAACAAAAAAATATATTTTGCATCCGATTTTCATTTAGGTGTTCCGAGCTATGAAAAAAGTTTGACCCGTGAAAAGCTTATTGTTAAATGGCTGGACGAGATCAAACATGATGCCCAGGAAATTTACCTGATGGGCGACCTATTCGATTTTTGGTTTGAATATAAACATACCGTGCCAAAAGGCTTTGTACGTTTGCTCGGCAAAATTGCTGAAATAAGTGATTCGGGCATACCTGTGATCTTATTCACCGGCAACCACGACATGTGGATGTTTGATTATTTACCAAAAGAATTAGGAGTCACTATTAATCGTGAACCCATCACACGAATATTTAATGGAAAGACATTTTATTTAGGACATGGTGATGGATTAGGCCCTGGAGATAATGGGTACAAGTTCATTAAAAAAATATTTGCCAACCCTGCTTGTCAATGGCTCTTCGCGAGATTGCATCCAAATTTTGCTTTGAGTATGGCTAATTACTGGTCAAATAAAAGCCGTTTAAAAAATGCTCCTTCGGATGAAAAATTTACCGGTGAAGACAATGAATGGTTGGTAGTTTATGCTAAAGAGAAATTAAAAAAAGAACAGATCGATTATTTCATTTTTGGTCATCGCCATTTACCACTCGACATAAAACTATCCGATACCAGCCGCTACATTAATCTTGGAGAATGGATTAATTACAATAGCTACGCAGTATTTGACGGAACCAATTTGGAGTTGAAATACTATAAATAGTTTATAAATAATGTGGTAGCATGAAGTTCACAATACCGATATTTTTATTCCAAATAATGTTGTATCTTGTTGATTCCAAATAAAAAAACATGAAAAAAGCCCTTACACTCACAATTGCAGCATTCATATCTGTTTCTGGATTTGCACAAAAAGTAAAAGTAAAAGAGTCGACCGAATCTATAGGCGAAGGAAGCCATAATGCTTTAGTAGTAACGCTTTATGGTGTTAACCCTTCTGATGCTGAGGATGAATTTAAATCTTTCATGAAGGAATATGATGGAAAAAAATCTTCAAAAGGTGGAACTATTTTTATTGATAACGCCTTGATTAAAGAGATGGGAACAAATACCATCGATATTTATGGCAAAGCGAATGGTAAAAAAGGTGATGCAGAAATTACATTTATTGTAGCTTTTGATCTGGGTGGAGCGTTTTTAAATTCATCTGAACATAAAGATCAATATAAAGCAGCTGAAAAAATAGTAAAAGATTTTGCAATAAAAGCTATTAAAAATGCAGTGGAAGAACAGTTGAAAGCCGCTCAAAAAATAGAATCAAAATTAGCGGATGATCAAAAAGATCTTGAAAAAGAAAATAAAAGCCTTAACAGCGATATTGAAGATTACAAAGAAAAGATAAAAAGAGCTGAAGATGATATTGTAAAAAACAAAGCTGCACAGGATAAGAAAAAAGCGGAGATCGAAGCCCAGAAAAAAGTAGTTGGAGATATTGATACGAAATTAAAAGCTGTAGATTAATTCTAAGGCAGCCATTTCATCGTTTCATTTATGGCTTCGACTTTAAAAACATTAGGAGCCTTGTCAACAGAAATAAAATTTAAGCCCTTATATTTATTCTTTATTGCCTCCAACTCTCTTCTTTTAGCAGGAAGCATCGTTACTCATACGTGGAACATCTCACAAATACTGCTCATACAATGGTGTGGTATTTGTGGAATATTTCTTATCTACAGGTTTAATGATTTCATTGACCAGACACATAGTTTTCGCTTTAACATAAAACGATTTTTCAGTATTAAACTGCACATTCTTGTTGTCGCCCAACTCTTATTAATTACATTGCCTCTGGCCCTGAATCTCCTTTCTGACTTTCGTATCATTATGCTCGCATCCATTTGTATGCTTGGCGTTCTCTACTCTCTCAATTTCCCCTTTAATGGAAGAAACAATAGAATTAAAAATATATTTTTAGTGAAAAATGTATTCATTGGATTTGCCTGGGGCAGCTTAATTTTAGTTGGAGCTGGAGTTTTCTATCATGAGCTTACCATAGGATTATTTATATTCACAAGTTTGCAGGTTGTGATCGGTAGTATCATACGTGACATTCCGGATATAGAGAGGGATAAAACAGACCGTGTGAAGAGCCTTCCCGCAGTATTTGGGACAAAGGTTACTTTATATGCGCTACATGCCTTAAACCTTTTCTCTTTCCTCGCAGGATATTTAATGGAGAAAAACAATGCCTTTTTATTATTCATGCTGCTAATAATTAGTTGGAGGTTTGTTTCCTTCATAAAAATTCAGAAACACAACCATAGTAAATTATGGACCCAAACCTTTAATCTTTTAACCTGCTTTCTTATATTTATTATTATGCTCATACAACATTTGTATGGGGTCTATTAAAAAATTTAATGTGGGGATTTCTTCTGCAATATCCTGAACAGTAGTGATGATGAAAACAGAAATACCTCGGTATGATATAATTATTTTAGGAGGCGGAATAGCCGGTTCGGTGATGGCCATTTCTTTGAAGAGAAAAACACCCTCCTTAACTATTTTGATAATTGAGAGAAGCAGTATCTTTCCTAATAAAGTAGGTGAAAGCAGTGCCGAAATGACCGGCCTGTTCTTTAATCGCTTTGGCATAGATCATCTCTTAAAAAAACAAATACCAAAAACAGGCCTGCGTTTTTTATTTAATGAGCATAATTCTTGCGCCCCCGAAAAAATGGATGAGTTTTCTTCTCCTTCTTATAAGAGTATAGCGAACGGATATCATTTCAACAGGCAGCAATTTGATGAAGATCTTTTGGAAGAAGCCGTTAAAATGGGTTGTGAAATACGGAGACCTGCGGAAATAATTGACTTCCATTATGAAAAATTGAATAGCCTTGTTCGCATTAAATATGAGGATAAAGAAACTGAATATAGAGCAACATGGCTGATAGATGCTTCGGGAACAGAACGTATCGTTGGAAAAAAAATGGGCTGGCAAGACAACACAGTAACTTTTGATACAGCAGCTTCGCTTGCCCATTTTGAGAACCTTAGGCCAATCAATGAATGGGACAAACTAAAAAGTGAGATATGGCAAAAAAATGCCATAGGACCACAATCACAAAGCACCATCCATTTTTTAAGATATGGTTGCTGGTGGTGGCACATTGTATTAAATAACAATACAACCAGCATTGGTGTTGTTTACGACAAAAATATATTGGGGACTCCTGATCCGGAAAAATTCTTTAACGATTATCTCGAAAAGGATGAATTGCTAAAACATATTACACAGGGTTCCACAAGAGGTCCCATTAAACACTTACCGAAATTACCTTACCTGAGCAATCGTTTGTACGATGACGGTATTGTTGTAATTGGTGATTCTGCGGCATTCATCGACCCATTGTTCAGTCCGGGAATTGAATTTATTTGTCAGCAATCCATTAACCTTACTGATCTGATAACGGACTATTTTAAAAACAATAAAATGAATTATCGCAAATGGAACAGGTACCAAAAAGTGTTTCTTGCAGCATTCAGCCATCGAATTAAAATTTATCAGGACCGTTATAAACTGATGGGTTCCTATGATCTTTTTTCTAACTGGGTACAACTCGATTTTTTTGGTTATTTCTGTTTTACCATTTTTCCTTCTGTAGTGTTTCCAAGTCGAATGAAAACACCACCACGATTTCTTTTTCCGTCAAACCTTGTTTACAAATTTGTTACCAATCGTTACCTTAAAATAGCCGAGCGAAGAGAACTGCAGGGAAGGCTATCCACAAGTTTACAGAAACCCGTTTCATACTCTCATATCAGCATACCTAATGGTTTCATGTTCTATTTTAAGGTGCCACAATTATTTTTTATATGGTTTATCAATTACATGAAAATTGAAATGGATGAGGTTCGATTCATATTTTTTTCTAAGAAAAAAAACATATAACGGTTATACTATTGTTGGACGGGAGACCTGTTAGGTTTTTAAAAATCTGACAGGTCTAAAATGAAATTTGTCTCACACTGAACAGAAGAGCACCTGTTTTTTTATTATTTTTGTTATAACGTTGGTTTCAATGTTAAGCACTGCGTTAGGGATTGCAGCGTAAATCCTTTTTGTTTTTCACAAAAAGATTGAAGCCCTTCGGCTTCGCTCAGGATAAACTCCAAGCCCGCCCTTTCTTGTTTAAGAAAGGAACGCCAAAAATTAATTTTCAAAATTACTATCTTAATACGTATAAGACCTAATGGATTTTATTGAAAATATTAACCCTGTTTTTTTTGCAACCGCAATTCTGTGTTCTGCTACCCTTTTTACAATTGTTTGGTTTCTTGACTCCTTAACGCATGGCAAATTAGTAAAGGTCGATATTACTGATAAAGAACTTCAAACGCATCGGATCATACTCGCTACCTCTGTTTTAATGGAACTGTCCTTGGTTTTAATGTTTTGGTTTAACTTTGAAATGCTTCCTTTTTTCGCTGCCTTTTTTATTACCCGAACAGTACATGAATTTATTGATGAACTGCATTGGCATACCGACAGATGCTCTCAATACGAGTCCTTTCTTCATTTAGGAATGTGGATATCTGTTTTGTCAAAAACTTTTTTAATGTTTATGTGGGGCTTTTTTACGCATTATAAAGGGTTTACAGAACTTCATATCGGTTTTTATATCTGGGGGGTATTAGTAGTTGGCAGTATGGGGCTGATTGGTTTGGTTGAGTGGAAACGATAAAGGCTGAGATGTATGATTTAATTGCTTTAGTTGAAATTGAAGTATTTAAATAAGAGTATGGATAACAAAACGTTTATGTCAAATCATTTTTCTACTTTTATATACGTTGAAACGATCCATTTTAAATTAAATCAACAAAAAAATTCAGATGAAACAACTACTGTACACCGCACTTTTTTGCTCCGCATTTATATTTAGTGGAGTAACCTATGCTCAGGAAGCCAATGCTGATGCTACCAAAGATAGAAACTGGGGTATTGAAGTAGAACCTTCCGGATTTTTATTCCGTGGTTATGGGGTACAAGTAACCCGCAATGTTACCAAAGATAACCTTGTTAATATCGGGCTTTACTCAGCTGCTTTAGACATTCCGGATTGGGCAAAGGAAGGAATATTCCAAAATGTAACAAAAGAAACGGATGCGAGACTAGGATTTGAACTTGCATTGGTTGCACGATATAAAATTAAGATCGGACAAAAAGAAAGTAATCCATATATTGGATTTATTGGTGGTTGGGAGTATTTTGATATCGCCAAACCCTCAATGCCAAAGGTGCGGATCTCTACTTTTGTTGCCACTCCAATGTTCGGTTACGAAATCTATTTGTTTAAACAAATGTTGTATATAAATCCTCAAGTAAGAGGAGTGTTTTATTTGACTCCTGACAGGGATCAGCCTAATAGAACAGAAGCGATAGAAACTTTCTTCGTTCTTCCTACAGTTTCTTTAGGGATTAAATTATAACGAATACAAAGGATTTCATTTGAGAATGAAATTAAGGATAGGTATCAGGCTTATCTTAAAAAAATGAAAACTGCAGTTTTATTATTATTTCTTTTTGTAAACATCCTGGCCCCTTACAATAGCCTCGCTCAGTCAGAGCCATTGGTACCCATTGAAAGGGGAAGCCTACTGCTAAATGAGCATCCTCAAGTATTAGATTCTTTTGTTAATGACGGCCGCATAAATTTAAAGTATGTAAGAAGTATAGGTCACTTTTTAACTAACAATGACATTACCGTTTACAAAAAAGTGGCTATCTCCAGGCGGAGCAATGCATCTATTCGACACATAAAGCACCTGATCGAAAAACAGGAAGAAAACTATCAGGACAATGAGCTTGTAAATGATGCTACAAGAGAGATTTTTTATGAACTCTATTTGTTTAACGAATCATTGAAACAAAAATCAATTGCAAATGCCAAAACAAAAATATCGTTTAATGACAAAATAAAGATGGAGGTTCACTCCTTTAAAAGCAAGAGAGTTTTTCGTTATAAAAATTCAATTACTGATCATGAGGCAAAAAATGTAAACAAGAATAACCTTCAAGAAGACCCCAAGGATTCCCCTTTCTGGCATAAAAAAACAAAACAAGTCCCACTTGATAAACGATTTGCTCAGCTGGCACGTTCAAAAAAAATAAAGTCAAAAAAAGAAATGGTAGTGCTCTTTGATAAGCCCAGTTTAAGTGGATCGGCACCTAAGATCAATGTTCTGGACTTGGATCTGGATAATAAATGGTCGCTCAAATGGGGCGATGAAGTACATACTGATGTTGTTGGATCACATATTTTTGCGGCACTTGGTTATGATGTTGACCACCCCTATTATTATGAAGAAAATAAACTAACCTTAATTTTTGATGAACTAAAAGAAATTAAAAACAAAGAAGAACTTAAAATTAAAATTAAAGAAATTTATAAGATCGATTTAGACCCATTTATTACAACGTATGGTACAGTGACCATACAGATGACACAAGAGCTTGCTGACTTACAACCTTATGTTGGAAAACAATTTGTGCGATTTAAAAAATGTGTGCTGGAGGCCCGGCCCGACAGAGTAAAACGAATGGGATCGTTTTTACCAGGACTATTATCTAACGAAGACCGAAGAGAATTACGAGGCGCACTGCTTGCTCACCAATTTATTGGCAACTGGGATACACGCGAGCAGAACACCTTGCTGACATCAGTTCACATGGGTAATTATAAATACAGAATGTCGGCCGTTTTTTCAGACCTGGGTGCTAGTTTTGGGGTTGTTCAGGGAATATTCCCTCCGGATTTTAAAGTGGGCCTGGTCAATGAATTTTCATGGGAGGTTGCAAGCTATGAAGGAGGAATACTTAAATTAAATAGCAGCATCAATTCCATTTTACCTCCTTATAAGCAAGCCACCTATCAGGATCTATTATGGATGGCAAAAAAAATCAGCGAACTGGATGGCCCTATGTTAAGAAACATGATAAACAAAGCAAAATGGCCCCCACCAATTGCCGAATTATATTTTCATAAACTTGCATCCAGGAGAGCCTCTATATTAAAGGCATTTGATTTAACAGACCCTCACCCTATCGCATTTGACAAAAATTTAACTATAAAAATGGGTGAGGAATATGTAGTAAAAAACGGGGAGCTTCTTATAGATATTGATAAGAATAAAAACCCTGAAAGTTTTTTATCAAAAAAAGGCAGATTGACTAACTATGGCCATTAACACACTATTTAAAATATTGCTTTTTTCTTTTATAAGCTCCAATATGCTTCTTGCGCAAGGCACCGAAGAACAAAGGAAGTATCTTATAAAAGACGAGAAAGCGTTGTTAAATTTTATTAATTCATCGGGACAGCTGGAAGGCCTATCGTTATTCAATCACTCTCAATACACCTATTTTGATCTGTACTTAGACACTCCGGAATTTGACCTTTATAAAAACAAACTATCCCTGCGATTTCGAAAACGAATTTTTAGCGATACCCTTGTTACCTATGGCTTACAATTAAAGAGTGAGATGGAGACCTATTCAAGTGTACGCATGGAGATCGAAGAAAAGGAGCTTGGTTTTTATCGTGTTAAAACGGATAAAGGCTGGATTGAACTACCTAAAATACTGGATGTCATTTTTTCTCAGATTCAAAACAATAAATTTGATATCAGTTCAGTCGAATTTCAACAAGCTCTTTCATCCATTCAAAAATGGATTCAATTGAATTCAGGAAGTACTATTTCACCTTTTCAAAAAATCGCTTTTTTAAAACTAAAAGGATTGGGAACTGAAAAAATTGCCACAATAAAGCCGATGATCGTTGGTTCGGAGAAACGCATAAGAAGCCATATTTACATTGATCCCGCTAAAACGATCATCGAACTCAGGAATATGCCAATGAACAGTTTAGAGTTATCCACTGTTCCTGATTTTTTTAAAAAGAATAATAGTTTTAACTGGATCTTAGAAACATCTGTTGATTCTGCTGTTTTCTATTCCCTTTTTAAAACAAATAAAACCCAGGTAGAGATATTTGAATTCGAAGTTGAAAATAAATATTTTCTTCACGAAAAAGGAACTGAAATAATGAATCTTTTTGAAAAAAATCTCAAAAGTAATTTTCAAATGGAGAATTTGATGGATTCAAAATATCGTCAAAGCATTAAAAAGTTTTTAGTACCTTAATGGTTTAATTCAATACTATTCAAAATGACTTTCTCAAGCGAAAAGATCATAGAAGTTAAGCATCTTGTTAAGCATTACGGGAAATTTAAGGCTTTAGAAGATGTGAACTTCGAAGTTTACAAAGGAGACGTATTGGGCTTTCTCGGGCCAAATGGTGCAGGAAAAAGCACAACCATCCGTGCGCTTCTTTCGCTTATTAAACCAACCAGCGGTGAAATAAAATTATTCGGAAAAGACCCTGTTAAGGATCACAAATATATTTTCTCCCGCATAGGTTGTATCGTTGAAAAACCTGATTTCTATTTATATCTCTCCGCACAAAAAAATCTGGAAATTTTTGCACGCCTTACCGGAGTGGAATTAAAAAAGAACAGAATTTCGGAGATCATTGATTTTGTGGGTTTAAAAGGACGAGAAAAAGATAAATTGAAAGGATTCTCCAACGGTATGAAACAACGCCTGGGAATTGCACAAACACTTATCCATGATCCGGAGCTTATCATTTTAGATGAACCTACTACAGGTTTGGATCCACAGGGTATTTTGGATATTCGTAATTTGATCTTACAGCTTAAGAATGAGTTCAATAAAACCATTTTGTTATCATCTCATTTACTATCAGAGATCGAACTGATCGCTAACCGGATGGTAATAATCAATAAAGGGAAAACTCTTGTTCAGGGCAGCGTTGCCGACCTTTTGAATGAGCAGGAGTTGATCGTTTCATTTACTCTTGATGATATCGATAAAGCAAAATCACTTTTAGCATCTTTCGGTATAGAAAAACAGTTTGTAAGTAGCGATCAGAATAATTTATTATTGCAGATCTCTAATGATAAAATTCCTGACGTAAATAAATTATTTTGTGATAATGCCATAAAAGTATTCTCCATAGAAACCAAAAGAAAACTCGAAGATTACTTTTTAAAATTAATAAACAACTGATGTTCTGGAAAAGCACCTATAATGAATTGATTAAGATAATTGCCAAACCAAGAAGCTACATTGGTTTGGGTGCCATTACTTTAATTATTGCCATCATCCTTTTTGCAATGCGTTTGGATGGAATGACCTACCTCTCTTTTATTACACAACTTTTTGATCAATCGCTTTCATTTCAGGGGAATATTCTAAATGGTAACCTTGTTGCATTTATTATTCTTCAAATGTTAATTGTTCACATTCCTTTATTGATCGCTTTGGTAACCGGTGACCTTATTTCGGGTGAAGGTGCAATGGGAACCATCCGATTGTTATTGACCAAACCCATTTCACGAAGTGGTATCTTTTTCTCAAAGTATCTTGCAGGTTGTATTTATACGTTCGTTATCCTGATATGGATCGGCTTTTTAGCTTTGGTTGTAAGTAAGTTTATATTCGGGACGGGCGACCTGATGATATTAAAAAGCGAAGGCCTTGTTATTATGCAGGAGCAGGATATTTTTTGGCGCTTTCTTTCCGCCTTTGGAATTGCTTACCTTGGATTAATAATGATCGCAACATTATCGATCACACTGTCTTGTTTTTCCGAAAACTCTATAGGCCCAATAGTTTTGACCATGGCTATTATTATATTGTTTACAATAATTGGCGCACTTGATGTTTCCGTTTTGGATAACGTACGGCCATTTTTATTTACAACACACATGAGTACCTGGAACAGTTTTTTCGAAAACCCTCTTCCAACAGAACAGATTATCCGTTCCGCAGTTTCACTATTGCTTCAGATAGCCGGATTACTTGGCATTGCGCTTTATAAATTTAACAGGAAGGATATTTTATCATGAAAGCGCATTTATTTAAATCAATAGTAGCATCTGTAATTTTCCTGTTCACATTTACCTCTTTAATGAGCCAGCATGAAACCGGAAATCAATTGCTGAACAAGGTATACCGGAAAATACAAAAGGCGAACGATTATTCCGTTACTGCAAATATCAAAGTAGATATGCCCTTCATTAAAATGCTGCCGATCGATGTTAAAATTTATTTCAAACAAAAAGATAAATTTAAGGTAGAATCAAAAAGTATAGCCCTCATCCCCCGTCAGGGTTTTGATCAGTTAAGTAAAATGCTCTTTGATACCAACCAGTTCACCTGTATGATACAGGGATTGGAAATGATTGGTGCAACGTCAACCAAAATTATCAATGTAATTCCGCTATCCGACACCACCGATGTTATTTTAGGTAAATTGTGGGTTGATCCCCTTGAAAGTTTAGTGTTAAAGTTGCAGCTTACAACAAAGTCGAGCGGTACTATAATTACCGAATATGAATATGGTGTACAAAAAGCCTATGGCTTACCCGATCTGATGGTATTTACGATCGATGTCAAAAAATTCAAGATCCCAAAACTTATGGGAGCAGACGTTCACAATGAAAAAAAAGATCCAGACAGCAAACAACAAGATAAAAAGAAAGGAAAGATCGTTGTTAAACTTGGGAATTATCAAATAAACAAGGGTATAGCAGACGCCTTTTTTTTAAATAAATAAGATCATTTCTTTAGGAGCCATTTGTTCTGTCATCCCGAGCTTTTTGAGAGGGATCTTGTTAATCAGTTGCAGTATCATTAATTAGAACAAGATCCCTCTCAAAAAGCTCGGGATGACAATCGCGGTAAAAATTACACCTTCTTGGCTCCTTGTATAATGCGTCCGGAATGAATTTTACGCAATAAAATAGTTTGCAATAAAATTTAAAAAAATTCTTACAAACAAATCGTACGTCTTTATCTAAAAATCTATCCTTCAATTAAATTTATTTCTTTAGTTTTACAATCAATATGCAAATAGAAGTTTTAAAATCGAAGATACATCGCGTAACTGTTACACAAGCCGACCTTGATTATATCGGCAGTGTGACCATTGACGAAAATTTGATGGACGCTGTCAACCTTATTGAAAACGAAAAGGTTGATATTTTTAATTATAACAATGGCGAACGCTTTACCACCTATGTTATTAAAGGTGATAGAGATTCCGGAGTTATTTGTTTAAATGGACCAGCATCATTAAAAGTAAAAGCAGGTCACGAAATAATTATTGTATCCTATGCTTTGATGGATTTTGAGCTTGCTAAAAAACATAAACCTGCCGTTATTTTCCCGGACAGCAAAACCAACAAACTCCGCTAATTTTGAAAAAAAAAATATTAAGTATTTTAAAATTTCTGTTTTTTTTAGGGGTAGGAATTTTGTTGATCTGGCTGGCAGTCCGTAACCTTACGGAAGAAGACAAAGCAAGTATCGCAGATGCATTTACTCAAGCTAATTATTACTGGATAGCCCTTTCAATGCTTTTAAGTTTTTTAAGCCATTTGATCCGCGCCATGCGTTGGAGACTCCTGATACAGCCTCTTGGTTTTAATCCTAAACTATCCAACACTTTTTTTGCTTTAATGGTAGGCTATCTGGCCAATTTCGCATTACCACGCTTAGGTGAAATTTCCCGTTGCGGTGTGCTTACGAAATATGAAAAGATCCCCTTTACCGAGGGCTTTGGGACAGTGATAGCAGAGCGTGCTATTGATGTGCTTTGCTTAATTCTTATTTTTATTGGGACACTTTTTTTTCAGTTTGATGAATTATGGGGTTTAACAAATGATAAAATTATAAGCCCTCTTACAACCAAATTCTCAGCACTGATGGAGAGCAATATATTCCTTGCCATTTTTGCGCTGATCATGATCGGAATTACCATATCGTTTTTTGTTTTCCGCAAAAGAAGTAAAGGAATATTCTCAAAAAAACTGAAAGAGATGGCGCTTGGTTTTTGGGAAGGATTGAAATCTGTAAAAAACATAAAACGTCCTATCCTCTTTATTTTTCATACAATTCTTATCTGGTTTCTATACACCGCTTTATTATATGTTGGATTTTTCTGTTTTTTAGAAACCTCTTACTTAAGTTTTGGTGCAGCATTAGCAATTATGTTGTTTGGCAGCTTAGGCATTGCTTTTGTTCCGGGAGGTACCGGTGCCTACCAGGCCTTGGTTACCGAAACCCTGACTTCGGCTTATAAAACATCCTTCACGTTTGCATTTGCATTTTCGTGGCTTATATGGACATCACAGTTTGCACTCATCCTTTTATTGGGAGTGATTTCATTAATAATGCTCCCAATTATAAATAAAGAGATAAAATTATAAGGAATTGAAATGAATATTTTTATTTCCAAATTTTACAATTAAAAAAAATATCCTCGATCAGTATGGTTCCATTTACAAAAAAGTTGACCGCCTTAGAAATTATACAATCAAAGATCCAAACTCCTGAAACATTATTAAAAACCTTAGCTGTGTGGCGTTTTAAGTCGCAGAAAATTGTTTTTACAAACGGGTGCTTTGATATTCTTCACCGGGGACATATTGATTACCTTGCAAAAGCATCTGACCTTGGCGGCAAATTAATAATTGGCTTAAACAGTGATGCCTCTACACGGCTTTTAAACAAAGGAAGTTCAAGGCCTTTGCAGGATGAGCAATCACGTGCAATGATACTCGCTTCGCTAAGCTTTGTAAGTGCTGTTATATTATTTGAAGATGCTACACCACAGTACTTAATTAATTTTTTACAACCCAATGTATTAGTAAAAGGTGCCGATTACGATGCTAATGAAACTGATCCGCAAAACAAAAAATACATTGTTGGTTCCGATACAGTGAAAGCGCTCGGAGGCGAAGTAAAAACCATCGAATTTTTAGAAGGGTTCTCAACTACTAGCATTGAAAATAAGATTAAGGGGATATGAGACATTAGATTTTATTGAAAATTTTTTAAAATGAAGGTCCATCCCAGCATTTACATTCTCATTTTATTATTGCTCACCTGCCAGGGATATACAAATGCCTTAAAGGCGCAACCGATCCTAAACAAAGACACTGTTTTTAATCTCTCTGCCGATGTGAATGACAGTATCACTATTCATTACATTGGCTGCAGTGGTTTTTTCATTAAGAAGGGGAACAATGCTGTTTTAATTGACCCTTATTTTTCCTATACAAATGCGAACACATATTTTTCAGGAACCTTAACAAATAAGTCAAACATTCCGGTTGATCTCAAAAATTTAATTGATTCTGTTTTTTTACATGTTATAGGAGATTCTCTGGATCGTTCTGGAACAATTAAAACGCTTTTAATTACCCATGGTCATTATGATCATTACGGAGATGTGCCCTACCTCTATCACAGTGGCCATTTGAATAAGGACTCCATTAAAATTATTGGCAACACTACCGTACAAGGGTATTTAGAAGAAGGCCAAATTGCGGATAAAAATATCATTAAACCTGTTGAGTCCTCTGTCAGCACTCCATCCACAGAAGGAAAATGGATCTATGTGAATACTAAAATACGTATACTTCCAGTCCTTACTGAACATGCCCCCAACTTAAAGATACTTGGTATTAATATTAATTTTGCTCCCAAAAAACATGAACAGAAAAATACCCGCCATAAGTATTGGAGAGAATATGCCATGGGACAAACACTATGCTATCTGATTGATTTTTTAAACGATGATGGCAGTGTTAATTTCAGAACATATATTAATTCTGCAGCAAGCAATTTCCCTTATGGCTTTCCGGCCCAGTCAATTTTAAATCAACACCCTGTTGATGTTACCATGCTTTGTGTCGCGTCTTTTAATAATGTAAAAAACTATCCCGAAGATATTGTAAGGTATTTAAAGCCAAAACATATTATTGCTTGTCACTGGGAAGACTTTCTAAACTCTTCCATCCGCGAACTGAAAAAAAAACCTAAAACCGTTCCGGGAACAAATGTTCCCGACTTTTTTAAACGACTTGATAAGGTTTTATCTGATCTCAATTCAGGAATATCGTATACCCTACCCAATGTAAATACAACAATTAAGTTCTTTTATTCAGATACTAAAAAGCAATAGGTCTATCTGTTGATTGAGATTTAGTGAAAATGAGATAAAATAGTAAATCTTATAATTGTCTTCAAAAACGTTCGGTTTTTTATTGGCCTTTTTTTTGTTTAAAAAAAATGGGGTAATAAAATGCATATGGTTCAAAACTTATTTATTTTATTTTTTTCATTATTTTGTGTTATAAAAGGATCGATACTTTCAACAAAATATGCAATAAAATTTGCGGAAAAATTTAGCCTGTCAAAGTATGTTGTAGGCTTTATATTTGTTGCGATAATCTCCATTTTACCGGAAACATTTATATCAATAACCTCCTCTCTTGAAGGGATTCCCGAATTTGGTCTGGTCACGCTATTCACCTCTAATGTGGCCGACCTTACTTTAGTTTTTGCAATAATAATTGCCGTATCGGGAAGAAGTATAAAAATTGAAATTGAAACATTTAAAAACATCCTTATTTATCCGTTTTTATTTCTACCATCTCTTGTTCTGGGCTTAGATGGATACTATTCACGTTTAGAAGGATTTGTTCTTATTATCTCAGGCATTATTTATTTCTTTTTTTCCTTTAAAAAAGAAAATAAAATCATACTTCCTAAAAACAACGGGGATCGTTTCAAAAACCTGATCTTTTTGATATTAAGCATCCTTCTATTATTGGTCGGCTCACATTTTACTGTAACATCGGCCGAAAGTTTAGCATACAGTTTAGGGATAAATCCAATTCTTATCGGCATTTTAATAGTGGCCCTTGGCACTACTATCCCTGAATTATTCTTTTCCCTCGAGGCGGTAAAAAAAGGCAGCGATTCATTAGCTGTAGCAGATATCTTAGGAACTGTTTTAGCGGACTCCACAGTTATTATTGGAATTATGGCGATAATTAAACCCTTCGGTTTCCCGCAAAAAATTATTTATGTTACCGGGACATTTATGCTGCTGGCTTCTTTTATTCTTTTGTATTTTATGCATACAAGAAAAAATATTTCTAAAAGAGAAGGTCTCTTTTTATTTATATTTTGGCTGATCTTTATTATAACTGAATATTTTATAAGCAAATAAGAGTCTTTCATTTAGGGAGCTGAAACGAAAAATAAATATTAAGTTTTATTACAATCGATTTTATTCCTTTTTATGTTGCGATACAAATCAGTGAACAAGGCACTTTCACGATCATTCTCATTTTAAAAAGAAGTATATTTACCACTGGGAGATATATAAAAAACTGGTTGATAAAAAGGCATGTGTTAAGCCCTTTCCCTTTACCAAATAAATTCATAACTATTCGATATTTATAACCACACAATTTCGTAAATTCGTACGTTATCCTAAGCTTGTCGAAGGACATTATCTTGTAACATTTTAATACCTATGGCAAAAACTAAAACAACCTATTTCTGTCAAAACTGTGGAGCGCAATCAGCGCGATGGATCGGCCGTTGCCCATCCTGTAACGAGTGGAATACTTATGTAGAAGAAATTGTTTCGAAAGGCGATGACGCTAAAACTCCGGGCATTATCAGCACCAGCACACAACGTGCTTCAAAGCCACAATTGGTAACAGAAATTAGTTTATCAGAGCAACACCGGATCCCTGTTTATGACAAAGAACTTTCCAGGGTGCTTGGTGGAGGCCTTGTTCCCGGCTCCTTAGTATTATTTGGTGGTGAACCCGGTATCGGTAAATCAACATTGATGTTGCAGGTTGCACTCAACATGAAAAACCTGAAAGTGCTGTATGTATCGGGTGAAGAGAGCGAACAGCAAATTCGTATGCGGGCCGAACGTATCGGCATGAATAATCCGAGTTGTTATATTTTAACGGAAACATCAACACAAAATATTTTCAAACAAATTGAAGTATTGGAGCCTAATTTACTGATCGTAGATTCCATTCAAACACTGCATTCTGCTCATATAGAATCATCACCTGGAAGCGTTTCGCAAATTCGTGAATGCACATCCGAATTGATGCGCTATGCAAAAGAAAGCGGAACAGCTGTATTTCTGATCGGACATATTACCAAAGATGGAAGCCTTGCGGGCCCTAAAGTTCTAGAGCACATGGTTGATACCGTTTTGCAATTTGAAGGCGACCGGAATCACGTATACCGTTTATTGCGCACAACAAAAAACCGTTTTGGCTCTACCAATGAATTGGGTATTTACGAAATGCAGGGCAGCGGCTTGCGGGAAGTGACCAATCCTTCCGAAATATTAATTACCGCTCGTGAAGAATTAGTAAGCGGTGTTGCTATCGCTGCTACTATGGAAGGTTTGCGTCCTATGCTAATAGAAACACAAGCCTTGGTAAGCAGCGCTGCGTATGGTACTCCTCAACGCTCCTCTACAGGTTTTGATCTAAGAAGACTTGCCATGTTACTTGCGGTGCTTGAAAAACGCTGTGGCTTTCGCTTAGGGATCAAGGATGTATTTTTAAATATTGCAGGTGGAATTAAAGTAGAAGATCCGGGCATTGATCTTGCATTAGTATGTGCCGTGCTTTCAAGTAATGAAGATATGCCTATTTCACCCAAAACATGTTTTGCAGGTGAAGTTGGATTGAGCGGTGAGATCCGTCCTGTAAACCGTGTTGACCAACGTATTTCGGAAGCTGAGAAATTAGGATTCGAACATATTTTTATTTCTAAATATAATAAAAAAGGACTCGATCTAAAAAATTATAACATCAAAATTACAATGGTTGGTAAAATTGAAGAAGTGTTTGGATTGTTGTTTGGGTAAGGTCTATTGTTTCAAATTATTAATTCAAAAACGATCCCGAAACGGACCTTATTATCCATAATTCTTTTACGTTTTTTGTTTAACCTCTCTGCCTTTCCTGATATGTAAATAAGGCTCCCATTCCTGATGGTTCTCAATATATTTAGCTACAAAAGAACAGTAGGGTAATACCTTCAGATTATTGTCTTTAGCATAGTTTAAGGCGCATTCGGTCATTTTTTTTGCAATACCTTTCCCTCTCCATTCTTCGGGCACATGCGTGTGAAAAAAACCTATTGAATCGTCCTTTATGTTGTAAAGGATTTTAGCAATAAGGTTTTTTATTCGTATTTCAAACTGGTTATTTTCGCTGTTATTCACAACCTCAACCTCTGATAAATTCATGTTGTAATTTTAAAAAGGCTGTTTATATTTTATAAAAAACTTGATATTAAAATCACCGCCATTACCCTGCTTGAGTTTTTAAATACTGCCCAGAACATATGTATTCAGATTTTTAATTATTAAATATGCTCTCTGACAGGTCCTAAAGCCTGCCAGAGCGCGTATATAAAAGCAAGAATGAAAATTTTCATTCTTGCTTCGCCATGGTTTTTTAAATGCTTTTACTTTTGTCTTACTAATTGAACTTCACAAATTATATTTACATCGTCACTAAGCATTACACCACCGGTCTCTAATAAAGAGTTCCAATTTAATCCCCAATCTTTACGGTTTATTTTTCCGGTAACGCTGAAACCCGCTTTTTCATTTCCCCAGGGATCTTTCATCACTCCGCCAAATTCAACATTCAATTTTATTTGCTTTGTGATGCCCTTCATCTTAAGGAATCCATATAAGGTATAGATTTTATCATTATCTCCTTTTTCAATGGTGTCACCTACAAAAGATATCTGCTTATATTTTTCGACATCAAAGAAGTCGGCACTTTTGATATGTTCGTCACGTTTTGAATCACCTGTATCTACAGATGCAGGGTTCATAAAAAAGTCAACTTCAGATGTTATAAAATCTTCGCCCGTTGTATAAATACTTGCATCAAATTCTCTGAACACTCCTTTTACATTGGTAATCATCAGGTGTTTAACTTTGAACCCTATTTCGCTGTGTGAGGGATCAATAACCCATTTCACTTTAGTTAGTGTTTCTGCTGTTTCGGTTGCTTCTTTTGTTTGCATTTTTTATTTCTTTAGGGATTAATTTAAAATTAGATCTGATAGTTCTGCTTTAGAATAAAAATATAAGCCCTGCAAGAATATCTCTAACATAAAGTAATTTGTGGCGGAAATTTCTCAATATGAGTAACAATTTGGCTAAAAGAATATCAAAATCTAGCAACCATCTTTCTTGTAAATGTTATTTTGAAAATTCATTACGGGAATTGTCATCCCGAGCTTTTCGCGAGGGATCTTGTTAATCATTAGCAAGATTATTAATAAAAGTATGATCTCTCGCGAAAAGCTCGGGATGACACAAGAACAACATCTTGACTTATTTTTTTAATGTAAGGGAAACGGGGAAGCGTGAATGGCTGATTGCGGAAATCATTATGAGGTGGTACCCGCTGTCGGAGAGTCGTG
>JAZKBF010000018.1:0-109799 GCA_040388745.1 Bacteroidota bacterium | reverse complement strand
TATTATTTCTTATGTTTTTTCATTTCCTCAGCAATTATCTGAGAATTGCAATCTTCTTTTTTGTCTAATTCATCTGTAATATTTTTATGATTGACAGAGTCCCGGTTTTGTGAAAGTTTGTAGGCCGATTGAATTTCACTAATTTCAATTTCAAAGCCCACGATCCCTTTAATTTCTTTGCTAATAAATTTTTCAGACATCTTCTCAACCGAAACAGGTTTGTCCGAATTTGCTTCATATTTATCAACTAATTTTTTCAATGCATTGACCAACTTTTTACCTTCAATGATTCTAATTTTTCCATAAATGTGAACGGCAATGTAGTTCCAGGTCGGAACGTTTTCGTGGTCATACCAGGATGAAGAGATGTAACTGTGGGCTCCGGAGAAGATCGCTAATATTTCGCTGTCATTTGTAAAGTTTTTCCATTGAGGATTTCCTTTCGAAATATGGCCAACTAAAACATCTTTTCCATCTTCATTTTTATCCAATTCAAGTGGAATGTGCGTAGCCAAAAATTTTGAATCCATCTGGCTAACTAAAATACCAAAACTATTTTTGTTGAGGAAATCCCGGACTTCATTTAAATCATTGTTTTTAAAATAAGAAGGAATGTACATTTTTATCTTTTTTTAATTACCAATAAAAAACTACTTACTTTCCTCTGTATGGTCTACAACAACTGTTAGTGTTGGCTCCTCTTCAACTACAACAGGTTTCTTTTTAAAAAACCGTCTTTGATAAAGTATGATTATCGCTACACCGGTACTGATGGAAGCATCGGCTATGTTAAATACAGGACGAAAAAATATGAAATCTTCTGTTCCCCAAAAAGGAAACCAGGCAGGGAAATGACCTTTAATAACCGGGAAGTAGAACATATCTACAACTTTACCATGTAAAAAAGTAGAATAACCACCTTCTTCAGGCATAAAACGGGCTATTTCATAATTACTATCACTGAAAAGTATGCCATAAAAAGCACTGTCAATAATATTCCCAATAGCACCAGCAAAGATCAAAGCAATACAAACGATATATAATTTATCTTCTTTTTGTTTTGACAGGCTCCATAAATACCAACCAATGGCTCCAACAGCAACAATACGAAATACACTCAAAAATAATTTTCCGAAATTACCTCCAAATTCCATTCCATAAGCCATTCCATTGTTTTCAGTAAAATGGATAATGAACCAGTTCCCCGCTATGTTTACTTCCTGGCCAAGAAAAAAATGGGTTTTGACATAAATTTTGATCAACTGATCAAAGAACAATACAAGAAATATAATGATCAAGGGTTTTTTCACTCAGGGCTGGTTTTTAATTTGTCTTACAAAAGTAAAAAAAATTTGTCAATATATGGTCTTTGTTCCCTCAGTCCTAATCCTAAAGTCTGCTGTAGGTTCCAACCGAACTCGCATACTCATAAAGTGGCGCGCGAAATTGCACTAAACTCTCTGATATAAATGATATCAGGCAACTTGTTCCGTGGATAAATAATTGGTTATGATTTCGATTATTTAAAATGTAATAAGTTTTCTTCCCTTAAATTTTATATTTTTGTGGAAGATGCTTTACAAAAAACACATACGAATCGTTTTATGCTTATTTATTTTTCTTTCGATAAATGGATTTGCACGTCAGCATTCTGATCTATCAACCAATAAAGCAGGTCAGGAATCAATTGTTTTCCAGAATATTTCAACTCTCTATTCTGAAACGAACAATGAAATAAATGGAATTCTTCCATCCATAAAATTAACGGAAAATAATAGTTGTTCCGGATCTCAAAATTTAAAAAACGGGAGAAATGGATTTTTGCTTCTTTTTTCTTTCGATCATTCTGCCTCTTCCCTGTTTTTGTATGGCTCCTATTGTATAAGAAGAATAAACAGTTTTAATCACTCTCCATTTTATATTGTCTTTCGAAGTTTAATAATCTGATTGCCCTTTTGAGTCCTCCGGGACAATACACGCACACAGTCTTTAAAACAAGAACTGGTGTGCTATTCATGCAATTCAAAGAATTATATTTCTTAAACAAAAAAAACAATGGAAAATACAGATAATAAATCAGAGGAAAAAGGTGGCGGAATTGGAATTATTGTAATATTTGTAGTGGTGGTGGTAGGGCTGCTTATTGCACTCAAATTTCTAATGGACTAATAAGCAATTCATTTATAAATTCGGTTGATCATCAATTTTTGAATGGGAAAACATTTAAGAAAAGTGATCAACCGAATTTTAAAAAAATTAAAAAACAAAAATGAAACCATTATTTCAAAGTTTAATGCATCAATCTGTTATTAAGAGAAAAAAAAAGACAGATGAACCCCGATCTCGAGCAAATAGAAAAGAAGTTCTCCTAACCAAAGTGCGGATGCGTAGGCAGATCACGAATGTTTTCCTGATCCTGCTTGGTATATTATCCGCAGGGTTTGGCTTAAAAGGTTTTTTGCTACCAAATGGGTTTATTGACGGTGGAGTTACCGGCATTTCGCTTTTGATTTCAAAAATAACCGGTCTATCTTTATCATTACTGATCGTTGCTATCAATATCCCATTCATATTTCTTGGATATAAAAACATAGATAAATTTTTTGCAACAAAAACATTTTTTGCGATCATTGGTTTAGCGCTTTGTCTCTTTTTTGTTTCCTATCCGATCATTACATCCGACAAATTATTAGTGGCTATTTTTGGTGGATTTTTTCTCGGTGCAGGAATAGGCATGACCATGAGAGGCGGAGGAGTAATTGATGGAACAGAAGTTCTTGCACTTACCGTCAGTCGCAACGCCAGTGTTACTATTGGTGATGTGATCCTTATCATCAATATCATTATTTTTTCCATTGCAGCATTTGTGCTTTCAATTGAAACAGCATTATACTCTATCCTTACTTATTTTGCGGCCTCCAAAACACTGGATTTCATCGTTTCCGGAATTGAAGAACACACAGGAGTTACCATAATTTCCACATGCAGTGAACAGATCAGAAGAATGATAACAGAAAAATTAGGAAGAGGAGTAACAATTTATCAAGGTAAGAGAGGGTACGGTGTTCATGGTCATCAGTTAAATGAAACTGATATTGTTTTCACTGTTATAACCAGACTTGAGGTATCAAAACTAACCTCCGAAATTGAAAAAAT
Source organism: Bacteroidota bacterium (assembly GCA_040388745.1). GTDB lineage: Bacteria > Bacteroidota > Bacteroidia > 2-12-FULL-35-15 > 2-12-FULL-35-15 > 2-12-FULL-35-15. The sequence continues at coordinate 106,643 of JAZKBF010000018.1, read as the reverse complement.
TGACCCTAAAGCCTTTGTTATAATGAGCAGCATAAAAGATACAAAAGGGGGAATGATAAAGAAAAAACCATTACACTAATAAATAGTTTACAAGAAAATGTCGTGGAAATTTTCAGAAACTAAGAGCATGTTCAAATTTTATTTCAACTTAATTCTATCGGCAATTTAATTTAAAAAATTTCAAAATTGCGAATAAAAACTAAATTTTATAGACAATGTCATCCCGATTGGCTTTTTCGCCAAGAGGGATCTTTTTAGTTGAGAGTGGTATCATTCATAAATAACAATCCCGCAGTACTGCGGGATCACGAAAAGTTCGGGATAACACAGCGTTAGACGAATCAAGAATTACCCAATCCTTGATTCGCATAATAGTGTGAATGCCTTATAAAGTAAGTAAAGTCATTATATTCTTCTTCCAGCTTTTATCTGCTTTTTCAATTACAATTTTTGTACAACCGTTAAATGTGGCAAAGTCCTTTAGTTTAGAAGCAAATGAAACATTAAAGGCTTCGGTAGGTTTGAATCCCTTTTCAAAATGCATGATCTTAATGTAAAATGTTTTTGTTGCACGATCTGCTTTGGGATCAAAGCGGGCTACAAATTTATTACCATGTAAAACAGGTAATGAAAAATAACCATAAGTGCGTTTGGGCTCAGGTAAATAACATTCTACCATGTAATCAAAATCAAAAAGATGCTGCACCCGTTTCCTTTGTATGATAGCATTATCAAAGGGAGAAAGAAAATGAATATTGTTTTTCGGCTTGATCTTTTCTATACTTTTTAATTGATTTGCAGATGTGATGAATGAAGATTTTTCTTCTCCTTCTATTTTAACTTCCACCAATTCCCCTTCCATCAACATACGTTTCAATGCTTTATTTATAGGGGTCTTCAAGCCATTTCGTAAATAAGAGATCTCCTTTTCGTTAACAAAACCGTGTGCCTGAACCGCTTTTAAAATTAAATGTTCGGCAACTTCTTTTTCAGTGGGGAACGAAGTATCAACGGTTGATGGCAATACACATTCTGTAAGATCATACACTTTATGAAATCCCTGTCGTTTTGCAACCATTAATTTGCCTTCCATAAAAAGCTGTTCTAAAGCGCGTTTGGCGGGCTTCCATTCATACCAATTGCCGGGACCTTCTCTTTTATATTCAAAATCTTTCGACTGCAATGGCCCTTCCGCTTTTATTCTGTCGAGCACGTATTTATTCATTTTTTTATCCTGCCCAAACCAATGTGATTTTCCATCTTCGTATGACTTTTTTCGCGGAAGAGAAAAGCGAAAATCACTCATCGGCAGATACGATGCGGCATGGCTCCAATATTCAAAAATGGTTTTATCTTTTTCTAAAAGGTCGCTCAAAAATTTTTCGTTATAATCCGGCAAGCGACTCCAAAGCGTATGGTGATGGGCACGCGCAACCACCGACAGTGTATCAATTTGTACATAGCCTAAAAGATCAATGGCAGCAAGAACAGCCTTTTTGCCTTTACCGAAATCGGGCTGAGACAAACCCTGGCTTTTTAATGCAAGCAGTTGGGCCTGTTCGCGTGATAATGTATGTATTGAATTTTTCATTTTTTGTAAAACATTTTTATTGGGGCGTTCCCTTTTTACCTCAAACCCTTCCCCTCTCCAAATGGAGAGGGGTGTCCGCAGGACGGAGTGAGGTTAAACAGAAAAGGGTTTACGCTGCAATCCCCAACGCAACAAACCCCTCAACAATTTTATTTCAACAACTTTATAGATTGCATTAAATGTTTGATTCTTCTATGCTCTGTTTATAAATTTCAGTTCCACTTCTGCTTAGGCTGGAATACAGTAAAAACAAAAAACGCCTTGCTCTCAAAAGAACAAGGCGTTTTAAAAATTTTTATTGTGTTTATGCTTTTACTGGTTTACCGCTTAAAATTTCAGCATCAACCAAAATTCTACCGCAATGTTCGCAAACAATAATTTTTTTATGCATACGTATATCTAATTGGCGTTGAGGCGGGATTTTATTGAAACAACCACCGCAAGCATCACGCTCAACAGTAACTACACCTAAACCATTCATTACATTTGAACGGATACGTTTGTATGCATTCAATAAACGCTCATCAATTATAGCTTCAGAAGCTTTGGATTTTTTTAATAAAGCAGCTTCTTCTTTTTCAGTTTCAGCAACAATTTCTTCCAATTCTTTTTTCTTGATCTTAAGATCTTTTCTTCTGCTTGTTAATTCTTCTTCCGACTGCTCAGCAATTTCTTTTTTAGAAATAATATTTGCTTTGTATTCTTTGATACGTTTTTCAGCCAATTGAATTTCCAGATTCTGGAATTCCATCTCTTTTGTTAAAGAATCAAATTCGCGGTTATTGCGAACTTTACCTTGCTGTGTCTCATATTTTTTAATTAAAGACTGAGCCTCTTTAATTACATTTTTCTTTTCTGTTATTGAATCTTCAAGTGTTTTCAACTCTTCAGTAAAATTGCCTATGCGGGTTTCTAAACCGGCAACAAAATCTTCAAGATCTCTCACTTCCAAAGGTAATTCACCTCTTACAGTTCTAATTTTATCAATTTTTGAGTCGATTTGTTGTAATTCAAATAACGTTCTCAATTTTTCCTCTACTGAAATTTCGTCAGTTTTAGCTTTTGACATCTTTTATAGATATTTAATTGGATTTGTATTAATTGTTGAAATAAGGAGTGCAAATGTACTAAATTTTTTCTTTAAAATCTCATAAAATAATTCTACAGTAAACTGCTCCGACTCATAATGACCAATATCAGCAATAATAATGCGGTTTTCGGCATCAAAAAACTGGTGGTATTTAAAATCGGCAGTAACAAACACGTCTGCCCCGCTTTTTATGGCATCTCCAAGCAAAAAACTACCCGATCCGCCACAAATTGCAACTTTTTTTAGCTTTTTTTCGCGCAAAGCAGTATAACGCAGGCTATCAGCCTTCATTATCGTTTTTAAATGCTTTAAAAAGTCCATTTCATTAGTTTCCTCAGGCAATTCACCTACAAGCCCTGCTCCTATTCTGTTGTGGGTGTTTGAAAGTGGAATAAGATCATACGCCACCTCTTCGTAAGGGTGAGCATTAAATAGCGCCTTTAATATCTGACTTTCAATATGTTGTGGATAAATGGTTTCAATCCTTACTTCGTTTTCCTGATGTTGTTTACCGATTTCACCCACAAATGGATCGCTTCCTGCTCCGGCACGAAAAGTCCCTGTTCCTGATGTATTAAAACTGCATTCATCATAATTGGCAATTTTGCCTGCTCCGGCATTAAATAAAGCTGTCCGTACTTCTTCTGCCTTTGCTTCCGGACAAAATGTAACGAGTTTTTTTAATACATTTTTTTGTGGAGCAAGTATCGTACAATTGATCAATCCCAGTTTCTCAGCAATTTTAGCATTTACACCATTGTGCACATTATCTAAATTAGTGTGTGCTGCATAAATGGCAATATTATTCCGGATGGCTTTAATGATAACACGTTCCACATAATTTTTTCCGTTGAATTTTTTTAATCCCGAAAACACGATCGGGTGATGCGCAATTACCAGGTTGCAGCCTCGCTCAATAGCCTCATCAATAACTGCTTCGGTGCTATCCAAACAAATTAATGCAGCAGTAATATCCATGTCCTTATTTCCACATATCAACCCTGCATTATCATAACTTTCCTGCAACGCCAAAGGGGCATAAGCCTCTAAACAATCGGTTATTTCTTGTAATTTCATAGATTCTTGCAATTATATATTCGTAATTCCATTTATGGATAGCCCATTTCGACATTTCGAAAAAGATCGTTACTGTTTCACAATTTTTCTGGTGTAAATTTTATTATCTATATAAACGTTTACAAAATATATTCCTTCAGGAACGATAGAAAGGTCTATTTCATTCCGTGTTAGCTGATTCAATTCAGATAAATAGATCTGTTCGCCAAGTACATTGTAAATTTTTACTATATATATATTATTATTTGCCCCCCCCGGATTGCTTAATTCTATTATAAATTTCCCTTTAGAAGGGTTAGGAGAAATTATCAAGTCGTTTACTAATTCACCTGTGGTTTGAGAAGCGGTATTTGATTTTGAAGAATTACGGGCAGTACCACTTTGTCGCGTGGAAACACATGCTGTAGGTCTTGTTGCTTCAATTATGTACTGCGCATTTGGCAACACATCGGTGCTGGTGTATGTAGTTGTACCGAAACTCACTGAGTCTATTGCCTGCCAATTACCATTGCCAAGGTCATCGCGCAAGATACGGTATTGCGAAAATGTAAATCCTATATAATCATTCCAGCTTAGGTTAACTCCTTGTGGGATCGCAGCGCTAATTTGGAGATGAACAGTCTTATGTTCAGCACTTAACAGACTTTCGTTGCCACATGTATCCAGCACCAACAATTTATATTTATAGGAAGTAATATTAGGATTGGTACCACTAGTATTATCAGTAAATTCACTCAGCTCATCGTAAGGCACAATCCCAACAAGTGTGTAAACACTTGCTATTTCCCTGTATATTTTAAAACTCTCAATTGGAGCATCGGTAGGCTTTTCCCAAACAATTAAATTTTTTGTAGAACTGCTATCAACGGTAACCATACAGATGGGTATTGAAATTGGGGCAATGGAGTTATCTATTATAAGTGTTTCCAAAACAGCACATCCGTTAATATCTGTTGCGGTAACAGAATAAGTTCCGCTTCCGATATTGGAAAGATTTTGGTTGATGCTGTTATTTGACCAGAGGTAAGAATAAGGCGCTGTGCCTCCACTTGAAGTAACACTGGTGTTTCCATCATTGTTATAACAGGATGCATTAGTAACAGATGAAACAATCGAGAGTGAAGGAAATTGAGTTACAAGAGTAACAGAATCTAAAATACTACATCCATTATTATCTGTAACCGTAACGGAAAAGGTCCCGGCTAAGAGTTCTGAAATTGTATTGGAAGTATTGTTATTGTTTGTTGACCAAAGATAAGTGTATGGGCTTGTGCCACCGCTTGCCGTAATGGTCGCACTCCCATTGTTGTTTGTGCAGATTGGATTAGTAGTAGAAGGGGTAAGTGATAAGGCAGCAACAGGCTGATTAATAGTAATAGTTTTTGTGATTGAACAAGCAAAACTTGTTTCCGTAACTGTTACCGTATAGGTACCTGACCCAAGGCCGGTTGCCGTTGCATTTGTTTGTCCATTGTTCCAAAGATAAGTATAAGTGGGTGTGCCACCAGCTACAATAATTGTGGCTGAAGCTGTTGAATCGCCATAACAAAGAATTTGCTGGGTTTGAGAAATAGTTGCAGTGAAAGGAAGTCCATATTGATACTCATAAGCACCCATATCAATTCTACATACTGTTACACGGGCATTTCCGGCTTTATCTATTGCAGGGTAAGTACCATTGGGGTCTCCGGAATTTATACAAGGAGAGTTGCTTTGCAATGACCAATCAGCACCCACTCCATTAAAGCCTGTACCACTTCCGCCTGAAGGTGAAACAAATAATGGATCAGTATTTATATTATTCTGGTAAGTACCAGTATAAAAATTTCCATTAAGTTCAAATGCTGCCGAACCTCCTTGTACATTACAATAATTAAAATCAGGGTCGCTTGCTTCATCATTTAAAAACACCTGCGTTCCACTTGTACTTGCTGTATTACCCCATAAAATACAATTTATAAATGTTGGTGTTGCCCCTTGTTCGCAATATAAGGCTCCTCCATTAGTTGCGCTATTATTGGTAATGGTATTGTTGGTAATAGTTTGACTGCCACTTCTACAGTAAATCCCTCCTCCGCCATTACTACCAGCCATGTTATTAGTAATGATATTATTATTAAGTGTATTATTTCCACCTTCCAACCAAATTCCGCCACCGCCATATTGATTGCAAGTATTATTACTTATTATATTATTGCTTATTGTAGAAAAACTAGCAGTTACATAAATTCCTCCACCACCGTACGCAGAATTAGTATTATTTGATATTATATTATTAGACACTATTGCACCGTTGCCTGAAAGACGAATACCACCGCCTCCACTCCCACTATAACAGCAACCACTTCCGTTGTTGTAAGTAATAGTATTGTTGATAATAACAGAAGATCCGCTAGAATGGATCCCACCCCCATCAGCAGAAGACGAATTGTAGCTGATGATATTATTATTTATGGTGGGAGTGCCAGAGGTTAAAATACCTCCACCATAGGCATTGCTATAATTTTTAGTAATAATATTACCACTAATTATAGGGCTTCCACTTTGAATCCAAATCCCACCACCGTAATAATAATTACAATAATTATTATTTATGTTATTATTGCATATTATTAAATTGCTACCAATACAGGCGATTGCACCGCCTCCATAATTTGCACTGCAATAGGCAATACGGCAATTAGCAATACGTATTTTTGAAAAATTATTAAAATAAAGTGCACCGCCTTCATCATAAGGAGAAGTACCTGACGCTTGGCTATAAAGCAGTTTGGAGTATTCAATAATCGAAGAGTCGTTTGTGATAGCAGTATTATCAAAACGTATTCCCCTCCATCCATTTGTGGTGTTGAAAGCCGTAAAAGTAATTGAATCTGTGGGTGTACCACTTGCAAGCAAACGCCCGTGCACAATAAGCCTGCCTACAACTTGAAAATTTACTGTTACACCTGGCTCTATAGCAAGTGTGGTACCGTCAAGTATTTGTATGCTACCTTGTATATTATAAGGAGAACCTGCAAGTGTCCATAATCCAGAAACGTTACCCCCGGGTATGGATGTTTGTGCGTAGGAATTAAAAGAAGCAACAGCAATTATTACAAAGAGTAATTTTCTTGTTTTCATTTTCAAATTATTTTTTTGTACTATTCATTTGGCTTTTTCTGTCTCGTCTTATTTTTATACTATTTACCGCTCAAGTTCTTAAAAATCAAGTAAGAAATTAAACAGTTGCAAAACTCATTAAACAAAGATCGTTAATAATAGCTCTTAAATAAAGATGCCATTTAAAACGTTTTTATTTATCGCCCAAACTCAATCTAATATAGCTTAGATAGGTTTTATTTCATCTTTCAAAAAAAGGTGATTACTGTTTCACAATTTTTCTAGTGTAAATTTTATCTCCATTATAAACGTTTACAAAATAAATTCCTTTAGGAGCGTTGGAAAGATCTATTTCGTTTGATGTTAACTGTTTCAATTCAGATAAATAGATCTGTTCACCAAGGACATTATAAATTTTTACTACATATTTATTATTATTTGAAACTCCTGAACTGTTTAATTCTATTGTAAATTTCCCATTAGATGGGTTAGGCGAAATTATAAGGCTCAAGTCGCTTAATAATTCATTAACACCTATTGTTTGTTTCAAAGCTGTATTTGATTTTGAAGAATTACGGGTAGTACCAATTTGCCGCGTGGAAACGCAAGATGTTGGTCTTGTTGCCTCTACAATGTACCCTGCATTTGGCAATACATCCGTGCTGGTGTATGTAGTTGTACCAAAACTTACAGAGTCTATCGCCTGCCAATTGCCATTGCCTAGATCATCGCGCAGGATACGGTATTGCGAAAACGAAAATCCATCATAATCGTTCCAGCTAAGGTTAACTCCCTGCGGGAATGCCACGCTAAGCTGAACATGAATAGTTCGGTGGATATCGCTTAGCGGACTTTCATTTCCACAAGTATCCAGCACCGACAATTTGTATTTGTAGGATGATGTATTAGGATTTATACCGTTAGCATTATCAGTAAATTCGCTCACCTCATCGTAAGGCACGCTTCCAACAAGCGTGTAAACACTTGCTATTTCCCTGTAAATTCTGAAACTATCAATTGGAGCATCGGTAGGCTTTTCCCAAACAATTACATTTTTTGTAGAACTGCTATCAACGGTAACCATACAAATTGGTATTGAAATAGGTGCAATGGAGTTATTGATGGTAAGCGTTTCTGAAACAACGCATCCATTAGTATCTGTAGCGGTAACAGAATAAGCTCCACTCCCAATGTTGGAAAGATTTTGACTGATGCTGTTATTTGACCAGAGGTAGGAATAAGGCGCTGTGCCTCCACTTGGAATCACACTTGTGCTTCCATCATTGTTATAGCAGGAAGCATTCGTAAAAGATGAAACAAGCGAGAGTGAAGGAAATTGAGTAACAAGAGTAACCGAATCTAAAATACTACATCCATTATTATCTGTAACCGTAACGGAATAAGTTCCAGCTAAGAGGCTTGAAACTGTGTCGGTAATACTGTTATTGTTTGTTGACCAAAGATAAGTGTATGGACTTGTGCCACCGCTTATCGCAATGGCGGCACTTCCATTGTTGTTTATACAGATGGGATTAATCGAAGATGAAACAATTGAAAGTGAATGAAATTCTGTAGCAAGAGTAACAGAATCTAAAATACTACATCCATTAGTATCTGTAACCGTAACAGAATAAGTTCCGGCTAAGAGGCTTGAAATTGCATCGGTTGTACTGTTGTTTGTTGACCAAAGATAAGAATATGGAGCTGTGCCACCGTTTGCTATAACACTCGCACTTCCATTGTTGTTTGTACAGATGGGATTAGTAGTGGATGAGATAAGTGATAATGCAGCAGCAGGCTGATTAATAGTAATGATTTTTGTTATTGAACAAGCATAACTTGTTTCGGTAACTGTTACTGTATAGGTAGCAGCTTTAAGAATAGTTGCCGTTGCCGTGGTCTCTCCATTACTCCAAAGATAAGTATAAGTGGGTATGCCACCAGCCACAATAATTGTTGCTGAAGCTGTTGAATCACCATAACAAAGAATTTGCTGGGTTTGTGAAATTGTCGCAGTAAGTGGAGTTCCATTTTGATATTCATAAGCACCCATATCAATTCTACATACAGTTAGACGGGGATTTCCTGCTTTATCGGTTGCAGGATAGGTACCACCCATGTCTCCTGTATTTATGCAAGGAGAGTTACTTTGCAATGACCAATCAGCACCTGCTCCATTAAAACCCGTACCACTGCCTCCTGAAGGAAACACAAATAGAGGGTCAGTATCGATGTTGTTTTGGTAAGTGCCTGTAAAAGAATTTCCGTTGAGTTCAAAAGCTGCTGAACCTCCTTGTACATTACAATAATTAAAATGAGGGTCGCTTGCTTCGTCATTTAAAAACACCTGAGTTCCACTTATACTTATTGTATTGCCCCATAAAATACAATTTCTAAATATTGGGGTTGCCCCTTGCTCGCAATACAAGGCTCCTCCATTAGTTGCGCTATTATTGGTAATGGTATTGTTTGTAATAGTTTGAGTGCCACCTCTACAGTAAATTCCACCTCCACCATTATTACCAGCTATGTTATTAGTAATGATATTATTAGATATCAAGGGACTCCCCCCGTCACACATAATCCCACCACCAAAATTAGTAGATGAATTGTTGGAGATGATGTTGTTAGAGATCTCAGAGTTGCCACTGCAATAAATTCCACCTCCATGACTTAAAGATGCATTATTAGTAATTGTGTTATTACTAATTATGGCGTTACTATTGAAGCCCTCAATCCCCCCCCCAAACACTGACGAGTTATATGCAATATTGTTACCAAAAATCTTGGGGCCAGCAGAGCCAGTAAAATAAATACCACCACCAGAGTTAAATGATATAGAATTATTTGAAATTGTTATGATACTTCCGTTGCTATAAATCCCTCCACCAGCGGCACTTGCTGAACATTTGAAAATGCTGGTGTTGGATATAAATGCCTTAGAGAAATTATTAAAATATAGAGCCCCGCCACAATTATTTGGCAAAGAGCCTGTGGCGTTACCATATTGCAGTTTACAGTAAACTAGTCTTGAAGTATCATTGGTTGCAGGCGTATTATCAAAACGTATTCCCTTCCAGCCATCAGTTGTGTTGGAAGCTGTAAAAATAATTGTATCAGCAACAGTACCAATCGCAAGCAAACGCCCTTGCACATTAAGTTTGTAGGTTCCCATAAAATTTACAGTTACACCAGGTTGTATGGTAAGTGTGGTGCCATTGGCTATTTGTACACTGCCCTGTATGTTATAAGGAGAACCCGCAAGCGTCCACATTCCGCTCACACTGCCTGCGGGTATGGAAGTTTGCCCCTTGCAGTTTAAAGCCCCAAATTTCAAATTTAAAGCTGTGGCAGTAACAATTACAAGTAGTTTTATTGTTTTCATTTTTAAAATTATTTTTTTGTACTACTAATTTGGCTTTTCTGTTTTTCCACATTTCGAAAAAGATCATTACTGTTTCACAATTTTTCTGATGTAAATTTTATTATCTATATAAACGTTTACAAAATAAATTCCTTTAGGAACGTGAGAAAGGTCTATTTCATTCCGTGTTAACTGTTTCAATTCAGATAAATAGGTCTGTTCGCCAAGTACATTGTAAATTTTTACTACATATTTATTATCATTTGAAACTCCTGAACTGCTTAATTCTATTGTAAATTTCCCGTTAGATGGGTTAGGAGAAATGCTTATCATACTTTCAAATGCAACTTCTTTTATACCAGTGCTATTCGTCTTCAATAGATTTGAACGTGATTTATTAATAGCGGTCATCGTACCTGAAGTTGTTCGTGTTAGATCACAGCTAATATTCCATTGGGTTTCAATTCGCCAGTTTGCGGTGTTTTGATACGTTGAGTATTGTGGGTCAGTTATACTATTTTGTGTACCAGCCACTCCTGCCACCGTTATCCAATGTCCATCGTTTAAATTATCTCTTTTTAATTCATAAAACGTAACAGGGTTTGGAGTGTTTTCGATTTCATAAAAATTCCATGAAAAATTTCCGTTGTTATTTAATATATGAATAGTGTTATGGTATAAGCCTAATGAACTATAATTACCATTGATGTCGCGTATTTGAAGCTTATAGCGATACGAAGAAATATTCGGATCACCGGTAACTGGGAAATATTGTGTTCTTACTGTATCCGTAAACTGACTAAGAGAATTATAAGAGACGGCACCAATCGGTAAATAATTATTTGTTGTGTACTCCCGATAAATAATAAAGCTATCCACATCCGTATAAGGTGTTTTATCCCATGCGATAATATTATAATGCGAAAGTGAATCAACTGTAACAAGACAAATTGGTGGGGAGCTTACTGGATTAAATTCCCAGAAATCATTTTTCATATTCAAACCATCAAACCCTGTTCCTATATACCCTTTAGTCCCAACTGAAAAACCTACCGCGTCCCATCTTCCGGTGCCACCGAAGTCTGCTCTTTGAAACCATTGATTTATGCTCGGGTCCCATTCCCAAAAATCCTGTTGCCATCCTGCCCCATCATATCCTGTCCCTATGTATCCTTTATTGCTGATAGAAAAACCACTTGCCGCCTGTCTTGGTGTCCCACCGAAGTCGGCTTTCTGTATCCAGCTGTCAGTAGTTTGATCCCATTCCCAAAAATCATTTTTTTTATCATTACCGTCATATCCTGTTCCAATATAACCTTTAGTGCCAATTGAAAAACCAACAGCATCTTCTCTTCCTGTACCGCCAAAATTTGCTTTCTGTGCCCATGTATCAGTGGCTTGATCCCATTCCCAGAAATCCTGCATGAATGAACCATCATTTCCTGTTCCTATATATCCCTTTGTTCCTATTGAAAAACTGACAGCTGCACGTCTTCCTGTTCCTCCAAAATTTGCCTTTTGAACCCAAATATTTGTTGTCTGATTCCACTCCCAAAAATCGTTATACATAGCACCTGGGGTCCAGCCTGTGCCTAAATATCCTTTAGTGCCAATTGAAAAGCCTGCTAACTGCTGCCTTGCAGGTCCGGGAAAGTTTGCTTTCTGTGTCCATGTATCAGTAACCTGATTCCATTCCCATAAATCCTGTTTGTTTGTTCCACTAAACCCTGTTCCTATATAACCTTTAGTACCGATAGAAAAACAAACTGCACTTTGTCTCACGCCTCCGCCAAAGTTCGCCCTTTGAGTCCAAGTGCTTTGTGCGTGGGCTATTCCGAAAATTGCAATTGATAAGATAAGTAATTTTATTTTCATAATTTTTTATTATTGTTATCAAAAACAAAAAAAAATTGTCCAGAAATTGTCCCATATTTTTTTTCATTTGCTAAGGGTATTTTACGCAGACTATCTTGAAGTTATTGGCAAATGTAGGCAATAGCCACAACTGATTGGGTTTAATTCTCAATTATATCCCATTAGTAATTCTATCAGGATACAAAAAAATGAATGCAAATACCCAACGATAGATCATACCATCATAAATTTGACAAGTTATTCCAACAAAAAAGCCTTTACATTTCTGTAAAGGCTTTGCTTTGCCGGACTTCTCTATTGGTCTGTCGGCAAAATAAATAATTCTGCTTGATCGGTCTTCCACTATTTTCTTAAGAATGAACTTTACTCATCACCTCATTATAACGTTTCTGCATTTCATCAAAAGAAACATCTTCAATGTGCTTTCCGATGGTCCATTGTAAACCAAAAGGGTCGGTTACGGTTCCTGAACGGTCTCCATAAAATTGATCCTTCATTTCCATGTTTTTATCAACTTTGGCTCCGGCCGATAAAGCTCGCTTATATACCTCGTCTGCATTTTCCAAATACAGGCAGAGAGTGATAGGAGAGCCACCCAATGTTTGCGATGATTTACCACCCATACCTGGCATTTCGTCTGATAACAGAATACGGGAATCCCCTATTTGTAGTTCGCAGTGCCCAATTTTTCCTTCCGGAGTTGTTAATCGTCCTATCTCTTTTGCATCAAATGCTTTTTTATAAAATTCAATTGCTTTTTCTGCGTCTTTAATAGTAAGATAAGGTGTTACAGTAGTATACCCTTCAGGTATTGATTTTACTTTTGCTGTCATTTTAATTTTGTTAAGTGAATACTTTTTTTTCAAAAATATCCACAACTGGAGCCTTGAGGTCCGTTTTTACGATAAAGTGAAATGTTAGAATGTTTAAATGATGATTTTATACTCCAGAGGGCCTCAACTTATTTCAGGACGCGACAATCTAAAAACAAAAAAAGCCTTTACATTTCTGTAAAGGCTTGAATTATTTGTAGGGGTAATAAATTAGATATGCCCCCCTGTCATTTTAAAAGTATTACTTGAAACCTTTTAAAGCGTTTTTAGCATCCATATTTCCATATTTAGCTGCCTTTTCATAATCCTTGCGAGCGCCTATAATATCTTTATTTTGATGCTTTGCAATCCCTCTATAATAATAGACATCTGTAAACGTAGAATCTATATTTAGTGCCGTTCCAAAACTAATTATCGCAGCAGAGTAACTTTTTTGAGTAAGATAAATCATCCCTCTGTTATAAAAAGCCTCAAAATTTATAGGTTCTAATGCAATTGCCTTATCTAAATTTTTCATGGCCTCTGCATAGTTTCCTTTTGCTGTCCATACCATTGCCTTATTTATATATGCCCCTTCATCATTGGGATTTATTTCAATTGCTTGGCTAATATCATTTAATGCTAATTGATACTTACTTATTCTAAAGTTGGCCAAACCTCTATTTATAAGCGCATTAAAATGATTTGGGCCCATCTCAAGAACTTTGTCGTAATCTTTTATTGCTTCGCGATACTGATGTAGTTTAGAATAACTGGCTCCCCTATTAAAGTATAAATCAATATCGACTGTACCAGACTCAATCGCTTTGGAAAACAAGATAACAGCTTTTGCATAGTCTTTGTTTTTATATGCAATAAAGGCATCTGAGGTATCAGTTACGTCCAGAAAGCTTTGTGAAAAAGCTATAGAAGACATCCAACACATTACAAAAATCAATATCGTTTTCTTTCTTTTTATCAAAGTATTCTTGGTTTTGAGTATTTGTTAGTTTAATTTATCAAGTCGTTCTGACCAATTTATTTCAGCGGGTAATTCAATATTAGAAAATTCCAAATGAATCACTCTTCTTTTATTGTTATTGGTTGTTCTGTTTGAACTATGAAGTAACAAAGGACGCATTACCATAACTCCTCCTTTTTTGACACCACAAACCGTTTCAATTTCTTTTGACCAATCAATAGTCTCAGGTTTATATATACTCTTTAAATGCGACTTTGGGACTATTTTCAATGCTCCGTTATTCCCATTAGTATCATCAAGGTGAACCCGAATTGTAAATATGTTTTCTAAAATATTTAAAGGGGGTTGAACAGCAAATTGATTTTGCTTCACAGTCCAGGGTCCATAATTATCAAGATCTAATTTTTTATCCACTGATATTGTAAGGTCCTGGTGATAAGCAACAAACCAATTTGATTGTTCTGGTTTGTCAAAATAAAGGGATTTGACAAGAAAATAATCGGAGCCGAAAAGTCGGTTAATCAGATTCTTTAGATTATCATTAAAAATTAAAGGTATTGCAATAGGAACTTCTTTTAAAAACTGCCGGATTGCAAAAAGGTTCGTAGATTTTCTAAAGGTAGATTTTGATTTATCTGCGTTGTCGACTGCCGCTAAAATCTGTTCAACTTCTTTTGGTGAAAAAATGTTTTCAATAACAGCAAAACCTTCCCCCTTCAATTGAATCTGACTTTTTGCAAATTTCTTTATTTCCATTTTTTACATTGGTTATCGAAATCACCTCACACCAAACCGCACACCTCCCCACAAAAAAAGCCTTTACATTTCTGTAAAGGCTTCATTTTGAAAGTGGTACCCACTGGAATCGAACCAGTGACACAAGGATTTTCAGTCCTTTGCTCTACCAACTGAGCTAGGGTACCAGCTCATTTTTTTTATTGGAGCGCAAATCTATGAATTTATTTGGTTTGTTGATGCAATTTTTTTTGTTTTTCCTAAAAGTTTAAAAATCAAGCTGTTTTTTAAACTTTTGGCGGAAATATTCTGGATTTGTTTTATTTTAAGAATGATTATTGTCTTGAAAAAGCCTTTTATTTGGATAATTGCTTAATATTTCCCGTTTTATGAACCAACAAATGCAGTTTATATAAATTAATGCCCGGTTTTTTAATATCTTTGTTAGACTAAGTATATAATGATCCATATCATGAAAATTAAATTGTTTTATTCAGCTATCCTGATGTTTTTTGTTTTGGCAGGCTGTAAAAAAGAAGACAAGGGTTCCCCCGGAGTAAATGAGGTGTGGCTGGAATACAAGGCTTATAATCCAACCCAAATGTCGGTAGTTGCGGGTACAACCGTAACCTTTACCAATAAAGATAATGCAAACCACAGTATTACCGAAACAAGCGGCTTGTTTGATAGCGGAACCATTAAAAGCGGAAATTCTTATACCCACACATTTAACGACAAAGGAACATTCTACTTTTATTGCAATTATCATTCTTCCAATTCTGCAGAACAGGGTGCGATACAGGTAAAATAGTATTGCTGTTAGATCAATTTCACATTACGATAAAAACCCCCAATCCTCCTTCGACTTCACTTAGGAGAGGCTCTTTTCAAGTGAAAATTCAAAAAAAGGCAATTTAATTGCATCAGCATTATTATAAATGGAATGCTGCGTTAGGGATTGCAACGAAAATCCTTCCCTACCGCTAATTAGCGGCAGGGAAGATTGAAGTGTAAAGCCCGACCTTTCTTTTTCAGAAAGGGAACGCCCCAATTGCTACAATAAATTATTTATATAAAATTAACAACTCGATAAGCTACCTCCAGGTCTCCATTTTAATATTTTATCTACTTTTGGTAACAAATACAATCCGTGAATTTAATTATCGACATAGGAAATACCAGGATCAAAGCAGCATTGTTTGAGAATGGTGAATTAAAACATTTTTTTGTTTATGAATCTACCAGTGCCTTGACCGAAGCCGGTTTGTTCGAAACCTATCCTATCAAACATTGCATTGTTGCTTCTGTAGTTGATAATATGGAGCCTTTCATCGATCAATTAAAAGAAAAAGCTCCAACGCTGGTGTTTACAAGCCAAATGCCGCTGCCGCTAATAAATTTATATCGATCGGCAAATACACTTGGCTCCGACAGGCTTGCTGCTGCCGTGGGTGGTGCATCCTTATTCCCCGGCAAAAATGTAGTAGTGATAGATGCCGGCACCTGTGTAAAATACAATTTTGTAAACAACAATAAAGAGTTCGTTGGTGGTGCCATTTCACCGGGCCTGAAAATGCGCTTTAAAGCCTTAAATACGTTTACTTCCAAATTGCCGTTGTTGGATGTAAATGAAAATTTTGATACCCTCATAGGCACCACCACTACTGAAAGTATTTTGTCGGGGGTAGAAATAGGGATAACAGCCGAAGTGGAGGGCTTAATTGACAGCTATAAACAGCTTTTTCCGGATATAAATGTGGTTTTAACCGGGGGAGACGCTAATTTTTTTGAAAAACGATTAAAAAGACGCATCTTTACCGACTCATTTTTAATCCTTAAAGGGTTAAATTGTATCTTGGACCATAATTTAAAAAAATAGTACGCATTACGTTTCTTGCCTTAAGTATGAAGACTAAAAATTCCGTTAGCGTAAAATCAATTTTGTTCGCATTTTTTGTACTTAATACACTGTACTTAATAAATAACACCTCCTCAGCCCAGGTAACAAACAGTTCACCTTATTCCCGCTATGGCATTGGCGATTTGAGTGGAAAAGGCTTTGCTCAGGGTTTTGCAATGGGCGGTACAAACATTGCCGTGCAAAATGATTCTACTCCAATGTTCTTTATCAATACAGGAAATCCTGCATCGTACTCCAATATACGCCTGACAACAGCCGAATTGGGAGAAAATTTTAACCGTACGCAATTACAAAGCACAACAGCAAAAAAAACAATTAACAATGCGTCATTGGCTTATTTGTCCTTGGCTTTTCCGGTAAAAAAATGGTGGGGAGCCAGCGTTGGTTTAATACCATACAGCTCTGTGGGATATAAAGTATCGGATCATCAGGAAGTGAGTAATGTTGGCGGTGTTGATTTTTTATATGAAGGATCGGGCGGTATTAACCAGGTTTATTGGGGGAATGGAATAAAGCCACTATACGGTTTGCCCGGACATTTTTTAAGATCGAAAAAATATGAACGCTTAAAGGCAGAAAAAAACTTTGCAAAAGCAGGTAAAATATTAAAACGAAAAAAATCGTGGCAATCATTTTCCTTAGGTCTTAACGCTTCCTATATGTTTGGAAATATTGACAATTCAAGACGTTCTGTATTCCCATCCAACAGCAGTTCTTTTAATGCCCGTGCAGCAACCATTACACGCATTGGCGACTTTTATTTTGATTATGGCGCACAATACTCTTATACATTCGATTCGTTAAACGGAAGAGACCTGAAAGAAAATGTAAAATTATTGATGGGCGCCACATTCGCAACTCAAACCAATATGACTGCGAAAATCGACAGCATTGCCTATACTTATTTTAATAATTCATTAGGCTATGAGGTGGTAAAAGATACGATCAATAATGTTCAGGGAGTAAAAGGACAATTGCAATTTCCACTTTCCTTCGGATTTGGATTGGGGATCAAAAAAGGCGATAGATGGTTGATCGCAGGAGATTTTGCTGTTCAAAACTGGAGTACTTACACAGCATTTAATAAATCGCAGGATCTGAAAAACAGTATGCGTGTTTCAGTTGGGGCACAATATGTTCCTAATTCAAAAGCCAATGGAAAAGGTAATTATTTCAAAAGAATGAATTACAGAATGGGCGGACGTTATGCGCAAACATTGCTTGAATTAAAGAACACACAATTAACAGAGTTTGGACTGAGCCTGGGCGTTGGTTTACCGGTAGGCCGCAATTTTTTATTACAAAATTTTTCGTTGGTAAATATTGGTGTTGAAGTTGGACAACGTGGTACTACTCAAAATGGTTTAATAAAAGAACAATTTATTAAGGCCACCATCGGCTTTACTATTAACGACCGCTGGTTTGTAAGACCTAAATTCGATTAGTTTTAAATTATTCTATTAAATTAACAAGGGCTTTTTTGTGAAAAAACTTATCGGTTTTCCATTTTTTATGATCATTGTTTTAGCATTCCTCAGTGCTTGCGAAAACGATATTGCTGTTGTAAATTCAGTTACTTCAGGTGGAAAAGAACAGTCGGTGGAATCCAGCAAAAATGTGGAGTTTTTATACAGTGATTCCGCACGTGTACGCTCAAAGCTGAAAACACCCTGGGTAGACCATTTTATGGGCAAAAAGCCATATTATGAAATGCCCAAAGGAATGGAAGTTGTTTTTTATGACCAGTTTAAAAAAGAACAAACCAAGCTTACCGCGAATTACGGCATCGGTTATGATGCTGATAATAAAATGAACGTGATGGAGGCAAAGGGTAACGTGATCGTAATTAACGAAAAAGGCGACAGGCTGAACACCGAGCATTTGGTATGGAACTCGGTAACAAAAAAAATATATACCAATGAATTTGTAAAGATCACAACCAAAGATGAAGTGATCTGGGGCAATGGTTTAGAATCCAATGAGGATTTTACTGAATATGAAATTAAACAGGTAAAAGGATCAATTGCTGTAAAAGATGCAGCGTTAACTAAGTAGCCAATTTTGCAATAGGCAAGCACAAACAATATTGGTGTAATCATTTTTAACCAACACAGTTTCGTAAATTCGTAAAAATTCGTTATCCGTAACCATGAATAGAACATTTAGAATACTTGAAATAATATGGCTCATGATGGGCTTTGTGGGCATATTTATGTGCATTTATTCCCTTATTATAAAAGATAACAGGGGCGCAATTTATTTTCTCGTATTTTTCCTCGTTTGCGGTATTATGTTTTATGTACGCAGACGTCAACGCATAAAATTTGACGAAGCTCAAAAACAAAAAGAACAAAATAAATAAAAAGTGCAAAGCTCTATTATTATCCCTATTGCAATGATCGCCTCCGCCTTTTTTTCGGGGATGGAAATTGCTTTTATTACTTCCAATAAATTGCGTATTGAGCTGGAAAATAAACAAGGCAGTTTTTCAGCAAAAATACTATCTCATTTTAATAAATATCCATCAAGATACCTGGCTACAATGTTAGTTGGCAATAATATTGCCCTGGTGATATTTGGTATTTATATGGATGAAGAATTAAGCCATTCGATGGAACACTTTATTTCATCAAAAATATTGCTTCTGCTTATTTCCACGTTTTTATCCACTATGCTTATTTTAGTAGTGGCAGAATATTTACCTAAAAACCTTTTCAGAATAAACCCAAACAAAACACTAAGTCTTTTTGTGTTTCCGCTTACCATTGTGTATGGTGTTTTATACCCTATTGTATTGATCACCATTGGCTTTTCTGAATTTATTCTCAAAAGATTATTTCGTGTGAAAATTGAAAAAGAAAATATTGCTTTTACAATGATCGATCTGGATAATTATTTAAGGGAAGGGACATCGGCCGTTGAAACAAAGGCAGAGAAGGATCATGAAATTCAAATATTCCAAAATGCCCTTGACTTTTCGAGTGTGAAAGCCCGTGAGTGTATGATACCCCGCACCGAAATTATTGCACTGGATGTGAATGAAAGTATTGAAGTGTTAAAAAACAAATTCATACAAACACGACTTTCTAAAATATTGATATACTCCGAAAACATTGATAACATTATCGGATATGCGTATTCAAAAGAATTATTTAAAAAGCCGGAAAGCATCCGTAACATATTATTGCCGGTAAGCATTGTTCCCGAATCAATGGCGGCAAGTGAAGTGTTAACAGTATTTATTCAGCAGCATAAAAGTATTGCAGTAGTTGTTGATGAATTTGGCGGAACATCCGGTATGCTTACCATGGAGGATATCATTGAAGAGATCTTTGGTGAAATAGAAGACGAGCACGATAAAGAAGAGATGATCGAAAAACAGGTAAATGAATCAGAATTTATTTTTTCTGCCCGCCTTGAAACCGATTATATAAATCACAAGTATCAGCTTAAGTTGCCTATTCTCGATAACTTTGAAACGATCAGCGGCCTTATCATGCATTATCACGAAAGCATCCCCAAGATCAATGAAGAGATCCGTATTGAAAACTTTTTGTTTACAATATCTGCGGTTACAAAAACCCGAATTGAACAGGTCCATTTAAAAATAATGGAATAAAGGATTTGATTCAAATTGAAAACCTCCTTTTGCTTCCCCCCTTTTATACTTAACCACTAACATTATGTTTAAAGCGCTGTCATGCTGAACTTGCTTCAGCATCTATGAGATTCCGAAACATTTCGGAATGGCGTTTTTTCAAGATTTATACCATTACTTAATATAAATTCACCCAAATATTACCACATAGAACCATTGGGAAAAAGATATTCTAGAAAATTTATTTTTTTCACATAGTCTATGTTAAAGCTGAGCCTATGAATTTCATAGCATTTTAAAACTATGTCTCTATGTGGTTAAAACTTAACACCATAAATTTTTTCCTGCGAAAAAAACATATTAAGTATTCGTATTATTAACGGTTTGGTGTGAGAAAGAAGAAGACCGATCAATAATAGATCATCAGTAATAATTCAACCAAAAATCCAAGAACAAAACCTGAATACACCTGTGCAGGTGTATGAGCATTAAGTTTTAAACGTGCATAAGCAACTACCCCACCAAACAAAATAACGAGCATTAAAACAGAGCGCATATCCAAATGTAAGCGATATACAATGCCAAGTGCAGCACCCGCAATACCGCCAATACCAATTGTATGGGCACTTATTTTCCATTTAAAACTGATAAAAATGGTGAGTAGAATGGAAATGGCAGCACCTAAAATAAGTATCTTAAATATGTTTGGAAATTCAGCATTGTAAAACAAATAAAACAATGCAAAATAATACAAGACAGCACTTGTATAGGGAATAAAGCGTTCACTCAACGTTTCCATCTCAAGGCTTTTTATGCGGCCCATCTTCAGTAAAATAAGGGCATTGATGGTTGGCAGCAAAAATGTAAAAATGAATGTAATGGTAAGTATTACTAATTTTAAATTGGACGAAGTAAATGTGGAAATATAATTATTAGTGAAAAAAATAATTGCAAAACCGTAAGTTGGCATCAATAAAGGGTGAAACAGATAGGAAATTATTTTTGCAATGCGGGTTTCCAAAATAAAGATTTAGTATTTAGAAATTAATATTTTGTATTTGCATTAAATTATAATTCTTTTCTTAAACGGGCAACCGGTATCTCAAGCTGTTCACGGTATTTTGCAATGGTTCTACGGGCAATATTATAACCTTTTTCTTTCAGGATCTTTGTCAATTTATCATCCGTTAATGGTTTCTTTTTGCTTTCTGCTTCAATACAATCTTTCAGGATTTTTTTTACTTCACGGGTCGACACTTCTTCACCACTATCGGTAGAAAGGGATTCACTAAAAAAAGATTTTAATAAAAATGTACCAAACGAAGTTTGAACATATTTGCTATTGGCCACACGGGAGATCGTGGAAATATCCAGTCCTACTTTTTCGGCAATATCTTTTAATATCATTGGTTTTAAAAGGGTTTCGTCTCCTTCTAAAAAGTATTCTCGTTGATATTCCATAATCGCATTCATCGAGTATAGCAATGTTTGACTACGTTGTTGAATAGCATCAATGAACCATCTGGCACCATCTAATTTTTGCTTCACAAACATAGATGCTTCCTTACCGTTTTTATTTTTTTCTTTCGAATACTCTTCCAACATCTGGCTATACACCTTATTAACACGCAGGTCAGGAGCATTACGTGAATTGAGCGACAATATTAATTCACCATCCTCATTGGTAATTGTAAAGTCGGCAATTACTTGTTGAAAGCTTTTTTGACCATCCGCCATTGAATTACCTGGACGAGGGTTTAACTTTAAAATTTCATGAATTACCTCTTTCAAGATTTCATCATCGATCTCAAGTTTTTTGAGGATCTTATCGTAATGTTTTTTTGAAAATTCATCCATTTGCTCATCCACCACTTTAATGGCGAGCTCTATAATAGCCGTACGTGGCTCCTTGCGCTTTAACTGGATAAGTAAACATTCACGTAAGTCGCGGGCACCAACACCTGCAGGATCAAACTCCTGAATGATCTTGAGCGCTTCATTTAATTCTGCCTCAGTTGTAATGATATTTTGGGAGAAAGCAATATCATCCACTATCGACCCTACATCTCTGCGTAAATAACCATCATCATCTAAATTACCGATCAAATAGTCAGCGATCTGATAATGGTGATCATCGATATCCTTCAATCCAAGCTGGCTATCCAGCATGTCCTGAAAAGAAACTCCAATCGAAAAAGGGATCTCTTTTCTTTCTTCATCGGGGCTTGTATTGTTTGCTTTTAGTTTGTAGGATGTACCTTCATCCTCATCCATATAATCGCTTATGCTGAAATCATCACGTTGATTATCTTCACTCTTAGGCGCATCATCATAGTTCTCGTCTTCAAATTCGCTGCTGCTCTCTTCATCGCCTTCATTACCTTCTTCCAAAGCAGGGTTCATCTCCATTTCCTCTTTGATCCGTTGCTCCAAAGCAATAGTAGGTAACTGCAACAATTTCATTAACTGAATTTGCTGCGGTGAAAGTTTTTGAAGTAATTTTTGTGTTTGTACCTGCCTTAACATAAAGCGTTGTGCTAAATTTAATTACTGCAAAAATAACAAATATTTGGAGAATGCTTTCAAGATCTAATCAAGATACGTACCAAATTTCAAATGGCTTGATTTCAGGCGGAAAGAGCTCTATTCCTTGACCGGAAATTATCATAAACCAAGAAAAGTATTATTTCGTAGGAGAACAGAAAAAATCGGAGTGTTTTTCTGTTGTTAAAAATGGTAGTCCTTATAATTTTCGGTAAACTCTTCAGCCGCTATCGGTGTGTTTACCTGCAAATTATAGAATTCGTAAGTTTCAAAAAGTCCTTTGTCGTCATAAATTTTTTCGCTGATCGGTACCATAAGTTCTTTATCGATCATTAATAAAAAAAGTTTTGCATACGCATTAGGAACTTGTATCACCTGGCCTTCTACAACATCATTGTACCAATCCGCCTGGGGATTTTTTTCCAGGATCATATATTCGCTCACATGGAGTTTGTTTGCTATTGTGATGATCGTTTCATTTTTTTTAACAATGTAAGGCGCCCATTCAAAATCAGGAAATGCAATGGAAAGTTTGTAACAGGTGCGTCCCATGTATTTTTCTTCACCCAGAATAACAAAATGTTTTTCTAGTGTTTCAGCATAATTTTTCATGGCATCTTTTAAAATTTCTGCAAGATATTCCATACCCAATTCGTGAATAGTATGATGCTGATTTTTACGCATCAATGATCCCATAGGATCAAGATTGAGGTTTATGTAAGGGAATGTGCCCGGACTTATCAATGCATTTCCATTATTAGCACCTTGTATCCACAGCACCTCTTGTCCAGCCATTGAGATATATAACTTACGTGGCGATACCTGCAGCTTTACTTTGGATTCGGTAAGGTTCATTTTGCCTTTTACCCTTTCATTGCGTTGCAGGTCATAACGAAGCGTTTTTATATTGGATATTGATTTTAATACAGCATTTAACATCTCCATGGAGTTTTGTACTGTATTGTGCTGCTTGTAGCCAAATGAAGCTAACATTAAGAAAAGCCCTACCAGTGTGATAAATAATCCGAAAAAATTTATTTTTGTTCTCATTGATCTGTTATCCTGCGAAAAATTTATTTCTAAATAAAATGGGTAAACGTTCAGGTTTTATTTTTAAAAATTATAATCCTTATAATCTTTTGTAAATTCTTCGGAAGAGATAGGAGGATTTATTTGTAAATTGTAGTATTCATACGTTTCAAAAAGTCCTTTATCATCAAATACTTTATTATTTACAGGTAATAATAATGTCTTGTCAATTAATAGTATGGTCAGTTTTGCATAAGCATCCGGAACCTGTATGATCTGCCCTGTTTTTACATCGTTGAATCCGGTTACTTCTGAATTTTTTTCCAGGATCATGTATTCGCTAACATGGAGTTTTCGGGCCACTGAAGTAATATTTTCGCCATTTTTAATGGTATACGATTTCCAGGAATAATCAGGGAAGGCAATGGAAAGTTTGTAACAATCACGTCCATCATACTTTTCTTCGCCAAGTATAACAAAGTATTTATCAAACTTATCTCCTGCCCGTCTTATCCCATCCTTTAAGATCTCGGCAAGATAATGAAGCCCCATTTCATGAATTGTGTGATGCTGATCTTTGCGCATCAAGGAACCAAAAGGATCAAGATTAAGATTCATATACGGAAACGCTCCCGGATTTATTAATGCATCCCCATCATTAGTTCCTTCCAGCCATAATACTTCCGGGCCTTTTAATGATAAATAGAGTTTACGTGGTGCAATTTGCAATTTCACCTGCGACTCGGTATGCTGCATTTTTCCCTTGATCCGCTCATTACATTGCAAGTTGTAACGCATTGTCTTTATTTTTCCAATAGATTCTAATACATTGTTAAGGATCTCTTTTGAATTATATACCACCTTTGTCTTTTGAGGACTGAATGATGCCAGTAACACGCAAATGCCTATTACCGTTATATATAATCCAATGTAACCTGCTTTAAATTTCATTATTCATTCTTATTTGATTTGTAAAGATACTTGCATTTTATTCAAAATAAAATTAATCATAACTCAAAATGTTAATATAATTGAGTGGTTGAAAAAAATTAAAACTTATACCCTTTAAAGTTTTTAGAAAATTCATCCTGTTCAAAAGGCTTGTTAATAATAACGTTATAAAATTCATACGCTTCATAAAGCCCTTCTTCATCGTATATTTTTATATTAATGGGCATAAACGTTTTCTTATCAATGAATACAATTACTTTGTTTGCATAAGGAGTAGGTACTAATAATTTTTTCCCTTCTTTGATCTCACCAAAGTAACTTGAAAGTCCGTTTTTATACCGAATTTTAAAATCGCTCGTGTTAAATTTTTTAGCGATACCGGTAACCGTTTCTCCTTTGGTAACAGTGTGTTCAATGTATTTGTATTCAGGAAAATTAATTAATAATTGATAGCATTCAATATTATTCCAGGTAAGCGTCCCTGCGTATGCAAAATGTTTATCGAAATCTTTTGGAGCCTTTACTATGGTATTGGCAATGATCAGACCAATGTTTTGAAATCCCAGATCAAAAATGGTATGATGCTGATCCTTGCGCATAATGCTTCCATAAGGATCCAGATCTAAACTAAAAAGAGGAAGGGTGGGAGAATGAACGATCGCATTTCCTTTGTTTTTTCCCTGAACCCATAATACCTCATTCCCCTTAAGAATACTATAGAAATAGATCTTTTTAGGATTTGTATTGATTTTTATATGTGATCCGGAATATGCGAAATGTCCATTTACACGTTCTGTTGATTTTAGATCACAACGTTGTGTTTTAATGTTTTTAAGACTATCGAGCATGTGCGCGACAATTTCCTGACACGACAAATTTTTCGTTGAACGGGTGTTGCCTAAAAACAAAAAGGGAATACTGATAATAGCTAATAGCTTCAAAAAAGACATGTTACAAAGTTAATAAAAAATGTTGTTTTTGCCTATCTTTTAAAGTTCTCCTTTAACAAAACAGATAAAAAAAATTGCAAAAAAATTGGCCGGTTAAGATCGGGAGATATCGCAAAATCTGTTGTTTAGACCTTTATGCTTTTAAAAACCCGATAGGTCTTGTTATGATAATCATAAATAGAATGTTTGTTTTCAACCATTTAGATTACCACTGCCTGATTGATAAAATTTAATTCAGTATTTTCGTGTAAAATTAATACGTGTTTATGAAAATAGTTGGTATTATCCCTGCCCGCTTTGCTTCTACCCGCTTCCCGGGCAAACCATTAGTAGATATTGGCGGAAAATCAATGATACAAAGGGTTTACGAACAGGCAAAAAAATCAAACTCTTTAGCCGATGTGATAGTGGCTACGGACGATATCCGAATTCATGATCACGTGATCGCTTTTGGTGGCAATGTAATTATGACGTTAGAAACCCATCAGAGCGGTACCGACAGGTGTTTCGAAGCAATTAATAAATATGCCGGCTCAGCGGATGTTGTGATAAATATTCAGGGGGATGAACCTTTTATTCATCCTGAACAAATTGATCTGGCCGCCTCCTGTTTCGATTCTGAAAAAGTACAGATCGCTACTCTTGTTAAAAAAATAAACACAAATGAGGAGTTGTTTAACGTCAATACTCCAAAAGTGCTGTTAAATAAATACGATGAGGCCATTTATTTCAGCCGGCAAACGATACCTTATATTCGTGAAAAAGAACCAAGCCAATGGCTCGATTACCAAGCGTTCTATAAGCACATTGGTATTTATGCATACACCACAAAAACATTAGCTGAAATTACAGCGCTAAAACAATCCTCTTTGGAACTTGCAGAAGGGTTGGAACAGCTTCGCTGGATCCAAAACGGGTACAAAATAAACACCAAAATAACTGATTTTGAGAGTATTGCGGTAGATGTGCCCGATGACCTCAAAAAACTGACAATTTTTTTGTAAATTTGTAAACTCCTACGAATTACGAATTTTATCGAATTACGAATACATTTTTATCCGTAATTCAAAAAAATTCGTAGAAAAAAGTAGTGGTAGCAGTTTCGTAATTCGTCTTTATTAGTAATTCGTAGTGGTGATAAAAGTAGATAAACATATAAGTGACCTGTTATACGCACACGATTGTGTTATTGTTCCTGAATTGGGTGGTTTTGTGGCTAATTATGCTCCCGCAAAAATCCATCCGACACAACATACCTTTACGCCTCCCTCTAAAAATATTATATTTAATAAGAATCTGAAAAATAATGATGGTCTTTTAGCCAACCATATTGCAAACGCTGAAAAAACAACATATCCGGAAGCGCTAAAATACCTTCATCACTTTACATCAACAACCAATACACAATTAAAAAAAGGCGACAAAGTTACGATTGATGAAGTGGGTACCTTGTTTCTTGATGCAGAACGCAACATACAATTTGAACCTGAAACCACAAATTATCTATTAGATGCGTTTGGCTTATCCCGCTTTCAATCGCCTGCGATCAAGCGCGATACTATTGGAAAACGTTTAGAAAAAGAATTTAAAGACAGAAGTGCTATTCCTGCTGAAAAAAAGAAGATCAACGTTAAACGCCTTGTGGCTCTTGCTATTGCCATCCCTTTAATTTTTGGAATGGTATGGATCCCGTTAAAAACCGATCTGTTAAAAAATATTAATTATTCAAGTTTAAATCCTTTTGCTTTGAAAGGAGTTCCCACTAATATGGTACTTGAAAATACAATAGCTAATCTTCCAAAAGTTGAAGAAGTTGCATCAACTTCTTTACCGAATTTAAATGATACGATCAAACACGCTGCATTGGATCTGACAACTAATGGTTCGCAACCGGTTACAGCCAGCCTGGTTGAGAATAAAAGTGTAGATGCTGTAAAAGCTGATTCTACACGTGTTTCGGTTAACAATGCAAACATTGACCTTGATCTGAAATTTCACTTGATAACAGGCTGTTTTCAAATACAGGATAATGCCAACAGATTTGTAAGCGACCTGCAAAATCAAAATATTACTGCATCTATAATAGGAAAACGTAACGGATTATACGTTGTAAGTTCCGGGGATTATGCTACACGTAAAGAAGCTTATGCCCAGTTGAAACAACTTAAAATAAGTCAACCCGAAGCCTGGCTGCTTAAAAAATAATTTTGTATCCGCTCCTCGCTCTTATTAAATAAGCGCCATCAAAATAAATTAACCAATAAGTACATTGCAACGCTATTTCATCCAATTATCATATAACGGAACTGCCTACCACGGTTGGCAGATACAGGAAAATACATATCGAACCGTACAACAGGTATTAAACGAAATGCTTTCCAGGTTATTGAATGAACCCATTTCCATTACCGGCTGCGGGAGAACGGATACAGGTGTACATGCGTCAGAATATTTCGCTCATTTTGATTCTACAATAGAGGACTTGGAGATCAACCAGGGTAAATGGATCTTTAAATTTAATTTTGCGCTGCCTGCCGATATTGCCATTCAAAAAATAATTACTGTAAAAGGAAAATCAAATGCACGGTTTGATGCGGTTTCCCGAACATATCAATACATCATTAATAAAAAGAAAGATCCCTTTCAAATAGACCAGTCCTGCTTTTTGTATGGCGTTCTTAACATAGAGGAGATGAATAAAGCGACTAAAATTTTGTTCAACCACATCGACTTTTCAGCTTTCGCAAAAACAAATACTCAAAACCTTAGCAATAATTGCAAAATTTATAAAGCCGAATGGAAAGAAGAAAATGACTCGCTGATCTTTACCATTTCGGCCAATCGTTTTTTGCGAAATATGGTGCGTGCAATAGTCGGAACCCTTTTGAATGTTGGCAAAGGAAAGATATCCATTGAGCAATTTAATGAGATCATAGAAAGCAAAACACGCTCAAAGGCTGGATTTTCAGCCCATGCCTGTGGTTTATATTTAACAAAGGTGGAGTACCCACAAAATTATTTTAATGTCTGAACAAAAGAAAAAATCGATCACCGGTAAAGCCGTTGATGTACTGCTTCTTAAAAGGGTTTTTTCTTATATAAAACCTTATCGAAAAAATTTTGTATTCGCTGTTTGCACCACAATTACACTTGCAGTCCTATCTCCCATAAGACCTTATTTAATTCAGTATACTTTTGATCATTATGTAGCGGCCGCAAATAGTTCCATGTTGTTGTATATGACCATCATATTGATCGTATTACTTGTATTAGAGGCCTTTTTTCAGTTTGCGGATTCTTTTTTAACAAATCAGTTAGGGCAAAATATAATTAAAGACCTTCGAGTGCAATTGTACAAACACATCATTAGCCTGCGTTTAAAATATTATGACAACACCCCTATTGGAACCCTTGTAACACGTGCTGTTTCTGACATTGAAGTAATTGCTGATATTTTTTCGGAAGGGCTCATTGTTATCATTGGTGATCTGCTTAAAATCACTGTTATACTTGGTGTAATGTTGTTTTTAAATTTTAAACTAACCTTAATTATTCTATCTCCTATTCCATTTTTATTTGTTGCAACTTACATTTTTAAAAAATCGGTACATGCTTCTTTTCAGGATGTTCGCACGCAGGTAGCACGTCTAAACGCCTTTGTTCAAGAGCATATCACAGGCATGTATGTGGTGCAGATCTTTAATCGCGAAAAAGCGGAAATGAAACATTTTAATGATATCAATGCAAAACATCGAGATGCAAATATCAGATCAATACTGGCGTACTCCATCTTTTTTCCGGTGGTGGAGATCCTTTCGTCAGTTTCACTTGGCCTGCTTGTTTGGTGGGGAGGCAAAGGGATTTTGAAAGGAACTGCTACAGTGGGAGAATTGGTTTCGTTCATTATGTATATCAATATGTTATTTCGTCCGATACGTCAGTTGGCCGATCGGTTCAACACCTTACAGATGGGAATGGTATCTTCTGAGCGGGTATTTAAGGTGCTTGATACAAAAGAGTTTATTGAAAATGAAGGCAGGGTGGATGCAGAAAAGATAAATGGAAATATTGAGTTTAAAAATGTCTGGTTTGCATACAATAATGAAGACTGGATCTTAAAAAACATTTCCTTCTCCGTCAAACAAGGCGAAACAATTGCGCTGGTGGGCGCAACAGGTGCCGGAAAATCTTCCATCATCAATTTGTTAAACCGCTTTTATGAATACAACAAAGGTCTTATAAGCATTGACGGGGTTGATATCCGGAATTATGAATTAACTTCATTGCGAAAAAATATAGGCGTGGTATTACAGGATGTTTTTTTATTTTCAGATACACTTGCCAATAATATTTCATTGAATGATCCTGAAATTACAAGAAAACAAATTGTTGAAGCTGCTAAAATTGTTGGCGCTCACGATTTTATAAGTAAGCTGCCAAATGATTATGATTACAATGCAATGGAGCGTGGCGGAATGCTTTCTGTTGGACAAAGGCAATTGATCTCTTTTATTCGTGCCTATGTTTATAACCCTAAAATCCTGGTGCTGGATGAGGCCACCTCATCTATTGATACTGAATCGGAAAAATTGATCCAAAAAGCAACTGAACTGCTTACAAAAAACCGCACATCCATTATCATTGCGCATCGCCTGGCAACTATTCAAAAAGCCGATAAAATAATTGTAATGGGGAATGGGGAAATAATTGAAATGGGAAATCACCAGGAATTGCTCAAACAAAATGGACAATACAAACGATTGTTCGAATTACAATTTAAAGAAGACACTACTGATAAAACTCTTTGATCATAATCCCCCCGCTACTTGGGTGCTTGGATTAATAAAAAAGAGCTGAAAAAATTTCCAGCTCTTCTTCTAAAAAAAACCCATTGTATTTTTTATTTTAACGCTTCAAACTTTACAGATTTCATTCCTACTATCCCTCCGGTAAAATAGCTGACTATAAAGTCGACCACATTGTATTTAGTGGTAATAGTGTACCCTTTAGCATTGTCTACAGCAGGAAATGATTGTTTTTTCCCTATCGGAATAAATCCCCAGAAAAGATGCACCATTTTTCTTTTATCAGTACTAATGGTTTGGCCTGACGTTTCACCGATTGAAAACTTTTGAGTTCCACAACTGGATAATACTAGGCATAATGTAAGTGCATAGAGTATTGTATAACGTTTCATGTTTTTTGATTAGAAGAGTAAATTTATAGATGCTGCTTCATTTAACTACCAGACAAACATAATAAAAAATCAGGAGCAAGAATTTTTTAGGCAGATTAAGGGGTGCCATTGTTCAGCCTTTAGATTAAATTAAATAAGGCTTAACAGATTTTGTGCGGAGTAACACCTGAAAGGTTTTAAAAACCTGTCAGGTGTAATGCAACATTATTTCATAGTACCTGAGCCTTCCTGCAGCCTTTTACCTTCCTGCAACATTCGCTTAAATTTACCTCCAACGCGGAAATTAAGCCGCTCTGCTTTTTCAGCATCCCTCAGTGCCGCCTGTATATTTCCTGTTTTATAATTTAAATAAGCGCGTTTGAAATAAACTGAACCATCAGTGGAATCAATTAATAAATAGGTGGTATAATCGGTAAAGGCCGCGGTATTATTATTTATATTTTCATATGCATTTGCCCTATTGAACAGCGCATCACGATAATCGCTTTGTAAAGCAAGGCATTGTGTATAATCATTAATAGCTTCATTGAATTTACCAAGTCTGGAATATTCAACACCCCGGTTATAATACACTTTCGGACTGTTTTGGTAATGTCTTATTGTATTATCCCAAATAGAAAATTCATTCTTCCAGGTATTGGTTTGTTTAATGTTTAGCACTAAATAAATTAGTACAACTATCCCAAAAATATATTTTAACCAGTTATATTTTTTTATGATGTTTGCAATTAATGGAACAAACAATGTAATGCCTAACATTCCAAAATAGATATAACGGTCAGCTACTGTTGAATGCTTTTGATATTCAAAGGGAATGAGCCCCAATACTGGCAATACACAAACAGTTATAATAGCAAAACCAGAAAATAGCAGTGGTTGAGATTTTCGTTTTGCGAAAACAAGAACAGCAATAAAAATTAAAAAAATAGTACTTAAATAAATGAGTTTGTCACTTAAAATCAATTCCGGTGTATACCCATAACAGGCAGCAAGCGGATATGGGACAATTAATTTGTAGAGGTAAAAAAATAAAGAATGCCCTGCAATAAAAAACCGTTGCCAAAAAGAAACGGAATCATAAACTAATTCGCCCGGTTGTGCATTTCTGGTGATCAGTAAAATGGGTATGATCAGTAAAACCCATAGAGAAAGGCCTTTCTGGAGGGACTTAAATTTGTCTTTATAAAAACGCCAAACTAAAATACTAATTACGAAAGGCAAAACAACTGCTGATGGTTTTGATAATAAAGCGAGAGCAAATAAAACGCTTGCAATTATAAAATGTTTCGAAGCAATAAATGAACGACTTTCAATAATGGTGTTTTTTTCTAAATACCTGAATATGCTTAATAGTGACAGCAATGAAAAAAAAGCGCTGTAAAGCCCCCTGAATTCAGATATCCAGGCCACAGACTCCACTTGCATGGGATGCAATAGAAACAGTAAGCTTCCAAAAAATGCATGTGACTGGTTTTTAAATAAAATAAGTAACAGATAAAAAACCAGGATGCAATTAATACTATGGACCAATACATTGAGTGCATGAAATGTTTTAGGAGATATTTTTTTGTTGGGGTCGGAAATAGTATTAATAAATCCCCAGGTGCTATAGGTGACCGGAATGTACATTCCTGAATAGGGTTTCAGCCAAAACGATTTTAGATCGCCTTTTATTAATTGTTGATTATTACTGAGATGGATTCGTTCATCATCCCAAACAAAGCCATAATTAATTGTTCTGGCATATAAAATAAAAGACAAAGCGAGCAGAATACCTATCAGATACTTTCTATTAACAGGTTTATTCATATTTAATTAAAACAGCTTTTTATTGAAAATGGATAGTCTCGCAAAGTTTAAAAAAATAATTGATCAAAGATACTATTCACAGTTTGGTACATTGTCTTTATTTTTTAATGATTTTTTTGAAACTCATTCAATAAGTTTTCTTTTTCAAAGTTCCCTTTTTCTTTTTTCAAGAGTATTGTTATTTTGTTTAATTTAGCCAAATAAATTAACAAAAACGCCAATGGTCGCCTCAAATGCGCAAAGTGGCTAATTAATAGTATATATAATCGAAAGAAATCTCTTGTTCCAACAAAACAACCAATACGGGCTTATTGGCTTTGAATTATAAATAAAATACCAAAATGAAAAAGTTTTTTTTTATTGTTTTTACGCTACAATTTTCTTTGGTTTGTTTTTCTCAATCTGATAATATACATCACTATACTGATCAGGAAGTAACCAAATTAACGAATTATATTACTGAATTAGAAAAAAAAATCTCCTCTACAAAGCCCAATGAAGCTGTTTCGGAGGATAAAAAGCAAATTACCGCTCTCTTTAATGATACTTCACATAATTACTATGGTACCGATATCATTAAAATATTTAAGTATATAAAGGACCTGGAAAAACAAGTGGCGTTTATTAAAATGTCATCTAATGATACAGAAACAATAGACGCATCTCCAATGCTACTACAACCGGTATTGTTGGTAAAGGGAATCGTCATTTTTGAAGATAGCTCAAAGCAGAATAATTATTCAAACATCAATATTACCGTTACGGATAAGGGGAACAACGAAATCATTGGTATTTATACCCCGGGTTCAAAAACAGGGAAATACCTGTTTATCCTCGATCCCGGTAAAAAATATCTTGTTACAGCAAAAACTGAAGGGTACCAATTGTATTCCGAAGATTTTTCTTCTGAGAACAAAAGTGAGTCGTATGAGATGACACAGGAAATCAGATTAAAAAAAGAATAAAAGCTCCCCCTAAAAAAAACAAATATTCCTTCCATTTGTAAAAAATATTTTTAATTTTGCTTACTATCGATTATAAAAAATTGAACTGCAAACTGTAAAAAATAATTTTAGCAAAACAATTTTCTTTTCTGAAAAAGTTTGTTTGCCGGACTAATAAACCATTTCCCGAACAAAGAAAAAGAGCACAAAAATGAAAAAATTCGTGACTGTTTTTGTGCTTTTTTTAACACCCTTTTTATGGAGAGGAACCGGTGACCTTTTGTTTGCTCAGCAAAATGTAGGTATTGGAACCACCACACCCGACCCATCAGCACGTTTAGATATATTTTCCAATAATCAGGGTTTGCTTATTCCACGGGTAAGTTTATCTTCCACCACAGATGTAACTTCTGTTCTAAATCCTGCAATAAGTTTATTAGTGTATAACACCAATCCTGCTATGACGGGTGGTGGAACTGGTATTTATTATTGGCAGGGCACCGTCTGGATCCAGGCATTTGGCGTAGCGGGAGGCATTGGAACGACAGGTGCTACCGGAATTGTTGGTGCTACGGGAATTACTGGAACTACAGGAGACATAGGCGGAACAGGTGCAACCGGTGATACGGGAAGTACAGGTGCAACTGGCGCTACCGGTGATACAGGGAATACAGGTGCAACAGGAAGCACGGGATCAACCGGCTCTACTGGTGATACAGGAAGCACAGGTGATACGGGGGCTACTGGAGCAACGGGATATACAGGAAGTCAGGGATATAGCTGCTGGGATTCAAATCAAAATGGAATTAATGATCCTGCAGAAGATGTTAATCTTGATGGGTTTTGGAATGTAAATGATTGTAATGCTGGTGTTTCGATAACAGGGACTTCAGGCGCTACGGGGAAAACCGGATCAACAGGAAGTACCGGATCCACGGGAAGTACTGGCGCTACTGGTAATACAGGTTCTACTGGCGCTACAGGGGTTATTGGAATAACTGGTGATACAGGCTCTACAGGTGATACAGGTTCAACTGGTGATACTGGCTCAACCGGTGATACTGGTTTTACGGGTTCTACAGGGGCTCTTGGTAGAACAGGCGCTACAGGTCGTACAGGTTCAACAGGTAATACCGGCTCAACGGGTGCAACAGGCGCAACAGGTTCGACAGGAACTATAGGCATAACAGGCTCAACAGGAGATACCGGTTCAACAGGTGATACCGGCTCCACAGGAAATACTGGTGCTACGGGTGCTACAGGTGCTCTCGGAAGAACGGGCGCTACAGGTCGTACAGGTTCAACAGGTGATACGGGCTCAACAGGTGATACAGGATCCACCGGAGACACAGGTTCCACCGGATCCACAGGTGCTATTGGTAGAACAGGTTCTACTGGTGCTACCGGTTCTACTGGTAGAACCGGATCCACTGGCGCAACGGGTTCTACAGGCGACACGGGATCAACGGGTGATACGGGATCCACTGGCGCAACGGGCACAACAGGTAAAACTGGTACAACGGGTAAAACAGGTTCCACAGGTGCAACCGGCTCTACTAGTGGAACCGGCTCTACCGGTTCGACCGGTGATACAGGTTCGACTGGTGATACGGGTGCTACAGGTGCCACAGGAAAGACTGGATCAACAGGAAAGACCGGTTCAACAGGTTCTACGGGTTCTACCGGTTCTACCGGCTCAACAGGAGGTACGGGAAGTACTGGTTCAACAGGCTCAACAGGAGCAATAGGTATAACCGGCTCAACGGGATCCGGCTCAACGGGATCCACAGGAGCAACCGGAGACAGGTATTCAACAATATCAACGAATCCATTGACTATCGGATTAGGCCCCAATTCATTTACGGTGGAAGCCAGTTTAGCGTATTCAATCGGCCAACATATAATTATAGCTAATTCTTCTACCGATCAAATGCTTGCAACAATAACAAGTTACAACAAAATATCCGGAGCAATGAGTTTTAATGTTACCTCGGTAATTGGTTCAGGAACATTTTCAACATGGCTTGTAAATATGGATGGAGCACCGGGTCCTGCAGGTCCAATGGGGCTTCAGGGAGTTGTTGGGACTACAGGGATGACAGGAACAACAGGTTCCACAGGGTATAGTGGAACAACCGGCACAACAGGAAGAACAGGAACAAGCGGTACTACTGGTGCTACAGGATCTAGCGGTGATACAGGTTCCACCGGGACAACCGGAGCTACAGGTTCTACCGGCCGGACTGGGTCAACCGGTGCTACGGGCGCAACAGGAAGAACTGGCGCAACCGGATCCACAGGTTCTACTGGTGATACAGGGTCTACCGGTGATACCGGTTCAACAGGCAGTACCGGATCTACAGGCTCAACGGGCAGGACCGGTGCAACAGGAAGAACAGGCGCAACGGGTACAACAGGTTCTACGGGCGATACTGGTTCTACTGGCTCTACCGGAGATAGTGGTTCTACAGGGTCTACTGGCCAAACAGGGGCTACCGGAAAAACAGGGTCTACTGGAAAAACTGGAGCAACAGGCTCAACCGGAGCTACTGGTTCAACAGGAGATACAGGTTCAACAGGAGATTCCGGATCCACCGGCTCTACAGGTAAAACGGGTTCTACAGGATCTACGGGAAGAACAGGGTCAACAGGCGCAACAGGTTCAACCGCATCAACTGGCGCAACAGGTATAACAGGAGCAACCGGCACAATTGGAGATACAGGTTCGACAGGGGATACAGGTTCAACGGGAGATTCCGGATCCACGGGATCTACAGGTAAAACCGGATCTACAGGAGCTACAGGTGCTACAGGAGCTATCGGTTCAACAGGTGGTACCGGAGCTACCGGAGCAATTGGTATTACTGGCTCAAGTGGTTCTACGGGTCCAACAGGATTGATCGGTTTTACGGGTGCCACCGGTACTGTTGGTTGGGCACTTGATGGAAATACACTAACAGGTGGCCTACCAAATAATCCTGTCGAATTTATCGGCACCTTGAATCCAGCAGATTGGGTAATAAAAACCAGCAATACCGAGAAAATGAGAGTTACTTCGTTTGGTAATGTTGGGATCGGAACAAGCACCCCCGTTGGCAATTTGGAAGTTCAATCCTCTGCCAGTGCGCACCAAACGCTGAATATGAATACAACAACGGCAGGATATGCGAATACCCTCAATTTTAAAGAGGCCGGTAATATTAAAGCATCTATCCAGCATAACCCTACAGTAATTGCTGGCGGACTGTTATTCAATACCAATGGTGGTAGCTCTCCTGCTAATACTAAAATGGTAATTGATGCTGGCGGCAATGTAGGTATCGGAACAATAACTCCTCAGGCGTTTTCACACATTTTGAGTCCAAATGGATCAGCCGTTCCTCAATTGCAATTAGGAAATGGAAATCAACCCACCAGGGAGTGGATATTCAACGTTGATGCAGTTGCTAATTTATCCTTAAAAAATGAAAATGCAGGTGCGCCATATACTGCCATGTTTGTTGATAATGGCACTGGCTACGTTGGTATAGGAACAGTTACACCAAATTCTCAACTACATGTTAACACTTCTAATCTTGCATATTCAATATTTCAACTCACCAATACAGCCAGTACAGGAACTGGCGCTGCCGATGGCCTGAAATTGTATATTGATGCCGCGCAGTCAACAGTAATGAACTATGAACCTACCCCTTTAAAATTGGGGACTAACGGAGTAGAAAGAGTGACCATTTTACCCAATGGTAATGTGGGCATTAAAACAACAAACCCTCTCAGCAATTTGGATATAAAAGGTTCAATTGCAGTCGGTAATGCATATGCAGGGCTTACGGCTGCCCCTCCAAATGGTGCAATAATTGAAGGTAACGTAGGTATAGGAACATCTGCACCTAATACCTCTGCATTATTAGATATAAACTCCACATCCAAAGGGTTACTTATTCCACGTGTTGCACTAACAGCAAGTAATTTACCAGGCCCAATAGCAGCACCTGCAACGTCATTAATGGTATACAATACTGCAACAGCCGGAGTTTCTCCAAATGCCGTTGCACCGGGATACTATTACTGGGATGGAATTAAGTGGGTAACGCTTGGAGGTAGTGGAGGGACAGACTGGTCCTTACTTGGTAACGCTGGGACAGTTGGAGCTACTAATTTTATTGGTACTACTGATGCTATAGACTTTGTAACAAGAACCGGCAATAGCGAGCGAATGAGAGTTACTTCATTGGGCAATATAGGTATTGGAACTCCTATACCTTCACAAACTCTATCCGTTGGAGCAAACAAATTCTTAGTGGATGGGCTTAACGGGGATGTTACATTTACTGATGATCAGGCAAGTATTACTTTCCCTGTTCCTACAGGTGCATCCCAACCAATGATTCAAATGTGGCCTTCCGGCACAACAAATGCTGACAGGATGGTTATATCGCATAGTGCTCCGTTTCCAACCTGGGGCTTACAATATCAGGATGTTGGCGACAAGTTTAACTTTTTGAGTTCCGGAGCTCCTGTTTTAACTATTGATCTACAAAATCAAAAGGTGGGTATTGGCACGATCACTCCTGTTAGTGAACTTGATGTTGAAGGTGGAGTTTCAATAGGAGCAACCTATTCCGGCACTTCACCAGCTCCTATAAATGGTGCAATCATTGAAGGCGTTGTTGGTATTGGAACAATCGCTCCAGGGTCAATGTTGGATGTGAGAGGCCAGGTAAGTGCTTCTATTGGAGGTGTAGCTGCTCCAGCATTTAGTTTTGTGAACGATCTTAATACGGGTATCTTTAGTCCGGCTGCAGACGAATTAGGTATCTCAACGGGCGCCAATTATAGGGCAAGGTTTCTGGCAGGTGAAATACGTGTCGGAAGTAATCTTAACACCTCAGATCTTGGAGCAGAAAGCAAATTTATCATAGTAGGTTCAGAAAACGGTCCTTCAACGGGTACACCAATAGCATCACTTGGATTTTCAAACGCTTCCAATCAGGCAGGTCAAACTACTGCAGAGATCGCAAAAATACTTGTAACTACCCAGGATGCTACCGCAAACCAGGGAAGGTTAGAATTCCAGACAAAAGACGGGACAACCCTTGCTACAAGGATCATGATTGAAAAAACCGGTAATGTTGGTATTGGAACCCTTACACCTAATGCTTCTGCCTTGTTAGATATAACCTCAGCATCCAAAGGCCTTCTTATTCCGCGTGTTGCACTAACTGCAATTAATGCAGCGGGTCCTATTTCTGCACCTGCAACTTCATTAATGGTATACAATACCGCAACGGCTGGTGTTCCACCAAACGCTGTTTCACCCGGATACTATTACTGGGATGGAATCAAATGGATTGCATTTGTAGGCGGTGGAGGAACAAACTGGTCTTTACTTGGTAACGCGGGCACAGTGGCTGCTACAAATTTTATTGGAACTACGGATGCGGTAGATTTTGTGACAAGAACTGGTAATATCGAAAAAATGAGAGTTACTTCAGCTGGTAATGTGGGTATTGGCACAAGCGCTCCAGGTAAACTTGGAGGAGCATCAAGGTATATTTCTATTGCCCAGGGGGATAATTATAACAGCCAAAAAGTGTCTTTAGAATTACAAGGGTCATCATCCAATGGTAATAATGATCCTGTTTCCAGAATTGATTTTTTAAATCACACCTTAGCACCGTATCATCTTGCCAGAATTGAATCTCAAACAGATCAAACATTAATTAATGGACAACTTGTTTTTTCAACACATAATGGAGTTTCAATTAATGAAGCGATGAGAATAAATTCCGCTGGGCTGGTTGGTATAGGTAACAATGCACCAAAAAATCTTTTAACCATTGGACCAAACCCATTGGCGGCATTTAACTCTTCTGAATTATTACAATTGGCTAAAACAGGCGATGCCTACTTAACGATACGAGATGGTGTTGCCACATGGCTTATGGGTACTACCGGAGGCTTACCTTTTGTTGGAACACAATCTGCACATGATATTACTTTCAGAACAAGTAATTCAGAAAAGGCCAGATTAACTGTTGCCGGAAATTTGGGTATTGGAACACCAACCCCGGGAGCCAAACTTGAAGTTGCGGGACAAGTGAAAATTACCGGTGGTGTGCCGGGAGACGGTAAAGTATTAACCTCCGATGCAACAGGTCTTGCCACATGGGAAAAGTCATGTATAATAACATCTAT
This sequence comes from Bacteroidota bacterium, assembly GCA_040388745.1. Taxonomy (GTDB): domain Bacteria; phylum Bacteroidota; class Bacteroidia; order 2-12-FULL-35-15; family 2-12-FULL-35-15; genus 2-12-FULL-35-15. The sequence continues at coordinate 66,874 of JAZKBF010000018.1, read as the reverse complement.
AACCCCTTCATCGTGCCAATCATTGTTAGCGGTGACTAATATTCCAACCCAATTAGGTGCAAACCTTGCTGCATTTACAAAGATCAATGCCGCTACAACTATTGAAATTACATTTCAAACATTTATAAATGTTCAGGATCTAATTGGAGCAAATGGCGTAAAATATGAATTGAGGGTAGATGGAGTTGCAGCATTAAACAATGCAGGCAAAACGGTATATTTTAAAGATAACGCTAACGTTGCAACTATTTCTGCAAATGATCAGGTAACTTTGTTTGCAACATTTCCAAGCTTAGCAACTGGTGCACATACCTTAACATTATACGTTTACACAAACGCTGGAACGGCAATCTCCGCCTTTTATGATATGGGATGCTGGAGCACAAGTAATGTTACTATAAAAGAATATTAATTTCTATTCCGCTTCTCTGCCCAAACTTAATTTGATACAAAAGGGTGGTAAAAAAACAATTCGTGAAATTTATGGCGAATGCTGTCCTTATGCAAAACCGCTAAAGGGCAGGGAAATAATATCATTCCGAAATGTTGCGGAATCTCATAGATGCTGAAACAAGTTCAGCATGACAGTGCTTTTAAATTATCATTTTGTTAGCGGTTAGGTATTAATAGCCTGAATAGAAACAGAAAAAGCCATTAAATACATTGTTGCAAGCTTGAACTTACAACCTAAAATGTCATCACAAAACTAAGTGTAGGTAATATTGGTAATTGATCAACCCGCTTGTATTGCACCCTATCAAAATAGAATACATTTTTTCGGCTATATACATTGGTTGCGCCTGCAGCTACTTCTAACTTGGTGTGGTCGAAGAATTGAAAGGTTCGTTTAATGTTAATATCCATACGGTGATACCATGGTAATTCTTTTGTTTTACCTTCATCAAAGAAATAATTCAGATCACCATTGGTACTTGTATAATCGGTACTGATGCCATTAGTAAAATTCAGATCTTCATAAAAACCACCGGTAGGTTTAAATGGAAAACCAGAACCAATATTCCAGCGGGCATCAAATTCCCAGTTGCGGTTTTCTCCAAAAACATAAGATGCAACAATATTGGCATTATGCCTCCGGTCGAAATTTGGGCGGTACGATATAAGGCTTCCGCTCTCATCTGTTAAAGCGCCATCAAAGCGGGTTACATAACCCAGTGAATATACAAACCACAAGTACAATCGTTTATAATCATACTTTAAAACCACATCAATACCCTGTGCCTTACCGGTTTCAATAATAAAATCTTTTTTCAAAGCATCTGGTCTGGCAGCATTATCAGGGCTATCATCAAATATTTTATTACGATTTAAATTGGCCAATTGTTTGAAATCTTTGCGATAACCTTCAATATTCAGATCAAAATGGCGACCCAGATCGATCTCAAATCCTGCAACATAATGATTTGCTTTTTGCAACTTACTCTTAACCTCTTTTGTGTTGCCCTTCTCATCAGTAAAAGTTTCCTGTAAATTATCAGGACCGGACAAGAAACCATAAAATAAATTAACCACATCCCTGTCGGAATTAGCAGCAATAAGGTTTTGAGAATACATCCCCGATGCAAATTTGAAACGGAATTTTTTAGCAATGTTCCACTTTAAGCTCAAACGCGGCTCCGGTGAAGTATTACCAAGTGATGCATAATATTGCAAACGAAAACTAGGTTCTATTAATAATTTTTTATGTTTCGATATCCACTTGTATTTAAAGTATCCACCAATTTCAGTTGTACTCTCCTGCTGGGAAATATGGCGGTTGGTGGAATTAAACAGATCGAAATCGGTGCGGAAGCCGAGAACTTCAATACCATAATTCAATTCATTTTTACTCATGAAATAAGTAAAGCCTATACTCATGTTAAAACCCTTTATTTTGCTGCTTTTCTCATTCTCTCCTTCCGGTTTAAGCTTTATGCCATATTGAGAATAGGCGAAATTTCCATTAACTAAAATTGGAGAATTTTGAGGTACCAATAAAAAATTTCCACCTCCACCGTAAGAGGTCCAGTTCATATCCTGCAACGCCTGGTAACTTACTTTGTCATTAAAATTAAAGCCGAATAAATTTAGTTTACTACCATTATTAGCATTTAACGATACTTTGCCATAATAATCACTGAAGCTGAATGGCAAACCATTTGGATCAACGTATGAATAAAGGACCTTAGAGGTTGTTGGCAAATAAGAAGTTTTAGAGGAAAGAATGAACGAAACGGTTGTTTTGCTGTCTTCTTTAAATTTAACAAGCGGGCCTTCTACCAATACTTTGGCACCAAATGGGCTTACAGCCACCTTTCCGGCAACACGTCTTTTATTTCCATCCCTTGTAGTGATATCCATAATGGATGAAATTCTTCCGCCATATTCGGCACCAAATCCACCACTATATACATCCGCATTACGTATGATGTCGGCATCAAATACCGAAAATAAACCAATGGAGTGAAAAGGATTATAAATGATCATACCATCCAGCAATACTTTATTTTGTACCGGTGAACCACCACGAATGTAAAGTTGCCCTCCCTGATCACCGGTAAAGATCACACCCGGTAAAACCTGCAGGTACTGTGCTAAATCAGGTTCTCCGCCTACAGTAGGCAATTTTTTTATAACTAAGGGATCAATTTTATTTACCGAAATTTGTGTTTCCGTTTCTTTCGCTTCCTGCTCTGCCGAAACTTCAACCCCCTTAAGCTGAACTGCCGATTTAGTTAAGTATAGTTTCCTGGTTACTATTTCGCCTGTTTTCACTGTAACAGCCTCCTGTAAGGTATCATAGCCGAGTGTAGAAGAAATAAAAATAGTATAGCTGCCCGGAGGAACTTTACTGATAGTGAAAAAACCATTTACATCAGTAGCAATTCCCAATGTAGTGCCTTTAAGTATAACATTAGTAAACAATACCGGTTCACCGGTTTCTTTTAAATAAACAAAGCCTCGGACAACTCCCGTGTTTTGAGCAGATAGAATGCCTGAAACGCCTATGTATAAAACAACAAGTACTGATTTAACTATTTTCTGAAAATTATAAATGCGCATGATCTTAATGGTAATTGTTTAATTCTACAATTTTGCTGCAGGCAATTAAATTGCTTGCTCGTTAAATGTGTGTTTAATTGTTAAATTGCCTATGGTACACTTGCCAAATTGTTTACAGGCGTTCAAATGTAATAATTAATTGAATTAAATATTTAAAAATAATTAAAGCCTTTTTATGGTAAAGGTTGCTAATAAACAGAATTGGCTAATTCTTGTTGAAAATACTGTGTGTTTCCCAATCTATAATTAAGTTCCAGCAACGCCCTGAAGAGGCTCTCAGCAGGAGATAGGGGGGTATATGTGAAGCGAAATGAGATGAGTCTTATTTATTCAATACGATTCTGAATGTGGTGCCCTTATCAATATCCGAACTTTTTACAAATATTTTTCCAGAATGATAATTTTCGATGATTCGTTTTGTAAGCGATAAGCCCAATCCCCAGCCCCTTCGTTTGGTTGTAAAACCGGGTTCAAAAACCGTTTTGTATTTCGATTTTGGTATTCCTTTCCCTGTGTCCGTTATATCAATGTAAACAAATTGTGTTTGATCGGAAATAGTAATGGTAATGGAACCATTTCCTACCATGGCATCCACGGCATTTTTACATAAATTTTCAATCACCCATTCAAACAATGGAACATTTAATTGAGCAATTACTTGTTTTTGATTGCCGGCATCTATTGTAAACGCTACATTTTTAGAAGTTCTTAATTTGATATAACTCACCGACTCATTTAAGACACCCAGCAGATCAACTTTATCTAATTTAGGTACAGAGCCAATTTTTGAAAAACGATCTGTAATTGTCTCAAGGCGCTTAATGTCTTTCTCTATTTCAATGGAAGTCTCATGATCCAGGCCCTTTGATTTTAAATATTCCAGCCAGGCGATCAAAGAGGAAAGAGGTGTTCCAAGCTGATGTGCCGTTTCCTTTGCCATACCCACCCAAACCTGATTTTGCTCTACTTTGCGTGCTGTACTGAATAATAAATAGGCGATCAACAAAAACAAACCAACGATGCCAAACATCACATAAGGATAGTATTTGAGCTGGGTTAATAACATCGATTCCTGATAGAAAATATAGCTTTTGCTGCCATCACCAAACTCTACTTCAATAGGCTGATTGATAGATGCCATATTGGTTATCGTTGTTTTTAAATAGGTAGTATCCAATATTTTTATTGAGTCCACATTGCCGGAAGCAAGCACATTTAATTTAGTTGAATCGGTATAAATAACAGGCACAGAAGCTGAGTTCACAGCAACTTCCGAAATAAAAGATTTTACAAGATCATCCAACACACTTTTTAATTCCGAAAAAAGTTTTGAATCCTGGTAATACAAATAATTTTTTTGCCCTTTATAAATATTTATTTCAATAGGCTCCTGAACAGACCGCATTGTAAGCATTTGCTGTCTTAAATAATTTTTATCTTTTTCTTTTTCAGGATCTAAATTTCTGGAAGTAATTGGGTTTCCCTGTTCATCGGCAAGTATAACAGGAACAGTGGTATTGTCTGATACCACTTTTAAAACAAAACCATAATCGCTCAGATCCCTTGATAATTGTTTGGTTGCTTCGGCCCACAATTCAACTTTTTTGCGTTCCTCTGTTTTTATTTTATTAAATAATTCATTGGTATATTTTACAAGATTCGCTTTCTTCTGAACCGCATCAGCCCACAGCTTCACTTTTTTGCGTTCTTCTTTAGCAATTTTATTTACCAGAATATTTGTATACCACAAGGAAGCACCAACAATAACAATAGCCGCCATGAACAGCCATAATTTCCATTGTTGTTTTTGTGCATAAATACTCATTGATCCTTTTTTTGATTGGGGCTGCAAATTTAGTTCTTTTTATTGTAATTACAGTTCACACCCTGACAGGGTTTGAAACCCTGTTAGGGTTTTCGGGTTGTAATAACAACAACAGAATTTCCACTAAACTTATTTGTTTGTTTTTTGCCCCTAACAAGGGTCTGAAACCCTGTCAGCGTATTGGGCCTAGGAAAATTAAAAATCCTCTTCCTCTTTTTTCTTTGGTTTTTTTAATTCCTTCTTTTCTTCTTTTTTATCCGCCTCTTCCCACTTTATAGTAAACTTCGTTTTATCTTCTGCTGGAATTTTATTTAAATTTTTTAGTGAAGTATCTTTTTTAAAGAGCCCGAACTCCTCTTTCAGTATCGTTTTTAAGGTTTGTTTTTCTATCTTCAGGTCTTGTTTCACACTTTGTATGGCACTCTTCGTATCATATTTTATTTTCGGATCATCTACCGTGCCTTTCATTGATAAAAAGAGATCGGTACGACCAAGGCCATCATCTGCAATTTCACCAAACTCATTATTTTCTTTTTTTGCTTTCTTCGCTTTTTTAGCCAGAAGCTCGTTCAATGATAATTTTATTTTGTAATCGATCTCATTGTTAAACGTGTGTGTACCGGACGTTGTGAAGTTCAACGCATTTGATTTTATCTCCATTTTAGGAATGGTAAGAAGTTTATTTTTTATTTCAAATTGATTTTTAAGTGTTGCAAAACGCAAATTCTCGAGCTCTTTCAATTCAATAAAGCGCGACAAACTTTTCATTGTTTCCACATTGTTTAATTCACCATTCTCCATGGTCATATCAATGCCTGCGTAAAGCTTGTCCATATCAATTTCCAGCTCCGGGCTATATACCGATGCGAATTGGATCTTAGCGGTAGTAACACCTTTTATATTTTTATCGGTAATTGCTGTTTGTCCGAAATTTTCAAATGCAACAAACATTTTAGTAATATTTATTTTACTCAATTCCGAAAAACAAGTGATCAATAATTTAGTCGAATCACTGCCATCTATCAAGCCGCTTATAGTAACATTTCCGCTCATTGTAGAAAGCGTTACAGGATCTACACTCATTTTTTTATCTTTCAGTTTAACAACACCTTTAATATTGGTGGCCTCAAATTTCCTGAATACCAAATGCTGAATTTCACTATTCAGATTTACATTTATATGCTCCGAAAATTTAAGTTTGTATTTACTTTTTGATGGTGTATCTTCTTCTTTATTGGCAAGCAATTCATTCAGATCAAGATTTTTCGAATTTAATGTTGCTTCTACCGATATATCCTGGTTCTTTTTCAGGATAAAACCAATGCTATTTTTAAAAACCCCTTTCAATTCAAAATCACTATTGGAAACATTTCCGGTTAATGCATTAACCGCTAAGTCGTTGTTATCAAACGTAAAGTCACCATTAATATTTGCAAAGATCAATGCGTTATTTTTTAATTTTATATTCATTCCTGAAACAGACAACACACCGCTTGTAATAACATTTTGATAATTAACCGTGTTAAATTCTTTTCCTTCTCCTGTAAAAGAAGCGTCAATCTTTAGTTGTCCCGAGATCGTTTCAATGGTATCCATTTTTACAAAAGCTTGCAGTTTTTCTAAACTGATATCTGCTTTTATTTTAGCGGAAACAGAAGGATTATTCAAATTGTGTAAGGACAGTTCTCCAGAAACTGTTCCCTGGTCAATGGTTGCAGAAAAAGGAATTAATTCCAACAGTGAACCGTCTGAATTGCCATTACTCCCGCTGGAATAACGGCCTTTTAAATTTACATTACGCAAAACAATATTATCTTTCACCTGTGTGATATCCGCATTTTTAATTCCAAAATCAGCATTAATTTCAGGTATTTTATCCTTTGTGATGCTTCCTTTGATTGTGGCATCAAAATAAAATTCTCCGGTACTTTCATACTCATTTATTATGCCTTTATATTGATTTGGAATTAATGACAAAACCGATCTTATATCCATGTCCTTGCCTTTGATACCAAAGTTGACAATTGGTTCCTTGCCCGCATTGATCACATTACCGAACACCTCAAATAATAAATTCTCGATTTTAATTTTACCGTCTTTAATTTTATAGGATGGCATTGTATTGTCAACATCTAAAGCAAGTTCGGCATGAATTTTTTTCTTTCGTAAAAAAGTGGAGCCCTCCATTTCAAGATGGTTCACAAATAGATCGCTTGCAGTTTCCAGCGAATATCTTGAATTTGAAAACTTTCCGGAGAGTGTGCTTTTTTTGATCAGCACATCCATGTTTTGACCTGCTTTATTATTTTTATAATAAAACTGAATGTTGGTCAACACAATTTTTTCGAGGGCGAACGAAAAGTCTGTAACACTTGTGTCTGAAGATGATTTCCAGAAATGATAATTATCCTTTCCGTTCTTATCAATGCGGATCTTCAAAACTACATCATCAATTTTTATCTTTTTAACGTGATATTTTTTTCTGATAATATCTACAAGATTAAATTGAAGAGAAATTTTGCCAGCTTTAAATAAAGTGTCTTTCTTTTTGTTTTCAATAACTTCGAGAGCTTTCACATTTTTGAAATCAAGTGAGGCATAAGGAAAACTTTTGAGTACGGTAAAGTCAATATTTTTACCCTCAACTATCAGTTGAGTATTCAAGTGTTTGTTCAATTCCTCTATTACATATTCTTTTACCTCATCCTGATAGTAATAACCGGCAAGGGCTCCTCCACCAACAACCGTAATAAACAGAATAAAAAAGAAAATAATGATGCGCCACAAAACACGAAATAGCCTTGGTGATTTTTTAGAAGAAATTTGAGGATCTACTGTATTTTCGTTATTCATCAAGGCATTTTATTACAACGCAATTTTATAAAAAAATGCTACAGGCTTATGCCCTGTAAGGCAGATTTTATCAATAACGGAAAGTGGATAAGTTTATTGGGGATTATTAGTTGAGGAAAATAAAACTCTGTGAAGCTCTCAGGTTAACCTGTGGCCTTTGTATTAAAAAAATTCAACACAGAGAGCACGGAGATAAATGAGTTTCACAGAATTTAAAATAATATTAGTTTGAGTTTGAGAAAAATAAAACTCTGTGAAGCTCTCAAATTACCCCTGTGGCCTCTGTGTTAAAAAAAATCAACACAGAGAGCACCGGAGATAATGAGTTTCACAGAGTTTAAAACAATATCTGGCTAATATGAATAATTAAAAACTATTCAGTACTGATCATTTTCAACATACCAACTTCAGCATCTGATAGGATTCTCCAGCGTCCACGAGGCAGATCTTTTTTTGTTAATGAACCGAACATTACTCTATCCAACTTACGGACATTGTAACCCATGTGTTCAAAAATCCTGCGCACAATGCGGTTTTTACCTGAATGTATCTCAACTCCTACCTGGGTTTTATCAGCATTATCACCCACATAGCTAACTTCATCCACTTTAATAGGACCGTCTTCCAGCTCAATGCCTTCAGCAATTTTGTCCATATCAACACGTTTCAGTGGCTTATCAAGTTCTACGTGGTATATTTTACGAATACCATAACGTGGGTGAGTTAATTTTTTTGTTAGGTCACCATCATTGGTAAACATCAGCAAACCTGTGGTAGCTCTATCCAAACGGCCAACAGGATAAATACGTTCCTTACAGGCCCCTTGTACTAATTCCAAAACCGTTCTGCGTTCCTGTGGGTCGTCAGCGGTAGTGATATAATCTTTTGGTTTGTTTAAGATCAAATAAACCAAACGTTCTTTTTTTAGTGTTTGTCCGCCATACTTCACAATATCAGTAGGCTTTACACGGTAACCCATTTCAGTAATGTTTTTACCATTTACCTGAACCACTCCTGAGGCTATCAATTCGTCAGCTTCTCTGCGGGAGCAAATCCCTGCATTTGAAAGATATTTATTAAGGCGGGTCAAGCCATCATCCTCTTCACGCTGAGGTTTTGATGCTGATTTTTTCCCGGTAAACGTTTTTTTGTCAGTAGGCTTTGATTTTTTAAAGCCTCTCCCGCTATTGCTGGTATATTTTGGTTTTTCATCACCATATTCAAAATCGCTTTCAATCATATCGTTGGGATTCACCCCATCACTTTTTCTGACAAAAGCAGGTTTTTCAGAAAAGGGCTTTTTACCGAACGATTTTGGTGCTTTATTCGCTCTGTCACTGAATGATGGCTTATCATCGCTATCAGCTCTTCTTTTCTTAAATTCAGGTTTATCTGAGAACGGTTTTTTGCTGAACGATTTTGGTCCATCAGTCCCTTTATCTCTAAAAGATGGTTTTTCATCACCATCATCGCGTCTCTTCTTAAATTCCGGTTTATCCGAGAACGGTTTTTTGCTGAATGATCTTGGTTTATCATCCCCCTTGTCCCTGAATGATGGCTTTTCATCCCCATCATCACGTCTTTTCTTAAATTCGGGTTTATCCGAAAATATCTTTTTGCTGAATGGTTTATCAGCACCTTTACCTCTGAAAGAAGGTTTTTCATCACCATCAACCGGTCTTTTCTTAAAACCGGGCTTATCCGAAGTGCCTCTTTTACGGGTTTCATCAAAACTGGATGATGTGCTCCGCTTTTTTGTCCCACCGAAATCCGAAGGGCGTGAATCATCGCGGAAACGTTCGAACGATGGTTTGTTCTCATTCTTTTCCGGTCGTGGTTTTTTCGTTTCAAAGGATTTATCATTCTTAAATTCCTTGTCGCTATCGCGTTTAAAGTCTTTAGCCGGACGGGTATTGTCACCTGAACGGTTATAAGGCGTTTTTTTCTCGTACCTGGAATCTTTGTCCTTTGGGGAATCGTATGATTTTTTTTCTTTTGACTCTTTGTTGTTATCGCGCTTAAAAGCAGCAAATGGCTCCTTGGAATCATCGCTGGAGCCGAAAGAAGATTTTTTACCCGGGCCTCTGCTTCCCTCTTTTTTTGACGAAAAAGGTTTTTTACCCTTAAAATCTTTACTACCGCTACGTTTAAATTCTTTTGCCATCCTATAATTTTTTTACAAAGTTACGAAAAACCAACTGATACTGACGGGTTTGTTCTCATAAATTAGATATTTACCGAGGCTTGATTAATAAAATAAGGGGGAATTGGTCCATGAGTAGGTTCATTGGGGCGCTTTTGAGGGCTATGAAGGGATCTTGTTCTGCTAAAAAAGGAAGATTCTGTTAATTTGAGAAGATTTTTGTCCTTCAAGAAAAACCAGCACAAACGACTGATTTCTTTCAATCCGGCAGGATGGAGGTACCCTGAATGATCTGATAATTTATTAGTAAAACCTATAATTTCGCCTCTTATATCATACTCTCAGCACTATTTTTATTTTATATTTTTGTTTGTATATTAAAATACTATCTTTGCAACCCTAAAAATAAAATTTATCGGATTAATTATTTGATTTTAAATAGTTTATAGCAGCATGACAAAAGCAGACATCATCAACGACATTGCAGAAAAGACAGGAATTGAAAAGCTTTCCGTACAAGCAAGTGTAGAGGCATTTATGAAATCGGTGAAAACCGCAATGGAAAAAGGTGAAAACGTTTATTTAAGAGGTTTTGGTAGTTTTATTGTTAAAAAACGTGCCGAAAAAACAGGAAGAAATATTTCAAAAAACACAACAATTATTATTCCTGCTCATTACATTCCGGCATTTAAGCCGGCAAAAGAATTTACCGAAGAAGTTAAAAAAAGTGTTAAAAAACCAGCAATGGTATAAGAAGTTTCAGGCTTCAAGTTCGTAGGTTTGTAGCACACAAAACTTGAAACTTGAAACTTTTCAAACTTGAAACCTGAATAAAAATGAAGTCTGTAACAAAAACGCAAATAGCATTACTTGCAGGCTCAGTAATAGTGATCGTTCTTTTATTATTTGCAAATACCACGCTTCCGAAAAAAGAAGGGAAACCCGAAATGTCGGACCATGCAGGAGCTAAAAGTGCCGGCACTACCGACATAAGTAAATTGGTAGATGGCGCTAAAATTGCCTTAAATGCTGATCAAAAGCAAGCTTTTGAAAAGCTGGAAGAAGCCTTAAAAACTTCATCCGACAAAAAGGAAATTTTTGGTAACATTATCCATTTATGGGATAGCTTAAGGCAACCAGCTATTGCTGCTTATTATACCGAGCAGTTGGCAATTGCATCACCAACCGAAAAAAGTTGGAACGAAGCAGGTAACCGGTATTATGCAGCTACGCGTTTTGCAAAAGAACCTGAAAAACCAGTGCTTTATCACAAAGCGATGGAATGTTTTGAAAAAACACTGGAACTTAACCCTAAAAACATAGAAGCAAAAATTAATTTGGCTGCTTGTTATGTTGAAGGAAGCGAAGATCCAATGAAAGGGATCGGAATGTTGCGTGAAGTGGAGAAAACAGATTCAAACAATGTGAATTTGCAACTCAATTTTGCTTTCTTTTCCGAAAAATCCGGACAGTGGGACAAAGCAATTGCGCGTTTCAATAAAGTATTGAAAATACAGCCCGATTTTATTGAAGCGTATTTACACCTTGCCGATGCTTATGAACAAAAAGGGGATAAAGCAAAGGCCATTGAAAATTTAAGAAAATACAGTTCTCTGATAGATGATGTTACTATCAAAACAGAGATCGAGGAGTATATAAAAAAATTATCCCAGGGGTAATTCCTTGAAAAAAACAATAATAAATTATTTTTAAACATTTTAAAACCTTTACAGTTATGCCAAGCGGAAAAAAAAGAAAAAGACATAAAATGGCTACCCACAAACGTAAAAAACGTTTGAGAAAAAACAGACATAAGAAAAAATAGATCTGTTTTAACAGATCTATTTTAAACGTGTTGTTATACCATTAACGCCCTTAAACAGGATGGAATTCATTTTCCATTCTGTTTATTGACGCACGTTTGTTTTTTATTGCGAATATCATTAGAAAAACAAATGTGTTTTTTGTGTTTTTAACACACGAATTCTTACGTCCGTAGCTTTCGTTATCCATACCATCAATCCTATTTTATTATTCCACCATGTCCCGTAAAAGCGGGTGTTGGGATAATTGTATTTACTTAAAAATCTTTAGAGTGAACAACGAATTAATTATTGATTCTACACCCTCCGAAGTTGTTATTGCACTATTAAGCGACAAGCGCTTGGTAGAATTAAATCGAGAAAAAAGTAATAACAACTTTTCTGTTGGCGATATTTATTTAGGCCGCGTTAAAAAAGTGATGCCTGGCCTTAATGCCGCTTTTGTGGATGTAGGGTACGAAAAAGATGCCTTCCTGCACTACCTGGATCTGGGCTCACAAGCAGCGTCACTGAATAAGTACACCCAGCTTGTACAAACGGGAAAACAACCATCTTCGGACCTTACCACTTTTAAGTTGGAAAAAGAGATCCAAAAAGATGGTAAGATCGGCAACGTAATAAATTCTAATCAGCAAATACTGATTCAGATCGCGAAAGAGCCTATTTCTACCAAAGGCCCTCGTATCACTACCGAAATTTCTCTTGCCGGCCGTTACCTTGTATTGATACCATTTTCGGATAAGATATCGGTATCGCAAAAAATAAAAACCAATGACGAAAAAATTCGTCTTAAACGATTAATAGCAAGTATTAAACCCAAAAATTTTGGTGTGATCATACGTACTGTTGCCGAAGGGAAAAGCGTTGCTGACCTTGATGGTGATCTGAACGACCTGGTAGGTAAATGGAACATCTGTTTTGAAGCTTTAAAAACTGCACAACCTCCTCAAAAGGTGTTGGGCGAAATTGATCGTACCTCTGTTATATTGCGCGATTTACTAAATGCGAGTTTCAATAGTATTCATATCAACGATGAAAAGTTATATGAAGAAACCAAAACGTATTTGCAGACCATCGCTCCCGATAAAGAAAAGATCCTAAAACTATACAAAGGCACCGTTCCTATTTTCGATAATTTTGGTGTTGATCGTCAGATAAAAGCATTGTTCGGAAAAACCGTAACCATGAAAAGTGGCGGTTACCTTATTGTTGAGCATACCGAAGCTTTGCATGTTATTGATGTAAACAGCGGTAACCGTGCTAAATCAGACAAAAACCAGGAAACAAACGCCTTTGAAGTAAACTTAGAGGCGGCCATAGAAGTGGCACGCCAGTTACGTTTACGCGATATGGGCGGGATCATTGTTGTTGATTTTATTGACCTTCATTCAGCAGAAAATCGCAAGCTTCTTTTTGAAAAGATGCGCGATGAAATGGCGAAAGACCGCGCTAAACACAATATTTTACCTCCAAGCAAATTTGGTTTGATACAGATAACACGTCAGCGTGTGCGTCCGGAGATGAATATTGTTACCGTGGAAAAATGTCCTACCTGTGGTGGTACTGGTGAAATACAAGCCAGCGTTTTAATAATGGATCAGATCGAGAATAATTTACGATATATTTTGAAAGAACAAAATGAATCGGAAGTTACAATTTGTGTTCACCCATACCTGGAAGCATATATCACCAAAGGCTTCTTTACTTCCCTAAGACGTAAATGGAGCAGTAAATTCGGTAAGAAAATTAAAGTTCGTGCTGTATCTTCTTATACTTTTTTAGAATACCATTTTCTGAATAAAAATGAGGATGAGATAAAGGTTTAATTTCAAATTTCTTTAATTATAATAAAAATGCCCCTTGAAAATTCAAGGGGTATTTTTTTATTCGGTAGCCGCGTGTATCAGCGGACTTAAGGTGGATAGAAATAATTGTATCTTTGAAATAAAAAGCAGGCCGGAGGCCTTGTTAAAAATAACGCAGCGGGACGCTACCTCAACGGGGGCTTCAAAACCAGCTGGTACAAAAGAAGTTTTAGGTAAACTTATTTATGAAATCGTAGGAACTAAAACTTTGCCAACTTTAGAAAAGTACCGAATGACAAGCCTAATAAAATAAAAAAATGGTTGCTTATAATAAAATACAAAAACTTAAAGAAATAATAAATTCCCTATCTGAAGAATTCGGAACTAAAAATCTAACTTATTCTGTGAATTTTTGGTTTGGCTGTTCTGAATCTTTAAAAATAGGAGATATTGAACTAAATCAAAAGCCTAAATATGTTTTTTGGGGTTGGAATCAAGGTATAGGCGAGAAAGATTTAATTGAGTTAGAGCAAGAGGGCTTTTTAAAAAAAATATCTGAAACAATTGATGATCAAGATCCACTAGAGAAAAAAATTGAATACGAAATAACAGCTGCGCTTACCATACACAGTACTTCACACATACCATAAATTCAGGGGGCTTGATAAAAAGGACTTAGCAGGATGCGTCCCTCGGAGTAAATAACAGATTCCTCCTCTTCCTATCTTTGAGGTCACAATTTGTGACCTCAAAAAATCACCTCATTTTGCTTTAATTCCACTTTTTCATTCCCTCCTACTCAACTCATAAAACCCTAATGCAACCAAAGTCAAAATACTTCCTAAAACAATAAACAGCACATTAAAACTGGTAGCCTCCACCAATTTTGCGCATAAAAAAGGACCTGTGGTTTGTGCAATACCCCAGGCAATGGTGTACAAAGCAGCATATTGGCCGCGGTTTCTTGAGTTGGAGCGCATCGTCCAAAAAGTATTCATAAAAGGCATAGAGATGATTTCTCCAATAGAGATCAGCAAAACCATTAGCAAGGTTACCCATATAGCATTACCGGGAATTAATAATGAAAGAAAGGACAAAGCACATAAAAATAAGCCCCAGGTAATGAATATTAGGTTTTTATTTTTCTGCTCCAGAATATAGACCAAAACCATTTCGAAAGCAACAATGATAATACCGTTCACAGCCATTATAAAACCAATATATCGTTCGCTTAAAAACAAATGATCTCTGAAAAAGGTTGGTACAAGCGTAAATAATTGAAAAAAGCAAAAAGCAAATAAAGTGATCAATACAATGAACCATAAATAGGTTTTATCTTTATATGCGGATTGTGCAGGCGGAACCTCTTCTGTTACGGTTTCGTTTTTCTTTTGAACTACGGGGGCTTTCAGGCAAAAGAACAATAAAATAGCAGCACCTATATTGGTTATACCATCTACCCAAAACAACAGTTCGTAATTGTAAGAGGCAATAAGTCCGCCAATAGAGGCGCCAATAGCCCAACCTAAATTTATGGCTAAGCGGTTTAATGAATAGGAACGTGTTCTGTTTTCGTCAGTACTGTAAAATGCGACAGCGGAAGAGTTGGCTGGTCGGAACGCTTCATTTACAAGGCTTAGCAAAAAAGTACAGACACAAATTAGGGGGTACGATTTTACCTGACCCAATACCATAAAGAGGATGCCTCCTCCCAACAGTGTTATTAACTGTACTTTTTTAAAACCAAATTTATCAGAGAATTTCCCTCCGAAATAAGCTCCGACAATAGAACCCAAGCCAAAAATGCCAATCACAGCACCTGCTTCTCCGAGGGTACGGTTCATGCTTTTACTGGTGAGGTAAAGCGTCATAAAAGGAACCACCATGGTGCCGCTTCTGTTAATAAGCATTATTAAAGAAAGCAACCAGGTTTGTTTGGAAAGCCCTGTGAAAGAGGTTTTATATAAAGTGAGGGTACGGTTTAACATTATAATTGAATACTTGAAAAAATATTTTTAAACCGGCTACGAAATTATATACGATGGAAAATCTAAGCGATCTTTATCCCAATAATTAATACATCATCCACCTGCTCGTTATTGGCTTTCCAGTCATTGAACACAAGTTCAGCACTTTCTTTTTGTTTATCCATCGAAAGATCTGAAAAAGAAGAAAGCAATTCGCGGAAGTGTTTTATGTTATATTTTTTATTTTTATTTCCACCAAACTGATCGGTAAATCCATCTGTAAAAAGATAAATGGTATCGTTTTTTTTGCAGGAATAAGTATGCGATTGAAACTGTTGCGTTTCATCTGTAAAGCCCCCAATAGCAGCTTTTGTGGCTTTAATTATCTGTAATGTCTTTTCACCTCTTTCATTGGTGGTTGATACCCATAATGGACGATTGGCTCCTGCAAAATGCAGTATTTTATCCGTCAGGTCAAAGCAGCACAAGGCAATATCCATCCCGTCACGCAAAGCCGCAATAGTTCCGTTTATGGATAATGTTTCCTTGAACGATCTATTAACGAAGGAAAGAATATCATCTGGTTTTTTAAAACCTTTTTCACGCACAGCCTGTTTCAATTTTTCGATGCCCAGCATGCTCATTAAGGATCCAGGAACTCCATGGCCGGTACAGTCGGCTGCTGCAACGAGTAATAGATTATCATATTGTTCGATCCAATAAAAATCACCACTCACAATATCTTTAGGTTTATAAAGAATGAAATAATTGCCCTTCAATTGCTCATCAAAATATCGAGGAATCCGAAGTAGCGCGTTCTGTATGTTTTTTGCATATTGGATACTGTCGGAGATGCTTTTATTTTTTTCGTTTATTTGTTTGTATGCATAGGAAAGTGCAATGTTCACACGTTTTGTTTTTCTGTAACCCCTCAGAATAAAAAATACCAATAAAATAATAAGAAGGGCGCCACCTAACAAAGAAAAAATAACGTTTTGTTGTCGACTGATCTTATAATCGCTTATTTCCTTGCCTTTACTGAGCAATTCTATTTCATTTTCTTTTGATTTAAGGTCAAACGCGGACTGCATTTGCACAACGGCTTGTACACTATTGGCAGTATATAAACTGTCCTTTATTTCAGTACTCTTTTCGAGATAATAGTATGCCTTCAAATTATCACCCAAAAGACTATAACACTGGGCTACTCTTGTATATGCGCCAACAAGAACTTCTTTGTTTTTTATATTTTTAATGTATGCCAATCCTTCGTTCAGACAACGCCTTCCATTCACCTCATCACCTGCTTTTAAATACTGCTGTGCCAAACCCAAAGTTGCTTCTACCGACTCGGAATTTAATTCAAGCTCTTTATAGATATCTACCCCTTTTTGTGAATATTCAATTGCAGTTTTAAAACGATGGGTCTCTTCATATACAATACTTATAGCAACATAAGACTTTGCAAGCATTTCTCTGTTTTTAACTTTCTCGTAATTTTTAATTAATCGTTGAAAAAAAACAAGAGCAGTATCATAATTTTTGAGTGCAGTATGGGAAAGCCCTAAGTTTAATAGCGAGGTATTCATGCCTCTTATATCACCTTGTTCTTCACAAACATTTAAACATTGTAAATAATATTCAATTGCCTTTTTGTAATTTTTTTGATACGTAAAAACATTCCCAATTCCGCCAAGTGTATTAACATATTCGGGTATCTTTTTTTTTGTTTTTATTAGTTCAAGAGCATTGAAATAATTTTTCAATGCCAAC
Source organism: Bacteroidota bacterium (assembly GCA_040388745.1). Classification (GTDB taxonomy): domain Bacteria; phylum Bacteroidota; class Bacteroidia; order 2-12-FULL-35-15; family 2-12-FULL-35-15; genus 2-12-FULL-35-15. The sequence goes on along the minus strand of JAZKBF010000018.1, from coordinate 49,625 downwards.
TCATACTGAGCGTTCCGGACATACGAATTACCAAGGTTACTATACGATTGCACGCTAAGCAAAGTGTCTTTGGCGTTTTTTCTGATCTGGAGGGCCTTTTTATGATATTCAATTGATAGAGGAAAATTGGAAATAGTTTTATACACATTACCAAGTTGGCTATATGACAAAGAAATGATGCTGGAGTCAGGAATTTCTATTCCAATTTTTAAAGCATCCTGATAATAAATTAGTGCAGTATCAAAGTTTGATTTGTAGAAATAGGCAAGTCCTATATTATTGAATGATTTTGCTTTCCACTTTTTATTGGGATTTTTTTTGGATAAGGACAAAGCTGTATTAGCATATTCTAAAGCCTTATCAGATTCTTTTGCACGTAAAATAAAAGAAAGGCTTAACAGAATTTTTATCTTGCTTGTATCTTGTTTTGCTTTTGCAAGTTCAAGAACAAGAGAGTCTGTATTTAGATTCTGGGCAGAAGCACCCTGAATGACAAAGGTGAAAAAGAGGACCCCGATCAGTCGTAAAGCGAATATTTTAGATTTTTTTTGCATTAAAAAATTTGAAAAATTAATTAATAGTTATTTCTTTTTCAATTTTCTCTGCAAGAACTCTTGCAATTTTTTGATTGCTTTCAACGGTCCAGCCGCCTATATGTGGCGATAACATTACTTTTTCACTATGTATTAAATATTGAAACGGTTCGGGAAGATTGGCCGCATCCAGGTTTTCAAATGATACTACTTCGTATTCCAATACATCTAAACAGGCCCCTGCCACTTTTCCTGATTTTATGTTTTTTACTAAGTCTGCTGTATTCAGGCACTTCCCGCGTGCGGTATTAATAATATAAATATTTTTTTTAAAACTATTGATGAAGCTGTCATTGATCAGGTGATGAGTTTCTTCAGTTAATGGTGTGTGTAAGCTAATAACATCAGCTTGTTCGAAGATCTGATCCAATGTAGTTTCAAGAATAAAATCATTACCGAAATTACTTTTGTATTTATCAAATACCAAAACCCTTACACCAAAGCCTTTCAGGCGTTCTGCAAAAGCGCTTCCCATATTTCCATAACCAATAATTCCAACCGTTTTTCCCATCAACTCAATACCACGGTTTCCTTCACGGATCCATTTCCCTTCCCGTACTTCTTTATTTGCTCTGCATAAATTATTAAAAAGAGACAATAACATTCCTATGGCATGTTCGCCAACAGCATCTCTGTTACCTTCGGGGGCGTGCAAACATCGTATACCTTTACTTTCGGCATACTCTACGTCAATATTTTCCATTCCGGCTCCTGCACGCGCAATGAATTTAAGTTTGATTGCTTTGTCAATGATCTCTTTTGTGATCTTTATCTTACTTCGGATAATGATACCATCATACAAATGGATGTTGTTATCGATCTCTTCTTTTGTCCATTGATAATTCAGATCACATGTATGCCCGGCCTTTTGAAGTGTTTCGTGAAGTAGGGGGTGATTTGAATCAAGAAAAAGAATGTTCATTTTGGAATTACGGATCTATCCGTATAAATAAAAGATTAAAGCGATTTCCCGGATGAATCGGGATGCTGAAACACGTTTAAAAAAATTTGATTTTTTTGTGTTGATTTCAAACAGTTGATTCCGAATTAAGCGGGACAAGCCTGTTTATTTTTTTCTTTTTCTTTTTCCTTGTTTAGCAGTACCAAATCCATCGCCATCCACAACATATTCTTGTTTGCGATTTTTACGATAGGAGGTTCCGTTGTTCTGTATGTTCGGGTCGGACTTCCGTTTACCAAAATGACTCATTTGAGCACGTGGCTTTTGTCCACCACGAAATACACGCGAGAAAAAACTTCCTGATTTTTCACTACCGCCTTTACCGGCCGATTGAGAATACGATAGTGTAGAGATCCCTACAAAAAATAATGCTAGCAATAAATGTTTTTTCATTATGCAAGTTTAGCGAAAAAAAAACAAGAAAACGAACAACATTTGGATTATTTTTTGAAAATAATAAACTATTCAAAAAATAAAAATTATTTACTAATTTTTATATCCCGGTTTTCCAACATCACTTTTAAATTCGGGCGCAACCTGCTTTTATAAACGGAAAGGCAATCTTCCTTTTTGCGGCCTTTGCGCAAAGCTCTTTGGTCTTCAACCGGTAAAGAAGCAATATGAACACATTCCGGGGTGCAACAGCCCTTCATTTTTTCAACACATTTTTCGCATTGAATAAACAAAAGATGGCAATCATCATTTGCGCAATTCACGTGAGTATCACACACAGCGCCACATTGGTGGCATTGCGCAATCACATCATCTGTTATTCGTTCGCCAACACGTTCGTCAAACACAAAATTCTTTCCAATAAATTTGGAAGGTAAGTTTTCTGCTTTTATTTGTCTTACATAATCAATTATGCCGCCATGCAACTGGTTTACATCTTTAAAACCGTGGTGCTTCAGATAGGCGCTTGCTTTTTCACAACGTACACCACCGGTACAATACATAATTATTTTCTGATCTTTTTTATCTTTTAATTCATCGATCACTATCGGCAATTCTTCACGAAAAGTATCTGCATCCGGACAAAGCGCACCAACAAAACGCCCCACTTCACTTTCGTAATGGTTACGCATATCCACTACAATGGTATCGGGGTTTTCCATTGCTTCGTTAAATTCCTTTGCACTCAAATGATTACCTACGTTGGTAACATCAAAGGCTCCATCATCCAAACCATCGGCAACAATTTTGTGGCGTACTTTAACGGTTAGTTTATAAAAGGATTTGCCATTATCTTCAACAGCAATTTTGAATGGAACATCTGCAAAACGGGGATCCGCAAACAGATTTTTTATGAAAACATCCCAATTATGTTCAGGGACGCACATTTGAGCATTAATGCCTTCATGGGCAATGTAAATCCGGCCTAATACACCGAGGTTGTTCCATTGCTGGAATAAATTGTCGCGAAGCTCTTCCGGGTTTTCAATAATAACATAACGGTAAAACGAAACAGTAACCCGTTTTAGGGTTTCTTCCTGAATTCGTTTTTTAAGCTCCTTTTTGTTAACTCTGTTTTGCAATAACATAGTGTCTGAGGGTTTAAAATACACACAAAGGTAATTGTTTTTAACAAAACAATTAAAACTCATCCAGAAAGAAAATATTTTACGAAGTATAAATTGATCGTAGTCGCGGTATCCAAATGAGAACTCAGCTTATTAAACCATAAGCGATCAGCATTAAAATTACTATCAATACAGCATATCTGAAGGTTTTATAACTGGTATTAATTTTAATATCTTCAACAATATTTACGATAAGATTATTTATTCTAACAAATGATGTGTCGCTTTTTGAAATATAATCATAAGCTCCATTTGCCATACAATCATCGGCAATTTGTAAGCTGTCCTGACCGGATAGCATAATTACTTTAGACTTAGGGCTTATTTTCCTTATTTGTTTTAAAACCGCTATACCATTCTGAGCATCCGCCACCTTGGTATTTAAATAATAATCCAAAATAACTATGGCCGGTTTCAGTTTCATCTGTTGCAAACATTCCTCTCCTGTTTGAAACAAATAAATAGCCAATGAATTTATTTTATTTTCAATAGAGTGTTCTAATGCCTTTAGATACATAATATCGTCATCAACAATAAACAGTATTATTTTATTCTGCGTGTTTTTAGATAGTGTTCCATTCTTTTTGCGCGACACAATTGAATTCGATGGCTTCGATGACTTTACACCTGATAAAATTGTATTGTCGGCTGCCAGAAATGCGGAAATATTATCGAAAGTTTCCATGAGATTAGTTTTTGTTACTATTACGTTAACTCAAATAAAAACCAACTTATTTTCGTTGGATTGAATCAATTGGAGGGCGAATGAGTAAAAAAAGACTGTAAACAACGGAAATAAAATTACAGAAATAATTGTTTTTCAATTTCGAGCTCCTGTAAGGCTTTAGAACAAACGTTTTTTAACTTTGTAATCAGTTCAGGCAATTGATCAATATTAGTTTCTGTGGAGCTATATTCATCAATTAAACGAATAACATTTTCCAGTTCTTTGATTCCCATAAATGTAAAAGAAGGTTTCATTTTATGGGCAACCCGATGCAACGATTGCCAATTTTTTGCATTCCAATATTTATCTATTTCATCCAATTCTTTAGGGGTTTGTTCCATAAAAACGGATATCATTTCACAAATAAATTCATTGCTTCCATTTGAAAGCAGCTTTAAATATGATAGATCTATTTTCTTATTGTTTGCAGTTTCCATTTTAATGTGTTTTTAAAATGATTTTACAAATAGAATTTATTTTTTGAGCATTGCCATTATTTTATAATATACAACGTTAGTATCAAATGGTTTGGAGATATAATCATTCATACCTGCATGAATGCACTTTTCTTCTTCCCCGGCAAGAGCATGCGCGGTCATGGCTAGTATAGGTGTATTACATTTTGGGGAAGGGAATTTTGTTCTGATATATTTCGTTGCTTCATTCCCATCCATCTCAGGCATTTGAATATCCATAATAATAAGATCGAAATCATCCTTTTCTAATTTTTCAATTGCGATAAATCCGTTTTCTGCAACAGTTGTCCTGCATTTCCAATTACTTAATATTTTTTTTGCAAGAATTTGATTGAGCAGGTTATCTTCCACAAGCAAAATTTTCAAATCTTTCAAGCCTTCCAAATTTTCAACACCGCAGGAGCCATCTTTAACTATTTCAAATTCGGGATTTAAATTCTTTTTTAATTTAAGGTTAAATATAAACTTAGATCCTTTGTCAATTTCGCTTTCAACAGAAATAGTTCCACCCTGCTGTTCGATCAATTGTTTTGCAATTGCAAGTCCTAGCCCCGTACCACCATATTTACGGGTAGTCTGACTACTGGCCTGGCTAAACTCTTCAAATATTTCTGACAATTTTTCTTTAGAGATCCCTATCCCGGAGTCGCTCACTGAAAAAGCTAATTCCAAAACATCATCTATTTCTGATACAAGCTCAACCTTGATTTTCACTTCTCCTTGTTTTGTAAATTTAATTGCATTTCCTACCAGGTTTAAAATTATTTGATTTAACCGTAAAGGGTCGCCAATTAAATGATCGGGGATATTTGAATCAATTGTTGAGGATAAATGGATGTTTTTTTCATTTGCATTGGGAAGCAATAAGGCCGTGATTGAAGAAAAAACCTGTGATAATCGGAAATTAACTTGCTCGAAAATTAGCTTTCCGGATTTGATCTTTGAAAAAGTAAGTATATCGTTAATGATCACAAGTAAATTTTTCCCTGAAATTTGAATGGCATCAATAAATTGATGCTGTTCAATGTTAAGTTCCGTTTGTAAAAGAAGATCGGTGAAGCCAACAATAGCATTCATTGGGGTACGAATTTCATGACTCATATTTGTCATGAATTGCTCTTTCACTTTAATGGACTCTTCCGCAATTTTATTTGATCTGAACAATTCTTCTTCTATTTTTTTTCTTAATGTAATGTCAGAGTCAATAGCGATGATCTTTTCAACCTCCCCCCTTTTTCCAAGCACCGGAGTTAATGTTGTTATTACCCAATACTCGTCTCCGTTTTTAGAAAAGTTTTTGCTTTCATAGGTAATCGGTTTTTTTTCTGTTATAATTAATTTATAAAAATCATTTTGGTCAAAAACTTCAGTATTATAAACATTTTTCAAAAACCCCTCGTTTATAGTTAATATTTCATCCAGATCATATCCTGTTAGTTTTGTAAAACCTTGATTGACCCATTCTATTTTACCTTTACTATCTGCTATTACTACTGAATTATAAGATTGAGTGGCGGCTAAAACCAGTTTTTCCAATTCTTCTTTATGAAACTGCTCTGTAACATCCTGCTCTGTCCCCTGCATTCTTATAGGCCTGCCATCTTTATCTGATATTACCTGGCTTATTGTATGAAGTATCCTTACCCTGTTATTAGGGCGTACAATCCTGTGTTTAAAATTTAGTGGCTGTAATTTGTCGGTTGCGTCTTCAATAGTTTTTTGAACATATTCCCTGTCTTCCGGATGGATCATGTTAATGAAACTGTTAAAATCAGCAATAAATTCACCGCATTTTAAACCATAGATACTATATAGTTCATCCGAAAAAGCAACCGTATTTTTAACAATATCCCAATCCCAACTACCTATACGTGCTATTTTTTGAGCGTTTTTAAGCTTTTGCTGTTCAATGAGGAGATCCTGTGTTTTTTCTTCCAGCTTTTTTGTATTTTCAGAAAACGCTTTTAACAGTTTAAAACGTTCGATACTATAATTTATAGAACGATTTAATTCTTTTCCTTTTATATTTCCTTTGGTCAAAAAATCCTGTGCGCCTAGTTTCATTGCATTTATTCCCAGTATTTCACTATCCAGCCCGGTAAGTACAATAATTGGAATTTGTGGAGAATGCTCGTACGTTCTTTTAAATGTATCCAAACCAGAACTATCAGGCAATGTAAGGTCAAGAATAATAACATCGAACTCTTCTTGCGACAACAATTCCAATCCTTTTGATAAGCAGTCGGCAACTGAAAATATATAATTATCTCCTGAATAGTCCTTTAAGTAAATGTTTATTAAACGAACATCTCCGGGATTATCTTCAATGATTAATATTTTAATTTTTTCTTCCATTTTTTTTAACGCATTATTTAAAATGCAAAATGTGGTTTAAACTATTTACAATTTTTTATTGTAAAATAGAAGGTACTTCCTTTACCTACTACTGATTCAACCCATATTTTTCCGTTATGACGCTCCACAATTTTTTTGCAAATGGCTAGCCCCATGCCCGTTCCCGGATATTTTTCTTTATTACTTAATCGTTGAAAAATAACGAATATTTTATCTAAATACTCGTTATTTATACCAATACCATTATCTTTTATCGAGAACAAATATTCATCGTTCTCCTTTTTGCTTGAAATAAAAATTTGCGGCTTTTTGTCACCTTTAAATTTTATTGCGTTCTCAATCAAATTTTGAAATAATTGGCTTATTAAAACAAAATCCCCATAAATAATGGGCATTCCCTCATATAAAACAGTAGCATTCTGTTCTTTGATGGCTCCACTTAAGTTTTGTAATACGTCTTTTAATAAATCATTCACATTGATGGATTCAAATGGTTTTATTCTATTAACCCGTGAATATTCTAAAAGACTTTGTATAAGAATTCTCATCCTGTTGCTTCCATCAACCGCAAAGCCAATAAAATCATTTGCATCCTGATCTAATTTATCCTTATATCGTATTTCTAATAATTCGAGATAACTTGTCACCATGCGCAATGGTTCCTGTAAATCGTGGGAGGCTACATAGGCAAATTGTTCCAATTCATCGTTGGAACGAATAAGATCTTGAGTTTTTTGCTGAAGAGCGTCTTCCCCAAGCTTACGATAAGTTATATCACGAATAACAGATAGTAATTGAACCCGTCCATCAGTGTTGATCTTTTTGATAGAGTATTCGATATTAATTTTGTTCCCATCTTTTCGTATAACAGTGGTTTCTCCAGTATCACTTGATTCTTCTCGGGAAAGACGCTGGTTTAAGCGTAATGAAAGTCTTTCTTTTTCTTCCGGTATAACTATATCCAAAAAAGATGGCAAGCTGAGTACCTCATCATTACTATAACCATACATTTTGCAAAGTGCATCGTTCGCATAAATGATCGATTTCCCTTCTGTGATCGCAATACCTTGTCCCATATCACTTTGTGTATCTATAAGGGACCCGTATAGATCCTTTTGCGCCCTTAAGTTTTTCTCAACCAGGATTCGTTCATTTATATTTTCCTGCAGATCATCCATCATTTTATTAAATGATGAGGCCAATAAGCCTATTTCATCTTTTGAATAAATTTTTGCCTTGCTATTAAAGTCGGCCTTAGATATATTGGCAGAAACTCTTATAATTTCATTAACACCTTTTGTTATCCCAATGCTTAATGAAATACTTAAAAACAATCCTGTAAACTCAACGGTTAATGCAATTGCAAATAAAACCGTCAGGATCAAATTTTCCAACCATCTTGATCCTTCACCCAATGTATATGAAAAATCATCTTCCAAAACAGTGAGCTCTTGGTTGATATTGTCTATTTCAAAAAGCAGCCCATCTATTTTTTCTAATGAAGGCGATTCCAGGCTTATTTCAGCTTTTAGTTTTTCAGCAATAGGAGATAGCTGCCCGATTATTAGGTCCGCTTTTGTCCATATAGTAATTGCTTTTTTTATGTAATAAATGTTGTGAAATCTGCGGAATAATTTTATCATTCCGTCAATATCATCAGGATGATTGCGTCCTTCCAAAAAGCCTTGTTTGGCTATTTCCAGATCCGGATTTTTTTTATTCAGTTCCATTAATGTTTTATGGTCGCCTAAGGGCACTTTCATGAACTCTTGAAACTTCTCATAATCCTTCTCATTAAAAGTCCGGGAATACTTTTGCAAATAGTAAACAGCATCTTTTTCTGCTTTTGACCATAAGCCTTCGCCACCTACAAATGCCCTTACAGATGAAAGTGTATTGAGCGCAAATAACATTGTAAATAGTTCTACAGTTATAAGCAAAGCCATTGCTCCCACTACCAAATATAATTTTTGGGAGATAGATACATTTTTAAACCATTTTATAACCTTCATGTTTAATAATCTGTTTAATTTTCTATTTGTTGAAAACCCTGAAATTTAGGCTGTTTTTGGCGATACTCGTAATCAATGTTTTTCGAGTCGATTCATTTCAACTATTGAGGCTTTCCGGTAGCTTTAAAATAATTACGGTGTAATTTTATACTATTTTTCTTTTATTGTAAAATAAAAAGTACTTCCTTTATCTACTTCTGATTCAACCCATATTTTTCCATTGTGCCGCTCCACAATTTTTTTGCAAATGGCAAGTCCAATGCCTGTTCCGGGATATTTTTCTTTATTATTTAATCGTTGAAAAATAACAAATATTTTATCCAAATATTCTTTCTTCATGCCAATACCATTATCTTTTACTGAGAACAAATATTCATTGTTTTCTTTTTTAGCTGAAATTAAAACTTCCGGATCGTTATTGCCTTTAAACTTTATCGCGTTCTCAATCAAATTTTGAAATAACTGACCTATCAGAACAAAATCGCCATAAATAATTGGCATAGCCCCAAATAAGACGGTAGCCTTCTGTTCCTTGATTGCGTCACCCAAATTTTGTATTACTTCATTTAATAGATCATTCACATTGATAGGTTCGAATGGTTTAATTCTATTAACCCGTGAATATTCTAAAAGGCTTTGAATAAGCACCCTCATTCTGCTGCTCCCATCCACAGCGAAGCCAATAAAATCAGTTCCATCCTGATCTAATTTATCTTTATATCGTTTTTCTATTAGTTGAAGATAACTGGTTACCATTCTTAATGGCTCCTGCAAATCATGTGATGCCACATAAGCAAACTGTTCCAGTTCCTGGTTGGATCTTAACAATTCTAATGTTTTTTGCTTTAACTCATCTTCTGCTTTTTTACGATCCGAAATATCATGGGTAATTTTAGCAAAACCCTCTAATACTCCTGATTCATTATATATTGCAGTGAAAATAGAATCGGCCCAATACTTATAGCCATCCTTTTTTATACGCCAACCTTGACTTTCACACCTGCCATTTTCTTTCGCTATCTTTAAATTGTGTTCCGGTTTTTGCTGTTCTATATCTTCATTAGTATAAAAAATAGAAATATGCTTTCCAATAATTTCCTCTTCCAAATAACCATTAATATTTACTGCTCCCTGGTTCCAACTTATAATATGACCGGCAGTATCTATCATAAAAATGGCGTAGCCCATTATATTTGAAACCATTAACTGAAGCTGCCTTTCGCTTGCCAATAAACTCGCTTCAGTTTCTTTTTGAATTTTTAATAGTATTGTCAACGCGAGGCCCTGAGTCGTTACATAATACTCCTCCAGCTCATTAATAATATTTACAACTTCGTTTACATCACTTGTAAAAAAAGATAGGAATTTTATCAGGGCCCTTTTTTGAGCAGAATATATATGAACGAGATCAGCAAGTTGAATATCACTTTTGGAAAATCCGGGAGTTTTATTTTCTTCCCAATTTTTTAAATTATTTTTTACATCTTCAATTGCGGTGTCGTTCTCTATAGAAATAAGGAATTTATCTAAACTGACCACGGTTTGCTCAAACAATTGCTCTTGGCTCAATTGGACAATAAGTGGATGCTTCATCAATGGAATATCCAGTGTGTTGATAATTCGCAAATTTTCCTTTGCAAAATCTTTTAAATGATTTTTTCTAAGATAAATTGCAAAACCTTTTAAATCTTTCATAAGCTGATAGATTAAAAATAGATTTATTGAATAAGCCACCGCAAATGGATGCTTTTACTGACCGTTTTGATCTATTTAGATACTTGTTTTTGGGGTAATTTTACAATGGTGAGCCAAAAATTTTCAATAGATCTGATAACAGCAATGAATTGACTAAAATCAACGGGTTTGGTAATATAACAATTGGCGTGGTGGGCATACATGTTTAATACGTCCTGCTCTGCCGAAGAAGTAGTTAACACAATCACAGGTATAAGCTTCAGTAATGGATCCTCTTTTATTTCGGCAAGCACTTCTCTCCCATCTTTCTTTGGCAAGTTAAGATCGAGTAGAATTATATCGGGCGTAACAGCACTAATATGATTACCTATTTTCTTTAAATACAGTATGGCTTCCTCCCCATCCATAACCACATTTAAAACATTTTTTATTTTGCCTTCTTTAAGGACTTCTTTTGTAAGTCTTATATCACCTGGATTATCTTCAACAAGCAATATATTTATTTCCTGTAAATTCATGTCTTGATTCATGGTTCATCTCTCCTTTCTTAAAAACAACGTGTTTTCTACAATTAACTTTTACTTGAGTACTGAAAAAATCAAGAATAAATTCGCTGAACTTGAGAAATTCAAGGTTAAACTAAACTAATTTGAATATTAAGATTTATAATAGATTCAGTCTTTTTATTAATTTTTCTTTATAAACCTGCCCAACTGGAATGAGCTGCTTATTAATTACGATAATATTATCGTCAATTGAATTAATATTACTAATGGATATAATATATGAACGATGTACCCGAATAAATTTATCATCGCCCAGTTTATTCTCCACAGTTTTCATCGTTGAATGAATGGTATATTTTTTTTCGGAAGTATTAATATTAATATAATCACCCAGGGCTTCAACCCACAGTATCTCTTTCATATTAATTTTGATAATAGTTCCATTAACTTTTACAAAAAGATAATCCTGACCTAATGTTGCATCATTTTTTTTATAAGTCTCGAAAATTTCTTTTGATTTTGCTATTGCTTTAAAAAAGCGATCTAATAAAATGGGCTTTACAAGATAATCGATAATGCTATATTCAAAGGCTTCTATAGCATATTCTTTCTTTGAAGTAACAAAAATGGTTAAAGGTGGTTCCTTAATGGTTTTTATAAATTCCAGGCCGTTAATATCCGGCATTTCTATATCAAGCAGCATTAAGTCAACGCTTTTATCATTTAAAACAGTAAGTGATTCGCTTGCTTTGGTATAAACTCCTATAAGATTTAAATAAGAAACTTGAGAAACCAAATGCTTTAAAGCATTTCTGGACATTTCATCATCATCTATGATTATACAATTCATGAGCACCTCCCATTTTGATTTTGATTTACCAATAAACCAATTATCGAATTTTAAATGCAAGTTAACGAATTAAAACAACAAACCAACTAAAAAACGGGTTTATTTTTTGATTTAAAAAAGTTTAGAAATAGTTCTATGGAGGCAACAAAAGAAAGGAACTGGATTTTATAAAAATTTTAGCGGGAGTGGGGGGCTTGGATTTGTCTAATTTTCAGGCAATTATGGCACATAAACGAACAAGGGGGCAAAGCCCCCTTGAATTGTTTAAAGTAAAATCTAGTTTATTATTTGATGAATATTAGCTTTTTGAAGGTTGAGTTGCCCATGATTTAGCAGCCCATTTGTCGATAGTAACAACAATAGCTTTTGCTTTTGGGGCAACGAATTTACCTTCCGTTGAATAACTGATAATTGGAAGAACTCCGTCATCAGCAGCAACAACGATATGGCCATCATTTACATTAAAAACATAATAAACAGGCTCTCCATTAGCAGACAATTCGGTATATGTTAATGTTGCAACGCTAAGATCTTGTGTCAAAATCTGTTTAAAAAAATCTTCCGCGATTTTTTTAGCAACGATGGCTTTAACAGTTGTTGCATTAGCAAGGCTTGTTCCTAAGACAAACAGAATAAGAAGGCTGGTAAGTTTTTTCATGCTATGAGTTTTGTTTTTGAGTATATATTTATAAACTACACCCAAATTAGGTCAAATATCAGGCTTTTACAAACCCTATTTCTTATAATTGTTGTAGTCTGGTAGCAAAACTAATGATTTAAAAAGCGAATAGCTATGGATTAGGTCACAATTTTTGCATAAAGTATTCACAATCAAGTGTTGATAAGAAAATTATTCGATGAATTTAACATTTTGAAACCCTTGCTCGTACTGGTTTATTGAAGCTTTAACGTTATTTTTTGGGGATACGTCAAACTGGAACAAAGTTTTCATAAAAACAGCAGTTAAAAAAAAACATTTGCAATAAACTCTTTACTTGAGGGTTTTTGGGGCGCTATTTAAAATAATTCCGGGCGATCAAGGGTATGTTGTTAAAAAAAAGTATTTTTAGCCTCGTTAAAAAAGGCGCAAACACTCTTTGAGTGTATTTTTGGTAGCTTTTCAATTATTGATTTTATTATGCGAACGACTGAAAAAATATTAGTGATCGGTTCATCCGGACAATTAGGGACTGAGCTGGTACAAAATCTTAGAAATGTTTACGGTATCGAAAACGTAATAGCGTCAGACGTTAAAATAACAGAACAATCCAAAGAAGGTCCTTTTGAAGTAATTGATGTGCTAAATGCTCCGGGTTTGCTGGAAATAGTAAAGAGACATAAGATCAACCAGGTATATCTATTGGCAGCACTGCTTTCAGCTACAGCCGAAAAAATGCCAAAGTTTGCCTGGGATCTGAATATGAACGGACTTTTAAATGTGCTTGATCTTGCAAAAGAAAAGGTCATTGAAAAAATATACTGGCCTAGTTCCATCGCTGTTTTCGGTCCCAATACTCCTAAAGAAAATACGCCTCAATACACGGTAATGGAGCCTAGTACGGTTTACGGTATCAGTAAACAAGCAGGAGAGCGCTGGTGCGAATATTACTTCAATAAATACAATGTAGATGTTCGCAGTTTACGCTATCCGGGATTAATTGGCTGGAAATCGGCACCGGGCGGTGGCACCACGGATTATGCGGTCCACATTTTCCATGAAGCCTTAAAATCAGGTGCTTACGAATGTTTTTTATCAGAAAATGCTACACTGCCGATGATGTATATGCCGGATGCAATTAAAGCCACAATTGGCATTATGCAAGCCGATGCGGATAAAATTAAAATACGTTCGAGTTATAACCTGGCTGGTTTTAGCTTTTCTCCAAAAGAAATTGCGGCCGAGATCACAAAACACATCCCCAATTTCAGCATCACTTACAAAGAAGATTCGCGCCAACAAATAGCCGATAGCTGGCCAAAAAGTATTGATGCCGCTGAGGCTGTTTCGGATTGGGGCTGGAAGCCTGAATTTGATCTATCGGCAATGACCTCTGATATGATCAAAAATTTGCGAACCCTCAAGAAATGAACATTTTATAACACTAAACAGTAAATTTTACGGTATGCTTTGTTGAATATAATTAAAAACATTACATTTGCCCATTATAGAGACAAAGAAACAATTAAAAAATATCCGCCAGTTGGCTGATTAAATTTGAAATAAATTATTCTTCTTAGATGAAAAAAGTTTTTTTGATAGTGTTGATTATTGCTTCTAACCTTGCCTTTGCTCAAACCTATGAGATGTCTGGTACTGATACAATTAACCAAACGGATGTGGCTGGAAAAAAACAAGGGAAATGGGTAGTTACCAATAAAATGGTTCACAAGCCTTGTTATACGGATGATCAAAAAGTAGAAGAAGGTGTATTTGAAAACAGCAAAAAGATCGCTATTTGGACTGAATATTACTGCAACAATAATTTAAAAAGCAAGATCACTTACGAAAATAACCGTCCTAACGGCTATGCCATTATGTACCACGAAAACGGCAAACCTAAAGAAGAAGGTTTGTGGAAAAACAATCGTTGGGTAGGTGATTATAAGTTGTATTATGAGAACGGCCAGGTTCAGCAAGCATTCAAGTTCAATACTACAGGTAAACGCGCAGGAGACCAAAAATATTATTATGAAAATGGCCAAACAATGATAGAAGGATCATGGGCGGAAGGTAAAGAGGCCGGGATCTTAAAAGAATATTATGAGAACGGAGATCTGAAATCCGAGAAAAATTTTGCTGATGGTTTTTTAGATGTAGCAAGTGTAAAAACATACGAGCCTAAAAAGCCAATCATTAAAGAAGTTGTTAAAGAAGTTGTTGTTGACCCTATTAAAGTGGCGCCAATTGAGGTGGACAAAGGAATTGAAAAAGTGAATAGTGGTAAACCATTTGATGGCGAAGGGAAATGGAAACTATACAACAAGAACAAACAGGTATCTAAAGATGGCGTATTTCACAGTAATAAGTTAATAGACGGTAAAGTATATATCTATAATACCAATGGAATATTAACCCGGATAGCACTTTATAAAGGTGGTAAATATATTGGTGATAGTGTTATCGAAGAATAACATCTCAACTAAATTCTAATCTCTAATGCCTGAATCCTAATCTTTAAATTCTAAATTCAAATTTAGAATTCCGAGATTAGGATTTAGAATTTTTTATATCTCACTCTTTTTATTTTTCTATGAACAACCACCTGGTAATTTACAATACACTAACGCGAACAAAAGAAAAGTTTGAACCCCTCAATGAAGGCATGGTTGGCTTGTATGTTTGCGGCCCAACAGTTTACAGTGACGTACATCTGGGCAACTGCCGCACGTTTATTTCTTTTGATCTGATCTATCGCTATTTATTACATTCGGGATTTAAGGTGCGTTATGTACGTAACATCACTGATGCTGGACATTTGGAGGGCGATCGTGATGAAGGCGATGATAAATTTGAAAAGAAAGCGAAGCTGGAACAGTTAGAACCAATGGAGATCGTTCAAAAATATACGCTCGGTTTCCATGATGTAATGCGCGAATTCAATGCACTTCCACCAAGTATTGAACCTACTGCCACCGGACATATTTGTGAGCAAATTGAAATGATAAAACAAATCATTTCAAATGGCTATGCGTATGAAGTAAATGGCACTGTTTATTTTGATGTAGAAAAATACAATAAAGAGTTTCCTTACGGACAGCTTACTAACAGGCAATTAGACGACCTGATAGCAAACACCCGTGAGCTTAGCGGACAAGACGAAAAACGTGGCCGGCTGGATTTTGCTTTATGGATAAAAGTAAAACCGGAACAGATCATGCGCTGGCCATCGCCATGGGGATGGGGTTTTCCGGGCTGGCACATTGAATGCTCGGCCATGAGTAGTAAATATTTAGGTGATACATTTGATATACATGGTGGTGGAATGGATCTGCAAGCCACGCATCATACCAATGAAATTGCTCAATCGCAGGCATGTAATCACAAAGCACCTGTTAAATACTGGATGCATACCAATATGCTTACAGTGAACGGTGTTCGTATGTCTAAAACAGCAGGCAATGGCTTTTTGCCAGGCGAATTATTTACCGGAGATCATCCACTATTAGAAAAAGGATATAGCCCCATGGGCGTGCGCTTTTTTATGATGCAAACACATTACCGGAGTACGCTTGATTTCTCGAATGAAGCGCTACAGGCATCTGAAAAAGGATATGCCCGTTTGATGGCATCTATTAAAACGTTGGAGAATTTAAAAGCATCCTCCACGTCTACTTCTGATATAAAAGCGATAGAAAAAAATTGCTACGATGCAATGAACGATGATTTTAATACTCCAATTTTAATCGCTAATCTGTTTGAAGCTTCCCGTATCATTAATTCGGTAAATGATAGCAAAGAAACGATCACAAATGAGGATATCATTTCACTGAAAAAACTAATGCACGATTTTGTTTTTGATGTATTGGGATTAAGAACAGAAACATCGAACACAGCCAGCGACAAAGCCTTGCAAGGTGTAATGGAAATAATTCTGGAAATAAGAATAGAAATAAAAGCAAAAAAAGATTTTGCCGCGTCCGATAAATTACGTGATGATCTGAGTAAAAACAATATTACAATTAAAGATACTAAAGATGGTTCAGTCTGGGCGATTCAAGAATAATATACTACTGTTATTTTGTGTTAACACATTACTTTTTTTTGCATCCTGCCGTAATCAAACGGAACAAACAAAAGAAACAGCGGAAACAAAAACAGTTGACGTAAAAAAAGTTACAGCCCCTGATTTTAATGCCGATTCAGCCTATGCCTATATAAAAGCGCAGGTTGATTTTGGTCCACGAGTACCCGGAACTGCTTCACATGCTAAATGTGCTGACTATTTAGTTGCAAAATTAAAATCATACGGACTTGAAACTATCGTTCAACGAGGGACTGTTCAGACTTTTGATAAAAAACAATTCACTTTAAAAAACATTATCGCCACCTTTAAACCGGAAGCACAAAGCCGAATTTTGATCTGCTCTCACTGGGACACACGCCCTTTTGCAGATGAGGACATCAAGGATAAAGATAAACCTATAGATGGCGCTAATGATGGCGCAAGTGGCGTAGGCGTTGCATTGGAAATAGCCCGCCAGGTAAGTAGCATTCAACCTAATATTGGGATCGACATCATCTTTTTTGATATTGAAGATTATGGAACAAGCGGAAACAATCAATCCTGGTGTCTTGGTTCACAATTCTGGGCAAAGAATTTGCATAAAACAAATTACTATGCAAATTTTGGAGTCCTATTAGACATGGTTGGCGGCCCTAATGCTATTTTCCCTAAAGAAAGTAAATCTGTGGAATACGCTTCCGCAGCAGTTGATAAAGTTTGGAAAGCAGCGAGCAACATTGGTTATGGAAATTATTTTTTATCACAGACAAAAGAATTTGTTGGCGTTGATGATCACATTTATGTGAATCAGGCAGGCATACCTTGTATTGATATTATTGAGTACAATCAGGCAACAGGTGGATTTGGTGATTATCACCATACACATAAAGATAACATGAGCCTGATAGATAAAAACACGTTGAAAGCGGTTGGACAAACATTGCTGGAAGTGATCTATAATGAGAAGTAGAAAAACAAGAATGACCTTATAAAATTTAATTCCCTCTGAAAAAAATACTCATCATACGTTTTAGTTCCATTGGCGATATTGTATTAACTACGCCTGTGATCCGCTGTACAAAACAACAAAAGCCCGATATTGAAATTCACTACCTCACAAAAAAATCCTTTAAAGGAATTTTAGAACACAATCCTTATATCACTAAAATTCACCTCATCGAAAAAGAGGTGAACGAAGTTATTGAAGATCTGAAAAAAGAAAACTTTGATCTTGTTGTTGATCTGCATAATAATATCAGATCGCTGCAAATAAAAATGGCGCTCAGCAAACCCTCTGCATCATTCAAAAAACTGAATTTTAAAAAATGGCTGCTGGTAAATTTTAAAATAAATAAAATGCCTGCAACGCATATAGTCGACCGCTATATGCAAACTGTTGAATCGCTGGGAATAAAAAATGATAAAAAGGGTTTAGATTATTTTATTGCCCCCGAGAATGAAGTGAACATTGCTTCTTTACCAGCATCCCATCAAAAGGGATACATCGGTTTTGTGATCGGTGCAAAGCATTTCACTAAACAATTACCCACAGAAAAAATAATTTCTATTTGTAAAAAAACAGATCAACCCATTGTTCTATTAGGCGGAAAAGAAGATGCCGAACGTGCAGAGCTAATTAAAAACGCTGTAGGATCTGCCATTTACAATGCGTGTGGAAAATACAATTTGAACCAATCTGCATCCTTAATAAAACATGCAACAAAAATTATTTCACACGACACGGGCTTAATGCATATTGCGGCCGCATTCAAAAAAGAAATTATTTCCGTTTGGGGAAATACGGTTCCCGCCTTTGGTTTCACACCTTATCTGCCTGATACAAGATCAAAAATAGTGGAAGTGAAAAATTTATCGTGCCGCCCTTGCTCTAAAATAGGCTATGACAAATGCCCAAAAGGACATTTTAAATGTATGATGTTGATTGATGAAACTGAATTTATTTAATTACAGATTCTTGTTTTTTTAAATTCCTGTAATCCCCTCCTGTAAACATAGTCGTAAGCGCCTTCCACGATGGATGGGAAGCGCAGTTCATATTGAGCCTGTCGAAATATGTGTGAAGTCCTTAAAAATTGATATTGTAATTCATTTAAATTTTATTCAAAATTAATTCTATCATTACATTTAATTTCTAAATAATCTTTAAATTGTGGAAAAGAACCACATTTATAGGCGATGTCATTCCGATTGGCTTTTTCGCCAAGAGGAATCTTGTACTGGTTTTAGCAATATCTTTTATAATAACAAGATCCCTCACAAAAGTTCGGGATGACACAGCTGGAGCTAGGTCTAACAGAAACCACCAATGGAGTAAGCTTTCAATAACAAAATATATAATTAAAATTTAAATAGGTTCTAAGAATATAATTATTCACAAATCCATGAAAGCAATAAACTTTTTAATGTAGATTTATAGTCTGACAAATTAAAAAATAATTTAAGAGATCTATAAAAACAATTTTTTAAATTAAGTTTACAAAAATGCCGAAACCTCAATTAACAGACACGTTTGGCCGCCATCACGATTACTTGCGTATTTCGCTTACAGATGCATGTAACTTGCGTTGTGTTTATTGTATGCCCAATGAAAAAGTGCTGGTTACACCGTCTGCAAAATTGATGCAGGTGGGGGAGATCGAAAACTTGGCAAAGGTCTTTGTTGGATTGGGAGTAAAAAAAATTCGTTTAACAGGAGGCGAACCTTTGCTGAGAAAAGATGCTAAGGAAATCATACAAAAACTTTCAAAACTTCCTGTAGAGCTTACTATTAGCACCAATGCTGTGTTGGTTGATCAATATATCGAAACTTTTAAGGCTGCCAATATCCGTTCGGTGAATGTGAGTTTGGATACATTAAACCCCGATGAATTTTTTGCCATCACCAAGCGGGGGGATTTTAAAAAAATCATGTCCAATATTTATTTACTGCTATCACAGAATTTTAAAGTGAAAGTAAATATGGTAGTGATGAAAGGAATAAACGAACATGCCATTTTGGATTTTATTAGCTGGACAAAAGATTTTCCGCTTGACGTGCGGTTTATAGAATTCATGCCCTTTGCAGGAAACGAGTGGCTTCCCGAAAAAGTTTTCTCCTACAAGGAAATGCTGAATATTATCAGTACAAAGTATACGTTTTTAAAATTAGAAGATGCAATAAACGATACAGCAAAAAAATATACTGTACCTGGGCATGCGGGTACTTTTGCTTTTATTACAACCATTACCGAACCTTTTTGTGGTACCTGTAATCGCTTGCGTCTAACGGCTGATGGGAAAATGAAAAACTGTTTGTTCTCTCAGGAAGAAACAGATCTACTTATGGCCTTGAGAAAAGGCGAAGATATTACCCCTCTGATCTTATCCTGTTTGGAAAGTAAAAAACGAGAACGAGGTGGCCGATTTGATTTTGAAAATGCTGTTGATGCGAGCACTTCAATTGCTCTGAATACAGCCTCTAGCGAGAACAGAAGTATGATCCAAATTGGTGGCTAAAATTAATTCTTGCTCCTTTGAAATAACGTATACGGTTTTTGTCTTCGTATATCTTACAAACAGCCTGTTCTTCCGCCATCTACCGGCACATTAATTCCGGTAATATAAGATGCTGCCGGGCTTGCTAAAAAGGCAACTGCATTAGCAATTTCAGATGGATCAGCAAAACGGCCCAACGGAATTTCACCTTCCATTTCATTTTTAATTTGATTCAAAGACTCTCCGGTATTTTTTGATTTGTTTTCTATAATGGCCTGCAATCTGCCTGTTGAGGTAGCGCCAGGAAGCACATTGTTTACAGTAATTCCAAATGATGCCACTTCGTTTGCAAGTGTTTTTGACCAGTTGGCAACCGCAGCACGAATGGTATTTGAAACACCTAAATTTTTTAAAGGCATTTTAACGGAAGTGCTTATAATATTGATGATCCTGCCGTAATTCTCTTTTTTCATACCCTCTATCACCGCCTGAACCAAAACATGGTTACATACCAAATGATTATTAAAGGCTTGTAAAAAATCTTCCACCTTCGCATTTGTTATCAGGCCACCCGGAGGTCCTCCTGTATTGTTTACCAAAATATGGATGATACCTTGCGTTGCGACAAAGGTTTCGACTTTTTCTTTTAATTGATTTGGATTTTGAAAATCGGCACATAAAAAAGTATGCGTTTGTCCTTTCGAAACATCCAGATCTTTTAGTGCTGCTTTCAATGACTCTTCGTTACGCGCAGCCAATACTATATTTGCTCCAAGTATCGCAAGCTCCATAGCTGATGCTTTTCCAATGCCTTGTGTACTTCCACAAACAAGAGCTGTTTTTCCTGATAGATCTAAATTCATAAAATGATGTTATAATTCTAATTTTGCGGATTTAGAAATTAGTTTTTTAGTATGTTATTTTATTCCCTTGCGCTCTCTCCATAGCTGGTTAAAAGATTTCGGAACTGCTTGCGGAAATTCTCTGCGCTCACCCCATGATTTTTTGAAAAATTGTTTAAGCATAAAGTTCTTTAGTTTTGCTCCGCCTTTGTCCATTTTAGAGCGTTTCAGCATCGCCTTTTTCCAAAAATGCCATATCCAGTTGTCGGTTTTTGCTGAAAGACCTTGTTGAACTACGTCCCTGCGATTCAAAAGTAAAAGTTTATGAATATCAATTTTTGCAGGACATACTTCAGTACATTTTCCACATAAAGTAGATGCGTAACTTAAATGTTTGAACTCCTCCATCCCTTGTATATGTGGAGTGATAACAGAACCAATAGGTCCGCTGTAGGTTGTGCCATAAGCTTGCCCGCCAATGGTTTGATAAACAGGACAAACAGTGGAGCATGCGCCACATCCAATACAGGAAAGGGCCTCTCTTTGTTCGGGTTTATCTAACAAAAGAGAACGGCCGTTATCAAGTAAAATAACATACATTTCGTTTGGACCATCAACTTCGTCTGATTGTTTTGGTCCGGTATAAATAGTATTGTATGCAGTAAGATGTTGTCCTGTTCCATAGGTTGAAAGCACTGGCCAGAACAGATCCAGATCAGCCAGTGAAGGGATGATCTTTTCAATTCCTACAATAGCAATATGCACTTTCGGAAATGCCATTGACATTACCCCATTACCTTCATTTTCGGTTACGGCTATTGCCCCGATATCTGCGATCAAAAAATTAGCACCACTTACTCCAACATCTGCTTTCGAATATTTTTCGCGTAATTCCCTGCGAACAAAATCGGTTATTTGTTCGGGGTTCCAATCAAGAGGTGTTCCTTTTTTTTCATTAAATGTTTTTGCTACATCTTCTTTTGAAAGATGCATTGCCGGAGTTACAGTATGGAATGGTGTTTCTTTGCGTAATTGTAAAATATATTCCCCCAGATCCGTTTCAATGCCTTCTATCCCGTTTTTTTCGAGTGCCTCTTTTAGGTGGATCTCCTCCGAAACCATTGATTTCGTTTTTACCACCGTTTTTGCTTTCAGCTTTTGCATGATCTGAAGCGATTCCTTTATAGCCTCTTCTGCATCCTGAGCCCAGATAACTTTCCCTCCGCGTTTAATAAAGTTGGCTTCAAATTCTACCAGGTATTTTTCAAGGTTCTCAATTGATTTGTGCTTAATTCCTGCAATACGTTTTTTTGCAAGTTCTAAATTACTGAATTGATTTTTTCCCTCAACCACGCTTTTATCATACAGCTCAATATTGTGCATTATTATTTTCCGATGACTCGCATCAACTATTTTCACTTCTGATGCAGCTAAAAATGCTTCTAATGTTTTTGACATGATTTTGTATATAAACTTTTTACTGGTCCTGATCTCGATTGCTAAAGCTTAGGATCTTATCTTATCAGTGTTACCTTGCCTTTGTATGCATGTTGTATCGTTTTAATATCCGTAACATTGATAGAATAAATATACACATCTCTTTGGGCTAAATCTTTTCCATGATTTGCTTTCCCATCCCAAGGCGTATTGATATCATCAGAAAAGAAAACTAAATTACCCCAACGATCAAAAATACTCATTTCATATTTAATAATAAAAATGCCTTTTCCTGAAAAAGTTTCATTTATACCATCGTCATCGGGTGTAAAAGAATTTGGAATATAAAATACAAAATCCGGTTCTATACTAATGTTTTGATAAGCAGTATCCAAACAGCCATAATTAGTATTTGTGATCAGTGTTATTGTATAGGTGCCAGTGTCCGCATAGGTATGAGGAGGAGGAGCTGATAAGGAAGAAGTATCCATATCACCAAAATTCCAATTCCAAAAATTAGTTCCGGTGGATAGGTCTGTAAATGTAATAACAGGGTTTATAATTGTTTCTGTTTTAGGTTCAACATTAAAATCGGCATCAGGTTTTGGATATACAGTGATGAAATTAGTTTTTGATATCATGCTAACACAGCCACTATCCGAAGTAACGGTTAAAATAGGAGTATAAAACACCGGCACAAATACTGAATCGTTGGAGTAACAACAAACAGAATTCTCAGAATTGTTGGCTTGGGTTCCATTACCAAAATCCCACGACCATCCAATATTAGTACCCGTGCTTATGGCGGATGAATCTTGAAAAACAATACAGAAAGGTTCGCATCCGGCAGTATCATTTACAGTAAAATTAACAACAGGATTAGGATTAACAATACTGGTTTTAATAGTAGAATCAACACAACCGAAATAAGATACAACCGTTAGTTCAACATTATAGGATCCTGCGGAAGCATAAAGATGCGAAGTGTTTTTATTTGTACTAACCAAGCTGTTGTCGCCAAAAGCCCATGAATAGGATAGTATCGTGTCCGTTGCCGGAATAGTGGATAGATCAGTAAAGGAAACTGCAGTACCATCACAAACATTCGCTGTACTAAATTGAACATTGGGCAAAGGATGAACCACCACATTTTTCGCAACGGTGTCTTTACATCCATCAATAGATGTGGCGATTAGCGAAACCGAATATGTTGTGGCAGTTGTAAAAGTATGTGAAGGATTTTGACTGTTTACTAAAGGTGTGCCATCGCCAAAGTTCCATTCCCAAGCGGAAATACTGCCGGAAGCAACGATAGAGGAATCGTTAAAATACATAACCTCATTCAAACAAACATTAGCAGATCCGAAATCAGCAATAGGCATAGGAAATACTGTAATGCTATCGTGCAGCGTATCCGGACAACCAAGATTGGATGAATGGGTGATCAGGGTAACCTCGTAATCACCGGGATTAGGATATAGATGATTTGGGCTCCATGTGCTGGTGTTTAAAGGAGAATTGTCACCAAAATTCCAGGACCAGCTTGCGATAGTGCCCATAGTGGGATTGACTGATGTGTTTGTAAATAAAACAGAATCAAACAAACAAGTATTGTTGAACGAGAACCCTGTAACAGGTGGATCAAATGTTTTTACAGGGATGTTTGCAACAGCTGAACATCCATTACCTGTGGTGGTTACCAACGTAACATTAAAGGTACCCGGAACAGAATAATAATGGACCGGGCTTATTAAATTACTTGTAACACCACCATCTCCAAACACCCATAAATGGGAGGTTATTGAAGTAGAAAAATCAACCGTAGAAGTATTGGTGAAATGAATCGTATCTCTGAAACAAACATTATTATGAGTAAAACTTGCTATTGGGTTGTAATAGACCTGGGCCGTTTTTACAACTGTATCAGCACATCCGAAACTATTATTTACAAGTAAAGTAACACTGTGCATTCCCGCAGCAGGATAAATATAAAAAGGGCTCTGCGCGTTATTCAGTGGGCTTCCATCGCCCATATCCCATACCCAGGAAGTGATAGTTCCTGATAATGTTGTTGAGCTGTCGTTGAATTGCGTTGCATTTCCATTACAAATTTTTGTTGAAGCAAATGCGGCAATAGGTTTGGGATGCACCGTTACTATTGCATTTCCTGTTTGCGGATGCGTACATGCTGCAAGGTTTGCATCCTGCACACTCACAAGCGCATATGTAAATATACCGGCTACAGTTGTTGGGGCAGGTAAAGTAACACTGTCAATACCTGTGGCAACCACCGTTGGTTGGACAACACCATTTATTGTAAAAGTAAATATATAAGGCCTGACACCACCGAATCCAACAAAAGTAATATCCGGTGCAGGAAAACCCTGGCAGAGTGAAGTTGTTCCTCTAATGGTTGCAGTCGGCAATGGATCCACTATTACAGTTGCAGTTCCGCTTTGCGCTTGAGAGCAGGTGGTTATACTTGCATCTATTACACTCACCAGTGTAAATACAAAAGTACCATCAACCACTGTTGAAGCTTGTACGAACGCAGTGTCACCATTAGTGGAAACCACAGTTTGATTAGCCCCACCATTAAGGGTATATGTAAAGGTGTATGGAGCAGTACCGTTGGACCCAACAAAGGTGATATCGGGTGCAGTGGCCTCTCTGCACACTGCTATCGATCCGCTTATGGTTGCTGTTGGTAAAGGATTAACCGTTATTGTTGCGCTTCCGCTTTGCGGCTGAGAGCAGGTGGTTGAGCTCGCATCCTGCACGCTCAACAAATTATATATAAATATACCCACAGTGGATGTTGGAGCTGATACGATGATGCTGTTTCCGCTTATAGTTGTTGCAGTTAGCAGAGATCCGTTGTTAATCGTATAGGTAAAAGTAAAAGGCGGAGTACCCACAGATCCAGTAAAAGTGATATTAGGTGACGCGCCTCCTTTACACACTGCTGTTGTTCCTCCAATTAAAGCGGATGCTAATGGCAGTGGGTTCACTATTATTGTTACACTGGCACTTTGAGGCTGGGCACAGGCTGTTGAACTGGAGTCTTGTATACTTACAAGGTTATATACAAATGTTCCGGGAACGTTTGTGGGTGCTAAAATAAACGCGCTGTCTCCATTTGTTGTAGTTAGTGTTTGATTGGACCCACCATTAATGTTATAGGTGAAGGTGTATGGTCCCGTGCTTCCAGACCCAACAAATGTAACGTTTGGAGCTCCTGAGTTTTCGCACACATCTATTGTTCCGGTGATCGTTCCAATTGGTAAAGGGTTCACTGTTATCACAAGAGTATCGGCCGCGATACAACCCATCCGGTTTGTTGTGAGGATGTATGACGTTGCAACAGGCGCAGTCGTTAAATTTGATGTTGTTAATACCGCATTGGAAATGGCCGGATCGCTTAAACCGGTTACCGGTGTCCAGCTATACGTATACCCTGTTACAGGAACAGAACTCAGTGTTATTGTTTCGCCAGAACACAAAGTGCTGTCGTTATCTAAGCTATGTAAGGACGAAGTAATAAGCAGTTGTGAAAAATCGCAAACGCAGGAATTCACTGCCGGATCAATAAGAGCGATAATGGAACATCCTTGCCCGGCAGGCGCATTAAAAACGGAGGTAAACCTCATGGTACTGTCCTTTGGTATCAGTAATGTATCTTCTGCTATGAACACATCGCCTGTACTATAAATTCCATCCGCGTTAGCGTCAAAATAAAACTGAACAATTGAATCGGCATCAGTAAGTATAGCCTGCCCTGTATTGGTTATATCATAGCTTATTGTTACCGTTTCTCCACCAGGGGGATTAGGTATTGCCGTTGCAAAGCCATTACTAAGCGACAAGTATGCTTTATAGGTAAATACCGGTAAAGTGGTGTCTCCCGTAATTATTTGTGTTACACAATTATTCCCTGTTGCAACGCAGGTTATCGTACTTATGCTATAGGTTTTTGCTTCAAATAGAATAATGCCACAAGCAAGTGCAGGGGGATCTCCGATATACTCAAAAGAAAAAATACAGCTATCTCCCGCTAAGGTCCCTATTGGTAATTTCCATACCAGATAAGTGATTCCATTTACACTATACTGCCTTGGTGTCCCATTAAGGGGAGCATTGTAAATACCGCTGAAAGAACCTGATATGAAAGGAACACCAATAGGTAATTGAACAACAACAGAATCGGTAACGCCAAAAGCCGTGGGCCCTTGATTATGTATAACCACCCGTATACTCGAATTACCTGCACATGGCGAAACGTATGTGGTGCTTAGTATAACAGCTGTGGAATAAGGTTCGGTGGCTCCAATAATATCTAAAGAAGGCGACAAGGATATATCAGGTTCTGTAGCATATCCACATGCTGCATTCCCTGTCACAACAAAGGCAACACTGCTGCCTGAAGTATAACTACAATCGGTAATAAATTTAAAACTTACTCTAAAAGAATTTAAAGTGGTGTCTAAAATACCTTTCAATCCGTTTGCACCGATAACACTATCGGTGGCTGTAATGTCCCATTTCCATTCATTTCCACTAATTAAGGTCGGGTCGGGAATACTGATTGAAGGATCTGAAACAGGATAGCTGAATTGGGAAGACCCGGGTATTAAGGTGGCCCCAACCGGCAATGTTGCCTTAAGTATAACATTATAGGCAGTTCCCAGCTGAACATTAACGCCTTCGGCTGTGAATTCAGCTGTATCACAAAGTTGAATGCTGGCTGAAGGTCCTTCACTGTTAATTAAAAATGCAGGCGTTAGTGGCGTTAAAGTTAAGGTGATTTTTTTAGGGACACAAGGGTAAGTTCCCACGCCTGTTGGGTAACCGGCATTACAATTCCAGCCCGAATGAATGATCACACTGTCGGGTCCACAGGAAATAAACGAAGCTGTTATCCTGAAATGGCTTATATCACCAGCACTTACGGTTCCTACCTTATATATTGTATCTGTAAGTGGAATTACCACATTGTTATCCAAATCAACTACCTGCGTTATGGCTACTCCGGAAATTGTAGGGCCACTTATCCAAGTGTTTAAAGCATCGGAAATATTTGACGTATTGGAGATGCTGATGTCCCAGCTAGTAGTGGAATCAAGGGCAAAAATTGATGGTAATACCGACTGTAAAAATAAAACAGGAGGATCGTAAATAATTTGATCTGAACCGGTTTCAAATGTTGGTTCACTGCCAGGCCCTGTTAAATAAGTGGTAGGTTCAAAGGTCCAATCGTACTGTATTCCCTGAGATATAGTGGGTGTAACCTCACAGCTGGGTTGAATGATCACTTCCAGTTTCCCATGAAAACCATCATCGCTTAAAGGGATTGTTCCTCCCAGAAAATACGGTTCAACATCAAAAACAAGTGTATCGGCATTAGGATCTACAGGTAATATTGTTTCCCAAGGAGATGTATTGGAAGCAAGTGTTCCGGCAGTTCTGATCTGGTTGAAACGTGCCGAAATATAGGTATATCCGGGAGGCAGAGCTGCTGCCAATGTAGAAATATGAGCCCAGTTTCGATATTCATAAGGGAATAAATTTCCTCCGGCATAATTATCGTCCGCAGGGCCAATACTCAGGTAATAATTTTGTGAAACGGAAATATTATCACAGGAATTTACATAATAGCTATCAGCTCCATAGGAGTGATAAAAATATCCTATCACCGTAAAATTTCCATTAAAATTGCTGCATTGATATTTATCCGCAGCTAATGTAGGGTTAGCGATATCACTTGAGTAAAACTTATTGGTGGCATAACAATTCAAGATCGAATTTCCCGGATTAACAGTAACCTTATAGCGAGGTTTAAATATCAGTGAATCCCCATCTGTATTTGTAAATCCTCCGGGCAGGCATCCGCTGGCAATTAAAGTTGGTGCACTCAGGTCATAAAAAAACTTTCTCGTAGTACCCGTTGTGGTTACCACAGGCGTAAAACTGGTGCAGGTGTATAACAATGACCCTCCTCTGTAAATAAATAATTGCGCGTCCAGAAAACTCAACAGATTGCCATTACTTATTGAAGAGTAAGCATAGCAATATTGCAAGGATGGATGCGCAAAGCTGGTATTAACTATTCCGGTATAACCGGCAGTAATGGTATCACCAAACATTGACCGGTTGGTTTTTATTTTTGTGAAATTTAAACTTCCCGCTCCATCTGCAAGACCGTTTCCTCCACCTGCTTCATTGTCGGGCAATCCATAGCTTGTTCGTTTTATTTCAAAATTATTGAAAAACACACCGGCAGGACAAGGATCAGGACAAATAACACTTAAGGCTGCACTCTGACAGGAAACACCTATTTCGCAGGCGCAAGTGTTATTTGGGACATAAATTGATTTGACAGTAATGGCGCTTAAACTATCAATCCCGGTGCAAAGACCACAACTTAGTGTGAGGTTGATCTTTAATTCAGCCTGGTTAAGTCCGAAAGGTGGTGGTGCATTAAAAATAGCGGTAACCGTGTTCCCGGAAGCAGTTACTGTATTTGGTGTCCAGGTACTTACCCCGTTAAAATGTAAAATTCGTATATTCGAGTAAGATAAACAGGCGAAGGGAGGCAAGGTAAATTCAAATTTCCAATATGCTCCGGGGCCAATAGGGTACGAGTTTGTATAGTTGGAAAACAAAAAATTAAAGGTACCGGTTTGCCCGTTTGTTAAGGTAGAAGGAGAACCATCATTTACCAATGCACCATAAATTTGTGAATGGACCCTTCCCCACCCTTCTGCTATTACATAAGTATTTTGGCAGATGTTCTGGTAAGAGCCTTTATACCGCCAACCATTAATATAATTTTGCCCGGTATTTGTGCAGGAATTGGGGCAGCAACTGTAACTATTCCATTTTAGGTAAATAGTATCTCCAGCATTGATAAGAGGGAGAGTGAAAAGAACCTTCCCTTTAGGGTTGGTCATACATCCTAAGGCATTAGTAGCCACAGTGCTATTGGGAGTGATTGATACCGGACTTGCATTAATACCGGTTTGAATGGTGAAGCTGGCCGGGTCTATGTTTGAACCAACAGTAGCATTATACCCTCCACCAGTCGCCTGAAAGATCTCCAATTGCACATTTATAGCATTTCCTAAACCTTTATTAATTATTTTCAATTGCTGCGGACTTGCATTTCCCGCACCAATGCATGAATTCATGGAGGAAATTGGGGTAATCAATAAAATCGGAAGGTAATTTGGGAAAAGCACATTGGCACTGGAAACTGTCGACTGACACGCATTTACACTACAGCCCCAAAAAGCTTTAAAAGCCGATGACGCAGAAATACAATTAAGCACAGTTACTGTTTCACATATGGTTATACTTTCGCCACTTTCAAATAAATTATCCCCATCTCCAATACTTAAAAAAGCTGTACCATTCAATATGATTTTTGCTGTCATTCCAATATTGGTCAACACCCCTTTATCGCTGGCTGTTATTTGTATTCCCGGTCCATGAATATCTGTAAATGTAAAATCGGTAAGTTCTCCGGAACCTGCATTAACAACAGTGATGCAACGTGTAAACACATCTCCTATATTTCCGGTATAGGACTGATTGGTAACTGTTGTGATGGTAAGAAATGGCTGTTTTACAAGGTAAAGAGAGCTGTTGTGGGTATTATAAGTGTGATTATTATTGGCAGTATAATTAACACGAATATTATTTTTTGTTATTCCTCCTCCTGCAATAAAGGCTACAACAGTACATTGGGCGCTGGCCATAAATGTAATATTTAGGTTGGTTAGTGCCGGAATGTTTGGTAAAAAAACTTTTATGATTCCTCCAAAATCATTCAAAAATGTTCCCCCGGTGAGCGATCCCGATACAAATTGGATACCTGTTGGCACGGTTATTAATAAGGTATCCTGTGTAATTAAAAAAGGGGAAGGGTTATAAACGTTAACAGTAAAAAGTTTTGCTGCTCCGCAAACGGTCAGATTAGCAGGCACAGTACTGGAAATAGAGATCATATTACCCTGGCCCGAGGAGTAATAATTAAGGAAAAGAAAAATTAGTAGCAGCAATCTTTTCATGCCTTGCTGTTTTTTTTAATAAAAATCATTGAAAACATACTATTCTCCACACTTCCAGTCTAATACAAAGATGCCTTTATTCAAAAATTAGTTGCATCTGCTCGTTTATAAAAAGCGCTTCCATATCCATTTTAAAAAAACATTTTTTTAAAACAGATAATAAAAGCAACTACAAAAATAGAAATATTGCTTCAGAAAGCTATCGAAAGGTCAGATATTAAAGAAGATTTTTAAAAATTTAGTTTTCTTAAACTTTAAGATTCCTGAAAAACTATTTTCAATTATTATGTTCTAGATATTATTTGACTGTAGTTACCGTCCCAATATATTTATGCACCTTGCTAAACACATCGGTAAGCGCTACTTTCCAAACATATACATCCATTTGGCTTTCGGTCTTACCACCATTTGCTTTTCCATTCCATTTAGCATTTGCAGCAGGCACCTCATCTCCATGAAAAACCATATTTCCCCATCTGTCAAATATCCACAGATCATATTTTATGATACCAATGCCGGTACCGAAAAAATAATCATTGACCCCATCTTCATTGGGTGTGAACGAATTAGGGATATAGAATACAAAGTCCGGATCAATTACAATGGTTTTATAAGCTGTATCAACACAGCCGTATTGAGTAGTGGTAGTGAGCGCTATTATATACGTTGCAACGTCTGCTGCATACCTATGGGGCGTTGGGTTGGAGACTTGTGAAGTGTTAAGATCGCCAAAATTCCAATTCCAAAAATTAGCTCCGGTTGATAAATTTATGATTGAAATTACCGGATCAACAACCGATGTAGTTTCGGGGTCAACAGAAAAATCAGCCTGAGGATTAGGGTATACCGTTATGTTATTGTTTTTAGATAAGGTACTAACACATCCGCTATCTGAAGTAACTGTAAGTGTAATGGTAAAATAATTTGGTGCAAAAACAGAATCATTGGTATAACAATGCTCAAAATTTTGAGAACTACTTAATGGGCTGCCATCTCCAAGATCCCATGTCCAGTGAACATTACTGCCTCCGGCAAGAGATGAGGAATCAGAAAAAGAAATACATAAAGGTTCGCATCCCGATGCCGGACTTCCAGTAAAATTTACTACAGGATTGGGATTTATGGTAATAGATTTTGAAAGAGAATCGGAACATCCAAAATCAGAAACAACTGTTAGCTGAACATTATAAGAACCAATACCTCCATAAACATGCCCTCCTGCTACAAATTGGGATATAAGAAGCGGACTGCCATCTCCGAAATTCCATGTCCAGGATTGTAAAATATCCGGTGCAACTATTGTTGACGCGTCATTGAACTGAACGATACTGTCATCACAGATCCCAATAGAAATAGGTGTTATGGAGAACTGTACAGCAGGTAATGGATGAACAACAACACTTTTTGAAATTGTATCTTTACATCCATTGTTGGTTGTGGAAATTAAAGTAACGTTATAGTTTCCTGCGTTTGCATAAATATAAACAGGGTTTTGAGCAGCATCCAAAGGACTGCTATCACCCAAATCCCATGACCAGGCAGTTACAGCTCCATTCGCAACAGTTGATGAATCGTAGAAATACATCCCTTGATTTAAACATATATCTTCAAAACCAAAATTAGCAACAGGCAAGGGATCTATTGTTATTGTTACATTTCCGGCTTGCACCTGAGAGCAGGTATTTCCATCCTGCACGCTTACAAGTGCATATATAAATGTACCTACAGAAGCAGATGGTGCTAATACAACAGCACTGTCTCCGTTGGAAGTTACCGTCAGATTGGCACCACCATTAATAGTATAGCTGAACGTATAAGGCGCTGTACCACTTGCTCCTATAAACGTAATATTAGGTGCTGCTGCATTTTTACATACTGCTGTTGTACCTGCTATTGTTGCTATTGGCAATGAGGTTACCGTTATTGTCGCACTTCCGTTTTGCGGTTGTGAGCAAGTTGTTGAACTTGCATCCTGCGCACTTACTAAGGAGTATATAAATGTACCAACAACTGTTGTAGGGGCTGCAATGCTTACAGTATCTCCAATAGTAGTGCTTACTGTTTGATTAGGCCCACCATTGAGAGTATAGGTGAAGATATATGGTGATGTACCATCCGCTCCAGTGAAGGTAATTTTGGGTGCTGTTGCCCCTTTACATATTGCTGTAGCCCCTCCGATTGTTGCTGTTGGCAATGGATTTACTCTTACTACCACAGTATCTTTCGAAACACAGCCAAACGAAGTTGTGGCTACTATGTAAGCTGTTATACCTGGGGTAACTAAAGATACAGCAGGGTTTGATAGCGTTGCGTCACTTAATCCCGTAGTTGGTGACCATTGGTAAGCATAGCCTGTATTTGATGGAGTACCAATACTACCGGGAGTGTTGACCGAACAAGTAACAATGTCTGCACCCGCATTAGATATAGGAACAGGATTTACTGTAATTTCTATCGTATCTTTTGAAATACAGCCCATCCGGTCTGTTGTTAGAATATAGGTGGTTGAAATGGGCGCAGTCGTTATATTTGAAGACGTTAATAAAGCGTTTGATATAGCAGTATTGTCCAGATCAGTTGCTGGTGTCCAGCTATACGTATATCCTGTCACAGCCGGAGAGCCGAGTACCAGCGTTTCTCCCGAACACAAAGCGGTATCATTTCCTAAACTAATTAAAGTAGGCTGCACCAGCAACTGAGAAGGGTTGCAAACACAAGGGTTGGCTGATGTATCAATGATCGCAATAATAGCACAAGCTTGTCCGGCAGGCGCATTAAAAGTATGAGAATAAGGAACAGTATTGTTGTTATTTACAACAAGCGCATCCTGGGCTATAAACACATCGCTTGGGTTGTAAATACCATTTCCATTTGCATCATAATAAAATTGGATAATTGAATTAGCGCCCGACAAAATAGCCTGACCAACATTTATTATATCAAGATTCACTGTAACGGTTTCTCCTGCTACTGGGTTCGGTATTGAAGTTGCCACTCCGTTGCTCAGGGATAAGTAAGCTTTGTAAGTATATACGGCAAGCGTTGTATCTCCTGTAATTATACTAATTGGACAGCTGCTTCCAGTAAGGGTGCAGGTCACATTCGTGGAGCTGATGGTTTGCGCTCCAAATTCGGAAATGTCACAGGAAAGCACTTCTGGATCTCCTTTATAATCAAAAGAAAATACCGAGCTGTCACCAGATGCTGTGCCCGAAGGTAATTGCCATATAAAATAGCTGTTGCCGTTAAGGCTATACTGTACTGGAATAATACTAACGGGGGCATTATAAATCCCCGTAAATGAACCGGCAACAAAAGAAACGCCTGGAGGCAGCTGAACAATAACCGAGTCAACGCTACCAAAAGCCAATGGCCCACTATTATGTACTACCACCTTCATGTTTGAATTATTGGCGCAAGGTGAGATATAGGTGGATATCAAATTAATAAGAGTATTATATGGAGCGGTTGCCCCTGTAATACCCAGTTCGGAGGAAAGCGCCACATCTTGCCCTGTGAGCAGCCCACAGGCGCTTTTACCTTTGAGGTTAAACCCAATAACGCTGCCCGAAGTATAGCCGCAATTGGTAGTTACTTTAAAGGTAATGTTAAAAGAATTTAAAGCGGGTTCAAGGATACCTTTCAAACCGCTGGTATCTAATTGGAGGTTTATTGCTGAAATATCCCATTGCCACATCGTTCCCCCTAAAAAAACAGGGTCGGGGATACCATTATAAGGACCGGAAATAGGATAATTAAATTTTGAAGACCCAGGTATTATGGTCACTCCTAAAGGCAAGGTAGCTGTTAAAGTGAGATCATACGCTGTTCCCAACTGAACGTTCATTCCTTCAATAGTATAACTCGCTGTGTCGCATAATTGGATGGTGCTTGAAGGCCCCGTAACATTTACAATCAACAGCGGCACAAGAGGGGTTGACTTTAATGTGATCTCTTTAGGCGTGCAAGGATAATCTGTTATACTTGTTGGGTAACCACCATTACAATTCCAACCCGAATAAACAATTATGCTGTCCTGAAAACAAGATGTAAAAGTAGCGGTGATCCTGAAATTGCGCACTGTGGCTGCGTTTATTGTCCCAACCCGGTAGATGCTGCCTGTTATGGGGATACTCACATTGTTATCCAGATCATAAACCCGAATTATGGTTAGCCCCGAAATTGCAGGGCCACTCAACCAGGTATTTAAACCATCGGAAACATTAGAAGTATTGGATATGCTGATATCCCAGCTTGTAGTATTATTGGGTGCCTGAACAGAAGGTAACGAAGATTGCAAAAATAATACAGGAGCCTGATAAATGATATGATCCTGGATATAAGATATAAATGTAGGATAGGCTCCGGGGCCTGTTAAATAACTTTTTGGTTCAAAGGTCCAGTCATAGCTAATGTCTTGAGATATAGTTGGAGTTACCTCGCAGGAGGGCTTAAGTGTTACACTCAACGTTCCAACAAATCCATCATCACTTAAAGGGAGCAGCCCACTATAGCCTTGAAAATACTGCTCTACAGGAAACACAAGGATATTTGAATTAGGGTTAACAGGACTTAAGACGGTTGGGGAACTAACAACATAATTGAGCGTTCCAGCAGTTCTGTATTCGATAAACTGGGAGGATATGTAATCATAACCCGGGGGAACAATAGCTGTTAACGTGTCAATATGCGCCCAGTTCCGGTATTCGTAAGGGAATAAATTCCCGCCCTGGTAATTACTACAGCAAGGGCCAATGCTTAAATAATAATTTTGATAGATAATAACATTGTCGCAAGATTTTACAGAATAGCTATCTGCACCTGAAGTTGTAAAATAATACCCTAATACCGAACAATTACCATTGTATTGGCTGCACTGATATTTATCTCCTGCGGCAGTAGGATTAGCTATATCACTAACATAATATTCATTACTTGAATAGCAATTTAAAATGGGGCCCCCGGTATTAACAGTAACTTTATAACGGGGTTTAAATACCACAGAATCGTTGTTCATATAAACAAATCCGCCAGGCAAACAACCTCCCGGGATCAAAGTAGGCGCACTCAGGTCAAATAAAAAATTGCGGGTAGTACCACTTGTGCTCACTACTGAGGTGAAATTAGTACAGGTAGCGATCAGTGCTCCCCCTCTGTATATAGTTAATCTCGCATCCAGAAAACTCAGCAGGTTACCATTACTTACCGAAGAATATGCATAACAATATTGCCAGGTAGGATGATTAATACTGGTTATTACCTTTCCTTTAAAGGTAGCAGTAATGGTATCACCAAACATGGCCCGATTGGTTTTAATTTTTGTAAAATTAAGACTGCCGGTACCATCGGGAATTCCATCTCCTCCTCCGGGTTCATTATCCGGTTGTCCATAGCTGGTGCGGACAATATCAAAATAGGTGAACGCCATACCTTCCGGACAAACTCCCGGGCAAAGGACACTAATGGAAGCACTTTGACAAGCAATGGCCACTTCGCAGCTACAGGAAGCATCCGGAACATAATAGGCTGAAATATCCACCGCTCCTGCTCCTCCGCTGCAACCTGAGCAGTTCACTGTGAGGTCAATTATTACTTCGGCATGATCAAGCCCAAAAGGAGCAGATCCACTAAAAATTGCGGTTAAAATATTCCCTGAAGTGCTTACAGAGGATGGTATCCAGGTATCTACCCCGTTATAACTCAGAATATGTAAATTACCTGAATAAACTAAACAGGGGGGTAACGTAAACACCAATTTCCAATATGCACTCGGAGAAACCGGGTAGGAATAATGATTCCCATAATTAGAGAAGATAAAATTAAATGTGCCTGTTTGCCCGGTGCTTAAAGTAGAAACAGAAGAATTATTGTCCAATGCTCCATACATTTGAGAATACACTCTTCCCCAGTTTTCGGTTATTACATAAGGACTTTGGCAAACATTGCTATAGTTACCGGCATACCGCCAGCCATTGAAGTAGCTTTGCCCAACGCCTGTGCAGACATTATAGCAACAGCTATAGGTGTTCCACCGTATATAAATAATTTCTCCGGCATTTACAGAAGGTATTGTTAAAAACACCCGGCCTTTGGCTGTAGCAGCCATGCAGGATAATGGATTGGTAATTTCCGCGCTGTCCGCACTTATAGTTACAGGTGGTGAGGCCCCTATCTGAATGGTGAAACTGGTTTCATCTATACTTGAACCAAGATAACTTTGATAACCTGCACCGGTTGATTGAAAAATATCTAAATGAACGTTGGTGGCCTGACCAAGACCAGTGTTCTCTATTTTCAATTCCTGCTGAGTGGCTTGTCCAATACAGGAATTCATAACAGCATAAATATTTCCGCTATTAGGCGTAACAATTAAATTTGGTATTAAATTCGGAAAAACAACATTGGCAGAAGATGTGAACGACTGGCAATTTTGTCCACTACAGCCCCAATAGGTCTCAATAGTAGAAGCTACTGATATACAATTAAGCACATTTACCGTTTCACATATAATTATATTTTCTCCGTTCTCAAATAGAGTATCCCCATCCCCGATCCCTGAAAAATCTGAACCATCCAAAACGATCGTTTCTAATATTCCCGCATTCGTCCATGTTCCTTTATTTACAGCAGTAATTTGCAGGCCGGAACCATGAGTATCTGTTAATGTAAATTGGCTAAGCTCACCTAATCCACCATTGGTAATACTGATACAACGTGCAAATACATCTCCTATGTTTCCGGTATACGATTGATTGCTAACGTTAACAATTGACAAATTAGGTTGCCTTACAATATAGGATGTGGTGGTATGAACATCAAAATTTTGAACATTATTAGCCGTATAATCAATGCGTATTTTATTTTCTATTATTCCTCCTCCCGAAGTGTAGGCCATGATATCACAGCCGACCGATGCAATAAAACTAATATTCAGGCTTGTTAAGGTTGGAATATTTGGCAAAATAAATACAGGAGCGTTAGGAACAGCAATGTTGCCCTGGCTGCCTCCTGTAACTGATCCTGCCTGGTATGCAATACCAGGCGGCATAGTTAACTTTAAAGTATCATTGCTTAGTGTAAAAGGAGAGGGGTTATAAATAGTAATGGTAAAAACCTTCGATACCCCGCAAATGGTCATTTGGGAGGGAACAGTACTGTTAATAGTGATCATATTACCCTGGCTCCGGCACTGATAACTAAGGAAAAGAAGAGTAATGACCAGCAATTTTTTCATGCTTTGCTGTTTTTTTTAATAAAAATCATTGAAAGCATAGTGTTTATAACGCTCAACAGAAGATGCCATTATGCAAAAATTAGTTGCATTCTCAGCGTTTATAAACGCAATGATAATTTCCAATTTTGACAAAAAATATTTTACAGAAAAAATGTGCTGATTAGTGTCTGTCCAAAATGTCAGAAAATGGCCACGAATTTCACAAATTTTAAATCAAAAATGCCTTTAATTCGTGTAATTCGTGGCATTGTTGTTTTTATTTCACTAAAGTAACCGTTCCAATATACTTGTGACCATTACCAAACATATCTTTAAGTGTTACTTTCCAAACATATACATCTATCTGAGCTTCTTCTTTACCGCTATTTACTCTGCCATTCCATTTAGAATTTTCCGCAGGGATCTCATCTCCATGGAAAATCATGTTTCCCCACCTGTCAAAAATCCACAGATCATATTCGATAATACCAATGCCGGTACCGAAAAAATAATCGTTAATACCATCACCATTTGGAGTAAATGCATTTGGAATATAGAATACAAAATCACCTTCAACAATAACTGTTTTATAGGTAGTATCTGCACAACCATATTGAGATGATGTAATTAAGGTTATCACATAAGTGCCGGTATCTCCGGGGTATCTATGCGGAGGAGGGTTGGAAAGCCCGGAAGAAGTATTGTCACCAAAATTCCAATTCCAAATATCAGTTCCCGTGGATAGATCTACCAATGAAAAAACCGGATCTGTAACTGTTGTTTTTTGAGGATCAACAGAAAAATCAGCCATTGGGTTTGGATGTACTGTAATATAACTGTTTTTTGATAGGGTCCCAACGCATCCGCTATCTGAAGTAACAGTTAAAGAAATGTTAAAAGAAGCCGCTGTAACAGAATCGTTCACGTAACAATGCTCAAAAATTTGAGAATTACTCACAGGGCTGCCATCTCCAAGATCCCATGTATAAAAGATATTGCTGCCATTAGAAATAAATGAGGAATCTTTAAAAGAAATACATAATGGTTCGCAGCCTATTATGGGGTTTCCGGTAAAATTTACAACCGGATTAGGATTTATGGTAATTGGTTTTGCAATGGAATCCACGCATCCAAAATTAGAAATCACGTGTAGCTGCACAGTATAGGGGTTTGCTGCAGCATACAAATGGGAGGTATTCTGATTAATATCTGCAAGGCTGGCATCTCCAAAATTCCATGACCAGGATTGTAAAACATCCGGTGTAGCTATTGAGGATGCGTCATTGAACTGCACACTGGTTCCATCACAAACACCAATAGAAACAGGCATAGTGTTGAACTGTACGTTAGGTAAAGGATGCACAACCACGTTTTGTGTCGTTGTATCTTTGCACCCATTGTTGGTTGTGGAAATTAAAGAAACGGAATATGTTCCCGCATTGGTATATAGATAAACTGGATTTTGTATGATGCCTGAAACTCCATTATCCCCATAGATCCACAACCAGGCATCAACGGTTCCACTTGAAACGCTTGACGAATCAGTGAAAAGCATATCCCTATTCAAGCAAATATCTTCCGACCCGAAATTTGCAACCGGCAATGAGTTTACCAAAACTGTGGCGGTGTCGGGTTGCACTTGCGAACAAGTTGTTGAGCTTGCATCCTGCACACTTATCAAAGCATAAATAAATGTTCCGGGTGTATCAGTGGAAACAGCGATATCAATGCTGTTTCCGCTTGTTGTGGTTATTATTTGGTTTGCTCCTCCATTAATGGTATAGGTAAAAGTATAAGGTGCGGTACTGTTAGCGCCTGTGAAAGTAACATTGGGTGCCGCCAATCCTTGGCAAACAATAATTGTTCCTGTTATGGCTGCTGTTGGCAGCGGGTTCACAGTTACGACAGCAATTCCACTTTGTGCCTGCGAACAGGCTGTTGAACTTGAGTCCTGCACGCTAATTAAAGTATAGCTAAATGTACCCACAACGGTTGCAGAGGCTAATATAACTATACTGTCGCCAACAGCTGAGTTTATTGTCTGATCGGCTCCGCCATTAAGTTTATATGTAAATATATAAGGAGGTGTACCGCCAGCTCCTTTGAAAGTCACCCGCTGTGCTGTACCATTATGGCATACCGCTGTTGTACCTGTTATTGTTGCGGTTGGTATTGGATTTACTGTCACCTCAACAGTATCCGATGAAAAACAAGCAAGAGCAGTTGTGGTTACTGTATAAGTTATGCTGCCGGGATTTGTCAATACTACCGTAGGATTTGATGCCGTGATGTCGCTAAGGCCTGTGGCTGGTGACCAAAGATATGCATAACCTGTTGTGGACGCTGTGCCTATAGTACCCGGGACCAGGTTAAGGCAGGTAAGAATATCAGTACCTGCATTGGATACGGGAATTGGATTTACCGTTACCACAAGACTATCCGATGAAAAGCAACCAAGGGCCTCCGTAATTACTTTGTAAGTAGTTGTGCCCGGATTAACCAATGTTACAGTGGGATCGGACAGAGATGTGTCGCTCAAACCATTGCTTGGTGACCAAAGGTAAGTATAACCGGAAACCGATAACGTTCCGATCTGTTCCATGTCATTCGGGCAAATATCAATATCGGCACCCGCATTGGACACAGGAATAGGGTTTACCGTGATGGTAATGGTATCATTCACAATACAGCCTATCCGGTTGGTTGTAAGAACATACATTGTTGAAACAGGCGCAGTGCTTAAATTGGATGTGGTAAGCAATGGATTAGCTATAGTGGCACTGCTTAAGCCGGTTGACGGGTTCCAGCCATAGGTGTAGCCAGTTACCGGTGCAGTACCAAATAAAACTGATTCACCGGAGCATAAAGTGCTGTCATCATTTAAGCTTTTTAACGGAGGCTCCAACAGCAACTGAGAAGGACTACAAACACAAGGATTAACTGTTGGATCAACAATAGCAATAATAGCGCAAGCTTGCCCAGCGGGGACATCAAATGTAATAGAATAAGGCATCGTAGAATCTTTAGGCACCAGAACTGTATCCTGGGTTAAAAACACATCAGCTGGATCATAAAATCCATTTCCATTCGCATCATAATAAAATTGAATAATTGAATCGGCATTTGTCAAAATGGCTTGTCCTGTATTTACGATATCAAAGTTTAGGGTAACGGTTTCTTCAGCAGGAGGATTAGGGATTGACGTTGCGCTGCCATTAGCAAGTACCAGGTATGCTTTGTAAGTAAATACAGCAAGTGTAGTATCTCCTGTATTTATGGTTGTGATACAACTAAGCCCTGAACCACTGCAAGTTACAATGCTTACCGTATAGGTGTTCGCTTCAAAAAACACAATACCGCATGGAAGAACCAAAGGATCACCGGTATAATCAAAAGTAAAGATCGTACTGTCTCCGGAAGCCACTCCCACAGGTAGTTTCCAAAGTAAATAACCGTTTCCGCCAAGCGTATATTGTAAAGGAGTTCCGTTAACCGGAGCATTATGAATACCGCTAAACGAGCCTGAAGTGAATGTAACCCCCACCGGCAGTTTAATACGAACTGAATCTGAATTGCCAAATGCGGTTGGCCCTTGATTATGAACTACTACCCGCATGGTTGAATTTTCAGCACAAGGCGAAACGTAAGTGGTTTTTAATACAATGGCGGTAGTGTAGGGAACAGTTGCTCCTACAATATCTAAATCAGGAGATATGGATACATCTAATTCAGTTGCAAGCCCACAGGCTGCTTCTCCGAGCAAAACAAAGAATATGGTGCTTCCTGAAAGATAACTGCAATCCGGCAGGATATTAACTTTAAATTTAATTTTAAATGAGCTTAACGTATCCTCCAAAAGCCCTTTTAAACCAGCGGTATCAATCTGGCTATTACTATTTGAAATATTCCATTCCAATGTATTACCAACAATAGTAGGATCAGGAATGAAAAGGTAAGGGTTTATAACAGGATAGCTAAGTTGAGAAGAGCCCGGTACGAAAGCTGATCCGGTGGGCAAGGTGGCCCTGAAAATAATATTATAACCTGTTCCAAGCTGAATATTTGTTCCTACGGCAATAAAATCTGCTGTATCGCAAAGTTCAATGCTTGCCGGACCGGCACTGTTCACGGAGAAAGCAGGAGTAAGAGGGGTTAACGTTAGTGTTATTTTTTCGGGAGTACATGGATACACATCTACACTGGCCGGATAACCATCAAAGCAGTTCCATCCTACGTAAGCAATAATGCTATCGACCGAACAGGAAATATAAGACCCTGTTATCCTGAAATTACGGGTGGTGGTTGCATTTACAGTTCCTACCTGGTACACACTCCCGGTTAGGGGAATGATAACACTATTGTCCAGATCAACCACCCTTACAATGGATACACCTGAAATTACAGGGCCACTTATCCATGTATTTAATGCATCGGATACGTTGGAGGTATTGGAGATGCTGATATCCCAGGTTGTAGTGGTATTAAGAGCAAAAACAGATGGTAGCGTTGACTGAATAAACAGGTCAGGTGGATCATACACCACATAATCATCAATTTCGGTTAAAAAAGTGGTATCAGTTCCGGGTCCGGTTAGCTGGGGAATAACTGCAAAATCAACATCATTCTGCACTCCCTGGTAAATGGAAGGGGTTACTTCACAACCGGGCTGAAGGGTTATTTCCAGTGTTCCGTAAAAACCATCATCACTTGGTGTAATGATTGAACCTCCAAAATTTATATAATAGTGCCCAACAGGAAAGCTAAGCGTGTCTGAACCCGGATTGGCCGGTGTTAAATTTATCCAGCTGCTGGCATTGGTAACCAATGTTCCGGCTGTTCTTACCTCTCGAAACCTGGCGGATATCAAGGTGTACCCGGGAGGAACAATGGCAGTTAAGTTTTCAACATGTGCCCAGTTCCGATATTCGTAAGGGAATAGATTCCCTCCGGCATCGTTATTATTACCCGGACCAATACTCAAATGGTAATCTTGTGTTAGTACAACATTATTGCAGGATTTGGTATCATAACTTTCCGATTCCCAGTTCCTGAACCAGTAACCGATAATGGAACAACTGCCATTGTATGTACCACATTGAAATTTGTGGGCTACAGGAGTAGGCGGTATTGGAAAAGCAGCAAGATCACTAAGATAAAACTCATTGGATGAATAACAATTTAATGGAGCCGAGTTACGGATATTGGAAATAACCCTGTAACGCGGTTCAAATACCAATGAATCATTATTGAGATAAGGACCGGTGAAGCAGCTTCCAAGCAACGAGTCGCTTAAATTATATTTAAACGTTCTTTTGGTGGAGGTGTCGGTCACAACCGGTGTAAAATTAGTGCAGGTGGCAAACAAGGCTCCGGCACGGTATATTTTTAATGTGGCATCAACAAATGCCAAACGATTGCCATTGGTGATCGAAGAAATAGCATAACAGTATTTCCATGATGGATAGGCGATACTGGTTTTTATCCATCCGTTAAACGATCCCTTAATGGTATCGCCAAACATAGCCCTTGCGGTTTTAACTTTTGTCATATCCACAGGACCAAGTCCATCAGGTATTCCATTCCCTCCACTCGGCTCATTATCGGGATAGCCATAGTTAGTACGTGTTAAATCAAAATAAGTAAAGATCAAACCTTCGGGGCAAGGATTTGGGCAGTTGATGCTAATGGCGGTACTTTGGCAGGAAACCCCAATTTCACAGGCACAAGTGCTATTCGGGACAAAAAATGATTTAACGCTGATGGAACCCAGGCTGTCTGTTCCGGTGCAGCTGGAACAATCTAATGTCAGATCAAGTTTTAATTCCCCCTGGGCAAGGCTCCAGGGGGGAGTTCCATTAAAAATAGCCGTTATCACATTCCCCGTAGTGTTTACCGAAGTGGGAAGCCAGGTATTTATTCCATTTGAGCGCAGGATTTTAAGATTGCCTGAATAACTAAAACAATTAGGTACCGTGAATTCAAATTTCCAGTGCACCCCTGGGCCGGCAGGATAGGAATTGCCATAGTTTGAAAATAAAAAATTAAAAGTGCCGGTTTGCCCATCGTTTAAAGTAGATGGTGAACCATTGTTTACTAAAGCACCATAAATATTTGAATATACTCTTCCCCAATTTTCATAGATCACATAGGTGTTTTGACAGATATTTTTATAAGTGCCCCGATACCTCCAGCCATTGATATAACGTTGGCCAACGTTTGAGCACGCATTGTAACAGCAACTGTATGAGTTCCATTTTAAAAAAACAGTATCTCCTGCATTGATGGTTGGAATAGTAAGGGTCACCTTCCCAATTGGAGCTGTCATACAGTTTAAGGCCGAAGTAGGAAAAATAGTTGTGGGTAAAAAAGCCGGTGTTCCTCCGCTACCAACCTGCATGGTGAAGCTTCCTGCATCAATATTGGACCCAACGGTATTATTATAACCTCCACCTGTTGCCTGAAAAATCTCTAATGCTACATTCAATGCGTTTCCTAAACCTGTATTAACAATTCTTAATTGCTGAGGGCTGGCATTTCCTGCACCAATGCATGTATTCATAGAGGCAGTTGGAGTCATCACCAAATTGGGAATGTAATTCGGAAAAACAATATTGGCACTCGAAACTGACGATTGGCAGGCA
The DNA here is from genome assembly GCA_040388745.1 of Bacteroidota bacterium. Taxonomy (GTDB): domain Bacteria; phylum Bacteroidota; class Bacteroidia; order 2-12-FULL-35-15; family 2-12-FULL-35-15; genus 2-12-FULL-35-15. Next base: position 5,449 of record JAZKBF010000018.1, on the reverse strand, counting down.
TTTACACTACAACCCCAAAATGCTTTAAAGGCCGATGAAGCAGAAATACAATTGAGAATAGTTACCGTTTCACAAATAACCATACTCTCTCCATTTTCAAATAAATTATCTCCATCCCCGATAGTTGCAAAATCAACACCATTCACAATTACTTTGGCTAATGCGGTAGTAACATTTGTCAATGTTCCTTTGTTTACGGAATTAACCTGTATTCCGGAACCATGAATATCTGTTAATGAAAATTCGCTGAGTTCGCCAGAACCCGCATTTACAATAGTGATGCAGCGTGAAAACACATCTCCTATATTCCCTGTATAGGATTGATTTGTAATTGTTGTGATAACAAGGTAGGGCTGTTTTACAAGGTAGGAGCTGGTAATATGTGTATTATAATTGGTGGTATTGTTAGCTCTGTAATCCACACGGATATTGTTTTTTGTTATTCCACCACCAGAAATATAGGCCAGAACATTGCATTTTGCCTCCGCAATATAAGTAATGGTGATGCTTTGTAAAGGAAGAATAGTTGGCAGTGCAAAAACCTCTACGTTTGGAAACAATTGGGTTACATACGTTGCTCCGCTTACCGATCCTGCCAGATAGTTTATACCATTAGGCATCGACACCTTTAAGGTGTCGTTGGTAATTGTAAAAGGTGATGGGTTGTATATTGTTATTGTAAATAGTTTGCCTGTTCCACAAATTGTCAATTGAGATGGCACTACGCTGGTAATAGTGATCATATTACCCTGACCGGAGCAGTAATAGTGGAGAGAAAATAAAATTAAAAATAGCAGTTTTTTCATGCCTCGCTATTTGTTTTGATATTGTTTATTGAAAGCATAATGTTGTTAAAGATAGTAGCTTGCTTTCGATTAACAAAATAATTTATTTAAACCCTTTTATCGGGCTTTAAATAAAATTAACAATCGATTCGAACCATTCAATTAATTATGCTGGATTGTGCAAAAAAAGCGGGAATAATAAAAGATGTTTAGTGTACAATCATTGCGTCATAGTTTTACGATCAATTTGTTGAGAGGCTTTATGAACCTAAAGAACATAAAAAATTGGTTGAGCACAGAACACAACAAAAGGTTTTGATCAGATAAAAAGTCCCATTGGATATAATGCTCATCGCTAGTCGTTTTGGTATTTTCATGTTTGCTGCCATTCATTGAGCTAATCCGCAAAATTGGTAAAAAGTTTTCCATCATAGCGGTATACACCATTCTCGCCACCGAACCAGATGTTTCCATTCGTATCTTCTAAAATGCCAAAAATTTGCCCATCTTGTTTTTTAATTATATCAGGCTCAGTTTGTTCATTGGATAGGGTATTTTCATTGTAACGAGAAAGCAACCAATTTCTTGGGGTAGCTCCTTCGGAACTTGTCCAAATATTTCCTTTCTTATCCTCATATATATATCCAACAAAATTCGTTGTGAAGTTGGTAAATAATTTTCCATCATAGCGCCAAAGCCCGTCATTACCACCGAACCAAAGGTTTCCATTTTTATCTTTTATAATAGAACGAACTTGATTAAAAGGCAAGCCTTCTTTGTTTTTAAAATTGTGAAAATTATTTCCATCATAAAAACAGACACCATCACCTCTGGTGCCAAACCAAAGTTTCCCAGTGTTGTCTTCAATAATCGCATTAACGTCATTATTGCTAAGACCTTCTTTCGTTGTAAAATTACGAAAGGAATTTCCATCATAACAACTTGCACCGTCCTGAGTACCAAACCAAATATTTCCAGTTTTATCTTCAAAAATGCAACCAACAATATTATGTGCAAGACCCTCTACAGTTGTGAAAAGCGTAAAGGATTCTGAGCCTGTCCTGAGCTTTGCCGTGGGATCATATCGGTACACGCCACCGCGAATGGTACCGAACCAAAGGTTCCCTTTTTTATCTTCTAAAACGGAAAAAACATGAAACTTTATCAAGTCTTCTTTCAATGTAAAATTTGTAAATACTTTACCATCGTAGCGTATTATGCCCTCCCAGGTGGCAAACCAATAGTTTCCTTTTTTATCCTGCAACATATTGCGTGTGATACTGTGGGGTCCATGCGTTGAGATGGTGTCCTGCCTCTTTACAAAATAAGGGTCGTTAACAGGGGGAATAATTTTTGTTAAAGCGGGAGAGATTGTTTTTGGTTCACTTGAGCTGCCTTTTGGTAAGTACGTTTTGTCTTGCCCCTTGCAGAAAGTGAAAAAAAATAATAATAAGGGCAAGCTGTAGATAGATTTTTTCAAGGTTATAATTTTAAATTTATAGAACAAAAGTAGTTCTTATTTAAAAGGCACCTTGTTATTGCTCTGTTAATGACTTGTTAACGCTGAAATTTTCGGGTTAGCAGTGTCCTCGAGCATGAGGCATAACGTTTGGCAGCTAAGCGAGATGCGGTAAAAGCACTCACTAGTCTAGCCGCACAATATTGATTAAATGTACTGAACTAAATGGCAAATGCAAAAAAATATTGCGCGGAGCGCACCTTTGAAAAAAAGTATTTGCAACTAGCACAATCTTCCGCATCTTGCTTAGGTGTTGTTATGCCTTCGTGCTTATTGCAAATGGTGTTCAATTAAAATTCGTTGTAATGTCTGAAAACACAAGTCGTATCAATTTTTATATTAATAGGCTCATTGTCATAGTATGGATAGTCAGTTTTCCAACATACTTTCCAAAAGAGGGTATTGTTGGGAAGGATAAGATATTTTTTTAAGTCTTGAGATGGCGTAACCTCATAAGCACGTGGTATGGTTATCATGGCTTTATCAAAGGTCAAGCTTTGGTTAAAATTAAATATTACACTGTCTTTCGTTTTGTTTTTAATTTGAATTGTTCCATAATACCAATTATTAACTTTTGAGTATTCGTCTAATGTTACTTTAATTGTTAAGGCACTTGAGGTTGTTTCATTGGTCTTATTAATTTTAACGAGATGTTTGAAACAAGATGAAAGAAGCAAAGTCGTGGCAAGTATTATCAATTTAATCTTCATAAGTCCAGTCCTTTTTCATTTTGTCTAATTTATTACTGTTGGGGTTTATGTATTAGTGTCGTTTTTTTAGCATGAGGCATAACGTTTCGCGGCCTGGCGATCGTGCGGGTTTTTATCTAAGATCACAATTGCGAAGCCGGTATTTCAAATGTACTCAAATTTGTCTTGCGGAGCGAAATGCCCGCATGGGCACCAGACCGCTGTTATAGCCAGTTTTTATTTTTCGTTTTGTCTAGTTACCAAGTCGTTATAATACTTCTCATAATTTAAATATTGAGTCTTAAATTTTATCGGCATGAGTGTCTTTATACGTTCCATTTTTGAAGCGCATTTTCCGAGCATTATAGATTCACAATAAGAAACTGTCAACGCATTTATTAATTCTGGCACCATAAATTCAATTCTTGATTCATGGAAGTCAAAACATTTTTTTAATTCCGCGTAATTTTCCTTTTCAATTTGTTCAATTGAATAGTCAGAGAATATCTCCATTCGAGGATGAACTAAGTTTCGTTCTTCTGCTTTGATTTTGTCTTCCAGCTGAGGAAAATATATCAACAGTTCGTTTAAAAAGGCATTTGAGTTAATTTTTCTATTCATAAACTGTCGCACCACGTATAATGTCCGCAAATGTCCGCCATTCTGGTTTGTCTGCGTTAATACCAAGTTTCATATTATTATAATAACCTTGCACGTCTTTCGCATATGCGCTCAACGCTTCCAGAAAGTCGGCAAGATTTTGGTTTTCCCAAGATTCAGGATTGTCCAGAAAGTCTTGATGTAGTAATTGCAAAAACTTAATAAAGTCTTGCCTGTCGTTTACTTCAAAGTCGTGTAGTTTGTCGTCCATAAAATTGGCTATAACGTTTTGCGGTTAGAAGCTGTGCGGTTATCGCACAAACGTGTCTTACCCCACAAATTTTATTAAATGTACTGAACTGAATTGCAAATGCAAAATATTTCGCGCGAAGCGCACAACTATAAAATCATTTGCATCCTGTACATCTTCCGCATAGTTTGTAGCCGCTGTTATAGGTTGTGTGCTCTAAAGTGATTACAAATAGTTTCTTGTCTACAGTTATAAATTATTTTTTTTCATACCTAATTGAATCACGGGCGGTCATTACAATAGTCTTTGGTTTAAATAATCCCCAATTAATGATTGAGTAATGTTCGCCTCTTGAAATTAATGTAAAACAGCGCATATGCCGGTATTCAGAAGTCGTGTCAACTTTTTCCTCCTTTAGCGAATTAAAAAAAATATTTCCATTGCTAATTTTAAAATTGCCAGAGTCAAGGCAATCACCAACACAACTTTCATCAATTAACAAATATTTTTTGTTGGAATAAAGATTGAGGGTCGATTGAAAGTAGCTACTAGGATTATATTTATAAGTACCTGTGTAACTCATTTTACATGAAGTTATGAGGGAAAGCGCAATAATAGTTGTCGTAATTTTCATGTCAAATTTGTTGCTTGAATGTCTTGCACATTACCTATAACGGTTGATAGCTAAGCGAGGTGCGGATTTACTTGCACTCACTAGTCTACTACCACAAATATAAATGAAAAGCACTAGAGGTTATGGCAAATGTTTAGAAATAAATTTATACCGATTTAATAAACATTTGCGACTTGCACGAACTCCGCATCTTGCTTAGGTATTGTTGGCGGCAGTACTTCTTTCTTCATCTCTTTCCCATTTGTAATTCTCAATTAGATGTTTCCAATGACTGTCTTTACTTTCGAATATATTGGGGTCTATTCTTTTAAGGTCTTGTATTAGTTGATTAAGTTCCTCGTCTGAAAATTCAGTTTCAAAAAATGAGTTAGGATTCAATTTTTTTAATTTTTCAACGAAATCTTTAATTCTCAATACTGATACTGCGAATTTCTTTAGGTCAGAATTAATAAACACTACTTCAAAATTATTGTCATGATTCAAATAGATTAATTCTTGAGTGTCAAGGTCTATTGAGATTGGGTCTCCAGAACCATTAAATCCTATTGATAGATATTTGTCAAAGTCGGAATTGTCTAGTTTCAATTTTTGATTAACAGTTTTCAATTTCCCTTCTTTTAAATAATCAAAATTAAGATCTTGAAATTCTGAGGGTATTCCGGTCAGAAATAGAAAGTCATAGGCAGCAGAGCCAAGATTGAATTTTCCAATCTCCGATTTGTCAACACGGAAATGTTGCTCAGCTATTGTTGTCCATTTTTTTATAAACTCTTGTGTGTCCATTTTAGTATTGCCGCCAACGGCTAAATATGCGATGCCGTGCGTTGGCTTTTTGAGCGTATCGGCTAAGGTATAGCATATTTTATGTTGGTGGTAGGTTTTTCTTTAAGTCAAAATACAAATTAAATAAAGTCTTTGGAATATAGGTCGTCACATATAGTCCGTTAAAACAATAAATTGTCCAAAAATATT
>JAZKBF010000017.1:36549-68707 GCA_040388745.1 Bacteroidota bacterium | reverse complement strand
CTATACAGGCGCTAGATGTGGCAGGCAATATAAGCATGACAACTGCAGGAAACGGTTTGTACTTAAAAGAAGGGACAAACGCAACAGGAGGATTAGCTACGCTTGTTGGTGGTACGTTGGTAGTTAATACAACCAAAGTAACAGCTAACAGTCGAATACAACTAACAGGACAAGGCGGTAATATTGTAAATCTTGGATCATACAGTGTAACAGCAAGGGTGGCCGGTACGTCATTCACTATAACAAGTTCAAATATTTTAGATACAAATACAGTTGCTTGGATAATAGTAGAACCTAATTAATAGTAGCGCAATAGTGCGCATAAAGAGTTTAAATAATTAAAATGTAAAGCGTATGAGTATCGAGGATTCTAAAAATATCCCATTAAGGGAATTGATCCGGCACAATATCACTATTATGGAAGAACATAAAAGGGATAGCGACCTCTTTAGAAATAAAGCAAGCCGCATGCTTACTGAAATAGAGATACACAACGTTTATTCAAAAGAATTACTGGCTGCACACGATAAAGACATAAAAAAACTGAATAGCGCAAAGGATGTTCAAACAGGTTTTTTAGCTGCTCTTTCAGCCGTTGGATTAACTTTTATAATTGACTTATTTAAAAGAATGTCGCACTAAGAATTATGGATACAGAATTATATTTAAAACGTGAAGAACATCCGACTAAAACATTCGGAAAACTCTATAATGGTAACGTTTATTTGAATGAAACTTTAGAAGATAAGGTGCGTTCTGAAAGTGAATATGTAAAGAGTGAAACTGCTATTCCTTATGGAAGATACAGGCTTTCAATTTCTTATTCAAATCGCTTTAAAAAGCAAATGATACTGATTACAAATGTAAGAGGTGGATCAATAAAGTACCACGGCAACTCAATTGATACGTTGGGCGTTCGCATCCATGGAGGAAACGATGAAGGCGATTCAATCGGCTGCATTTTGGCAGGGAAAACACGAACAGAAACAGGAATAAAAGATTGTTCATCCGTAAATCAAATGCTTGTTGACTTAGTTAAAAAAGCAGATGAAACAGGAGAGGTTTATTTAAACATAGTAGCAAATCATTAATAATTAAATAAATAAAAACAAAATGGAAAAATCAATTTTTAAATCAAAGACGTTCATTGTAAACGCAATCATTGGAATACTCGCTATTCTAACTATTATTAATCCTGAGTTGCTTATGGTTTTCGGGTTGGATGCTGTAACTCAAACAAGGGTATTAACCGCTTTAGGTGCTTTAACGGCTGTATTAAATGTAGTGTTGCGAATGATAACAACTGAGCCGGTAACAATCAAACCAAACAAATTGGCAATAATGATCGGTTTAATTATCTTGTCGGGTTCAATGTTTGCAGATAGTATTCCATTTGATAGCGCAAAGACGTATGATCGAATTGTGTTAGCAGTAAACACCGGGCTTAGTATTATACCTCCTAATCCAGTAGTTAATGTCTTAAAACCGTTCTCTTTGATATTTGGCGGTGCAATTACAGGTTTCTTTATTGCTTTGTTTACTCGTAAAAAGAAGAAATAAATCGAACCATCCGGAATTTACGGACAGTTCAACTCTTTTACTAATAGCCTATGGTGAAAATCGTAGGCTATTTTTCACTTTTATCTAATATGTAAATTACGAGAATTAAAAGTGCAATTGTTATAATTACCTTCATCATAAATACCCCATCAAACCATACCAATCCAATTAGCGCAGCAATCATAGCTAATATTAAAATTCCACCGATTGCTTGTATAATCTCTTTCATTGTTTCCCTTCCCCTTCTTTTTGTTCCAATAACTTACATAATGATACATACCCATTACACCTCGTTGAGTGGTCCGAGTGCATATCAAAAGCTAATTTAATTGCACGTAATGTTTTTAAATCCAACCCTTTCTTTTCTTCAACCTTACATGGAGCGATGCCTTGTTTATCTCTCATGAATTTCATACCTCTAATAAAAACAGCCCTGTAATTTCCTGACCAATCAGTGTTAATTTTATTAACTAAATCATTTAATTCCTCATCCGATACTTCAACTGCTTCACTCCCTGATAAATAAGGGGGAATCATTTTCATAACATTCCAACCTATATCATGTGGAGTTCCATCAATACATTGTTCATGTATAAATTTATTTACTTTTAATGCCATATCATTAAATTCCACAGCATTATTCCACTCTTTTTTCTCTATCTCCTCATCCAATACTTCAACTACTTTGTTTTCCTGTAAACCTTTATTATACGAAACTTCCATAGCTTCGATAATTTTATTGAAAGTGTAATCTGAATTATTTATATTGATATTCTTTAATTTATCTTTTAAAATTGCTTCAAACTCCTTTCTTAATTTTTCTATGTCCATTTTGTTAGTTTTTAGGGGTTAATAAATTTTATTTGTAAATAGCTAATCCTGATTCAAATAATGTTTTACCGCCTAATAAGTATTGGGGTAGGTCATAGCCTTTTGATTGCAGGAATTGAAAAACATTTAACACGATTAATTTACTACAACTCGAACACGGGTATAAATTTGGAATAACCTGTTTAATATATTCGATTTTAGTAGTCTCTTCTTCGAGTTCTGTAAATTGCATAATTACAGAAATTGCAAGCGCATCTTCATCAGATATAGCGAATAAAGGTTTTAAAAGAAGTTTTATACATAAAAACGTTATTTTCTCAGACCTATCTAATTCGCTTATTGTTAGAGTAGTTACTTCGGTTTCACTTGTATCTCGCCATTGAATTTTCTGTCCTAAATACTGAGCAAAAATCTTTGCCTTTATTTCATTCGTTATTTCCATTTCCTTTATCTTATAGCGAGAACTAAGGTTCTCTGGTTAGTTACTTGGGTTGGTTATTTGCCTGATTCTTGATTTATTCCAAGCCTATGTTCTAATTCTTTTGCATAATTTCTCATGGCTTTAAAATCGGTGTCATCCCTTAAAATCTTATTTTCCTTTATCAATTCAGACCCCACTGCGTCCATTGCGTTCATTATGATTCTAAACAAAGTATAATTACCTTCTTTGAACTGATAAAATTCAAAATCTGGATTTACTTTTTTTGCGCATTCTTGTAATATTTCGCTATTACTTTTCATCTTCTTTCTTTATTAAGTTAATACGTTATTTTGTTGGGGGTTGTGGTAGTGGTTGCCAAAATGTTACACTTGGAATAAAATGAAATGAGCCATCACAAAAAGCATTTTCTCTTTTCCAGTCATCAACTTCAATAAAAACACCTTTTCTTGTTTCTCGTGGAATACGAAAAATAATTTCATCCCCATCTTTAGGCAATCTCTCTTGAACACTGATCCATTTATCCTGTGGTTTATAATTGGCAATGAACCAATTAAATACACTATCACAATTAGAGGGTGTGCAATATTTATCTATATACATTGCACCCAAAAAGTCGTTAAATTCCTCTCTTAGCTTATCGGTATCTATTGGAGAGGGATTAAACTTATTACCATTTCTAAATCCTTCGCTCCATAAATGACGATTCGGGCATTCAGGATCGTATGGATTGTTTTGTTCTGAAACTTGACGTATTTTAAATTCTTTATCTGATTCTGTTTTCATAGTTCTGTTTTTAAATGATTATTTTAAAGTGTAAATAACATTATCAATTTCTTCGGCAGTTAATAATCCCGTATGGTCATATCCTTTTTTTACAGCATATTCCAACACAGCTTTAACTTGCACCTTAGTCATTGGTTTATCATTGTGAGTAAATGCTTTCCAGCTTCTATTTATTTGCGCTAATGCACCTTTACAATCTGCGTTCATTTTGATTCTGTTTTTAGTTAATTATTTTAATATTATTCAAACCTTCGATATACTCCCGACTAAAAATCTGCTTACGAAATAGGTTTTATTTTCGGAATTAAATCAATGGAATACCGGGTGCAAATCCTTTAGCTTTTTACACCGTTCATATTCTGCATTGGAAAGTTCAAACAGTATTCCAAAAGGCTTTTACTTATTAAGCGGAAATAGGTCAGACAGTTCAATTTCCATTTCAATCAATTCTTGAAAATAAACTTTCAGACACTCTTTTTCAGATTCCGAAATAACCGTTTCTTCTAAAATTTTACCGAGTGCCTGGGAAATACTTTCTGAATGTGATTTGTTTTCGATTGCGCTTAATTTTACTTTTTCTTTGGTTTGCGATAAAATCAATTCTTTACGCTCCTTTGAAAATTTAAGCAGATCCATTTTAACCAAATAGTTGTATTTAGCATTTCCAAAGTCAGAAATTACAGCCCCAAGTTTGAAATCTTCAAAGCATTTTAAGCAACCGTTTTTTAAAATTTCGTTAGCTTCTTGCTCTGAAATGTTTTTTACTTCCGGCTGCTTTGCTTTTTCTTTGGCATCTGATAGCAGTTTTTTGATGCGTAAGCGATTTTCTGACCAAACGTAAGCGTTTACCCATTGAAAGTATGTAGCGTTGTTTAAACCGAAGAAATCGCCATACTGTTTTTTGTAGCCGTTTTTAAAAGCAAGTTGAATTTCTTCAAAAGTTATAGCTGAATTGTATTTTTTTAAATCTTCGCATAGTTCATCAATTGTTGAATTTACTTGCTCTAAGTCGTGTTTATAACCGCAGTTTAAATGGGTTTTTGCAATAAGCCCATCAATTAAAAAAATAAACTTATCCGGCTCAATATCCTTTATTTTAGGCGAAACGGTAGCTAATGCAATCTCTTTCTCAACCGTTGTTAGTTTGTTGAATAAACTTGTTTGGATCAATCCCTCTGCGCTCAAGTATTGTGTGTGCGTTACTGATTGTATCTGCTGTTTTGTTGGTAGATTTTCCATTGTTTTTGTTTTCGAAATATTTTTCTTTAATTAAATTTTTTGCGGTTAATTTGAACATATTTTGAATGTGGTTATCGTCACTAAAGCACGTTCCGACACATTCTTTATCCATTTTTGCCAAAATTTCCGACACGCTCGCTTCCCTGTTTTGCATTTGCCAGACTTCCAAAAACTGAACATGGCTCTGTAAAATAAATTTTGAAATGGCAGTTTTGTAAATTTCCGTTCCGATATAAAAAAAATTTTCTTTATATAAATTTCCTTTGTTTTCCTTTTCTTTTATTTCCTTTACTTTACTTTGTAGCATTTCTTCCGAATCAATTGGCATTCTTTCCGTATTATTGGTCATTTCTTCCGAATCAATTAGGTTATATTCGGAAATATTAACCTTTCGTTTAACCTGCTTACATATCAACCTGTATCTTTCCTGAATACCTTTTGATGTAATTATTTTATTTTCATTAAACATTTTCTCATTAAATAAATCAACTTTCAGACAACAAGTGAAAACCTCTTTAATAAAAGCCTCCTCATATCCGGTAGTTTCCGAAATCATAAAAGGCAACTCATTATCCCACCTCAAGTAATACCCATTCTCATAGATATTACATAGCAGGAGAGTGTAAATAGGTGTCGCTTTGCAGCCTTGATACTTAATTAATTTTCTTAATTTAATATCTTTGAAAAAATTTACTTCAAATGGGAAATATGCTAATCCTACTTTTGTTTTATTCGCCATTCTCTAAAATTTTGTAAGTGAATATTCTTTTACGGTGGTATCGTTTACTGAAATGTATCTTTTAAAAACCTCTACATTGTGTTTTACTAAATCTGAAATTCTCGAATTTAAATAACCTATTTTTAATTCGTTTTTTGCAGGATCAAAACAATGGATAGTTTTACCGGATAATAAATAATTGTAAAGCCTTAGATTTTGCCCTCCCAACTTATCTGAATTAATTGGGCTGTCAGTCGGAAACTGAAATTCTGATTGTTGTTCCATAATTAAAAAGGTAAATCATCGTTTATTTTATCGAAAATTGTAACTACGACTGTTTTTTGAACAACCGGCACTTCAACAGTTTTAACCGTTCCAACAAGTTCAAGTATGTGGACTTCTTTTTTAGTTAAGTCATGCAGCCTTTTTGCTTCCGTAGTTGCTGATTCTATATTCGGGTGAGAAAACCTGTATCCGGCATCGGTGCCAAGGACGTAAATGTAAAAGTTAGCCATAGTTTTGTGGTTTATCTATAAAATTAAATGGGTATCTTGATAGCTTCAGTTTGGACGCGCGGAAAATTAGAATAGCTTAGTTTGAGCAGTATGGTTGTTTATTCTTTCCATTGCTTTATCAAAGTATTCTTTGTCTAATTCACAGGCAGTTAGGTCGAATTTGTAATCGTGGCAGGCAATTGCTATGCTTCCGCTTCCTAAGTGGGTGTCGAGGATTTGCCCCCCCCATTTCCATAATTATCTAAAAGCCACTTGTATAATCCGACAGGTTTTTGTGTAGGGTGAAATCGTATTTCTTTGTTTTTCATATCATTCTGCCTAAACCCGTTCCAAGTAAACTTGTATTTTCGGACTGCAGACTTAAATGATGTATAGGCTATTTCGCAATCCGCTTGATCCCCAAATCCATCTTTATCCCAAACTATCCAGCAAGATGAATCTAATGGTACCCGACTAATAAAATGGTTTGCACCCCAAATGATTTGATTTTTTGAAACCCGTATTAACTCATCAAAATATAATTTATCAGGAGGCGAATTATCCCAGTCTTTTATAGCGTATTTTTTTTGAGAATGATGCCTGCTTTGTATTTTAGCACCGCACTCATTTAAACCATAAGGCGGATCAACAATAGCCAAATCAAAGTATTTATCAGGATAACGAGCCATTAAAGCCATGTTATCTTCATTAGTTATAGTCAGCATTTAATCATGTGGATTTTCAAGAGTTACAGAAAGTATCTCAAGTGGTTTACATTTTTCATTTACAAGTTCAATAGCGCGTTCCATAGTTTTAGAAACTGCAACGGTGTTAAGTGGTTGACCTGTTTTGCTTATGATTTTGAATGAGTATGTTTTCATTGTTGTAATAGATTATGGTTTTCGTAGATGTTTCCGATAATTTCAAAATCTTGGCACCCTTTATTGTTGAAGTTTGTACAGATTGAATTAAATGTATAGCAACCTGATTTTGTTGATTTGAATTCCCACCCACAAATAAAATGAGTATCAAAATTGACTATACATAATTCATTATTTATTATTGCAAAATCACCTTGATAGGCATCCTTTCCGTTCTTATCTTTTAAGCCTGTGAATTGCCTCCTGGTTAAATTTGCATTGTTTTTAAAAACTCCATGATTCCATATTTCGCCAGTATCGGGATTTAATTCAAAACACATCCACTCCCATCTTCCATTATTCAACCTTTCTATTCCGAACGGTTTATTTTCGTGTAAAACGTCAAATTTTATCTCTCTATTTTTCATACTTGTTTTAATTTTAGTTTGTAAATAATAATCTGCTCTTTAATTTCGGGGATGGATAAATCTAAATTCAAATGCCTTGTATTATCCAAAACCTCAACACGTTCAATTCCTATCTTTTTAATTAATGCAGGTCGGTATTCTAATAGATTACCTCGTTTCATCATGTTACACGACTTATTGCATTGCTTGTGAACATTATCCTCATTGAACCTTAAATATTGGTATGTAGTTGGATAAAAATGACCTGCAGCATATTCAATATTTTTTTCTGTTTGGCAGGTTATGCAAGGTAAATGTGAATCCCTTTTGCGAATAAAAGCATTGAAAACAACTTGAAGCATTTTAATGTAATCGGAATGAGTTAAAAGCCCTTCCTTCATTGCCTTTGTTTTATCCCTTGACTCCTTCGCTTCTTTATTTAATTTTAAAAGCCTTTGATAATCAATTGCGCAGTTTATGCCACAAACAGGAATTAATGGCTTGTGTGGATTTACTTCAAATTGATCGTTACAAACTTTGCATTTTCTAAACTTTATTTTCCGAACCTTTGGATTTGGCTTCATCATTAATTAATTGAATTCAATAAGTCAGTAACCCATTTATTTGAATATTCGCACCTTTTCAAGTCTTTTTCGTATTCTTTTGTGTGATACTCAAGATCTTTATTTGCCTGTACAATACTTTCTTCACGTATTGTTTTTGCATTTATTCCGATTAACTCAGATTCAATCTTCAATAAATATTCGTCATGGTATTTTGTTCCACAATCAAAGTCGATTGTTTTTACAATTTGATCAATCATAAAAACTTTTAATTCATAATGTTCAGGAGTTGGAGGCTGCCAATCGTTTACTTCTTTTAAAATTGCATTCATCTTTTTTGTATTAGACTTTGCTTTCTCAATACTTTCAATATGATACTTCCTGCTTTTTTTAAGTTCTGATTTTCGGGCGGCAACAATAGATTTGTCTATCAATGCTTTAGCATCATTAAGGGATTTTTTGGCTTTCGATATTCCTTTTGTGTGGTAGTCGCTTGGCTCTCTTTTAATGTATTCAACATCTGAATTTTCATCTCTCATGTGAATAGTTGCTCCAAATGCTCTCATACATTGTTTTGCAAATTGTGGAAATGTGGTAATTTTACCATCTAATATTCCGGCTGTGTATCCTGTTGGCATAATTTCAAGTTTTAAAAGTTAAAATAAACACTCCGTTGTGTGCGCTCACTACGTATTTGGATCGCTCCGAGTGTCTTACTACCGATCACTATTTGAAACCCCTACGATTTTAAAAGCGGTAGCGTAATGTGTTAATTTTTATAAAATGCTTGGAATCTCACAACCCCTGAATACTCAGGTGATTTTATTAACCCATCCCCTTTGCCGGATAAACTTTCAGCACCTTCCTCATCAATTACAACTTTAGAGTCTAAAGCCTTTGGAACGTAGAAGCATACCTGTACTGGAAAGTTCACCTTTGCATCGCCTGTAATTACTTTTACTGAGGCTCTCTGAGTAGCGGCAATTATTCGATAACCGCTTGACCTTCCTTTTTGAAGTAGTATTTTTAGATTTTCTTCAAGTGATTTTTTTGTTTCAGTTTTTACTCTTTGCGTTTTCGCCATGCCGTTTTTATAAACTCCAACGGTAACGGTTTCGTAAACATTTAACTCACTGCCGGAAGCGGAAGCAGAAACAGCATCCGCAAACTCATCAAAAATTATAAGTGTCTTTTTCTTTTTACCACTCTTTACAAGTCCGTTCATTTCTTCGACCATTGTTTCCATAACCGTTTCTATATCGTCAATGTCATTGTAAACCGAAATACTCTTTGATTTGTATTTTGTAAATTCAAACTTTGGATCAAAAATTTGTATCTCATCAAAACCGTAAATTTTAGCGTATTCGATTACCGAAATAATAAAAACAGATTTACCTGAGCCGGTTGCACCACAAACAAGCAGGTGAGGGGTTGAGGGGTTTTCAATATCCCAAACAATCGTTTTATCAAAATTGCTTACACCTAAAGGGATTTTACTACCCTCTAAAAATTTGGCATCAAACAATAAATCTTTTTCACGTACTTTTTTACTTTCAACGGCTAAATAAGCTTTTCCATCGTGTACATATAAGTCTTTCATCATTCGGATAGCTTCGACATTCAAGGCACTTGCTATATCTAATTTATAGCGGTGTACACTTGATAAATTAGTTCCGGCTGAAACTTCAAGTAAAAATGTGTCGGATGAGTAACCGTTAAACGTGTGTGCCACTTTCACAACTATGCTTAGTGTTCTGAGCGTGTGTTCTATTTTTTCCTGTTTTGTCATATTTTTATTTGTTAAATCGTATTGAATAAATTCGGATGCGTTTTCTCTAAACTTTCTAATCGCCTGGGGATTGATAGTTGCTAAAGAAGCATCTCTAATTTTCTTTAATCGCTTATCAACTAAATCCCGTTTTGAGTATTGAATATTAAAATCGTCAACCTCTGCAATCATGGTCATAGCCCAAAACTCATATATTTCAGCCTTATCTACGAAATTGTCATTTTCATTAATTAAATAGACATAGTTAGGATTAGATATCGCTTCAAGCATCCGCTTTAATGGCTCGTATAACATCGCTTCATATAGTCTGCGAGTGTCTTTATCCATCGACATTTTAAAGCAGCTTAATTGCGGTGATTTATCTCTGTTTTCTGAACTTTTATTTTCAACAAACCAAACCTCATCAACTGTGTAACCTTTGGCAGTTTCAAAAATGTTGACATAGGTTATTGCTTGTTTCCCGATTGAAAATTTTAGTTCTTTTTCGTCTGAAAATGCAGCCTTTGATTTATGGTCAATTATTACAATTTTGTCGTCATTGGTGCGAATGATTAAATCTATTTTCGAGTGGCAAGGCAAAGGAATATCAACACCGTTAATAGTCATAAACTCATTGCAATAAATCTCAACTTCCAGTATTTCTTTTAAGTCGGATTCGTAAATAGAAATATCAGTAAAGAAATTTTTTAATAATGAGTTGGCGGCTTTTGTGGATTTATCCCTGCAATCCTCAACCGTTGGAGTTGTTTTTTGTAACTTCCATTTGTTCGGGGCAATATTATCAATGTATTCGTACGCTATCGCCTGCAAGTCTGCAATACCTGTTTTTACACCGCTTTGTAATTCAGTAAAGTAAAACTGTAAAGCGTTGTGATAAGCTGAGCCGGAAACTTCGGAAGCAGAATGTTTGAAAGGTTGCCTGTATATGTAGGACATTTCAAAAGCCTTTTCATTTCTTGCAAACGTGCTGAGTTTTGAAAAACTCCAACTATCAATAAGATAGTTGGAGAATAATTCTTCGTGTTGGTCTTGGGATAGATCCCTGTATTTGTGGGCTGTTTTCATTTATGGTAGATCAAGTTTTTCTGAAATTTTAAGGTTTTCTTTTTTATCTTTTATTTCGGATTTCATTACTTCCGCATCCTGAAATTCATCTTCAACACAATATTTTTTTTGCAATCCGTTGTTTTTTTCTTCTATTTCAAGAACGTTTACAAGGCTGTCAGGCGGTGAACCGGATATGAGAGTTTTAAAATCCCGCTTTATCTTTGTTTTTTTTATCATTTCTTCTCTCCATGTTTTCCAAGGGGAATAAGAAGTTCCGGCAGCCATGCTAACTTTTTCGGTCTTTAGTATTTCCCAGTAAGGCATGAATTGCGTGTATATGACAGTATTGTCCATCAACAAAACTTGACAGTAAACACCTTTAACTATCCTTTTTTTGTGAGCGTCCTCGGTGTGTGCATATACTTTTGTGTGGGAATGAGCTATAATCTGAGAGTTACTTTCTTTAAAATCTTCATCTTCGTAAACGATAATAGCCTGTATATCCTTTAAGCATTTATTATCCTTTAAAACCTTAACAAGTCCTTTGTAATCGAAGTCTAAAACGCATTTACCTGCACGTGGAACTAAGTGAGCCAGTTTTAATACAGGGTTTAATGTTATTCCGGTTCTTGCGACATTTATAACAGCATTCACAATGCTATCTATATCACATTTTTTTAGGGCGTCATTATTTTGGATAATCATTGAAGCAAAGCCTAATTCGATTTTTGTTTGCTCCTCTTTGCCGGATATAGCCATGAATTTTGATTCAGCTTTTATAAGGGCTTGCTTCCATATTGCAATTGGCGCATTTGGTTTTTTTTCTGTTAATTCGAGTTTGTTTTCCATTTTATTTATTGATTAGATTGATACTATCTGATTTCCACTTTTCGAAGGTTTGTACGATAAAAACGGCAGTTTTAAATTCTTCTTTTCCTCGAAGCGAAGGGATAATCGGTATCTCTATACTTTCAATTATTCTCAATAAAATATCTTTGTCGGGAGGGATACATTGAGCAATTACTCGCTCGTAGTATTCATTTTTCGCTTTGATTTCGTTTAAATCCATTATCTTTGTTTTTTAGATTAGTTAATTACTTCCTGTCCGTTCGTAGCGGTCAGGGTTTTTTATTTATTTAGTTCAAGCCATTTCATTTGAGTACTGTAATTTTTCCTTAAGCCACTTATGTATGCCTTGAATTTCATTAACCAAAAGCATATTTTGAAATGTATATTCAGAGGCTTTCATTTCAGGCGGTTTTGGGCTTCGCTTATCAAGAACAACACATAATTGATCTCTGTAATTCTGAACGCTCCTTATATCCTCCATTGTTATCTCGTCTTCACAGGCTACCTTAGTCATAAACTTTGGCTGTGGTTCGTGTTTAGTATAAGGTTTTCGCTTAATTTCAAATGAATCATAAGAATCTTCTATCATTGTAATTTCTTTTTAAATAGATACTGATACCATTCTTCTACCGTACTAAATGTTATGTCGGGAAGTACTGGAGGCTTGGTGCTTTTATGTTTTGCCATTGGGTTAAGATATTAGTTGATAAAACTTCCAAAACTTCCGTCTAAATAATAGCTTTCTATTTTGGTTGAATTGGTTAATCCTTCTATATGTTATTTCAAAATAAACCTTCCATACGCCAAATAATAACGCCCTTTGTAAATTGTGGCTAGTGTTCCAAATCGGGAATATTTGCCACATATCAGACCTTCTTATTCCGTAACGCAGCGTTGTTCTTTCGCTTAGTTTTACTGTTTTTGTGGCACAATATCCAGTACCTCTTGTTTTGCTTTCTTTAGCTTCTTTGAAAATATTCATAATTTTAATTTTTAGTTCAGCTCCTGCACTCCGATTCAATCGGTAGTTATTAGCTGTGCAGGAGTATATTATTGTAATCGTATATTAATTTTCATTTACCTTTTATCGGTGCATCATAACTATGACCACTCCCGTACCTTTTTCTAACGTTGTAATAGCCTGAATTAACTCTCAATGCACTATTGCAGATTCAGTTCTTCACAGTCTATGGCGTTAGATATTTGCCAGTATAATTTCAAGATGTCAAACAACGTTTACTTAGTGGGGAGTATAGGATTCGAACCTATATTATCAATTCCCTATGATCACGAATCGAACGTGCTATCTAACAGGTATTCCCTGAATAAGCGTCTACCAATTCCGCCAACTCCCCTTTATTATTTAATGCTTTAAAACGTGTACTTTACAGTAAAAGCAAATCGGAAAACCATTGTTTAAGTACTCCTCGGTTAATATTTCATCCCCACACTCATAACAGTACAATGGATCTTCTTCTTCTGTTTCTTCGCTTTCCTTTTCATAAAGTGAATCAGGGTTTATTTGGCGATCAGGTGTGTAGCACATTTTATTCGTATATATTATCTAATTCATTTGAAAAGCAGTTAGCGCATTCATTGGTTTCATCTTGAACCGATCCACAGGTAAGGCAAGTTGACCCTATTATAGTATCTTCGTATTCTTTGTTATCCTCGATATGTTCCTTACAATTTTTACAAATACCTTTTGCGTTGTTTGTGATCGATATATTGCTCTCATCAACGTAATAATATAATTTCCCTAACTCGATTGGTTTTTGACAACCAAAACATGGGGTTAGTTTTTTTAACTGTTTTTCAGTTAGAATTTTTAGTTTTATTTTCGGGTTTTTGCTCATTTTAAAAGAAGAATTCAGATCCACTATAATTAACACTAACAGGAGTACTCATAACGCCTTTAGCTTCATTCGACCGTAAAAAACTGGTAATTATATCTTGTTCGTTTTGGTCGAAATCCTTATTAAATTCAACCGTATTAATCCTAATCATATTAGCCGTTTTATAACAAAGGCAGTCAACACCTTTTAATTTTAACTCCTGTTTTATTTGTTTCGGACTAAGTGATACCATTTGATTTATTTCGATTTTAGTTTGTTAATTATAGCCTTTATCATTTCTATGTGGAATGAGAGTGCTTTCATTATTTTGTCCTCCATACTCTCATTCTACCATCCTCTGTTTTTCGACAAACGAATTTCTTTTTAGCGTTTTCTTTTTTGGATAAGAAGTAGTAAACACTACCATACATCCCTTGCATTTTAATTCTATCGTATTCTCCGAAATCAAAAGAATCCCCTTTTACCATTTCCGTAAATGGGTATTTCTTATGCGCCCCTCCTTGCTTTCTTGATTGTGGCACATTTTTTTCTACTCTAATTGTTGTAGTTTCCATATTTAATTTTTATCTTTGATTATCTTATGGCACAAATGTAAACACAAATACAACACGAAAGCAAATAAAAGTGAAGTATTTTTAAATTATTTTTTAATTAATTGATAACTAAACTATTAACAAATGAAAAAACATGAAGTAAATCAAAGAATCAAGTTGCTTAGAGAGCATTTGAATCTAACTCAACAGGATTTTGTGGCAAAATGTGGCTTAACAAACACTTCTTTGTCAAGAATTGAGAACAACCAGACCGAACCGCAAAAAGGAACACTGAAAAAAATCATTGATAATACAGGTGTAAGTCAATCGTGGCTACTGGAAGGGAAGGGAGAACTAACAATAAAAGAAGAAATAAAAGACAACACAACAGCAACAGGAAGCATTTATAAAGATGCGCTTTATGTGGAATTAAAGCAACAGGCCACAATATGGCAGGAGAAATACAATGATCTGTTCCAAATGTTTAGCAAGGTATTAGATAGAAGCAGTAACTTGGGAAAGCATAAGTTTCTTGCCTTATCGGGGGCGCAAAAAGCCCAGTCAAGAACCATGATTAATTAATATTAATCTCCGTAACTTATTGTAAAGTGTTGAATACCCTTATTTGGCGAATCCAATTGGGATCACATCATAAAAAAGGGACTGAAGAATATAAATTCTTCAGTCCCTTTTTTATTTTTTATTATACCTCTCAAATAAATTATTTCAACTATTCTGTTTAAAAGCATAATTCCAACTGTACTTTTGCAATTGCAAACCGTATTTGGCTCATAATTTTCTTAACTAAATTAGTAATGTGGGCACGAGATTGTCATAAAAAAAACAAATTATGAATATTAGAATTTTTAAACGAAATTCTTTTAAAGCCGAAGAGTATCATAAAGCTGCTGAAATAAGATTAGTTCACAGCGGTAATGATTATTTCGAAACGCTTGAAAACCTTATTCATTCGGCAAAACACACCCTTCACCTGCAAACCTATATTTTTGATGAAGATGAAACGGGGAAACGCATTGCCAAAGCATTAAAAGAGGCCTCATTGCGGGGAGTTCAAACATACATGATACTGGATGGTTATGGCTCTAAATCCCTTTCACGAAAATTTGCAAAGGATCTCCGACTGTCAGGCATCCATCTCCGTTTTTTTGCTCCTTTTTTTTCTTCTCAGAATATTTATTTTGGCAGGCGATTACACCACAAAGTGGTGGTCGCTGACGAAAACATTGCTCTTGTTGGCGGGATCAACATTGCCGACAAATATCGGGGGTCTGCAACAGAGGCCGCCTGGCTTGATTATGCCATCCTTATAAAAGGAAGTATTTGCCAGGAAATTAATAATATATGTCAGCAGGTATATGGAAGAAGATTTATAAGGAAACAAAAAAAAGTAAAAAAAATCCCTAAGCCAATTCTATTGAACGAACCCGTTTTTGTTCGAATAAGGGAGAACGATCGTTTAAGAAGAAAAAATCAGATCAGTGTCAGCTATTTACAAGCGATACAAAATGCAAAAAAATCTATTTATATAACTGGCAGTTATTTTTTGCCCGGCACAAGACTTAGAAAAGCATTGATCAGAGCAGCAAAGCATGGGGTAGAAGTTCATCTGATTATGGCTGGCGTTTCAGATGTCCCTGTATTCCAAGCCGCTACCAGGTGGTTATATGATCTGCTTTTTCGCAATGGAATAAAAATTTATGAATGGGAAAAATCTGTTTTACACGGTAAAGTTGCTGTGGTGGATGGTAAATGGGCAACAATTGGCTCTTTTAACTTAAATCATCTTAGTGCTTATGGCAGTATTGAACTTAATATTGACGTTTTGAATGAACAATTTTCAGATTCATTTCAACTTCATTTAAAATCAGTTATTGAAACCGGCTGTAAGCAGATATTTCCGATACACCAAAACAATCATTGGACCGCAAAATTAAAACGATGGGCCGCATATCAATTCACTCGCTCAACCATAAAAATAGTAGCCCTTTTTCCATATATTAATCCATTTAAAAAATTTAGTTAGAAACAAACACCTCCACAATTTTACAATTTGTGTGCACAAAATGTTAAAATTGTTTCCTTTTCTCCTACCTTTTTTCTGATTATATTTGCATTCCCTAAAAAATAAAATAACAATGATTACTACCGATAAATTTGTAAACCGTCATAACGGTCCAAGAGAAAATGATGTAAAAGCAATGCTCAAAAAAATTGGTGCCAATTCAGTTGATGAATTAATTGACCAAACAATACCTGCTGCTATCCGTTTAAAAAAGCCACTGAACCTGCCAACAGGCTTATCAGAATATAATTACCACAAACACTTACGTGTTATAGCTTCAAAAAATAAAGTTTTTAAAACATATATCGGTTTAGGCTACTTTAATACAATTGTTCCACCTGTTATTCAGCGCAATGTTTTAGAAAACCCGGGCTGGTACACTGCTTACACACCTTATCAGGCAGAAATTGCACAAGGCCGTTTAGAGGCATTGTTAAATTTCCAAACCATGATCATGGATCTAACCGGAATGGAAATTGCAAATGCCTCCTTGCTGGATGAATCCACAGCAGCGGCAGAGGCGATGGCAATGCTCTTCAGTAGCCGTTCACGTGAAGCAGTAAAAAATGGAGCAAATAAATTTTTTGTTTCAAATGAATGTTATCCTCAAACCATAGATCTGTTAAAAACGCGTTCAACTCCTATGGGAATTGAATTAGTGATAGGAGATTTTAAAACTGCAGCATTGGATAGCAGCATTTATGGTGCATTGCTTCAATATCCCACAGTGGATGGTGCCGTTCACAACTATGCTGATTTTGTAAAAAAAGCAAAAACGAACGGAACATCCATAGCAGTTGCTGCTGATGTTTTGAGCTTGGTTTTATTAACTCCTCCGGGCGAATGGGGTGCCGATATTGTTGTTGGAAATACACAACGCTTTGGTGTACCAATGGGCTACGGTGGCCCTCACGCTGCGTTTTTTGCTTGCCGCGAAGAATATAAGCGTATCATTCCTGGCCGTATCATTGGGGTTTCTGTTGATGCACAAGGCAATCCTGCATTGCGTATGGCATTACAAACACGTGAACAACATATCCGCAGAGATAAAGCTACTTCCAATATTTGTACCGCACAAGCATTGTTAGCCATTATGGCAAGCATGTATGCTGTATACCACGGTCCGGAAGGCCTTAAAGGGATCGCTCAGCAGGTACATTTTTCAGCATTGGCATTAGCTGCTGAATTAGAAAAATTAGGTTATACCATTGAAAAAGGAATTTATTTTGATACGATAAAAATTAATGGCGCAGATGCTACTAAGATCAAGCAACTATCTGAAGCTGCCGAAATTAACTTCCGATATACGGATAGCGCAATTACCATTTCTGTTGATCAAACAACAGATGCAAACGATTTAAATGCAATTATTGAAGTATTCGCAAAAGCAGCAGGTAAAGTCGCTTCAACAATTACAGAAGCGATTATTTTTAATCAAAGATCATTGATCCCCGATCGTAAATCCTTAATTCTTAGTCATCCGGTTTTTAATACCTATCATTCCGAATCAGAAATGATGCGTTACATTAAACGCTTGGAAAATAAAGATCTGTCCTTAACCCATTCAATGATCTCATTGGGCTCTTGCACAATGAAATTAAATGCTGCTGCCGAATTAATGCCTATCACATGGCCCGAATTTGCTCACATACACCCCTTTGTGCCTGTTGAACAAGCAGCTGGCTATCTGGAAGTGATTGCTGAATTGGATAGATCTTTAAGCGAAATAACAGGTTTCGCGAAAATGAGTTTTCAGCCAAACAGTGGCGCTCAGGGCGAATATGCCGGATTATTGGTTATCCAGGCCTACCACCAGTCACGTGGAGATTCACATAGAAATATTGCTTTAATTCCAACCTCAGCACATGGCACCAATCCTGCAAGTGCTGCTATGTGTGGTTTAAAGATCGTATTAGTAAAATGTGACGAAAAAGGAAATATCGATGTAAACGATATGCGCGAAAAAGCTGTTTTGCACAAAAACAATTTAGCTTGTTTAATGGTTACTTATCCCAGTACGCATGGTGTTTACGAGGAAAGCATCATCGAAATTACCGATATCATCCATGAAAATGGTGGCCAGGTTTATATGGATGGGGCCAATATGAATGCACAGGTTGGCTTAACCAGTCCCGGAAATATTGGCGCTGATGTTTGCCATCTGAACTTACATAAAACATTTGCGATCCCTCACGGTGGTGGTGGCCCTGGTATGGGACCAATTGGTGTTGCAAAACAATTAGTGCCATTCTTACCCTCTCACTCAGTAATAAAAACAGGTGGAGAAAAAGGAATTCATGCCGTATCTGCCGCACCTTTTGGAAGCGCCTTGATTTTATTGATCTCTTACGGATACATAAAAATGCTCGGAGGAGATGGGGTTACAGAAGCAACCCGCATGGCGATTTTAAATGCCAATTATATTAAAGAATCTTTAAAAGATCATTATCCGACACTATACAGTGGCAAAAATGGCCGTTGTGCGCATGAAATGATCTTGGATTGTGTCGCATTTAAACGCGAAGCAGGAGTGGAAGTTGGTGACATCGCAAAACGTTTGATGGATTATGGATACCACGCACCCACTGTTTCATTCCCTGTGCACGATACCTTAATGATCGAGCCAACAGAAAGTGAATCAAAAGAAGAGTTGGATCGTTTTTGTTCGGTGATGATCCATATTCGTAAAGAAATTGATGAAATAAGTTCAGGTATTGCCGATAAAGACGATAATGTTCTTAAAAACGCTCCTCATACCGCAAAATCTGTTATTACTGACGATTGGAAACACAACTATTCTCGCGAAAAAGCTGTTTTTCCATTGAATTGGATAAAAGACAGCAAATTCTGGCCAAGCGTAGCCCGCATTGATAATGCCCATGGCGACAGGAATCTGATTTGCGCCTGCCCTCCTATTGAGGCTTACGCTGATGTTGAGCTGGCATAAGGGAAATCTGATACCGTTTTTCACGACAAATTTATTTCTTAATAATTTGCTATTATCAAATTAGGTTGTTAAATTTGTCATTGACTCTTTTTAAGAATTAATAACTAATAAAAAAATAGAATAAAAATGAAAAAAATTACTTTAGTAGTAGGAATTGGATTTGCTAGCTTGTTTTCTTTTGGCCAGCAAAAGTCAATATTGAATGCACCACAAAAATTAGTTAATCCTAAATTAAAAACTTCTTTAAAACATACTTTTTCTGCTGATCCTTCCAGAGAATTTTCTGGCTGGTTAAATTATGCCTTACAACTGGATGCAGTTGGTGGACCTAATGAGGGTTTAGCTGCTGGCCAATTTGGTTTAGTTTTCCCTGATTCTACTATCATTGCAGGCGTTTACACAGGTGGGGATGCTGCATACCCTCAGTTTCATAAATATGCTACCATGTTAGATGCTAAAAACATGCCACTTCAAGGCATTATTGCTAACAGCTCTTTTACACTTGATTCGGTTGCTATAGCTTATGCTTACCTAAGAACTCTTGCATCCACAGTTGTTGATACTCTTGTTGTTACCATTATTAAACAAGTTACAGCTTCAAATTATAATATGGGAGCTCCGGGCAACGAAAATTATCAGGATATAACTTATAATTTCGCTACTAAAAATGTTCCAACGTCTATGATACTTGGTACCTATAAATATTTTTTAACTGAAAGTGATTCTACTAACAATGTTGGTGAAATTTACATTCAAACAACGGGGATCCCGGTACAAACTAATGGTGCTCATATTGGTGCTATTGTTAGTTTTATTCCAGGATATTCGTATTCTATTACCGATTCAATAAGCGAGAAAAATGCTTTCTATCAATTTTCGTATGAGCAAAATGGTGAAGACACTGATCCAACTTATTATGGCGGAGCTGCGAATGATTTTGCTGCCGATATGAACTGCTCTTACGTATTACCTAGAGATGTGAGATATAATATCAATACAAATGGTTGGAATGGATATTTTATGCCATCTTGGGGTTGGACAACCCCTTATGGATATGAGAACCATATTATTTCTTTTAAAGTGGATGAAATTCTTGGAATAAATGATATTTCAGAAAATGGTATAACAGTGAAACAAAATATGCCAAATCCTTTTTCTAATAATTCATCTATAAACTATGAGTTGGATCACAATGCAGCTGTAACCTTGAACGTATATGACGTAACTGGTAAAAAAGTTCTTGTTCAAACTGAAGGAAACCAAAACATCGGTCGTCACACTATCAATGTTAATGCTAACGATCTTCCTGCAGGAGTTTATTACTACTCACTTAATGTTGGGAAACACACCACTTCTACAATGAAAATGGTTGTAATTAAATAATTGCAATTGTTATTTTTTTAAATTTATTAGAAAGCCCGCCCCAAAAAAGGCGGGCTTTCTCTTTTAAAAATTAAAATACACTGGCCTTGCATTCCAATAAATCCTCCAAAAACAATCCATTATTTCAAATGATTTTATTTTTTAAAAATTTGCGAATATCATATTACATCACTAGCTTTGTCATTAAGTTTTCATTAAAAAATTATTAACTAATTAAAAATAGATAGAAATGAAAAAAATTTATTTATCCATTGCGAGTATGGTTCTTTGCGGATCAATAATCGGTCAAAATGCACCTATTCAAGACCCAATCAAACAAAAAGCCATTTTGCCTACTAATATGAAAGCTCCTAAAACAGGATCAAATTCAGATTCAAGAGCTGGTGGCCCTTTTAGAATGTGGATTGAGCCAGTTGGCGATGTAATGACTCAAAAAGGATTAAATTTAGATGGAACAGCTAATGCTGACCAGGATACTTTTTTATCTATTGTTTATATGGATTCTACTGTAAGAATTGGATCTGGAGCAACCACTAACCGTTTTGTCAACAATATTTTTATGGGTTCTGTTTTAGATCCTAAGTCTACTAACCTGCAAGATACTTTTGAGCCTATAGTAACTATGGCTGATGGATACAATATCGATAGTATTCTAATTTTAGGTTCATATGTAAAAAAGACCAATGATTTTGATACTTTATATGTATGGCTTGTTTGGGGTGACACTACTAATACAAGTGTTTTCAGTAAACGATTAACAAATACAGTATGGGTGGCTCCTATCTCTACCTGGAGAACGTCTGTGATCGGACCTAAAGTAACAGGTGCAACAACTGCACAGGGTAATAAAGTAACTGCTGCTGCGCCCTCAACTAATAAAATATTAGTTAAATATGTTTTACAAGCAACAGATTCATCTGCTAGTGGATACTCTAAGTATATCAATATTCCATTAGTAGCTCCTGCTGCAATCCCTGCTGGAAACATCGTTTCTTGTTTCTATACATTTGTTCCAGGAGGTACTCATGCCATTGGAGATTGTGCTTATAGCTTTACAGGTGCTGCAGTTGCTCAAAACGTGAATGGCTTTGCTGGTATCATCTGGAGCCAACTTAACCCTACTGTTACTGCATTAGCGGATTATGTTGACCATCAGGTTGATGCATCTTCATGGTGCATGGGAACATCTTATTATAGTACTCACAGATATTCTTCTAATGCTACTTATAATAATTCACTTAGAGGAGATCTTCTTACAGCACCATTAATTTATTATTCAATTTATGGTAACTCTACAGTTGGTGTTAGCGAACTTGAGAAAAACGGTTTTGCTTTAGGTCAAAATACACCTAACCCTTTCACTAACCAAACAACTATAAACTATCAAATTAAAAAAGCTGCAGAAAATGTAACTTTAGAGGTTTATGATGTTAGAGGAACGAAAATGTTCAATAAAACACAAACAGATGTGAAACAAGGAACATACTCAATCGAAATAAACAATGTGAACTTCGCTTCTGGTATTTATTTTTATTCACTAATAGTGGATGGAAATAAAGTAACTAAAAAGATGATCGTTCAATAATTACAAAGGCGTTAATAAACAAAATGCCCCTCTTCAAATTGAAGAGGGGCATTTTTTATTTATACAAAATTTACACTTTTTTTTTAAAACTTCGTTCTCAGTTCCTTCATAAATTTTGTAGCATACACAAAATCCTGAATTTCTTTATTATCCGTTTTTAAAATTTCCTGCTTGCTCCCCTCCCACCATTTTGATCCTTCATGGATAAACAATATATTATCTCCAATCTCAATTACCGAATTCATATCATGGGTAATTACTATAGTGGTTATATCATATTCTTCCGTGATCTCTTTGATCAGGTTATCAATAACAATAGAAGTTTTAGGATCGAGACCGGAATTTGGTTCATCACAAAATAAATACTTTGGCTGAACAGCAATAGCACGCGCTATGGCCACCCTTTTTTTCATACCTCCGCTTAATTCGGAAGGGAAAAGATGATTGGCGGTGGGCAAATTTACCCGTTGCAAACAAAAATTAGCACGATCTCTTTTTTCATCTTCAGTAAGATCTGTGAACATAGAAAGGGGAAACACTACATTTTCTTCAACAGTTTTCGAATCAAACAATGCACCTCCCTGAAAAAGCATTCCTATTTCTTTACGAATTTCTTTTTTTCCTTTAAAATTCAGATCATAAAAATTACGCCCATCATATAAAACTTCTCCCGAGTCAACTTCATTTAAACCTACCATACATCTTATTAAAGCGGTTTTACCTGAACCGCTTCCACCAATGATAATATTGGTTTTACCGGTTTGAAAGGTAAATGAAACATCTTTTAGAACGCTTCGGCCAGAAAATGACTTTGATATATTGTTTATCTGGATCACGCCAATAAAAGTTGAGTTAATATTAGATCGAAAGTAAGTATCAAAACGCTGCTATAAACCACTCCTTTGGTACTGGATTTACCTACTTCAAGTGATCCTCCACTTGTATAATACCCGTGATATGCAGGAACGGAAGCTATTATAAAAGCGAACACTCCCGATTTGATCAGGGCATACACCACATTATAAGGCCTGAAATTATAAGTAATACCATAAATATATTCGTAATTGGTAACAACACCGGTCATTACTCCAAATACATAACCACCGAATATGCCCAAAAACATTGAAAAAATAACTAGAACAGGACTAAATACCACACAAGCAATTATTTTTGGCTGGATCAAATAACTTGCAGAATTGATGCCCATGATTTCCAATGCGTCAATTTGTTCCGTGATACGCATTGTTCCTATTTCAGATGCAATGCTCGACCCTATTTTACCGGCAAGGATCAGGCTTATAATGGCGGGAGAAAACTCCAATATCATGGAATCGCGGACAGCTACACCTACTGCATAAATGGGTACTAAAGGGTTTTCAAAATTGAAGGCCGACTGAATAGTAATAACTGCCCCAATAAATACGGATATGATCGCAACAATGCCCAATGAGCCAATGCCCAAAATGTTCATTTCTTCAAAAATACGACTACGGTAAACCGAAAACTTTTCGGGTTTGCCAAAAGCTCGTCTTACTAATATGAAATACCTGCCGAAATGAAAAAAAACGTTCATAAAAACCTTCAAAATTTGCCTAAAAATAAGAATAATTAACAAATTAATTTGAAAATGTGCTAATTTGTTAATGTCCTGCATCTTCTGAACCCATTATTTAGTTCCGCATTTACCATCCATTGCAGTAATTTTCCAAAATTATTTTTCTTTTAATATGGCCACGAATTTTCACCAATTCTAAAAAATGCCTTTAATTCGTGTAATTCGTGGCATTATTGTTTTTGCTTTTTATTTTAGTCGAACCATTGACAGCTTGGAATCTGTGTAATCTGCGGCAAATTAAGTAGCCCTGTTTTCGCAGTATGCTAATTAATTGTGAAATTTTCAAATTAGCAAATTTTCAAATTAACAAATTACTTACCTTCGCTCCCGCTAAATTTATTAGCAGATCCATAACCAACAAAGGTTCGTAATTCGTTAAAATTCGTAATTCGTAGTACAATATGCGTTTTGAATTAACAGATGTTTTTTTATCCGATCTAAGAGATGCCATTAGTTCTCAAAATGGTGCTTTTGTTACCGAACAGCTCAAAGAGCTGTATCCACCCGATATTGCCGGGATTTTCAATCAGCTGGAAATAGAAGAAGCCAAATACGTTTACAAACTATTGGACGAACAAACTGCCGCTGATGTAATGGTAGAGTTGGAAGATGATGTCCGCGAACGATTTTTAGCTTCACTTACTTCAAAAGAGATCGCAGAACAGTTCATCGACAACATGGACTCTGATGATGCCGCTAATGTTATTGCTGAATTACCCGATAATGTGCAGGATGAAGTATTATCCCACATCGAAGATAGTGAGCAGGCAAGCGACATTGTAGACCTCTTAAAATATGATGACAATACTGCAGGTGGTTTAATGCGGAAGGAATTTGTGCGGGTTCACCTCCACAGCAAAGCGCTTGAATGTGTTCGTGAAATACGTGAACAGGCGCATGATCTCGAAGAGGTATTTGCAATTTATGTAGTGGATGATGACGAAAAACTGATTGGACTTTTACCTTTAAAAAAATTAATCGTTTCTCCGGTGCGATCCATCGTAGCTGATATTTACGATCCCAAAATAATATCTGTAAAAGCCAATACCCCTGCCGAAAGTGTAGCCAATATAATGGATAAATACAACCTGGTAGCAGTTCCTGTTGTTAATGCTATTGGCCAATTAGTAGGTGTAATTACAATTGATGATGTTGTTGACTTTCGAAGAGAAGAAGATACCGAAGACGTTCAAAAAATGGCCGGTGTAGAAGCCTTTGATGAGCCATACATGAGTTTGTCGATTGTTGAGATCTTAAAAAAACGTACTGGCTGGTTAGTGATCCTGTTTTTAGGAGAAACACTTACCGCATCGGCAATGGGCTTTTTCGAAAATGAAATTGCCAAAATGGTCATACTGGCTCTTTTTGTTCCTTTGATCATTTCAAGTGGTGGTAATACAGGCTCACAAGCATCAACTCTTGTGATCAGAGCTATGGCTTTAGGTGAAATTACTGTGCGAAGCTGGTGGACGATCATAAAACGAGAGATCAAAGTTGGATTAGTATTGGGACTTATTCTCGGCATTATCGGTTTTTTGAGAGTATTCATCTGGTCTAATTTTACTACTATTTACGGCCCTCATTCATTGGAAATTGCCCTTGTTGTTGGCTTTTCGCTCGTTGCAGTAGTGCTTTGGGGGAATATAGTTGGCTCATTATTTCCTTTAATATTAAAGAGGTTTGGTTTTGATCCCGCTGTTGCATCTGCTCCCTTTGTGGCAACACTTGTTGATGTAACTGGTTTGATCATTTATTTCTCCTTCTCTATTATTTTCCTGAGAGGGCTTTAGTTTGCCATTTGAATATAAAGCACTAACAATAAGACACTTGCTCTATTTTTTATATTTGGTACGAAAATTTATTTTGTAACAAAAAGGGATTTCGTTCGTAACAGCAGCTAATACCAAATTAAGCCTTTCTTAGAAACGGCTTTTTTTGTCAATTAAATAGGATTGAGTTTTATTAAATTTATATTTGCACCTTTGCGATGTTTCAGACGGTTTTCATTTGAAATAGTGACAATTTGTTTTTAAATAAAATATGAGAAAAATTATACTCATTATTGGTTTTCTTTTCATCTCTCTGCTTTGGAGCGGGGTATGTGGCTCTTTGTTTTCGCAGGTGATGGTTAACTACGGAACTACAATTTATAGTGCCAATGATACTATTTTTGCCAATGGCGGGATCAGCAATTTAAAAGATACAGGTACAGGGGTTGGAGGAACTTTTAGAAACAGCGGCTCTGTTTACTTAACAGGCGACTGGACAAACTCTGCCGGTAACGGAGCCTTCACCAACACCGCTGGCACCAATGGAGCCAGTTCAATTACTTGTTTATTAGTTGGCGGCAATCAAAACATTCAAGGTACGGACGTAACAGAATTTCACAACCTGGTTCTTCAAAATAACGGGGTGAAGCAATTGAATAATGTTGATGCTATTGTTAGAGATACGCTTAACCTGACTGACAGGGAATTAGCAACCGGGAATAAAACGGTTTTTGTAACTAACCCGGCCATACCATCCATTCAACTTTCAACAGGTTTTGTAAGCAGTTTAGGCTTCGGAGCATTGGTAAGAAGTACCGCAGCAACTCAAGCTTACTTGTTCCCTGTAGGTTCCAGCCTGGGCACCTTAAGATACAGACCGGTCGAAATTACACCGGACAATAATTTCCAAAATGATTTTGCTGTGCGTTTGGCCAATGTTGATCCTACTACAGAAACCTATAATGTAACTTTAAAAAAGGCTACAGTTGTAAATGTTAATCCTGTTTATTACCATCAAATAAGGAGAGAAGCTGGAAGTGCAAATGCTTCCGTTACTATCTATTACGATGCAGCTACTGATGGGGAGATCACCGGGATCGGACATTGGCAGAATGTGCCGCAATGGGAAGATATTCCTGCTTCTGCAACAGCAAACCAATTTGGCTTGAGCGCAATGAATTCTCCATCATGGGACTTCTCCTCACCTTCGCCCGCATTTGCTTTAATTAAACTATTGAACGAATGTGGAGAAATGTTTGTTCCTAATGCTTTTTCTCCGGATAATAACGGTGAAAACGACATGGAATGTGTTTATGGTAAATGTGTGAAATCGTTATATTTTGCAATTTACGACCGTTGGGGAGAAAAAGTATTTGAAACTACAGACCTTATGCAATGTTGGGATGGTACCTATAGAGGCAAAGATATGAATACCGCTGTATTTGTATATGTTATGAGAGCAACCCTCACTACAGGTGAAGAAGTTAATAAAAAAGGAAATATTAGCTTAATACGATAAGTTTTAATGTAATATTTAAGATAAGTAATATATGAAACTCATTACTGTAAAACCGAAAGTCATATTTTATATGGTAATTGTAAATATTATATTTTACATATTACCTATTAAATCTATACTGGCTCAGGATATCCACTTCTCTCAATTTTACATGTCGCCATTTACCCAAAACCCGGCATTTACAGGGGCTGTTTATGGTATGTCGGCTCAGGTGAATTATAAAGAACAATGGAAAAGTGTTGGAACTCCTTACAAAACAATTGCCGCAGCTTATGATGTAAGCTTTCAAAAGAAAAAGAAAGCAAAAGCTTTTTATGCAGCGGGCCTCAACTTTTTTAGCGATAAAGCCGGAGATTCAAATATGGGAACTACCCAGGCAAACCTTTCAGGTGCCTGTCATGTGTACATCGACAGATACACGAAGGTAGGCGCAGGCCTTCAGATCGGATATGCACAACGTAGCGTTGATTACACGGCATTACAATGGGGGAAGCAGTTTGATGGCCAGGCGTACAATCCAGCTTTAAGTTCCGGTGAAACCAATACTTCAACTTCTTTTGCTTACCCCGATGTAGCAGCGGGAGTGGTTTGGACCTATAACAATTCAGCGGGAATGAAACGCGTAGTGGAAAATAACGACCTTAAGGCAAACGTGGGAATGTCTGTATTTCATTTTTCTCAACCGAAATATTCTTTTGCAGGCAACAATGAAAAATTAAGAATGAAATTTGTTTTGCATGCCGATGTACTTTTAAGTATACCCTTTTCCAATATAGGTTTTGTTCCGGGTTTTATGCTTTATAAACAAGGCGCTCCATCGGAAGTATATATGGGTTCGTTGATCCGCTATAAATTAAAACAAAAAAGCAAGTACACCAGGGATAAAAGCAGTTCAGCATTTTCTATTGGAGGCTATTATCGTGCAAAAGATGCAGGTACAGTAGCTATGCTTCTTGAGTACTCCAATTACGCTGTGGGTATGAGCTATGATATAAATACTTCAGGCTTAAAGACAGCAAGCACAGGCAGAGGCGGATTTGAGTTAACCATCCGTTATATTGCAGCCAACCCATTTATGGTCCAGTCAAGATCCCGTTTTTAGTCAAGAAAAACGATACGGAAACAGAAAATTCAGAAACCCTTCATCATATTCTATTATTCTATATCTTTGTGATTAGGTTCGTTTGAAAAATCATTAAATAATTCAACAAAAATCCTTAATGGTTTATCCGAAAGGGTCATCTAATTTACACTGTTTATAGCTATGAAAATACTCTTTACTACTTTATTTTGCGCTTTATTTTTATTCCTTTCTGCCCAGCAAAAAGATTCTATAAAAATGGAAATTAAAAATGTAGGGCCTCAGATAAACTCTTCTTTTCCGGATTACGCACCCCTTATTTCTGCCGATGGCAATAATATGATCTTCACTTCCCCTAGACCCTTAAATGAAAAAGATATACTAAAAGCCAAATCGGGTACTGAAAACGTTTACGTTACTTATTATGATGATAAAAATGGACGTTGGTTAGTAACGTTCATACTTGGACCAACAATTAACCGCCCTGATGTGGATAATTCTGCGATCGCTTTATCAAATGACGGACAAAGAATGCTTCTATACCGTGGTGGTAACGAACAAAATGCAAATGGAGATATTTTGGAATCGATATTAACCGGGGAAGAATGGTCCGACCCTGTAAGATTACCTGAACCCATTAATAGTGAAGAGAACGAAACTTCTGCGAGTATATCTCCTGACGGAAGAACAATTTATTTTGTGAGCGATAGGAAATGGGGATATGGTGGCAGGGACATATGGTATAGCACACAAGATGATACCGGAACATGGGGTGAAGCCGTAAATCTGGGGAAACTAGTGAACAGTGCAGAAGATGAAGAGGGTGTATTTATTCATCCCAATGGAAAAGTGCTTTTTTTTAGTTCAAAAGGACATAATACTACCGGAGGTTTTGATATTTACATGTCTGTTTATGATGAAACCTCTTTATCATGGGCTGAACCTGAAAACCTTGGCGCTCCTATAAACACACCGGAAAATGAAATATACTTTGTATTGCAGGGGAACGGAAAAACAGGATATTATGCCTCGTCAAAACCTGATGGGTATGGGGATCTGGATATATACAGTATCACATTTCTGGAAGATCTGATGAAAAAAAACACAACCTTACTAAAGGGACGTGTTATTAATAAAACGGATACCCCTATCGGATCAACCATTGTTTTAAAAAACAAAGGAACTGATAAATTAGTTGGGACCTTTAAGTCAAACAAAACTACAGGAAAGTACCTTGTTTCTGTTCCTCCGGGCAAAAAATACGAGATGGAGATTTCCACCGAGGGTTATAAAACTGATACCATTTCTATTGATATCCCATACAAAGCCGGTTATCAGGAAATTATCCGAGACATTATTATGGAAACTAAATAGTTTCTGCATCGTACAAGTACAGAACACTTTCTCAAAATTTTTATTTATGATTCAATGGGTTATTTGAATCTACGGGCAAGGGTTCTCTTAACAAAAACCTATTCTTTTTTACAAAATAAAACGAAAAACATTCGCATAAATCAGTTGGATCTGCGTTTTAGGTTTGATAGTGTAATTAGTTTTAAGTTGAGGTAAGTAGCCATTCGGTCGGAACATATTAAATTTCGATTTTTGATACTGCCACAAAAGCCTTCCAACTATTTATTCATCACCCATTAAAAAGACCTGTTATCGCTCAGCCTTGTTCAGAATAAAGTAATTTACTATTCGGAATTTTATAAATATCAAATTAAAAAACAAAACCTGAATTAACAATCAGTTGCTGAAAAGTATTTTTTGCGGGATATAAAACCGAAGGTAGGATAAAGAACTTTGTGTTACGCAATAGTATTGAACATGTAAAAAAAACAAAAAACGTCTGGAAGGCCAGACTCTAAATTAAGCTCATTCACATTTATTTACCCTAATGAAAGTAATTTTTTCAATTCTCTTTTTTACATTCTTCCAATTCCTTGGCGCTCAAAATGACCCGGCCAAGGCGGAAATTAAAAATATTGGTTCACCGGTAAATTCCTCTTTTTCTGATTTCGCTCCACTTATTTCTGCTGATGGATCAACCATGGTATTTACTTCCCACCGGCCCACCGATAAAACAAGCACCTCTCCTGGCGCAGCTGCTAAAAAGGATATCACAAAAAGTAAAGAAGCAAACGCTGCTATTTACATTACCTATTATAACGATAAAAACAAAACATGGATAGAGCCTATACTGCTCGAATCGGTGGTTAATCTTGCTGGTGTTGATAATTCGGCTATTGCATTATCAAATGACGGACAAAAGATGTTGATCTATAGAGGCGGAAATAATAAAAATATAAATAAAGGTGTGTTTGAAACCACTTTAAAAGGCAATGAATGGTCAGTCCCAAAAAGATTACCGGCACCAATAAACAGTGATGGAAATGAGACTTCTGCCAGCTTTTCAGCCGATGGAAAAACAATTTATTTTGTAAGCAGCCGACCTGATGGATTGGGTGGCCGTGACATTTGGTATTGTATACAAAATGAGGCCGGGGACTGGGGAGAGGCAGTAAATGCAGGAAATTCCATTAACACCAAAGAAGATGAGGAAAGTGTTTTCCTTCATCCAAATGGAAGTTCACTCTTTTTTAGCTCTAAAGGTCATAATTCAACGGGGGGTTACGATATTTTTGTGTCTCATCTTGACACAACCACTAATGTTTGGGCAAAGGCAATAAATCTTGGGACTTCCATCAACACCCCTGGAGATGAACTTTATTTTGCGATGGCAGCCAGCGAAAAAACGGCTTATTATACCTCTTCTAAATCAAAAGCATTGGCAGATAAGGATATTTACAGTATCACATTCGGTGAAAGTATTTTAACAAAACATACCACTCTTGTAAAAGGCTTTGTTATTGGTGAAAACGGACTGGGGATCGAATCAAAAATCGTTGTAAAAGAAAAGTTGACCGGTGATATTATTAGCACATTTAAGTCGAATAAAGCTACAGGAAAGTTTCTTGTTTCGCTACCTGCAACCGGGGAATATCAAATAAATTTTACAGATGACAACAATGGTACCTATACCGAATTTATTGAAGCATCTGAAAAAAACAGTTATAATGAAGTTGTTTTAAATATTGTTCTTGAACCGAAGTATGCTAACCTTTTCAGCAGGGTACTTGATGAGGAAGGGAATCCGATCAGTAAAGTGCAGATAGAGCTGATCGATATCATCACCAAACAATTGATAGGAAAATTTGAAACAAATAGTGCTGGAGCTTCCCGCTTCTCTTTGCCATTCGAAACAAAATTCAATATCGTTTTCAGCAAGCACGGCTATTTGTTTCAATCGGTTAATGTATCCATACCAAAATCCAGTGGTTCTGAATCAAAAGACATTAAAGATATCACCATGCAAAAAGTGGAGGTTGGAAAAAAAATAACTATTAATAATGTATTTTTTGACTTCAATCAGGAGATCCCACAACAACAATCCTTTGCGGATCTTGATCGTATAATTAAGCTGATGAATGACATGAGCTCTCTTCATATTGAAATATCGGGGCATACTGACAATGTTGGTTTTCAAGACAATAAAAAACTTTCTGAACAAAAAGCAAAAGCGGTAATGAATTACCTGGTAGGTAAAGGCTGCGAAAAAAGCAGGTTGAAATACAAAGGGTATGGATCAACTGATCCTATCGCCACAAACGAAACAGCAGAAGGTCGCCAGATAAATAGCAGAATAGAGCTTAAAGTGCTTAAAGTGGATGTAATAGCCGAGCAAGCAGCCGAAGAAAAACGAATCCAATCAGGTTCAGATAATGTTAAGGTAGATGATGTTATTAGTCCATACCCGATAATTAACGAGCAAGAGCAAGTTCCGGAGAATAAAGATTCGATCCTGACAGCTAATAAAAAAGACGAGAATTTAGATGCTATTAAAGTAGCATTTGGAGAAGAACAATCTCAGGAAAATAAAGAAACAATTGTTGCTGATGTAAAAAAAGAAGAGAAAACGGAGGATATCCCTGTAGTTGTTGAGGAAGAAAAAATTCAGGAAACTAAAGAAACGGTTGTTGCGGATGTAAAAAAAGACGAAAAAACAGAAGATATCCCTGTAGTTGTTGAGGAAGAAAAGATCCAGGAAACTAAAGAAACGATTGTTGCTGATGTAAAAAAAGACGAGAAAATTGAGGATACCCCTGTAGTTGTTGAGGAAGAAAAAATTCAGGAAACTAAAG
>JAZKBF010000017.1:0-36449 GCA_040388745.1 Bacteroidota bacterium | reverse complement strand
TGAGGATACCCCTGTAGTTGTTGAGGAAGAAAAAATTCAGGAAACTAAAGAAACGGTTGTTGCTGATGTAAAAAAAGACGAAAAAATTGAGGATACCCCTGTAGTTGTTGAGGAAGAAAAAATTCAGGAAACTAAAGAAACGATTGTTGCTGATGTAAAAAAAGACGAAAAAACTGAGGATACCCCTGTAGTTGTTGAGGAAGAAAAAATTCAGGAAAATAAAGAAACAGTTGTTGCTGACGTAAAAAAAGACGAAACAACAGGGGATGCTTCGAAAGATGCACTGCTCAAGGAAAACCAGGAACTCGCAAAGAAAATTGATGCTATGGAGCAAAAATATAAGGCGAGTCTGGATTCTGTAGTTAAGGTTAGTTGGGGAGCAGAGGGTAACCCTGTAGTGGAAGAACAAGATATTAATGCTGATTCCACTACTAAGGAATACAGTCAGGAGCAGGTTGACACAACTGTTGTTGCAACCAATGAAGAAAACAGTTCGGCAAATGAAGATAACGCTGAACAGCCAGAAATTGTTGCTGATGAAAATGCAGGTTCCGCAGAAGATTCATTAAGCATGGAAATTAAAAATATTGGTTCTGTGGTAAATTCACAATTCCCGGATTATGCCCCGCTTATTCATGCTGATGGGAACGTATTGATATTTTCCTCCAACAGGCCGTTAACTGAGATAACAGCTCCCGTTGTGGCTGCTGCAAAAAAAGGAAAACCACAAAAACTGGAAAACAAAGGAGGCAAAACGAATATTTACACCTCTTATTACGATCTTAAAGATAAAAAGTGGTTAGCACCCCGAAAGCTGGGCCCAACCATCAACGTCCCTGATATTAACAACTCTGCTATAGCATTATCAAATGATGGACAAAGGATGATTCTATACCGTTATGATGGTAACCAAACCGAAAATGGAGATCTTTTTGAGTCCTCATTAAATGGAGAAGAATGGTCACCTCCTTTAAGATTACCATCATCAATTAATAGTAATGACAATGAAACTTCTGCCAGTATATCTCCCGATGGAAAAACAATTTATTTTGTAAGTAACCGGAAATTAGGAGTTGGGGAAAAGGATATTTGGTACAGCACACAAGAAAGCACCGGAATATGGGGCCAGGCGGTAAACCTTGGAGAATCTGTTAACAGTGATAAAGATGAAGAAAGTGTATTTATTCACCCAAATGGTAACACGCTTTTCTTTAGCTCTAAGGGGCACAACTCTATAGGTGGCTATGATATTTTTATGTCGGTTTTAGACTCTGCAAGTGGTGAATGGGGCACTCCAAAAAACCTTGGTAGATCTATTAACACCCCTGATGACGACTTATATTTCACCTTATCTGCCAACGGCAAAAAAGGATATTATGCTTCCTCTAAACCTAATGGAATTGGAGAAAAAGATATTTATAGTGTTGCATTGGGTGGAGATATCATTAAAAAAAATACGACACTCCTAAAAGGTTTTATTACGGATGAAAACGGGGAAGGTATAAAATCAAAAATTGAAATAATTGACAAATCAAATGATGAAACATTTGGCACCTTTAATTCCAATAGAATTACAGGAAAGTATCTTGTTTCGCTTCCCACAGGCAAAAAGTACGATATAAAAATCACTGCACAGGGTTATACCGCATACCTATTGACTCTTGACATTTCCTACAAAACAAATTACAATGAAATTGTAAAAAATATTGTTTTGGAAACAAAAAACGTCTTTATCACCAGCAGGATGTTCAATGAAACCGGAAAACCTATCAGTGTGCTGATCGAAGCGATCGACAATTCTTCTTTGGCATTGATCGATAAGTCGGAAAGTGATAACGAAGGTTATTCCAAAATTGCTGTCCCTTCCGGAAAAGAATTAGCTATATTTTTTAGCAGACCAGGTTATTTGTTTCAATCTGTTAATTTATCCATTCCAAAATCTACAGAGTTTGAATCAAAGGATCTGAAGAATATTACGATGCAAAAAGTGGAGGTTGGTAAAAAAACAACCCTTAAAACAATTTCTTTTGACTTCAACCAGACAATTCCTCGCCAAGAATCGTTTTTAGATCTGGATCGGATAGTTACGTTAATGAATGATGTGGCTTCTGCTCAAATTGAAATATCAGGACATACTGATAATGTTGGTTCTAAAAAGGATAATGTTAAACTTTCAAATGAAAGGGCCAAGGCCTTGATGGAACGTATTATCAGCAAAGGCATAGACAAAAAACGACTTGCCTATAAAGGTTATGGACCAAATGAACCTATTAGCTCCAATGATACCGAAGCGGGACGTAAGGCAAACAATAGAATAGAACTCAAAGTACTAAAAGTTGATACGAAAGCAGAAGAGCTGGCCGAAGAAAGACGAATTAAAGATATGCCGGTAGCTACCGGGATCAGTTTAAAGCCAGACGAAATAATTGTTTCTGTTGATGAAAAACAAGCTCAGGAAAATGCAGATACAGTTGCAATTGCGGTTAAAAAAGATGAAAACACTGATACTCCAATAGAAGCCGGAGAAGAAAAACTACAGGAAAACAAAGAGACCATTGTTGCTGACGTAAAAAAAGAGGAAAACACGAATGACACTCCTGCTGTTGAGGAAGAGAAAATTCCGGAAAACAAAGAAACAGTTGTTGCTGATGTAAAAAAAGATGATAGTGAAGAAAAAAAATATAAGGAACGCCTGGATTCTGTGGTTAATGCCAGCTGGGGAAATGATCCTAACGAACAAGTGGAGGTAAACAAAGAAACAGAAATAGCAACCGAGAAAAAAGATGAAAACAGTGATACGCCAATAGAAACCGGAGAAGAAAAAGCTCAGGAAAACAATGAAACTATTGTTGCTGATAAAAAAGAGGAGAACAATGATACTCCAGTAGAAACAAAAGAAGAAAAAATTCAGGAAAACAATAAAACAATAATAGCTGATAAAAAGGAGACAAATAATTCTGGTAATTTCTCCCGCCATGCGCTGGAAAGCTTTGCAACTGAAAAAAAGGAGGGAAATATTAAACCTAACAAAGTAGAAATTATTCAAGAAGAGAAAGAGCCTTTGGAAGTAGTTGCCGATAAAAAAGAAGAAACTGCAGATCCTGCCGAAGAAGTGCAAAGTGAGGAAACAAAAGAAGCAACACTTGTTGTTAATGAAGAGCCCCAGGAAGTAGTTGCGGATAAAAAAGAGGAAACAGCTGATCCTACTGATGTAGTAAAAAGTGAGGAAACAACTCTTGCTGTTGATAAAGAGCCCCTGGAAGTAGTTGCCGATAAAAAAGAGGAAACGGCTGATCCTACTGATATAGTAAAAAGTGAGGAAACAAAAGAAACAACGCTAGCTGTTAATGAAAAAGCCGATCCAAATGTTTCAACAAAAAGCACAGAATTAGCACCAAAAAGTA
Organism: Bacteroidota bacterium; assembly: GCA_040388745.1. Lineage (GTDB taxonomy): Bacteria > Bacteroidota > Bacteroidia > 2-12-FULL-35-15 > 2-12-FULL-35-15 > 2-12-FULL-35-15. The sequence continues at coordinate 33,045 of JAZKBF010000017.1, read as the reverse complement.
ATAGCACCAGTTTACTTCCGGAGCGATACAAAGAATTCGACAAGGATGTGAACGGAACTATTACCTATGACGAGATCATTAAAATGATAGATGATTTCTTTGATGACGCACCAAACGTGAAACAGGAAGACATTACCTCTATAATTGATTATTTCTTTGGAGAATAGCCCTATTTTTAAAGGGTTCCCTCTCCTTTGATGAAAGAAATAGCCCAATTTCCAGCTTCAATCTTTTGCAACATTTTTTTATCTTAGTATTGCAATTAAATTTCCAGGGCTTTTATAACTTATTTTTGAATCACTAAGCGTTTATTAACGCTTTAGCCAGCTCATAATCGAATTCAGGCTCTAACTGTTCCATTGTTGATTATTGTTCAATAAAATTGAAATCTATTATTGGAAAAATTCCCAATTTGAAATGTGACCTTGGCACTAAAAAAAGAAGATGAAACAACACGAGTTGATTATTTGGGAAAGGCAATAAATTGGGTGAAGGGGAGAGAAAAAATCGGAATAATTAATACAAAATAACTTGCTTTTTTGGGTTTTAATTGCTTATTTTGTAAAATGCGCCTAATGCTAAAACAACAGTTTTAGTAGCTAAATTCTAAAGAAAATGGAGAAATTTTCTGGTTGTTATTACTTCTGATTTAAAAAAATGTAAAACAGAAAGTATTGAATGAAGGGTTACAATGTATGTATGCAAAAACCGTTTAAATTAAGATATAAAGCGGTATGTTGAATGCTTTAAGAATTTAAATTTGACAAAAAAACACATCACAAAACAAAAAATTTAGATCTCTTAAATTATGGAATTTCAGAATTTATGCATCTATAGATCAAATCCCTGGTAGTGGGACAAGAATTTTTAAAAATGACTACGGGTTTATTCCAATAGTTATTTAATATAGTTTTTTTAGTCATGAAAGTACTCATTTTTACTTTTCTTCATATCCTCTCATTTTCCCTTTGTGCAGAACAAAAGGATCCATTGAAAAAAAGTGCTTATATCTCCGGTAATGTGTACGATGAGAAAAAAAATAAGACCAGCGCACATATTGATATCATTGATTTTGAAACCAAACAATTGGTTGAACAATTGGAGAGCACCGGAAGTTTCCGTATTTCGGTAGCACAAAAAAACGATTTCATTGTTTATATTAGCAAACCCGGCTATTTGTTTCAATCGGTAATGGTTTCGATCCCTGATTCAATAGGATTCGAAAAAAAACTTCCTGATTTTAATTTACAGAAAATGGAAGTAGAAAAAAAGACGATCCTTAATAGTCTTTCTTTTGACTTTTACCAAGCTGTTGTTCTTGAGGAATCACGTCCGGACCTGGAACGGGTGATAGCGCTATTAAATGAAAACCTGGCACTTCAGATTGAAATTTCGGGGTTTACAGACAATATTGGTTCAGTAACTTTTCTGCGGAAGCTTACTGAGCAAAGAGCTAAATCGGTGGTAGATATCCTTATTAGCAGTGGTTTTGACAAAACCCGTATAAAATATAAAGGCTATGGAGCTTTAGAACCCCTTGGAAGCAATTTTACAGAAGAAGGACGTCAGCAAAACAACAGGATAGAGCTTAAAATACTAAGTGTAGATCTGGCTACTAAAAAGGATCCCAAGCAAAAAAAAGGAATCCTTAATGGTGTAAAAAAGGAGGAAACTGTCATTTCTAGTGAAGAAGACGAAGCTGCAAAATCGGCAATTGAAGATGAAAAAGAGGAGGAAGTTGCTAAATTTGAACAAGAGCAGGAAGAATTTAAGGATTCTGTGGAAGTTGCTTTAAAAAAAGCCAAAGAAATTTCGAATGTTGCTCCTTTGCCGGACACCTTGTCCAGGATCGATTATAAAGGTAAATTCATAGCAGATAAAAAACCTCTTGCCTTTTCTACCGTTAACCTTGTAAGCACGTATGGTGAAATTTTAAAAACCTCTAAAACCGATGAAAATGGTATTTTTGAATTTAAGGATATTGAGGCCGATGAAGAGGTAACCTTTGGGTTTGATCCGGAAGAAACAAAAAATTTCAAAAAAATATTTTTGGCGGATACCACAGGTACTGTTGTTAAAGAACTGGATAAAATCAATGGAGAATTTGTGTTAACCCTTTTACCAAGTGAAAAAACTAAATTAGGAAAAATATATCTTGTTGACCCGCCTTTAAAAGCCTTAAAACCGAAATCAAAAAACGCCTTTATAATTGGCCGAGTAGTTGATGAGAGTAGTCATCCTATAAAAGCACAGATTGAAGTAATTGATAACACTACCAACCAGCCGGTTGAAAAGGCTCAAAGCGACAGTGAAGGTCGGTTTAAAATAACTTCAGCTCTTAAAAAAAATTATGATATCACTTTTAACAAATCAGGCTATTTGTTTCAATCGGTAAGTGTGGTAATTCCGGATTCGGGGGGATATGAAAGGAATTTAGGAGATGTTACCTTGCAAAAAGTAGAAGTAGGAAAGAAAATTGTTCTTAACAATATTTTCTTTGACTCCAATGAGTCAACACTTCGAAAAGAATCTTTTTCGGAGCTGGAACGTGCAGTTAAACTCATGAATGAAATGGCCTCCCTTCAGATGGAAATATCAGGACATACAGATAATATCGGGTCATCAAAAAGTAACCGCCAACTTTCGGAACTAAGAGCAAAAGCTGTAAAGGATTTCCTGGTCAGCAAAGGCTGTGACAAAGACAGGCTTAAATTCAAAGGCTATGGATCAGTTCAACCCATTTCCACCAACAATACAGAAATTGGCCGCCAGATGAACCGTAGAACAGAATTTAAAGTATTAAAAGTGGATATGGCAGCAGAACAGATAGCAAAAGTTAAAAAAATGAATGAAAATAGCTCAGGCCCTGATAAACAAACAGAAGACGCTGGTTCTTCGGATGTTCTGCAGAAAAAAAGCATTAATGGGATTCCGGTTCCTTTAAAAAATTACGACAAAGATGATAATGGAATTATCTCCTATGCTGAAATAGTAACAGCAATTGATGCTTTTTTTGAGGAAAATGTAAAAGAAAATGGTGATAAAGGTGATGCTTCAATTTTCGCATTACTTGATTTTTACTTCGAACAATAAAGAACGATTTTTTTGTATAAAGATGGGGAAATTGAAAAATTGACTTGTTTTCCATGGGAAAATGCTTTAAAATGATTTTTTTTCATATTAAAATTGGTATAATATCATATTAATTTGCATATTTTTGATACTTGCATTAAGAAGTTTTTAACTTTACAAAAAAAATAAGTATGACACAAGTTTCAACCGCTTTTGAGGTTTACCAATTCATGAGTGAAAAAAATATTCTAATAGCCTTTACAGGTTATTTTGATCATCTTGTGACCACCTCTCTATTAAAAAACATTAAAAACAAATTAAGTGTAATACAATCAGCAACCGGTATCGACAAAAAAGTATACAACATATTAGTAGAAAGCATTGAAAATATCAGTAAATACGCATCAAGCAGAAATCCACATCAAAATATTGCCATGTTACTTTTGTGTAAATCGGATAATCATTTCACTGTTATAACCGGCAACCATATACTAAACGATGATATCCCTTCATTAAAGAAAAAGCTGGATAAAGTTGCCAGTCTAAGTCCTGCGGAACTAAAAAAAATGTATCGTGAACAAATGCTATCCAAGCGTACACATGAGAACAGCGCAGGTTTGGGGATAATAGATATCGCTATTAAATCAGGCAATCAAATAAAATACGATTTTAAACAGTTAACAGATCAAACATCTTTTTATCTTTTTCAAACAGAAATAAATATTCAAAAATAATACAATCATATATGGATTCGCTTATAATTGAGGCAACAGAAGATTCACCAAAAATAATGTTTGATACGGTATCGAACCGTTTTATGATTTCGGGTGAATCACGTCCTGAAAATGCCGGGAAATTTTATACTCCGGTAATTAATTGGATCGTTAAGTATGAAGAAACACTTAATTCCAGAAAAGAAACAAAAGATGACTCTGTATTGGTTTTTGTTTTCAAATTAGATTATTTTAATTCTACGTCTGCAAAATATATTATGGATGTTTTATTGATCATAAAAAAGTTTGTTGATCAGGGTTATAATATCAATATAGAATGGCATTTTGATAAACGCGATGATGATATGTTGGATGCCGGTAATGAATTCTCCGATACAGTTGATCTGAAGTTTGATTTTATCGAATACTAATCCCGGATCGAAAACTAATAAAAAATTTAAAATTCAATTTCATAACACTCGCATTACTTCCTTTTTCATTAACATTAATTATATTCCAATAATATGGATCCTCTTATAATTGAAGCAACGTTAGATTCCCCTGCTATACTGTTCAATGCTTCAACTAACCACTTTATTATTTCAGGTGAATCGCGACCAGAAAATGCCGGAAAATTTTATACTCCAGTAATTGATTGGATCATGAAATTGGAAGCAATGGCTTTTTACCGGAAACAAGAAATGCAAGATGATTCAACCTTGGTTTTTGTATTTAAATTGGATTATTTTAATTCTACTTCCGCAAAGTATATTTTGGATATACTATTGATCATAAAAAAATTAAGTGGAAAAGGCTATAAAACCAAAGTAGAATGGCATTATGATAAACGGGGAGATGATATCCTTGATGCCGGAAATGAGTTCTCTAAAATGATCGATATGCAATTTGATATTATTGCAAATTAATAGATTCCTAAGGGTAGATCAGAACTACTTTATCAATACAATTTAATAAAGAATGTAATATAAAAGCCTCGTTCTGATCAATGATCAGAACGAGGCTTTTGCTTTTCATGCGCTATTGCCATATTCCCAGCCGATAAGCAGGGTGTATTTATTAAGCGTATTTGGTATTATTGAAGTGTGTTCTTTTCTTTCGCTTCTTTGTTAAATTTAGCTTGCATACGCAACCAAACAAGCACCAATGAGCCTATTAACAACCAAAAAAAGATGTTTGGTACATTACCAAATTTTTCTACAAGAGTAAATGACCATTGAAAAAAACGTCCGGTCCCATTAAAAACATCTGTCATATTCATAATTAAAAAAATTTATTGATTGCGGTCAAAAATACAAATTTTATTAATAAAACCGTCTTTTTTTGACTAATTTACTTACGGATAACAAATCTTTATGAATTTACGAATCTATGTTCGTTATGTTACCATACAGATTCGTAAATTCGTTCTTTTATTCGACTAAATTCGTTATCCATAAACCAATTATGTTAATCCGATTTTTCAAAAACAATAATCCTTCATCGTTTATTCTCTTGCCATTATTTGCTTTGGTATTGTGGATAATTGTTTTTTTTGCAGAGCAAAATATTATTGTAGGTGATCAAATGCCGCTATACGAAACAATAGCAAAACCGCTCAACAACTTTCATTTTATAGCTACCATCATCGCTTATCTATTAATTATTAGTGGCGCTTTTTTACTCAATTTTATTGTAAATAAATACGAGATACTTACTAAGCCTTCCTTTCTTCCTGCATTGTTTTATATTGTGTTTATGAGCATGGACAGTACCATGTTAACATTGCACCCCTTCATATTCTCTAATATTTTTATAATGCTTGCTATCTATAAACTGGTGAGCTCTTATCAAAAAGACACAGCTTTTTCTAATGCTTTTGATGCAGGTATCTTATTCTCGTTATCCTCCCTTTTTTATTTTCCAAGCATTGTTTTTATCCCCTTGCTGGGTATTGGATTTATACTTTTTCGCCCTTTTAACTGGCGGGAATGGATCATTTCATCACTTGGCCTTTTAGTACCCTATATATTTGTGTTCAGCTATTATTTTTTGAAGGAAACTCCCGGTAACTGGTGGAATATTAAAGTATTCCTTTCTCATATACCCGAGCAGCCCAAACCTGTTATTTCCAGCAGTTTTTATTTTATGTCTGGCGTTAGCATGCTGATCATTTCACTTGCTTTCATGAAGTTATTTACCGGTTTTTATGAGGCATCTCAAAGAAACAAAAAAGGTATTTTATTACTTGTTTGGCTCTCCGCTTTTGCTTTGTTATCGCTATTTATAGCTCCTCAGGTATCTATCGAAAATTATTCGGCTTTAGCAATTCCAGCATCTGTATTTTGCGCTAACTATTTTTTGAAAATTAAAAAAAAATGGTGGGGAGAACTATTGTTTATTTTATTACTTGCTTCTATTTTTATCCATCATTTTTTCACTCTTTTTTAAACAATAGGACCACAGGCAAGGCGCTTAAATATTTTAATGCGTATCTTTGTATTATTAAATTCAGTAAAATCAATCATTGATTATGAGCAAATTTGGAGTAGTTATTTTCCCGGGATCGAATTGTGATCAGGATATGATCTATGTATTACGTGATATCATGGGGCAAGAAGTAGTAGAATTATGGCACAAAGATACCGATCTTAAAGGTGCCGATTTTATTATCCTTCCCGGAGGTTTTTCTTATGGTGATTATCTGAGATCGGGTGCCATTGCACGCTTTTCACCTATCATGGAAAAGATCATTGAATTCGCTAACAAAGGTGGCTATGTACTGGGCATTTGCAACGGATTTCAAATATTATGTGAAGCAGGACTGGTTCCGGGCGCTTTACTTCACAATACCGAGCGTAAATTTGTTTGCAAAAATGTGTTTATAAAAACAGACAATAACGATACATTGATAACTTCAGAGATACCTAAAGGGAAGGCACTGAAAATACCTATTGCACATGGTGAGGGTAATTTTTATGCTGATGCTGAAACACTAAAACAATTGAATGCAAACGGACAAATATTGTTCCGTTATTGTGATGCAAACGGTGTTGTTAGCGATGCGGCAAATCCAAATGGTGCCAGCGAAAATATTGCAGGAGTTTGTAACGCAAATAAAAATGTGTTTGGAATGATGCCACATCCTGAGCGTGCAACGGATGGTCAACTTAGTAATATTGATGGACGCTGGATCTTCGATTCTATTTTAAGTCTTGTAAAACAATAAAAACAAGTCCTCCTCTCCTCCCCTCTAGGGATGGGAGGAACCAAGGCTCAAGCCAGTCAAATCGAATAGCCCTGAGTTTACAAGAGTGTTTTTATGAAACAATTTTGCTAATGAAATCATCAATAAAAAAGCATTCCTATTTGGTATTAATGGTTACAATTATATTGTTATCAGGATGCTCTTTGTTTAGTAAGAAAAAAAAATGTGCGGATTGCCCAAAATGGAGCAAAATTGAAATTCCGGAAGGCCCACAAAAACGAATTTAGCGCTTAATGTGTTTTTAAAAATTAAGCAGCATCCCGTTTATCACTCCACTAAATAGAAACAAAAGAAGAACAAATTAAAAATACCCTTTTTTAGGTATTGGTTTCATTTCGGAATGGCGGAAGAAAACTGTATTTTTGTATAAATATGAAAACAATGTCTAAAAATCTGGCACAGTTGGAAATAGGTCAGAGTGCTATTATTAACTCTTTTACCGATAAGCACATGGCACTTAAATTGCTTGAAATGGGCTGTACTCCCGGTGAAGTAGTAAAACTCGACCGCATTGCACCTATGGGCGACCCTATCGCTATCAGCGTTTCCGGATATTTGTTGAGTTTGCGTAAAGCTGAAGCTTCTACAATACTTGTGTCCTTACTGGCTGCTAATATCTAAATAAAGCGGTTGGTGGAAGCGAATCAGTCTTTTGTAAATTTCTCTGAAAAAACCTTCTTAAAAGTTGCCTTGGTTGGAAACCCCAACAGTGGCAAATCTACTTTATTCAATGCGCTTACCGGCTTAAATCAAAAAACGGGAAACTTTCCCGGTGTTACTGTTGATAAAAAATCGGGCTTAGCAAAACTTAATAATATTGTAACTGCTGAATTTACAGATCTACCGGGAACCTATAGCCTTTATCCAAAATCCCTTGATGAGCGCGTTGCTTTTGAAGTTCTTTGTGATCCAAATAATGAAAACCATCCTGATGTTACCATTATAGTTGCAGATGCAAGTAATCTGAAACGGAATTTATTTTTAGTATCACAGATCATTGATCTGAAAATGCCTGTGATACTTGTATTAAACATGATGGACCTGGTAGAAAAAGAGGGTGATGTAATTGATTCTATAAGGCTTTCTGAAAAATTAGGGGTAAAAGTGGTAGGCTTAAGTGCCCGTAATAAAGAAGGCATAGAGACTTTAAAACAGGCATTATTGCAGCCATTACCTGTTCCTCAATACGATTTTATTGACATTAAAAAACTAGCACCGGAGCTAATAGAAAAAATTGCTGCCGTAATAAAAGTGAATAGTGATTTTGCAGCCTTTCAAATTATTAATAATTTTTCGGAGATAAATTATTTCGATAAAAATCCGGATAAAAAAGGAAAAATAGCCACTATTTTAAATGCTTCTTCAGTTGATAGCAACAAGCTGCAATCACAGGAAACGGTTGAGAGGTATAAAGTTATCAATCGTATTGTTGAGGAGTGTATCACGCATAAATCGGCCATTAAAACGGAATCATTCAGCCACAAACTGGATAGTATTTTAACGCATCGTATTTGGGGTTATACCATTTTCCTGGTCATACTGTTTTTCATTTTTCAAACCATATTTTTTCTTGCTGCTTATCCCATGCAATGGATAGAAACTTTATTTGTTTCTTTTTCTAATATTGCAACACAAACCTTGCCCCCGGGCGAATTTACCAACTTACTTGTAAACGGGATCTTAGCCGGGTTGAGTGGGATAATTGTGTTTGTTCCACAAATTGCCTTGTTATTTGCATTTATTGCCATACTGGAAGACACGGGCTATATGGCACGTGTAAGCTTTATTATGGACAAGCTGATGCGGAAATTCGGACTGAATGGACGTTCGGTAATACCCCTGGTGAGTGGGGTAGCATGCGCTATTCCGGCCATTATGAGTACACGTACCATGAGCAGCTGGAAAGAGCGCATGATCACTATAATGGTAACTCCATTGATGAGCTGTTCGGCACGTTTACCTGTTTATACACTATTGATCGCATTGGTTGTTCCTGAAGGGAAGAGCCTGGGAATATTCAATTATCAGGGACTTATTTTAATGGCTCTTTACCTGATCGGTTTTATTGCAGCAATGATGGCTGCTTTAGTAATGAAGTGGATCCTGCGATCACGCGAGAAAAGTTATTTTATTATGGAGCTGCCTGTATACCGCAGTCCTCAATGGCGTACGGTAGGGCTCACCATTTACGACAAAGTAAAATCATTTTTGTTTGATGCCGGTAAAATTATCCTGGCAGTATCGGTGATACTTTGGTTCTTATCATCTCATGCACCAGGCAACCGATTAGAAGTGATTGAAAAAAAATATGACAGTCCGGAGATGGTTAAAACGTATGATGAAGCAGAACGACAAGCAAAGATCTCATCAGAGCAACTGGAAGCCTCTTATGCCGGGATATTAGGAAAATCAATTGAACCAGCCATAGCACCCTTAGGATTTGATTGGAAAATAGGAATAGCATTGGTTACATCTTTTGCAGCACGGGAAGTATTTGTAGGTACAATGGCTACTATTTATAGTGTGGGAAATTCTGATAACACACAAACGCTTCGCGAAAAAATGCAGGCCGAAGTAAACCCTGTAACCGGAAAGCCCCAATTTTCAGTTGCCGTAGGTTTTTCACTTATGATATTCTATGCTTTCGCGATGCAATGTATGAGCACACTTGCCATCGTTTACCGGGAAACCAAACACTGGAAATGGCCGGTAATTCAATTCCTTTTTATGAGTGCTTTGGCATACATTTCCAGCTTTTTTGTTTATCAACTGCTAAAATAAAATATCGCTTAAAGCTGGCACTCATTTTTACATACAAGATTAATATGTTTAACAAATTGATTTTAACAAAATGAAAATTCAACAATTTTTAATAACAATCGCATTTATCGTTACACTAACTTCATGTGTAGAAAAGGTGCCTATAACCGGTCGTAAACAATTGAGCATTGTTCCCGAAAGTGAATTGATAGGAATGAGTTTAACCGAATATCAAAAATTTTTATCCACACATCCGGTAGTTCCGGAATCCGATCCGAACGCGCAATTAGTAAAAAAAGTCGGTTTAAAGATCCAGGCTGCAACAACTAAATTTATGACGGAAAGAGGCTTAAGTAAAAGGATACAAGGTTATAAATGGGAATTTAATACAATAAATGACCCAACAATAAATGCCTGGTGTATGCCGGGTGGGAAAGTAGTGGTGTATACAGGTTTATTACCGGTTACCCAGGATGAAACAAGTTTGGCAATTGTAATAGGGCATGAAATTGCACATGCTGTTGCCAGACATGGTAATGAACGAATGAGCCAGGGATTGATCGTTCAGGCGGGTGGAATTGCTTTACAAGTTGCATTATCAGAAAAGCCGAAAGAAACACAAAATATTTTTTTACAATCGTTTGGTTTAACCTCTCAATTAGGGGTATTAAAATATTCACGTGTTCATGAAAGTGAAGCTGACAAGCTAGGACTTGTATTTGCAGCAATGGCGGGTTATGATCCTAATGCTGCGGTTAGTTTCTGGCAACGGATGGCCGCTCAAAGCAAACAACAACCATTTGAACTACTTAGCACCCACCCAAGTGATGAAACAAGAATTGCTGATATCAAAAAGTTTTTACCAGAGGCAATGAAGTATTATGTGAAGTAATTTAAAGACACATCAGATTTTGAAAAATTTTAGTCACATGAAAAAGAAACTATTTGCTATTACCATATCTCTTTCATTATTAGTTGATAATGTTTTTTCTCGAGCTGGCGGTGGAGGCGGTGGAGGGGGCGGAGGTGGAGGCTTTGGTGGCGGGTCTCGTGGAGGAAGAGGAGTCAAATGGGTAGAAGGAGACAACTACCGTTTTTTTATTATTTTAATTATTGTTATACTATTAATATCTTTTGCTACTGTCGGATATTTATGGATCAAGCGGTATAAGAAATATAAAACCAATAAGATTTTAAAAGAAAGTGAAAAGGAGGATAAAATTTGGGATAAGGAACTGCTTACCAAATTTGTTTTTGACTCCTATCATTTAATGCAAAAAGCTTGGATGGCAAGAGACATGTCGTTAGCACAAAACATAGTTACGAAAAGACTATTTGGTTTCTATCAGCCAGCGCTTAATAGACAATTACGATCAGGCATTTACAATTTCATAGATAAAGTGGATATCAAGAAAATTGAAATAGTAGGAATTTCAGATTATAAAAATGACAATTCAGATGAATTCACAGCGTATATATATGGAACCATGATTGACCTGATGGTAAGAGATTCTCAAAGAACACTTAAATCTGTAAGTTCAACGGAGTTTGAAGATCTTTATCATTTTGTGAGATTCGAAAACTCATGGCAACTTCAGCGTATTACAAGCAATTTGGATATATGGACAATAATGGATTTAAAAAGCCAAAAAGAAGAATAAAAAATCAAACTTTTCAAAACAAACAAAACATTTGAAAAAAGTACAATATTCCAAAATAACTATACTCCATCGTAAATTAATAAAAACTAACTGACTACCTTTGTATTGCAATTAATAAACAAAACAAAGAACTGATCAGAACTGATTAATGCCCATTCCCCCTTATTCCTGTTCGTCAAACACAACAAAAAATAAACTGCAAACTATTTAATGAACCAAGTCGACCGTAACCAATCCATTCTCTATAAATACATCCCTGAAAAGGCTGTACCTACTATATCAGAATGGATATTTAAATTTGATTTTAAGTTGCGCATCAAAAAAAGCAGGACAACAAAATACGGTGATTATCGCCCACCATTTAATGGAGAAAATCATTTGATCACGATCAATTATGATATGAATAAGTATGCCTTTTTAATTACACTTGTTCATGAAATTGCTCATTTATCCAACTACAATAAAAACAAAAACTCGGTGAAGCCACATGGAGAGGAGTGGAAACTTCATTATAAATTGTTGATGCAGCAATTTTTAATCCCTGATATCTTTCCGGTAGATGTAATAACAGCATTACGTAAATACATGAATAATCCTGCGGCTTCCAGCTGCTCCGACATTAATTTATTACGCATATTAAAAAGATACGACATCCGCCAGGATACCGTTCTATTAGAAGAGTTGCCGATGGGTACTACTTTTCAGTATAATAAAAGCCGCAATTTTATAAAAGGTGAGCAGGTTCGAAAACGTTTTAAATGCAAAGAACTTAGCACCAATCGGATGTTTTTATTTAACCCACTTACTGAAGTGCTGATAATTAGCTGATTTGTCGAATTTTCCTGAGTTTTAACTAAAAAACATTCAACAAATCGGGATAACTAACAGGGTTTTTCTTAAATTTGTTTTTCTGCACAAAAAGTAAAAAAAATATTTAAAACATTTTAAATGAGCGCTACTTTATTAGATAAAAACAATGATTTGATTGTATCAAAACTTGCCGAAAATATTATTGGATCAGAAATTATAAAACTGGCAGCTGAAGTAAATGAAAAAATAAAAAAAGGAGAGAAAATATACAACCTCACTATTGGTGATTTTAATCCAAAAGTATTTCCTATTCCTGCTGAATTAAAACAAGCTATTATTGCTGCTTACGAAGATGATCAGACCAACTACCCGGCAGCCGATGGTATGCCGGAATTGCGTCAGGCTGTTTCAAAGCTATTGAAAGAGAGAGGTAATTTGGATTTCAAAACAGATGAGATCGTAATTGCCGGTGGTGCACGACCTATTATTTATGCGATATTCCGTGCTTTAGTTGATGCTGGCGACACAGTGGTGTTCCCGGTACCATCATGGAACAACAATCACTATACCTATTTGAATAACGCTAAACAGGTATTGCTTGAAACATCTCCCTCTACTAATTTTATGCCTACTGCTGCTGATCTGAAGCCTCATATCAGTTCAGCAAATTTAATTGCATTGTGTTCGCCTTTAAATCCAACGGGTACTACCTTCCGCAAAAAAGATCTGGAAGAGATCTGCGATCTGATTTTGGCAGAAAACAGTTTACGAGCTGTTAAAGGAACCAAGCCCTTGTATTTGATGTATGACCAGATCTATTGGGCACTTACACATGGTGTTACCAAACATTATGATCCTGTAAGCCTTCGCCCTGAGATGAAAAGCTATACCGTTTTTGTGGATGGAATTTCAAAATCCTTAGCAGCAACGGGTGTTCGTGTAGGCTGGGCAATGGGACCTAAAAAGATCATTGAAAAAATAAAATTAATTTTAACCCATGTTGGTGCCTGGGCACCAAAAGCAGAGCAAGTTGCAACTGCAGGATATCTGAGCAATTTAGAAAATTACGATACCTTTTTGGATGATATAAAAACAAAGATCAACGATCGTTTAGTTGGTTTTTATAAAGGATTTCAAAGTTTAAAAGAAGAAGGTTTTCATGTTGATGCAATTAGTCCGGAAGCAGCAATTTATTTAACGGTGCAGTTTGCTTTGCACGGACAAAAAACAAGTGATGGGAAGGTTTTAAAAACCACACAGGATGTTACCAAATATATTCTGGATGAAGGGAAAGTTGCCTTGGTTCCTTTTTATGCATTTGGAGCATCGCCTGATTCAAACTGGTACCGCTTGTCGGTAGGAACATGTATGCTTGAAGATGTAGAGGGTGTGATCGGGAATTTACGGTTGGCGCTGAAAAAATTAAGTTAATTGCCACGAATTTCACGAATTAATTTTTTTAGAACCGCGTTTAAATTTTATTAAAAATTAATTCTATGATTTGCATTAAATTTCTAAATAATCTTTAAAATGTGAGTAAAAACAAAATCCATAGGCTATGTCATCCCGATTGGCTTTTTCGCCAAGAGGGATCTTGCTCGTGGTTTTAGCAATATCTTTCATAATAACAAGATCCCTCACAAAAGTTCGGGATGACACAGCTGGAAACAGTTTCAACAGAAACTAGAAATGAGTAAAGCATTCAATACAAAATATGTAATTAAATTTTAAAGAGTCTCTAAAAATATAAAAATAATTTTTTACTCCATTTTTAAATTAGTGTAATTAGTGCCTAATTTTTCAGTTGAGATCTACAAAAAAGAATATGAAAAATAATTATTGCGTGATAATGGCAGGTGGTATAGGAAGCCGCTTCTGGCCAATGAGCAGGACTGCACATCCAAAGCAGTTCATGGATATATTAGGGACCGGCCAAACGTTATTACAACAAACATACAGTCGTTTTTTACGCCTTTGCCCTAAAGAAAATATTTATATTGTTACCAACGATTCTTACGTTGACCTGGTGAAAGAGCAGATCCCAGGGATTGATGATGCTGCTATTTTAAGTGAACCGATGCGCAAAAACACTGCGCCTTGTGTTGCTTATGCCTGCTACAAAATAGCGCAGATGAATCCTGATGCAGTGACTGTAATTGCTCCTTCCGACCATTTAATTACCAAAGAAGATACTTTTGTAAAAGCGATCAAATCCTGCTTTAAAAAAGCGGCAAAAGAAGATTGCCTTGTAACACTTGGTATACGGCCAAGCAGACCTGATACTGGTTACGGATATATTCAATTTGTAGAATCGGAAGCGAATGAGAGTGATACCCGGATCAAAAAAGTAAAAACATTTACTGAAAAGCCCGATCTTGAAATGGCCAAGTTCTTTTTACAAAGTGGCGATTTCCTTTGGAATTCAGGCATTTTTGTATGGAGTGTAAAAAGTGTTATCAAAGCGTTTGAAACACATTCACCTGAAATGGCTGCCCTTTTTAAAGAAGGAAATCCTTTTTACAATACCCCCCAGGAAGCTGAATTTATTGCTAATGCTTATACCCGTTGTAAAAACATTTCAATAGATTACGCCATCATGGAAAAAGCTGAAAACGTTTATGTTCGTGCTTCTGTGATCGGTTGGAGTGACTTGGGTACTTGGGGTTCGTTATACGATCATATTGAGTGCGATGAAGACAAAAATGCGATTGTTGGTAAAAACGTAATAAGCTATAATTCTAAAAATTGTATTGTAAATGTTCCAAAGGATAAACTTGTTATTCTTCAGGGCCTGGATGGCTACATTGTAGTAGAATCGGATGGGATATTATTGATCTGCAAAAAAGAGGATGAGCAGCAGATAAAGATCTTTGTGAATGATGTAAAAATAACTAAAGGGGAAAAGTTTGTTTAAATTGAGGGTTATTCCGCCCCATTTTTTTACCACTAAGACACAAAGAACACCAAGTTTTACTAAGATTAATTTTAAAGGACAACTATTGCTATAACTGAACCTTAATTTTAGAGGATCAAGGTTACAAAATTAATAATCACCAGAATCCTTGTTCTTTTTTCCGGTATAGGCTCCCGAAAAATAGAGGATAAATCTGAACCCTACCATACTCTGCTCCTGATTCCAGTCAATAAAAAGACTGGCTCCCATTCCTACATCATAGGTTATTTTTTTTATAATTTCACCTTGAATATATAAGCCGGGCTGATTAAAAGTTCTTCTTTCATATTTAGTGGAATCAATTAAGGTAACCTGATGGCCCGCTGAATAGGAAACACCTAAAAATGCTGCAAAATGATAATCTTTATCTTCAAACCGTTTGCCATAACCTAAATGTAACTGATAGTTATTATAAGAGCCAAACCGTGCACCGGAAAGTAGCGTCCCCGCCTGAAAATAATTCTTTTTAACATGGAAATTAAAATCAAGACCGCCTGCAAAACCGAGTTCACGTTTGTAGGTTAAATTTTGTTGGCCGCCTCCACCAATGGTCAACCAATTATTGTAGTATTGAAATTTTTTATTGTCAACCACAAAAATGCTGTCGGGGGAATCGGTTGTTTTTTTGCTTTTTACGGATCCTGCTTTTTTATCATCAACAGCTTTGTAGCGCTTACCATCAATAATTATTTCGTCTGGCGCTTTGGAGGTGTCTGTTTGTGCGTATATATAAGTGGTACCCAAGATGGTTACAACACAGAAAAAAAACAATATGAGGAACTTTTTTTTCAAATGGAATTATAGACTTTATACATTTAATTTATTAAAATACCTGCCCGACAGAATAACATCAGTCGGGCAGGAGAGATTTAATGCCTCTTTGGAGCCACATTGCGAGAATTTTCAGTCCCTTCGTGAGGCTCAGGATAAACTCCGCAATCTCAAAAATGATGGATGTGAGATTGCTTCGGTCGTAAAAACTCCCTCGCAATGACGCTCTGAATGAGTTTTTTTTATAAAAAGTGGAATTTCAAAACATTTTAATTAATCATAACCCTAACAGGGTTTGAAACCCTGTCAGGGATCGGTGTTTTATTTCATTGAACCACACATTTCTTCAGGTTTCACCCAAAGATCGAATTGTTCGTTAGTTAACAAACCTAAGCCAACAGCGGCTTCACGTAAGGTTTTATTTTCTTTGTGTGCTTTCTTTGCAATTTTAGCGGCATTCTCATAACCAACATGTGTATTCAATGCGGTAACCAACATTAATGAATTTTCAAGATGTTGTTTCAATACAGGCAAATTAGGTTCAATTCCAATGGCACAATTATCATTAAAGGAAACACAGGCATCGCCTATTAAACGGGCAGATTGCAATACATTGGCAGCGATCAGTGGTTTGAATACATTCAATTCGAAATGTCCGCTTAAACCGCCTATTGACACTGCCACATCATTTCCCATTACCTGGGCACATACCATTGTTAATGCTTCGGGCTGAGTTGGATTTACTTTACCGGGCATAATAGAGGATCCTGGCTCGTTATCAGGAATAACAATTTCCCCAATTCCACAACGTGGTCCAGAACTTAACATACGTACATCATTTGCAATTTTCATCAATGCAACAGCCGAGCGTTTTAAAGCACCCGACAATTCAACCATTGCATCATGCGCAGCCAAGGCTTCAAATTTATTTGGTGCAGTAACGAATGGAAGACCTGTAAGTTCTGCAATTTTTTTTGCTACCAACACATCGTATCCTTTAGGAGTATTTAATCCTGTTCCAACAGCTGTACCTCCCAAAGCCAATTCACGAACCACTTCCAATGCATTTTTTATAGCACGAATGCTGTTTGTGATCTGCTGTGTATAACCCGAAAACTCTTGTCCAAGAGTCAATGGGGTAGCATCCATAAAATGCGTACGACCAATTTTTACAATATTTTTAAAGTCGTCCGATTTTTTTTGCAATGTATTTCTCAACTTCTCCATTCCCGGAAGTGTAATATCTACAACCTGTTTATAAGCTGCAATGTGCATTGATTTCAATTGCAGCAGCAAGATGCATCGCAGTTGGAAACGTATCATTTGAAGATTGTGATTTATTCACGTCATCATTCGGATGAATAAATGTTTTTCCTTCACCTAATTTATTTCCAAGTAAAACGTGTGAACGATTTGAGACCACCTCATTCACATTCATATTTGACTGCGTACCTGAACCTGTTTGCCAGATAACCAAAGGGAATTCACTATCCAATTTTCCGGCAATAATTTCATCACACACTTTGCCAATAATGTCTTTTTTATCAGCGTCTAAAACTCCCAACTCCTGATTTGCCATTGCAGCAGCCTTTTTCAAATAACCAAATGCATGAATTATTTCCCTGGGCATAGATGCCTCGGGCCCTATTTTAAAATTATTTCGGGAACGCTCTGTTTGCGCACCCCAATATTTTTCGGAAGGTACCTTTACCTCTCCCATCGTGTCTTTTTCAATTCTATATTCCACTTTAATAGGTATTAAATTTTTAGTATTATCGTTCATTATTTTAAGATGTGAAGTTACAATTAATCTGTTAAAAAACAGGAGGTGCTCAGAGGAAAACAGTTTATGAATTATTGAATTGGGTGCCGCAAATTTTCAATATTTATAAGCTCTATTTGATCAAATTAACTTTTATCAGGGTATATCCAAAGAGAAATTTTCCCTGGAGCTTTATCAACCGTAAAATCAGTACTTTCATTACTAAGGTTGATTATCACCTGGCCATACTTTTCGGATTTCACCGACCAGATTGTAAATCCCATTTGAGCCTGACTCGTTCCAAAGTGCCCATCAAAATAAGTTTTGAATTTATCAAAAACCTCATCTGCATTATCTGCGTCATTTATAAAAATATCAGAATGGATCTCATTTAAACCCAGTTCATCAAAATTGTAAGCTATATTAAAAGAACCTTCAGAATCTAATTTATACTCGTAATACAAATACGCCTTATCCATCTCAAGAGGCTTACTAGCTTCTTTTGACTGAACAAAATTTAAACTGTCACCGAAGTTAAATCCCCTAAAAACACTTGTATCACTGATCATCACTTTTTCGAAAATGGGACCATATTCTGCAAGTGTTGATTTCGGATCATTACAAGATGAAATAATGAAACCGAATAACAAAAATAAAATTGCAATTTTTGACTCCTGAATTTTGAAAGAAAGCATCTTGGTTAATTTTGATTGAAACATAGCTATTTAAATAAAAAAAATTAGGTGTAAATTATACTTTTTTCGTCAATCAAGCCCTCACCCTTAAAGCGCAATAGAAGCTGAGCAACAGTAATTACATCCTTTTGACAATAGGTCGCAATTCTTTGAATGTCGTTATTCTCCCAATATACACGGGCAACATCGCTCCCATCAATATCATCTTTAGGTGTAGGAATATTAAAAATATTTGCAAGCAAATTTAGAGAAGTATAGTTTTTGTAATCACCAAATTTCCATAGTTCCATGGTATCCAAATGGTTTATTTCCCAAGGTTTTTTACCGGCAATATTTAATATCTTCGGAAGTTTAAGTCCGTTGATAAGGAGGCGCCTGCATAGAAAAGGAAAGTCAAACTCTTTACCATTATGTGCACACAGTAAATGCTCTTTCTGGTTAAAATGCTCACTTAGCAAGGCTGAAAACTCCTGTAACAATTGCTTCTCATCACTGCCGAAAAACGATTTTATTCGAAATGTTTTATCATTAAAAAAACCGACTGAAATACAGATCACTTTTGCGAATTCAGCATAAATACCTGCCTTCTGATATTGTGTTTCATAGCTTTCAGCCTGTTGATAACGAAATTTTGTGTCCCATAACTTACGCACATTTTCATCTAAATCAGAATACTTATATACGAGTGGAACAGTTTCAACATCAAGAAATAAAATAGTCGAAAATTTTATATTTTCTATCATACTTATCTATTTACGTTTTATTAAAACTTTAGCGCCAATATTATTAATATTAATGCTATCGTTTTCATCAATGAGCCCTGAAATAACTGTAAAATTGAACTGTATAGACAGTGAATCGGTTTCAATAGGATACAATAGCTGCTTGTTATCAATTGTATAATTCCCATAACTTTCAGGATTGTTCTTTTTCAATACCCTCACAAAACCAATAAGATCAATATTCCTGGTCTCATTATTATCGCTATGCACTTTCAGTTTATTGCTTACCAGCTCAAGAAATAAGGTGTCGTTATCAAAAACAATAGGCATTCTATAATTATTGGAATTGACATTATTGTAGGCACTAAACTCATTGTAATAATCAAAGCCTTTCACGTTTATAGTTGTCTGATCGTACTGCGAATAAATATAAAAATCCCTTTCGCCTTCACGTGAGTAGGACACGTAATTTTCAATGCCCATTAATTCCAATACAATTTCATTTTTATTGATATAGTTAGAACCGGTTGAATCTTTACTTATAAAGATAGAATCCAGATCCTGGCTGAACCATGATTGAATCCCTTTAAACCCGTGCGTTTTATCTAAATAACTGATAATAGAAGATATTTTTTCGGCTCTCTCCCCTTTCAATATTGGATCTGCTTTTTTTATTTTTCCATCGACCAATATCTTTTCATCAGCAATCAATTGCCCTAACCTCCTAATTTGACTGCGTTCTGAAACACCGAATGCACCCCATGGTCCGAATGAACTAAAAAAAGCAATTATACAAAGCGAGATGGGAATTACTTTGATATTTTTATTCTTATTTAGCAAAAAGTAAGTAGCAACAATTAATAACCACAATGCGATCACCAATATAAAATAACGGTTCTCGGTTATACCATATTGTGAAACACGTTTAAATACAGCCAATCCAAGCAAAATAATTAAAGGGTACAATGCGATGTAAAACCAACGATCAACTATTTTTATCCATGAATTTCCCTCGCGATCCTTTACCGGCCAAATAAGTAATAATGATAATATTCCTACAATAGAAAACCCTATAACAAGATAAGAAACCCATCCGCGTGGAAGTTCCATTGCTATAGCGATCTTAGCACCATAGGCATAAAGAATAAATAAGTAAATAGTAACAAGGGGAAGCAAAACGAACTGAGTGAATACTTTTAATCCTTTAGGATACTCAGTGACACCTTCAAGGGCCTGAGTTTGTTTGGGTACGCCTGCCAGAAAAAACCAGGTATTAAAAATACCGGCTAAAAACCACCATAGATCGGCATAATACTTTGAATTTATTTCAACCTTAAAAAGCTTATCGATAGCAAGTAATGCTAATGCCAAACCAATATATAAAACACCGGTATATAAACCCGAAGTTAAAAAACGAATGAACAAGGATTTGTTAAATTGCCAAAAACCGTTGGTGTGCCTCACATTAATATAGGGAGCAAACGAAACTAAAAGGTGGAGGCCAATCACAAACAGAGCAAAACGAGCGGTATCTTCCAGTCCAAAATTTTTAAAATCGGGCAATATAAAATAATAACAAACGATCAGGATCAATCCGAAAACTTGTATTAAAAAGCGCTTAAAAACAGGTTGATCTTTACTTTCAGAATATAATTCAGCTGCTAAAAATAAATTCAAGCCTAAATAACAACACATAATTACCTTCCAGAGGTAGTTTACGTAATTAAGTTTTTCATAATCACTATGCATCAAATAAATAGCAATAGCGGTTGCGATAATGGAAGCTAATAAGGAGAAGGGGAATCTTTTAACAGTATGTATCGACTCGGTGAAAAAACCCTGGAGTGATGGAAGTTTGAACATTGTATAGTTTCAGATATAATTTTTATTTAATGATCACCCCTTTTTTATTAAGCAAGGGAATAAGAATTAAATTTTCATCCTTAATTGTTTCAGGTAAAAAAATATATTTTTTATCGTACATCACATTTTTGATAAAAAAACTTACCCAAAATTCATTATTCAGTCCAAATACAGTTTCAACGATCGGCTCAATTTTTTTAAAATCATTTGCCTTTATAACATCCAGGAAATGGCGTAAAATGGATGTTTTTACATTTTCATTATTATACATTCCGTAGCCATTGGAAGTAACTAAAACACCTTCAATGTTTTCGTGTTTAAAATTTAACAGATAAACATTCCATTCTGATTCATCCAGTTCATTTTGCTCTTTTACTATGGCTACAGCAATATCTTCAACAATTGGCGGAACAATATCTTTCTTCATACAACAACAAATGTATTAAACCTTTTCACTCAATTAAACGTTCCTGTTCTCGAAAAAAATTAACAAATCAAACTTTAAATCCGTTCAAATTAACTGCCATACATTTCAAGTGCAGCATCGACATAATAAAACACATCGGTTGGATGATCCTGGCCGGGTATTTTTTTCTCACGTTTATTTCCCAAACGCACCACGATCATTTTTAATTTAGGAATACATAAAATATATTGGCCTAACAATCCACGAGCGTAGAAAATATCATGTCCTTTGTAGTTGGGTATCAACCACCAGGAATAACCATATTTTGCATTCTTTTTACCAAAATCATCCATTAAGTCAGCTGGCTTTATCGAATTTAAAACATACTCTTTAGAGATAACCTGATTACCGTTCCATTTTCCACTGTCTAAAAACAATTCGCCAATACGGCCAAAATCTCTTGCATTTGAGTTGAAGCAGCAATATGTTTTTTCCATCCCACCTTCGTGATCAAGGCTCCACAATGCACCATTTTTAGCACCAATTGGTTTCCATAATTTTTCAGAAGCATAGTCACTTACCGTTTTCCCTGTTGCTTTTTCAAGAACAAAACCAAGCAATTCGGTATTACCGCTTAAATATTCAAACGTTTTCCCCGGCTCAGAGGTCAATTCATATTTGTAGGTTAATTTTTTTATATCGCTTCCATAATAAGCTGCACCCGGGTAAGCCAGAGGATTTGCATAATCTTCGTCAAAGTTAATTCCGGACGACATGGTCAACAAATGTTTGATAGTAAGTTTTGCGCCTTCGCCCTCTTTATACTCTGGTAAAAAATCACCAACCGGTTGATCCACATTTTTAATAAAGCCATCATCAATAGCACATCCAATTAAAATACTTGTAAATGTTTTTGCCATTGAAAATGAGTTGGTATGCGAGTCTTCACCATAACCATCCCAATATTGCTCATGTGTAATGGAGTCGTTTTTAATAACCACAAAAGCAATCGTTTTCATTTCCTCAAATTCCTTTTTATGAGATTCTGATACTGTTTTTGTGTTATAAGAACCCGATAAATTCCATTTTTGAAATGCACCAGCTTTTACTTCACGATTATCAAAAATAGCATATTCAGAAACATTTGGTCCCGAACGTCCTTTAAAATAAGTGTTTGCCATACCTTTGTATAAGTATGTTTTGCCTGAAACAATAATGATTAGATTTAAGACGACAAAAATGATGAGGAACCATTTGCCGGTTTTTTTTAGAATTTTCATACTTTATCCAATAGTTTAAAAAATGTTTAACAAAATTACGTCAATTAATCGTTTAAAAGCAAGAAAAAGCCAAAAACAGTGATGAAATTAACATATTTTGTCCCTGATTTTTTAAAGAAATGGGCTAATAAAATTCAAAATGTAAGATTTTATTGGAGAGGTTGGATTTTGATTGAAAAAATGCCCTGATTTTATTAGCGCACGCGTAAATTTTCAGATAAATAACAATCCCGTTATTTAGATCCATCGCACAGATTTCGACAGGCTCAATATGACAACGCACAGATTGAAGCTGAAGAATGCTTGGTTCTAAAAATATTTTTTACAGAAAATTTTAACAGGCACTAATTTTTAAATTAATGGCTCTTTTGTGTTGCTTTTACAGCATCATTTTTAATGCTTGTGAATAAAAAGACCAAAACTCCTATTATTGTTAGAAGAAAATAAACCATGTATTCGATTCGTCCTGAATCAACCATTGTTCCTGCAACATTATTAGGTTTCGGATATTCAAGAAAAGCCCAACGGAAAGGAAAAATAAATACAAGTGCAATAATTATTATTGGCATCAATTTTTTTATCATGATTTCTAATTTTTTGTTGAATAAATCTTTTGAATGTTTTTTACACTACAAAGATATTTTGAATCAAAAAATTAAAATATGACGTTTCTCAGTTATTGAACATGATGTTCGTCAGTTTTTGGCAAACAATAAATTACCATTTAAAACAAACCGAATAACAAGGCTTAAACCTCTTTGTTTTAGAGAACCTTAACGAAAATAAATTTATATGCTTATGTATCTTTCTTTTAACTATTTTTCGTTTTTTCTTTTTAGTATAATTTGAATAAGGTGGATTGGACGCACTTTCCGAGTCTTTTAATTGTTGTTTTTTAACATTTAAATTTTGAACATTTCCAACATCAGCAACTTCATCTAATTGCTTCAATTTATTTTTTTTCTGTAATTTTTCGTATTCTTCATTCGCCATTTTTTGATATTTGTGGCAGGGGCAATCCGGATTACGAGGGTCGTTCAAATCGAATACTTGTTTATCTGGTTGAGCAAAAGATATCTGAGTAAATAAAAAAAATAAAAGCCTTAGCAACCTCCCCTTCCTTAAACAGGGAAGGGAGGTTTTCAGGGCTTTATTTAATTTAACAGTGTTCATTTTTTTATTCTTTGTTTCTCAAATGGTGATGAATCTTTTACCCTTTTTTAATTGTTACTTTTTCCATTCCACTCCATGTTTTGAATTCATTTGTATAATACAAGTATGCTGAAGAAGCTGGTGCATCATATACTCCCGGCATTTCTGCTTTCAGATCCAGGTTGATCTCTTTTATTGCATTGGGACCCATTCCGCGATAATATACCGCAATATTATTCCCAACTATTTCATAATAATCAAACACTTTCTTTTCCTGCAACTCTTTTAATTGCCATGGTTGAACAGTAAATCCTGCCGGGATCCCAATGATAGCCATTGTACTTGGCACCTCTTCATTTTTTTTGTTTGTGATCGTTGCTGTCATTCGAACTGTTTCACCAACACTTGCACTTTTAGTAGCCAGTTTTGTTTTCAGATCAATTGCACAAAGACCATCACTTACAGGTAACGTAGTACTCCAGTTTAATGAAATTGAATAAGGAAGCGGGGTTTTCACACCAAGGTATTTTACTTTTACATCATGTTTACCTTCACCTTTAATGAACTCTTCCATTCCATCAACTACAATCGCTCCTTTTTCGCCTGCTTTGTAGGATCTTTCAGCAACTTTTTTTCCATCAACATAGATCTCAACAGTACCGGCCTCACTTGTTTTTTTGCTGGCCTTAGCGTATTCAGTAAGTGCTTTCAAAGCAAGTATTGTTCCTTGTGTGCTGCTGAATACCCCAGAACCACTGCGTGATCCAACAAGATATTGAACAGCAGTAGAAAGAGCACTTGCATTTTTACCTGAAGTTTTTAATATTGCTAAGATCCCTAATGATGTTGTTTCAATTGTTAATGACTGCCCCTGAGAATAAGTGATGGAATGGGTTGTACCTGTCCAGCTTCCGTCTTTATCCTGTTTGGAGATCAACATATTCATTGCATCATCACCTTTTTTAGCATCATTTAATTTATAAGCGGCATTTGCCATCATCGCAAGCATATAAGGGTCTTTTGTTTCCATTGCTTTTTTGTATGATGTTTCAAATTCCTTTTTGATATCTGTGTATCCTGCTTCAGCAAGAGCGTACACCGTGTAGGCATTTAAAATATCATCACTGATCCGTCCGAAATCATGGTAAGCATGTTTTTCTTTTGTAAATCCACCTTTTCCATCTTTGTGACTCATCAACCATTCGGAGGTACGGTCAAGCATTTTTTGATCCACATCAGCACCTGCTTTTTTCATATCCACAAATTCCATAATTCCATAAGCTGTTAAGCCTTCGTGAGCAGGTGAAGCACCAAACCATTCATATCCTTTTTCTTTTGTTTCAAAAGTTGTAAGACGTTTGTAACCTCTGTTCAACAGGTCGCTTGCATAACTGATCGTTTTTGTGTCTTTGCTATCAGTTGATTTCAAATAATCCAACACCATTGCATTCGGATAAGCAGTACATGATGTTTGTTCAAAACAACCATAAGGCTCTGATAAAATTCCGGCAACGCCTTTCATCAGATCATTCACCACATTTGGATATGCTGTAAAACTGGCCTTTAATGAACCATTTACCACTTTATTCATTTCAAAAGAAAATTCCTTTTCTATTTCCTGTCCAGAGAATGAAGCATTAACCGGAAATCCTTTCGGAGAAATTTTTATTTTTTGAACAAACGCATCACCCAAACCACAAGCTTTAAAAGAGATATTAAATTCGCCATAACCGATCCTATCAAGCACTTTATAGTCTAAATAAATTGTTTTAGCTTTTCCCGGCATAATTATCTGTGCAGAAGGAATCTCTACCAACGCTTTTAATCCATCGGGTGAAACAATACTCAACACACCGCCAAGAGGTTTATCTGTATTGTTTTTCAGCGTTAAGGGTATCGATACATTATCTTCAGTTGCAACTTCTACCGGAATTTTTGTTGTCATTGCAAAAGGCAATTGTGTGAAAAAATTATTTTCAGTTCTTCCAATTGTCCCGTCAGTGGCGATTCCCTCAACAGTTGTGCGGAATGAAGTAATATCATCGGAAGCAAAAAACTCTACCGTTTTTACTCCTGTTCTGTCCACTTCGATATTCGGATTCCAGTAAATAGTATTACGAAAATCTGTTCTGGTTTCTACATTTTCCTGTTTACTATAATCAGGACTTGCAAATTCGCGGGCACGGAAATAAACCATACCATTTCTTTGCACTACGTTTTTAGCTAAATCCTGATCAGGCTCTTCCATTTTAAATCTGTCGGCCCTAAAATCCATCGCTCCAGAGGCAATATCATCCCCATTATGGCTACTTTTTTCATTTGCAACTTTAGCTCCTTCAGCATTTTTAAGATTATCCTGTTTTACAAGTACCTCCGCAACGGGTGGTGGTGCCGGTGCTTGTGCGTTTCCTTTTTTGTTTTCAGCGGCCTTCATTCTCGCAATTTTCATTGGCCTTTTTTCGTCTTTGTCTTTTGGCATTTCCTTTCTTTCCTCTCTTCCCACTCCAGCAGGTGCTTCCATTTCCATCTCATCGATGTCGTTAACTGAAGAAGAGCTTGGAAAATTACTGCGATTATAATAATTTTGATCATACATATACATCACCAACTCCTGATTATAATTTTGAACGTACTGAGCTTGCGGGGAATAACCTGTTGCTGAATAGGCTAATGTTACCGGGGTTGACAGGTCGAGTTTATTAAAAATAAATTTCCCGTTCTCATCTGTTTGAAATTCGCCCTGATTATTTATTTTTATTTTTGCACTTGCGATCGGTTTCCCAGTTGTTGCATCTAAAATAGTTCCTGCAACAATTGCTCTTTCACCCTGATAAGCAACCTGAGGTAAATTATCATTCATCATTTTTTCCCAGGTAAATCTTCTCCAACCAGCTGTAAGCAGTAAGTAATCCAATGCCTGATCGGCTTTAGGTTCTTTATCATTAAAATAAAATGCAGGTTCTTCTAGTTTTCCTTTTATATCTTGTTGTAATAAAAGTTGTGATAAAATATTCCCTGATTTATCATCTGCAAATGAGATCAACTGATCATTTACCACCGATAAGGAAAGGTTTGCTGGCATTGGTATTCCGCGCTCATCTTTTACACTCAATGTCATTTTCACTTTTTCTCTTGGGAGGTATTTTTCTTTATCCGTTTTAACACTGATGCTTAATTGTTTGTCTTTATTTACAAATGTTAACCGCTCGGAACGAGGAATCCCTTTGGAATCAAACAATGTTATTTGTGAAACACCTGTTGGGAAATTTGCTGTTGGAAATACAATTTTATTTATTCCTTTTTTTGCATTTACTGCTGTGGAATAATAAACTTTCCCTCTTACTTGTGCTACCAATGATAATTCTTCTGTTTCAGTTGTATTAATATTTACAGAGATATCTCCGGTTTTTGAATTATCGACATTCATAATATACCCACGCGACAATGCTTCCGGCAAACTGAATGTTTCAGTGATACCTTCGGGCTTTGTTATTTTAACACTATATTTTTCGTTAGGTTGAGGATTAAATTTAAATGCTCCCATCCCCTGGTGAAAACTGCTGAACGTAGCTATTTGTGTTCCTTTTTCGGTTACAACAATTCCTTCTACATCGGCAGGTTTATCAAATTCATTCAAGGCGCGAAAAGCAACATTACTTTCCAAACCATTTACCAGATCACCACCTTCGGGATATAACGCAAATTTTATTTTATTTAAAACTATTGGTATGGAGCGTGAAATACTTTCGGTGCTTCCATTATAATCGATCATGATGTTAAGCAAACCATCATTGGTTTTCAGATCTTTTGGAAGATTAAACTTAAGGTATTTGATACCTTCTTCGTCTGTAACCTCTGCTTTTGCAAGTAATTGCTTACCATCCAGATTTGCTACAAATTTTATATTATAATTACTAAGCGGTTTGTTCTCGTTGGTATTCAATTCTAATTTAGCAACCACTTCATCCCCCGCACCAAATGCTTTTTTCTCGAAATCCAATTTCATTTTTAAATTTGGTAAAACGATATCCTGCACCTGGAGGTCTTTTTCGAAAACATTATCAAGACCTTCATTCTTCATCCAGTTGGTATAGGCGCGCACTTTGTACATTCCACCCAACGCTTCAGCATCCAAAACAAAATCACCGGCAGCAACTCCATTTTTTGCGATCAGGTTAATACTTTTTTCAACTGTTCCTTTTGGATTTAAAAACTCTACATGAACAATATCGCTTTTTTGTGATGCTTTCATTGTTTCGCCTTCTCTCACATAAGCAGTTAACCATATATTATCTCCTGGCTCATAAAAAGGCTTATCGAATTGAACGTATATTCTATCTTCGGGTGTTTGCTTACTATATGTTGATAATTTATTTTTTATTGAACGGATAAGATCATTTTCCGTCATTAATTGGTAATAGTTGGCCGGGGCTATCCAAGCTACCAAGGCCAGCATTGCGATGCTTACGCATGCAAGTGGCACTATTCTTTTTGATTTTGTATTTCTCATGGCTGTGGGGTTTTTAATTTGTTTTTGCCTAAGAGATGCGTGGAGTTTTAGTATTCCATAAAAAAAATTAAATTATTTATTTATTGTTTGAATTTAATTGGAGGGAGAATTAAAATCCGTTCGAAAAACAGATAAATAACTTAATAGAACTGAAGCCTATTCTCTTTTAAAAACACCATCCTTCGCCAGGAATCTTTGCTTCGAAATAGCATTTTTCTTTCTTTTGCTTCTCCAAAAGAAAGAAAAAAAGAAAAAGAGACCACGGAAACCAACTCCAATTTTTTCTTTCACACAAAGCCAACTCAAATATGGGCCTGAAAAAATTGCAGTTCGCTCTTTCCGTGGACGCCATACGCACCTTGGTGTATACTGTGTGTAAAAATGGAAATGAATAAACTACAATTTTTTCTTTCACACAAAGACCAACTCAAATAAGGGCCTGAAAAAATTGCTTTCGCTCTTTCCTTGGACGCCA
Source organism: Bacteroidota bacterium (assembly GCA_040388745.1). Taxonomy (GTDB): domain Bacteria; phylum Bacteroidota; class Bacteroidia; order 2-12-FULL-35-15; family 2-12-FULL-35-15; genus 2-12-FULL-35-15. The sequence goes on along the minus strand of JAZKBF010000017.1, from coordinate 4,175 downwards.
GCCGCACTGTGGTGTATACTGTGGGTAAAAATGAATTATGCTGCGTTAGGGATTGCAGCGGAAATCCTTCTCCGATTTTTCAATCGGAGAAGATTGAAGCGGAAAGCCCGACACTTTCTACCTCACCCCTTCATCCCCTCTCCAATTGGAGAGGGGGTAGGGGGTGAGGTAGAAAGTGGAACGCCCAAAACTCTATAAAACAAAAGAGCCCCATATTAAATGGAGCTCTTTGCTATCTTTTCAGATTATTTATCCGATAAAACCGAATCTATTGAGTGATCTCAATAAAATTAATCAACTACCTGAACCATTTTAAATGGCACGTTAATAATTGCCTGGTAATCTTCTCCTGCTTCCAACATATCTTCATCATCTTCTTCGTAGTACCAGTTAATAACTACTTTGCTACCACCTTTATTGATGCCTTCCAGTTTTTTGAATACATCTAAAATACATTTTGAAGAGCTTGTATTAAAATACTCTAACTGAATGTTTACATTCGTTTCAGTTTGTGGCTTACCTGCGTATCTTTCCAACAAATCTACTATTGGCTTATAAAACTCAATAGAATTTTCAGGAATTGAACGCCCTTTAATTTCTAAAAAACCTTTTGCTGTATCAAAATTAACAGTTGGTGTTTTTGGTGTTCCTTCAATTGATATTGCTTCCATATAATCTACGTTTTATTGTGAAATATTAATATTTAAACTAAAAAATGAGTAATTATCGTCAACCGGAGTAAAATGAAATTGAAGTTTACCCCCTGTTTTACGTGCTATGTCAATCATACCTAAGCCACCTCCGCCTTTCAATGACATTTCACCATTATTCAAAACTGCTTTATAGTATTCTTTTAATTCTTCTTTACTTAGTAAGTTTATTTCCTCCAAAAGCTTTTTCAAGTTTGGAATATTTTCATTTTTAATATAATTGCCAGTAATAATATTGTACTGGCCATCAATTTTACCGATCATAAAAATCGCGGAACGGATCTTATCGTCCTGATTTGGGGACATCTCGTCCATGTGATGGTAAAGGTTTTGAAGACATTCAACAAGCACATTATAAACCTTCTTTTTAACTTTAGGTTCTTCTTGCCAATTGTCCAGCTTCGCTTCCATTATTTGCAGAATAGAGGTAAGCAAGTCTGATGTAATATCCCCTTTAAAAGAGAGCATAATATTATTTTGCTCCATTTTATCGTAGAAACCATATATATCTAACACCATAAAACGCTTTTTTAATTAATGAAGCCTGTTATCCTGAATAATTAATTACGCAAATATATACATAAGTTTAATTAAACAAACAATTACTGCTTTTATTTATGCATTTTATAAAAATATATTTCCAAAACCTTTGGCATTGTAACTGAGCTTTTTATCTCTTAATAATAGCTTTTTTCAAAGCAAAAAAGAGATAACGTTTATTCAAATAGTTGAGTTTAAAATGCTTTGAACAAATTTGCTTTTTTATTCAAAAAATGGCAAATTCAAGCTACCTCCAAAATTAATCCAAATATCTATAAAATATATCACAAAATCTACATAAACTGCGAACAATTTTGCAAATAAATTAAACTGAACAATTATTTTAATGAAATTAAAACAAAGTTCTTGCTGATATCCGGATCTTCTTTTTCAGAAAAAATGGAGCTAAAATCACACTAAAAAGAGTATGAATTTTATTTTTTTCTCATGAAAATCTGAATAGGAACGCCCGACAAATTAAATTGCTCACGCATTCTGTTTTCAAGAAAACGAATATAGGCTTCGGTTACATATTGGGGAAGATTGCAATAGAATGCAAACGTAGGTGCATGTGTAGGCAACTGATTAATAAATTTAATTTTCACATGCTTTCCTTTGATCGCTGCCGGTGGCTGGTTCTCAACAATTGGTAACATCACATCGTTTAGATGGCGGGTTTTAATTGTTTGAACACGGTTTGCACATACTTCTTCAGCAATTTCAATGGCTTTTAAAACCCGTTGCTTGGTTAATGCTGAAGTAAATACGATAGGAACATCACGGAAAGGAGCTAGTTTTTCACGAATTTTTTCTTCGTATTCTTTGGTAGAATTCGTGTTCTTTTCTACAAGATCCCATTTATTTACAACTATTACAACGCCTTTGCGATTACTTTCCGCTAAATGGAAAATGTTAATATCCTGAGCTTCCAATCCTAATGTTGCGTCAATTAAAAGCAACATCACATCACAATCTTCGATGGCACGGATAGAACGCATTACCGAATAAAACTCCAGGTCTTCCTCTACCTTCGACTTTTTACGGATCCCGGCAGTATCAATTAATAAAAAATCGTGACCGAAAGCAGTGTACCGCGTGTTTATAGAATCACGTGTAGTGCCGGCAATGTCAGTTACAATATTACGTTCTTTACCAAGTAATGCATTTATAAAAGATGATTTACCTACGTTTGGACGACCTACCACGGCAAATTTTGGAATATTTAATTCTTCCTCTTTATATTCGGCATCCAGCACCTTTACTACCTCATCCAACAATTCACCTGTTCCACTTCCGCTGATGGCAGAAATGTTATACGGTTCACCCAAGCCTAAGGCATAAAACTCGCCCGACATCCCCTGTCTAACAAAATTATCAACCTTATTAGAAACAACAAATACTTTCTTTTTGCCTCTTCTTAATATATCAGCTACCACTTTATCATCTTCAGTTATCCCTTCCGACACATCAAGCACAAATAAGATCACGTTTGCCTCTTCAATGGCCAGCTTCACCTGCTTACGAATTTCACCTTCAAAGATATCATCCGACCCTTTTACATACCCTCCGGTATCGATCACAGAAAACTCTAATCCATTCCATTCGGATTTCCCGTAATGCCTGTCGCGTGTTACTCCTGATTCCGCATCAACTATCGCTTTTCTGCTTTCCGTTAAACGATTAAAAATTGTTGATTTCCCTACATTCGGACGTCCTACTATTGCTACTATATTTGCCATTTTTTATAATTGGAGATTTATTGATTTGGAGAATTAGAGATTTGATGATTCGGAAATTATTTAATTCTCCAACTCTCCATTTCTCCAATTCACTAATTGGAATACCCAAAACGCTTTAGTTGATTATCACTATCACGCCAGTCTTTATTTACTTTTACGAATAGTTCGAGGAACACCTGCTTTCCTAAAAAGGTTTCCATATCCTTACGTGCATCAGTACCCACTTTTTTAAGTGCTTTCCCTTGATGCCCAATGATAATACCTTTTTGTGAATCACGGATCACCAATATTTCGGCACGTATCTTTACTATTTTTTCTTCTTCTTTAAACGATTCGATAACCACTTCCACCGAATAAGGAATTTCCTTTTTATAGTTCATCAATATTTTTTCACGAATGATCTCAGAAATAAAAAACTTTTCCGGTTTATCCGTTAACTGATCTTTAGCATAAAAACCGGGTCCTTCAGGTAAAAGTGCCAGGATGCGATCAAATATATAGCTTACATTAAATTTTTCGAGTGCCGAAACAGGAATAACTTCAGCATTCGGAACTTCTGTTTTCCAGTATTGTACCTTTGTTTCTAACTGATCCTGAACAGCCAAATCAATTTTGTTTACCAGCAATAGCACAGGAACCTTTGCATTTTTTATTTTATGAAGAACCTGCTCTTCAATTTTAATATCTTCAAAAATATCGGTAACAAAAAGCATGATGTCGGCATCTGTAATTGCAGTGTAAACAAAGTCCATCATGGATGCCTGCAACTTATAATTGGGTTTTAATACTCCCGGGGTATCAGAATAAACAATTTGAAAATCCTCCCCATTCACAATTCCCATGATCCGGTGGCGGGTAGTTTGCGCTTTTGAGGTAATAATTGATAGGCGCTCCCCCACTAAAACGTTCATAAGTGTAGACTTACCCACATTCGGACTACCTATAATATTCACAAAACCAGCCTTATGCGTCATTTAATAAAATGTTAATAAAATTTATTTGGAGTACAAAGAAACAAAATATATCTTTGCACTCCCAAAAGAAACGACATAGAGCTGTATTTATTCTATGATTTAGTGTTTAAGGGGTGATTAAAAAGTAATAAAAAGTTAAAATAGACGTTATATATTATTAAAGATATATTGCGGGGTGGAGCAGTTGGTAGCTCGTTGGGCTCATAACCCAA
>JAZKBF010000016.1:146176-310812 GCA_040388745.1 Bacteroidota bacterium | reverse complement strand
ATAATTGCTGACGGTGACCATTTGATTTTTGGTAACCTTTTCTGCGTTTTTTCTTAAATACGATGACTTTGTCACCTTTTAAATGGGCAATAACTGTTGCAGCTACTTTTGCACCATCCACTGAAGGAGTTCCAATTTGAACTTTTCCATCCGTATCGATCAACAAAACTTTGTCGAACTCTACTTTGGACCCTTCGCTAGCATCTAGGCGGTTTACGTAAACTTTAGTTCCACGTGATACCTTAAATTGTTGCCCGGCTATTTCTACGATTGCGTACATAATTATGGGTTTATTTGTTAATACTATCCAAGCAAAAACTTTCTTGGGGGCACGAAATTACGAATTTATTTTATTCCGGCAAAGATTTCGGGCTTTTTTTCTTATTTACCAGATATACCCCTGCTAAAATCAAGCCGATCCATGCAAAATGTACCGGCAATACCGATTCGTTATCAAAAAGGCCCCAACCCATTGCTACTATTGGAATTAAGTAGGTTACCGAGGAAGCAAAAATGGGACTCGTATTTTTGATCAGTACATTGAAGATAATTACTGAGATGGCTGTTCCAAATATTGCCAGAATAGATATGAAACCCAAACTTTGCAGGGCAACCGGGTTTGTTACCAATCGATGCGTAAAATCGGTTGTAAACAAATATGCTCCTGCAAAAGGACCTATAAACATCATTGCCCAAACGGTGGCAGTTGTTGAATTTACCTCACTGAGATGCTTTTTAATGATATTTACACTCAAGGCATAACAAATGGTAGCCAATACCACATAAAAAATAAATAAAAGGTCACTATCAAAAGCTTCTTTTTTACCAACCATCAGCAAGCCCATTGCACCAACAAAACCAATCGTGATGCCCAGGGCATTTATCCAGCCGGTTTTTGCTTTAAATAAGAGCACACCTATTAGCAAGGTAAACAAGGGTGTTAAAGAATTAAGCGCACCTGTAAGTGAACTGCTGATGCCTGTTTCGGCATTGGTAAATAAAAATGCGGGAATAAGATTACCTATCACTCCCATTCCCACAAACGCTTTCCAATGTTTTAAGGACTCTTTTTTTACGTGTTTAAAAATTAATGGCGACAAAAACAGAAAAGCAATAAATATCCTCAATGCAGCCACCTGGCCGCTTGAAAACACTTCCATGCCGCGTTTCATCAAAATAAATGAACTACCCCAAATCAGGGCAAGCAAAATCAAAATAAACCAATTGATAAATTTAGTGTTCATTAGTGAGCATAAATAAGAGTTCGATTAACATAATTGATCTAATGGATGTTATTAGGGCGTTCCCTTTCTGAAAAAGAAAGGGCGGGCTTTACGCTTCAATCTTTTTGTAAAGAACAAAAAGGATTTACGCTGCAATCCCTAACGCAAATTCACCATCGGATCGGCTTATAGCTTGCAAAGATATGTGTTACTAATTGATAATGGATAATTGATAATGAATAATTGAAAACAAATCCATGAAACTGTATTGAATTGGCTGTTTACTGTTTGATTGCCTTTTCTCATTGTCCATTATCAATTGTAAACTATCAATTATCGGTTATCAATTGCCCTTTATCCATTTTTATAATAACTTTGCATCTCATTTTTAAACTTTTATTATGGAACTGAAACCCGAAATAATTGAACGTATTGAATTATTGGATAAAAAGTACCAGGCCATGGGCCAAAATCTTACTTCTTATCTTGATGGTTTACTGTATGCCGATTACCTGACATACTGGGACTATATTCACCTTGATACTTTATTGACTCTTCAAACGCCTAAAACTAATATTCCTGATGAAAATATTTTCATCATGTATCACCAGATAACAGAGCTCTATTTTAAACTTTGTTTACATGAATACAATCAACTGGCAGAAAAAGAAAATATAGATGCTACTTTTTTTATTGAACGTGTAAACCGTATCAATCGTTATTTCGAAGCTCTTATTACTTCTTTTGATGTGATGGTTGACGGAATGGACCCAAAGCAGTTTTTAAAATTCAGAATGAGTCTACTACCTGCAAGTGGCTTTCAATCCGGCCAATACAGGAAAATAGAAATTTGTTCCACAACATTTAAAAATCTTGTTGCGAAAGATATCCGACCTACTTTTTCGGATGATATATCAGATGAGCAGATAGAAAAAATGTATCAGCACATATACTGGAGAGAAGGAGCTACCGAACTTGCATCGGGTAAAAAAACATTAACACTTGTTCAGTTTGAAGAAAAATATTCGGAACAATTTGTTCAGCTTGCAAAAAAGCTGAAACACAAAAATTTGTTAGGATTATATAAATCATTGCCTGAAACAGATCAAAAAAGTGAACCGGTAATGCTTGCGCTGCGCCAGTTAGATGTTAATATCAATATCAATTGGCCTTTATCACATTATAAATCTGCCGTACGCTATTTACAGGCCGACCCTGAAGACATTGCTGCTACTGGCGGAACCAATTGGCAAAAATATTTACCTCCCCGTTTTCAAAAACGTATCTTTTTTCCTGAACTATGGAATGAAAATGAAACCAGTGAATGGGGTAAAGGTTGGGTAAAAAGTGTTGTATTTGGACAGTCTTAATTCTGTCCTTCTAAATTTATTTTAAATGCAAAAACCTGTCAGCTTTTCAAAAGTTGACAGGTTTTTTATTGATTGAAATAATGGATATTACTTATTGATACTGCTTAATGATCATTTAAAGGCAAGCCTCTTTTCTGATATTCTATCCAATTCAGATATTCATCACCTTTTCTTTGTTCTACCATGGTGATGCAATCATTAACCGGACAAACAATTTTGCAAAGATTACAACCTACACACTCTTCTTCTTTAATTGTATAGGTATTGTATGGATTACCTTTCTCCACTGCAATGGACTGATGAGAGGTATCTTCACAAGAAATGTAACACAAGCCACAATGAATACATTTATCCTGATCGATATTAGCTACAATGTGAAAATTGATGTCCAACTCTTCCCATTTTGTAATTTTTGGAACCGATAAGCCTACAAAATCATCAATGCTTTTGTATCCTTTTTCGTCCATCCAGTTGCTCATTCCATCGCATAAGTCGGTAATGATCTTGAAGCCGCTGATCATGGCAGCAGTACATACCTGCACGTTACTTGCACCAAGCAACATAAATTCTACTGCATCTTTCCAGGTTGTGATTCCTCCAATTCCGGAGATAGGTATGTTACGCATTCTTTCTTCCTGAGCCAGTGTTGTTAGCATTTTCAGAGCTATTGGCTTAACAGCAGGACCGCAATATCCACCAAACACAGATTGTCCACCTACATTAGGATTAGGCACAAGTGTATCTAAATCAATTCCTGTAACAGATTGTATCGTATTGATAAGCGAAAGTCCGTTTGTTCCTCCCTCAATAGCTGCTAATCCGCCAGGAACAGCAGAATGCACATTAGGAGTAAGTTTGGTAATAACCGGAATTGTTGCAACTTCCATCACCCATTCAACCACCATTTTTGCAATTTCAGGATCTTGGCCAACAGCAGCGCCCATACCTCTTTCAACCATTCCATGCGGACAACCGAAATTTAATTCTAATCCGTGCGCTCCAGTATCCTGAGCTTTTTTAACCATTTCGTGCCAGCTTTCTCTGTCGTTATCAGCCATCAAAGAAATGATCATAGCACGATCTGGAAACAATTTTAATACTTCTCTGATCTCTTGCAAATTTATCTCCAGGGGCCTGTCAGAAATAAGTTCTATGTTATTAAAACCTACCGCTTTTCTACCGTTATAATTTAATGCAGAATATCTCGAAGAAACATTTTTCACCTGAGAACCCAATGTTTTCCAGACTACCCCACCCCACCCTGCTTCGAAGGCACGAATTACATTTATTTTTTTATCTGTTGGTGGAGCAGATGCTAACCAAAATGGATTTGGCGATTTTATGCCCAGGAAGTTTGATTGTAAATTTGCCATAATTTTAATTTGATAATTTGATAATGTGCTAATTTGAAAATTGAAATGAATTTGTAAAATATTTATATAATTCTCAAATTGATTTATTTTATTCCTAAATATTCCAAGATCCCTTTCGCGCCATTTTTTCCGGCTTGAACTGCATCTACTACTTCTTTACCGCCATTCACGGAATCGCCACCGGCAAAAACACCTTTCAAATTAGTTTCAGATTTTTTATTGATTGAAATTTTTCCACTTTTATTTTCCACGGAGGATTTGTTTACCAAATCTTCAAAAGGAATTTGTCCTGCGGCTTTAATTACCATATCAACATCTATAGTAAAAGTTTCACCGGTATCAACAGGCGCTCTTCTGCCCGAAGCATCAGGTTCACCAAGCTTCATTTTATTACAAACCAGTTTTTTTACTTTACCATTTTCACCGGTAATTTCTTTTGGGCTTGCCAACCAAATAAAAGAACAACCGTCAAGCTTAGCTAAATCAAGCTCTACATCCGTACATGGTTTTTCATTTTCAGTTCTACGATAGATCATGGTTACTTCTTTTGCACCTAATCTTTTTGATTGTGTAGCAGCATCGATAGCTGTCATACCCATACCGATCACTGCAACATTATCACCAACCGCAATTTTTGAATAATCATTGGTACGAAGGTCATAAATAAATGAAATCGCGTCAACAACACCATCCAGATCTTCACCCGGAATATCCAATGAACGTGCTATTCCAACACCTATTCCTAAAAATACTGAATCGTATTTTTTTTGAAGATCGGCTAGTGTAATATCTTTGCCAAGCTCTTTTTTATATTGAACATCAATACCACCAATGGAAAGAATGTAATCCACTTCATCTTTACAAAACTCAGGAGTAACTTTGTAAGCAGCAACTCCGTAAGTCATTAATCCTCCACCCTTTTCTTCTTTTTCAAAAATGGTAACATCAACTCCTTGAAGAGAAAGTGCATGTGCACAAGCCAATCCAGCGGGACCTGCACCAACAACAGCAACTTTTTTTCCATTGGAAGGTTTACGTTCAAACAGTTTCCATTTTTCATTTATTGCTTTTTCTGTGGAATACCGTTGAAGTTTAGCAATTGAAATAGGCTCTTCTTCAAGCAGATTATAAACACAGGCACCTTCGCAAAGCTTTTCTACCGGACAAACTTTCGAACATCCTCCTCCCATAATATTGGAACTGAAAATTGTTTTTGCCGAACCTTTGATATTTCCTGAAGAAATTTGTTTAATAAATAAAGGAACATCAATGCTGGTAGGACATGATTTAGTACAGGGCGCATCATAACAATTAATACACCTGTCGGCTTCAATCATAGCACCTTCAGCATGTTCGAAAGGTGGATGAACGTCTGAGAATTTTTCTGCTAAAACCTCTTTGGATAAACGATTGTTTTGGATCGACATTTATTATTTATGTTTAATGTTAAATATTGTATGTTGAATGCCACATTTAAAATTTAGCATTCAATATTTAAAATAGTTTTTAAAGTTGAGCAGTTGATGAATCAGTTGTTTCTTTTTTGATTAAAACAGTATCTGTAGGTGCTTTCACTAAAGCGGTTCCTTCGATAACTACTTTTTGGTCCTGATTTTTACAAATTGTGCTCAATAGCACTTGACTTCCTTTAGGGAAATCAATTACTTCAATATTAGCTGTAATTACATCATTCATAAAAACCGGAGCAAGAAACTTCAAACTCTGACTCAAATAAATTGTTCCTTTACCAGGTAGATCCTTAGCTATTGCGGCTGATATAAGGCTTCCAACTAAAAACCCATGAGCAATTTTCTGTTTAAAAATGCTATTTTTTGCATACTCTGCATCAAGATGGATTGGGTTATCATCTCCGGATATTTTCGCAAAGAGTGTAACTTCTTCTTCAGTAATTGATTTAGTAAATTGAGCTTTATCTCCGATTTTCAAAGTCTTAACGTCAGCCATAGGATATAATTTTAGAGGTTTCTATTATTTACATAACTAAAGTTCCGTCAATCTTCCGTATGTTTCAGGTCTTCTATCTCTGAAAAATTGCCAAGTACCTCTCACTTCTTCAATCACATCAAGATCAAAATCGGCAATTAATAATTCATCCTTATCTTCTGAAGCGCATGCGAAAATTTGTCCGCGTGGATCTACAAAATAAGAATTTCCATAAAATTTACCAAGGTTCCAAGGTTTTTCAACACCAACTCTGTTGATGCATCCCATAAAATAACCATTAGCAGCAGCATGAGCAGGTTGTTCCAATTTCCATAAATACTGAGATAACCCTTGAACAGTTGCAGACGGATTGTAAACTATTTCAGCGCCATTTAAGCCAAGGCATCTTGCGCCATCAGGAAAATGTCTGTCGTAACAAATATAAACTCCAACTTTTGCATACTTCGTTTGAAACACAGGATAGCCTAAGTTTCCCGGCTTGAAGAAAAACTTCTCCCAAAATCCTGATGTTTGAGGGATATGGTTTTTTCTGTATTTACCAAGGTATGTTCCATCAGCATCAATTACTGCTGCTGTGTTATACAAAACACCTTCCTGCTCCTTTTCATAAATAGGAACAATAATTACCATGTTGTATTTTTTAGCATAAACAGACATTAAATCTGTAGTAGGTCCCGGAACTGATTCCGCAGAAGCATACCATTTTTTATCCTGGCCCGGACAGAAATAAGGGGTATTAAAAATTTCCTGAAGACATAAGATCTGAACTCCTTTTCTACCTGCTTCTTCAATATATGGAATGTGCTTTTGCACCATCGCATCACAAATTTCTTTGATGGTTCCTTCTCCTTCCGTCATTGGAAGGCTCATTTGAATAAGTCCAGATTTAATAATTCTTGCCATAGTTTTTTTGTTTAGATTAATGAAAATTTGAACGCTGATGACGCTGATTTTTTAAGATTAAAAATGATTTTTATTTTCTATGTTATTTTTATGATTTCTAAAATTGATCTTTAAATATTTTTTTGTTTGAAAACACCTTTCGTTTTATTTCAGGGGTTTTTCCTAAATTTAATAATAATCCTACTTCTATATCTGTTGCTTTTAAATAGTTTATCAATTGAAATTCATGTTCTTCACAAAGTGATTCGGCAGCTTTTAATTCAACAATAACAGTATTTTCAATTATTAATCTGCATAATATTCGCCAACTTGTTGTTCTTTATAGTAAACTTTTATTGGCTTTTGCTTTTCAACATCTATTCCCATTGATTTTAATTCAATGATAATTGCATTCTCGTAAACTTTTTCTAAAAAGCCATAACCCAAAGTATTGTAAACTTGATAAAAAGCTTTTATGATTTTTTGTGTGACGTCAGCATACTTATAATTATCATCAATCATCATAAATCTAACCTCTTTATTTTTTGATCATCTTTTATCATAAACAATCAGCGTAATCTGCGTTCTATTTAAATGATAGATGATACTTTATTCCGCTTTATAAACTTCCCGTATCCTTTATCAACCAGCAATTTATTATCATCCACTGCAACCTTTCCTCTTAAAATCACGGTTTTACATTTACCTGTTATTTCCCATCCTTCATAACCCGAATAATCACAATTCATGTGATGGTTATTTACAGAAATTATATGTTTTTCATTCGGATCAAAAATAACGATATCGGCATCGGAACCAACAGCAATGGTACCTTTTTGAGGATACATTCCAAAAATTTTGGCAACATTGGTTGATGTTACTTCTACAAATTTATTTAGACTTATTTTTTCCTTTACAACACCTTCCGAAAACAATAATTCCATTCGGTGTTCAATAGCAGGGTGCCCATTGGGGATCTTTGAAAAATCATTTTCACCCATCTTTTTTTGCTCCCACATAAACGGACAATGATCGGTAGCAACCACCTGAACGATTCCCTGATTAATTCCGGCCCATAAAGTAGCCTGGTCTTTTTTCTCTCTTAAAGGAGGACTCATTACCCATTTGGCTGATTCAAACCCTTTGTCGTAAAGGGATGCATCGAGTACTAAATATTGAATACAAGTTTCAACAAAAACTTTTTGATTTCTTTTTGAAGCATCTCTGATATGGTTAAGTGCGCCTTCGCAAGTCATGTGAACCACATAGGCAGGCACTCCTGTATACTGCGCCATGTCTGCAAATCTACCTGTAGCTTCGGACTCAGTTATTTCAGGTTGAGAAATATAATGATATATGGGAGAAAGTTTTCCTTCTGATCTATGTTTTGCAACCAGGTAATCGATCATGTCGCCATTGGTTGCATGTGTGGTAACCATTCCACCTTGCTTCTTCACTTCATTCATCAAACCAACCATTTGTCGGTCGTCAATCATTAAAGCACCTTTATAAGCCATAAATGTTTTGAAAGAAGTGATGCCTTCTTTTTCAATCATGTCTTTTATTTCAGCTTTGGTGTTTTCGTTGAAATCAGTAACAGCCATGTGAAAAGAATAATCACCAACTGCATTTCCATCCGAACGGCCTTTCCATTCATTCAAAGCCGAATACAGTGATTTCCCTTGTGTTTGAAGAATGAAATCAATCACCATTGTGGTACCTCCAAAAAGAGCTGCACGTGTTCCAGTCTCGTAATTATCGCTGGAATAGGTACCCATAAAGGGCATGTCCAGGTGAACATGTGGATCAATACCACCGGGAATAACTAATTTATTTTTTGCGTCTATAACCTGATCGGCAGTAACAGAAAGGTTTTTACCGATCGTAACTATTTTTTCGTTTTCGATATAAATATCTGCAATGTAATCATCAGCAGCAGTTATAATTCTTCCGTTTTTAATTAGTAATGACATAAATGTTTTTTTTAATTAACATTAGTTGAATTAAATAAATTAAAAACCAAATCTAATGAAAATATTTTAGAGGTTCAATATCATTATTCGATAATTTTAAAATTTCTTTTGGATAAATTTTGCTTATATTTAGGTTTGTTTAAAAAAATGACGGCAACTATCTTTTTGAAATAATTAAAATTCTAAAAAATCTCTTTTTAGGATTAAAAAAAACAATCAGGTCAATATAAAAAATTGACGACAACACAGTAACAGTAAGTGTTTTAATAAAACAGGAGCCAAACAACAAGGCTTAAAAGAATAATAGTTTTTAATATAATAAATTACGTTCATGTTTGAATTAGGTACAGGAAAATACGATATAACTGCTTTTAAGAAAGGCATTGGTATGATGGGGTATGGCATGCATTTCAACACTGTTGAAGAAATTGAAACTCCTCTTTCCGCCAGGGCTTTTGTGATCAAAGATCCTTCATCATCAAAAAAAATAGTTTTTGTGAACGCTGAAATGTGTTTCATTACAATTGCTGTAAAAAGCGGTGTTGTAAAAGTGTTAAAAGAAAAATATCCTCAATTTGGGTACACCTCGGAAAATGTAATGTTAACAGCCCAGCATACACATAGCGCTCCGGGCGGATATTCACACTACGGTTTTTTTAATCTAAGCATACCCGGATTTGTTCCCGAAGTATATCAAACAATAGTAAATGGAATAGTGGAGGCTATTGTGCAGGCCGAATCATCTATTCAGCCTGCAAATATTTATTTGAATACCGGTGTTTTTGAACCCGATCTGGAAGTTGCTTTCAATCGCTCAATAAAAGCATATAACGCTAACCCTGAAATAAGTAAAATTGATGAAAGTAAAACACATCTTGCAGTTGACAGGGAAATGACATTATTGAGAATGGATGGGTTGAACGGAGAAAAAATTGGAATGGTCAACTGGTTTGGAGTTCACACTACCAATATTTCAAACGATAATACCAAGATCTGTTCTGATAACAAAGGCTATGCTTCTGCTTTTTTTGAAGAAGATATTCTCGCGGCAAGCAAGCAGAAAAATTTCATAGGAATATTTGCTCAGGGTGTTACCGGTGATATCAGTCCGAATTTTATCTGGGACAAAAAGAAGAAATGGATGCGTGGGAAATTTGAAGATGATTTCGAAAGTGCACGTTTTAATGGAAAATTGCAATACACAAAAGCAAAAGAAATATACGAATCAGCTACAAAAAATGAGCCTCTAAAAAATGAGATCGATCATGCATTGATGTTTGCTGACTTTTCAAATATCAAACCCGATCCAGAATTTACAAATGGGAAAGAGGTACAAACTGGGGCTGCTTGTCTTGGTGTCAGTTTCTTTGAGGGCACAGCTGAAGCTCGAGGGATGAATGATACCCTTGGAGCCATTTCTCGTTTTTTATCACGTGTTGTAAAAAATTATGAATTTGTTAAAGCAGTTTTCCTTTCGGATGAAAAACGAAATAAAATTCGTGACAAATATAAAATCCATGGAAAAAAAGATATTCTTTTTGAAACAACGGAACGAAAAGTTTTGGGTACATCAGATATAAAAAATATGATCATCCCATCTTGGGCAGATAAAGGCATAGAAACTTTCAAAAAGCAATACAGCAATGGTTCGCTAAATAAACCCTGGACACCTGAAGTTTTACCTCTGCAGATCTTTTTAATTGGAGAATTGGCTATTGCTTCTTTTCCGGGAGAAATAACCACTGTTGCGGGTTATCGTTTGAAAGATACTATTCTCTCCATTTTGAAAAAAAGAGGAATTACAAAAGTGATACTTTCTTCCTACGCAAATGCATACTGCGGTTATGTTACCACTTTTGAAGAATACCAATGCCAGCTTTATGAAGGAGGGCACACGGTTTTTGGGGAATGGACATTGGCTGCTTTTCAAACTAAGTTTAAAGAGTTGGCTTTACAAATGCTTAAACCCTCTGAAGATAGGACGATTGATAAAAGTATTGTTCCTATTGAATTTACAAATGAAGAGTTAAGTAAAAGGAGTTATTCGGAAGTTTAAGAATTTAATTTTTTACGAATTTAATTTTTATAAAATTTATTTGGGCGTTCCCTTTCTGAAAAAGAAAGGGGCGGGCTTTTCGCTTCAATCTTCCTTACCGCCTATGGGCGGTAAGGAAGGATTTACGCTACAATCCCTAACGCGGCATTATCAATGAATCAGCTTATAATACAGTTATAAACAGAGTTTAATTACATGGAAAAATTTTCAAGGGATTATAATTATTACAAAGAGATTTTTAAAGATACTCCTATGCCTTATGCTTTTGTTGATATGGAATTATTCAACAAAAACACTAAAGACATCATAAAAAGAGCAGGCGATAAAAAAATCAGGATTGCTTCAAAATCCATACGCAGCTTGGATCTGATAAAAAAAATTCTTTCCTCCAATTCAATATTTCAAGGAGTGATGTGTTATCATCCATTAGAGGCAATTTACCTTAGTGAAAATGGTTTAGATGATCTGTTAATTGCTTACCCCATTTTTAATGAACAACATATTTCTGCAATTTGTAAAGAGATAAAAAAAGGAAAAACAATAATTGCCATGGTTGATCTGCCCGAACAAGCAGAGCAATTGAACCGTATTGCTGAACAAGAAAATTGCATACTTCCCGTTTGTATGGATATTGATATGTCGAGCGATTTTGGCTTTTTGCATTTTGGAGTAAGGCGTTCCAAAATATCAAGTGTAGAGCAAGCGATGGAATTATTTCATCTAATAAAAAAATTAAAGAACTTGCGTTTGGATGGAATAATGGGCTATGAAGCACAAATAGCAGGAGTTGGCGATTTGACAGACAGCGCTATTAAAAATTTTGTAATTCCTCTTTTGAAAAAAATATCGGTAAAAAATATTTGCAAACTACGATCAGAAATTGTGAAAGAAATTCAATCACAAGGTCATCAATTAAAGTTTGTAAATGGTGGAGGAACGGGCAGTATGGAAACAACGATAGCAGAATCCTGCATTACTGAAATTACCGTTGGTTCCGGATTTTATTCCCCAGGTTTATTTGATAATTATAGCAACTTCCAACATTTACCGGCCGCTGCGTATGCGATTGAAATCACACGTAATCCAAAACCTTCTGTTTATACATGTTACGGTGGAGGATACACAGCTTCAGGCTCTATGGAGAAAAATAAAATCCCAAAGCCATACCTGCCTGTCGGAGCAACATTAATTGAAACAGAGGGTGCTGGTGAAGTACAAACACCAGTAGTTTATAAAGGAACAGAAAAATTAAAATTAGGTGATCCCGTTTTTATGCGCCATGCAAAAGCCGGTGAATTGTGTGAACGATTTAATACACTACTGTTAGTTGCTGATGGGAAAATTATTGAAGAGGTTAAAACCTATCGTGGGGAAGGGAAATGTTTTTTGTAAAAAGTACAAAATGTTTTAATTCATTTAATTATAATTTATTAGTTTTACTCCATGTCAAATTCACAACAAAACAACTGGAGCAACTGGTCTGGCTCGGTCCAATGCAACCCAAAAGAAATTAAAACCCCTTCTTCTCAGGAAGAAATACTATCCATCATTAACAATTGTGCCGAACAAAAATCCACCATACGTGTAGTTGGCTCCGGGCATTCTTTTACAGGCTTAGTAGGCACGCAGGGAACAATAATTTCCTTAGATCTTTTGCAGGGTATAGAAAATATTGATTCAGAAAAAAAAGCAGCTACTGTACTTGCAGGAACAAAGTTAAAATCACTTGGGGAATTATTATTGAGCAATAACCTGGCTCAAGCAAACCTTGGAGACATTGATGTACAGTCTATCGCAGGAGCTGCCAGTACCGGAACTCATGGCACAGGAGTTACACTTGGCAGTGTTTCAACTCAAATACTTGAAATTACATTGATCACTGCAAAAGGGGAAATTATGATTTGTTCCGAAAATCAGAATAAAGATATTTTCAAAGCGGCACAGGTATCTCTCGGGACTTTAGGAATTATCACAAAAATAAAACTTCAACTGATACCGGCTTATAAATTAAAATATGTGAGAGCAAAAGCCAATCTTGATGATTGTTTGAACAATATTGAAAAATATAAAAGTGAAAATAGAAATTTCGAATTTTACTGGTTTCCACACACCAATGGTGTGCAGATGAAAACATTGAATATTACAGATGAAGAACCAACGAAGAGTTCCTTCATGAAATATTTTAATGATATGGTCCTTGAAAATGGAGCATTTAAAGTATTGAGTGAATTGTGTAGATTGTTTCCATCTCTTTGTAAAAGAGTAAGTAAGATTTCCGCAGCAGCTGTTTCTACTGGTGTTGATATAAATTACAGTACAAAGATATATGCGACTCCCCGCTTGGTAAAATTCCAGGAAATGGAATATAATTTACCTGCAGAAAAAGCTGTGGAAGTATTAAAAGAAATGAGAGATTGCATCAACGCAGCAAATTTCCGTGTCCATTTTCCTATTGAAGTTCGTTTTGTTAAAGCAGATGATATGTATTTAAGTCCTGCCTACCAAAGGGATTCGGTATATATTGCAGTTCATATGTATAAGGGTATGGAATACAAAACATATTTTGATGCAATGGAAACTATTTTCAAAAAACATAATGGAAGACCGCACTGGGGAAAGATGCATACAAGGACAGCGAAAGAGCTTTCTCAATTGTATCCTATGTGGAATAAGTTTCAGGAGATACGAAACCAACTTGATCCAAACGGATTGTTTATGAACGATTATCTTAAAAAATTAATGGTGGAATAAAAAAATATTTTTTATTCCACCACTCAATTTTTCTAACGAATACAAACTGAAATTTTACACCGCTAATTTTTTATAACGCACACGTTTCGGTTCTACATTGCCTAAACGTTTTTTCTTATTTTCTTCGTATTCAGAATATCCTCCTTCGAAATAATAAACCTGGGAATTACCTTCAAATGCAAGGATATGGGTACAAACACGGTCAAGGAACCAACGATCGTGGGAAATGATAACAGCACAACCGGCATAGTTCTCTAAACCTTCTTCTAATGCACGCAGTGTATTAACATCCAAATCATTTGTTGGCTCATCCAATAATAAAACGTTTGCTTCTTTTTTCAACGTCATGGCTAAATGCAAACGGTTACGTTCACCACCCGAAAGAATTCCACATTTTTTCCCTTGATCAGAACCATTGAAATTGAATTTAGAAACGTAGGCTCTGGAATTCAATGTTTGCCCACCAATTACAATATTTTCACTTCCACCTGTTAATACTTCATACACGGTTTTATTAGGATCAATGTCGGCATGGGATTGATCAACATAACCGATCTTAACCGTTGAACCAATTTTAAATTCACCGGTATCAGGAGTTTCTTCCTTCATGATCATACGAAACAAGGTAGTTTTACCGGCACCATTAGGCCCAATGATACCAACGATTCCTGCAGGAGGTAATTTAAAATTCAAATGTTCGTATAATAATTTATCACCAAATGCTTTTGATACATCAATGGCTTCAATTACTTCATTACCCAAACGAGGACCATTCGGAATAAATAATTCTAATCTTTCTTCTGTTGCTTTGGAATCAGCACCAAGCATTTTTTCATAATTCTCTAAACGTGCTTTTGATTTAGATTGTCTTCCTTTTGCGCCTTGGCGCACCCAATCTAATTCTCGCAATAAGGTTTTTTGTCTCTTACTTTCTGTTTTCTCTTCCTGAGCTAAACGTTTTTGTTTTTGTTCCAACCAATCAGAATAATTTCCTTTCCATGGAATACCCTCACCACGGTCAAGTTCAAGGATCCAACCTGCAACATTATCAAGGAAATAACGATCGTGAGTTACAGCAATAACAGTTCCTTTATAATTTTTCAAATGTTGTTCCAACCAATCAACAGATTCTGCATCCAAATGGTTGGTAGGCTCATCTAACAATAAAATCTCAGGTTCCTGGATCAATAAACGGCACAAGGCAACACGTCTGCGCTCACCACCTGATAAATTCAATACAGGAGTATCACTTTCCGGACAACGCAATGCTTCCATAGCTTGTTCCAAACGATTATCTAAATTCCAAAGATCAAACTGATCTATCTGATCCTGTAATTTTGCCTGACGGTTAATGAGTTTATCCATTTCGTCAGCCGTCATTTCCTCAGCAAATTTGTTATTTACTGCTTCGTATTCATTCAGGATATCCATGTGCTCCTGAGCACCTTCACGAACAATCTCTATAACAGTTTTTGAATTATCCAGCTGTGGTTCTTGCTCCAGCATTCCAATTTTATAACCCGGAGAAAAGTGAATTTCCCCCTGGTAGTTTTTTTCAACTCCAGCGATGATCTTCAGCAATGTTGATTTACCGGAACCATTTAAACCTAAAATACCAATTTTAGCTCCGTAATAAAATGATAGGTAAATATCTTTCAAGATCGTTTTACCTGCGGGTAACGTGCGACTCACGTTTACCATCGAAAAAATAATTTGTCTGCCTTCTGACATTGTTCAAATAAATTAAATAATTAGAGATCTGTTGAAATAGAGAATTTTTGATATTAAAAATTAAAGAGTATTGATACTAACCAATTCTCTAATTCTTCATTTCATTAAATCTCTATTGCTATAAAGTGTAAATATCGGCAATTTATTGGAAAAAATAAAGGAGTATTTAAAGCAATTTGATTTTATTGAAAGAATACATTATGTACATTCGTGCTTAAGACAAATTACAAAAAAATGGAATTTATAGACGAAAAAATTGAGGCCTATGCATTAGCGCATTCACAGGCGGAATCTGATATCTTAAAAAAACTCAATAGGGAAACTCATGCCAATGTGATGATGCCACGAATGCTCTCGGGACATATGCAAGGTAACCTGTTAAACATGATAAGTAAGATGATCCAACCCAAACAAATTCTGGAGATCGGAACATATACAGGTTATTCGGGTATTTGCCTTGCACAGGGTTTACAGGAAAATGGCAAATTACACACTATTGACATTAATGAGGAATTAGAATTACTGGTACGCAAATTTTTGAATGAGGCCGGATTAACCAATAAAATCAATTATTACATTGGTAATGCATTAGAAATTATTCCAACTATCAAGGAAACATTTGATCTGGTTTTTATTGATGCAGACAAAAAAAACTATTCAGCCTATTATGATCTGGTTTTTGAGAAAGTAAGAAGCGGAGGTTATATTATTGCTGACAATGTATTGTGGAGCGGCAAAGTATTGGATGCTCCCGAAAAAATGGATGCAGATACTAAAAACATTGATGCGTTCAATAAAAAAATCCATAATGATGATCGTGTCGAACACATGTTATTGCCTGTAAGGGATGGTTTGATGATAGTCAGAAAAAAATAAATCTTCAATTGAATATTTAATTATGGTACTCTAATTTAACCGCATAGAAACATAGCTTTTTAGAAAGTGGCAAAAAAAATAGATTTTTTTTCGATAAAAGCGAAAAAAACTATGCATAGCTATTGCTACCTCCTTTATAGTTTGTTTTCTATCTTTCTTTGTGGTTAATTTTATTTCATGGATTTAGTTGCAAAGCCGAAAACCGTTTGCATTTATTTTAACCTTTTTTAAACACTCAAAGATTCTAAAAAATATGATCATAGATTTAAGAAGCGACACGGTAACCAAACCTTCAAAAGGAATGTTAGACGGGATGTTCAGTGCAGAAGTTGGCGATGATGTTTTTGGTGAAGAGCCAACTGTTAATGCGCTGGAAGAAAAAGCTGCGAAATTATTTGGTAAAGAATCAGCATTGTTTTGCCCATCGGGAACTATGACCAACCAAATTGCTATTAAAATACATACCCAGCCGGGTGATGAAGTATTGTGCGATGCTACAGCACATATTTATAATTATGAAGGAGGAGGTATTTCTTTTAATTCCGGTGCACAGGCAAAATTATTGCAAGGAGTCCGTGGACAAATTTCTGCACAACAGGTTGTAGAAAATATAAATCCCAATTATGACTGGTTAACACGTAGCAGCCTTGTATGTATTGAAAATACTGCTAATAAAGCAGGGGGAAGTTATTATACATTGAAACAAATGCAAGAACTTGCAAATGTGTGCAAAGAAAATAAATTAAATTATCATTTGGATGGCGCGCGGATCTTTAATGCCATTATTGAAAACGATTACACTCCATTAGATATTGGAAAATTATTTGATTCAATATCTGTTTGTTTATCTAAAGGTTTGGGTGCACCTGTTGGCTCTCTTTTATTGGGCGATAAAGAATTTATCCGCAAAGCACGAAGAGTACGTAAAGTTTTTGGTGGAGGAATGCGACAAGCGGGTTACCTTGCTGCTGCAGGAATTTATGCCTTGGATAATAATTTAACCCGTTTAAAAGAAGATCACAAACGGGCAAAACAGTTAAGTACCCTAATTAATGGATTGGACTGTGTTGATAATGTATTACCGGTTGATACCAACATCATTATTTTTAATTTGAAAGAAAATGTAAGGCCGGATCTATTTTTACAACAGTTAGCCTCAAACAATATAAAGGCTACCAGCTTTGGTAAACAAGCAATTCGCTTTGTTACACATTTGGATTTTACAGATGAGATGCTGGAGAAAATAGAGAAAATTTTAAAAAATATTTAGCCTTTTAAATTTTATCCAAACTATTATGGATAAAAAAATAGTATTAAACGAAAACAACCCTAACAGTGCTTAAGGCACTGTTAGGGTTGTAATAAGATTATTCGAAGAATTATTTATATCCTTCCACATGAACACTCTTAACCGAACGACCGGAAGGATCTAACATATTTTTAAAAGATGCATCCCATGCAAGTGCTTCAGGAGTACTGCATGCAACTGAAGGAACCGAAGGCACACATGATGCAGCTGAATCCGATGGGAAATGTTCAGAGAAAATTGAACGATAATAATATTCTTCTTTCGACATTGGAGGATTGATCGGGAATCTGAATTTAGCATTCAATTGCTGCTCATCCGTTACCTTTGTTGCTACCAGCGCTTTTAAGGAGTCGATCCAATTGTATCCAACACCATCCGAAAACTGTTCTTTTTGTCTCCATGCAACACTTGCCGGTAGATAGCTTTCAAAGGCTTTACGTAAAACCCATTTTTCCATTTTACCATCTTTCGCCATTTTATCCTCAGGATTTAAACGCATGGCAATATCCATAAACTCTTTATCAAGAAAAGGCACACGACCTTCAACACCCCATGCAGCAAGCGCTTTATTGGCTCTTAAACAATCATATAAATGTAATTTGCTTAATTTCCTTACTGTTTCTTCATGAAAAGCTTTTGCATTCGGTGCTTTGTGAAAATATAAATAACCTCCGAAAAGCTCATCAGCACCTTCACCTGAAAGCACCATTTTAATTCCCATTGATTTTATAACTCTCGCCAAAAGGTACATAGGTGTAGAAGCACGAATAGTGGTTACATCATACGTTTCCAAATGATAAATAACATCAGCGATCGCATCCAAACCTTCCTGCACCGTAAAATGAACTTCGTGATGAATTGTTCCAATATGCTCCGCCACTTTTTTAGCAGCGATCAGATCAGGAGAGCCGACCAAACCTACAGCAAATGAGTGCAGTTGCGGCCACCATGCATCCTGAGTATCACCGGATTCAATTCGTTTGTTCGCATATTTTTTTGCAATTGCAGAAACAATAGAAGAATCTAAACCACCTGAAAGAAGTACACCATACGGCACATCAGACATTAATTGCCTGTGAACAGATGCTTCCAGCTCAGTACGTATCAGATCAATATTTGTTTGATTATCTTTTACTGCATCAAATTCAACCCAGTCGCGTTCATACCATTTTGTCATTACCCCTTCTTTGCTATCCCAGTAATGACCGGGAAGGAAAAGTTCAATTTTATTACAATAACCTTCTAATGCTTTTAATTCTGATGCAACATAAAAATTACCCAACTTATCCCAGCCAATATACAATGGTATAACACCAATATGATCGCGTGCAATCAGATACGAATCGTTTTCTACATCATACAATGCAAAACCAAAAATTCCATTCAATTCTTCAATAAATTTTGATCCTTTTTTGCGATACAATGCCAAAATAACTTCACAATCCGATTTAGTTTGAAATTCATATTCACCCTCCAATTGCTTCCTTAATTCCTGGTGATTGTATATTTCACCGTTAACGGCCAACACTAATTTTTTATCTTTACTGAACAATGGTTGCCCTCCTGATTGAGGGTCAACGATAGCAAGTCGTTCATGCGCTAATATTGCTTTATCTCCGCAATAGATCCCTGACCAGTCTGGTCCGCGATGACGGATTTTTTTTGACATTTCAAGAACCTGTGTTCTCAACTCTTTAGAATCTACTTTCAGATCAAATACTCCTACAATTCCACACATAGTATTGCTTTTTAATTTATGGTTCGATTTATCGGATGCAAAGTTAAATAATAAACTCAAATAGTATCAAAAAAGTAATAAAACTAAAGTATTTTTGATAATTCGATAAAATAGTGATTGATTTATTACATTTGTATCAAATTAAACGGCAATAAATGGCTCAAAATTTCCAAATTGATAAATTAGACAGGCAGATCCTTTCCATTCTTATTAAAGATTCTACTATTCCTTATACAGAAATTGCCAAAGACCTCCTGATATCAGCAGGTACTGTGCATGTGCGAATGAAAAAACTCATTGAGCTTGGTGTTGTAGTTGGCTCTCACCTGGAGATCAATCCGCTCAAAGCAGGTTATGATATTTGTGCTTTCCTTGGGATTTTTCTTGAGAAAGGCTCCGAATATCATGATTGTGTTTCACGCATGAAAAAAATTCCGGAGATAGTTGAATTGCATTATACCACTGGTGTTTACAGCATGTTTGCTAAAATAATTTGTAGGGATACGCAGCATTTACGAGAGGTATTAAATGAACATATTCAACCAATAAAAGGTGTTCAACGAACGGAAACATTTATTTCGTTAGAAGAAAGTATTAAACGGCAGGTGGAGATAAAAGAGAAAAAATCGCGTGTATAAATTATCAAGCGGTGTTTGTTTAGGATTTTACCGCAAAGGCGCTAAGACGCTAAGAAAAAGGGTTGCAAAACTTTCCGCCTTTGCGTCTTAGCGGTAAAAATAAAATTATATTAACAATTTTTTTAAGGCACTCACTTCATTCACAATATAAGTAGGCTTTTCAAATTGTAATTCTTCCAAAGAGCCATATCCATAAGTAACAGAAATAGTATCCATCCCAAAATGTTTAGCTCCAATGGTATCAAATTTCCTATCCCCTATCATTACCACATTTTCTAAATTTATGTGTAAATTTTGATCCACAATTTCCTGGATAATATCCTTTTTTTCAGTTCGCGTTCCATCTAAGTTACTACCAATAATAGTTTTAAAATGATGATGAATATTGAAATGATGCAAAATTTCTTCGGCAAAAATGGTAGGCTTTGATGTAGCAACAAAAAGTGTTTTATTATTTTTGTTCAGATGTTCCAATAGTTCGGTAATACCATTGTATAGCAGATTTTCGAATTTACCTTTTACCGAATAATATTCGCGGTAAACTGCAACTGCTTCAAAAGCTTTTTCTTCTGTTATAAAAATTTCCTGAAATGATTTATGCAATGGCGGACCAATAAAATGAAGCAGTTCGTGGTTTTCTCTTTTTATTCCATATCTATTTAATGCAAATTGTATGGAATTGATAATTCCTTCCTGTGGATCGGTGAGTGTGCCGTCCAGATCAAAAAGTATGTGGCTGTATTGTTTCATTGTGTATAATTTCAGAAGCAAAGGTTATAAAATAAAAACAAATCGTTCATTTTTATTCTAATTTTGTTTTCTGAAATTAAATATAAAAAAATGAAAATTACAATTATAGGCTGTGGTAATATGGGATTGATCTATGCCCGTGCATTCCTTAAATATAATATTGTTTCGAAAGAAAATTTATTGCTTGCCGAAAAAAATGAGAGCAGAAAACAGGAATTACTAAAACTCAATGTTGGTGAAGTAACTGTTGTAAATGACCCTAAAATAGCGGAAAGCGATATTATTATTATTGCAGTAAAACCACAGGATTTTGAAGACCTCGCAACAGAGTTAAAACCTATTTTACATTCCGCAAAATGTATTATTTCCATTATGGCCGGAATGAAATTGACAAGAATAGAAGAAGCTTTAAATAACTCTAACATTATACGTGCAATGCCTAATTCCCCCGCTGAACTTGGAATGGGAATGACCGCATTTACTGCAAACAAAACTGTACCAATTGAACAAATAAGAAAAGCGGAGAACCTATTAGGAACAACCGGCAGGTGTGTGTTTCTTGAAAATGAAGATCTATTAGATGCTGTAACCGCATTAAGCGGTAGCGGACCTGCTTATTTCTTTTATGTTGTTAAACACATGATAGAAGCCGGAAAAGAAATGGGATTTGATGAAGCAACTTCTGCAATGTTTGTAAAACAAACCATGCTGGGTTCTTTTCATTTGATCAATAATGCCAATAAATCCTTAGATGAATTAATAAAAGCTGTGGCATCAAAAGGAGGAACTACGGAAGCTGCTCTTACTATTTTTAATGAGGCTCAAGTTGGAGAAAACATTCAGAAAGGTATTGTAAAGGCGAGAGATAGGAGTGTTGAATTATCGAGGTAACAGGTTTTGGCATTTTATAAGCATATGTGAGGCTAAGCACGGAGCAGTCGAAGTTTTATTTATGTTCTACAGTAATTGAAGTACAAATTCTTAGTGTACACTGGTTCTTAATTCGCTGTCCTGTCAAATTTAAGAAAGTGATAAAAGCGTTTAATCCTTCTTTGCCCCACCATTTAAAATCCATTCAATTGCCCTTTTCAATATTTCGACATCATCATTAAACTTCCCTATGCTGGTATTGCAACTGCTGCAAAGCCATCCTCTAACACTGCCATCTGTGTGACTATGGTCTAAAACGACATCATTACTATGCTCGCGAATAAACACTTTTTGGCAAACAGGACAATGAAACTTTTCCCCAATTTGGGGTCTTGGGAATATTTTTTCAAATTCTTTTTTCTGTACAGGATGGATTTTTATTTTTTTCGAGTAGCATTCTCTGCAAACTGGTCTCCTTAAAACTCGATTATCTTTTCCATACTGGTTTGGAGCAAAATCTTCAATACTTTTTTCTACTTGACAAGTTTTACAAACTTTAAACTGCTGCTCTGACATTCTCTAAAATTTTTATTGTATTTCTCACATTTGAAAGCCTATTTTCAGCTATTTTACAATAGCTTTCATTTATTTCACTTCCGATATAATTTCTTTCTTCCAAGATGCACATTTTTGCTACTGTTCCACTACCCATCATTGGATCGTAAATCAAGTCGCCTGGGTTACTCCAAGTAAAAATATGGTCACGTGCTAATTTCTCTGGAAAAATTGCTGGGTGTTCAAAAGCTATTGAGTCACCTGTCGAATGCCCTTTGCCAATATTATATTCCCATATATTTGTCCTTCGTCCAAACTCACCATAACCTCCTCGACTCACTTGAAGTAAATCTCCGTTCTGCAGCCTTTTTGTTCCGTTGTCCCCTTTCCTAGATTCTTTATTTTCTCGGTCAGTAATTAGGTTTATTTTGGAGGGAGTTCCTTTACTTAAAATAAACATATATTCAAATGTTTGCCAATAAGTTTTGTTGTTGCCACAAGCACCTCTTGGTGGCTTAGAATAAATCATTGTATCAAAGAGATTAAAACCGCACTCTTTAAAGAAAAGAGCTTGACGAAAAGAATTACCTGTTTCATTTCCCATAATTGTTGCATCTCCTACAATCCAAACAACAACTCCGCCTTTTTTTGTAACTCTAAAAAGTTCTTTGGCAATGTTTTCAAAAGGGAATGTATAGCCATTATACTCTTTCTTAATATCTAAGATATGATTATTATATGTTCTAAGGTCATCGTAAGGAGGAGAACTAACAGTAAGATCAACAAATTCATCTTGCATTTTCGACATGGTTGTCAAGCAGCACTCATTATATATTTTATTTTTCAATATCGTTCTCATTCGGTAAATTTGAGTTTAAAAAAGGTTAAATCAAATAAATTCTCACTAATCTTATTAACTGTCTGTTGTTGAAACTTCAATTAAATTACTATCATTTTTCGTAGATAAAAGCCTTTCCTTTTTTCTTTAATCTTAACCCTAATATCTTTGTCTGCATAACTCGTTGTATATTATCGGATTATTTCAGCAAAAAAATGCAAAATGTTGACTCTATTTTTGAATTATGTAACCCCGCTTCCTTTATTAAAAAATAATTTAAATAAAATTTAGGTCAAAATGCAATGAACCTCCATTACTCCTTCTCCACCCAATCCCCATATTTCTTAATCAAATCAACTAAAGCATCCACAGCCTTTTCAGAACCAATATTACGTTCCACCACTTCCCTTCCTTTGTATAACGTTATTTTCCCAACTCCTGTTCCTACATAACCATAATCAGCATCAGCCATTTCTCCCGGGCCATTTACAATACAACCCATAATACCTATTTTAACACCTTTTAAATGATCGGTGCGGTTACGGATCTTTGCGGTTGTTTCCTGCAAATCAAAAAGAGTTCTTCCGCATGATGGACATGAAATATATTCTGTTTTGGAGATACGAGTACGTGTGGCTTGCAATATGCCAAATGAAGTTGCATTTACATTTTTAGGTGATATTCCTTTATTTTGTTCTCGACTCTGCTCGAACTGACAAGCATTTAACCATATTCCATCACCAAATCCATCTAAAAACAATGCTCCTATATCAGTGGAAGAATGTAGTTGAAATTTCTCTTCGGAAAGATTATTATAATTACGTTTTATAATAACCGGAATCGTACAATTGTTATTCATCAATTCAATAAACATTCTGCGTTGCTCTGCCATTCCGTGTTCATTGGACGTTTCAAAAACAAATACAACCGTATTGTCGAATGGTTGAAATGTTGAACTGTTGAAATATTGGATCAAAAAATCGATGTCAACACTTACAAAATTTAATTTAGTTGACTTTTTAACTGTTGTAAAAAATTCATTATCAGAAAACAATGGATAACATCTTGTTGTATCCTCCAAATTCATCCAAAACGCTGAATTGTATATCATTCCTAATGTTCCGGGTATCTGAAAATCTATTTTATTATCACCTGCAAAAATATAATCACATGCCTGATCCGTTAAATTCCATTTATCCAATGGTACAGAATAATTATACCCAACTGCAAAAAATGAGGCTGGAGTAATGGCTTGTTTTCCACTGAAATCAGCTATTACCCGAGGTACATTGTGTCCACCCATATTAATAACCTCGTGAGTTTCTCTGCGTTTGTAATCGTAAGGAGAATAAGGTAGTTCGAAAGTAGGAAGATGAGAGTTGTTAGTTGATGGTTGGTTGTTGATAGTTGATAGTTCAAGATTCGGAATATCTATTATAGGTTTATGTAATGAGCGATTAGAATAACGTTCAACCAATGCTTTTGCAACCGGGATCTCAAATTCAGGATCTTCGGTTAATGAAACACGAACCGTATCGCCAATGCCATCTTCCAATAATGTACCAATACCAACCGCGGATTTAATGCGCCCGTCTTCACCCTCCCCTGCTTCGGTAACACCAAGGTGCAAAGGATAGTTCATCCCATATTGTTGCATTTTTTGGATCAACAAGCGATAGGCCTGAACCATCACCTGTGTATTGCTTGCTTTCATTGAAAGCACAATGTTATAATAATTATTGTCTTCGCAGATCCGTAAAAACTCTAAGGCGCTTTCTACCATACCCAATGGGGTATCACCATACCTGCTCAAAATACGGTCGCTCAGGGAGCCGTGATTGGTTCCTATACGCATTGCAGTACCGTATTCCTTACAAATTTTAACAAGTGGTGTAAATCGTTCGCGGATCCGCTCTAATTCTATTTCATAGGCGTTATCGGTATAATCAATGGATTCAAACTTTTTCTTATCCGCGTAGTTGCCCGGGTTCACCCTTACTTTTTCTACAATGCGGGCAGCCAGTTCAGCGGCATTTGGGGTGAAATGAATATCTGCAATTAATGGGGTAGTATAACCTCGTGCACGTAATTCTTTTTTTATGTTCTCTAAATTTTTCGCCTCCTTAATACTGGGTGCTGTGATCCGCACATATTCACAACCTGCATCTATCATCCGGATGCTTTGCTCCACAGTGGCAATTGTATCCATTGTGTCGGTGGTGGTCATCGATTGTATCCGAATAGGATTATCGCCCCCCAAAGGGACATCGCCAATGGTTACAACACGTGTTTTATACCTTGAAAATTTGGTAAGGCTATTACAGTATAATTGAGTTATCATCGTATAAAATTGAATTGTAAAGTTAAGATAAATGCTTAGGAAATGTTGAATGTTAAATGTTAAATTGTGAATTATGCACTAATTCTTATTTTTAAGATTATGGGAAGTGCTCTAAGGCAAATGATGGGGGATTTTTATTGCTTCTTTAAATAGTTCTTTAATATACCATTTCCAAAAATAGTAGCGAGTATAATTAAGGTCCCGAGGTAAAAACCGGGTGTCATGGCTTCTTCTTTTTCCCAGATGAAATAGGCGATAATGATACCGTAAATAGTTTCCAGGTTTATAGTCAGCGTCATCGTATAGGGACTTATTTTTTTCATTACATGAATACTTGCAATAAATGGAAATGCAGTCCCTACAATGGAGAATAACAGTAACCATAACCAATCGGCAGTGCTTATTTCAAAAAAATTGTGATCTAACTGCCCCGTTAACAGCAAATAAACGGAAAGAGATAAAAATCCTCCACCCAATTCATATATAGTGATCACCGGCACAGGGATACGTTTTACAAGCAAACTGTTTATGACGGTAAAATAAGAAGCGGTCAATGCAGCTAAAATACCAAAAATGATACCGGTTGCATATTGAGTTTCTACTTTAAATATAATTGCAATGGCACCAATAATAACCATTCCGAAAACTAATTCATAACGGATTATTTTACGATCATAAAAATAGGGCTCAATGATGGAAGTAAATAAAGTGCCGGTTGCAAAAGCAACCAACGTTACCGACACATTGGAAATTTTTATTGCATGGTAAAAACAAAACCAATGAAAAGCAATGACGGTACCTATTCCAACAAGTTTAAAAATATCCTTACGAGCAATTTTTATATTTTGTTTTATGATAAACAGATAAATAGCAACTGCTATAACAGTCAATAACATCCTAAACCAAACTAATTGAAAAGCCTGAACGGATATCAGTTTGCCGAGTATGGGTGACCAGCCCCAAATAAAAACAATGAAATGAAGTAAAAGGAGATTTTTATTTTTGAAAAACATAAAATTAAACTAAAAATAAATAAGCCACGAATTACAAAAATTTACACGAATAAAATTAGTGTGAATTAGCGTAATTCGTGGCTACAAAAAGCATTTTTTTACTCAAATCGTTTCGATATCTTTTCTTCAACGTAATCACGCAACGCCTCAATCTTAATAGTATCAACTACTTCAGAAGCAAATGCGTGCATCAATAATTTCTTAGCGCTTGTTTCACTCAAACCACGTGCGCGTAGGTAAAATATTTTGTCTTCATCCAATTTACCGGTTGAAGTACCATGTGAACATTTTACATCATCGGCATAAATTTCCAATTGTGGTTTTGTATTGATGGTGCCATCATCACTCAACAAAATATTTTTGTTGGATTGAAAAGCATTTGTTTTTTGAGCGTCTTTTCGCACAAATATTTTACCATTAAAAGTAGCCGTTGACTTTCCGTCAATAATACCTTTATATAGCTCATTACTATTGCATTTTGGCTTACGATGATCTACCAACGTATGATTATCAACTATTTGATTTTCATTGGTTAAATACAATCCATTCAGGTTTGATTCTATGCCTTCATCATCCAAAACAATGTTCAAATTGTTTCTTACCAATGAACCGCTTAAAATAAAAGTATGGGTAGTGAATACACTTTTGCCTTTTTGAATTATTTGTGTTGTATTAAGTAGATAACCAAAATTATTTTCATCCTGAATTTTATAATGATCCACAATTGCATTTTCCTCCACTACTATTTCCGTTAATGCATTGTTAAATACTTTAGCTGTGGAATCAATCGTTTCATACGATTCAATAATTTTCACCTGCGCATTAGGTTCAACAACAATTAAATTACGTGGATTAATAATTGAATTTTGAACTGCAGTTGAAATGTGAATGATATGAATAGGTTTTTCAATTATTGTATTTTTTTGAACCTGAACAAACACCCCATCTTTGGCCATTGCTGTGTTCAATGCAATAAAAGCATCTGCATTTATATCTGCATTTTGAGCATACTGTTTTTCAAAAACAGTAGAATGATCTTTTGAGGCTTTAGCTAAACTACAAATGGTTAAGCCTTTTGGCAGATCCTTTAATTTTGATAATCCTTCAATAAAAATGCCATTTTCAATAATGATGACATACGCATCTTTTAAAATTTCAAGCTGCTCAATTTGTTTACGATCAAGTGTTTTATTTAATGCTAAAGAGAATTCTCCTTTAAGCAACAGATCAATGTTCAGATATTTATATTCCTCATGCTTACGACTTGGGATACCTTGCTTGTAAAAGCTTTCCATAGCCTGTTCGCGAAGACCGGTATTCCCAAACAACAAATTTTTTGAGGATTCGAATTCAGAAACTAATTTATCTTTTAATGTATTTTTTTGTGTAATGGTTTCCATATTTAATTTTGCATCTGATGCTTCCGTACATTCGACAGGCTCAATGTGATGATTCGCGAGGGTCAGTCAGAGCTAGTCGAAGACTGTGCGCGGTAAAAAAAATTATAATAATTCAGCCTCAGCTTTAATAAAATCGTATCCTCTTTCTTCAAGCTCCAAGGCTAATTCTTTTGGTCCGGATTTTACAATTTTGCCATTGTAAAGTATGTGAACCACATCTGGAATAATATAATCCAATAAACGTTGATAATGCGTAATTACAATGGTTGCATTCTCTTTTGATTTTAATTTGTTCACTCCGTTTGCAACTACGCGTAAGGCGTCAATATCAAGCCCGCTGTCCGTTTCATCAAGTATTGCAAGTTTTGGTTCAAGCATTGCCATTTGAAATATTTCGTTGCGTTTTTTCTCTCCACCACTAAAACCTTCATTAACAGAACGGTTTGCAAGTTTCACATCCAGCTCAACTAATTTTTGTTTTTCTTTCAGCATTGCTAAAAAATCTTTCGCTTCCATTGGATCTAAGCCTTTGTAGGCACGAATCTCATTTATTGCAGTTTTTAAGAAATTAACATTGCTTACACCCGGAATTTCTATTGGGTACTGGAACGCAAGAAATACGCCCTCTCTCGCTCTATCTTCTGGAGATAATTCAAGCAAATTTTTACCGTTGAAAATCACTTCACCTTCAGTAACTTCATAATCTGATCTTCCTGCAAGTACGGCTGACAATGTACTTTTACCTGAACCATTTGGTCCCATGATTGCATGTACTTCTCCTGCTTTTACTTCTAAATTAATTCCTTTCAGAATTTCTTTTCCATCAATTGAAGCATGTAAATTTTTTATCGATAACATAGTTTTTTTATTTTTTTATTATTGTCTTATGCGTAAAAATTGAAATCGTTCCCTTTATTTTTTTACTTTAATTTTAGCCAATGATATGGCCATCCTATTTATTAAAGGACCTTTCCGGCCTTTCTTGCTTCCTTTAACAAAACTATCGAAATACATTTTAGCGTATACAGAAGAAAACACGGCACAAGTCCTATGCCCCATTTTACGACTGGTATGACGCAGTTTAATATTTTTTGCGCCTTTTGATTTCATTACATCAGACGCAATGATGGCATTTTTGTAATTTACCTGTTCATCGGCTTTACAGTAGCAAAACAGTACCGGTGTTTCGGGCTTCCAATTATGCACACTATTTTCAGCAATTGCTAACTTGAATGGAAACTTTTCATTACCGGAAAGCCCAAGCAAAAATTCATCTGTTAATATATCTTTAGGTACTTCGGGCATTACTTTATTGATGTCACTCATGCTATGCTTCCCATCGTAAAGAGGTGGCAACATGGCTGCATAAGGCGCTTTGAAAGAACAGTTCTCATCTTTAAAACACTTATATACCTCCTGGTAAGAATACATGAGGTAAGGTAAATAGCCAGGGTGGGAATAGGGTTTAAACATCACTTCACTTTGCACGCCTCCCAGATCATAAGCCCCGCTCATGGGTGCAGATGCAGTTACATTGAATTCGTTCGGATATTTTTCCTGCATCACTTTAAGAGTAGCTAAAGTTGCATGGCCACCTTGGGAATAGCCTGTCAAAAATAAATACTTGCTCTGCTTAGCATCCTCCTTAACGATCAATTCTTTCACAGCCCGCAATAGATCTATGGATGCAGCCGCTTCCGTTTCAACATGAAGATAAAGGTGCGTTTTTTTGCTGTTTCCAAGTCCAATATAATCCGGAAACGCAACCATATACCCGCTCGTGGAAAATGCGATACAAATTGCCTGTTCGCCAGTAAAAGCAATATTCCGTTCTTTTACTACCTGAGTTCCGTGATGGTAGCAGATCATAGGAAATTCTTTTTCTTTTTTTCTGGGCAGAAAAAATATTCCTGAAGCTTCAACAGATGTTCCATCATGCCAAGTGGTTTCATAAATCACCTCAAATACATCAATAGGATAATTGATCCTTGCCATGAATTTGTTGATCTTTTTGTTTTTCCAAATGGAATCTAACTCTGATATGGAATAGGAGTGAATTAGTTTATAACTATTCAATTTTCCAGGGCTTGCCTGGGTAGGTGTTAAAATAACCAGGAGAAAAAAGAAGAAAAAAGTATGTTTCATCATGGTTATTAATTAAAGGATTGATTATCTATTTTAAAGAAAATTTTGAAAATTTATCGGTCAATAATTATTTTTTTAAAATTGGCTTCCAGAGCTCTTCTTTAAACAAGTACTATTCCGAAAAAATTCAAAATTAACCAACACTACCTTCCAAACTCACTGCCAATAGCTTCTGTGCTTCCACGGCAAATTCCATTGGCAATTTATTTAATACTTCTTTGCAATATCCGTTCACGATCAATCCGATCGCTTTTTCATTGTCGATGCCACGTTGTTTGCAATAAAACAATTGATCCTCACCAATTTTTGATGTGGTTGCTTCATGCTCTACCACTGCTGTTTTATCTTTAATTTCGATGTAAGGAAATGTGTGTGCACCGCATTTATCCCCCATCAATAAACTATCACATTGCGAAAAATTACGTGCATTAGTAGCACCTTTTGCAATACGAACCAAACCTCTGTAACTATTATTACTAAAGCCTGCTGAAATACCTTTTGAAATAATAGTGCTTCTTGTATTTTTTCCAAGATGCATCATTTTAGTTCCCGTATCTGCCTGCTGATAATTATTTGTAACAGCTACTGAATAAAATTCACCAACGGAATTATCACCTTTTAAAATTACAGAAGGATATTTCCAGGTAACTGCAGAGCCTGTTTCTACTTGCGTCCAGGAGATCTTAGAATTATCTTCTAAACAAACACCACGCTTGGTTACAAAATTAAAAATACCGCCTTTACCATTTTTATCACCGGGATACCAATTTTGAACGGTACTGTATTTTATCTCTGCATTTTTATGGGCGACAAGCTCTACAACTGCTGCATGCAATTGGTTTTCGTCACGCATAGGAGCAGTGCAACCTTCGAGGTAACTCACATAAGAATCTTCGTCAGCAATAATTAATGTACGCTCAAACTGACCTGTACCAGCCGAATTGATCCGGAAATAAGTGGAAAGCTCCATCGGACAACGAACGCCTTTTGGAATATAACAGAAGGAACCATCAGTAAAAACTGCTGAATTTAATGCTGCATAAAAATTATCGGTATAAGGCACAACCGTACTCATATATTTTTTCACCAATTCAGGATGCTCCTGAACTGCCTCACCGAAAGAACAAAAAATAATTCCTTTTTCAGATAATACTTCTTTGAACGTAGTTTTCACTGAAACACTGTCCATAATAATATCCACAGCAATTCTACTTTCAACACCTGAAAGTCGCTTTTGCTCTTCGATAGAAATACCAAGTTTTTCAAATGTTTTTAATAATTCCGGATCTACTTCATCCAAACTATTTAATACTTTTTTGGGTTTTGGTGCAGAATAATAGATAATATCCTGAAAATTTGGCTTTATATAGGAAACATGTGCCCAATGAGGTTCTTCCAATGTTAACCAATAACGGAAAGCTTTTAAACGATACTCAAGCATCCATTCAGGTTCGTTTTTCTTTTTCGATATAAAACGAATGATATCCTCATTTAAACCTTTCGGGGCATTATCAGCTTCAATATCGGTAACAAAACCGTACTTATATTCCTCGTTAATTTTTTCTTCTAAAATTTCGTTTGCCATTTCTTCTAGTTGGAAAGTGTAAAGTTTTAAAGTTTAATTGGAGTCGCTCCATTTACTGAGCCTGTTCTTATACCCCAAACGATTCTCCGCAACCACAAGTTCTGCTTGCATTTGGATTATTAAATACAAATCCTTTTCCGTTCAAGCCACCTACATAATCCAACTCTGTGCCTATTAAGTATAAAAAGCTTTTTTTGTCCACGGCAATCTTTATTCCTTTATCCTCAAAAATCTGATCACCATCTTTAACGATACTGTCGAATTCTAATTTGTATGAAAGTCCTGAACATCCACCACCATCTACTCCAACTCGAATAAAAGTCCCATCAGGGTGATTTTCATTTTTTATTAGACCTAGGGCATGTTGTTTTGCGTTTTCTGAAACTGTTATCATTTTTTATTCTTATTATTAAACTTGTTGTATTTTTATCCTTATTTAGATTAAATCTAAAGTGGATACAAAAATACCTAAAAAAAGGTATTGTAGCAAATATTATTGACGATATTAAACAGCTTTTTTATCGATTATAGACGATTTGCTGGTGGAATTGCAAAAGATTTGGCGGTATTTTAATAATTACTATACTTTTGCCTAATAATTTTCAAAAATCAGAATTGACTTTATGACAGATCTTAATAAGCAAAATGCCATCTACTTTCCTAATTTAGATGGTCTTAGATTTATTGCTTTTCTACTTGTTTTCGTTAATCACGTTGTCGCCTGTTTAGGACATAAAACGGTTAATCCTCTTGTAAATAAAATTAAAACTGATTATTTATTGAATGGTGATCTGGGTGTAAATTTCTTTTTTGTTTTAAGTGGATTTTTAATTACCTATTTATTATTAAAAGAAAAGGAAAAGCATGCCACCATTAATGTTCGCTCATTTTATCTGAGACGTGTTTTACGCATCTGGCCCTTATACTTTTTGGTTCTCTTTATTGGATTAGCAATAATTCCTCTCTTTACAACTGCTTTACCGGCCGGATTTCCAATTTCGAATTCCACAACCATCATGAATAAGAATTTATACATGTTCTTTCTCGGGAATTTCGATTACGTAAAAAATGGAATCAGTAATGCTATAGTTGGAGTTCTTTGGTCTGTTTCTATTGAAGAGCAATTTTACTTATTCTGGCCATTACTTTTATTAATAATTCCGCGTAAACATTTAACAAAATTATTTATTGCTCTCATTGCTTTTTCAATCTATTACCGCTTGTTTGGAATGGCAGGAAAAACGCAAAATCTGATGCAACATTACCATACTTTTTCTTGTTTATCCGATCTG
This sequence comes from Bacteroidota bacterium, assembly GCA_040388745.1. Lineage (GTDB taxonomy): Bacteria > Bacteroidota > Bacteroidia > 2-12-FULL-35-15 > 2-12-FULL-35-15 > 2-12-FULL-35-15. The sequence goes on along the minus strand of JAZKBF010000016.1, from coordinate 278,138 downwards.
GCAATGGGTGCTTTGTTTGCAAAACTCTGTGGTTCAGAAAAGTTTATAGACTTTTTTCGCAAGCTAAACCCGATCGTAATAATCCTTGTTTACCTCACAGGTTTTACATTGATCGCTTTGCGGATGGACTTTTTCCATTTAGAACTTACTCAAAACGAGTATTTGAAACAAATTAATTTTCATAGTAATGGTATAAAACCTCGTCCGCAACAATATTGGCGTTCCTTTATGCCGGTAGTGTATTCATTGTTTTTTGCTTTTGTAATGATGGAACAGATCTTTGCAGAACGATCCATTTTTAAAATTGGAAAAATTAAGTTGTTTACGTACTTAGGGAAAATTAGCTATGGATTATATTGCTTTCACATGATCGCCTTATTTATTGTTGTTTATGTGATGATGAAAATGGGTTATAGTGTGACCGTACCGGATAAAAAAATAATTATTATTGAAGCTATTACAGCCTTCGGTTTAACAATTTTAATTTCAATAGTAAGTTACAATTATTTTGAAAAAAAATTCTTGTTATTGAAAACTAAAATAGCAGCAAACCTGGTTCCAAAAGCTTCGAAGAAAAAAAATTAATTAGAAAATATAACAAATGTTTTACTACAAAAATTGGGCGATAGTTGTGCCGATGGCAAATGAAGAGGATGATTTTATGCCATTTATTGAGATGCTCAATTTTGTGATCAATGAGTTGAATCCGGGGAATGTTTATTTTGTAATTGATAAAGCATCAACAGACAGGACATTAGAATTGTGTCAGGCTCTTTCGGCAACAGATAGCCGATATGTGACTATCTGGGCACCTGAAAACAAAAATGTTGTTGATGCGTATGTAAGAGGATTACGTGCAGCCTATGAGGCAGGACATGATATTGTTGTAGAAATGGACGCTGGGCTTTCACATGACCCTCGTGCTATACCAATGTTCCTTCGTGTATTAAATGAAGGGAATGAATGTGCTTTTGGAAGCCGTTTTATCAATGGGGGCTCCATGGGAGATTCTCCGTTTAAAAGAAGGATGCTCTCCAAGGTTGGGACTATTTTAGCAAATATATTATTAGGAACTAAATTGCATGATATGACCTCGGGGTACCAAGGGTTTCATCGTGACGTAGTTGGAAAGATAATCAATCATGATTTTAAATCAAAAGCTCACTTTTATCAGACCGAATTGAGGTATCTCTTGCGTAAACGAAGGATCTTTGAGGTGCCGATACATTACCAGGCACCATCACCGCGGGTTTCAAAAAATGCAATAAAAAATGCCTATCAAACCTTATTTTATTATTTCTGTTTGAGATTAGCTGGAAAGAGGCCAACACTATAATAAAAGGCAATTTATCAGTAGGCAATTAAACAAATAAACCATTAAACAATTAACAAAATTGCCTAAGCAAAATTGTTAAATCGTTTCTTTAATTCATAGAACATGTCCAAATCACTCATCATCACTTCCATTGCTAATGATAAACACCCCATTTTAAATTCATTTGCGGTAGAATGTAAAAAGCGCAATCTTGAATTTATTGTGATCGGTGATACAAAATCTCCAAACGATTTTCAATTAGAAGGCTGCGATTTTTGGGGTATTGATCGCCAATCAACGTTACCATTTGATTTAGCTAAAATTACACCTACAAAACATTATTCACGAAAAAATTTGGGTTACCTTTTAGCAATTCAAAATGGAGCAACAGAATTGGTAGAAACAGACGATGATAATATCCCACGCGAAGAATTCTGGACGGATAAACAACGTGAAGTAAAAAGCCACGTCTTTGAAAATGCCGGTTGGGTGAATGTGTATCATTATTTTACAAAACATAAAATTTGGCCGCGTGGTTTTCCATTGGAAGAATTGCAAAACAAACAAATTGAACTTAGCACTTTAAAATACGATTCTATCAATTGCCCTATTCAACAAGGCTTAGCAGATGAAAACCCGGATGTGGATGCAGTTTACCGTTTAACCTATCCCCTTCCCATCGACTTTGAAATAAAAGCAAGATTAGCTTTGGGCAAAAACGCCTGGAGTCCTTTCAATAGTCAAAATACACATTGGTTCAAAGAGGCATTTGCATTATTGTATTTACCATCCTATTGCAGTTTCAGGATGACCGATATTTGGCGCAGCTATGTTGCACAGCGTATTTCTTGGGAATGTGGATGGAGCATTTTATATCACGAACCAACAGTTTGGCAACAACGTAATGAGCATAATCTGATGAAGGATTTTGAGGACGAGATCCCCGGTTATACCAACAATTTTAATATTTGTAAAGAGTTGCAAAGCCTTCAATTAAAGGCAGGACAAACAAATATTTACGAAAATTTAATTATCTGTTATCAAAAGTTAATTGATATTAATGTTATTGGTAAAGAAGAAATGACCCTGTTGCAAGCCTGGATCAGCGATATTAAGAAGTTGATATCATAGACCCGAAAGCATCAACAAAAATCATATATTTGCTATTTACGGTATCGGTGTACTCTTTTGAAAATCTGTGTAATCAAATTATAGTAAAATGTCACAATCATTCTCCATTCAGGTTGGAAAGTTTCTTTATAAAAATGCCTTTCCGTTATATAACCTGATATACCCCGTATTCAAGAGAAAACAAGATGCCCGGGAAATAAAACTAATCAGTTCTATTGTAAAGCCCGGTTTTAATATATTGGATATCGGTGCCAACATCGGTTTTTACACACAAATTTTCTCCAATTTAGTTGGTCCAAATGGCACTGTTCATGCTTTTGAGCCGGAAGCAACCAACTTCAACTATTTACAACAAAATTTGGGAACAAATAAAAATGTAAAACTAATTAACAAAGCTGTTTCTGATAAAACAGGACCTATAAAAATTTACCTTTCCAAAATGTTAAATGTGGATCATCGCACTTACCCGGTTGATGATTACGCGGAAGTTATCGAGATAGATGCAACAACAATTGATGATTATCTTTTGTCAAATAATACTACGCAGGTAGATTTTATAAAAATGGATATTCAAGGTTTCGAAATGGCCGCTTTAAAAGGCATGGAAAAAACATTGAAAAACAACCCGCATGTAAAAATAATTACTGAACTATGGCCTTACGGATTAAAAAAGGCGGGTAGTTCGGCACTTGAAATAGTTGATTTTGCAAATTCCGAAAAATTCAACATTTATTTGGTAACACCAAACCAATTGGAACTTCTTACCAAAGACATGGTTTTAAAATTAAAGGAAGATGAAAAAAATTATTACAATGTTGTTTTAAGCAAAGAAAGTTTCGAATACTAATTTGCTATTATCTGGCATGTGAATAGATCTTTTTGATCAGATGCAAAAATCGATACAGTAAATCAGGACTTACACTATTTCTATTATCTACGAAATTAATTTTTAAGTAATTGGCAATAAAATACGACATAGCAACCCATTTGGACGATCCGGAAACCACGCTTAAACACCGTGAGATAATTCTGTCGAAAGCATTTTTAAAAAAAATATATGAAAAGTGGTATGCTGATTTTATTGACATTGCTAAACAATTGCCATCAGGCAAACTTTTAGAAATAGGTTCCGGTGGAGGTTTTTTAAAAGAGCTGATGCCTGAACTTATTACTTCGGATATTATGCCTCTTGAGCATTGCGACATGGTATTTTCAGCAGAAGAAATGCCTTTTTCAAAAGATGAGTTGAGTGGTATTTTTATGCTTAATGTTTTTCACCACATCCCTAAACCTCATTTATTTTTAAAGGAAGCTGAACGTATATTAAAACCGGGAGGAAAAATTGTAATGATCGAACCCGCAAATAGTTGGTTTGGAAAATGGATCTACAAAACCTTTCATCACGAACCTTTTGATATTAAAGGCGATTGGGAAATACAATCAAGCGGTCCGCTTTCAGGGTCTAATCAGGCTTTGCCCTATATTTATTTTGAACGCGATAAAAAAAGATTCGAAAAAGAATTTCCGAATTTAAAAATACGATCCATCAAATACCATACACCATTTATGTATCTCTTAAGTGGTGGGGTATCCCGAAAAGCATTTGTACCCATTGGGACATTTACTTTTTGGAATTTTATCGAAAGGATGTTAAACCCTATGTCACGGCAATTGGGTATGTTTCAAACGGTTGAAATAGTTAAAATTTAATTTAACAATGAGTTATCAAATAGAAGACAGAAAAGAATATTTCGAAAAATTAGCTCAAAGTCGTAAAAAACCAAGAGGTTTTAGTGCGTATTACTGGAACGAAATCACCAACTATTGTGATTATTTTTCTCACGAAGATATCTCCATACTTGAAGTAGGATGCGGCACTGGCGAACTGTTAAATGGTATGCGGGCAAAACGCAAAGTGGGGATCGATTTCAGTCCGGCTATGATCACTATTGCCAAAGAAAAATATCAAAATATTGATTTTCATGTCATGGAAGCTGAGAACCTTCAGCTGGATGAAAAATTTGATCTGATCATACTTTCCAACTTAATTGGTTTTGTTGGTGATGTGCAGGAAGTATTTAAACAACTTCATAAAGTTTGTCATCCACAAACAAAAATAATTGTTACGTATTACAATTATTTGTGGGAACCATTTTTGAAATTTGCTGAAAAAATCGGATTAAAAACCCCTACTCCATTACAAAACTGGTTATCATTAACGGATATTAATAATCTCCTTTACATTGCAGGATTTGATGTATATAGAAATACAAAGCGGATGATATTTCCATTTAATATTCCTTTGCTCAAAAGTTTTCTAAACAGTTTTTTAGCTAAACTTCCTTTCTTCCGATTTTTCTCATTAAACATATACACCTTTGCCAAACCTCTTTCTACACTTTCGAAAGGAGAGTACAGAGACAAATATTCTGTTTCAGTTGTTATCCCTGCACGTAACGAAAGTGGTAATATTGAAAATGCAATTCTTCGCATGCCTAAACTCGGCAAGCACACTGAAATAATTTTTATTGAAGGAAATTCTACTGATGATACCTGGGTTAAAATACAGGAAATTGCTCAAAAATATTCAAACTCTTACGACATAAAAATTGGTCAGCAAAATGGCAAAGGAAAGGCTGATGCGGTGCGTAAAGGATTTGGAATAGCTACAGGTGATATTTTAATGATACTAGATGCCGATCTAACAGTTCCACCTGAAGATCTACCGAAATTTTATAATGCAATAGCATCAGGTAAAGGAGATTTCATAAATGGTTCCCGATTAGTATATCCTATGGAAAAAGATGCGATGCGTTTTTTAAACCTATTGGGAAACAAATTTTTTAGTATTGCGTTTACCTGGTTGTTGGAACAGAAATTTAAAGACACCCTTTGCGGAACAAAAGTAATTTTCAGGGAAGATTACTATCGTTTAGTGAAAAATCAAAGTTACTTTGGAGATTTTGATCCCTTTGGTGATTATGATCTAATTTTTGGAGCTCACAAACTGAATCACAAAATAGTAGAAATACCCATTCGGTATAAAGAACGTACTTACGGCAGTACAAATATATCGCGCTTCAGACATGGAGTAGTTTTATTGCGAATGTGTTTCTTTGCGGCACGGAAGATCAAATTTATTTAATTTTAAATTTCTAGCAAAGACGCAAAGGTTAAAAGTCAAAAAAATAACAGTATAAAAACAACCAACCTCTCCTATTAGAGGGGAGAACAAGAGAGGGCTTATCAAATGTTAGAAAACACAGGACGTACCGAGTTAAGTAGTTTAGGTGAATTTGGTTTAATAAAACACCTTACACAATTCATCGAAATAAAAAACGAAAGTTCTGTCAAAGGAATTGGAGATGATGCCGCTATTATTGATTATAAAGGCAAACAAATGGTTGTTTCAACCGATATGCTTGTAGAAGGTGTGCACTTTGACCTGGCTTATGTTCCTCTTAAACATTTGGGCTTTAAATGCGTTTCGGTAAACGTTTCTGATATATATGCAATGAATGCGATACCTAAACAAATTACTGTTTCTTTCGCAGTTTCAAATCGTTTTTCGGTGGAAGCTCTGGAAGAGCTTTATTCAGGTATAATGACAGCTTGCCATAAATATAAAGTGGACGTTGTTGGAGGTGATACCACCACCGCAAAATCAGGATTAGTGATAAGTATAACAGCTATTGGTGAAGCCAATGCAGACGAACTAATTTACCGTGATGGCGCAAAAGAAGGAGACCTACTTTGTGTTACCGGTGATCTTGGTGCTGCTTATGTTGGTTTACAATTATTAGAACGTGAAAAAAAGATCTTCATGGAAAGTCCGGGAGTTCAGCCCGATTTGGGAGGTTATGATTATGTTTTGGAGCGCCAGCTAAAACCGGAAGCACGAAAAGATATTCCACCTTTGTTAAAAATGCTGAAAGTTAAGCCTACTGCAATGATTGACATTTCCGATGGCTTAGCATCTGAAATATTACATCTGTGTACACAATCAGAAACAGGTTGCAACTTATTTGAGGATAAGATCCCTATCGATCCATCTACCTATACCTTAGCACGCGAATTTAATCTTGATCCTACTGTTTGTGCATTAAGCGGTGGCGAAGATTATGAATTACTGTTTACTATTGACCAATCTGATTTTCCTAAAATAAAAGCCAATCCGGATATTACTGTTATTGGTCACATGACAAGTAAAAAAGAAGGTATAAATTTAATTACCAAAGGTGGAACATCTCACCCACTCACGGCACAAGGCTGGGATTCATTGCTGCAATAACAAAGAGGGATTTACAAAAATAGTAGTGGTTGCCGGAGATTTGGGTTAAAATAAAGACAAATCTTTAAATAAAAATTAGTCTTTATGATTTATCAATTCACACTCACTTTATAAGTGATGTTGGCTCCGGCTATTTCCAATGTTTTAGAAACAGAGCAATATTTATCCATTGAAAGTTGAACTGCACGTTCTGCTTTTTCTTTATCAATTTCACCTTTCAATTTGAAGTGTATTTCTATCGTTTTCCATAAGGAAGGTTCTTTGTCTGCTTCACGTTCCCCATCTATTGTAATTTGAAAGTCGCTGATCACTTGTCTTTGTTTTTTCAAGATCATTACAATGTCGATCGCACTGCAACCTCCCAAGCCCATCAAAAGCATTTGCATTGGACGCACGCCTTTATTACTTCCACCAATGTTTTCTCCAGCATCCATTAAAGCAATGTTGCCCGTTTCACTGATTGCTTCAAAGTGAAATGCATCATCCAATTGTTTTAATTCTATTCGCATTTATACATTTATTTGATTAAGGTGGAACCGATTAATAGGTAGTAGGGGCGAAATAAATTTTCGTATTGTACACCAGACTTTATATAAGTTAAAATGCATCATAATGTTTATAACAAACATTGGAGTTAAAAAGGCTTACACACTTTCTCGACAAGCTCGAAATGACTGCGCGCTTGGTCATTTCGAGCTTGTCGAGAAAGTGTGACTGATCATGCTAACGAATCAATTTATATAAAGTCTTTTACTTAATGAACTCTTTCATAAATAATAAAATCATGCGCATACTTATTCTTTTCGTCAACAATACCTTTTTTACGATCCGTTTCTTTCCATTCAGCAGGATTTATTTTAGGAAAGAACACATCACCCTCAAACGAATGATAAATTTTAGTAACGTATAATTTATCAACTGAATACATACATTGATTGAAAATTTCAGCACCACCAATTATAAAGATCTCTTCGTCACCTGTTTGTTTTGCTATTTTCATCGCCTCATCAATCGAGCCAACAACAGTTGCTCCAGGGGCATGATAATCTTTTTGACGGGTAATAATAATGTTGGTTCTATTAGGTAATGGACGAAATTTTTCAGGAATAGACTCGTAATTTTTTCGGCCGGTTATCACACAATGCCCTGTAGTTTTTTCTTTGAAAAATTTCATGTCAGCAGGTAAATGCCAGATAAGAGCATTATCTTTTCCAATCACGCTATTTTCATCAACAGCTACTATAATTGAGATTGTCATTTGTTAATTGTCATTAGTGATTAGTCATTAGTCATTATGGAACCAAACTCTGTTTGCCAATAGATTTAATATAAGCATTTAACTTGATATGAATTGTTTCAAGTTTTGTTATAAATAATGAATGCTGATCTTCTGTTATAAGCTTTCTGCTATTTGCTTTTCGCAGCCAGGTTTTAGTTTCTAAAACTGAACCTCTGCTGTAGTAACAAAATTGTTTGTTTTCTTTGTAATGAAATCTTCCATACCCCTCAGCAATATTTGCTGCAATTGAATCAGAAGAACGGATCATTTGTTTACCAATAGTATCTTGTGCTAAAAAACTCCAATTTATTGCAATATCCCAAATGTTTTCGCCAAATTCCATAGATAATTGATAAACCTCTAATTCTTCAAGTCTATATTGTTTCATCTTGTTAATATTTTTTTTAACATAACGCCTAACAACCAATACCTAATCCCCAATGACTCATGACTAATGACTAATGCCAATTGACTAAACAGCAACTGCAGCCTTTATATGTGGATGTGGATCATAACCTTCCAAAGTAAAATCCTCAAATTTAAATTCGAAAATATTTTTTACTTCCGGATTTATTTTTAATGTTGGCAATTTACGCAGGTCCCTGGTCAATTGAAGTTTAGCTTGTTCAATATGATTGGAATACAAATGTGCATCACCCAACGTGTGAATAAATTCTCCCACTTTTAAATTACAAACTTGTGCTATCATCAACGTTAAAATAGCATAAGAAGCAATGTTAAATGGCACACCTAAAAATATATCGGCACTGCGCTGATATAGTTGGCAGCTTAATTTTCCATCAGCCACATAAAATTGAAAAAAAGCATGGCAAGGAGGCAATTTCATTTTATCGATTTCACCAACATTCCAGGCACTAACGATCATTCTGCGACTGTCAGGATTATTTTTTATTTGTTCAACAACCTGTGTGATCTGGTCAATATGCCGACCATCGGCAGTAGGCCAACTGCGCCATTGAGAACCATATACAGGTCCAAGGTTTCCATCTGCATCTGCCCATTCATCCCAAATATGTACACCGTTTTCTGTTAAATATTTGATGTTAGTATCCCCCTTTAAAAACCAAAGTAATTCATGTAAAATGGATTTCAAATGTAGTTTTTTTGTTGTGACCATCGGGAAACCTTCTTCTAAGTCAAACCGCATCTGATATCCGAAAACACTAATGGTTCCGGTCCCTGTTCTATCTGTTTTGGTTGCTCCTTTATCCAAAACATGTTGCATTAAATCGTGGTACTGTTTCATTTATAATTTAAGTATTTTATTTTTAATTTTTTTTAATACAGAGAGCAAGGAGATAAAAGAGTTTCACAGAGTTTTTACCTTCTCTCCGAAAATCAAAAGCCTCTGTGGACTCGGTGTTGAACAATTATTTTTTTGCATTGCCATTATCATCCTTTTTTGTAGCATCGATCATCTCCATTAATTTTAATCCCAACAATCCATTCATTGGATTTGCTTCACCACCACTACCATTGATAAGCACTTCAGGAATAATTTTTATTTTCCCTTTACCAATTTCTTCAGTGATCTTGTACTTGGTAAAATTATCACCACCCATTGCACCCACCGCTAATTGGTATGCTTCGGCAGTTGACTTTCCGATCGCTAATATCTTTCCTGCCTCTGCATTACCGGTAACCACAATTTTTTCAGCGTCAGCATTTGCATTTAATTTTGTTGCTTCTGAATCAGCTTGTGCTTTATATCGCGTAGCTTCTGCAGATGCGTTGGCGCGCATTTTAATTGTCTCCGCCTCAGCTTGCACTGCAAGTTTTATGCTTGTTGCATCACCTTCTGCTTTCTTTACAGTAGCATTTGCTGTACGTTCAGCAATTTCCACACTTTGCTGCGCTTTTACAATTTCCTTTTGCATATCAGCAATTGCAGTTTCTTTTTCTACACCCTGACGCTTTTCTTGCGCTTTTTTCTGAGTCTCAAATGTCAATTCTTCCTCTTGTGCAATTTTACGATCAGTTAATGTTTTCATTAATGATGCAGGCGGAACAATGTCTCCGATCAATGTATCCACTGCATTTACATTATATTGCTCCAATACTTTTGAGATGTGATCTTTTGCAGATTGCTGACGTTCCTTACGTGTACCAAGGAAAGAAATTACATCGCTATCCTGTGCCGAGTTACGGAAATAATTTCCGATAGTAGGTTCCAGAACTTGTGATACCAGGTTGTTCATATTACCAAAACGCGCAATTACTTTTGGCGCATCTGCAGAAGGAATGTGAATGATCTGCGCTACATCCAAATTAAAAGGGAAACCATCCTTTGAGCGAACAGTAATGGTGGATAAATTTTTATCCAGGTCATGTGATTCAGAACGTGCACTTGCCCAGTTAAGTACCAAATTAGTAGTTGGTACCAATTCCACTTTCATAATGTATGTATTTATCGGATATTTACCAGGCCCATAAGGTATATTCCATACCCCTTTGAAGCCTTTCTCCATAATATTACCATGTTTGAAAGAATCACCACTCAGATCTTTTCCCTCTTGTCCTATATAGGAGATCACAACTCCAACATTACCAATTGGAATTTCGGTCATAGGGATCTCTTCAATGTTTAAAGCCCATGGATTAATATTGTACGAACCTGCCAAAACAATTTGTGGCTGCAAACCTCTGTTTCCGCCATTTTTAAGAAAGGTATCAATGTCTTGAAAGTTATTATGCCCATCCACCATTTTACCGGCAATTTGACCATCTTCAATAGGATGCCCATCAAGAGTAGTTACAATACCAACCATGCTTTCGCGGATACTGATCATATCAGCCTCGTCTACCGTAAACAAATGCGTATTGATACGATAAGAACCCGCAGTTATATAAGCAGTCTGACGACCTTTTTGTCCACCCGTTTTTAAAAACTTTTCCGCATCCTGAAAATTATCACAATCCGCTTTTCTGCCTAGGATGGCCCCTGTTGGGATCTCAGCTCCATCTTTTGCTAATATCAAACCAATTTTCCCCTGAGGGATAATTATGAATGGTTGGGTTATAATTTCATATTGCCAAACCCACATACCAAAATAAAGTCCGGGAGCTAATGTTTTTGCCTGAAATCCGGCTTCTCCATTAGTCGCTATAATGCGGCTATCCGGCATTTCTTTGAATTCACCAAAAAGCACGAATTTTTTTGTTACTAATCCAATTCTATCCTCAGGAATAATAACCATCCCAAATAAAATGCGGAGAATGATTTTATAGAGTAAAATCAATACGATAGGGACAGCAATCCACCAATAGTTAATAAGGAAATTCATGAAAGATATATTTAGAGATGTGAAATACAATTACAGCCTGCAAATGCAATGTAAAAGTACCTTGATTTTCACTCGGTTTATAGGTAAAACGGGGTAATAATATTAACAAACTATTAACCGAATTTTTTATATTAAAATTTAGTCAATAGTAACTGAAAAATAAGAAGCAAAGTACCAAACAATAAGATATCTTTCGAGGTTGGTAAGGTAGCTTTAAGCTTTAGGGCAATATAAATTGATGGATGCTAATTAATAGAAGAGTTGAAAAAATAATTGTCCAACAGGAACTTAATTATTAAAGTACTTTTTATCAACAATACTAATGACTTACAGTTTTTAATTCGTCAGGATTGTGCTTGTGCTTGAAGAAAATTGCAAATGCAACGGCTATTATCAAAGCATAAAATGCAAATGAAAGCCAAATCGACTGCCAATCTTTCACCGCACCTGAAGTGAAATATTTATCAATTGCAAAGCCACTTATAGAACTTCCAAGAACAGCCCCAATGCCATTGGTCATCATCATAAATAAGCCTTGAGCGCTGGAACGAATTGTTGAATCCGTTGAAGTTTCTATAAATAATGACCCCGAAATATTAAAGAAATCGAATGCCATTCCGTAAACAATACAGGACATAATGATCATCCATAAACCTGCAGAAGGATCACCGTAAGCGAACAATCCGAAGCGCAACACCCATGCGATCATTGAAAATAGCATAACTTGTTTGATCCCAAATCGTTTTAAGAAAAACGGGATTGCCAAAATAAATAGGGTTTCAGAAATTTGAGAGATCGACATTATTATAGTTGAATATTTCACAACAAAGGAATTTTCATATTCCGGAACATTTGCAAAATCCGAAAGGAAAGTATCTCCATACATGTTTGTTAATTGCAGGGCGGCACCTAAAAACATGGAGAACACGAAAAATAAAGCAATTTTATAAGTACCAAAAAGCTTAAAAGCATTTAAACCTAATTTGTGTATAAAAGTTGAATTTTCAGAAATCAATTTTTGCGGAGGGCATTTAGGTAAGAAAAAAGAATAGATCCCTAAAGCTATTGCTGCAACCGCAGAAATGTAAAACATATTTGCAGATGCTTTGTTTCCGGAAAGATTGGTTATCCACATCGCAACAATGAATCCGATGGTTCCCCAAACACGAATGGGTGGAAACACTTTTATTACATCAAAATTATTGTTTTTTAATATCGTGTATGCAATAGAATTAGATAAGGAAATGGTTGGCATATAACAAATCATCGCCATAAATATTACCCAGAAAAACGAAGTTGGATTATCCACCTGGGGAATGTAACAAAGTACTAAACCGCCTAAAATATGGAGAATTCCATATAATTTCTCGGCATTGATCCATTTATCGGCAATTATTCCTGTTAAAGCAGGCATTATAATTGAAGAAAGTCCCAAGGTTGAGAATATGGCACCAAATTCGGCACCACTCCACTGTTTTGTTGCAAACCAATAATTTCCAACGGTAATTAACCATGCTCCCCAAATAAAAAACTGAAGGAAACTCATTAAAGTGAGACGATACTTAATACTCATGGAGTTCTAATTTTAAGATATTTATTTCCAGAAAGGATGACACCCATTCCACAAAGTATTATTCAAAGAAAATTAAAATAGTGATTCTAAATTCGTGCAATTCGTGGCATTTAAACCCGATTATGATTTTTTGCGATTGTTTAACTCATCACGTATTTTTGAGGCTCCTTCATAATCTTCATCGTGCAAAGCTGTTTCCAACATTTGCTTTAGTTCTTCAGTTGATTTTTTAAGGAAATCAGTTTCTTCAACTTCTACCATTTCACCTGGTGCTACATTGTCGTTTGCAGCAGCAAGTGCATCTTCATCTAAAATAATTCCAGCCTGTGATAGTATAAATTCATAGGTATTAATAGGGCAATTGAAACGCACAGCAAGTGCAATGGCATCAGATGTACGTGCATCGATCTCAACTTCTTTGCCTTTATTACTACAAATTAATTTGGCGAAAAATATTCCTTCCACCAAATTATAGATGATCACTTCGCTTACATTGATATCAAATCCCTTCGCAAAACTTCTGAATAGATCATGAGTAAGCGGACGACTTGGAGTCATTTTTTCCAATTCAATTGCGATTGCCTGAGCCTCAAAACCACCAATTATAATAGGTAACCTGCGTTTACCTTTAGCTTCGCCCAAAACAAGTGCATAAGCGCCAGTTTGTGTTTGGCTGTATGATAGTCCTACAATTTCTAATTTAACTTTTTTCACAATAAAATATTTTTAAATCCCCTATGCCCTTTTGCCTCAGCCTGCCCTCTTCAATTAGAGGAGAAGGCCTGAGGTTCTTTAATTTTGGTTCGCTTTGAAATCCTTTATTGCCTGAATTAATTTAGGTACAACTTCAAATGCATCACCAACAATACCGTAGTCAGCTGATTTGAAAAATGGTGCATCTTTATCAGAATTAATTACAACAATAGTTTTGCTTCCATTAACTCCGGCTAAATGTTGAATAGCGCCAGAAATGCCAATAGCAAAATACAAGTTAGGACGGATAGCAACACCCGTTTGTCCAACATGCTCATGGTGCGGACGCCAGTGCATATCCGCAACCGGACGGGAACACGCTGTTGCTGCACCAAGTGATTTCGCTAATTCTTCTATCATTCCCCAATTTTCCGGTCCTTTCATTCCGCGACCTGCGGATACAACTAACTCAGCATCCGGCAAATTTAATTCGGAAGTATCTTTTTTAACTTCTTTAACTTTTACAGGAGAAGTAATGTTATCTAAATTAACAGCAAAATCAGCTACTTCAGCAGTTTCATCCATTAATATTACCGGGAAAGAATTTGGTAATAATGAAATGATCTTTTTTGCTGAATTGATGCTATACATTGCTGTTGCTTTTCCTGAAAATACATTTTTCATAACTGAAAAAGAATCACCTGAAATAACAGGATTTCCAACTGCACCTGCAACAATTCCGGCTTTAAATTTAGCAGCTATACGTGGTGCCACTTCTTTTCCTGTAAAATCATGAGAGAAAATAATAATGGTTGAATTTTCGGCAGTAGCAACTTGTTCAATAGCTTCAGCTAAATATTTCCCATCAAAATTCGCCAGTTTATCATTCTTTAATTTTAAAACTTTTTTAGCTCCTGCTTTTCCAAGATCGGATAGATCGGCATCACCACCAACAATGATCGCAGTAACTGAAGTGTTCAGTTCAGCTGCAATACGTCTACCATAATTTACTGCTTCTAAAGAAGCTTTTTTGATCTTTCCTTTTCCTATTTCTGTATATACTAATACTGACATGTTTTATAATTTTAGAGTTTTTGAATTCGGTTTTATTTTTTGCCAATTGCCTACTGCCCAATTGCCAACTGTTTTATATAGCTTTCGCTTCTGTATGCAATAACTCAACCAATTTTTCAGGAGTGCTTGCATCAATATATTTACAATCGGTACGTCCTGCAGTTAATTTGTAGGAAACAATGTTTGTTAATTTATCCGAAGCAATTGGAGCCACTACTGTAAGTGGTTTTGAACGGGCAGCCATAATACCACGCATATTAGGGATACGCGCTTCTGACATTCCTTTGCTTGCCGACAAGATCAATGGTAACGGACATTCAACAACTTCAGTTCCTCCATCAATATCATGCTCAATAGTTGCTACAGAACCTGCAACATCTAATTTTGTAGCCAAAGATATATAAGGTAAATTCAACAATTCGGCAAGCATACCGCCAACCATAGAACTATTGTAGCTGATGGTTTCCTTACCTGCCATAATCAGATCAAAACCTTTGTCTTTCGCATAAGCAGCAATTTGTTCTGCCACAGCAAAAGCATCATTTGGTTCAGCATCAATGCGTACTGCATCATCAGCACCTATTGCAAGTCCTTTACGTATAGTAGGTTCACTGTCAGCACCACCCACGTGAATGATGGTAACATTGCCGCCTAATGTTTCTTTCAATTCCAATGCACGAACAAGGGCATACCACTCATCATAAGGATTGATCACAAACTGAACTCCCGCAGTATTTAGGGTTGTATCGTTGTTTGTAAAACCGATTTTAGTAGTTGTGTCAGGTACATTACTTATGCAAACTAGTATTTTCATAATCAATATTTTTTGTCGTTTTTTTTAAGAAGATGCAAATTTAACAATATATGGCAAATAAAAAAATGATTTTAATTTTGCTTTTTGCACCTTTTTCTACCTCCCCTTCAATCCCGCTAACCCTCACTACTAATAGAGTTTTTTTAAGAACCGGCACCTGTAAAAACCATCGGTACTTGATTTTTGAAAGGTTTTCACCCTTTACATCTTCAGGTTAGCATTCGTTCGGGAACTTTTGAGCGTTTTATCCCTCAAAACTGTCTTAATTAAGTATAAAAACATGGCTGAGAGCTGCGCTAGTCCATCCTCTGGCATCTTTTATCGCTGATCAATTATAAAAATATCGAATGGAAATGCTAAATTTGTACTCAAATTCGTTTTTTAATCAAATATTCCTTTCATGAAAAAGACAATAATTTCAATTTTTCTCTCAATTCTAACCATCGGAACAACCATCGCTGACGAGGGCATGTGGCTGCCAATGCTTCTGAAAAATAATTATGCCCAGATGCAAAAACTGGGATTAAAACTTACCCCGGAACAATTGTATGATCTTAATCACTCCAGCCTTAAAGATGCCATTGTTTGGTTTAATGGAGGCTGTACTTCCGAAATTATTTCAGAACAAGGCTTACTTCTTACCAATCACCATTGCGGGTACGAAGCCATAACAAAACACAGCACAACCGCTGATAACATTCTGGATAATGGCTTTTGGGCCAAATCATTTGCAGAAGAAAAAGAGAATGCCGGAATGTGGGCTTCCGTACTTGTTCGTATGGAAGATGTTTCAGATAAGGTAAATAAGGCACTTGTAGGTGTTGATGCTAAAAATATGGAGTCTAAAAAAGCTGAAATATTCAAATCAATAGAGAAAGAAGCGAAAAAAGACACACATTATGAGGCATCTGTAAAATCGTTTTTCAAAGACAATGCCTACTATTTATTTGTATTTGAAAAATTTACCGACATTCGGCTGGTAGCTGCTCCGCCACAAAACATTGGTAAATTTGGTGGTGATACTGATAATTGGATGTGGCCACGCCATACTGCGGATTTTTCGATGTTTAGGATTTATGCCAATAAAGATAATGCTCCTGCCGCTTATTCCAAAGATAATGTGCCTTACAAACCAAAACGATTTTTGAATATCTCTATTAAAGGTGTCAAGGAAGGTGATTTTACAATGGTTTATGGTTTTCCGGGACGAACAAATCGTTACGAAAATTCATTCGGGATAAAATTGGCTACTGATAAAACAAGCCCTGCTATTGTTGCCTTGCGTGACGTTCGTTTGACGGAATGGAAACGTGAAATGAATAAAAATGATAGTGTTCGTCTATTACTATCATCAAACTATGCCCGTGTTGCAAATTATTGGAAATATTATATCGGACAGACGGAACAGCTTAAGCGTTTAAAAGTGTTTGAGGAGAAGCTCGATATTGAAAAGCAATTTAAGGAATGGGCAAAAAACAAACCGGAATATGCATCCATACTTCCTAATTTCGAAAAAGCATACGCTAATTATGATAAATATGCCTTGCATGCAATATATGTTCGTGAAGGACTTATGGGTTCGGCATTAATTACAAATGCAATGAAATATGTGTCGCTTGAAAAGGCATTAAGTGCAGAAAAACAAGATCCGGCACAAATTAAAAGAGCTGCAGATGCCCTTAAAATTGATGGTGATGAATTTTATAAATCATTTAATGCAACTTCTGAAGAAAAAATTTTAGCCACTATTTCGCAAATGTATTTCGAAAATATTCCTGCTGACCAGCAGCCTGCGTATATGAGCGTATTAATAAAAAAATATAAAGGGAAAACGAATAAAGAAACATTTGAAAAATTCGCAAAAGCAGCATTTGAAAATGGTGTGATGGCATCTAAGGAGGAATCACTTAAATTTCTTGAAAAACCAAGTTTAAAAAAATTAAGAAATGACCCGACTTTTGCTTTTGCTAAAGCATGTTATACAAATTACATCGAACATATTCTGCCGCATGTAGAGGAATTCGATCTGATCAATAATACAGAAGGAAGCAAGTACATAAAAGCATTAATGGAAATGCAACCCAATAAAAATTTCTATCCCGATGCAAACAGTACTATCCGTTTAACTTACGGAAGTGTAAAAGCCTATGCTCCAAAAGATGGGGTTGATTTTAAATATTACACCACGCTGGAAGGTGTGATGGAAAAGGAAAATCCAAAGGCTTTTGAATTTCAGGTTCCAACAAAATTAAAAGAACTGTATGCTAAAAAAGATTTCGGGAAATACGCTGAAGCCAATGGTGAAATGCGCATTGGGTTTATCAGCAATAATGATATTACCGGTGGTAATTCAGGCAGTCCGGTGATCAATGGCGATGGAGAATTAGTAGGGCTTGCATTTGATGGCAACTGGGAAGCGATGAGTGGTGATATTTATTTCGATAGCAAATATAAACGTACTATTTCTTGTGATATCCGTTATGTCTTATTCCTGATCGATAAATTTGGTGGTGCATCAAATTTGATCAAAGAGATGAATATTATTAACTGAGATTATTGAATATTTATAATAAAAAGACATTTGGGCGTTCCACTTTCTAAAAAGAAAGTGGCCGGGCTTGGAGTTTATCCTGAGCAAGGTCGAAGGGCTTCAATCTTTTCTAAACAGAAAAGCCTGCCCGACTGAAAGACATCAGTCGTTCGGGCGGGGATTTACGCGGAATTTATCCTGAGCGCTTGTCGAAGGAATCCCTAACGCGGCATTTACACTTTAAAAGACAAGAATTCTGTTTTATAATCACAAACATTGCATAAAAAATGCCCTATTCAGACTAATGAACAGGGCATTTTTTTTGACGAATACTTATTTTATTTGTCCTAATATTTTTTTGATATTATTCTTTATTTCAGCGTTAATGATTTGTTTCCCTTGTGCAGGGGTATCTATAGAAGTTTTTAAAATTTCAATTTCATCATAGTAATCGAATTTTTTATCATTATTTGAATCAACCCTTACTTTCATTAATATATTATTTGTCGACATATCAATATACCAATCTTCTAACTGGGTATTATCCGGAGTAATTTGTTTCATGTTTTCTCCCGATAAATCAGCAATATAAACTTTCTCTGCATCCTCATTATTAATATATCCATCAGCGTTTGTATCATCCTCCCCTATTCCTAACAATATGAACCAATACTTTTTACCGGTATATTCTTTTTCATAATGCGGAAAATAAAATTTAGAAATAACAGTAGGTTTTTGCAAAAGCAAATGGGTCTCATCCGACTTTTTATTATAAAAAATAATGTTGTTGCAATTACCAAAGTCCAAGGAGTAGAAATTATATTTATAACTGCGATAGCTACCAGTACTACTTTCAGCAGAATAATCTTCGGATGATTTGTTCTTTAAAAGACGGTCTTCGCGATCTTCTATTGTTTTCATACCCAGGGGGATCAATAAATAGTCCGTGTTATCTAAGTCCATATAATCGCCATACACGAGTACCTGAGGCTTTTTAGACTCATTTATCTTTGATGAATCATTTACCGCAAGACGTAAACCGTCTTGTACGTGACTTTTTTTGCCATCAAATAATACAATAACAACAAGTATTAAAACCGCCCCAACAATACCACCTATAACAATTCCAAGAATTAACCTTTTCATTTTTGTTTTTAATTAAATAATTTTATTGTCTTTCTAAATAACAGCATACCGGAAAATGATCGGACAATTCCTCACGAATAGTGCGGAAATCGTACGCTTTATAAATGTTACTGTGCAATATATAATCGATCCTGAAAGATGGAAACTTCCCCGCATACGTTCTTCCAAAACCATTTCCACTTTCAACAAAAGCATCTTCAAGATCTTTAGATATGGTATGATATGTATATGATGCAGGAGGATCATTAAAATCCCCACACACAATTACAGGATAAGGTGATTTTGCAATATGTTCAGCAACTAGTTCCGTTTGGATCGAACGCTTTATAAACGCGCGTTTAATACGTTTTAGTATATTTTTCGATTTTTCCAACTCTTCTGTCTCTTTGTTGTTCATTATATCATCCATGAATTTATAATCATCATGCACCAAATGTATTGATTGCAAGTGCACATTATAAACCCGAACAGTATCCTTATTGATCTTAATGTCGGAATAGATACAAACGTTATTACTATTGTTATCAAAAATTATTTTCCCGTTTCCAACAATAGGAAAGGCGCTAAATATAGCCACCCCATAATGATTATTTTTTCGCAGGGTACTGGTGTATTCAACATAACTGTTTTTTATCTTTTGATTTTTTTTTAAAGTATCCAGATTATTAAATTGCGTACTGGTGCTGTCTCCCGTGGAAAACTCCTGCAAACACATAATATCAGGACTTTCATCACTGATCAGCTCAAGCATTTTATTACGGGTACCTATTTTATTACTCCAGTTATATAAGTCAAATAACCTGACGTTATACGACATTATTTTTATTGTTTTTTTTGATTTATCAGGTGTATTATTAAAATTTATTTGTCCATACTCCCATATATGCGCCCATCCACAAAGTATGATGATGAGTGAATAAAACATTCGTCTTTTTAATTGCCCGGCCCAATAAATTACAAATAGTATATTAAGAATAACAAAAACCGGGTATGCTAAACCAAAGAATGCAAGAAACCAAAAATTTTCGGGGCTGACATAGGGAGCAAAATAGGAGATCAGTAAGCCTATTGCGGCAATATGATTAAAAAACATAGCAAAATTATTGAAGAAATTGCGCCCGGCTTTTTTTTTCTTCGATTCGGTTTGTATATTTTTTTCTTCTGTTGACTTCACACTTAAATTCAGGTTAATACATCAGGTTTCAAGTTTCAGGTTTCAGGTTTCAGATTCTTTGTATAACAACAAACCCAAAACTTGAAACTCTAAAAATGTAGTACGTCAACTTGAAACTTGAAACTATTTATTTATTACTTGCTTTAAACAAAATTTCCTTTTCAGCTTTACTCAGACTTTCATAACCTGATTTTGAAATTTTATCTAAAATAATGTCAACTTGTTCCTGAGTAATTTTTTTATTGTAATTGTATGCTTCATCCGAAACGCCCCGTTTATAAGCTACTTTCATTTTGCTTTTAGGAGAACTTTTAAATAAATTTTTGATCCAGTCTAAAAAATTATTGATCCATAACGTCCAATCTCTCCCCTTTTTATATTGAATTATAAAAACATAACCCATCAATGCTCCGCCCAGATGTGCAATATTTCCCCCAATATTATTATAAGATGCAACACTTAAAATATCGATAAACAATACGAATAGCGCCACATAAATTAATTTTATGGGACCAATGAACATCAAATTTATTCGGTAATTCGGGACTAAAGTTGCAGCAGCAATAATAATGGCAGTTATCCCTGCAGAAGCTCCCACCATGGGAGAATCAAGATATGGTTGAAAAACCGGAACAACGGAGAATAATAAAATGGTAACTAAAGCGCCAACCACACCGCCCATCAGGTAAAGTGGAATGATTTTTTTGGGGGAAGTATAATCAGATAATATCTGTCCGAACCAATACAAAGTAACTAAATTCCATAAAATATGAAATATTTCTATATGTGTAAACATATAGGTGATGAGCGTCCAGGGCTTATGAATAATACCTTGTAAACTTAATGGAAGAGAAATATTGTCAATAACAAAATTAACAAATGTTGAAATTGAACCTCCGGTCAAAAAAAGTAAGATACGAAGTATACTAATGATCAAAAATACAGCTACGTTTATGATAATTAAACGAGTAATGGGATTGCCACTTTTAATTTTTAATTTTATATCTTCAATAATTGGATTAGCCATAATTTAATAGGTATTATTTCTTCTTTTTTGCCAGAATTTAATTAAGATAAAACCAAAGAGCATACCTCCTAAATGGGCAAAATGAGCAACGTTATCCCCGGAACTATTTGCAATTCCGGAATACAATTCAACTGCACCATACAAAACTACAAACCATTTTGCTTTTATTGGTATTGCAAAATAAATATAAAGCAGTGTATTAGGAAACAACATCCCAAAGGCTAACAAAATTCCAAACACAGCTCCTGAAGCACCGATGGTTACGCTGTTCATCAATAGATTAATTTTTCCAGCTATTGGATCAGAAAAATTTTGGCCTGATTGATAAATTTCTGAACCTTTAGTAATTACAAAATTTAATCCTTCTTCAGAAATTTGAGAATAAAGAGACATCAATCTAAAATGAGTAACAAGTAGCTGTATAATTCCCGCTCCTATTCCGGTTGCCATATAATAAATTAAAAAACGTTTCGGTCCCCAGTAGTTTTCAAGGGTATTACCAAACATCCACAAAGCAAACATATTAAAAAACAAATGCATAAAATTTCCATGCATAAACATATAGGAAACCAGTTGCCATGGGCGAAAGCTTTCTGCTAAAGGATAATGTAATCCTAAATAATCAGATAGATCAAAATTAAGCTGAGTTTCGAAAACAAGAGTAGTAAGGAAAAATAAACCATTTATGATCAGTAAATTTTTCACTACTAAAGGTAGCATGCTAAAGCTATTCGGACGATATTGTTGCATAGGTTACAAATAACGAATTACTATGGATTTAAGAAAATTTTGTTGATTAGAAAAATGAATATTTATGAATTTATTTTTATGATATTTCTTACTTTTTAAATCTTTTATCCAACTCATCAATAGAAAAAGTAGAGATAGTTGGTTTACCACTTGGTGTACTGTATGGCATTTTACATGCAAACAGCTCATCAATTAAGTTATTCATTTCTTCCTGCGTTAGCGCTTTTCCTGATTTTATTGACATATTTCGTGCCATAGACCGAGCAAGATTTTCGCGTTTATTTGATTTTAATTCTTGTAAATTTTGTTTGTAATTTTCAATCAAGCCTTCCAATAATGCAGAAGAATCATAGTTGACCGTATCGGCAGGTACACCATGAATTACATAGGTGTTTTTACCAAACTCCCGAATATCAAATCCTATTTCCTTTATTTCAGTTTGCAATTCTTTAACCAACGCAAAATCGGTAGCATTCAATTCTATGGTCTTAGGGAATAGTTCCTGTTGCGTTGATGATTTATGCTTTTCAAATGTTTCTAAAACACGTTCATACAAAATACGTTCATGTGCACCTTGCTGATCAATAACCATAAAACCCGTTTTTATATGAGACAAAACGTATTTATTATGTAACTGATAGGTTAATTTTTTATTGCTTTCATGAAATTGATTATCCCAATCAGCGTTAACGGTTTGTTGAATTTCCTCCTCTTTTTTTATTTCAAATCCCGGCTGATCATCAACATGCCGACTGTACATTTTTTCCCAGTTCGAACGTTTGGAAAGTTCACGATCCGAATCCGTAAAATTTGATTGTGAGTCCGTTTTGAAAGGATTAAAAGTAGGATCCACTTTAATTGTTGGTTGCCTTATTATGCCATCAATTGGTTTTAATGGCATATTATAAAGGTGCGTTTCCTGGTTAAAATCAATGCTGGGAGCGATGTTGAATTGCCCCAATGATTTTTTTATTGCCGAACGTAAAAAAGCATAAACAGTTTTTTCATCCTCAAATTTAACTTCGGTTTTTGTAGGATGTATATTTATATCAATTGTTTTGGGATCAACATCCAAAAGCAAAAAATAAGAAGCGAAACTATCCTTTGGCAGCAGTTCTTCAAACGCAGATTGCACCGCATGATGCAGGTATGTGTTTTTAATAAAGCGTTTGTTCAAAAAGAAAAATTGCTCACCACGGGTCTTTTTGGCAAATTCAGGTTTTATTACAAAGCCCTTTATTTTTACAATACTGGTATCTTCTTCAACAGGTACCAAACGGGTATTATAAGAACTTCCAAAAATGGCCATTAATCGTTGTTTTAACGAACCCGGCTCTAAATGAAAAACTTCTGTGGCATTGTGGTGAAGACTAAAAGCTATATGAGGATTGGGAATGGAGACACGCTGAAATTCATCAATAATATGACGTAATTCAACAGAGTCGTTCTTCAAAAAATTTCTGCGTGCAGGTATATTATAAAATAAATTTTTGATTGAAAGAGAGCTTCCTTCAGGGCAAAGGCAAGCTTCCTGGCTTTTTACCTCACTGCCTTCAATATTGATCTGAACACCCAATTCATCACCGATCCGTTTTGTTTTTAATTCAACCTGCGCGATAGCGGCAATAGATGCTAAAGCCTCTCCCCTGAATCCCATTGTTCGGATGGCAAACAGATCATCTGCTTTTTTGATCTTTGAAGTGGCATGGCGCTCAAAACTCATGCGAGCATCCGTTTCGCTCATTCCACAGCCATTATCAATTACCTGGATAAGCGTTTTCCCGGCATCTTTCACAATTAGCGTAATACTGGTAGCACCTGCATCCAATGCGTTTTCCATCAATTCCTTCACAGCAGAAGCAGGTCGTTGAACCACTTCACCGGCAGCAATCTGATTGGCAACAGAATCGGGTAAAAGATGAATAATATCTGACATAATGTTTTTCTTCCTCACAAAAATAATACTAATAATGGAATCAAGACGATTTGGCAGGATTGTTTTGCCCTGTTTGGGTCGAAATTGCAGAAGCCAGCGCGAATCGTAGAGGAAAAGAGGTTAAAAAAGCATACTTTTTATCTCTACGATCAAATTAATATGAAACCATTGATATAAATAGATCGCGAACAGAATACCAAAAATAATTGCAAAAGAGACCAATAATCCTATTGTTTTACCAAAAGAATTGCTGCCTTTAATTAAAACACGAGCAACTAAAATTTCTATACGGGAACCCATAAAACTATAGGCTGGCACCAATATGAACACCAAAGTGAGCATGGCGATAGCCGTAAATTTAAAAGGATTTAAGTCTAATTTGTAATGCACAATGTAATTGGTAATATACCCTGTAAGTATATCAATAAGCAATACGCTTATCATCAATACCATAATATTAAAGAGTTTTCTATACATATAATTTCGAATGTCGAATTTTTTTATGATTTTACCGTTAACAGGTAAACAAATCGATGCGAATTTACGAATCTGGCTGGTTACAAATATCGAATCTTTACAAATTTACGAATCTGTGTTATTGTTTGGTCATGCTGAATTTGTTTCAGCATCTGATTTTGAGAACCCGAAACAAATTCCGGTTGACCTTGTCTTAGGGTCATGCTGAACTTGTTTCAGCATCTGATTTTGAGAACCGGAAACAAGTTCAGGTTGACGTTGTCTTAAGGTCATGCTGAACATGTTTCAGCATCTGATTTTGAGAACCTGAAACAAGTTCAGGTGGACGTTGTCTGCTGCCAAATTATCAAATTGTTGAATTAGTGTTTTTTTAGAATAAACTCATCAACATTGTTTCGTTAATAATTAAACCAGACAAATATTAATCAAAGCCATTTTGGGCTTAATTTTAACCTGAAATTCGTTTGTCTAAATTTTGTTTAATTAATGCTATTGATGAAAAAAAATATATTCCTTGTACTATTTGTTTCCGTTGCTATTTCATTAAGCTTTATTCAATTCGTACCTAATATTTCGGCTATGGTGCTTAAAGCAGCCACAGTCTCAAGTACCATTTCACCAGCATTAGCTTTAAAATACAAAACACCAATTAGTCCGGCTGTTTGGTGGGACGTTCCAAAGACAGAAAAAAAAGACCCACCATTTTATGTTACTGATACACGTTGGGCTGATTCCGTTTTTAAATCATTAACAGCAGAAGAACGCATTGCACAGCTTTTTATGGTTGCGGCCTATTCCAATAAAGATAAAACACACGTAAAAGAAATAAAAAAATTAGTTGATCAATATAAAATTGGTGGATTGATATTTTTTCAAGGCGGACCTTTGCGTCAGGCCAGACTAACAAACAGTTATCAGTTTTGTTCCAAAGTGCCTTTGTTTGTGGCTATCGATGCGGAGTGGGGCCTGGCAATGCGTTTAGACAGCACCACAAAATTTCCCCGTCAAATGACATTGGGAGCTATCCAAAACGATACACTTATTTATGAGATGGGAGCTGAAATTGCCCGTCAGTGCACACGTTTGGGCATGCAAATAAATTTTGCTCCTGTGGTGGATGTAAATAACAATCCCTTAAATCCTGTTATCAGCAATCGTTCGTTTGGAGAAAATAAATACAACGTTACACGCAAAGCCGCCATGTATATGAAAGGGATGCAGGATAACAAAGTGTTGGCCAATGCCAAACATTTCCCCGGACATGGTGATACAGACAGTGATTCTCATAAAACATTACCAACAGTAAATTCATCCCGTGAGCGCTTGGATACTCTGGAATTATACCCTTTCAAAGAATTGATCGCGCAAGGTTTAGGAAGTATGATGGTGGCACATTTATTTATCCCTTCATTGGATACTACATTAAATCAGGCTTCAACACTTTCAAAAAAAGTAGTGACGGGATTGCTTAAAGATACGCTGGGCTTCAAAGGCCTTATTTTTACAGATGCTTTGAATATGAGAGGCGTTAGTAAATTTTATAAACCGGGCGAAGTGGATGTTAAAGCACTTATTGCTGGTAACGATGTATTGTTGTTCCCTGAAGATGTGCCAACTGCTATAAAACAAATAAAATCAGCTATTGACAGCGGTGATATTTCCCAGGAAGAAATTGATAAACGTTGTATGAAAATATTATTGGCAAAACAATGGGCAGGCCTAAATCATTATAAAGCGATCAAAACAAAAAACCTTTATAACGACTTAAATACAGCCAATGCAGAGCTGATCAACCGTAAACTAACAGAAGCATCCTTAACGTTATTAAAAAACAAAAACAATATTATCCCTATTCAAAATCTGGATACCATGCGCATTGCATCACTATCACTGGGTTATAAGGAATTAAATATATTTCAGCAAACACTTGCGAATTACGCTCCAATAAAACATTATGGAATTGATAAGGAGGCCAAAGCCGAAGTGTTTGATACAGTATTGAGCGCCTTGAAAAAATATAATCTTGTATTGGTTCACATCAACAATACCAACAATAAACCTAATAAAGATTTTGGTTTAACTCCTCAGGTGATAAAAATGTTAAAAGCACTGATGAAACAATCAAAGGTAATTGTAAATGTGGCCGCCAATCCTTATATACTTGCAAAAATGGATAGCCTGCATCTCGCAGATGGTGTAATAATGAGCTATGAAGATAATGATTACAGCCAAAGTTATTCGGCACAATTAATATTTGGCGGCATTGCAGCAACAGGAAAATTGCCGATCACTCCAAGTCCAAATTTTATAGCAGGTACAGGAATTGAAACAAAAGCAATTCGTTTCAAATACACGATTCCAGAGGAGCTTGGAGCGGATTCAAAAGCATTATCAAGAATTGATAGCATTGCACTTAATGGTGTGAAAGATAAAGTTTATCCAGGCTGTCAGATCCTTGTTGCTAAAAATGGAAAAGTGATCTATCAAAAATCTTTTGGATATCACACCTATGAAAATAAAATAAAAGTAAAGAACGATGACCTCTACGACTTAGCGTCCATCACAAAAGTAGCCGCTACTACAGCATCTATTATGAAGTTGATGGATGAGAAAAAAATAAAGCTCGATGAAAGTTTGGTTACTTATTTACCGGAATTAGCCGGGACTAACAAACAAAATATCATATTGCGCGAAATGCTCACACATCAGGCAGGTCTTAAGGATTGGATCCCATTTTGGATGAAAACAGTGGAGAAAGATGGATACAAAGCAGGAATTTATAATAAAACCAGAAATGATGAATTCCCAAAACGTGTTGCAGATAATTTATACATTAATAAAAATTATGAAGACACCATTTATAAACGAATTATAGAGTCTCCGCTAAAAGAAACCGGTAAATACCTTTATAGCGATCTTGGATATTATTTCCTGAAAAAAATCATAGAAAAACAGACTTTTGTACCTGAAGAACGATATGTATTAAAATATTTTTATATGCCACTTGGCCTATCTACAATGGGCTATAAGCCCCGCGACCGATTTGATCTTGACAGGATCATCCCAACCGAATTTGATCAAAAATTTCGAAAACAATTAGTGCATGGTGATGTTCACGATCAGGGAGCTGCTATGCTGGGTGGAGTTGGCGGGCATGCCGGTTTGTTTTCCAATGCAAACGACCTGGCCATAATGATGCAGCTATTTATGAATAAAGGTGAATATGGAGGTAGACAATACATTGATTCCACTACTTTAACCGAATGTACAAAATGTCAATACTGCGTTGATAATCGCAGAGCTATTGGTTTTGATAAACCGGAAACAAATCATGACAAAGTGAGTCCTGTATGTAACTGCGTTTCCTATTTAAGCTTTGGTCATTCTGGTTTTACGGGTACTTTGGCTTGGGCGGATCCTTCTAATCAATTGGTTTATATTTTTCTGTCAAACAGAGTATATCCGGATGCCGGTGAAAATAAACTTTCAAAATTGGGTATCAGAAATAAAATTCAGGAGATCATTTATGAAGTTGTGAAGTGATTCAAATCGTTAAATTGATTTTTTACAATTCTCGTTGTTAAATGTTTCCCATAGATTTTGCTGGTTTTCACAGATATCTGTGTGAAATAAAAAAATAAAAATAATGAAAATAGGAATAGTATGTTATCCAACATTTGGAGGTAGTGGTGTAGTTGCTACGGAACTAGGTAAGGCGCTTGCTGAAAAAGGGCATCAGGTACATTTTATTACCTATAGTCCTCCTGTTCGTTTGAATTTTTTATCGGGAAATTTATTTTATCACGAAGTATCCGTTTCAGATTATCCTTTGTTTGAATACCCTCCTTATGAATTAGTATTAGCAAGCAAACTGGTGGATGTTGTGAAGTATGAAAAGCTGGATCTGCTGCACGTTCATTACGCTATTCCTCATGCCTCCGCTGCTTACATGGCAAAGCAAATATTGGCCTCACAGGGTATCCATATTCCGTTTATCACCACGCTGCATGGAACGGATATTACATTGGTAGGTAAAGATCCATCCTTTGAACCCGTTATTACATTCGCAATAAATCAGAGTGACGCTGTAACTGCCGTTTCAGAGAGTTTGAAAGAAGATACGTATAAGAACTTTCCAAGCGTTAAAAAAGAAATACAAGTGATCCCTAACTTTATTTGCCTGGATGATTATAAATTTGAAAGCAGTATATGTCAGAAAAAAATGTATGCCCCCAATGGTGAGCGTTTGCTGATCCATGTTTCTAATTTCAGAAAAGTAAAACGGGTTGAAGATGTACTTCGAATTTTTGATAAAGTAAGAAAAGTGATCCCTTCAAAATTAATTTTGATCGGTGATGGCCCGGAAAGAGGGAATATTGAAAAACTTTGCCGGGAACTGGATACTTGCAGCGACATCAGATCATTAGGAAAAATTGTGAATCCCGAACAGATATTACCAATTGCTGATCTGTTCTTATTACCATCTGAAACGGAGAGTTTCGGTTTGGCGGCATTGGAAGCAATGGCGAGCAAAGTTCCTGTAATATCAACTAACTCGGGAGGCTTACCGGAAGTAAATGTAAATGGTTTTTCAGGTTACATGAGCAATGTGGGTGATATTGATGACATGGCGAATAATGCGATCAGCATATTACAAGATGAAACAGTTTTAGAGACGTTTAGAACAAATGCCTATCGCCAGGCTCAGAAATTTGACATTACCAAGATTTTACCAATGTACGAGGAATTGTATAAGGCGGTTTTGAAGAAATAAGTATATTTATTTGTATATTTGTATGATGAAAGCAGTAGTTATTACACCACAAAACTCAAGCGAGTACAAATTTATATCTGATCTATTAAAAAAACTTGGTATCTCATCTTCCACAATGACAGAAGAACAAATGGAAGATTTAGGACTATCAAAAATGTTGAAAGGCATTAATAGAACTAAAAAGACAAGCAGAGAAACTGTTATGAATAAATTAAAAGCATAATGATTGTTGAGTTTCTTGCCAGATTTTCAAAAGACATAGATTCTATCAACCAAAAATCTATTAAAAATAATTTGATAAAAGTAATTCTGTCATTTGAAACAGCTAATTCTCTTAATGATATTTCTAATCTAAAAAAACTTTCGGGACATAAATCTGCATACAGAGTTAGAATTGGAGACTATCGTGTTGGAATTTTTATAGATGGAAATAAAGCTCAATTCGCCCGAATTGTTCACAGAAAAGATATTTACAAAGTTTTTCCTTAATCTTTTTTGCCAGCATTATTAGTCTTTCAAACTCATTTTTTTTTGAAGTTCGTCCAATAAGGGTACTTGCCTTATATTGATCTTTTCTTTTGCGTTAGTAATAGTAAACCATTCTCCTTTATCTATTTCCGGAAACGATCTCATCTTGCCTGATTTAGGTGGCCACTCTAATTCAAATGTATTGCTTTTTATTGTTGAAGTATCAATATCACCTTGAAAAGCCCAGGCATAAACGGTTTTATTGTTTTTTTGTTCAATGGGAGATAATTCAATAAAATCAGTGTCTGGAACATCCACTCCAATTTCTTCTTTAAATTCTCGTTTTGCGGCATCCAACGAATTTTCGTCCTCCAAAAACTCTCCTTTGGGAATGGACCATGCACCACTGTCTTTTTTTGTAAAAAACGGTCCGCCAGGATGAACTAAAAGTACTTCCAATGAAGTATTGTTTAAACGATATAATAGTATGCCGGCACTATTTTTATGCATTTTTAAATTTATTTGGAAGTTCCCTTTTTTGAAAGAAAGGGGCGGACTTTCCGCTGCAATCTCTAACGCAGCATTATCAATGAAACAACCTTATATAGATTTTTATATTTTTAGCTCTAAAA
Source organism: Bacteroidota bacterium (assembly GCA_040388745.1). Classification (GTDB taxonomy): domain Bacteria; phylum Bacteroidota; class Bacteroidia; order 2-12-FULL-35-15; family 2-12-FULL-35-15; genus 2-12-FULL-35-15. Next base: position 247,749 of record JAZKBF010000016.1, on the reverse strand, counting down.
AAAGATGCCCGTTTCATTTAACCACCTGCCTTCTTCACCTTATAATTAGCCTCAGTAAGCAGCTTCAACACCTTATCCCTATGGTCGCCTTGTATCAATATCTCTTCATTTTTAACACTCCCTCCCACACCACATTTTTGCTTTAATGTTTTACCCAAGGCCTCCAGATCATCAGTACTTCCAATAAAACCATTGATACGGGTTATTAATTTCCCGCCACCTATACGATCAAGAAATAGTTTTAAATTTTGTTGCTGCGTAGGCAAAGTTTCCTGAGTTTCTTCCTTTTCAAATTCAAAACTAAAATCTTTATTGGTTGAATAAACAACACCATTTTTTTTATCTTTTTTCGACATTTTTTATTAATGTATTAAGGATGCAAATTAAGGGTTAAAATAAATGGAACATAGATCTACTCCTGATTTTTATCCGAAAATATCCGTATCATTCTTGTTATCAGTGTTCTATAGAATTATGATATTTACGGAATGATCACCATCAAAGATAATGGATTTACTTTTATTGAGATCGAATGACCAACTTCAATTGGCTCTCCATCAATGTGTGCAATGGTATTGGTTTGTTTTACAATTACTTCTTTGGTTTTTATTGTTTCTAAATGAGGTGATAAATGTATTGTTTTGCGAAACAATTTATAACCGATTGAAATTATATTCCAAAAAGAAAAGTCTTTAAGAATTGCAATATCCATATAACCATCTGCAACGTCTGCTAAGGGGGCGATGTATGCATTATTCCCCCACTGCGAACCGTTTGCAAAACTAATTAAAAAAGCTTTTTTTTGAAATGGCGTTCCATTAATGATCAATTCATAATCCTGTACTTTGAATTTTGGAAATTCCCGAAGAATTACTTTAAGGTAAGAAGAAAAACCACGCTTTCCGAACTTCGCAAACTCCCAGCCAATATGGGCATCAAAACCAACTCCGGCAACATTAATAAATGTTTCATTGTTGAGTTGAATAGTATCAATAGGTGCTTCTTTGGCATTATTTATAATATCCATCGCTTTTTTAAGGTCCAAGGGGATTTTCATGTGCCTTGCAAACCCATTGCCTGAACCTGCCGGCATAATTGCCATTGCCGTAGTTGAGCCGATCAAGCCCCGGGCCACCTCATTAACAGATCCATCTCCACCTACAGCAACTACGATATTAAAATTGTTAGCAGCAGCCTGCTGGGCAAGTTCCGTAGCATGTTTAGCCGCTTTGGTATACACTATTTCATAATCAAACAGTGTTCGGTTCAGATGCTGGTCAATTAGCTTTTCGATGACCTTTTGCCTTCCAACTCCAGAAATGGGATTAACGATAAAACAGATCTTTTTTTTCAAAATTGTTCGGTTAAATTACATGCCTGATCGTATGCTTCGAATTGCCTAAGCTAAATTGTTAAACTTGGTCAAACTGCCTACTGTAAAATTGCAAAATTGGCCAATTGGTTTCAATGCATTTTATTGTTTATTAAACTTTGCTGATAGGTTTGGATAATAGCTTTAGCTTTATTTTCCATTCTTGTACTTATTGCCGGTTCTTTGCTGAACAGGTCATTTCCCATTAAACTATCAGTAGTAAAATGATACAGATCATTTGCTTTGTCGCCATCAAACTGAAGTATATAATTATTCTCAATTAATTGAAATAGTTCAGTTCTGAAAATAAGTGCAAAATGCGATGCTGTTGTATCAAAAACACTGGTCCCAAATGCAAAATACGGTGATGGATAGTTTAAAAAATCAAGTACCGAAGGCATAATATCTATTTGTTGAGTGATGGTGGAATCAAGACCTTTTAACTGACCATCAGGCATATAGTAAATAATAGGAATGGAATAATTACCTATTTTATTGGTATAAAAAGCATCCGCTGAAACACCGGTATGGTCGGCCGCTAAAACAAAAAGTGTATTCTTGAACCAAGGCATCTTTTTGGCGGATTCAAAAAACTTTTTTAGCGCGAAATCGCTGTAACCAATGCTTTTTTCGATAGGAAGAGCTCCTTCTTTAAATTGGTTTTTATAGCGGTCGGGCACAGGATAAGGATGATGTGAGGTTAATGTAAACAACGTTGCAAAGAATGGCTGCTGCTTTTTATTAATAGTATTGGCGCTATATTGCAAAAACTCTTCATCCCAAATACCCCAGTTGCCATCATAATCCTTTTCGTTATTGTATTCGGTTCGTCCAAAATAATCATCATATCCTGCAAGGTTTGCAAAGGCATCAAAACCCATAGTACCATTGGTACCACCGTGAAAAAATGCAGTGTAATAGCCCTGTTGTTTGAGCATATTGGCCAAACTATTCATTTGATTACTTCCATAGGGTGATGTAATGAAAGGCTCATTCATCCACGTAGGAATGCTTGAAACAATAGCAGGAATGCCTTCAATAGAAGTTTTCCCATTGGAAAAAGCATTACTGAAAGTAAGGCTTTCCGATATAAGGGAATCTAAAAAGGGTGTGTAACCGACTGACTTACCGTTAAGCGCACCAACGTATTCTTTTGAAAAGCTTTCGAGAGCAATTACAACTACATTTAATTTTTTAAATTCACCTCTTCGGGGAATATGCACAGGATCGTATAAATCTTTAAGTGCTTCTAAGTCGCTGATCTTCCAGCTCGTAGAAGGTTCAATAGCCGACACATCCAATGTTTTTAGTATGCTAAAAGGCGTGTTCACTACCAGGGGGACATATTGCACAGGGGCATATTGTCCTGCACTTACAATACTTATCGGTTTCAGTTGAAACCCTCCACGATAAGCTACAATTGAAAATGCACTGAATCCGATCAAAGTCAATGTTTGTATAGCATATTGTTTAGTTGTCCATGTTAACGGGGTGTTTTTTTCAACTTTTTTATATAGATAATATAGGGCCCAGGATAAAATTATCCAAATAGCGAATACGTACCAATACTCTTTTAAAAACAAGGGGAGCAATCGTCCCAGGTCATTACCGATCTCACCTCCAAAAAAATTAAATACCGTAGCATTGGTACGTTTTAATGTAAATTGAAAGTATGCCAGATCAACACAATTGGCTAACATAGCGATGCTGTTAACGCTCAAAAACAAGCCTTTTAAAAGACCACGATACCATTTTTTCTCCCTGAAAGCAAAAGGCAATAGATATAATAAAATGAAAAGAAAATTAGACAGAATAATAACAGACAGATCGAACCTTAGGCCAAAGATCAGTATAGAAAAAAGCGGCCCAATGCTTAGATCTGAAAAATAAGAATAGTTAAAAAAATAGAACAGTAATCTGTAAATGGCATAAACCAGTAGTAAGAAAGCCAGATGTTTTACTAATCGGGAAAGGTTATCGAGGTAATTTAGCATTCAGATCTTAACGTTTATTCAATTCTGGTCAATCACAAAGTTAATAAAATTGCTTGAAAGAAACATAAAACAAAAAAAGCGCCCTTCCGTAATTGGAAGAGCGCTTTTTGTTATTTTCCAATACTATTGTTTCGTAAAAATTTCACTTTTATTGGAGATAATTCCATCTGTTGTTTCAGTATAATTCAGGTCAAAAACAGTTGAAGATACTACAGTCCCAGTCCCTTTGAAAACTCTATCAAATGGAGGACTCCCAACTTGAGCTGCGAGAACGCTATCTAAAGTTATGGCAGTACCTGAAACATTCACATATATATTTGTGTTTCCTTGATAATTTCCAAATTTACCGAAATGAAGTCTATTATTAATAGTTTCAGAAGCCGCTAAAGTGTCATTATAATTAATAGAACCCGAACACAGATAGGCACCGGACATAGCATCAATATCATTTACAACAGTAACAGTTCTGGCTGCGGTACCCTCGTTTCCAGCAGCATCGGTAGCAGTATAAGTTAGCGTATAAGTACCTGTTTGATTTACATTTACACTTCCAGAAATTGTTGAAGTGAGAGCCCCGTCTTTTTCATCTGTTGCAGTAACACCTAGTTCGGTATAAGTACCTTGTAAAGAAATTATTTGGCTGGCAGCACCATTTAAAGTGATTATGGGAGCTGCACTATCAGTTTTTTTACAACCAGTAAATGCTAATGAGGTTACAATTAATGCAATTGAAGAAAAATTTAAAATGTCCTTTTTCATTTTCGATATTATGATGGGTAATAAATAGTGTTAATAAATATAGAAAAGAATGAGATTTGCAACATATAGACTACAAGTATATTCAATTATTTATACAAACAAAGGTAATAAAAATGCTTAATTGAAAATTAGACATAAAAAAAAGAGTTCCAAAAATTGGAACTCTTTTTTTAAGAATTAAAAATATTACTGTTTTGTATATGTATCAGTACAAGAAGCAGCAGCACCTGTACAACTTCCCGGACCTACTAACTGATCAGTAAATGTTAGTACAAATCCATTAGAAGTAATATTTCCAGCTGTAGATGCAAAAGTATGATTTGCTACATCACAAGTTCCAGAACCAGAACCAATTGAGATAGCAGTTTGAGAAGGTAAATTCATTGTAGTTCCGGTTACAATTGCATAAATAGCAGTATTACCTGAATAGTTAGCAAACTTGTTAAATTCAATTCTGTTATTAACGGTAGAAGAAATAGTTACGTTTTGTGTAAAAGTATACATAACACCACCACAGTCTTCACTCACAGCATATGAACCAGCTAATGCGAAAGCATCATTTTGTACAATAACAGTTCTTGTAGCAGTACCTGCATTACCTGCAGCATCAGTAGCAGTATAAGTTATAGTATAAGTTCCTGCAAGGTCCTCATTAACAGTACCAGAAACTACTGGTGTAACGGCTCCATCTTCTTCATCAGTTGCAGTCGCTCCTAATTCAGTATAAGTACCTTGTAATGAGATTGTTTGGCTTGCAGCACCATTTAAAGTAACAACAGGAGCAGCAATATCATCTTTATTACAACCTGTAAATACTGATGCCATTGCAATTAATGCAACCGCAGATAAATTAAAAATGTTTTTTTTCATTTGGTTATTTTGGTTTTGTTAATAATTATTAATTTTTACGGATGCAAATGTACAATAGTTTTTTCCAAAATATTTGTTTTTTGTATAAAAAAAATATTACTTTTGCCTCCGGTTAACCAAAAAAACAATTAAACAAATGAAAAAAGTACTTACATTAGTTGCCGTAGCTGGAATGTTCACATTCGTTGCTTGCGGACCAAGCGCTGAAGAAATAGCTGCTAAAGAAAAAATGAAACAAGATTCAATAGCTGTTGTTGAAGCTGCTGCTGCTGAAGCTGCTGCTGCTACTGCTGCTGCTGAAGAAGCTGCTAAAGTTGCTGCTGCTGCTGCTGAAGAAGCTGCTAAAGTTGCTGCTGCTGCTGAAGAAGCTGCAAAATCTGCAAAAAAACCTGCTGCAAAAGCAAAAACAAAGGAAGAAAAGAAAACAGAAGAAGTTAAAAAAGTTACAGGAGGAAAAGGTTAATACCTGATTCCAAATAAAAAAAGGGGTACAGCTAGCTGTACCCCTTTTTTTTATGCCTTGAATTTTTTTTTTGAAATTTTTGTTTGAAATACAAAAATAAATGTAGCTTTGCGCAAATTTTAATTAAAATCACAAACAAAACAAAATGAAAAAATTATTTACATTAGTTGCCGTAGCAGGTATGTTTACATTCGTTGCTTGCGGACCAAGCGCTGAAGAAAAAGCTGCAAAAGAAAAATTGACTCAAGATTCAATTGCTGCTGTTGAAGCTGCTGCTGCTGAAGCTGCTGCTGCTGAAGCTGCTGCTGTTGAAGCTGCTGCTGCTGAAGCTGCTGCTAAAGTTGCTGCTGAAGCTGCTGCTGCTGAAGCTGCTGCTGCTGAAGAAGCTGCTAAAAAAGGTGGTAAAAAGAAATAATATTCTTTTTGCAAGATAAAAAAAGGAGTACCAAATTGGTACTCCTTTTTTTTGTCCAAATTTCCATATTATATGATCGAAAAAAAAATTAACACAGAGTTCATGGAGTAAAGCACTGATTTCCACACAAAAAAAATCATATTACCCCTGTGAAACCTCCTTAAATGCTCTGAACTCTAGGTTACAAATTGAATAGGATAGATTGTCTATTACTTTTTCTCTTCTTCCTCTTTTTTCTCCTGAGAAGCGGCAAGGTAAGAAGCCAAAGCTAATTTTATATCCCCATAGGTATATTCATCTCCGAGGGCTTGTTTTATTGTCCCGAATAAAAAAGTATCTAATTTTTTTGATACACTTATAATGTTTTCTATTTTTTCGGCAGGTAAAAAATCCTTTATATCCAATTTCCCTTTTGTAATAAAATAAGCCAGATGCCCTTCTATGGTTCCTGTTGCCATGGAGCGCAACCTGGCAATGGTTTCTATATCGTTCCCCTGTTTGTGCAGCTTAAATGATTCTTCTTTGCTATCCTTTTTTTCAACTTTCTCAGGATCTGTACCGTCCTTTTTTTTCTTTTTCTCTTTAACCGTTTTGACCTTTTCAGCAGCTGTATTGCTTTTCACCGCAATGGTGAATATGGAGTTCAGTTGTTCCATCCGGCTCGAATCAAAACAGGCTTTCGCAACTTCCTCTTTTGTAACCTCTTTATTGGCAAGAGTCGCATTTATTAAAAGAGCTGCTTTACTAATGAGTTTATACTGCTCATTAACCACAACTTCCAATGATAACAACTCGTTCAAATATGCTTTTGTTTTTTTTTCGGATTTCAGGATCAAAATATGTCTGAATATTTTGTTTGACAGATCCTTAAAAAGTGGAGAAAAGTAAGCGGAAGCAGCAACCACCCTTTTATAAAGAAATTCAATGTGCCCGGCCTCTTTTTTATCAATGATCGAAACTATCTGATGCCTGAAATTATCAGCATGGGGCTTTATCTCCTTTACTTCCTTTTCCAGTTCCTGAGCCCATTTGTGATGCCGTTGTTTTATGGATTTCTTTTCATCCTTTACATAACTGTCGCTATGCTCTTCGCAATTTTTAATGAGACCATTAAAATCAAAGCTTTTTAATACATATTCTTTTAAAAATTGATATGTTTCACTTGTTAAAAGTTCGTTTAAGTTTTGTTGCTCTGTTTGGGTCTTAGAATACGTTGTAATTTTACTATCCTGATTAATATTATTGAAATTTATGACCGATGTCAGCACCAATCCATCCAAAGATCTCAAACGGGATAAGGCAACGTACACCTGCCCTGGTGCAAAAGCATCGCTGGCATCAATAATGGCTTTATCGAAGGTGAGTCCCTGACTTTTATGAACAGTAATGGCCCAGGCTAATTTTATAGGATAATGTGTAAAAGTACCCGCAGTCAATTCCTCTATTTCATTGCTGGATTCATTAAGCTTATATTTTAAATTTTTCCACACATAAGGCTCCACCTTAATAGGATCTGCTTTATCGTTAAATTTCACTTCAATATCAGAACCATCTATAGAAGAAACGATCCCAATTTTACCATTAAAAAAACGCTGTGCCCCTGTAGGGTCATTTTTCACAAACATAATTTGCGCTCCTATCTTCAATTCCAGTGTTTTTTCAATAGGGTAAGCATTTTCATTGAAATCATCTTCCGTTTTTGCATCAAAGAAAAATGATTTTCCAGCCAACCGACTGAGGAAATTTTTATTTAGTTCGCTTGCTTTATAATTGTGTGTAGTAAGTGTAATGTAATTATCTGTTGGGGCCGGTTCAAAATTGGGTTTATAATAAGTATTTAATAAAGTGTTGTCCTCAGCTGTTACCTTGTTATTCCTCAGATTATTCAATAGATCCACAAAACGCTGGTCGGTTTGCCTGTATATTTTGTCTAACTCAATGTAAACAGGCTTATTCTCCTGAAGAACTTGTGCATCAAAAAAATAAATGCTTTTGTAAAATGGTTTTAACAATTGCCATTCTTCGTTTTTTACAACCGGTGGAAGTTGCAATAAGTCGCCAATAAATAATACCTGTACCCCTCCAAACGGCTGATTATTCCTTCTTCTTATATACCGGAGTATAAAATCCATGGCATCCAGTATATCGGCACGCAACATACTCACCTCATCAATAATCAATAACTCCAATTCCCGTATAAGTTTACGCTTGGAGTCATACATTTGAACATGTTTGATCAAAGAAACCGGGTCGTTTATTTTTACATTCCCCTGGAAGTGCTCTTGGGGTTGTTTAACAGGAATAAAAGTGCCAAAAGGCAACTGAAACAAGGAGTGAATAGTAACACCACCGGCATTTAATGCAGCAATCCCCGTTGGCGCAACAATTAAACATTTTTTGTAGGTGTTTTTTACGATCTGATGTAAGAACGTGGTTTTACCGGTTCCCGCTTTACCAGTAAGAAATACATTTTTGTTGGTATTATTAATAAATCTGGAAGCAAATAAAGCCTGATCAATTGTGGTTGGTTCATTGGTCATTGGTTCATTGGTTATTGGGCATTGGTTATTGGTTATTGGTTTGGTGGTAATTGGTTATTGCCTAATTGTTTATTGCCCAATTGCCTACTTCCCAATTGCCTATTGACTAATTGCCTATTGACCAATTACCTAATTGCCTACTGTAAAATTGCTAAATTGAACTTTCTGGCTTCTTTACCGGCATTGGGCCTCGCTTAAAAATAATCAATCCATTCAGGAAATTCCGTAATAATTGATCGCCACATTCTTTATAATTAGCATGATCCGGTTTGCGGTACAGGGCATTTAGTTCACTTTTAGTGATCTCAAAGTCTGCTAACTTAAGAATTTTGACTACGTCCTCATCTTTAAGTTCTAAGGCTACGCGTATTTTTTTTAGTATGTCGTTGTTGGTTAGCATTTGTTCGTTTTTTGTCCCCCTTGGATAATTGCCTATGCTTCAGGGAAGAGGGCTTGGGATGAAATCATTTTTTTTTGTAAATTTATAAATAATTTTGGAACGGTTTGTGTTTATGTGTAAATGTAGTATCCAATTTTTAGTGTTTTAATATAAAATTAAACAAAATGAAAAAAGCGCTGTTCATCACCACAATCATAGGAGGTAGTTTTTTATATTCTCCTGTTTTTTCTCAGGAAAAAGCTGCTCCGGATTCCTTAGGTTTACCGGGCGACAACCTTAACCTTTATGGTGTTTTAGAACTTTTTCAAAAATCTGAAACATTAGAAGAATTTGAGAAAAAATTAAATGCCGAAGATTCTAAGGTCAATAATCTTGATTTGAATGGCAATGATAAGATCGACTACATCAGTGTGGTAGATAATGTGAAAGGAAGCGCTCATGCAATAGTACTTCAGGTTACGGTAAATGAAAAAGAGACCCAGGATGTGGCCGTTATTGAAGTAGAAAAGGACAAAGATGATAAAGTTCAGATACAGGTTGTGGGTGATGAGCATTTGTATGGAAAAAATTATATAATTGAACCCAAAGAAGATGCTTCAAAAACTGCAACAGGTGGTACACCTAACCCGGGTTATACGGATGGTAAATCCAGTAATTCAGGAACCGGTGATGAAAAAAAATCTACTGTAACTAACACCACCAATAATTATTATAATTCAAATAATAGTCCGAATGATTATTGGTATCCAGTAGGAAGCTGGAGTATTATCCGATATATGTATTATCCAACATATACTGTGTACGTTTCTCCATGGAGATGGGGCTATTATCCGGGATATTGGAATCCCTGGGCACCATTATACTGGCATTCGTATTATTATGGTTATCATCACCATCATTACCATGATCATTATGGTTATTATCACAGGTCTTATAACTATCGTAATAACACAGCCCATGATTTCTATGGACAAAGAAGATCTACTGCTGCATCTGTAAATCAAAGAAGAGAAAGTGGAGATTACAGAAAAACATACAGCAGACCTGATCTGGCACCTAAACAAAGCAATGACAGACGTTCGACCGGAGATGATAGAAAATCTAATCCCAAAATTGATAATAACAGACAGCGTAAAGAAGCACCAAATAGAAGTAATGTAAATGAAAACAGAGCTCCTTCGAGAAACAATAACAAAGTAAATAAAACGCAGGAAAACAGAAGGCCATCGCCATCTGTAAAACAACCACGTTCTCAGGGTCCTAAGTCAAGCCCGGCTCCACGTAATGCGCCACGCTCCGGTTCGAGATCAAATAATAAAGGTGGAGGGAGATAGTCGCTTTGATTGATCCCTTACTTTCCCGGTTCCTCCCGAAATGACAATAAACAATGTCAGTTCGGGTGGAGCCGGGATTTTTGTTAAAAGTAGTTTGTTGGAAACCTGAGTTCGATTGTTAATTTTGGATAAGGCCCAATAAAATCTGGCAAATGCTGCGTTAAGGATTCCTTCGACAAGCGCTCAGGATAAATTCAGCGTAAATCCTTTTCTGTTTAGAAAAGATTGAGCCCTTCGACTTCGCTCAGGATAAACTCCAAGCCCGACCATTTCTTTGAAAAAGAAAGGGGAACGCCCCAATGAACAGACTTATACAAATTATTTTTATTTTAATAGAACTCAGGTTAATTAATTCTCTTTCGATAACTGAAGGAAACCTTTTTCATTCAGTATTTTCCCATCATTCGCAGTAGCTTTTACTATATAATAATAAACTCCGCTGTTTGCCATTTTGCCGTTTTTTGTTCGCCCATCCCAGCTGCCATCAGTAGTGTTCCATTCCTTTATTTTCAGCCCCCACCTGTCGTAAATAGTGCATTCCAACTCTTTTACAGCAATTATGGTAATGTAAAACAGATCATTTTTACCATCACCATTGGGCGTAAAAACATTGGGAATAGAAATTGAGGCATCGTTTGTAACAGTAATGCATTCATTAGTAGAATCAGCACATCCAACTGAATTTTGAACGACCTGATCAATGCAATAGGTTCCGGCAGATGTGTAAATATGTGTTGGCGATGAGATTGAAGAAGTATCGTTTATTCCTGATGCTGGATCTCCAAAATTCCAATTAGTTGAATTACTATTGACAGATACATCCGTAAATGAAACAACTGTATTTGCAGTAATACCATCCATAGGTGAAACAGAAAAATCAGCTACAGGTTTATCTACAACCGTGATCATATTGCTGATAAGAGCAGTGCCCATACAATTGTTTGAATCCGCAACGGAAACGGTTACCGAATACGTTCCTGTTTGTGTATAACAATGCAATGGAGATAGTACATTAGCAGAACTGCCATCACCAAAATTATAGATCACCGAATCATAGTTTATTCCGCTTGTTTCAGTAAACTGAACACACAAAGGTGAACAGCCTGTATTTACATCAGAAGTAAAAATTGGAACCGGCAATGAATTTACAGTTACTACAATAGAATTAGATACTACCACAGATGACATTATACACAGTGCATTTGAGATCAAAATACAATTTACAGAATCACCATCCACTAATGCCGAACTTGTATATACAGCTGAATTGCTGCCAACATTTAATCCATTCAGCTGCCATTGATAAATAGGATTTAACCCGCCATTTACAGGCGTGGCAGTATAGGTTACCAGTGTTCCGGTACATATTGGACCAGAGGGCAGAGATGCAATGCTTACTGATGAATTTAAATTGGGGGTAATTGTTATGCCAATTGAATTAGATATTGCTGTAGTACCTGCCGCACAAACCGAATTGGATGTAATGATACAGATCACTGTATCATTATTCGCTAATATAGAACTGCTGAATGTTGGGGAATTAGTTCCTGTGATTGCTCCGTTAACAAACCATTGGTAAACAGGAGCCGTTCCTCCGTTGGAAGCTAAGGCAGTAAATACTACCGCTATACCGGGACAAATTACCCCTGTTGGGTTATAGGTAATGCTTACCGAAACCGTACTTGGCAAAACCGTTACATGTACCGGAATTCTATATGTTCCCGGGCATGAACCAACATAATAGGTGGTGTCACTAAACAAAACAGGTGTGGTCAATGAATCTGTATCAATGCCGGAACCTCCTGTTTGTGAAGTATACCAGGAAGGAGCTCCGCCATTTATTGTGGCAATGAGCAATGCCGAATCGCCCGAACAAATGGTGACACTGGCAGTGGAAATGGTATCTATTGGATCAATAATTTGATTGATCAATCCTGCATCGCCTTTAGTAGCGCCATTTGGAGGGAATTCAGTTAAACCGTCAGAATTAGTTGTTCCGTTGATACCCCCATCCGCTATTTGTGTTACCGAGCCCGAAGTAAGTGCTACATACCCTCCTCCTCCCCCGCCACCGGGCCCTTCTCCTTCATTCATGGCTCCAAAATAAAATGCCCCCCTTGTCAGCAGCTGGTTTCCTCCATTGCCTCCTTTGGCAGACAATACGATCCCGTTAGCAGTTGGCGTATAAAACAGTATTGCTCCACCTCCACCACCGCCTCCCGATCCATCTTTACCACTATAGCTTGTGGCAGGAGGTGAAACAAAAGAATTTCCTCCATTACTGCCATTAGACATGATAGAATCGTTGCCGGTGCCTGTAATTGCACCATACGAAGTAAAGTAAATAATGCCTCCTCCGGCACCTCCTGCACCGCCCTGGTTATTATCCTGCTCACCACCACCGCCTCCACCACCCATAAACATCCGACCTGTTGAGTAGTCTAGCGGTCTGCCTCCTAAACCTCCAATATTTACGCGGGCATAGCCTCCCCAAATAAGATCATTAGGCGGGTTAATTGTTGCATCCTGGTCAGAACCGGAAAACGAATATCCTCCTCGCCCTCCACCTGATGATGTGGAAGTAGCAAATCCGGGTGACTCCAGGTTCCATGCCGCACTCCATCCTGCAATGCTTGTATCGGGCTTCCCCTGGCCGGTCCATGATGTTACCGAACCTGCATTGGCCCCTCCTCCTCCACCGCTATTCCATACATTACCTCCGCCACCGGCATTGGCTGCAGCGCCTCTGCAATATTTTCCTCCAAAAGCAGTATAATCATTATCGTAGCCTGCAATGCCTTCACCCTTGTTGGCTGAAACCGTAAGCGTACTGGATGAGTAATAAAGCGTTTGAGAGCGGGGAGTAGCCGGGTTATACAATGCAGCGCCTCTAAAACCTTTGCCAGTTGCGCTTATTTTTGCTCCAGTATTTATTGTTGTATTACCATAAACCTCAAGGGCTAAAATACCCCCTGTTGTTCCATTCCAGGACTGACAGGTTAATACGCCCGGAACCGTTATCGTTAAGGAATTAAGCCTGGGAACGCGCACTATCTGCACCTTTCCTAAGGCTGTATAATTATTTATTAATCCGCAATCGATCGTAATTGTATTTCCATTGGGAACAGCAGCCACCTGGCATAATTCATGTTTCCCGCAATTATTATAATTGGTTATACTGCCCCATGTAGTATCATCCGGATCGCTATATAGCGGATGTGCATTGTTGGCCTGACCAAGTATTGTTGCTCCCTGCATTTGAATGATCATGATCATATCACCGGGAGCCAGGTTTCCTGAAAAACGATTATTTACATTTAAACCGCTTCCCGAAACGCTTATAGAAGTACTCCCTGCTGATGCATCGGCAGTTAAAGAAGTATATTCATTTACAATTGCATTGGCTGTATTAATGCTTCTGTTACCATCCTTCGCCCGTTGCGCATAGGAAAAGGAAAAGAGGAAAACAAAAAGCAGGAACAAATAATTTTTACTTTTTTTCATTTGAACGGTACGTAACAGTTTTTTCATAAAAGCGAACGACAATGTATTGTTTAATATTGGTTTTTACAATTTCAATTAAAAATTATGGATCATTTTCTTTAAATTAAAGTCACCTGAAGCGTATTCATTGGGGCGTTCCCCTTTCTTGAAAAAGAAAGGGGCGGGCTTTACGCTGCAATCTTTTTGTGAAGAACAAAAAGGATTTACGCTGCAATCCCTAACGCAAAATAGAAAACAGCAATCACATCCATCTATTAAGCTCCCCCTCTTTTATCAGGATAAACTCCGGAGCGGAATATTTCGCCCCGCTGGGGCTTGTTTTTTTGATTTTTAATATTCTACAAAGATTTTGCCCCTATGGGGCAATGCATACCATTACTTATAAATACTATTCGTTATTATTAAGTCGATGAATAAATAGAATACTTCGACTTCCCCTGTACAGGGTGCTCATGACGCTGCAATTATGTTGAATCCAGATAAAAAAATCTTATTTAATCATAACATATGATATACACAGAATAAAAATCATATTTAATCATAATCAATCTGTGTCATCTGCGTTCTATACCAATCCCTAGTATTTACTACAATTTCAATTAAACTTTGATGTATTCACAATAAATAAAACAATCTTTAGTTTATAACCAACACATGCAAATCAGCATCCCCAATTGTATGTTTAACTATTGACCTTTTAATTGACATCGTATCGATTGTAACATTACAAATCAATATCGTTTTTAAGGAACAAAATTACCCCGCACAATCTTCAACAAGCTCTGAAGACCAACACACGATCTAACAGCAATACGGTGCATTGTGAGCGGGTTTAAACATATTCAATCTTTATTTTAAACATTACATCACAAATTATTTCATTTCGATTATGGAATTTCTTATTTAAAAGCATCCCCTATTCAAGTACTTTAAACTTTTAAAAAACCAAACGCCATGAACACAAACCACACATCATCGGAAAGTTTTAACGACCTGATTTTTGAGAACAGAAACAAAGAGTACGGAGCGTATGCGATCCGAAAATCGTATAATGATAATTTATCGAAGGCACTTTTTTCATCAGCATCTTTATTCGGGATAATTGTTTTCGCTGCTTTTTTATTTACAAAAAACAATGATAATGAGCCTGATATGCAAGGACAGCTTCCTATACTGGATTCTATTTCCGTATTTGTGGATATGACACCGATCGAAAAACCAGATGTAAAAACTAAAAAAAATGTACCCGAAAAATTTGTTCCCAAATCGGATAATTTAAATTTGGTTGCTTCTAATGATAAAAAAGATGTTTTAGAAAAAGGGAATGAAGAAGTAGTCATCGTTAAAGGTGGCAAATCAGATGGCTTGGATAGTATTCCTGCTGAGATCGGTGTAAAGATCGAGAACCCCACTCCTGCTCTGCCAGCAGCTCCTACTACATTTGCTGACCAGATGCCGGAGTTTAGTGGAAACCTGTTTAAATATTTAAGAGATAATTTAAAATACCCAAGGGTGGCAGTAGAAAATTATACTTCGGGCACAGTGGTATTGCAATTTGTAGTGGAAAAAGATGGCTCCATTGATAATATAAAAATTCTAAATCCTGTACCGGACGGTTGTACCGAAGAAGCAATACGTGTTGTAAAGTCGATGCCCAAATGGATGCCGGGTAAGAACCATGGCGAACCGGTAAGAGTGCTGTTTAATTTGCCGGTAAAATTTACCATTAAATAAACAATGCGCTGTTTATAACTTGCTTGATCCGAAAAAAAATCAGCCTTTACATACATGTAATTTAGCGATCGAAAAATATTCATCTTTCATTTGCTTAAGATCAGAATTCTTAAGACGAAGACTGTTTAAAAATAAAATCACATTAGTAACGTTTTATAATAATCTAAATTCAAAAAAATATGTTTAATTCTGTTCTATTGCAAATTGTTAGTAACGGGGCTGCTGCTGCAACTCAGGCAGTTGATACCGCAATGAATGCAGCTGCACAAATGCCCTTAGGAACTGAACTTCCAAAGCAGGATTCGCTTTCCTTACTTGATCTGATCCTGAAAGGTGGCTTTATAATGATCCCGCTGGGAATACTTTCTATCCTTACTATATATTTCTTTTTTGAACGTTTTATGACACTCAGTAAAGCTTCAAAATTAGATGCCAACTTTATGAATAATATTAAGGATTATATTCATAATGGAAACAGGGATGCTGCAAAAGCGTTGTGCCGTAATTCAACAAGTCCTGCTGCACGTATGATCGAAAAAGGAGTTGCACGTATTGGCAAACCTCTTAAAGAAGTGGAAGAAGCAATGGAAAGTGTTGGAAAATTAGAAATAAACAGATTAGAGAAAAACTTAAGTGTGTTAAGTTTGATCGGTCGTATTGGACCTATCTTAGGCTTTGTTGGGACCATTGCCGGAGTTATTAAAATTTTCTACGACATTTCATTAACCGACAATATCAGTATTGGCGTTATATCCACGGGCTTGTATCAAAAAATGATCACCAGTGCTTCGGGCTTAACCATTGGATTGTTGGCCTTTATCGGTTACTACATTCTCAATGCAATGCTTGATAGAACGATCAATAAAATGGAAACAGTTTCTTCTGAATTTGTTGATATGTTGCAGGAACAGACGTTATAAAAAAAGTTCTGTTCCAGCGAGGAAGTGATGTTGCGTTAGGGATTCCTTCGACAAGAGCTCAGGATAAATTCCGCGTAAATCCTTTTCTGTTTAGAAAAGATTGAAGCGAAAAGCCCGGCCTTTTCCATTTGAGGAAAAGGAAACGCCCAAAAGAATTAAATTTTATAAATAAAATAAAGAACTTCAGATATATAATCTAAAACAAATTAAAGCCTCTAATATGTAGAGGTTGGAGGAAACCAATGAAATTAAAACGCAGGCATAAAGAAGCAGCAGAAGTAAGCACAGAGTCACTAAACGACATTATGTTTTTCTTACTCTTGTTTTTTCTTATCATATCCACCTTAGCAAACCCAAGTGTAATAAAGCTTACACTGCCAAGCTCAAAATCGGCTGAGCAGTTGCAAAAACAACAGGTTACTGTTACCGTAGGTGCCGACCATCAGTATTTTGTAAATAAAACACCTATTGCATTTGCTGATCTGGAAAATGCTTTAAGAATTGAGTTAGCGCGCACACAATCACCAACTGTAATATTAAAACTGGATAATACCCTGTCGATACAGGATCTGGCCGATGTAATGCAGATAGGTTATGGTTTGGGAGTAAAAATGGTTTTAGCAACCAAAGCCACCAATAAAAAATAATGGATACTTCAGCAGAAAATAAAAATAAATATGCGGCTTTAGCTTTTACAATAGGCTTCCATGTGTTATTGTTTTTATTATTTCTATTCATTGTATTCATCACTCCGATCCCACCATTTGAAATTAAAGAAATACCTGAAGTAACATTGGATCTGGGCATGGAAGGACTTGGAAGGGCTGATGCCGGTGGTTCCGGACAAAATGATAATGATATTGCAACCAGCTCTGAGGCTGCTAAAGCATCTGCTGTGAGTAATGATGCACCATCTATTGTTACGGATGAAACGGAGAAAGTGGTGAATGTTAAGAGCACTCCAAAAATTAAAGAGGAACCTGAAGTTGTCCCGGTAAAAGTGGAAGAACCAAAGCCAAGTTCAGAATTATCGAAAGCATTGGCTGCGCTAAAGAACAAAAAGAAACATGTTGGAAAAGGTGAAGGCACTGACAATACTGGCGGTTCCGGAACAGGTTCAAAAGAGGGTGTTGGTGACGGGAACGATACCGGCCATGGTGATAAAGATCCCGGTTATAATGGCAAAGGAGGTTATGATCTGAAAGGACGTATGTTGATAAAAAAACCTACTCCTATGACAGACTCGCAGGAAGAAGGAATTGTAGTGGTTGAAATACTTGTGGATGAAACCGGTAAAGTAATTAAAGCATCACCGGGGCAGCGCGGATCTACCACTACCAGTTCTAACTTATATGCAAAAGCCCGACAGGCTGCATTTTCAGCCAAATTCAATTCCAGCGCTGAAGGCAAACAAGAGCAACGTGGTACGTATACTTTTGTGTTTCTTCTTGAATAAAAAAATTTTTTGATCTCGACTACCTTTAAAATTGAACGCAGATGACGCGGATCGATTATGATCAAAGATGATTTTTATCTGTGTTATCCATTTGAACGCAGATGACGCGGATCGTTTATGATCAAAGATGATTTTTATCTGTGTTATCTATTTGAACGCAGATGACGCGGATCGACTATGATCAAATATGATTTTTATCTGTGTTATCTATTTGAACGCAGATGACGCGGATTGATTATGATCAAATAGGATTTTTTTTGTGTTATCCCTTTGAACGCAGATGACGCGGATAAATATGATCAAATAGGATTTTTTTTCGTTGGGCCAATTTATGATTAAATAAAAAAAATTTTATCATATTTTTTTCATATTTATCTGCGTTATCAGCGTTCTATTTATTTATCAACTGTGTTTTACTAAAATCCATTTCCAAATAAAAATTCTTTTACTTTTGTGAAGTATCAATTCCCTTTTTTATTCAGAGGACTTATGGACATTTAATGAACTACCAACAAACACTCGATTATCTTTACACCCAATTACCCATGTTTCAACGCATTGGTGCTGCGGCTTATAAAAACAACCTGGATAATACAATTGCCATTTGTAAACTCCTTGGTAATCCGGAAAACAAATTCAGATCAATACATGTTGCAGGCACCAATGGTAAAGGCTCCACTTCTCATCTCTTAGCATCCATTCTACAAAGCGCAGGCTATAAAGTTGGACTATATACCTCACCACATTTAAAAGATTTCAGAGAACGCATAAAAATCAATGGTGAAATGATCCCTCAACAAGAGGTTGTGAATTTTGTTGAAACATATAAAGCTGATTTTGAAAAAATACAACCTTCCTTCTTTGAAATGACGGTTGGACTGGCATTTAATTATTTTGTAAATCAGAAAATTGACATTGCAATAATTGAAGTTGGTTTGGGTGGAAGACTTGATTCTACTAATGTAATACGTCCTGAAGTATCCATAATTACCAATATTAGTTTTGATCATACCGCTTTACTTGGTAATACTCTCGAAAAAATTGCCGCAGAAAAAGCCGGGATCATTAAACCGGAAACACCTGTAATTATTGGTGAAACACAGGCTAAAATAAAAAATGTTTTTATTGAAAAAGCAAAACAAAATAATGCACAACTGTTTTTTGCAGATGAAATTTACAAAGCTGTAAATGTTCATCATATCAATAATGAAAGGTTGTTATTGTCGATGGATATTGAAAAGCAATTTAACCCGCCTTCTTTTTCAGATGGAGAGAATGGTGAAACAATATACCATAATTTGGAAACCGAATTATTAGGATTGTATCAGCAAAAAAATATTCCTGCTGTTTTATGTACAGTAGATGTACTAAATAAAAAAGGTTTCGAGATAGCCGAAACAGCCATCCGTGATGGAATAAAAAATGTTACGAAGCAAACCGGATTATTGGGTCGCTGGCAAATTCTATCACAACAACCTTTGATAATTGCCGATACAGGACATAATGAGGCCGGGATAAAAGAAGTATTGAACCAAATTGATAAAACACCACACGATCAATTGCATTTTGTGCTTGGGATGGTGAACGATAAAGATATTTCTACAATTCTTGCACTCCTACCTAAAAATGCAAAATATTATTTTTGTCAAGCCAATATCCCTAGAGCATTAGAAGCCAACGACTTGGCTAAACAGGCGAAAATGGCAGGATTAAATGGTGAAATTTGTGGCTCAGTTGCAAATGCAGTTATTTCCGCAAAAAAAAATGCTCAAATTGCTGATTTAGTGTTTGTTGGAGGCAGTACCTTTACTGTGGCAGATCTGTTTGATTAAAAAAAATAAAAAAAATCAACAACAGATTATAAAATATATATATATTTGCACCCCGATTAGCAATAAACGGAAATTTGGGAGCTTAGCTCAGCTGGTTCAGAGCATCGCCCTTACAAGGCGAGGGTCACTGGTTCGAACCCAGTAGCTCCCACCAAAAAGAAAAAACCGTCCGAAAAGGCGGTTTTTCTTTTTTTATATCCTACCAAATCTCTATTACCTAAATATTCCATTGCATGAATGGAAAAAGTCAAGTCTTTAAAATAGTCCTTCAAGTTTTTGAGTTTCCGCATGTAGTAAAACCATCAAATCGCTTGTAATAAATGCTTTTCAAGTGTGGTATCCAATTTCAGAAAATAAAATTTGATTTTATAACTAAATGGTTTAGTTTTGAACAGATTATAGTTTTAAAATGATGTTAATTTCTTTCTTTTTTGATATTAAATAAAGTAAGAATAAAATAAAAGGAGTCAAAAGAGGACATGAAGAAAACACTTACAGCAATAATTTTTGTTTGGGCAACTCATATATACGCACAAAATGTTGGAATAAACAGTACTGGTGCTACTCCCCATGCATCTGCTGTATTAGATGTTGATGCAGCTCCTGGTAACGATAAAGGTTTGTTAATACCCAGGATCGCATTATTAGCAACTAACAATTCTTTACCGATCAGCGCTCCCGCTAACTCTTTGGTAGTTTATAACACAGCAACTGCCGGTACTTCTCCTAATAATGTACTTCCGGGTTTTTACTATTGGAATGGCACCAAATGGATCGCTTTTGGAGGAACGGGTGGAACAGATTGGTCGCTTACCGGTAATGCAGGTACGGTTGCAGGCAGCAATTTTATCGGGACTACCGATGCTGTTGATGTTACTGTGTTTACAAATAATACCGAAAAAGTAAGAGTTACTTCTGCCGGTAATGTGGGCATTGGAACAAACAGTCCGAATACCACTTTTGATCTGGCAGGCAGTGCATCTTTCAGAGAGGCCTCAATTACTTTAGCCAATGGCAATAACAATGATATCGTTATCGGCAACAATAGTTTTATAAACATAACCGGTCCGGCAGCTCTATTTACCATTACCGGAATTACAGGTGGATCCAGCGGAAGAATATTAACCATTTACAACAGCACGGCTCAGTCCATGATCCTTGCTAACCAAAGTGTAAGTTCCGCTGCAATAAACAGGATCTCCACCCTTAGCGGGGCCGACTTAATAACTTTAGTAGGCAACGGCAGTTCTGTGCAATTACAATATAGTGCTGCTGCTGCACGATGGATCGTGATAAGTAATTCTCAAAACAATTCAACTTTATCCACAGATATTGTTGAACTTGTTTATGATCAACCGTCAGGAACAAATGGTGGCGCTTCAGTTGCAGGTGCATGGACAACAAGAGACATTAATGTAGAATTAACAGATTTCAATAGTATTTGTGTCCTGGCAGTGAACCAGTTTACACTCCCCGCAGGCACTTACGATGTGCAGTTTAATCAGGTCTTTTTCTCCGAGGGCAATGTACCTACCCAATTTCATTCAAGAATAAAAAATATCACGGCAGGCACAACAGCATTAATAGCGCTTACAGAGAGGGCCCACTATCCCAGTGGAACAAGCGGCAACCACAATTGTGCCGGTTCCGGAATTATTCAGATAGCATCACCAACAATTTTTGAACTACAGTATTTCGCAGAAAACGCCTGGAACAGAGGTCTTGGCTATGGTGTTTCAGGATTTACCGGAGAAAATGAACGCTATGTTTACGTAAGAATAAAAAGAATTGCACCTTAAAAAATTCATTGATAAGCGAAATAAGCTTTATAAAAAATAATATAAAATGATGGGCATATGAAAACAATAATTACCACTTTGGCTGTACTTATAGCCTTTTGTACACTTGCTCAAAATGTAGGTATAAACAGCACCGGTGCTACTCCCCATGCATCTGCTGTATTAGATGTTGATGCAGCCCCCGGTAACGATAAAGGTTTGTTAA
Source organism: Bacteroidota bacterium (assembly GCA_040388745.1). Classification (GTDB taxonomy): domain Bacteria; phylum Bacteroidota; class Bacteroidia; order 2-12-FULL-35-15; family 2-12-FULL-35-15; genus 2-12-FULL-35-15. The sequence continues at coordinate 226,152 of JAZKBF010000016.1, read as the reverse complement.
TACCCAGGATCGCATTATTAGCAACTAACAATCCCTTACCGATCAGCGCTCCGGCAACTTCTCTGATAGTTTATAACACAGCAACTGCCGGCACTTCCCCTAATAATGTGCTTCCGGGTTTTTACTACTGGAATGGGACCAAATGGATCGCTTTTGGAGGAACAGGAGGAACTGATTGGTCGCTTAGCGGCAATGCTGGTACAGTTGCAGGCACCAATTTTATTGGGACTACCGATGCCATTGATTTTACTGTTTTTACAAATAATACAGAAAAAGTAAGAGTTACTTCTGCTGGTAATGTGGGCATTGGAACAAACAGTCCGAATACCACTTTTGATCTGGCAGGCAGTGCAGCTTTCAGAGAGGCCTCAATTACTTTAGCCAATGGCAATAATAATGATATCATTGCCGGCAACAATAGTTTTATAAATATAACCGGCCCAGCGGCTTTATTTACCATTACCGGAATTACAGGCGGAACAAGCGGAAGAATATTAACCATTTACAATAGCACGGCTCAGTCCATGACCATTGCTAACCAAAGTGTAAGTTCTGTTGCAGTAAACAGAATTTCCACCCTTACCGGGGCAGATGTAATAACAATAGCAGGAAATGGAGGAACAGCTCAACTTCAATACAGTGCCACAGCTTCCCGCTGGATATTAATAAATGGTGGCCAAAGTGTCAATAATACAATTCCTTCCGGTACAGTGGTTTATGTTAACCTGGCTGCCTGTCCAACCGGGTGGACCGAATTGATCGCTGCCCAGGGACGCTATATAGTGGGACTAACATCTGGTGGTACGCTTGCAGCCACGAGCGGTACAGCACTGTCAGACATTGAAAGCAGACCCGTTGGGCAACATAGCCATACAATTACAGATCCCGGTCACAACCACCTTTCCGGAGATTTTTCATATGTTTTTAATGGTACGTTCGATTGGAATTTCGGAGGCGCCTCTCCTAACGTTCGAAACGTAAGTGGTGTTCCTGTTAGCACTAGCACAACAGGTATTACTATTAACAATAGTGGTTTGGTTGCCGGAACCAATGCTCCTTATATTCAATTAAAAGTATGCCAAAAAAATTGACGACAGCGTGCAAACAGCACAGGTGCAACTGCCTATGCATCAGCTATATTAGACATTGATGAAGCACCTGGACAGTACTAATAAAAAACTGAATAGAATTTACTTGAAAATAATATTAAGAATAAGAATATATGATGAAGCCTAAGAAAAAAATATTAACGATCGGAATTGTAATTATTACAACACTATCATATGCTCAAAATGTAGGTATAAACAGTACTGGTGCAACTCCCAATGCATCTGCCGTATTAGACGTTGATGCAGCTCCCGGAAATGATAAAGGTTTATTAATGCCCAGGGTTGCTTTGGTGGCAACTAATAATGCCGCCCCGGTGACGGCTCCTGCTGTTTCACTGATGGTTTATAACACTGCTACTGCAGGAGTTTTTCCTAACAATGTGATTCCCGGGTTTTACTATTGGGATGGAACCCAATGGATCGTATTTGGCAAACCATCGGCCCCAGCTGGTGAAGTAATTGCTTTTGCAGGTGCTACAGCACCCGCAGGTTATTTATTATCTGATGGCACTGCCGTTTCAAGAACTACCTATGCTGGTCTCTTTGCAGTAATAGGCGTTATGTATGGCCCAGGTGATGGTTCAACCACATTTAATTTACCCAATTATCAGGGATATTTTTTAAGAGGAAAAAATAATGCCTCCGGTAACGATCCTGATTTTGCTACAAGAACCGATCGTGGAGACGGTATCACGGGAGATAATGTAGGTACCAAACAAACAAGCATATACGGGAGCCACAGGCATGCGCCTGATCTTGGAGGCACTCCAAATTCTGCATTTGGTGTGTTTTTTAACTACGGTTCGTTCGCCTATCCTGTAGCCGGAGGGAATTATGGAACCTGGGCCAACACAACCATCACTGCGTATACCGATTACCAGGGGGGGAACGAAACCCGACCTAAAAATATAAACGTACTTTATTGTATAAAATATTAATTAGCGAAAAACAAAACGATTATCAATAACAAAAAATAAGAAGATGCGAACATCAAAAATTCATTTACTATATATTCTGCTTGTTTTGTTTTTATGTACAAAAATAAGTAAGGGGCAAAATGGTATTGTTCTTAATCAAAATTCATATATAACCTTAAGTAATGCTGCTTATTTAGTTATTGATAACCCTAACGCTAATGCTATAATAACAGTTGGAACAGGCGGAAATATTATATCTGAAAATGAACTGAACGTTGTAAAATGGAATATTAATACTAACACAGGAAATTATATTGTACCATTCACAACAACTACCAACGTAAAAATTCCATTATCAGTAAATTTAGTTTCCGCGGGTACCGGTCCTTCCGGAGCAATTATTTTTTCTACTTATGAAACTACTTCAGATGCCAACACCATTTACCCAAGTGATGTTACCAATATGAATTCGGGTTGCAGTAACAGTAATGGATTATTTGCCCTTGACCGCTTTTGGCGGATCGATGCCGGAAGCTATAGTACGAAACCAACACCCGTTATTAATTTTGGATATAATGATGCTGCGAACGAATTAGGAGGAACCAATACTATTCTGGAATCCAGGCTAAGAGCCCAACGTTTTAATTCCGGTTTAAATTCATGGGAAACACCTCAAAAATTATATGGGACAGGAAATCCTAGTTTAAATACAATAAGTGGTGTGAATGTTACGCCCGCTGATTTTTATAAATCCTGGACGATAATAGATACGAATAGTATGTACGTAACCAAGACACAAACTATTATTTTATGCCAGGGAGATAGCTTGTTTGTGCAAGGTGCGTACCAGAATAGTGCCGGTACTTTTTATGATACTATCAATGCTATAGCTGCTTGCGACACTTCATTGGTAACCAATTTATCTTTTAATAATCCACCGGTGGCAACCGTCACTTCACAGATAAATACAAATTGTAATGCTCCAAATGGAGGAAGTGCTGTTGCTTCTGTTTTGGGAGGAACAGGTAGTTTGATCTATTCCTGGACAAATGGTGGCGGTACAAATTTAACAGCCTCGGGCTTGAGCGTTGGCACTTATATTTTTAACGTTACGGATAGTATAGGCTGTTCTGATACTGCATCGGTTGTGATCATAGAGCTTCCCCCGCCCATAGCAACCATTACTTCGCATACAAATACAAATTGTAATTCTCCAACTTTAGGAAGTGCTGTTGTTTCTGTTGTAGGAGGAACAGGCACTCTAACATATTCCTGGACCAACGGTGGCGGTACAAATGCAACCGCATCCGGATTGACTGTAGGTACTTACATTGTTACTGTTAGTGATAGCTTTGGCTGTTCTGATACAGCATCAGTTACTATCATTCAGCTTCCTCCTCCTATAGCCAGCATTGCTTCACAAACAAATATAAATTGTAATTCGGTAAATTCAGGAAGTGCTGTTGCTTCTGTTTCGGGAGGGATGGGTACTTTAACTTACTCCTGGACCAATGGCGCAGGAACCCTTACAACAGCTTCGGCCTTAGCTGCCGGAACCTATGTATTTACTGTTACCGATAGTATAGGCTGCACAGATACAGCATCTGTAATAATTACTCAGCCGGCTCCCCTTACCGCTCAAATAGCATCTGTTCCGGGCTGTGGACTAACCAGTTCCGCTCAAGTAACAAGTGTAACAGGTGGTACAGGAAGTTACACTTATCTCTGGAGTCCTTCGGGAGGGACTAACACCACTGCTTCCGGACTTTCCAACGGCACCTATATTTGTACAATAACCGACAACAATAACTGTTCGGTTTCAGATACTACAGCTGTAGTAGCCAATCCAATTCCTGCTATTACTGTAAGTTCCGATACAACAATAAATTTTGGGTATAGCACAACGTTACAAGCCACTGGAGGAGCTACTTATACCTGGACCCCTTCTGCAACTTTAAACTGTACAAACTGTACTGATCCTTTAGCTACTCCTTTGGAATCCACTACTTATTGTGTGACAGTAGCGGATACAAATGGTTGTATTGATAGTGGATGTGTATATATACAAGTGAATAATGAATGTGATGTGATGGTTCCCCAGGCATTTTCTCCAAATGGTGATGGTGCTAATGATCTGGAGTGTATTTATGGAAAATGCTCCACAACTATTTATTTTGCTATTTATGATCGCTGGGGCGAAAAAGTATTTGAAACTACCGATGCAAAACAGTGTTGGGATGGAACATACAAGGGTACGCAACTAAACACTGCCGTATTTGTTTATTACCTACAAGCTACCTTGATGGATGGAAGCACTGTAAACCATAAAGGAAACATAACATTAGTCAGATAAAAACGTAATCAAATATTCATAGAAATTATGAAAAACCAGCTATCAAAAAGTATTATTATTATCCTTTTTTTCTGTCCTTTTTGGGGAGAAAAATTTGGAGGAAAAGTTCTTGCACAGGACATCCACTTTTCGCAATTTTATATGGCCTCTCTTCAACAGAATCCGGCAATGGCCGGTGCGCTTTATGATACACAAGTACTGATCAATTATAAAGATCAATGGAGAAGTGTTGGATCGCCCTATAGTACCAGTGCGGCTTCTTTTGATATGAAACTTAATCAAAAAAAGAATCCAAAAGGAGTTTTAGCAGCTGGCATTAGTTTTTTTAATGATAAAGCGGGTGATGGTAATTTGAGTACAACACAGGCTAATCTTTCATTAGCGTATCATGTAAAAATTGCACAATACAATACATTTGGAGGAGGTATCCAGGGCGGCTTTGCGCAGCGAAGTATAAATTATTCGGAACTAAGCTGGGGCAGCCAATACAATGGCACAACATTTAATACTTCTCTGGCTAACGGAGAACCGTTAATTGGATCAAGTAAACTTGCACCTGATTTTTCGGGAGGTATCCTTTGGAATTATAACAATACATCAGGAGAAATACAAGTTACCGATAACCACGATCTAAAAGCCAACATCGGTTTTTCTGTTTTTCATTTTAACCAGCCGAATATTTCTTTTGCCGGTAATGCTGCGGATAATTTAAATATGAAGTACGTATTGCATGGTAGCGGACTGTTTAGCCTGCTGAATAATAATCTGGCCATTGTACCGGGCTTTATGTATTGCAGACAAGGCTCTCTTCAGGAACTTTATACAGGTTCGATGATCCGTTTTAAATTATCGCAGGAAAGTAAATATACATTTCTTCATAAAGGTTCTGCTATTTCGCTTGGGGCCTATTACAGGGCAAAAGATGCGATGTCGGTTAATATGCTTTTTGAATACTCAAATTATGCAATGGGTTTAAGTTATGATGTTAATACTTCGAAATTAAAAACAGTAACCGGCCTGCGAGGAGGTTTAGAAATAACGCTTCGGTTTGTTACTCCAAATCCTTTTACAAAGAAAGAAGCCACACGACTTTAGATGTGGATTAATATTCAGTTATAAGCAGAAATAAAACAAAGGAGATATCGTTTTTTACATCCTAAATATGAGATCAAAAATATTAATTATAATATTCTGCCTTTTTTCAATATCCGTTTTTTCTCAGAAAACAGATACTGAAAAAATAGAGATACAAAATTTAGGGACTCAAATAAACTCGTTGTATTCCGACTACGGCCCTGTAATTACAAGCGATGGCTCAACGTTGGTATTTACTTCCAGACGTCCGATCGGTGATAAAGAAACTAAAAAGGATAAGCAATATAAAGAAGAGGTTTATATTTCAAAATATGATTTTAAAACCAAAACATGGTCAGACGCAACCTTGCTGGATGCAACAATTAATGTACTTAGCAGAAATAACTCTGCTACTAATTTATCCAATGATGGTCAGCGAATGCTTCTTTACCGGGACGACAACAACGGTAACGGAGATATTTACGAATCGAAATTAACCGGAACCGAATGGTCGGAACCTGAAAAGCTACCAGAACCAATCAATAGCGCCTATCACGAATCCTCGGCCAGTATTTCGCCTGATGGAAAAACAATTTATTTTGTTAGCAAACGCCCTTCAAAAAATTCTTTAAAAAAGGGGGACAAAAATATTTGGTATTGTACCCAGGATGAAAACGGAAACCTGGGTAATGCAGTTGATATGGGTGCCCCCATTAACTCAATGGAAGATGAAGAAATGCCCTTTATTCATCCGGATGGAAAAACACTTTTTTTTAGTTCAAAAGGGCATAGTTCGGTTGGGGGCTATGATATTTTCATGTCTGTATATGATGAAAAAACAGCCACATGGACTGAGCCGGAAAGTCTTGGCCCGCCTATCAATACAGCAGGCGATGATGTAGGGTTTGTAATGCAGGCCAATGGTAAAACCGGTTTTTATTCTTCCCAGAATAATGACGCAATGGGAGAAAAAGATGTTTATAAAATCATTTTTCATAAGGATATCATGAAAAAACATTTAACGCTTGTTAAAGGGCGTGTTTTAAATGAAAAAGGAATTGCGGTAAGCTCAAAGATCGTTGTAAAAGATAAAGCAACACATACAATAATCGGTACGTTTTCCTCCAACAGCTCAACAGGCGAATACAGTATTTCACTTCCGGAAGGCAAAAATTATGAACTATCCATTTCTGCAAGTGATTTTTTCACCTATAAGGACTCTTTGAATGTCCCACATTCTAAAGGATTTAATGAGGTAAACAAGGACATTACGTTAAAATCAAAATCAGCTTTTATTTCAGGAAGAGTGTTGGATGAAAATGGAAATCCGCTTCATGTACAAATCGAAATAGAGTTAATAGATAGCCTTACCCATCAATCATTTGGGAAATTTAAAACGGATTCGAAAGGTGAGTTTAGCATCAAAGTTCCACCCGGAAAAAACTATAATGTTGTTATGAATAAAGGCGGATATTTTTTCCAGTCCATGAAAGTGAAAATCCCTAATACACCCGGTTATGTAGCGAAGTTGGAAGGTATCACTATGAAAAAAGTAGATATTGGAAAAAAAATGGTGCTTGATAATATTTTCTTTGATGCAGGGAAAGCAATACTCCGGCCAGAATCCGTTTCGGAGTTAGACCGTGCATTAAAATTGATGAATGATATGAAGTCGCTCCAAATAGAAGTATCCGGGCATACTGATAGTGAAGGAAACAGCGCTAATAACAAAACCCTATCAGAAACCAGGGCGAAAGCAGTTGTTGATCATTTAATAAGCAAAGGGATTGATGAGTCCCGGTTAATATTTGTAGGGTACGGTTCTCAATTGCCCGTTGCATCTAACGATACCGAAGAAGGAAAACAACTGAACAGAAGAACCGAATTTAAAGTGCTAAAATTGGATATGGCAGTTGAACAGGGAGCAGAATTACAAAGGATCAAGGATGCTTTTATGGCTGGTGTTAAGCGGGAAGCCAGCGCCAGTAAGAATAAAAAAAGCAGTGATAAAGTTCTTCCTGAAGATTTTAAACAATACGATACGGACGAAAACGGGGCTATTTCACCTGCTGAAATATTCGCTTTAATTGATTCGTATTTTGAAGGGGACAAAAATGTAAAATTCCAGAATATTGCTGATCTGATTGATCATTATCTTGATGAGTAGTTCCAGAAGGACAAAAAAAAACCGCCCGAAAAGGCGGTTTTTTTTATATATTCCTACCAAATAAAAGTTCCTAAACGGTTTGTTTTCATATAAATGTTATTACGCCAATAGGATCGGTTAATCTTTCAAAAAGCCAAACTTGCCCTGATTGTAATCTTCTATTGCCTGATGTATTTCTTCCTCGGTGTTCATTACAAATGGCCCATAGCCAACAAAAGGTTCGTTTAATGGCTCACCGCTTAATACCAGCAAAACTGTTTTCTTACTTGCTTTAATATTTATTTCGCCACCTTCATTTTTTAATTGCACATAGTTATTTTCGGGAACTTTACTTTCGTTCAAGGTTATAGCCCCGTCAATGACTAAAATACCGGAATTGTAATTTGATGGCAATGTGAATGAAAAATCTGCACCTGGATTCAAGTGAATATCATACATGTGGACGGGAGAATAGGTTTTTGCAATTCCTTTTACTCCATTATACTCTCCTGACACAACATATACTACACCCATATCATTTGGTAGATTATGAGAAGGTTTAGAACTATGTAAAATACTTTGATACTTAGCCGGGGTCATTTTGTGTTTTTTCGGCAGGTTAATCCAAAGCTGCACCATTTCAAAGGCTCCTCCGTTTTTGTCAAAATTCTTTTCGTGATATTCTTTATGTAAAACACCTCCCCCAGCCGTCATCCATTGAATATCTCCTTTATTGATGATACCATGATTGCCTTTACTGTCGTGATGTTCAATGCCTCCTTTGTAAGCAAAGGTTATTGTTTCAATTCCACGGTGCGGATGCACACCTACACCTCTTGAAATTTCAGAAGGCGGAAAGTTTACCTCCGCATTAAAATCAAGAAGAAAAAATGGGCTCATGCGCTCTTCAAATCCTTTTCCACCGGGAAAATAATTCATTACCTTAAACCCATTACCTACCATGTGTGTATTGGTTGGCGAAAAAACACCTTCAACTCCCCGATATTTACTTTCAGCAAATTTATTGGCAGCACTAACAGTATTGCTGAGAGAAGATGATACAAAAGCAATAATGCTTCCTAAAATTCCTTTTTTGATGAAGTCTTTACGTTCCATAATTTGTATTAAATTATAATGAATTATTAAATGTTATATACATTTTCAATACTAAAACGCTACTGGTTTCTAAATTAGCAAATCATCTGGTAATTGAAACCAACTGCGCTCTGTCCGGTGTCAATGCCCATTTTGTTTCTTCTAATTCGTCTTTTTTCGTTTCAATTTTTTGAAACATTGATTTGAATTAATTTGTTTTATGAAATTCTTTATCCAATTGCCAATGCACTTCGGGATGCCTTTTTAAATAAGTTGAAACAAATGGACAATACACCATTACGGGTTTTTCATGATCCTTTGCATAATTAAAAGCATACGAAGCCAATGTCGATGCAATTCCTTTCCCTTCCATGCTTTTGGGAACAGCAGTGTGCATAAATGCAATATTATTTTTGTAAAAACGATATTCCAAAAACGCAATGGTGTCATCATCATGAATTTCAAAATGCATCAGCTTTTCATTGTTATTCACTTTATATTCTACAGGCATATTTTAATAAATAAGTTGTGTTTCAGAATTTATATTATTTAAAGATTATCGCTGCTTATTCTTCAAGATATCCGAACTTACCCATATTATAATCTTCAACTGCCTGAACTAATTCAGCTCTGGTATTCATAACAAAAGGGCCTTGTGCCGCAATGGGCTCATTAATAGGCTCACCGCTTAATACCAATACAATTGAATTTTCAAGAGCTTCAATGCTAAATGTTTCCCCCTCATTTTTAAATAGTACAAAATTATTGGCAGGTACTGTTTCTGTCTCGTTTACTTTAATACTTCCTTCTATAACCAATAATGCGGTATTGTAATTTGCAGGGAACGAAAAATCAGCTTTCCCATCTTTGTTTAATTTTACATTGTGTAAATGAACAGGTGTAAAGGTTGATGCTGCTCCTTTTATATTTTTATACTCACCTGCAATTACTTCAATCACTCCGCCATTGTCGGGCAATTCAAATTTATTGATTTGATCATGGGTAATTCCCTGGTACTTTGGTTTAGACATTTTGTCTTTTGCAGGAAGATTTACCCATAGTTGCACCATTTGAAAATCGCCACCCGCTTTACTATAGTTTTCTTCGTGAAATTCTTTGTGTAAAATTCCTGAAGCCGCTGTCATCCATTGCACATCGCCTTCTCCAATCACACCACTGTTTCCTGTGCTGTCATGATGGGCAACTTTTCCTTTGTATGCAATTGTAACTGTTTCAAATCCCCTGTGAGGGTGAACACTTACGCCCCTTGGTTTGTCGGATGGGGGGAAATAGAATTTAGAATTATAGTCCAGCATAATAAATGGAGTCATTCTTTGCATATCTAAATGGTATCCGCTTGGAATAAAATTATGCACTCTAAAACCATCTCCAACATAGTGGGGTTCTCTCGGTGCAACTACTACTTCAATTTTTCTTTGTGCCATAATTTTTTTATTTTTTAATTATGATACAAAATTGCGACAATATATTTATCTGTACATTGATGTATGGTAAGAAATGAAATTATTGAGGTTTGAAATGCCGCTTCGCCAATTCTTTTCTCACACGGCTCAAACTTTCGGGAGTAATTCCCAAATAAGAAGCGATCATCCATTGCGGCACACGGAACGTGAGGTCGGGATAGAGTTTGATAAAATTCAGATAGCGAATTTCAGCTGATGCACCCAATAAAAGGTTAACTCTTTTTTGCAAATGACGGATGTGATTCTGGAGTATTTTTTCATTGTATTCTCTGAAAGAAGAACTGATTTCAGAAGCCAGCTTGATAAAACTTTGATCTATTAAAATAACAGTAGTTTCTTCAATAGCATCAATGAAAAAATCAGAAGGTTCATTAAAGTAGGCACTGCTTCTGTCACTCATAAACCAATTTTCAGAAGCAAATTGAATAATATGTTCTTTACCTATATCAGAAATAGAATAAGAACGAAGCAAACCTTTCTCCACAAAAAAGGAGTGCTGACAAACTTCCCCCTTTTTTAAAAGGAATTGTCCTTTGTCAACAGTTTTAGATCTTAATACCTCCGTCAATTGGTGATATTGCTCTTCAGTTATTCCTGCTTTTTCTTTTAAATATATTGCGAAGGTTTCAAATTTCATTTGTGATCGCTGAATTATCCTTTAAAAAGGGTTTGTAAATAAACCAGGCTTTTACAAAGGTAGTTTTAAGCAATCTTCTTTCCTATGCCAAATGTTTTTTTTGCGTTGTCGATTGCAATTTTTTGTTTTTCCGTTTGTTTGCTTTCTGCTCAATTATTTGTTTCTTTATGCCGAGGTAAATTTGTGTTCTTAATTGGTAAAGTTTGCCTCAAATTAATATTTAAGGGCAATTAGCTCAGTTGGTTCAGAGCACTACCTCGACAAGGTAGGGGTCGCTGGTTCGAGCCCAGTATTGCCCACAAAAAAAAGAAAGGGTTCTTGCGATTAACATTTGAACCCCTTTTTCATTCATTTGAATACAATTTGCTTACGAAGCCCACTCTATGAGACAATTGTATCGTTTTATTCGTATTTGAAAAATTTGAAAAAAAATCGTATCTTTGTTAGGTAATAAATGAAACATGAACTACAACGTATCATTTCAGGAAAGAGCCCGGTTAGGGATGGAGCAGTTATCCAAGCAGTTGCCTGTTACCTTGCAGGAAGCCAGGGAACAAGTAAATTGGCTAAAGAGTCAAAGCTCTACAAAAAGCAAGAAACAGAAGTCTTAAAAGACTATATTTCACAAAACAAATATTGGTTTCAAGATGTTGTTATTGAAAACTATGTATCTGAAGGAGCTGAACAAAAGGTTTATTTAAAAGATGGGAAAAACGTTATTAAGTTAAACGATGCAATCTTTTACAATTCCTGGGAAGATTATCTCAACAATCTGTTACTACATAATTATTTTTTTCCGGATACCGCATACCAACTCTTAGGTTTCTATTCTCAAGACGATTCAATATTTGCAGTTGTCACCCAGCCTTTTGTTAGAGCCACAGAAAAAACCGATTTGCTTGGTGTTAAAAAATTTATGCTGACGAACGGATTTATCAATACAAAAAACAATGATTACTACAACCCAGATTTAGGCATTATTTTAGAAGACCTGCATGATGAAAATGTATTAACAGAAAATGGTGTATTACAGTTTATTGATACAGTTTTTTATATTCAGGAAAACTTTTACATCGGTTAAACTCTATTTTTGAAACAAAAAAATAAATTTCGTCAGCAGTTTCCAAAAAAAAGGGTTACATTTCTGTAACCCTTTTTTTATTCAATAAGCCCAAACGAATCTACCGGTTTTATAATAATCTTAGTTTTTCCTTTTTCCAGGTGAATAAAGTAACAACTATTGAAATAACACATGCCGATAACATCAGAATGAATGCTGCATCCCAGCCCCAAATATCAACAAGGAAGCCGATAGCGATATTAGCAAATAATGCACCTCCCAGGTACCCAAACAAGCCGGTTAGCCCTGCAGCAGTTCCAGCCGCTTTCTTTGGCACCAGGTCCAGAGCCTGCACTCCTATCAGCATTACAGGACCATAGATCAGGAATCCGATGGCGATCAAAGCAATATTATCAATCAAGATATTTCCTGCAGGATTTTGCCAATAAACAACAACTGCCACCATCACTAATAGCATATAAATAACAATTGCAGGAGCTCTGCGCCCTCTAAACACTCTATCCGAAAGCCAGCCACAAAGCAGGGTTCCGGGGATACCCGCCCATTCATAAGCAAAATAGGCCCAACCTGATTCTTTAATAGAAAAACCTTTGGCTTCTTCCAGGTAGGTAGGGGCCCAATCCAATACTCCATAGCGCACCAAATAGATCATGGCATTGGAAATAGCGATCAACCAGAGTAACTTGTTTTTTAAAACATGAGTGAAAAATATTTCCTTGGTAGAAAATTCTTTCTCGTGGCTTTGCTCATAATCTTTGGGATAATCATTTTTAAATGCTTCAATATTGGGTAATCCACAGCACTGAGGAGTATCTCTGATCAAAAAGTAAGCAATGAATGCAAACACTATAGCGATCATTGCCGGGAAGTACAATTTACTTTCCCAGTCTCCGAATATTGCAACTCCCAAAACCGCCAAAGGGCCAATAAGACCGCCTCCAACATTATGTGCCACATTCCAGATGGACATCTTTGTTCCTCTTTCTTTTGTGGAAAACCAGTGCACCATAATACGTCCCGATGGAGGCCATCCCATTCCCTGAAACCATCCATTAATAAACATTACAATGAACATGATGGTTACAGTGGAGGTTAAAACAGGAATTGTCCCGAAGCAAAAAACCGTTATAGCCGAAAGCATCAATCCCAGACTTAGGAAAACGCGAGCATTACTTCGATCGGAAATACCTCCCATTACAAATTTACTTATACCATAAGAAATGGAAACAGCAGAGGCTATTATGCCCAGCTGCCCTTTTGTATAACCTTGTGCTATCAGATCGGGCATTATAAGGGAAAAATTTTTTCTGACCAGGTAGTATCCAGCATATCCAATAAAGATCCCAAGAAAAACCTGCCAGCGCAATCTCTTATAGGCGGGATCAATTTCTTCATTTGGCAGCGGCTCAGTATGTGCAGGCGGTTTTAAAAAATTTATCATGAGAATAATTTACCTTTCGGAGATTTTAATTGTTGAATATATTTCAATCGCTTAGCTATTAATCGGTTAAAATATTCATATCGTTTTTAGCGATTTGGAAAACAAAAATAAAGACCAAGATAAATAGTTTTTTTACATTAACCTAATAAGGAAATTATCCGTGGAGAATCATCAAATCTTCCTAAATTTGCTTCGATGAAAGGATCGCTCTCTTCCGATAAAATTAAAAATTCGATCTATATACTTTTTAAATTATAACATGTCAATCAACCAGGAACTAAAAAACAGAAATCAGGATCTATGCGAATTATGTAATACAGAAGCCGCAACCATTGAATATACAGTAAGTCCCAAAAATGATGATTCAATTGAAAATCAGGTAGCACTATGTGAAACCTGCATGAAGGCAATGGATGAACCTAATTCGGGGTTTCACTGGCGCTGTGTTGAAGGTAGTATCTGGAGCCCTTATGCAAGTGTTCAGGCATTGAGTTACAGGATCCTGAACCAATACAAGAAAGAGGCCTGGGCTAGCGATTTGATCAGCTCTGTGGATCTTGACGAAAACACTATGCAATGGGCCTTAAGTGCATTTGAAGTAAAAGATGTACATAAAGATGCATTTGGAAATGTGCTGAAAACAGGCGATAATGTGGTGCTTACACAAGCACTTAATGTGAAGGGCACAAATTTTACCGCTTCTAAAGGTATGGTAGTTAAGAAAATTAAACTCGTAAGTGATAACCATGAACACATTGAAGGCAAGATCAACGATCAGGTGATTGTAATACTTACCAAGTTTGTGAAGAAAGGTTAAGGGATAATATTATTCCACTTCTACAAAAAAAGGCTTTCAGAAACTGAAAGCCTTTTTTTATTAACCTTAGATTCGATTGTTATTTTCTGTTAAAGTCCAATAAAAGCTTGAATATTTTATTTCAATGAAAATGCTGCGTTAGGGATTCCTTCGACAGGCTCTGGATAAATTCCGTGGAAATCCTTATCAGATTTTTATCTGATAAGATTGTAACCCTTCGACTTCGCTCAGGATAAACTCCAAGCCCGCCCCTTTCTTTTCAGAAAGGGAAACGCCCAAAATAAACTTGGACAAAAAAATTAATTGAATTCAGATCATTACAATCACACCTTTTTCAAATGCAATTGTTTCTTTACGATCTTACTTACCCTGTAAACCGCAAATATTCCTATTATGCTTATTCCAACTATTACATAGCCTAAGGTATCGTAATGCTCCAATGGACTGTATTTAGTTTTTTGAACAACAATAAAACCACCAACACTTGCTGCTATACCTCCTGCAAATTGTTGTAAGGAAGAATTAATACTCATGAATGCTCCGCGGTCCTGCATTTGTGGCAAAGCTGTTGCCAATGCCATGGAAGGCACCATGCGGCTCATTATTCCGATCATCATCAATACATTCATTGTCATTACCAGCCATAACGGAACAGGAGTTAGGTTGGTGTATATTACTACGACAACGATCATCCAAACGGAAGCGATCGCAAATAATTTAAATTTATCGATCTTGTCGCTAATCCTGCCTATCAATGGCATTATTAATAGTGCACTAATCCCACCTACCATAAATAAAAGTGGTAATTGTTCGGCTGTAACATGTAAATTATTTATTGCAAAAGCGCTGCCCCAGGGCATCATCATAAAGCCACCAACGGAAAGTAAAGCCGTTGCAAAAAAACCAATACGGTAGTTCCTGTTTGCAATCGTATGCCAAAGATGAGTTAAAGGATTGCGATCACTTTTCACTTCAAGGTGTTTTATTATCGGTTTCATTTTAAATACAATACCAAACCATACAATTGTTGCCAGCACCACGATCATAAAAAAAGGTGATTGCCATCCATACGCATTTGCGATATACAAACTAATTGGAATTCCCAATATCTGACTTGCGCCAAAGCCCATTTGCATAAATCCCATCACCCTTCCGCGTTTTTCCAAAGCAAAAAGATCCGCGACTATGGCCAATGATATTGATCCGATCACTCCGCCAAACACCCCGGTAAAAATACGTGCAGCTATCAGCAAAGGGTAAGAAGTTATTAAACCGCAAAACAGGGTTCCTAAAATAAATCCTATATAAAAAAACAAAAGCAGTTTTTTACGATCGAAACGATCTGCAAATCCGGCAGTTGCTATACCAGAAACACCTGCGCTAAATGCATAGCTCGATACCGAAAATGCAAATTGAGTTGTTGTCAGATCCATTGATTTCATTAGCATATCGCCAAGCGGTGACATAACCATAAAGTCGAGAACAACAGTAAACTGAGTCAAGGCAAGTATAACGATCACGAAAATTTGGTATGAAGTAAATTTAGAGAGGGCAGGGTCCTTAATTTCTGACATTTTTTTTTAAATATTTTCCCAAATATATGCTTATTACGCTGAATCACCTATTTTTAGTACAACGATGTAACAAAACCATTTAAAAATTGTAATGGAATTTTTGGCAACAAACTCAATTTTAAAGTGTTACACATTGGCCGCTTTTGCCTAAAATACAGGTATTCGGGAAACTATATCTTTTTTCAAATTGGAAATAAAGTGGGGCTCAATTTTTCTTTTTTTTGATAGCTCAACTCCCCATCTACAATACTTGCAGGCGAAGTATAAGGGTGTTCTTCTGCTTTTCCAATTCCCATAATATGCATCACTTTCCAGCCATGAACCTTCAAATAATCGGAAACAAGTGAGCGGTGACAGCGCCACCATACGGCTTCTGAACACATATAAGCCGTGGGATCTTTTAAAGCAATTTTTTTCAGATCTTTTATCCCTTGTTTAAATGTATCCGTCTCCATATAATCGGCATAACCGCGAAAAGCCGGGCTTTTCCATGCTGTATTTTTTGAATCAGGATCTGCTTTCCTTCTTCCTCCTAAATTTTTAAAATGAAAATATTGAATATTACTTTCCGGCAAAAAAAATTCTAATTCTTCTTTATTAAATTGTGGATAACGTCTTGAACCGGGGTAACTTCTTATGTCAACAAGCATACGGATCCCGAATGATTGCAACATAGCAATAAATTCTTTTAAAGGATGAGTAGAATGACCGATCGTCCAGATAGTTTTATCCACAGATGTTTCTTTCATGTGATCAACGAAATAGTTAAAAAACGAATAAACATAAAATTATGTTATTTACTATTTATGATAATTTCAATGCAATTTATTGAAATGAAATCCAATTCAAAGTATGAACATGTAAGTAAAGTCTATAACAAAATGATCAGTAGTATAATGATCAGTATAAGAGCCCCACCTGAAATATAAATAACGGGACCGGTTTGCTTAAATCTTTCAGAAATTGAAAGCACTTCTTGTCGTAATCTTTTTTTTTGAGGTGATGTTAGTTTTGATTTGGAGAGGGTTTTGATCTCATGCAATCTATTCACTAACCTTTGTGCTTCATAGGAATCCAGCGCATGAATAGTGGAAGGATTGGTTACTGCTTTCATTTCTTTGGGTATACATGTTAACGACAACGCTGTTGCCATAAAACAAAAAAATATTTTTTTCATTTTAATAATTTAAATTGAATATAAAAATTTATTTACGCTTCAAATGTATATTCATCCTCAACAAAAAACTATGACCTGCTTCAAACTTTATAGTGATCTTAAAACAAAAACCTGATACAATATTTCTACGATCATTTAGTTATTAAAGAATGCAGATCTATTCTTTCCCACCAATTTCAAATGCGGATAGCAAAATTCTAATTTTAGGAACAATGCCCGGAAACGATTCTTTAAAAATGAATCAATATTATGCTCACCCAAGAAATGCTTTTTGGAAAATAATGTTTGCTATTTTCGATCAACCTTTTTCAGCTGACTATGCTATCAAAAAAAAATTATTGCTAAGCAATCAAATTGCGGTATGGGATGTCCTTAAAGTTTGCGAAAGAAGAGGAAGTTTAGATGTAAATATTATAAAAGAGGAAACAAATAATTTTAATGCTTTTTTTGAAAAGCATTCTCACATCAATCATATATTTTTTAATGGTCAACAATCGTCCAATTACTTTTTAAAGAATCAGCAATCTGCTATTCCATTTACTAAATTGCCTTCAACAAGTCCCGCACATACCATGTCGTTTACAGAGAAATTAGCTGCATGGACTGCAATTAACAAATCCTTTAATAAGTAATAGGATCCTATAAAATGGGTAATTAATTCAACTAGTTAAGAGCATTACATCAGCACCCGTTATGAATTAATCCAATACTTGTATTTTAAAATGCTGTTTAAACCTAACAGGTTTTGAAAACCTGTTAGGTTTTTCTCGATAAAACTATTGGGCCGA
Organism: Bacteroidota bacterium; assembly: GCA_040388745.1. Lineage (GTDB taxonomy): Bacteria > Bacteroidota > Bacteroidia > 2-12-FULL-35-15 > 2-12-FULL-35-15 > 2-12-FULL-35-15. The sequence continues at coordinate 208,459 of JAZKBF010000016.1, read as the reverse complement.
TTATATATTATGTAATGGTATTACACCATTAAAGCAACAAACCAATTTTGGGAACAAAATGGCAAGGATAGAAATAAAAAAACAGAAGCGACTTTCATCACTTCTGTCAAGTTTTAGGGTAGGTTAGAGTCTTTTAAAACTTTTATTCTATCCAATCTTTTTCCTGATCGAAAAACTCCTTGATCAAAAAACAGTTTTTATACTGTTGTTCGGCTTTTAGTTTTGCACCTTTTAAATTGCTTATATCTATTTACCTATTTTAATCGGACACAATCTCAATTAAGATATAACAAAATTACAACGGGAAAGAAAGGAAAGCAATGACATTGAACATTATAACCTTAAACCGCATTCACACCTTCCCCGAAATAAAAATTGGTCAGGTTATTTTTCATGGTTTCGATCTCATCCGCCATTTTATTTTTAAAATCCTCAGCTTCATTCGCCATTTTTGGAATAAGCTGTTTATAATATTCCATCCCCTGTAAAAGATTAGATTTGAAAGAGGAAAAATATTTAGTTTGCTTATCTGTTAATGAATTAAAATTTTTATCCACTTCCGCTTTCAGATAATCGACATACATTTTCAACTCATTGATAAACATGTGTGACCGGTTCAGTGCATTAAGCGCATTTAAACGGCCATATACATGGTCTACCATTTCTTCCAATGAAAAGGTTTTTGAGAAATACGCAAGGTTTGGTCCGGGGCAAATAGTAACAGCCTCCAAACGATGATGATCCGGAATGTTGTTCTTTAAAAGCGCAGTAGAGGACAAGCCTTCACAAAGGCAATCTTTTTCTGTGATCTCGTCAAATCTTCGTTCAAATTGCTCTTTTGGCAAATTAAGATTCGTTAACTCTTTTAGTTTCAGGTTTTGATATTCACGTGATGAAACACATATTGGTTTTTCAGTGAATTCAGTATTGAAGGAAAGATATTTTTTGTAACATGGACTTCCGGCTCTCAATTTTTCTATTCGGGTCTTGCGCTGATCTTCAGAAGAACTTTTTCTGAAATTGTTAAATGGAATTCCAAGAGGTGAAGCATGACTCAAAAAATAATCTTCTTTTTTTGCGTTGGCAAGCAATTGTAATGTTTTATCATCCACATTTGTTGCCTCAGGAACCAGCAAAAATGGACTCCCCCAACCGGTGGCCTCCACATTGTAATGCTCTCTTAAAAACACGTCTTCTTGTGCAGTTCCTATTCCACCCTGAACGCTGATACGAATTCCAGTCTCTAGTGGCAAGGTTTTATATTTTTTTTCTTCGAGTCCGCGATTACAAATTGTAAGCAGTTCGGAAGTGAGTTCTTCTTTTTTATTTTTAAATTCTTCCAAGATAGGTCCAAGTAAATAACCTTCAGTGGGGAAAGCATGTCCGCCACAATTTAACCCTGACTCAATTCGAAACTCAGAGATCCACACTCCTTTTTTTGCAAGAAACTTTCCTTGTATAAGTGCTGAGCGGTAATCACTCACTTTCAAAATAATTTTCTTTTTAATAGTTCCTTCCGCATCAGGAAAGAAATCTTTAAAGCTTTCGAGATAGGCGAATAAACGAGGGTTCAAGCCTGCCGAAAAAACAATGGATGATGAAAGTGAACTATTAGCAAATCCACGAAATGCCGAAAGTGCATCGGAATATTCCATAGGAAGAAGCTCATTTTTTTTGGAATAATTCTGATTATCTATCTTTGTCATGATATTCACATCAATGGCTCCTGCAATAATTTTGTTTCGCAATTGCGTTTGACAAAGTTCCTTAGCTTCCCCGGTCAACTTTATCATTTCTAAGTAAAGTTGTTTAACAGGAGAACTATCAGGAAGAAGTCTAAAATATTTTACAATATCATTCCCCTCTTCAAAAGGTTGTTTTTTCAGTTCTTCTACCTGCTTATCCACAATATTCTGAATTAAATTGAGGTAAGCGGTAACGCGTTTAGCGCGGTGATCAATATCGCTTATTGGAATGTGGATATATTCTTTTCCCGTTTTTTTACAATAAAACTCACGCATTTGCTCCACTAATACGTCCTGTATAATTGAAACCACAGAGGATATACCAAATCGGGCCACTTTTACAGGGGTGTCAATTGTATATCCTAATCCCATTACAGGAATATGAAAAGTATGTTCTGATGTATTATTCATTTTTTGAATTTTTAAAAGGGATAGATGTAAAGAAAATTATTTTATCCCTATGTTACTACAAAGGTACAAGGAAGCGCACAGTAAAATATGATGGAAATCATAGTTCCCGGTTCGGTGACCGGTACTTTATTTTTTAATAGAAACGCAGTAAGGATCAACAGAAACTTCTGTTTTCCAATCTGGAATTAACGCTAATGTATTCATATCAATAATAGAAATATATCCATTTTTTCCCTGGCAAACTGTTGTATGGTGAGGAGCCCAACCTGTAGGTGAAATATTTCGGTTGGCAACCCATACGCAGTGACCTTCTTCATCTATACTAATCCCCCTGGGTTCGGGTCCTGTAAATATACTCTTGATCTTTTGGAAGGTATTGTAATTTATTACATCTACACTGCTTGTTGTTTGCGAATTAGACGAATCAGCCATGCAGCTTACAAATAAATAAGGCAATTGTTCTGAGAAAGCCATTAGTTGCGGAACGCCCGTGGTTGTAATGACATTTAACAAACTATCATTTGCTGCATCAAATATCCGTACTTCGTTTGTTCCCTGGCAAGTGACCGCATACTTCGAGTAATCCGGAAAATAATCTACATCATAGGGTTTATACATTCCATTGGGGGATGGAGAATCTCCTGTTTGTAATGCTATCTGGCTTATATCAGGGCTTTGAGGATCTGTTAGGTTTACTTTATAAATAAAATCCCCCTGTTGAGAAGTAGTATAAACCAGACTTCCATCATAATTTAATGCGCAACCATGAGGATAAATAAACAAGCCTGCTCCCTGATAGGTAGCAATAACAGACATATCAACCAGGTTTATTATCGCCATTTTTCCATTTGCATCAAGATGTGTGGTGACGGCAATTTTTGAATCTCCGGATATATCGATCGTATGCCAGCTGATATCAGGTAAAGTTAATTCTCCAACTTTTACATGATCACTTGTTCTGAATTTCTGAAAGAGGTTACTTGCATAAAAAGATACGTAAATATATTGGCCATCGGGCGAAACCATCATATCATGAGGGGCTTCTGTATTTGCACCATTCCCAACATCGAATGCCCGAGCGAGCAATTTTGTTTCTCCATCAAAAACAGAAATAAAATCACAGCCCTGGTTAGCAACATAAATTTTCCGTTTATTGTTATCTGAGAATTTGATCTCTCCTTGATTGTTGGGAGCTCCCTGGTTTATCCAATTTCTTATAACATTTACTTCATCCCTGCTCAATGGTGTTTTGTTTAAAGGCATACCAGGATACATCTGAGGTCCTAAGTCATTGAAGGTATTTACAGAAAACAATAAAAAACTATGATCGGGGCGATAAGGAATAACTGAAGAATTATTTCTGCTTCCTTTAAACATAGTTTCCCATGAAGACAAATCGAGACCGGCACATGCCTCAGAACTAAAAGAATTATGGCAACCACTCACACTGCATTTGTTAACAATGATCTCACCAACATTCTTTGGATACCCTTCATAATCAGGATCACCTTTATCCTTAGCGCAAGAAAAAGAGAGGAGCATTGTTACAACTAAAAATATAATATTCTTTTTCATTATATCTTAAAAGTATTGTAAATCCAATAGAGTAAATATGATTTAAAACATAGAAAAATATTTTAAAAAGTCTTATATTAAAAAAAAGCGCCACGAGTACAACAGAATAAAAATTATTTAATCTGTTGTTCTTGTGACGTTTTTAAATGTGTTATTCACGAAAAAGGAATGGCTCCATTAACCTGTTATCACCCGCATTTGGAGCTTCCACAATTTTTGCACTTGACGCAACCTTCTTCATATATCAATCCTTCGGGACTTCCACATTCAGTGCATTTACGATCAACGGCTTGTGTTCCATCAGGAATGTATTTTTTGAGCGCCCGTTCCACTCCGGTTTTCCATGTATTGATACTATCGTTATAAAGATTAAGATCACCGATAAGCGAAACTACATGCGGCAAAGGCATTCCATGACGCAACACCCCTGAAATCAATTTTGCATAATTCCAGTATTCTTTGTTAAATGATCTGGAAAGGCCTTCAATAGTTACTTTATATCCTTCTTTGTCCATGAACCGGAAATCGTAACGTTTGCGGGAATCTTCGGTAACATTTTTAATTACCCAACCTTTCTCAACCCATTTAGGAATACTTAAAGAATCTTCTGCACGACCTGTAAAAACTTCATAAGGTTTTCCTTTTAAAATACCAACTACAGCGATCCATTTTTCATCGTGATTCATAAAACGTACTACTTCAGCCTCTAACATTTTCGGTCGTTTGGGAGGGTGCGTTTCTTTGATATCGCTTGATTCTGATTTTGTTTCGGTAGAAACCAATACTCCGGTTCTTGAACCATCACGATAAACGGTGATGCCTTTTAAACCACTTTTCCAAGCTTCCATATAGATCTGACCAACTTTATCAACGGATACATCATTTGGAAGATTAATAGTGGAACTAAGAGAATGGGTAGTGTATTTTTGAACCACAGCTTGTAATTCAATTCGTTTTTCCCAATCAATCTCAGGTGCTGTAGAACCATGATAAGGACTTTTTGAAATGTCCATTTCACCTGTTGTTTCCATCCATTGCTTTAATTTATGGTGGTATACAATAAATTCCTGCCATGAATCGCCCATTGGGTCAACAAAATCAACACGTTGATTTTTATCATTCAAATTCACTTTCCTTCTGCGCTTGTACGACAGCATAAACACTGGCTCCAATCCTGAAGATGTTTGTGCCAACATGCTAAGGGTGCCTGTTGGAGCAACAGTGCTGATGGAAATATTTCTTCTGCCAAGCTTCATCATACGGGAATATACCTGCGGCAATTCCTTTTCCAACATTTGCACGAACTCTGATGTGTTTTCTATTTCAGGATCAAAATCAGCGAATTTCCCACGTTCAAGCGACATATCAATAGAACTATCAAACTCTGCTTCACATTTTGTTTTCATTATTTTCTCAACTTCTTCAATAGCTTCCTGGGAGTCGAATTTTAAGCCTAAGCCAGCAAGCATATCACCAAGAGCAGTGAAGCCTAAACCTGTTCTCCTTCCTTTTTTACCGGCATTGTAAAGAAGTTTCCATGTACTTACTTCCACTTCTTTGATGTAATCAGGTTCAGGATCGCTTTCAATTTTCGCTAATATTTTTTCAATAGCTTGTAATTCAAGATCAACGAGGTCATCCATCAAACGTTGCGCTTCATAGGTAACTTCATGAAATTCTTTGTACTTAAATTTAGCTTCTGGCGTAAAAGGTTTGTCGATGAAATTAAATAAATTAAGAGCAATGAGCCTGCAACTATCACCTCCTTGCATAGCAATTTCAGAACAAGGGTTAGTGGAAACATTTTTAAATCCAGGGTATACCGAAGATGTGGAATAATAATGCTGCCTGTCCCAAAATATTAAACCAGGCTCTGCACTGGTATGTGCACATTTAACAATGGTATTCCATAATTCCTGCGCTTTAACAACTTTTGAAAATTTTGGTTCAGGAGAATCAATTGGCCAGCGTAATGTATAATCCGTATCATTCGCAACCGCATTCATGAACTCATCTGAAAGGCGAATAGAAATATTTGCTCCGGTAATTTTTGACAGGTCCTGCTTAACAGTAATGAATTGCTCTACATCGGGATGTGCAATATCAATGGTAATCATAAGGGCTCCTCTCCTACCGTTTTGCGCAACTTCGCGTGTTGTATTGGAGAACCGCTCCATGAAAGAAACTGCTCCTGTTGTAGTTCCGGCAGCATTGGAAACAGACATACCGGAAGGCCTTAGTGTAGAAATATCTACTCCAACACCACATCTTCTTTTGAAGAGTTGAGCTAACTGTTGATCGGTATAGGATATCCCTCCATAAGAATCATATATTTCGGGTAGTACAATGCAATTGGAAAGTGATGCAATAATGTGAGGATTCCCTAATGATGACATCACGCTTCCCTGAGGTATGATGTATTTAAAATCTTTAAAATAATTAAAGATCTTTTTCTCGTCAAGCAATTCCCTTTCTTGTCCGTACTTAGAAAGTAATTTGAAACTTCCGTTTAAGTGGGACTTTGTTTTGTAATCCAATTCTATTCGCGCAAATTCTTTTGCCATACGCAAATGCATATCATTTGGCGTAAGTTCAAGAAATTTTTTGTCCAAATTTTTCATAGCATATTTATTCATCCAAGTGGAGGCAGCAAGCTCATCACCATGAAAATATGCAATGCATTTTTCAAACACTTCGTTATAAGAAAACGTCTGCTCGTCTCTTTCTACGGACCTTTTAGGCAATTCTAAAGTTAACATCTGTTATATATTTTAAAGATTTTTATTTTTTTATATTTCTGAAAAAATAATTCGACTGCAATTTAGGACTGTTAATTCAGCTTTATATTTTCTATTTCTTAACATTTGATTCGACTTTTAAACATGTTCTCTTTCATCATATTTTCATTATGATTTACATCATATTTTACACTGGCCAGGCTCATGATTTATATATAAAAGTTCAGTTTAAATTGTGATGTTTAAATATATCGTCATGAAAAAAATATTTTTTTTCGATTTGTTACAATTTTAATTAAAAATGTTTTTTTATCGAAACTATCATATTTTAAAGGCCTTTTAGCGGAGATTCACAATCAAACTTACATTAACATAAAAGCAAACTATATGTAAAATGAATACGTAGAATTAAAAAAAATTAAATAAGTAATGAAATATGCCATTAACCGAACAACAGCAAACAAAAGATTGAAGCGATCACTAAAAAGAAAGTCAAAAAAAACTGAAAGGAATTGAAAGTACCAGAAATTGATATAATTGGATTGGAAAAAATTATTCAATTTGATTTGAAAAAATTTGAATTAAACAATGTTGAAATCGAAAATTCCACATCAATTAAATGAAAGCATTATTTACCTGCGGAAAGTAATTTTGAACTCTGTCTTCGGTTTTTTTCCTCAACTATCAATCTTAACTCTCTTCCCATCTGACCTGAAATACCGGTGTTTTCTTCAGCCCTTCGGATCAAATAAGGCATAACTGATTTAACAGGACCATAAGGAAGGTATTTAGTAACATTATACCCTGCATCGGCCAAATTATAAGTAATATGATCGCTCATACCATAGAGCTGTGAAAAATAAACATGCGGATGATCATTGGGGATTTTCAGTTCTCCCATCTTATTAACCAGATGCATTGTACTCGCCTCATTGTGTGTGCCAGCGCATAATGTAACAATATCAATATTTTCAAGACAGATATCAACTGCTTTATCAAAGTCTCTATCAGTATTTTCTTTATTGGATTGTATGGGTGATCTATATCCCAATTGTGAAGCACGTAAATTTTCTTTTTCCATATACGCTCCACGAACCAGTTTAATACCGATGCTGAAATTTTTATCTCTTGCCTTTTGTATCAGTCCTTTAAGATATTCGATCCGGTCCCAACGGTACATCTGGAGAGTTGTAAGCACAATAGCAGTTTTTTTATTATGCATCTCCATCATTTCTTCCGCCACAGTATCAATAGCATTTTGTATCCAACTTTCTTCGGCATCAAAATAAATGGGAACGGCAGAGGAGGAAGCGCTATTACAAATCTCAACTAATCTCCCTTTTACTTTTTGAAATTCAATTTCTTCTTCCACATTTAATTGTTGCTTTGAATTCAATTTTTCGAGTAAAGCTAAACGAGCAATCCCTGTAAGCTTAAGGCTGGTATATGGGATTGCAGGATTATCTTCTGCAACTTTTATAATTCTTAAAATTTCATCTTTTGTATCACAAAAATCTTTTTCGCTTTCTTTACCTTCAACTGAATAATCAAGGATAGAACCAATATTTGATACGTTGAGTTTATATACAACGTTTTTGCTTTCTTCAATAGATTCACCACCGCAAAACTGTTTAAATATGGTAAGCTTAATTGGTAATCTTACAGGCAGGCCAATTTTTATTGCGAAAATAATAAGCCTTGAAAACACTTTAACCAATGCAGAGTTGCCCATTAGCTTAAAGAGCCAGAGTGAATGCTTCAACTCCTGATTGTCTTTAGCTATAAAGGCCTTTTCTGTATTTTCAAATGAAACTCCTGAATATGACATTGTGGTTTTGTTAATGAATTAAGTGTGAAAAAAATTTCAATATTGTTCTATTTCCTCTTCAAGTATTGAAAAATTGCTACTAATGGAGGAACCGTGGTCATTATTAAACCAATAAAAATCCCCAAACCCGACCAAGCAAAAGATACCAGATAAGGAGATATCTTTTGCATAATTGCCTGGAAAGAAAGTTTATTTTCAATCACTAAAATCCCTTTTTCAGCTCCGGCAATGGTCAGGAAGATCAAAAAAGCAAAAAGAGAAATATTTGTGATCCAAAATCCTGCTCGAATAATACTTTTTTGAATTTTAGAAAATGTATATTTTGTAACATCATTTATAATAAATAATACAGATGATAATAAGATCATCGTATTGATACCAATGGCGCTCCCCATAGCATGTGCCACCGTAATATGGGTGCCATGGGTATAAACATTAACTGCGGGAATGGAAATTAAAAGAGCGAGTATTAAATTTAAAAATATCCATACATCAGATGCGACAAGAAAACGAAAAGGTAAAAAATAGTAATCCTTTTTGGCTTCTTCCAGAGAGCTTTTCCAGTTCCAAATAATTCTTGAAAGTATCAACAATTCTGTCATGCTGATGCCATAAGCAAGGTACCTGATCCAAGGCACCGTAGGTACAATATAAATATGGTGCGCCCATCCGAACAGCAAGTTAGTAAGACCTAAAAAATACATCCAAAATGCTAATTTAGATTTAGCAACTGATTCATCTCCCTTTATACGCTCCATCACAAAAATAGCGGTACCATAAACCAGCATGTTCCAGGACCCTGTTAATGCACCATACGCTTTCCATTGAACTGTAAGATCACGGATAAGATTATCTCTGAAATAAGGGAATACCCATAAATACGATTCCAGGAAAGTGAATAAAAAGAAACAGATCCCGGTTGCCCACATCCACAGGTATACAGGCCATTGACCGATTTTTTTAAATACACTTATAAAATAATTAAATGCAAATAAAACCCAGGAAATAAAAACAGGTATGGCCAAAATAGCAGGAAATTCCCAATATTCGCGGCCTCCAAATTTCCCTAACAAATAACATGCTAGTATTAGCAATCCCGTAATAAAGAACAACCAAATATGGACCACAGCCATCTTTCTGGAGAAAAGCGGCAGACCACAATATTTAGGAAGGTAATAGTAGATACCTCCAATGGCACTCAGAAATATCCATGACACAACCAATGAAACATGAAGAGGCCTATTTTTAAAGAAAGGCAACAGATCGAAGAAACCAGGGAAAACAAATTGGAAAGCACTTAAGCTACCAAAAAACATTCCGGCCAATAAAGCTACGATCGAAAGAAAAATAAAAAACACACCAACTTCCTTTTTCATTGAATCGCTTTTTGCATAATGGTTCCATCATATTGTACTTCAAAATTCCTGACAGGAGAAATGCCTGTTTTATCAACATAATTGAGGTATTCAGTGAGCGCATTCACGTCCGCTTCTCCGAGATGGAAATTGGGCATCTGTTGAGTTCCATTTTTTATAAAACTTTTCACATAGGATTCACCTTTTCCCGGAGCAGAAATAACATTAGTAAGATCCGGCCCCATATAGCCCCCCAGGCCATATAGCTGATGACAAGAAGTACAATTGTATTCCTGAAATAATAATTTTCCTCTTTTTGCTCCTTCTGTTAAGAACCTTTTTCCTCCATCGTTTTCAGTTCCTGAAGTATAGATGAAAAAACCATAGGCGATAAACAGCAAAAACAAACTCCAAAAAAAAATACGTTTTAATTTTGTTGACATAGTATAAAATTCTTATTTATGTAATTTACCGTCCCCTGCGGCAATTAATGAAAGGGCATTCATATTACTTATTAAAAACTTCCGGTTATTAAAGGAGAGGATTTTCTTATCAGTAAACTCAACAAGAATTTTATAAAGATAATTTTTAGTAGTCCCAACAAAGCTTGCCAGGTCTTTAACAGAATAATTAATAACTACGTTTTTATCACCTTCTGTATTGTTTCGAGATATTGTAATTAGTATTTCTGCAAACTGTTCTTTTATAGTTTTCCTTGAAATACTGGTAATACGTTGTTCTACAAAATTTAATTTATCGCAAACATTTCCCATTAATTGAACAAAAGCAACAGGCTTTTTGCTAAGAAGAATTTTCAAGTCGGAGGATGGAATAAAACAGGCAGAAGTTTCGTCTAAAGCAGAAGCAGAAAAAGAATATACTTCATCATTAATAAAAGAATTCAAGCCAATAATATCACCTTTACCGGCAATCCACAGTATAAAATCTTTATTTTTAATCCCTTTTTTAAAAACTTTCACAGTACCTTTTTGAATACAATAAATTCCGGATACCTGAACACCGTTTTTTACTAAGTAGGCCCCTTTAGCGTATTTCTTTTCCTCCTTGTTCAAAAGGATCATATCCAGGAATTCGGTTGAACAATCTTCATTCGCTGAAAAATTGTTGAGCCAGCAATTTTCGCAATTAACAGAGTTTTCTGAAAAAGCAATAATATTCTTGGCAATATCCATTTTCAAATTATTATTTTAAACAACAAAGGTATCGGTAGAAAAAATTCCAAAATATGATACGAGTCATATAACCCTAAAAAAGATGTTTGAAAATACAATTTCAGTATTTAGGCTATTTCTCTATCTTAGAGAATATTGAAAAGAATTTGATAAAAAATTGACAGTGGGCTATATAATTGTTCTTTTTTTACGCAATTTTGATTACCAATACAACATTTATGATCTCTGTCGAACAAGCGAAAAAACTACTACTAAGAAATGTGAATACACTTCATAGCACAGATGTCAATATAATTGATTCATTGGGAAGTATCCTTCAGCAGGATATTGTTTCACCGCTAAATTTACCCCCATTCGATCAATCCTCTATGGATGGTTATGCGATACTTTTTGCGGATCATATTCAGAAAAGCAAGATAAAAATTGAAGGAGAGATTCCTGCTGGAAAGAGTTTTATGAAAAAATTAAAACCGGGGCAAGCAGTAAGAATATTTACTGGGGCTCCTATTCCTATTGGAGCAGACACAGTGGTTATCCAGGAAAAGATAAGTATACAGAATGGATACCTGATCATTAACGACCCGTTTCTTAAAAAAGGGGCAAACATCCGAAAGGCTGGTGCTCAAATAAAGAAAGGTACTATAGCCTTACAAAAAAAAACAATTATTACACCCGGAGGAATCGGTTATATAGCGGCAATGGGAATTACCACTGTAAAGGTGATTTCAAAACCAATAATTACGATAATTGTTACAGGAAGTGAATTAAAAAAACCCGGAAAACAATTAATTAATGGGCAGGTATATGAATCCAATTCCTATGCGATAGAGGCTGCTTTGAATTCAATCGGATTAAAGGCGAAAAATATTTTTTCAGTAAAAGACATCGAAAAAGAAGTATTTATAACCATAAAAACAGCGTTAAAAAATTCGGACATTATCCTAATAACCGGAGGGATCTCCGTTGGCGATTATGATTTTACAGGGAAATCATTGCAGGACCTTGGTGTAGAGACTGTTTTTTATAAAGTAAAACAGAAGCCGGGCAAACCTTTATATTTTGGAAAAAATAAAGAAACACTTATTTTCGCATTGCCTGGAAATCCTGCTGCAGTATTAAGCTGTTTTTATGAATATGTTTATCCTGCACTAAAATTAATGCAAGGATTTAAAAATACTTTTTTGCCAAAAATCCAACTGCCTATCTCAACAAATTATTCTAAAAAGAAAGGACTCTCATTTTTTCTGAAAGGTAAAATATCAAACAATGAAGTTATTCCGCTTGAAGGGCAGGAATCCTATATTTTAAGTTCTTTCGCAACAGCCGATTGTTTGATCTTTTTACCGGAAAATTCTGAAAACATTGAGAAAGGACAAATAGTAGAAGTTCATAAATTACCCGGAATTGCTAATTTTATTACAATAAGAAATTAAAGGATCTTACAAATTCAATAAAGTAAATTGCAGAGAAAATAAATTTTGATTTTTTTCAACAACAATAATTTTCTAAAAAGTATAACTAATTATGCCTGAACAAAATCTTATTTGGTTATTTATTCCCTTATTATTTATTGTTGCATTTTTATATGCATCAGTTGGACATGGAGGTGCCAGCGGTTATTTAGCCCTGATGGCCTTATTCAGTTTCAGTCCCGCAATAATGAGATCCTCCTCCCTTATTTTGAACATTTTTGTTTCTTTTATTTCCTTTTATCAATATTATAAAGGCGGCTATTTTAAATGGAAACTCTTTTGGCCTTTTATAATCACCTCTATTCCTGCTGCGTTTATTGGAGCTATTATTACCTTGGACGCATTTGCCTATAAGAAAACCCTTGCTGTTCTTCTTATTTTGCCAATTCTTCGCTTGCGCGGAATTATTGGTAAAGAAAGTGATACTGTCAAAGAATTAAATTTATTTTGGGCATTGATCATTGGTGCAATCATTGGCTTACTTTCCGGAATGATAGGAATAGGAGGAGGCATACTATTAAGTCCAATAATATTATTGTTGCATTGGGGAAATATGAAGCAAACAGCAGCAATTTCAGCACTGTTTATTTTTGTAAATTCAATCTCCGGATTAGCAGGTTTGATTTCAAAAGGCATCACAATTGATAACTATATATTCATTTGGGTGCTGATAGCCGTAACCGGTGGAATAACAGGAGCTTATTTTGGGAGAAAACAATTTAGTAACAAAGTTTTAAAGTCAATCCTTGCTTTTGTTTTACTAATTGCAAGTATAAAACTTTTAACGGAGGAAAATAAATAAAAAAGTAAACGTTATTTCAGAGAGAAATAAAGGAAATCGCAAATGAATATTCAAGTTTTGTTATTTGGTTCTGTGGCTGAAATAGTTGGAAAAGCTCAATTAATTGTAAGCGATTGTAATGACACGGACTCCTTAAAAGTTAAAATGATATCCGATTATCCACAGCTAAATAATTGCGTATTTTTGATTTCAGTAAATAAAAAACTGGTAAAAAACAATCATCAGCTTGAGCAAGGGAATGAAGTGGCTTTTTTACCACCTTTTGCCGGAGGATAAAACCTCTCACCTATATGCGCTTTCTAAAAATGAGGGGCAAATTGAATTTTTAAAAAATTATTTTATCGGCACATTGTTAAATTATCAAATTGTTAAATGCTAAATAAAGAAGAAATAGCTCGTTATTCCCGTCATCTGTTACTTCCTGAAATAGGGGTGACAGGTCAGGAAAAAATTAAAACCGCTAAAGTATTAGTAATAGGTGCAGGTGGTTTAGGATGTCCGGCATTACAATATCTCACCGCAATGGGTATTGGTGAAATTGGTATTGTTGATTTTGATATTGTGGAAGAATCAAATCTTCAACGTCAAATTCTTTACTCTCTTGAAGATATCGGGAAATTAAAAACAGAGGCGGCAGTTTCAAAACTTTCCAAACAGAATCCATTCGTGAAATTTAATTCTTATCCTGTTCGGCTTGATAATCAAAATGCAATTGAACTTTTTTCCGGATACGATCTTATTCTAGATGGAACTGATAATTTCGCTACAAGGTATCTTGTAAATGATGTATGTGTATTGTTGAACAAGCCATTGGTATATGGTTCAATTTACAAATTCGAAGGGCAGGTCTCTGTTTTAAATTATACCAATAGTGAGGGGCAACCGGGCCCAACTTACCGTTGCCTTTTCCCTTCGCCACCGGCATCAGGAAGTATACTGAACTGTTCAGAAATAGGTGTACTTGGAGTTTTGCCGGGTATTATCGGAACTCTTCAGGCAACTGAAGCAATAAAGATCATTTCCGGAATTGGTGAACCTCTTTCAGGAAGGTTGTTATTATTTGATGCACTTGCAATGAATTTTCAGGTTATAGAAATTGCCAGAAACAACGAATGGATCAATTCAGCACCCAAAAACATTGAAGAATTTCTCAAAACAGATTACGAATATTTTTGCGGAAACAAAAACAGTGAATCATCAACAAAATCAATTTCCGCGGATGAACTTAAATCGATCCTTGAAAACAATATAGAGGTCCAGCTTTTGGATGTTCGCGAACCCTTTGAGGAGCCGCAGATATCCGAGCTTATTGATTTGCAGATCCCATTAGGTGATATTCACAATCACGCAGATTTAATTTCAAAAGAGAAAAAGGTAATTGTTTTTTGTAAAAGCGGATCAAGAAGCAAACGAGCGATTGAAATACTTGAAAAAGATTTTGGATTTACCAATCTTCACAATTTAGAAGGAGGAATTACTACCTGGTCTAAAACAAATTAACGACTTAGGCTACTAACTGTAGCCCAATTTTTAATTCTTTAAAATTCGGTATAGATTGAAAAAAATGAAAGAACATAAAAGATATAAAGTTTTTGTTAATGGCCCTATAGGGCCTCAATTTATTGCAGATTCAATTGCGAAACACAGTACCAAAACAACTATTGGTGCTCACGATATTTTTCTTGGACAAGTGAGAAGTGATGTTATCGAAAACAAAACAGTTCAGGCCATCGAATACACAACCTATGAAGAAATGGCAGAAGAAAAATTTCATATAATACGCGAAGCCGCCTTTGAGCAATTTGATTTAACATGTATGCACATTTACCATAGCTTAGGTAAAATAAAAGCAGGAGAAATCTGTCTTTTTGTTTTTGTTTCTTCTAAACACCGCTTACAGGCCTTTGATGCATGCAGATATATTGTTGAAGAAATAAAAGCCCATGTTCCGATATGGGGAAAGGAAATTTTTGAAGATGAAACCTTTGTTTGGAAAGAAAACACAAAGTAATTCCTTAAGGCGCAAATTTGAAAAAGTATTAATATAATTTTAAAATTGTTTATGGTAGATATTACATTCAAACCAAGTACCTTAAGAGAAGCTATTGCACAGGCAATTGTTAAAGTGAGCAAACTAGAAACCATTGATGCCATTAAAAACAAAACCGTTCCTAAAGGTGATGTATTTGAGATGGCTAAAACAGCTGGCCTGTTTGCTGTTAAAAGTACCAGCGATATGATCCCTGACTGCCATCCTTTACCAATTGAATTTACTGCTGTCCGTTATGAAATTAAAGAGATGGAAATTCATATTGAAATGGAAGTACATACTATTTACAAAACTGGTGTTGAAGTGGAAGCAATGCATGGAGCATCGGTAGTTGCCCTGACCATTTATGATATGTTGAAACCAATTGATAAAGGGATAGAGATCAATTCTATCAAACTGAAAGAGAAAAAAGGAGGCAAGTCTGACTTTACGGATAAATTCAGAAAAGATCTAAAAGCGGCAGTCATCGTCTGTTCCGATAGTATTTCGGCAGGCAGGAAAGAAGACAAAGCGGGTAAAGTAATTATTAAAAAATTAGAAGCGTGTAAAGTTTCTGTTTCAGATTATTCTATAATCCCTGATGAAACGATAAATATCCAAAACAGCGTTAAAAAACTTTACGAATTAAAAAACGACATTATTATTTTAACAGGTGGTACAGGCCTTTCTCCGCGGGATAATACGCCAGAAGCAATACGGCCAATGCTGGATAAAGAAATTCCCGGCATTATGGAAGCAGCAAGAAATTATGGACAGGACCGAACACCTCTTTCAATGCTTTCGAGAGGCGTTGCCGGTATGAAAGGCAAAACACTTGTTATTGCATTGCCCGGTTCAACCAAAGGAGCTAAAGAATCAATGGATGCTTTGTTCCCGTTTATACTTCATATTTTCAGAATAATTGAAGGTGAACAGCATTGAAGAACAAAGTTGAATCCATAGAATTTAAACTAATGATTGGCTCCGAAAAATTAAAAATAACATGATCAAGAAAGTAGAAAATAGTAAAAATACAAAAAGAGGATCTTTAAATGAATTCGAACAATTTTTGTCTGGCTACTGCTCAGATGAATGGATGTTTTTGGTGAAAAATTATTTGGTAGTTAAGAATTTCAAAAAAGACCAGCGAATTATATCCGAAGGTGATAAAGTAACCGGAGTATACTTCATCAATAAAGGGATGGTAAAGGTTGTTTCCTTTTTTGATAAAAATAATGAACGGATTTTACGATTAGCAAACAAGGGTTCCTTGGTCGGCCACAGAGGTATGTCATCTAAAAATTACCCCATCTCCGCAATAGCATTGTCAGATACTGAAGTTACTCTTATTCCTATTGATATTTTCACAAAATTAATAAAAACGAATCCTGAATTTAGCCTTTTTCTAATCACGTTCTTTTCGGACGAATTGCGAAAAACCGAAGAACAAATGAAACACATGATCCATGGAGAGGTGATAACAAAAGTGGCAAAAATCATTTGCATGTTGATTGATGCTTTTGGTTATAACTCCAAAGAAAAATCCAAACTTAATTACACTCTTTCACGCAAGGATATTGCTAATATAGCAGGGACCACTTATGAAAGTGTTATAAGGAACCTAACTCAACTTGAAAACAAGAAATTAATTAAAATGGACGGCAAAAACTTTATAATACCCAATGAATCTAACCTCAGGAAATTAGCAGGTGAAAAAGAAAAATAGAACTAATTTGCAAAAGAAATCTGAGTAAACAGCTCTCAACACGGACCTTGTAGAGCATAGGCATTTCAAATGAAAAATTAAATCATTCGATGAAAATTTTTCAATTTTAAAAAACTGCAACAAAAACCAATGCAGAAATAACAATACAGAACACTGTTTTGTATCATAGTTTCCCTAAACTATTGCGATCAATTTTGCTCCCTAAAAATTATTGTTCAGCCTACGCCTTGTTTGCCGGAAGAAATATTCCGTCAGATTTGCCAAATTCTAATATGAATTAGGCAGTGGTGTAAACGAATCATATCCCCAGCAATTGATACAAAACGATCAGATACAAAAAATTGACCTGGAAGAGGTTATCAGGACCAAGAATCCGGGGTTATTGAAAATGCTTCCCGGCTTTATGCTTAGTTATATAAAACGTATCATTCATCAGGAAGAGTTCAATGATTTTTTGGAACGAACGAAAGATCTTTATGCTCATGATTTTGTAAGCGCCACATTAAATAATTTTCAAATCCATGTTATAAGCGAAGGAACAGAAAATATCCCCGAAAAAGGCGGCTGTATTGTCGTTTGCAATCACCCATTAGGAGGTATTGATGGCATAGCGGTGATGAAAGAAGTGGGAAACAGACGAAATGACATAAAAGCAATGGTGAATGATATCCTGATGAATTTAAAAAATTTAAGTTCATTGTTAATTCCCGTTAACAAACATGCAAAAAATGCAGTTGAAAATATAAAACGCTTAGATCAGGCCTACGCATCAGACGAGTGCATCATAGTTTTTCCAGCAGGACTTGTTTCAAGAAGACAAAAAGGAGAAATTAAAGACCTGGAATGGAAGAAAAGCTTTATTACCAAAGCTATTAAATATAAACGTGACATCATTCCAGTACACATTGATGCGCGTAATAGTAACTTCTTTTATAACCTGGCAGCCTTAAGGAAAAAAATTGGAATAAAAGCAAACATTGAAATGTTTTACCTTGTTGATGAAGTATACCGACAAAAGGGAAAGTTCATCAAATTGACCATTGGCAAACCGATTCCGTACACCACTTTCACAAAAATGCATTCAGACCTTTGTTGGGCCGGCAAAGTTAAAGAGCATGTTTATGATTTGGGAAAAGGTAAAAAGCAATTATGGAATGTAATGGATTAGACTGTTCAGATACCTTTCTGCAAATGATGTGCAAAACATTTTCTAATACCGCACACACATACTAAACAAAAGGTTTTGAGTCAAACATTAAGTTAAAAAAAAATCAATATGAAATACATCAATTTGCCTTTTCGGGTAATTTATAAAATATACTACCTGATCGTTTTTGTTTTATCTCTTATCATTTCATATCCTATTGTTTATTTTCTTCTTTCTAAACAAAAGCGTTTTCCAAAAGCTTTCAATCTCATGAGAGTACATGCTTTCCTTTTACTCCTTTTTGCAGGAGCTCGTTTGAAGGTAATAGGAGCCGATAATATTCCTCAAAATGGATCATATATCATTTGTCCCAATCATAGTTCTTATCTGGATATTTTTTGCCTTTACACTATATTCAATAAATACTTTGTTTTTACAGGTAAAAAGGAAATTGAAAAATGGCCTTTATTTCATATTTATTATACCTCCGGGATGAATATCTTAGTAGACAGGCACACGAAAACAGGAAACTTTAAAGCATTCAAAAAAATGTCGTACGCAATTGATAATGGAAACCCGCTCGTGATATTCCCGGAAGGCACCATCTCAAAAGAAGCTCCAAAACTCGCAACCTTTAAATCAGGTGCTTTTGCCATTGCAATCCAAAAACAAGTACCCATTCTTCCGATCACATTTGTCACTAACTGGAAACTACTCTCGCGAAGTGGATTTTGGAAGGGGCAAGCAGGACCCGGAATTGCTGAAGTTGTGATTCATAAACCAATAATAACAACCGGATTAAAAAAAGAAGATATCAATAAGATCAAAGAGAAAGTGCTCAACACTATTAATAGTCCCTTATTAATATGTTAAAAATCAATAAATAGTTGGGTGTACCAGAACATATTGAAACAAAAATAGTATAAACGAAGCGTATTATATATTTTGAGTTTTACGCCAGAATCGCTTTCGCTGATTCACAAATAGTCTTAACTTTATAAAACGTTAATTGACACTTTCTTTATTTCTCCTTCCACAATTGATCTCGAATTTTGAATTTCGTATTCTGAAAGTTTAACTTCTTACGAGAAAATATTTATCTCAATGTTTACTTTTTTAGGAAAGCAGATGGGAATTGTTTAATATTGATCAGAAAAATCCCTGTAAATATTACTATTGCTGCAATTAATAGCAATTCACTAATATGAGGTATGCTTTCAGTAGCAAGAGCGAAGATGCCCTGGGTCATTAAAAGTATTTCATTTACAAATACTCCAGTAACAAAAATTAATATCCCTATGGTTACCATTCTATTAACAACAAGAACTTTCTCAGTGAAAATATATCCCAACAGGAAAATGCTAAATAATGCCAACAATACTAAATGCAGGTATCCAATAACTATTGGGCGAAAACCAAAAGCCAGTTGACTAAGTGCAGGTAAAGTTGACCCCAACTGCAAAATTAATTTAATTGACATGGAAATACCCGCAATTGCCATCAACCATTTACCAGGATTTGGGATCTCTTTTTTCAATGTTGGAATATGACTCCAAATTATTTTAACAAACCATACCCAGGCAACTAATTGCATCACTGCGGAAATAACCACAACTACGTAAATAGCTTTAGGTATTGGTAGCCATAAGGCAGATAGAAAATAGGAAGGAACACAACTTAAAGCAAAGATCCAGAAAATAGTTTTAAACCTTTTTTCTTCACCAATCAAATCGAACAGTTTAGAAATAAAAAGACCCATACATCCAAATAAAAACCATCCATTGTATTGAAAATGTAAAAAATAATATACAGATGCTAAATAGAATTTTTGATTTATTAAATGGTTTGACATCATGTAAGCAAGACAAAATGGCCCAACTGAAGATATCACACTAAAAACCAATGCTGCTTTAAACCACAGGTGAGCATTACGGTTTATATTTAATTTATTTAAATCCTTCCAAAATTGTATTGCGAAAACATAGGAAACAAAAATACATAATGTAGAAAATAAGATCGAAAAAAAGGAATACCCTTGAATTGCAAAGGATAAAAGCATACCATATGAAATTATAAGATTTGCAAACACTATCCAAGCATACCTTTTAAGCAAATTCTCTTGCTTGTGTTTATATAAATAGTACACTAATAAAATCATTATTGCCTGAGTTATCCAACCAGAAAATGCAAAGTGCGAATGTCCATGCAGCAAATTTTTCTGATCTATAAAAGGTAAAGAAAAAGCTATTTTATATCTCAAAGTAACTCCCAATAGGGCAACAACGCATAAATTAATCAGCGCTATTTTTAACCACTTTCCAATCGTTGCTTCCATAATTTTTTTTTTGCAAAGTTATGTATTAAAAAAACAGAACTGATCTATGTACTATTCTTTTTATTTATTTCCGTCAATTTTTTTTAAAAAAATAACAGCAAAAAAAACATTTATAAAAATTCAACATTTTTTTGGGAGAATTAAAAATTGGGTTTAATGTTATAAAAAACAATAGCAATTTGAATTCAAAACTATTCTGGCACATTGTTTTATTGAATAATATGAAAGAGTCTAAGAAAATAACAAAAAGTGTGAATTATGTAATATTTTAAAAAAGTTGTGTAACTATCTCACATACATTAATATCAACCTTTGCGCAATTCTAAATCAACCAAATTAAAATTAAAATCGATTATATGACATTCATCATAAAAAGATTATGTTGAATACCGTTATTTTGCAAATAGAAGTTAAACTTAAATCTAAAACATCATGAAAAAAATAGTCGTATTATCATTCTTAGGATTATTAGGAATTGTGTCTTCGTGCGGAGATGACAAATCAAATAAGGTAGCAGAGGGAACAGAAGCTACAAAAACTGAAACAACAGCAGCAAGTGAAAATCCAAGTTATGATCCAAAACGAGGTGAAGGGAAATTTGAGGATGTTGAACTTGATGAAAAACTGAATGTTCAGATGGCCGATGCAGGATCAAAAACATTTGATGTAAAGTGCTCTGCATGTCACAAACTTACCAGTGAAAAACTAGTTGGTCCGGGCTGGACAGGTGTAACAACACGTAGACATCCAGATTGGATCATGAATTTTATTACTAACCCTGATCCAATGATCGACAAAGATCCAGAGGCACAAGCAATGTTGGAAATATGTCTTGTGCGTATGCCAAATCAAAGTTTAACGGATGAAGAAGCTAGAAACCTTTTGGAATTTATGCGCAAAAATGATGGAGTTAAACCATAAATAGTGAATATCAAATAAATAAAAGAAATTAATAATTAAACAAATAAATAATCAATTTTTATGAAAACGCAATTAGTTAACAGCGCTTCATTACTTTTAATCCTCTCAGTTGGCGGAATGGTTTCTTGTAAACCAAAAAATGTAAGTAATGCGGTAAGCGGTGATGCAGCTTCAAAAGTATATGTTGCTCCCGGTCAGTATGATGAGTTTTACAACTTCGTGAGTGGAGGATTCAGCGGACAAATGTCTGTGTACGGTATCCCCTCAGGTCGACTACTTCGTGTAATGCCTGTTTTTTCTGTAGATCCTGAAAAAGGTTATGGTTATTCCGAAGAAACAAAGCCAATGTTAAATACTTCTCACGGTTTTGTGCCTTGGGATGATTTGCATCACGTACAAGTTTCTAAAACAGCTGGAGAATACGATGGACGTTGGGCATTTGGCAATGCCAACAATACTCCGCGTGTTGCCAGAATTGATCTAACAACATTTAGAACAGCTGAAATTATTGAGTTACCGAATAGTGGTGGTAATCACTCATCCCCTTTCATCACTGAAAATACAGAATATGTAGTAGCCGGAACTCGTTTTAGCGTGCCTACTGATGATGCTAATGGCGATGTACCTATCAATACCTATAAAAAGAACTTCAAAGGAACTTTATCATTCATCAGCGTAGCTAAAGAGGATGGTAAAATGGATATTGCTTTTCAACTACTTTGTCCAGGTGTAAACTTTGACCTTAGTCGTGCCGGAAAGGGCGTGTCTCATGGATGGTTTTTCTTTTCTATGTATAATACGGAGCAAGCCAATACTTTATTGGAGGTAAATGCCTCTCAAAGAGATAAAGATTTTATCATGGCTGTTGATTGGAAAAAAGCAGAAGAGTATATCAAAGCAGGTAAAGGTAAAAAACAAACTGTGAGATATGCGCATAATACTTATAGCGATATCACTCATTCTGCTACTTCAGAAATTAAAACAGAAGTGACTGTTCTTGATACAAAAGAATTTAAAGACATCTGTTATTTTATCCCTTGCCCTAAATCACCGCATGGTTGCGATGTAAGTCCTACAGGAGAATATATTGTTGCAAGTGGAAAATTAGCTTCATTAATTCCTGTATTCAGCTTCGACAAAATGGTTAAAGCAATTGCTGCAAAGGATTATGCAGGTGATTATGAAGGTATTCCAATTATTAAATATGAATCCGCATTACATGGTGAAGTTAAAAAACCAGGCTTAGGCCCTCTTCATACCGAATTTGATGAAAAAGGAAATGCTTATACTTCTATGTTTGTTTCTTCAGAAGTTGTTAAATGGAGTCTTAGTGATCTAAAGGTACTTGATAGGGTTCCTACATTCTATTCTATCGGACATTTATGTGTTGCCGGTGGTGATACAAAAACTCCTTATGGAAAATACCTGATCGCTTATAACAAAATCACAAAAGATCGTTATTTACCTACAGGACCTGAATTAACTCAAAGCGCTCAACTCTTTGACATAAGTGGAGACAAAATGAAGATGATCCTGGATTACCCTACTATAGGTGAACCACACTATGCGCAAATGGTAAAAGCTGATCTAATAAAAGATAAATCAGTGAAAATTTTCAAAATAAATGAGAATAAACATCCTTATGTTTCAATGGGAGAAAAAGAAACCAAAATTGTTAGAGAAGGAAATAAAGTTCATGTTTATATGACTGCAATTCGTTCTCACCTTACACCGGATAATATTGAAGGTATAAAAGTGGGAGATGATGTGTATTTCCATGTTACTAATCTTGAACAGGATTGGGATGTTCCTCATGGTTTTGCTATCAAAGGTGCAGATAACGCGGAATTATTAATAATGCCGGGAGAAACCTGTACATTGAAATGGAATCCGAAAAAAGTTGGAATATATCCATTTTATTGCACCGACTTCTGCAGTGCTTTGCACCAGGAAATGACAGGATACCTTCGTGTATCACCCGCAGGAAGCAATGTTCCTTTGTTATTTAGTACGGGAACAAACTTGCCTGAGGCCTCTGCTGCAACTAAATAATTTTTTGAATATCAAATCCTGACAGGTCTTAAAAACCTGTCAGGATTATATAAAGATTATAACAGCGTGAGTCCTATTCCATTGAACTCACGCTTTTTTTACATCATTATTTATGAAAAATTTCCAATTAAACCTCAGCATTAGAATCACACTCTTTTTATGTGGGATCATGTTAATCTTTGTTCTATTTAATCCAATCTGGAGAATTGAGCTTTCTGCGCCACAATATCCCGAAGGATTAATGATAACCATAAATGCAAATGGTTTAGGTGGTGATGTAGCTATAATAAATGGCTTGAATCATTATATTGGTATGAAAACTTTACATAATGAGGATTTTATAGAATTTAAAATTCTTCCTTACCTGATTTCAATTTTTGTCCTATTTTTTATCCTTGTTGCAATAATAGGTAAGAGAAAATTAATGTATGTTTTATTCATTGCTTTCCTGTTGTTCGGAACAATAGCGATGATCGATTTTTGGAAATGGGAATATAATTATGGACATAACCTGGATCCGAATGCCGCTATTATTGTTCCGGGAATGGCTTATCAACCACCCTTATTAGGATATAAGCAACTACTTAATTTCGGGGCCTATTCGATACCCGATATCGGAGGATGGCTTTTTATTATTGCCGGTGCACTCCTACTCGTTTGTATAATTATTGATCACCGGATAAAAAGCAAAGCTGGAATATTGAACAAGCTAAAATCGGTTTTACCAATAATTACAATCATTATTTTTTCAATTTCAGGCTGTGCAATTGAACCGGAACCAATTAAGGTTGGTAAGGATAACTGCCATCATTGTAAAATGACCATTAGCGACAATAAATTTGGTGCTGAAATTTTAACAAAAAAGGGCAAAGTATTTAAATACGATGATCCGAAATGTCTCTTTTCAGAAATTTCCGAGGGAGGTATTGATATGGTCAATATCAAAGATTTTTATTTTACTGATTTTTGTAATGGACATCAATTAATTAAAGGTCAAAACGGTTTTTATCTAAGAAGCAATCAGCTTAAGTCGCCTATGGGTGGGGATATAGCCACCTTTTCATCTCAGGACAGTTTAAAATTTTACGCCACACAATTAGCAGGAGAGGAAGTTTTATGGAAACAACTTATGCCGGTAAAATAATGTTTTTAACTTCCAACCTCTTAAAGTCTATTGGGGTATGTGCTCTTGTATTTTTTTCCGCATTACTCAATGCAAATACTATCCGTGTTGGCAAAGGATCTGTATCAAATACAATTCAAAAAGCAATAAAAATAGCTGCCGCCTCCGATACAATCCTGGTTTCTCAAGGAATTTATTTTGAAAAAAATATCATTATTGATAAACCAATAACTCTTATCGGTGAAAACCACCCTGTACTGGATGGTGAAGGTAAATATGAGATCATATCTATCAAATCAAGCCGTGTTCAAATCATTGGATTTAAATTGCAACACAGCGGCTATGGTACACTTGATGATGTTGCTGCGATAAAAATATATGAATCAGAAAATGTAACTATATCAGACAATATAATAGATGATACCTTTTTTGGAATATACATTCAGGGAGGAAAAAACTGTATCATTAAAAATAATCAAATAACATCCTACGGTAAAGAAGAGCAACAGATCGGCAATGGCATTCATTGCTGGAAGTGCAGTGATTTGCAGATAATTGGAAACAGGATAACCGGCCATCGAGACGGTATATATTTTGAGTTTGTAACCAACTCAATAATCTGGAGGAATATTTCAAAAAAAAATATTCGTTACGGACTCCATTTTATGTTTTCGAACGATGACGCTTATATTAGCAATGTATTCAGTGAAAATGGTGCCGGAGTTTCTGTTATGTTTACACATGGTGTTAAAATGTTCAACAATGTATTTTCAAATAATTGGGGGGATGCAGCTTATGGACTATTGTTAAAAGAAATATCTAACAGCTATATAAACGGAAATAAATTTGATCAAAACACAGTAGGTATATATATGGAAGGGGTTAATAACACACCGGTTCAGAAAAATATTTTTACATCTAACGGATGGGCAATTAAAATCCAGGCAAGTTGTATGGAAGTAGGTGTTAATCTTAACAATTTTTTCGGCAATACTTTCGATGTGGGAACAAATGGTTCTCTTGTTTTGAATTCCTTTGATTCCAATTATTGGGATAAATATGAAGGATATGATATTAACAAGGATAAAATTGGAGATCTCCCCTATCGCCCTATTAGCATGTTTTCGATGATCATTGAAAAAAATCCTCCAGCTATGATCCTTTTCAGAAGTATTATGGTTTCATTATTAGATAAAACAGAAAAAATAATACCATCTATAACTCCTGAAAATCTTAAAGATGATTTTCCTTTAATGAGAGCTATCGATCTATAATATTAAATTCTTAACTATACGAAAATGTAGCATGATCACAATAAATAACATATCAAAACATTTTGGTAAACTCAAAGCTCTTGATCAGCTGAACGTTGAGTTTATCTCTGGTGAATGTATTGCATTAATTGGTCCTAACGGTAGTGGAAAAACAACACTGATTAAAAGTATTTTAGGCATGGTTGTGCCTGATGAAGGATCCATTTTATTTAATAAGATCAATATTTCTAAAACATGGAAATACCGCTGTCAAATTGGCTATATGCCTCAAATTGGGCGGTACCCCGACAATATGACCATCGGACAAGTTATTAATATGATGAAGGATATTCGCAAAGCAGAAAATAATGTGCTTGATGAAGAGTTAATTGAAAAATTTGGCCTGCACGACCTTATGAATAAACGAATGAGAACTTTATCGGGTGGAACAAGGCAAAAAGTAAGTGCCTCACTTGCTTTTTTATTTAACGCAGATGTACTTATTCTTGATGAACCAACTGCGGGTTTGGATCCGGTATCTTCCGAAATATTAAAAGAAAAAATAGTAAAAGAAAAAACCAAAGGGAAATTAATAATTATCACTTCGCACGTATTAAGTGAACTAGACGACCTCATCACTCAAATTGTTTACATGCAGGATGGAAAATTAAAATTTCAAAAAGAAATTAGTTTGTTAAGAAAAGAAACGGGCGAAGAAAAGCTATCAAAAGCCATTGCTAAAATAATGCTTCAAAATCAATTATGAGAAAAGTTGTAAAATATGTGATTCTGGATATATTGCGAAGTAAGATCATAATTACTTACACGATATTATTATTTTTAATTTCATTCAGTGTATTCAGTCTGGAGGATAATACTGCTAAAGGACTATTAAGTTTATTAAACCTGGAATTGTTTATTGTTCCCTTGGTCTCCATTATTTTTTCAACAATATATATATATAACAGTTCTGAATTTATTGAACTACTGGTGAGTCAGCCTTTAAAAAGGAAAAGTATATGGTTAAGCCTGTTTTCAGGTTTATCTACCTCCCTGGTGGTTTCATTTTTTATTGGCTCCGGTTTACCAATTCTTTATTTCGAACCCTCTCCCACTGGCATTATTATGATTCTGATAGGATGTATGCTTTCAATTATATTTGTTGCTATTGCCTTATTAGCTTCTGTAATTACCAGAGATAAAGCCAAAGGAATGGGAATGGCTATTTTTCTATGGTTGTATTTTGCAATAATTTTTGATGGGCTTGTACTTTTCCTTCTATTTCAATTTGCAGATTATCCTTTAGAAAAACCAATGATGGTCATTAGTGCTTTTAATCCAATAGATCTTAGTAGAATAATCATATTATTGAGATTAGATGTTTCTGCCCTTATGGGATATACAGGCGCAGTATTTAAAGATTTTTTTGGAACAACAACCGGATTTATAGCGGCACTTTCCACACTTGTGCTATGGATCTGTATTCCCCTCTACTTTTCCTTAAGAATATTTCGTAAAAAAGATCTTTAATAAGATTTGTTTTTTTTACGATCAATTATGCTGTGAGGATTTCATCTAAAAACCATTTCAATTCTATAGTGCCAATTGATTTGGATCTACAAAACAGATAAGATATCAGATCAATAATTAATTCCGATTCAAACTGCATTCATTTTCTACTCTTATTTTATCCGTATCACATAGAGCACGGCTTGTAAATTGATTTGATTGGGAGATCCTAAACCAAAGAAATCGCTTCGTTTTCAGCAATCCCAACAACAATTAAAATGTTGTATCAACAGTCTTCCGCTAAAATACGAAGTCTTAAACCAGCTACCTGAAATAATAAAAACAGAAGAGTCATTTTTTTATCTAAATTCAGTTCAATATCAAAACAAAAAACCCTGAATAAATTCAGGGTTTCAAGGGACACCTACACAAACAAAAAAACTACTACTTTGGAAGCAAAACCGCATCCACCACATGAATTACTCCGTTACTAGTTGGAATTGAAGCCACCACAGTTGCTGTGCCATTCACCATAACTTTACCGTCTTTTTTCGAGATGGTTACATTTCCTCCATTCACCATTCCTATGGTTTGTCCATCCTGCATCAGATCAGTATTCATTACTCCAACAATAACATGGTATTGTAAAATATCCTGTAATGCTTCAAGTTTTTCGGGTTTTAGTAAACCTTCAACAGTACCTGCAGGGAGTTTATTGAAAGCATCATTAGTTGGAGCAAAAACTGTAAAAGGACCTGCATTACTCAAAACGTCAACCAGCTCTGCCGCCACCACTGCTGCTACTAATGTTGTATGATCTTTACTTCCGGATGCCACCTGTACAATATTTTTGGCTGATTCATTATCCTGAACAGCTGACTGGCCAGCCGTACTACTTGATTCAGTATTTTCAGCTGTTGCAACCGCTTCACCAGTTGTTTCTGAATTACACGATAAAAGACCAGTTAGGCCACATGCGATAATAAAATAGTTTAAGTTTTTCATAATATTTGGGGTTGTTAAATTGATTAATTTGTAATGCAAATAGTACCCTTTTTTAAAATTTTTTTTCTAGTGATGTTGAATCTTCCACAAAGAACTGAAATTGAAAAGAGAAGTAATATGATATATATCAGTAAACAGATAAATAATAATAAAAATATTTTTTTACACTTTAGTTTATTTTTTAAAATGCTGTAAAACAACTAGTCACATTGAAGTTCAGACGTCTTAATGTTTGATATTATTTCAAAATAACATAATTTGCAGGAGGGGCAATTAATGAAAAAAAATAAGAAGAAGCGAAGGCTTGATCAATATGCAAAACAAAAGTATTGTTTCCATAAATCTATTCTAATTCCGCTTTTCCGGCCGGGGTAATAAAATCTGAGGTCCAGGTAGGTTCCCAAACTAATTGTACATTTAATTTTATACCTGGAAAATTCTCCGTTAAAGTAGTTTGGATATCATCCATAATTACATCTGCCATAGGACACCCTTTTGTTGAAAGTGTTACATTAATTTCTATTCCTTTCTCCTCGCTATATTCAATTTTATAAACGAGGCCGAGATCAATAATATTAACACCCAACTCAGGATCGATAACTGTTTTAAGTGCGTCATATATTTCCACTTCTGTAATTTCAGATCCAATTGAATTTTCCATGTTATTTATTTGTCGGTTTAAAATTTGGTACCACTATTTTAAAAACATTTATCGTGTATAAAATTGCAGTGACAAGAAGAAGCATTGCACCGATTTTTATTATCACAGGCATAGAAAGAAGTATCCCTATTACCAATGTGGGCAAGGCAATCACATAAACTACATATTGTGCCTTAACAAGTTTGGGAGAATACAGGTCTTTGGGAAGCAATGTTTTTTGCTTACCTGCAACTTTACTATTCCTATGCATCCACATTATAAATGGCAATGTTTTGAACGTCTGACCTAATATGAGTGAACTAATAAACCCAAAGAAAATAGAGGTACCATAAACAAGATAGATCTGCAACATGAATTTATCATTCAATGATGGTTTAAAGCTCATAATAATTCCTAGGAGGATCGGAAGTAAAAAAAACAGAAACGCCATAAACGAATGCTTGAGTCCTATATCCAATTGTTTCCTTACTCTTTTCTTGTAGGCTTCGTAAATAAAGGACATAAAAAATAAAATCCCTGCAGCTATAAGTAGTGCATAGAGTTTTAAAAAAGCGTTCTCCTCACGAAAAAAAATATCTGCAGAAAAGCATATCAATCCAATATTAACCAGGTAATAGGCAATAGTAAGTTTTTTTGTATTCAGGTTATGCGACAATAAAAACATAGGAATAAGTTTTGATCCCACCCCCATAATAAGCAGGATGAACCAACCTGCAATTCCCATGTGTGCATGGATCTTCAGAAACAACAAATGTGATTTGTTCAATAAAGGATAGGTAAAATTAAACGCCATGAGTGCGCCCAGTAATCCTGTGAATATAAGCCATACAGAGGAGGTAACGATAAAGTCCGCTTCCGTGGTCCATTTAGGAGCTTTGTTAACAGTTAAAACAATATTAACAACCAAAAGCGAAAATGATAATAGAAGCAAGATAGCCGCCACCTGGATGTGAATACTAACATAAAAATTCCAAAAGGCCCAAGCCAGACAAATAACACCTGTAGTAAAAGTGATAAAAGTAACTTTCGCAAGTCGCTCGCTATAAAGGGGGACTTCTAGAATAACAGGAAGCAATTGATACAAGGCACCTAAAATAATCATGGTTCCCCAACCCAATGCCGCTATATGTGTGATCGCCAATAATTTAGGATGGAAATAATGTCCGATAAAAGCATCAGATGAAAAGAGGATTAAAAAACAAAGGACCACAAAAAAAAGGGCACCACATATATAATGCGGAATTACCACACCTAATGAAGGGCTTTTTTGTGTGAGTACATTTTGCATTTCATCTGAAAATTAAAAGCTTTACATCCCCCACTCCATCTTCTCGAATAAGCCATGAAAATTTATTTTCCTCGAGTTCAGGTAAAAGAAATTGTGGAATTTTTTTATGTTGAACAAATAAAGCTTGCCCATCAGGGAGATTATCAAGTTCTTTCAAAATGGTTACCATTGGCAATGGCATTTCAAGATGCCTGACATCAATGGTTTTCATTTTTCCAATAAACGTATCCAGCATTTTAGCAAACTCCTTATTCGCATCTTTGGATGGAGGGATATCATCCATCTTAATAATTTTTTTTTTTGTTGTATTTTTAAAATACGTATGGAATTTATCTTTTTGAACCTCTTCCGTATAATATTCAAATCCCTTTTTTTTTAAGACGTTGATGAGTGGAACAGGTTCGAAAGTATTTATAATAAGTAGAAAATTATCTTGCGACAAGGAAGCGAATGTATCCATAATTTTTTGAAAAGGATCTTTTCCAGATGCAAGATCAGCACGCACATCAAGGGTAATGGTATTGTCCCAATTTATTTGCTGCATAAAAGCTGGTCGTTGTTTATCAGTAGTGGTATTTATTGTCGGAATAGCATCAGGTTCAACTAAAAATCCAAGAGGGATCAATTTTTTAAAAAAATCATTCACAGTACATCCACCTATTTTAGCGGCATCTGCAATAGTCACTCTTGATGCAAGTATCTTCCTTAAAATGGGATTGCGTAATTTTTCAAAATGTTTATTAATTGTTACAATAGCATCGATACTAGCCGGATTAGCTTTGATGAGTGCTGAAATTTTGGTAGTAGCGGAAATGTTCATGCTCAAATTTTTAAAAATATCGTAGGCCAAAACTGTTTATAAAAACAAATAGAACGCTGATGACATTGACAATTATAATGATGTAGATAAATCTTATTGATCAAAAAATAATCTGCGTCATCTGCGCTCCATTATAGTATCAGGTAATAAAAAAGTCACCTGATCATTACTCAAACAGATCATTTTCCAACGCGATTGCTTTTGGAAAAAGAATGTTATTTTCAAGATGTATATGTTGGTGAAGGTCATCCTCAAATTCCTTCAGTTTCGCATACGATAAACGAAAAGTAGTACATGCATCAGCAGGAGGTGTATAGCCATAGGATAACATACTGATCTTTTCCATTACGTTCCCAACCTCTTCATGTTCTGTTTCCATCATATTTATGGGATTCTCAATTGATCCAAAATGAGGAGGTTCAACCATAGTTCCGCTTTTTTGAGCAGCTGCTAATTTTTTAATGTATGGGAAAAGCACATTTTCTTCTTTCACCATGTGGCGCATAAGTTCATCAGCTACTTTTACAAAGTTATTCGCAATTTCTATTGCTTCCGGATGTCTTTCTCCATGAACCTTTGCCACTTTTTGTGTGTATTCTAATATAACCGGGATTGCTTGTGTTACATATTTATGGTGTGTATTCAAAATATAATCAGCAAGAAAATCCAGGTCCCAGGTATTATAATCCTGTGATGGAGCCGAAGGTATTTCATCAATTGCTTTCAACTCTTTTTCTATTTGCACCACATCAAGTCCTTTTTCCTTGCATGCTTTAGTCAATGTTTTTTTTCCGCCACAACAGAAGTCTAATCCGAATTTTTTAAATACTTCAGCTCTACGAAAGTCGTTCGTAACTAATTCGCCAATTGTTGATTCCTTTTCTCCTTCTTTTAACTTGCTAATTTGTACTTTCCATGTTTCAGGGCCTTCTTCCTGATACTGCCATGTAAATACATTTCCTCTTTCGGCAAGTAGCTGATAATACAATGGTTTTGGATCATGATCGTTGTGAATAATAAATGCATCACCCTTTTCCAGTTCATCGAATTTCTGAAAAATGGTAGGATGTTTTAACCGTGGCTCTAGCACAGTAACATCAAGAATGTTTAGTGTTTCCATATTGTTTATTTAGATTAATTAAAAAGAGTGAATAGTAAAATATTAAATTCAACAACAAAGGTCACTGAATGAATCAAGTAATAATATGACACATGTCATATTCTGAGAAAAAAAACACGACTAAATTTTGTAAAATTTTGAAAAAAAAGGGCTCACTAAAATTAACAGATCGACATTTATTTCATAGCTTAAACAATGATAGCCATCATGAAATATTAGTTCAAACAATTTTATTTTTGCGAAATAAAATTATTAAATATGATTATTCTATTGGGGGTATTTTGGTTGATTGCGTCCATTGTAATGGGGCTGCTTATACAAGGTGATTTCTTAAAAAGCAAGAGGTATTATAAAATTGGGCTTACATTAATAATCCTTTCTTTTATTGGTGGGCTAAGTATGCTCGCTGCGGTGGTAGCTAATATTTAAAAATAGAGTATGAGGATATTTTCGGCTTAAACTGAAAACAATTAAAATTAATACTCGCTCAACTTGTTATACGGGGCCATAACTATATTTTAATTTTTTTAACCCTATTCAATCAGGCAACAGTCCATTGACTGAGAAGTTTCACAAAATCCTTTTGCAATGATTCACCTTTATCTTTTGCATACCAAAGGTGCACGTTTCTCACAAAGTCATCGTGAGAACTTTCAGGATATTCTTCCTTATATTCTAAAACCATCTTCTGAAGTTCAGTTGGCCGTGGCCCCCATGTTCCAATTTCTTCTTTCGTTTCTGAATCAATGAAAATAACTTTTGGGATGGCCCGCGAACCATTTGTCAGATGATCGTCCATTATTCTAAGATTTTCATCCCTCAAAATAATTTTCAATTCAATATCAGGCGAGCGATCTGCGATCTTTGCAATAATAGGTATATTCTGAGCTCCGTCACCGCACCATGATTCCGCCAGAACAACGAGTGTCAATTTTCTTTTGTTTTTTTCAATCGCTTTCTTTAATGCTTCGTCAAGCTCAATTCGTTTATCAATCCGCTTCATCCGTTGAGCATTCATCTTCGTAGCTTCAATTCGTTCAAAAATCTGGTCTACTCCACTTGTACCTCGCACGTCCGCATAAGTGATAACCATATTTATATAATCACTATATGAATATGTATTTTTTATTTCTGGAAAATTCATCATTAAATCCATAGTTATTCTGTTTTACAAAATTCGAACATAACGTTCAATAATTATATGATGCAACTCGCAGCATCACAAAGCACCATCAATATTCAATTTAACATTTCAACTAAAATGTTTCACAATCTTTACATAGATCAATTTCATGTTTTTTATTATCCATGAATTTCTTAAGCATTTCTAATCGTTGAGGTTTGTTATAAATTGAAAACAGATCATCTTTCTTTATATTTCCTATCACGCCCTTTGAATTTAAATCGGCACAACACACAGTGACATCACCATTAGGCAATAAAACCAATTGATGCATCAATAAGCTACATCCCTTTTTGTAGTTTGTTTTACTTTTATTTTTAAGCTCTTCAATTTCTACCTCACCAGCCCAATTATGTGCATAACGAAGTTCGTACCCATCAACCATATTTAACAGATCCTTAAACTCTTCACTCATCCACTTTGTGTTTAATTTATTGTGATATTCCACTAAAGTGATAATGCCGGTTGGTATTGGCTTTGCACTATTTTTATTTAATTCGCAAAATGTTTTAATGTTTTCAATAAAAACACTCCACTCTGCACGTTTACGCATCTCTTCAAATTTTTCTTTGTTCCCTCCATCCATGCTAAAACGAATATTGTCTATAACGTTTGAACTGATCAATAATTCGGATTTTTTTTCATCAAGTATGGTCGCGTTTGTTAACAATGCAATTTGAGGAAAGAAAATATTTTTTTTCTGAGCCTCCAATTTAAATTGTTTAATAATATCCAACATTTCAATTAATTTCGGATGAAGCAATACTTCTCCTGCATTATACAGATGGATCGTTTTAACACTGCGAAAGCGGCTGTCATTTAAAAAATTTTCAAAGAATCGTTTCAAAATATCAGCACTCATTCTTATTTTTGGTTTCTCATGATCGAGTGAACATAAGCTGCATCGCAGATTGCAATAACTCACAAATTCAATATTGATTTCAGTGATTGAACTTTTTTTTCTGATAAGCTTGTATTTATAAAACAACAAATAATCCAGCATGAACGAAGTGCCCTGCATAAATTTAATGATCGGTTTAACAAAAGTATCTCTGCCGATACGCTGTACAAAAAAATTTTTGAATTTAAATGAATTTACCTCTAGACCAAACATTTTAAAAATATAAATTTTATTATGAGAACTATATTTATTTAAAACAATGAAAGAAAACTATACTTGTTTTCAAAACAGAGAAACTCAATAGGACGGTTAATTCAATTTACGCTTCTATTACAAATTTCGGGGAATCTTTAAAAACAAAAAATGACATATGTCATAATTCTTTAATTCAAAAACTTTTTAAAGGTTGATTCTTGAAATCAGAAAACGAAGATTTATCAAAACACAAGCGGCTTGAATTCTATATTTAACTAAGTGATACGCCATATTGATTTCAACATTAGCATATAGTTGGCTCTATTATTTTACTATTTGAAGAACCAATAGAGAAGTGCAAAAACACAGGAATACAAAAGCACAGTCTTCCTGTTAGTATGGAGTAAAATATTAAATAAATGATGTTTGTGTGCTTTCTTTACCTAATACTTCAGTGGCTTCCATCACAATCATTTTTACATTCTCATCATACTCTGCAACTAATTGCTTTAGAGCGTTAAGCCTGTTTTTATCGATCATCATAAAAATAATATCCTTATGTTCTGTTGCTCCTAAGCTGTCGCCTTTAACAATTGTCCCGGAAACACCAATGGTTTTGGAGATTATCCGACTGAGTTCAGTCAGATTTTCAGAAGATGAAATGTGAACAATTTTTTGATTCTGTGCGCCTACTAATACCGCATCAATTAATCTGGAAGCAACATAAATACTGATCAGGCTCCAGTGCGCCAGCTCCATACTTTTAAAAACAAAGCCCGCAGAGCCAACTACTAGAGCATCTAATACTAATACAACAGAGCTGGTTTTAATATCTGTTTTAGACGCAATAATTTTTGCAAGTATTGTTCCGCCACCTGCGGATGCGCCTCCTTTAAATATCAACCCCAGGCCTATACCCACGGTAACGCCACCATATAAGGTTGCTAAAAGAAGATTATTACTGAGGTTTGGCAACTGCACAATTTCCGCCAAAGTATCCACAAAGATCACTATCGAACAAATACAAACAATTGTTTTAATGGCAAACTTTTTGCCCAAATATTTTAAACTGACAAGAAGCAAGGGAATATTAATTAATGCCATTAAAATACCAATAGGCAATTTAAATACGTGATGCAAAACAATGGCTAATCCTGCCGTTCCTCCCGTAGCGATAGTATTAGGAGATAAAAACCCAACCACCCCTAAAGCTAAAACGAAACTACCGATAAGAATAAAACAATAATTCAAAATTTCTGTTTTGAAAAATTTCATTTTTATTTATATTTAAAAGACTATTAAAAAACATTAATTCTGTAGATCAGAAATTGTAGCACATATTTAATATTGAGCAGGCATCAAAAAATTATTTTAGTATAATAAAATTGAAGGAAGGAAAATAAAACTATTTGTAGGATAGTAGAGCTTGCGCTTTATTCGCTAAGATTGGCAATTTTAATAAGCTCCCTGTTATCGATAATTTTTATTTTTTTTCCTATTAGATCTATTATCTTGTTTTTACAGAGATCAGATAAAGTTCTTATGGCTGTTTCTGTTGTTGTCCCGGCAATATTTCCAATGCTTTCGCGAGTAAGAACAGTATTTATGGTTGCATTATCCGATTCAAGCCCAAAAAACTCTTTTAACATAAGTAAAGTTTCTGCAATACGTTCCTTTACTTGTTTTTGCACCATATTCATTGCCTTCTGTTCCGCTGTTTTCAAATCAGCCGAAAGCAGTTTAAGTATCTGCATTGAAAGTGAGGTATTAGAAATAATTAAATTTTGGTAATCCTTTTTAGGAAAAAAACATATGACCGAATCTTCAAGTGCAGTGGCAGATGCATGATAATAATCATCACTCAATAGAGCACGGTAGCCAATTACATTTGACTTTTTGGCAAGACGTAAAATTTGATCCTTCCCATCATGACCTAATTTATGAATTTTCACTTTTCCGGAATAGATACAATATAATCCGTGAGGATGATTGCCTTCGTAAAAAACAGTTTGTCCTTTTTTATAGAAAATATGCGACTTATTATCTGAAAGATTAGCCAGTTCTATTTTATTTAAAACACAAAATATAGAATTATGGGCCGAGTCACATTTATCACATGAGGGGACTTCTTTTTGTTTATTTGTTGGAATTAACATGAATGCAATGTTTTAGATACACAAAAATGTATCTATTAATCATACAATAATATGATGCACATCATATTTTAAAAAACAATCCATGACTTTAACGAATGGTCATTTTCATAGCGAACGCAAAACAGCTTCTGAAAATTCTTAAATTCAGTCGAACTAATTTCTGGATCATTTACTTTGTTGCTCTGTTTATTCACCTTACTCCATTGAAACCGGTGATTCCCAAATTATTTTTTTTCCAAATCCAAGCGTGTTATCAGTCATCTTTACAAACTGAAGCTCTATCACCCACAAGTCCCCTGCCATCGCAAGCGCAAAGGGATATTTACCATAATATTTTTTTTTCGCCTGCACAAGCAGATCATCTTTAGGGATTTTAAATTTCCCAGAAAACTGGATCCCTCGTATTGTTCCAACTTTACCAACATCCGGCATAATCGTCCCTGCCACTTTATCATTACTAAGTGCGTTTATAATATGCTTTGTGTTTTTGTCGGATTTAAAAACAATAAGATCCCCTTCACTTATGTAAGAATAAAAACAGCTTGCGCAATGAGGCGTATTATCCGCGGCAGTGCAGAAGGTTAAATTCTTTTGGTTATCCATAAAAGATTGGATCTTTTCATCCATTTTATTGTAATTGAATTATTTGTATGACTCTTGTTGGACAATTTCGTAAGGCTTGCATATTTTCGGATAACTCATCATCTCCAACAATTACTGAATGAACCTTTTTATTTTTAACTGCTCCGATCAAAACACTTTTCCCGTCTTTCCGTGACATTCTCCACCTTGCATGTGCAGCCTCCACACAAGCATTGCAACCAATACATTTATCTCGCAATTGAATGATTCGTATCATTCCACATCTATTATTTTGTACAATTTGTCGGATGGACGAATTTTTTCATTTAATGGAAAAGAAAAAACATCTCCTTTGCTCACCGAATTAACCGAAGCATCCTGAATACGCAACTCAGCAACTTTAACCTGGATTATTCCGGTGGTCGGTCCAATCACCATAATATTATTTCCCACCGACAATTGGTTAGATTCAAGTTTAAACTCAGCAACATTTTTTTCACTAAAATACTTAAGCCCTTTACCTAAATATATTTTCTTTTGGGTTGCTTTTGAACCATATTCATCTGACCACTCCCCCATTTTCTTTCCTAAATAATAGCCTCCCCAAAAACCTCGGTTGAAAACTGTCGACAGTTTTATTTTCCAATCATCAACTTTATCTTTAGTATATGTTTTTTCATAATAAGAGTCTATCGCCTCACGATAGCATTTAGTTGTAGTATAAACATAATCAGCGGAGCGTCCTCTCCCTTCAATTTTCAGAATATGAACTCTCGATTCAATCAGTTTATCCATAAAATCAATAGTGCATAGATCCTTAGCTGACATGATGTATTCATTGTCGATCTCAAATTCTATTTCTTCGTCTTCTTTATCTTTAACAATATAATTTCTTCTGCAATTTTGAATACATGCACCTCTATTTGCGGAGGCATTATGAGTATGCAAACTCAAATAACATTTCCCTGAAACGGCCATGCATAAAGCACCATGTATAAAAACTTCTATCTTTACCAGCTCTCCTGATGGGCCTTTAATGGCCAGGCGTTTTATCTGTTTTACAATATCTCCAACCTGGCGTAAACTCAATTCCCTGGCAAGTACAATTGTATCTGCAAACAAAGAGAAAAATTCAACACTTTCAATATTGCTTACATTGGCCTGAGTAGAAATATGAACAGGCATTCCAATTTTTTTTGCATAATTTAAAACTGCCTGATCACAAGCAATGACCGCATCAATCATATTTTCCTTTGCTGCTTCTATAATTCTTTTCATTAAAGAAACATCATGATCATAGATAATAGTATTTAGTGTGAGATAGGTCTTTACTTTTTTTTCAGAACATATTTTATATATTTCACTTAGGTCATTAATAGTAAAATTATTACTGGACCTTGATCGCATATTTAATTGTTCGATCCCGAAATAAACTGCGTCAGCTCCGCCTTGAATGGCTGCTTTTAAAGACTCAAACGATCCTGCCGGAGCCAGCAACTTAACTTGATTCATATTCCTTTATATTTCTTGCAATGTTGCCTTTATAATTCCTACTTAAAATGATTAAAATCATCTTTTAACTAATTCTGTTAAATGGCATCAATAGGATGCAAGTAAAGAGGGCATTGTAGGATCATCTTCAATTTTTGCAGAAACAATCAATATTTTGTTTTGTTTATTTACTCCTGAAAATTTACAATGGTTCAGAATTACCGGCAAAGAAAGGAACTTAGAAGGATCGCTTTTTATTCAACCTCCGTTGGATTGACAAATAGATGTTTTGAGAAGACACTAAAATTTAAACAAAAAAAACAGAGGTGATGATTCATCACCTCTGTCAAGCTTTAGGGTAGGTTAGAGTCTTTTAAAACTTTTATTCTATCCAATCTTTTTTCTTGATTGAAAAAACTCCTTGATCAAAAAACAGTTTTTATACTGTCGTTCGGATTTTAGTTTTGCATCTTTTAAAATGCTTATATCTATTACCTATTTTAATCGGACACAATCTCAATTAAGATATAACAAAATTACTAATGAAAAGAAGAAAATCAAATGATATCCAACAATACAAAAATTGACTTTAATTACTTTTTGATTTCTAAAAACAGTTTATTTAGTGGATAACAATTTAAAAAACTGATCCAACTGCGGTAAAATAATAATCCGCGTTCTGCGATTAAGCGCTCTGCCCTCTTCTGTATCATTGGAAGCTACAGGCACGTATTCGCTATGGCCGGAAGCTGTCATTCTGGAAGGATTCATTTTATATTCTTTCTGAAGGATCCTAACTACAGAGGTAGCGCGTTTTACACTTAGATCCCAATTGTCCATCATACACGTATTCTGGATCGGCACCGAATCCGTATGGCCTTCCACTAAAAACTCAATTTCAGGGTACGAATTGAGTACCGTAGCAACTTTACCTAATATTATTTTTGCTTTTTCTGTTACCGCATATTTTCCTGTATTGAATAACATTTTGTCCGAAATATCAATATATACAACACCTTTCTCCACTTTGATATTAATATCTTTATCATTTACATCACTTAAATTACTTTTTAAATTCATCACCAATCTCATGTTAAGAGAGTCTTTTCTTGAAATAGCAGATTGAAGATCTCGTATATAGGAATCCTTTTGAGAGATATTTTCTAACGATTGTTTTACACTTTCTGCTTGCTTTGACGACAATACCGACATATCCTGCAGCGCACTTAATACCTCCGTACTATTCTTTTTCAAATAATCTACCTGTGCCGAAAGCAACATATTTTGATTTGTTAGATCAGTGTTTAATGCTTGAGCATTTTTTAGCTGATCATTACAATTACTATTATTGGCCTGCACTTTTCTATATTCTGAATCAAGCGAATAATATTTCTTTTTTGTAACACATGAAAACAATACCAGTAGAGGCAGACAAAGGAATAAAACTTTATAATTCTTCATTTTTATATCATAAGAAATTTAATTATTTTTTTTAAAATGGTGAGCAGAAATCCATTTCCATTCCAACTATTTTTTCATGACGATTGAATCTTTTCTGACCATCATTTTCCCGGGCATGCAATGTGACTTACCCTTCATCATACTCATCCCTGATGGACAGCATTCATCGGCTTCCATCTCATTCATTCCTACACAACAACACGTTGACATCATTCTGTGTTCATAATTTTCATTTTTCATTCCCTCGCACTTCATGTGTTTATACTTTTTCATTTTATTACCGTGATGTCCATAACCACCTTTTTCCATATTGCGATGATAGGTACTCATCTTATAAATTCCCTTAGCCACAAAAAAAGCACCTCCGGCAAATAGATTTAAAAAGCCAACTATAATTATAAAAAGAGAACCGAATTTAAAAAAGCGATTAAGCCCTTCCTTAATAGTTTTTGCGTATAAAAACATTCCTGTACCTATGGCAAGCAATGAAAGAGAAGATGCTACTAATATCATTTATATGAGTTTTTAGATGTATAAATTATTTTTCGACAAATGTAAAATAGCAACAAATAAAATGAAATAATATCCGTCAAGATTAGCAATGATACTTATCAAAATATACTAAAACTTAACCACCTCAAGGGTAATTCAATACTTAGTTAAAAAGTCCATAAACATTAATTTATCTTTCAGTGATCCGGATTCGAAGATCAACATATTTTAAAATAAAAAAGGTAGCCTTTACAGGCTACCTTTTTTTATTCAATTATTAACTGTTAATAATTGTCACCGGATTTTTTAAATTGGTTATTTACTAGAGAGTTCTCTAACACTCTCTCTAACATTCTCTGACATTTCCAAATGTTGCTTTAATGTCGTGATTCTTTTTGAAGCCCAGGATTTTATTTCTGCAACTTCACCTTTCTCAACCTCTTTTTCATAAAGGTCGATCATATATTTGTGATCACTTACCATTATCCTTGTGTATTCCCTATTGAAATCTTCTTCTTCTTCATTCAGATTATCGAATTTCCGTTGGTATTTAGCACTTAATTTTTCAGGAATAGTGATACTTTTCTCCATTGCTACAGTTTTCAACTCAGCATTAAATTGACTATGATCCTTGATCAACTTTTCTGCCAGATCTTTTACCATTTGTGATGACGACTTCTTTTTGGCTAACTCACTTGCCATAACTTGAAACAATCCTACATCGCTGGCTTCTACAACAAATTTTGCATCTTTCTCCAGTTTCGTATCATCAAATTTTTCTTCGTTTTCTTTAATTGCTACTTTTTTGCTATCTTTTTGAGCAAAAGCTGTTGTAAATACCGCTGCAGAAAACATACAGGCAGTTATTAGAACATTTATTTTTTTAGTTTTCATGATTTTTGATTTTAGTTTTAATTTAAATGTTTGACAGTTTTAATTAATATCTGAAAACAAACTCTAAAACTATTGATAATCCGGCTTTTCATAAACTTTAGAATTTGGATCTAGATTCTTTTTTCTTTGGTACGTTGTGAATTGTTTTGTTGAACAAAGATTCACAGAACAAATTCCTACCAATTGCAAAAAGGAAAAAACAATTTAGATTTTTTTGACTAATCAACCTCACTCATTGCTCTAACATTAATAGTTGATACAGCAACTTCTGTTAATTTTTCATCGGCATCTTTTTCCTCGTCCAGGATCTCTTCTAATAAGCTTGCAGCTTCAGTTAAACCAAGAGTTTTAGCAAAAGTGCGCAAAGTACCATACGAAGCTATTTCATAATGCTCTATTTTTTGTGCGGCCGCAATGATCCCTGCATCGCGCATTGCACCTTTATCTGATGAACGCATTATTTCTTCGGCTTCTTTTATCAATCCGTCCATTGCTTCACATTTTTTTCCAACAGCTTTTTTATCAATGGATTGAAATACCCTTTCTACTTTTCCAACTTGCGATTCGGTTTCATCCAAATGGCTTTGGATTACGTCAACTAATTCTTCAGAACTTACATTTTTTATTATTTTGGGCATCGCTTTTGATAATGCTTTTTCGGCCCAATACATATCTTTTAGTTGCTCTTCGAACAGTTTCATTAATTTTGATTCTTCGGTGCCGTATTCCTCGGTATGACCCTGAGTTTTTCCGGCAGTTTTATTTGATGTCATTTTCATTTTTTCTGTTTTTTTATTTATTTTTTTTAAATTAATTAAACTTTTTATGTTACTATTTACTTAACAAATATACTACCGTCAAAAAGCGATGTTTTTGGATTTTCGATGGCATAGAATTTTCAATCGTCAAAATGTGTATAAAGAAGGAATAAAAAGATGCGCGAATATTTATTGCAGAAAAAAGCCCTTCCATCCACAAACGATCAAAGGGCAAAACATTCTGATTTGCAGGCGTTTTTTTAACTATTTCCCCTTTGGATCATGAAAATACATTATTTAGGATTTTTAAAATAAAATTAGTAATTTAGAGTTTTGTTTATAGTCAATAGTTGTCAGTCAATGAAAAAAAATCTCCTGTTAATTTTTATATTGCTTGTTAGTTTAAGCAGTGCATTTGCAACCCATAATCGGGCGGGGGAAATTACATACCAACATATATCAGGCAGAACATTTAAGATCATTGTTACTACCTATACCAATACCAACCCTCTTACAACTCAAGCCGACCGTTGCGATCTATTGGTCCGTTTTGGTGATGCCGACAGTGCCATCGCACCTCGTGTTAATGGACCTTCCCTTTTGTGTAATACTGCCGATGGTCAATCCATTGTTACCTTTACAAAAAAAAATATTTACGAAATAATACACACATATCCCGGAGATGGAAATTATATCATCTCCATGGAGGACCCCAATCGTAATGCCGGAATTTGTAATATTCCCAATTCAGTTGACCAATCCTTTTTTCTGCGTACCGAACTAGTGATTAATCCTTGGCTTGGTTTAAATAGTTCTCCAACACTGCTTAACCCACCAATTGATGAAGCCTGTACTGGCGAATGTTTTGAACACAATCCCGGAGCTTTTGATGCGGATGGCGATAGTTTATATTACAGCTTAACCACTTGTTATGCCAATGGACAGGCTATCTTCGGGTATTCTTTTCCACCCAATATGTCCGAGACTTCTATTGATCCTACTAGAGGCGACCTGGTTTGGTGCACGCCCACTATGGTTTGCCAGTATAATATCGCCATTTTAATTAAAGAATATCGTAGATCCCCATACAATAACCAATACTATTACATTGGGTCCATATTACGCGATATGCAAATTGATGTAGCCGCTTGTACTAACACCGGTCCAAAAATTGAAAACCTCAATGATACCTGTATTGTTGCCGGCACTAATTTAAATTTCCAGGTCACTGCTACTGATGCCGAATTAAATATTGTTACATTAAATGCTACAGGAGGCCCATTCCAGGTGAATCCTGCTGCTACATTTTTATCAACACCATCTGTAAGTCCTGTAACTGGCCAATTCAACTGGAATCCAAACTGTGCACAGGTTCAGCTATTACCGTATTTAGTTACTTTTAAAGCTACCGACAGCAACCCTACCACTCCACTTGTTGATTTCGAATCTATTTTCATAAGGGTTATTGCTCCCGCCCCTACCAACCTTACTGCAGCGCCAAGCGGATCCAGTATGCTCCTTAATTGGAACACTGCAGCGTGTAACGATACATTAGGGAACAACCCATTACTTGGTTATAAAATTTACCGAAAAGATAATTGCGACCCATGGGTACCCGATGCTTGCGAAACAGGTGTACCAGCCTATACCGGCTATACATTAATTGGCGCTACACCTCCTTCACTTACTACATTTACCGATAACAATAGTGGCCAGGGTTTAATAAATGGCGTTGATTATTCGTACGTTGTTATAGCCTATTATTCTGATGGATCGCAAAGTTATGCCTCCCAAAACAGTTGTGCGCAATTAGTGCGTGACGTCCCCATTATCACCAATGTAAGTGTGATCAGTACCGGTACAAATGATAGCATATTGATACGTTGGGTAAAACCATTGGGTACCTCTACAGATCTTGATACCATTGGCAATCCTCCTCCTTACGAATACCGTTTAATGCAGGCTCAGGGTTTCAATCCCGCAAATACTGCATTCGCCCAGGTAGCCAGTTATGTTCAACCTACCTTCTATCAATTAACCGATTCGAGTTTTATTAGCACAGGCTT
The DNA here is from genome assembly GCA_040388745.1 of Bacteroidota bacterium. GTDB lineage: Bacteria > Bacteroidota > Bacteroidia > 2-12-FULL-35-15 > 2-12-FULL-35-15 > 2-12-FULL-35-15. The sequence goes on along the minus strand of JAZKBF010000016.1, from coordinate 164,172 downwards.
AAATACGCAAGATTCAGCATACACATACCGTGTTGATTTTTATTCTAACAACCTGTTTTTAGGCTCCACAAGCACGGCCTCTTCCGTATTTGTTAAAACAGTCCCGGCTGATAAAAAAATTAATTTATCATGGCAGGAATTTGTACCCTGGACTAATTACCGCTATGATATTTACAGGGCTATTCCGGTAGGATCATCCACCTTTGTAAAGATTGACACCTCAATTACGCCCTCTTATATTGATACCGGCTTGGTGAATGGTCTTAACTATTGCTACAAAATAATAAGTGTTGGTCAGTATTCTGATGTTGCATTACCACGCCCTTTATACAACAGCTCACAAATAAAATGTGAGCAACCGATCGATCTTGTTCCACCTTGCCAGCCTAATTTCAGTATAGCCAATGATTGTGATCTTTTTCAAAATGTCATTTCATGGACCAACCCAAACACCTATTGTAGTACTGACGCTGCACAATACAATATATATTTTTCAGCAACACAAGATGGCACACCGGAATTGATCTACAGCTCAACCGATCTGAATACAACCACCTTTACGCATACGTATTTATTTGAAGGCATCCCTTCTGTTGCCGGCTGTTATTCAGTTACAGCGGTTGATTCTACTGGCAATGAAAGTCCTGTTGTTACTAATTTATGTGTAGATAATTGCCCGGTTTATGAATTACCGAATGTATTTACTCCTAACGGGGACGGACAAAATGATCTTTTTATCCCATTACCTTATCGATATGTAAAGGATATTGATATTAAAGTTTACGACCGTTGGGGTTTGTTAATGTTTGAGACCACTGATCCTAATATTTTATGGGACGGCAAAAATAAAAGCACCAAAAGGCCATGTTCTAACGGAACTTACTTTTATGTATGCCTTGTTAACGAAATACGATTTGATGGAATTAAAACCCGCACCTTAAACGGTTTTATCCAACTCATCAAAGACAAGAACGCACCCAGTAACTAATTAAATAATTAATTTTGCTTAGGCAATTTATCAAAACACAAATTCGTAAATTCGTAACAATTAGTTATTTGTATCCATTATGTTTTCAGGAATTATAGAAGGCTTAGGTGAAGCAATTGCATTACGCAAAGAACAAAGCAATCTTCACATCACCATAAGATCAGGTTTTACAACCGAACTTAAAATTGATCAAAGTATTGCTCACAATGGGGTATGCCTTACTGTGGTGGATATAAAAAATGATGAATACACAGTTACTGCCATTGCCGAAACACTCCAAAAAACTAATTTAGGTTTACTAAAAATTGGCGACAATGTAAATTTAGAGCGCTGCATGAAACTTGGCGACAGGCTGGATGGTCACATTGTTCAAGGACATGTGGATCAAACAGCCATTTGCAAAAATGTAAAAGAAACCCAGGGAAGCTGGATGTTTACTTTCGAATACGATCCCTCCCAAAATAACATAACAGTCGAAAAAGGCTCAGTTTGCGTTAATGGAGCCAGTTTAACAGTTGTGGATTCCCAAAACAATTCCTTTTCAGTTTGTATCATCCCCTATACTTTTGAACATACCAATTTTAAAGAGATCCACCCAGGAACAGTTGTAAACCTCGAATTCGATATTTTAGGAAAATACATTGCTAAGCTAATGTCTAAACAACTTTCTGAACTAAAGAATTAAGAGCCTGTTTAATTTTATTCGACTACGCTCGAACTGACAGCATGCGGAGTCATTTCGAGCTTATCAAGAAACGTGCGTTAGCTTCGATAAGCATATTGTTATTCATTTAAATAAAATTCAAACAGGCCCTTAAAAAAAGCAATGATTTATTTCCTTTTTCATTCTTTTTATTCTACATTAGCAAACAAATAACCTTAACACTATTTTTTTTGTATTGAATGTCTTGATTTCAATACAGGTTTGAATGAACTTTTGTTATGTTTATTTCTGTTCTCTTTTCTTAAATTTTTAAATAAAAAAATATGAAAAAACTTTACATTATTTTTTTGCTGACAGTAATTACCTATAGTCAATCAGCTAAAGCACAACTTGTATACAAGGATGTTGCTCAGATATTCTTTAACAATTGCACCTCTTGTCATCATACTGGAGGAGGCGCACCAATGCCATTAATGAACTTCAGTCAAACATCCACGTTTGCTGCTTCTATCCTATATCACGTGCAGGACGGTCACATGCCGCCCTGGTCCCCCGACACAAGTTACTCCCGTTTCATGGATGAGCGGACCATTACACAATCCGAAAAAAATGACATTCTTAGTTGGGTAAATAGTGGTGCACTGGCTGGTGATACCACTCTTGCACCTGCAGCTCCGCTTTATACATCTCAATACAAGCTTCTTGGAACTCCAACCATCACCTTACAAATGCCAACATTTGCAAGTAATGCGGGTTCTACTGATAGTTATGTTTGTTTTTCAATTCCTACCGGCCTTACACAAGATAGGGTGCTTCGTGCATACGAAATTATACCGGGCAATCCCGAAATTGTACACCATGTGATTGTTAACGTAGATACTACCGGTACAGTAGCAAATGATTTAACAGGACAATGCTTCAATGCTCCCGGAGAGATCGGTATTGGTGGTTATGCACCTGGAGCCTCTCCTATTATTTTCCCAGGAGAATTTCCGTTAAAGGCTGGTATACTTATACCTGGCGGCTCCAATATTATACTTCAGTTACACTACCCTCCCAACACCTTGGGTATGTTAGACAGCACAAAAATTCGCATGTATTTTTACCCGCTTAATGAAACCGGAATACGTCCCGTATATAATTCCGCACCATTGCAAAACTGGAGTTTGTATATGCCTGCAAACACTGTAACTACGTTTACCGATGTATATCCAAATAGCGGAACAACCCAAGCACCAATTTCTATGTTTGCCACATTCCCACACTCACACAAAGTATGCAAAAGCATATTGAATTATGCCTATTCCGGCACCGACACCATTCAATTAGTTCGTATAAATGAATGGGATTTTATGTGGCAAGGGTATTACACATATCCTAAGCTTATGAAAATTCCTGCAGGATACAAATTGTTTTCAAAACACGTTTACGACAATACAACAAACAATCCAAACAATCCACACTCTCCTCCTTCATTGGTTGTTGCAGGAACCAACACCACAGATGAGATGCTTTTTGATGCCTATCTTTGGTTAGAATATCAAACAGGTGATGAATTAATTGATGTGGAAGAATTATTATCAAACGACCCGCTTCTTAATCCTTTAAGTGTAAATGAAATAGCATCACCACGTGGTATTAATGCTTTTATTTATCCAAATCCGGCATCTGATAAACTTAGCATTTATCTTTCAAAAAAATCCGAATATAAGATTCGTATTTTAAACATTACCGGCCAAAGTATCCTGAGTTCTGAAACGTTCACTGATAATACAGCTGTAGATGTGAGTACTATCCCTGCAGGTTTATATATTGTAGAAGTAGTAGATTCAAAAACGAACGACCGTATCACAAAAAAGATTGTAATTACAGACTAAAGATTAAGTTTTTCAAAACACGTTCCTTGTTTTATTTTATAAATCAGATTTTGTAAAATTTTATTATTGGTTCCAACAAATCCAATATTGCGCAAAAACTCTGTTCAAAACAGTGTGTTGGCCAGAAAAGGTAGCGGGGGCTGAGCTGGCGTGTGTGTGAGCCGATGACCTTTTCTTGAATTTTTTGTTTCTTGGAGCCTGTCCTGAGCGGGAGCCTGTGGTGAGCGTTTGTCGAACCATCGAAGGATGAAAGACAAAAAGAAAGAATTAAACTTTTGAATCGATCGGATTTTGTAAGATTCTATATATGCAAAAAACTCGTTCAGAACAGTGTGTTGGCCAGAAAAGGTAGCGGGGCTGGGGTGGACTGTGCGTAAGCCGATGACCTTTTCTTGAATTTTTTGTTTCTTTTTGTTTCAAGACAAAAAGAAAGAATCAAACTTTTGAAACGGAATGATTATCATATTTGATTCACATTAATGGTTTTCCTTTTTCTATAAATTTTTAAATTAAAAACATGAAAAAAATATACATTTTATTCCTTACCACAATTATCTTGATCCCATCAGCAAAATCCCAACTTGATTACAAGGATGTAGCCCAGATCTTCTATAACAACTGTACCTCTTGCCACCATGTAGGAGGCGGAGCACCCATGCCATTAATGAACTATACGCAAACATCAACCTTTGCAGCATCTATCCTCTATCATGTTCAGGAAGGCCACATGCCACCATGGTCTCCGGATACTTCCTACTCACGTTTCTCACATGAAAGAGCGATCACTCAAGCCGACAAAAGTGCTATCCTCAGCTGGGTAAACAGCGGTGCACTGCAAGGCGACACAACACTTGCACCTGCGGCTCCTGTATACACTTCTCAATATCAACTTAGTGGAACTCCAACAATCATTCTTAGAACACCAATATTTCCAAGCAATGCAGGCTCAACTGACAGTTATGTTTGTTTTTCTATTCCAAGTGGTCTTACTCAGGATAGAGTGTTACGTGCCTACGAAGTTATACCCGGTAATCCCGGAATTGTGCATCATGCCCTTGTTTTTGTAGATACTACAGGCACAGCCCCAAGTGATCTATCAGGGCAATGTTTCAGTCTCCCCGGAGATTTCGGAATTGGTGGTTATGCCCCAGGAGCAGCTCCTACTGTATTCCCCGGACAAGCACCTTTAAAAGCGGGTATTCGTATTAAAGGCGGTTCTAATATTATCCTTCAGATCCATTACCCGGCAGGTAGTTCCGGCCAGCTGGACAGTACACAAATACGCATGTATTTTTACCCGGTTGGTGAAACCGGAATTCGCCCGATTTATAATAAAGCATTGCTCGAAAACTGGAGTTTATACATGCTTCCAAACACTGTAACTACGTTCACCGATAAATACCCTGATAGCGGAACATTGCAGGCACCACTTTCCGTATTTGCCACGTTCCCACATTCACACATGGTTTGTACCAGCATAGTGAATTATGCCTACGCTGGCACGGATACTATTCCATTGGTTCGTATCAACGATTGGGATTTTATGTGGCAGGGATATTATACCTATTCCAAGCTATTAAAAATTCCTGCTGGATATAAGTTTTTTTCCAAACATGTTTTTGACAATACAGCTAATAATCCCGACAATCCAAACAGTCCTCCTGCTTTAGTTGTTGCGGGAACAAGCACTGGTGATGAAATGCTTTTTGACGAATACATGTGGCTTGATTATCAGGCGGGAGATGAATTGATCGATATTGAAGAATTATTGGCAAATGATACACTCTTGTCTCTGAATGTAGATAAGGTTTCTGCTAATGCTTTTACTAAAGTTTTTGTATATCCAAATCCTGCATCCAATAAATTAAGTATTTATCTTTCAAAGAGCTCTGAATACAAGCTGCGTATCTTAAACATCACAGGACAAACAATTCTAAAGGCCGAAACATTCACCGACAATACAGCTTTAGATGTAAGCAGCATTCCTCCCGGTTTGTATATTGTAGAAGTAGTTGATTCAAAAACGAATGAGCACATCACAAAAAAAATTGTAATTTCCAACTAAAGAAATCCCCCTGTTTATCTTTCCAATAATGAAAGGTTGATAGGGGAATTGTTATTGAACACTGTTTTTTTAGGGTTGTTACTAATTGGCAATGCTTGCCTGAAGGCTCAGAATTATAGCCCCCAAGCCTATTAGAATGCCGTCAGCTACCAGAAGTGTTTTTTTGTCCTTCCTTTTTCTTATGTTATTCTAATAAAGTTATTCCAGTCAAATTTGCCTTGCAGTTTTTCAAAAACTCATAGGTTAATTTATCCGCATGGCAATCGATAAACTCAACACGTTTTAAATCACTATACTTGAAGAAACTATTTTTAATTGTTGCATTTTTAAATGTTACTTTGGAAAATGCACAGCTTGTAAATGAGCATTCTTCCAATAATCCGCTAAAAATAATTTCAGTAAATTGAGTGTCTTTAAAAGAAGCATGTTGCCAATTTGTGTTTTCAATTTTGTTATTACGAAACTCTGATCTTGAAACTTCTATCCCTGATAAATTAGCATTAGAAAAATCACAGTTCCTTATTTCACTTGCCTCAAATACTGCATCTATAAAAGAAGCATTAACAAATGAATTGGCTTTAATTTCTGAACCATAAAATTTGCTGTTTCTTAAGCCTGCATTAAAAAAATCACAATCTGTAATACTATTCCCTTTGAATGTAATATCTGATAAATCTGCCTCGATTAGTTTACATTTTTTAAAACAGGAACCGCTTAATTTATCTTTTACGTTCTTAATACCTGAAAAATCTGCTTCCACATAGTTTTCGCCTGACATATTCCAATTCAGCCCCATATTATCCTTAAGTTTGGAAAACATGCCATCATCTCCCTTACTTACCTTGGTTACAATTTCTTTTTCTATAGTTTGAGAACTGGCAGAGAAATAGTTAAGGTTAACTCCGAAAATTTCTGCAAGTCGGTCTAAGGTCGTAATGTCTGGCAAAGACTCTCCCCGTTCCCATTTGCCAACCGCTTGAGGACTAATTGATACCTGCTGTGCAAGTTCGGCTTGTGAAAGATTAATTTTCTTTCTTGCTTCGGCAATTTTATTGCCAATTGATTTTGAATTTAGCATCATATTTTTATGTTGTTTTTGATGCAACAAAGCTATTTTGTCCCATTGTCGTTAACAAATAAAGTCAGCTACCATTAGTTGTTTATACGCTACCTTCCGTTGTATTCCACCAACTACTCGTTGTATTGATGTCATTTGTTAATTTCTGTCTCAATTTAGTCTTTAATTGGCGGGCTGTTCGATTGACCGACATTGATGGCAATAACGGTCAAATATTTGATGTGGCCGATTTCGTAAACGAAATTATAATATTACAAGTGGCTAAAAAATAAAAAAAATTATATCTCTAAAAAAACATTTGCAACTTGTAGTATCTCAGCATTTTGTTTAACCTGTGTATGCCTAGTATTTCCGTTACTCTTTTCGCATAGTCCAGGTACCAGTACAGATATTGTCTAAGTAACCTTGTCCTATTTGTTGTGAATCAACCACGATTTCCCAATTACCTTCCATTGTGCCAGTCAATGGGTCGAACGTTCCCCAATAATTTATTTCTGGCCCAAGTTTATCTTTCTCTATAATTACAGAGTAATTCTCATCAAACCACAATGTTGATTTGTATTGTTTTACAAAACTAATTTCATTCGCTTCAATAAAACCTCTAACTTCTGCAATATCAGGGTTAGTGCCAATACCACTGGTGTCGATAGCTGTTCCAGTAAAGGTTTCTTCTTCTTGTTTTATTTCTAATGAGAAATAAAGTTCCTTATTCTCTAAGTTCCGATATTCTGGTCCGTAGATTATTATTCCTTTCCAATTTCCATTCAGATTTGTTATCATTTAATATTGAGCATTACGATTAGCTAGGCGATCTGGCCGCCCTCGTGAAAAAAAAATATAAAAGTTACATTGGCAAAAATAAATAAAAAATAAATTTCTGCGACTGTGAAATATTTTTGCAATTACGTATTTTCATTGCGAACTCAAATGATGAAATATCTATAAACAGCCATAGCTAAGGTGATGTACTGATAAAAACAAAAGAGTGTAAAACAAAATAGAACTTTCCATTTGTTAAACCAATAGCTTTAAAATATTGCACCGTTTTTAACTAAAAGCTTTTTCAATTCAGTACCAACCCCTTTTGCATGTTTAAAGCTTGTTCCACTATGGTCAGCATAATGCGAATAGGTCTCTAAACATTTTTTTTCCTTCCAATCAATTTTATGAATATATCCACCTTGTTCGCATATTATTAAAAAATCAGCCTTATCAAAAATAAGTTGCTGAATTTGAAAACGACTAAATCCTTTTTCATTTTTTATTGGTTTATCAATTTTAATTGAAGACAAGTCAACTTCTTCAATTATTTTTTTTAATTCAACGTCCACAATAATTATTTTATTTTTTGCATTTACAGCAATTAACTTTCCCTTTCTTGAAAAACAAAACTCGTCAGCATTTTTGCATTCAATTTGATTCTCTCTTCCCTCACTAATATCATAAAAAACGATATTTGATTTATCAGTATAAACAAATAGATTATTTATAAAAGGATGAAACAACGCATAAAAGTAGTCTAGGTGTTTTTTATTTTTTTGTATCAACGTGATTTTTTTTTGAGTACTCAAATCCCATAAAATCAATTCATGAAACCCATATTTAATTAAGTGACTTTCACTCACACTTAAAGACAAATCTCCTCCCTGAAAATTGTTTTTAAAAACTGCTATTTCTTTGTCCTGGTTTAAATCATAGACATATGTGAATGAATTAACGCAACCGATGTATAAAATATTTGGGTTTTTATTTGAAAACACAAAATTACCCGTCCATAAATTATCAGATTCTGATGTCTTGGAATTGAATTGTTTTGACAACTTTATGCATTTCAACAATTTGAAGTCGGTTATACGAATAATATTAAATACACCCCAGCCTGAAGTAATAATAGTTTTATTATCAGGAGAAAAAATTAAATGCCAAGCGGTAATATTTTTTCTTTTGACAACTTCAAAATTAGTTGCATTAATTAAAACTAATTCATCAGGGGAGCCTAATGCAAATACGTTTAATGTGCTATTATACGCACATTCATTCAATTGTCTGTGCTGAAATTTAAATTCAGTTAAATCCGAATATTGTAATTTACTGCCTAAAATATTAGATTTGAAAACATCGCTTTTGTAACCAATATTTCCTAAATCAGATCCTGATAAATCCGAATACGCCAGATTTGACTTATAAAAGGATATACCTTTTGAATCTGAAAAGCTGTCATAACTTCCTCTCTCCCCATCGCTTCGTAACCTCTTTGGGAACTTTAAATTTCTCATGCAAAGCTTTGAAAGATCTTTTTTCTCAAAGTAATGAGGTTCTCTGTCCGCAATAAGTAAAATGATATTTGTGACTAAATATCTAACATCATCAAAAGCTTTGCCCTTGCACAGGCCTATTATAGACCAAAGAGTTTCTTTGTTTTTATCATTCAATTCAACTATACCTGAAAGCAAATCTAATAAAACTCTTGTCAGTGGTTCTTTCCCAAAATTCCCAACAAGAGAAGTTAGTTTTTCGGTTTTAAATTCTGAAAGTAAATTAATTGATTGTATTTCTCCTTGACTATTTTTTTGTCTTGTGAAATACTCAGACCAAGTATATTCTCTGGGAAGACTTTTGGAATTAATGAATGATTGTTTTTGAGCTACTAATAAGAAATCTTTAGGTAAAATCCCAAGCTCACCAACAAATTTATAAACTATAAAAAACTCCAAAAAGGATTTGTGAGCTGGTTTATAATATCCATCCTCTTCATCAATTACAAGCATTGTTTGTCCTCGCATATCATAACGCCAATAATCTAACTCATTATTTTCAACTTTACACCCAAATAATTTTTCCGTAAACTGTCCAAAATCTTTATAATGCACCCTAAGTTTATTTTGACTTAACATAAACCAAGATAATTCACACATAAAATATAATTTATCTGCTAACGAAGTAAATGTTCTATTTTGCTCAATGTCTCTTTCCATTTTGCGAGTTGTCGCATAAAAATAGATTCGAGCCATATTAATCGGTTTCCCTGCTTCTATTTCAGAAATTGCATCAATTATTAAATTCGTCATTATCGGCCGACCAAGGAGATCTTTAATCTCTTTGTTATTAATTAACTTCTTTGTGTTTTCTGGAGATGTAAGCGTTAATAATATTTTTTTAATTTGTTTTTCGTTTAATTTAAGCAACTCCAAGATTCCAAATTGATGTTTATCACCTGATAATTTTTTTGTGGTTTCTCTTAATTCCGAATTTAATAATGCTCTGCCTTCTTTTATTTGTGGAAAATGTTCACTTCTACAAGTTAGAATCACTTTTGATTTGGGCTGAATAACACTCGCTAATTCCCAAAAATTGTTAACCATTTTTTGCTTATCCACCTTGTCAGCCATTTCATCAAAACCATCAAAAATGAGTAAGATTTTTCCCATTTTATTAAGTTGAGTAAAAGCCTTGAAAACACCTTTAATTTCTATTTGGTGTTTTCTGAAAAAGAAATCAGAAATTAAAGACTCAACATTTACAGCTTTTGCAAAATCTCTTAGATAAATTAAAATTGGAATACGTGGTCTCGGCAGGTTTTTTAGTTTTTTTTCTTCATATTCTTTAATTAATTCCCAAGCAAAATGTAGGGCAAGCCAAGTTTTTCCAGTACCAAAATCTCCCAAAACAGAAACATGTTCTCTCTCAGGCAAGCTTAGCCATTGATTTAAATAACCTTCGGTAAAGCCATCCTCTTCTTCATATTTTGAAATCGCTTTAAGATCTTTCGTTTTTTCATCGTATTCTGATTTTTGACAACCTATTTGAACATATTTCTTATCTATCCCTTTTTGTATAATTTCATTTTTAACCCAGTCAAAATACTTTGTTAAATCGATATTTTCTTCAATAAAAGCATCTAAATTATAGCAAAGTATATTATCTTTCTTATTAGTATTTATTGCTTGGATAACTGATTTGCTAACAGAAGATGTTGTAACAACCCAAGCCTCATCACAATCATAATGAATCTTTAAATTTTTACTTTCCTCATAAATGGGCATTTCAATCTTTGATATTAGACCAATGACAAGAACATCGATTGTTTTACGTCTATCGGGTACTTTTATAGAGAAAATTATTTTATTGTCCTCGCAAACGCGGACTTCACCAAAATCATACCCCAGTGCTTGAATCCAATCGCATAATTCCTTTTCAAATTCTTGTAAGGGGCTTAGCTCTTTACTAGTAGTTTTATTTTCCAAATTTTCCAAAAAAGGTTTAATTTGATGATGAACTGGTTCTTCTAAATGAATAAAAAACCAATTAATTAATGATGTAATATTTGCTCTTATCAGTGGCAAATCTTCTTTTTTGGGCTTATCTTTTGAAGTGTTTGCGTTATGTGATGCAGAGTTGCCGTGGGTTCTTATACTTTGAAGATACAAACCAGCTTTTTCTCTTTGATGAAAATCTGTTATTACTTGATATAGAATATCAGATTCCAATACAATTGCTATTAACTCATTTAAATCAGGTTTTTGTGGTTTTGGTGTCCCTCCTTTGGTTAATTTAATAATCCCTTTATTGTTTTTTATACCCAAAACAATATTTTCTCCCTCAACTACTCCAAATTTATTATAAATGAGAGCCTTGCAAATTGCCTCTGCTATTTGACGTGCATTATTTAATGCATTCTTCATAACCTTGGTTGTGAATACTAATTCAACATCCAAAATTATGTCGGTAATTTTTTCCTTAATTTTTGAGTTCATTTTTTTTTATTTTATTGCAAAAACAAAAAGTAACTTTTAAAAGTCCTCTTGTCAAAATTATTGATTACAAAAGTACGTTTTTTGAAGTCAGATACTTATTTTAGGCAGTTAAATATCTTGTTTAGTCTTGGGTATGAGAGCGGTTGGGCAAATGAAACGTGATATTTTTGTTTTGTCGCGGGCGAATAAAATAGTCATTTAATGTTGCTTAAGTGTAGCTTTTTTTCTCTCCGTCAATTTATAATGTCGTTCTTTTTTTTATTCATGACCGCCAACAAGTATATAAACGCATGTTTGGAATTATAAATTATTTATTGTCACCTTTATTGGCCTTCCAAATATAAGCTATTCCTATAACCTAATTTCATAATACATATAAAACCAAAATGCCCTCCCGCAATACTGCGGGAGGGCATTTCAATTTTCAGCAAACCAAAAATTAAAACACCGCAGAAGCAACTCTACGAGTAGTTTCAGAAGCTCCCATTGTATAAAAATGCAAACAAGGAGCTTTACCTTTTATCAATTCTTTCGATTGATTGATCCCCCATTCAATACCTACTTCTTTTACAGCAGCATCTGTTTTACATTTTTCAATTTGTTCCAACAAAGGTTGAGGAACATCTATTTTAAATATTTTAGGTAAAAGTGTAGCTTGTTTTTTTGTTGTTATAATTTTTAATCCCGGAATAATAGGCACATTAATATCCATTTCTCTGCACTTCTCTACAAACTCAAAATACTTGGCATTATCAAAGAACATTTGTGTAACAATGTATTCAGCACCCGCATCTATCTTGGCTTTCAAATATCTGATATCCGAGATCATATTAGGAGCTTCAAAATGTTTTTCAGGATAACCTGCTATACCAATACAAAAGTTTGTTGGGGCAACATCCGCCAGATCATCTTCAATATACCGCCCTTTGTTCATTTGATGTACTTGTTTCACCAGGTCGATCGCGTAAGCATGTCCGTTCGGCTCAGGAACAAATTCAGGCTCACTTTTAATGGAATCTCCACGTAAAGCAAGCACATTATCAATTCCCAAAAAATGAAGGTCAATTAATGCATTTTCAGTTTCTTCTTTGCTGAAACCACCACAAATGATATGTGGAATTGCATCCACATGATATTTATTAATAATGGCCGCACAAATACCAACTGTTCCCGGACGCTTACGGATACTTACCTTTTCAAGATATCCACCATCACGTTTTTTATAAAGATATTCTTCACGGTGATAAGTAACATCCACAAACGAAGGTTTAAATTCCATTAAAGGGTCAATCCCATCAAAAATAGACTGTATGCTTTTACCTTTTAATGGTGGCAGAATTTCAATGGAAAACAATGTTGATTTTGCTTGTTTGATGCAATCAATAACTTTCATAATAATAAATTAGTCGTTTAAACGTTATTCTTAATCGGTACAAAGTAAAACAAAAAAATTAGAATTCTTGAATTCTTGGATTCTAAAAATCAACAATTCTAATAATGGTTAAGGTCATATTTTCCTTAGCACAAATTGTTTAACTTTGTAAAAGAGTTAAAAGAAAAAAATTATGCGCAACTTTTTAAAAATCATTTTATTATTTCTCCCCCTAACTATTTTTGCTCAGCCCGATCAAAAAATAAACAACAACGGTTATAACACGTTTTATTACGACAATGGAAAAATTTCCAGCGAAGGCACTATGCGTGAAGGGAAACCGGATGGTTACTGGAAAACGTATTCATTGAACGGAGCCATAAAATCGGAAGGGAACAGAAAAGATTTTCAGTTAGATAGCATTTGGAAATTTTACAATGAGCAGGGTAAACTCGCCTTTGAATTCAATTACAAAAAGGGAAAGAAAAATGGATTAAAGAAAACATTCGACACAAAAGAAAAATTTTTAATAACAGCCGAAAACTTTGAAAATGATATTAAACAAGGGAATACCACTATCTACTATAAGCCTTCAGAGGCTTCTGGCAAAGCAGAAAAGGTAAAACAAACCGTTCCTTTTGTAAATGGTAAAGAAGAAGGAATGGGGCTTGAATATGCACCCGACAGCATGATCATTACCATCACTGAGTATAAAATGGGCTTTATTCAAAAGGAAGAAAAAATAAACCGCAGAGATGTAAAAAACCTCAAACAGGGTGTTTGGAAAGAGTTCTACCCTACCGGTGAACTAAAACAGGAAGTGACCTATACAGATGATAAAATGAACGGTTATCTGAAAGAATATTCAACAACAGGAAGTCTTTTAAACACTACAAAATATATCAACGGAGCATTACAAACCAATGTACCTGAGCTTGCAAAACTGGATGTAAAAACCGAATATTACGATAACGGACAGGTTCGATTTACCCGAACATATAAAGATGATGTTGAAGAAGGGATTCACCGTGAATTTTCACCAGAAGGAAAGGTAATAGGCGCCAAAGTATATGTGGAGGGTGTTTTAACAGCCGAGGGCATTTTAGACACTGCAGGCAGACAACAAGGCATCTGGAAGGAATTCCACCCTGACGGAAAATTAAAATCGAAAGGTGAATACATAAATAGTAAACGGGTTGGCGAATGGATCTTTTATCATCCCAACGAAAAAGTGGAACAAAAAGGCACCTACGACAGAAAAGGGAAAGCACAAGGCAGTTGGAAGTGGTTCTATGAATCCGGAAATTTATTACTTGAAGAAAACTACAGGAACAACCTGCTCGATGGCGTTATGACCGAATACAGCGATAGCGGAAAAGTAGTTACCAAAGGAGAATATCTGGATGGCCAGAAAGAAGGCCCATGGATGCTCGAACTGCAAGGTTACAGAGAAGAAGGTTCATATAAAGCCGATAAACGCGATGGAGAATGGAAACACTACTTTACCGATAATGGAAAACTTCGTTTTATAGGTAAATTTGTAGATGGTGTACCCGATGGAATTCAAACGTTCTATTATTCAAATGGAAATGAACGACAAACAGGCAAATACGTAGGAGGATTAAAAGAAGGCGACTGGAAATTTTATGACGAAACAGGATATCTGTTTCTAACCATCGTATTTAAAAATGATATTGAGATACGATTTGATGGAATTAAAGTGATCCCTGAAACAATTGCTGAGTAACGTTTTTTCCAAGCCCGCCCCTTTTTATCTCCCCCCGTCCTCTAGACACCCCTCTCCAATTGGAGAGGGGAAGGGGGTGAGGTAGAAAGGAAACGCCCAAATGAAAAAAAACACCTCCTCTACTAAATTCTTATATCTGTTTTTTATTTGACACGTGTGAGTAGAAAGGAGCCTTTTTCAAAATATTCTTTTCCATCAGTTCCTGTAGCTTTAATGATATAAAAATACGTCCCGTCAGAAACTACTAAACCGCTTGCAGTGCGGCCATCCCAACCTCCATTAGTGGTATGCCATTCGAATTCTTTTTGTCCCCAGCGGTTATATATTTCTGCATCCATTGTTTTTAAACCCGCTCCCTGAACAGTAAACACATCATTAATTCCATCACCATTTGGTGTAAAAATATTAGGTATCACAACTACTGAATTAACGTATATATCAACCGTAGAACAGGCCGAATCAGCACAACCAAAACCATTGTCAACTGTTAAACAAACAATAAAATTACCCAATGGCACATAAGTATAGCTTGGGTTTTGAGCAGTTGAGGTATCACCTGTCCCAAACTCCCATAAATAGTTTATTGCTTCAATTGAGCTGTTATTGGTAAAATTAACAACCAAAGGTGTTTCCCCCGTAATTGGATCCAAAGTAAATGCAGCTATTACAGGAGGTGTAGCTGTTAACACAAATGGACCGGCCACAACAGAAGAACATCCGTTTGAGTCAGTAACTATTACTGAATAGTTACCTTGTCCTACATTGGTCAAATTAGCATTGGTCCCAACTGTTTGATTCAACGAATCTTTCCATTCGTATGTAAACGGCCCTTGTCCCGAGGTCATAACCACACCGGATATTACACCCGTTGCGCTGCCACAATTTGCGGGGGTAATTAACACTCCTGTTGTATCAACAACCGGTAGCGCAGAAACAGTGATTGTAACCACAGTTGGTACTCCTATACAACCATTTGCACTTGGTGTAATAGTATAAATAGCACTACCCGATCCGGTTAACGTTTGAGAAATACTTGGACCTGTTCCTGCCGTTGCTCCTGAAACACCTGTTTGGACTACCGTCCAGGTATAAGTTGCACCACTCACCGAACTAGATAAAGCAATGGATGTAGTTCCACCGGTACAAACATTTTGAGAGGAAGTAGTTGCAATTGCCACAGGAGAAGCATTAATAACAACAGTTGATGTAGCACTTACAAAACCACAGGTTCCACTGATTGGGATCGTATTGGTAACTGTATAAGTGCCTGCCGCACTTGCCGATAGATCGATCTGACCGGTATTAACATGTACAAATACCAAACCGGCAGGACTTGCAGTATAAGTACCCGCACTTGCTCCTGAACCAAAAAGTGGATACGGATCACTTGTATTTTGGCAGAAAGGTGAACCCGGATAACTAAAATTTGCCAAAGGATTAGCGTTTGTTATTGTCATGATTATTGAACTCGTATCCGGACAAGCACCATTTGTTATATAGGAAAGGATATAGGCCCCTAAAGCGCTCGTTGATAATGTGATCATACCTGTGGATGGATTAATACTCAAGCCTGCAGGACTTGAAATAAAAGTTCCTCCGGGCAATCCCGTTATTGTTGGAGTTTGAGGAGTTCCTGATATGCAATAGGTTGCAGAAGGATAAGTAAAAGAGGCATTGTCCGATGGATTTATAGTAATTGTGCTTGTTTCGATCACTGCGGCACATCCTCCACCTGCTGGAATTGTATTAATAACAGTATAGGTACCCGCTGTGCTCGCTGATAAGTTGATCTGACCGGTATTAACATGTACAAAAACCAAACCCGCTGGAGTAGCCGAAAAGATGCCTGCACTGGCACCTGCTACAAAAGTTGGATAAGGGTTATTTGTATTTTGGCAGAAAGGTGATCCCGGATAACCGAAACCGGCAAAAACAGTATTGCTGGTAATGGTCATCGTTATTGAACTTGAATTCGGACAGATCCCATTAGTAGTGTAAGATAGAGTATAGGCGCCTAAAATACTTGTTGTCAGATCAATTGTTCCGGTCGATGGATTAATTGATAAACCCGGAGGAACGGATGAAAACACACCTCCCGGCAACCCCGTTATTAAAGGCGTCTGGCTGGATCCTGTTAAACAATAGGTTGCTGAAGAATAAACAAAAGAAGCATCATCATTACCGTTTACTGTAACTGTAGCGATCGCACTCACAAAACCACAAGTTCCACTTATTGGAATTGTATTGGTAACGGTATAGGTGCCCGGTACGCTGGCTGCCAGATCGATCTCCCCTGTATTAACATGTACAAATACCAAACCGGAAGGATTGACCGAAAAAATACCTGCACTTGCTCCCGGACCAAAAATTGGTAGAGGGTTAAATGAATTCTGGCAGAATGAAGATCCTGAATAACTAAAATTCGCAAAAGGGGTGATACTATCAATTGTCATTGTTATTGAACTTGTATTCGGACAGCCACCTGTTGTTGTATAAGATAGCATATATACACCTATAGCACTCGTTGAAAGAGTGATAGTACCTGTTGCGGGATCAATTGATAAACCTACAGGTGTTGATGAAAAAACACCGCCTGGTAAACCTGTAATAACAGGTGTTTGAGGAGTTCCCGATATACAATAAGTTGCTGATGAATATATAAATGAAGCATCATCCGCTGGATTTATAGTAACAATTGTGGTAGCTATTACCGCTGCACACCCTCCTCCTGCTGGTATAGTATTAGTAACCGTATAAGTACCTGGAGTACTCGATGCCAGATCGATCTCTCCTGTATTAACATGAGCAAATACCAAACCGGAAGGATTAGTTGAAAATATACCTGCACTTGCTCCTGGAACAAAAACAGGCAAAGGATTAATTCCATTCTGACAGAAAGTAGAACCTGAATAGCTGAAACCTGCAAAAACAGTATTGCTTGTAATGGTCATTGTTATTGAACTTGTATTTGGACAGGTCCCATTTGTACCATAAGAAAGAGTATATGTACCCAAAGAACTTGTTCCTAAATTGATTTTACCTGTTGTTGGATTAATAGATAGGCCCGCAGGTGTGGATGAAAAAACTCCTCCCGGCAAACCCGTGATTGCAGGTGTTGGATCAGGTCCGGTTAAGCAATAAGTAGCCGATGAATAAACAAATGACGCATCATCCATATTGATAATTGTTAATATAGCTGTTGCACTTGCCGCAAGGCAGTTACCACTTGGCGGAATAGTATTGGTAATAGTGTATGTACCCGGAGCACTTGCTGATAGATCAACTTGCCCTGTATTTACATGCACAAACACTAAACCCGATGGTGTAGCAGAAAAGAAACCGGCACTTGCTCCTGAACCAAAAATTGGAGAAGGATCACTTGCATTTTGACAGAAAGACGAACCTGAAAAAGTAAAATTCGCTGATGGGGTAACACTGTCAATGGTCATCG
>JAZKBF010000016.1:0-146153 GCA_040388745.1 Bacteroidota bacterium | reverse complement strand
TAGAACTGGTATTGGGGCAAGGACCATTTGTGAGGTACGTAAGCGTGTACATGCCCAAAACACTTGTGGATAAAGTGATCGTTCCGGTTACCGAATCAATTGCTAAACCTGCCGGGCTTGCATAAAAGATACCTCCGGGCAACCCTGAAATAGTAGGTGTTTGATTAGGCCCTGAAATACAATAGGTAGCTGATGTATAGGTAAAAGAAGCATCGTCAGAAGCCGTTATTGTAACTGTTGTTGTTGCAAGTGACGAGAGGCAGTTACCGCTCACAGGAATAGTATTAATAACGGTATAGATCCCCGGAGCGCTGGATGATAGATCGATCTCTCCTGTATTAACATGCGCAAATACTAAACCTGCCGGAGCAGCTGTATATATACCTGCACTTGAACCTGGAACAAAAACCGGCAAGGGGTTAATTCCATTCTGACAATAAGAAGCAGATGAATAACTAAAACTCGCTGAAGGGTTAGTATTAGCAATTGTCATTGTTATACAGCTGGTATCCGGACAGGTCCCGTTTGTTGCGTAACACAGCATATAGGAACCTAATAAACTTGCGGATAAATTGATAGTGCCCGTTGATGGGTTAATAGATAAACCTGCAGGACTTGATGAAAAAACACCACCCGGAAGCCCCGTAATGGAAGGTGTTTGATTAGTTCCGGATTGGCAATAGGTTGCTGATGTATAGGTAAAAGAAGCATCATCCGATGGATTTACAGTAACAACTACAGCAATATTATTTCCTTGACAGCCATTCGCAGAAGGCGTAATTGTATACACTACAGAACCTACACTGGTTCCCGTTGTTGTTAAGGTTTGTGATATAGTGGAGCCGGAACCAAACAAAGCTCCGCTTACACCTGATGCACTTGCTGTCCATGTAAAAGTCGTACCGCCCACATTGCCCGACAATACAATTGATGTGGTACCTCCTGAACAAAATGTTGCTGATGTTGGTGTTGCTGTAGCAACAGTATTAATATTAACAGTAACAGTATCCATTATTGGAGCTCCTGTGCAAGTTCCAACAGTAGGTGTAATAGTATAGATAGCAGTTCCAGAAACTGTTCCCGTTGCTGTTAAAGTTTGAACAATGGATGAACCGTTTCCTGCTGATGCGCCTGAAACATTTGTTTGTACAACTGTCCAGGCATACGTTGTTCCAGGCAACAAACTTGTTAAAACAATAGAAGTAGCAGCACCCGAACATATTGATTGCGCTGACGGTGTGGCGGTTGCAACAGGAGTTGGAACAATAGTAACACTCGTTGTAGCGCTATCTGCCGAACATCCACCACTTGCTAAAATGATATTTTTAATTGTATACGTCCCGGGAATACTTGTCAACAGATCAATTACACCGGTATTCACATTCACAAAAAACAATCCGGCCGGACTGGCTGAAAAAGTTCCGGCAAAGGCACCGGGAACAAAAGTTGGAGAAGGATTACTTCCAAATTGGCAATAAGGTGACCCTGTATAGCTGAAACCCGTGGCGGGATTGCCTGTAATAGTAAATACAATACTGCTCGTATTCGGACAAATACCATTTGTTGTATACGTTATTGTATACGTTCCTAACGTGCTGGCGCTTAAATTAATTAAACCGGTAGAAGTATTTAAAAACACCAATCCTGCCGTAGAAGAAAAGAGCCCCCCGGGTAAACCTGTTATTGTTGCTGAAGGATTAATTCCGGATTGACAAAAAGTTGCCGATGAATATGAAAATGAAGCATCATCCAGTGGGTTAACAGTAATGGTTACCGTTATCGGATTTCCTGCACAGCTATTTGCTGATGGTGTAATTGTATAAACTGCAGTACCGGGACTTGTACTTGTGGTTGTTAAAATATCAGCAATGGAAGTTCCGGTTCCGATTGATCCACCCGATACTCCTGTTTGAACAACAGTCCAGCTAAAAGTTGTCCCCGAAACAGTGCTGGTTAGTGCAATGGATGTTGTACTTCCCGAGCAGAATGTTTGTGCGGAAGGAGTTGCTATTGCCGAAGGCCTTGGATTAACAGTAATAGTAATAGTAATAGGTGTACCTGCACACGCATTTACGCTTGGAGTAATTGTATAAACCGCTGTACCTGCTACAGCTCCGGTTGTTGTTAATGTTTCTGCGATACTTGAACCACTTGCATTGCTTGCTCCTGACACCCCCGTTTGAACTACAGTCCAGCTATACGTTGTCCCCGAAACATTACTTGTTAATGCAATAGAACTTGTACCGCCCGAACATATTGTTTGAGAAGCAGGTGTAGCCGTTGCAACAGGGAGCGGATTAACAGTAATTACTACTGTAATTGGATTTCCAACACAACCGTTTGCTACTGGTGTAACAGTATAAGTTGCGGTACCGGGAGCGGTTCCTGTTGTTGTTAATGTTTGAGCAATACTTGCTCCGGAACCAAGCGTTGCCCCCGAAACTCCCGACTGAACCACTGTCCACGAAAAAGTGGTCCCTGAAGTAAAACTACTTAAAGTAATAGAGCTGGTATTTCCTGAACATATTGTTTGTGATGACGGACTTGCAGTTGCAAATGGAACCGGATTCACCGTTACACTAACCGGTACGCATAAGGTTGTATTACAAGTGCCTTGTGCTCTTACAAAATAAGTAGTACTTGAAAGTGGAGTAACGGAAATAGAGCTTCCTGCACCTTCAAATGTTCCGGCACAGCTTCCCGAATACCAATTATAAACAGCGCCTGTGCCAAGAAAGCCGCCATTTTGGGTTAACGTTGTAGAAATACCCGCACAGATCGGATTCGGACTTACACTTGCAGACGAAGGAGCGATAGAAGAAGAATTTACTGTTACTGTTACAGTGGCACATGCAGTTGTATTGCAAGTACCCGATGCCAATACGAAATAATTGGTAGTTACTGAAGGC
Organism: Bacteroidota bacterium; assembly: GCA_040388745.1. GTDB lineage: Bacteria > Bacteroidota > Bacteroidia > 2-12-FULL-35-15 > 2-12-FULL-35-15 > 2-12-FULL-35-15. The sequence continues at coordinate 143,244 of JAZKBF010000016.1, read as the reverse complement.
GAAACAATGATTGACGATCCGCTACCTATAAAAGGCCCTCCACAGCTTCCCAGGTACCAATTATATAATGCTCCTGTCCCCAAAGAGCCGCCAACTTGGGTTAAGGTAGTTGCAATGCTTGGGCAAACAGGGTTCTGGCTTACACTTATAGATGACGGTGCAGTGGAATAAGAATCTACCGTTATTGTAACATTTATTGGGCTACCCGAACAACCATTTGCAGTTGGGGTTATTGTATAAACAGCTGTACCGCCCGCAGATCCTGTTGTATTTAAGGTTTGAGCAATACTTGAACCACTGCCTGACGATGTACCTGATACACCTGTTTGAACAACTGTCCAGGAAAAAGTTGTTCCTACTACATTACTTGTTAAGGCAATGGACGCAAGCCCTCCCGAACAGAATATTTGCGATGAAGGGGTTGCTGTGGCAATTGGAATTGGCTTTACAGTAATTGTATGAGTTACCTGAACCGCACAGGGAAGCGAGTAAGTTATAGCATACGTACCATTCAAACCCGCAGGGTTAAACGTGTTTCCGCTTACCCCCGTTCCAAACCACGTTCCTCCTGCACTTGAACCACCATTTAATAACGAATTTAAATTTATTGTTCCATTATTTGCACACATTGCTGCAGGTGCGGTCCAGGCTCCAACGTATGGATTTGTTACAGTGATATTTTGACAATAAGTATAAGTAGGACAAGCATCGGGAGGATCAAAAGAATAACAAAGATTCCATGTTCCTGAACCTCCTGCGGCAGCAACTGCACCAGGTCTGAACGTTGCATATCCCTGATCCGTAAGCCCCAAACATCCTGGACAGGGGGTTCCGGCTGGAACCGAAGTAATTGACCAGGCCGTAACACCCGAAATAGTTCCCGCTGGAATAGTATAGGTTTGACATGCCCCATCATCCAGCCATGTACCGGAAGTAAGTATAACGCCACTTGCTGCATCTTCAATGGTATAAGGGGTATTAGGCTCTGCAGTATTATTTTCGCAAAATATAAAACTGTTAGATACAGAGGGTGACATAAAATATACTTGCAGCTGAAAGAATGAATTCGGGGTTATCGGATAAGTACAACTATTACCCGGAGGGCCTGCACAGCCCCAGTATGATCCATTTTGTAAAAACTGTATCCAATTGGAAGAATTTGCATTGGAGTTGAATTTTATAATAACTCCCGGAACAATCGGATCACCAAAAGGTGTAGTAAGAGAAGCTCTCATCAAAAAATCTCCGGTGGTACAGGCAAGAGAAGCGGGCAAATTAGAACCATTGGAATACACCTGGATTCCATTACCACTGGTAACAGTTGGGCAACCCTGCCCATGAGAATACGAATTCAAAAAAACGAGAAACAAAAAGAGTACTGTTTTTTTCATTCGAAAAAGATTAAATTACCCTACCATTAAAATTGAGAAGAAGAAACTAAGATAAGCAGCAATACTAAAAAATGTGGCCTTTTTTAAACAGATAAGTGTTTATGCGAAGATATAACAATATTTCAAATAATCAATTTATATAGTTAGAGGAAGGCATAAATACTCAAGAAAAGAGATCTAAAGAAAATTAAAATTTGCTGAATGAATACCTGAGAAAACAGAACTGGCTATAGACAGAAGAAATCGGCTAATAAAAAAAATGCATACCTTGCAATTTCAGTGCTACTTAACCGGCACTATCATTAATTGAGAAGAAGAATATCGTTTAACATCTTTTTTACTTGCAACAAAATCTTTTACTTTAACAACAAGCTCCGGATGAGAGTTATTTAAACAAGTCCCTTTTGCTTCAGCCTTGGCAGCAAGTGTAATCGATTTTTTATCCCCTGCTTGTTCTTTATTCACCCATTTTAGCTCCTGGCTGAACACACCATCAAACCATTCCAGTTTTACCGCGTATTCATTGTGATTAATAAATTTCACATAAATAACATCTTCACCATTGCAAGTATTCAATTGGAAAGATGCCTCAACACCCTCCATTGTATTAGCACCGGTCACAAGCAGGTAAATGGGTTGCCAGTCATTGGTCTGAGCATGCATGCGAAGGTTAGAAGATATGATCAGAACCAGAAGCAAACTCAAATTTGTAATTATTTTTTTCATACTATTTACCCTGATTCTTGTGTTGATCTATAACAATATTCAAACTAGTGTTTTGCTTAAACGAACAATTAGCATACTCTTACGAGGTGCTAATTGCAAATTTACAGGATAGGGATCTGTTTATTTTAATAGACTTTATATATTTAATTCGTTAATGTGACCCTCCGCACTTTCTCGACAAGCTCGAAATGACCGCGCGCTTGGTCATTTCGAGCTTGTCGAGAAAATTGTGTGTCAGCATTTTCAAACCAATTTTTATTCCTGTTCTTTTATTTTCCACCTGTTAGTACAAAGTAGCCCTTTTCATTATATTTTTTTCCATCAATACCGGTAGCACTGATAATATAATAATAAGTTGCATTAGGCGCAAGAACTCCGCTGGCAGTATGACCATCCCAACCTCCATTGGTTGTGTGCCATTCGTACTCTTTATGTCCCCAACGGTTAAATATTTCAGCATCCATAGTTTTTAATCCCACTGCCTGAACAGTAAATATATCATTTACATCATCACCGTTCGGAGTAAATATATTCGGAATTATAAAAACTGAATTTATAAATATATTGATGGTCGAACAAGCTGTATCAATACAGTTAGAAGCACTGATGGCTGTAAGACATACCGTAAATGTTCCTAACGGATTATAAACATACGCAGGACTCATTACAGTGGATGAATCTCCTGTACCAAACTGCCATACATAAGTAGCTGCTCCAATACTATTATTAGTAAAGTTAACGGTCAATGGAGTTTCTCCTGTTAATGGATTTGGAGTAAATGCTGCCACCACTGCTTGTGTTGCATTCACAGCAAATGGACCCACTACTATTGAACAGCCATTCGCATCAGTTATTGTTACTGAATAGTTCCCCGGACCCACATTATTAAGGTCTGCACCTCCACCACCTATAGGTGCGTTCAATGAATCTGTCCACTGGTAACTAAACGGTGTTTGACCGGAAGTCATCGTGATACCGGAAATAGAGCCTGTAGTAGTTCCACAATTAGCAGGTACAATTACCACAGAAGAAGTATTTACAATGGAAGGACTAATAACAATGTTTACTGTTATTGGAAGTCCCGGACATCCATTTGCTTCAGGAGTTACTGTGTAAATTGCTGTTGCCGGACTTGTTTGGTTTGTTAATGTTTGTGATATCGTTGCCCCTGTTCCTGGTGAACCTCCTGTAACTCCTGCCTGAGAAACGGTCCACACAAAAGTAGTGCCGGGGATGGTGCTCGTTAAAGCGATAGAAACTGCCGAAGTGCCGGTTCCACAAAATGCAAGCGCTGTTGCTGTTGCTGTTGCTACTGGTGCAGCACTGATAGTGATCGTAAAGTTGGCACTTACAAAAGCACAATTACCACTAATAGGAATAGTATTAGTAACGATATAGATTCCGGGAGCACTCAAAGCCATATCGATTTCTCCGGTATTAACATGTTCAAATACCAAGCCTGATGGAGTTGCAGAAAAGATCCCTGCACTGGCACCTGAAACAAACGCTGGAAATATATTAGTACCACCCGATTGACAGAAAGGAGACCCAACGTAACTAAAGCCAGCTGCCGACATAGTATCGTTAATTGTCATCGTAATTGAACTGGTGTTCGGACAAGCACCAAATGTGGTATAAGAAAGCGTATAACTGCCCACTATACTGGTAGATAAAGTAATGGTACCCGTTGATGGATTAATTGTCAAACCTGAAGGAATCGATGAAAAGGTTCCACCCGGCAAACCGGTTATTGTTGGAGTTTGAGGACTTCCTGATGTACAATATGTTGCTGATGGATAAGTAAATGCAGCATCATCTGCAGGATTAATAACAACAGTAGTGGTTGCACTAACTGCAGAACATAAACCACTCTGAGGTATCGTATTGGTTACAATATAAGTCCCGGTTGCGCTTGCTCCCAGATCTATTTCACCTGTATTTACATGCACGATAACCAAACCGGCAGGAGTCGAAGAGAATATACCTGCACTTGCACCACTGATAAATGCAGGATACTGATTGATCGCATTCTGACAAAATGAAGTGGATGAATAACTGAAATTTGCAAAAGGCGTACTATCCGAAATTGTCATGACAATAGAGCTTGAGTTAGGACAAGAACCATTTACCGAATAAGTAAGTGTATAAGTCCCCACAGAACTTGTTGACAATGAAATGGCACCCGTACTCGGATTGATTGATAATCCCGGAGGAACTGATGTAAACACACCACCAGGCATTCCTGTGATAGATGGGGTCTGGTTCACACCCGAAGTACAATAAGTAGCTGAAGGATACGTAAAAGAGGCATCATCAGAGGGGGTTATGGTTACAGTATATGTATCGCTGATAGGTAAACAGATACCACTGGCAGGTATTGTATTTGTAACAACATAGGTGCCAGGTGTACAGTTAATAAGATCTATTTCTCCTGTGTTCACATGGGCAAAAACCAATCCTGATGGGGTAGCAGTGAAGATACCTGCACTCGCATTCGGACCAAAAAATGGAAAAGGATTAATTCCATTTTGGCAAAATGGAGAACCTACATAGCTGAAACTTGCAGAAGGTGTGATAGTATCTATCGTCATAGTGATAGAATCCGAATTAGGACAAGCACCGTTTGTTGTATAAGTAAGCATGTAAACACCGTATGAACTAGCTGATAAAGTGATTGTACCCGTTGATGGATTTAATGACAAACCAGCTGGTGCAGATGAAAAAGTACCGCCCGACAAACCTGTTACCACAGGTGTTTGAGGACTTCCTGTTGTACAATAGGTAGCTGAAGTATAAACAAAGGAAGCATCATCCGAAGCAATTATTACTACTGTTGTACTTGCTGATACTGCACCACAAGGCCCACTTGGTGGAATGTTGTTTGTAATGGTATAAGTACCCGGTGCGCTGTTGATCAGATCAATTTCACCTGTATTTATATGAACAAAATTTAATCCTATCGGAGTAACAGAAAAAACACCTGCACTGGCTCCCGTTCCAAAAACCGGAAGTGGATTAACTCCATTCTGACAGAAAGGAGAACCGATATAAGTGAAACCTGCAAAAGGGGTGCTGTTATCAATTGTCATGGTGATACAACTTGAATCCGAACAAATACCTGTTGTTGAATAACAAAGCTGATAGGTACCGGTAGAACTTGTGGCTAAGTTGATTGTACCGGTTGATGGGTTAATCGCTAAACCTGCAGGAGATGATGAAAACACACCGCCAGGCAGTCCGGTTATTGTTGGTGTAGGATTATTTCCTGAAATGCAATAAGTTGCGGAAGAATAAACAAAAGAGGCATCATCCGTTGGATTTACCGTAATAGTAACAACCACAGGTGTTCCTGCACATCCAAACACAGTTGGAACAACAGAATAAACTGCAGTACCCGCACTGGTACCAGGGTTAGTTAATATTTGTTTTATAACAGAATCGTTACCAAATGTTCCTCCTGTTACCCCACCTGATTGAAAAACGGTCCATGGAAAAACGGTTCCCGGAACATTGCTTGTTAAGGCAATAGATGTGGTATCACCCGAACAAAAAGTTTGTGTAGGAGGGGTTGCTGTTCCAACAGGAGTTGGATTTACTGTTACTAATACCGTTATGGGGTTCCCTGTACAGCCATTCGCTGTGGATGCAACAGAATATGTGGCAGTTCCGGGAACTATTCCGGCAGTTAATACTTGAGAAATTGTTGGACCGGTACCTCCTGATCCTCCTGTAACACCAACTTGTGTAACTGTCCAGGTAAATACAGTACCGATAGCTATACTGCTTAAAGCAATAGATGTGGTAGTTCCGGAACATATAGTTGATATAGCAGGACTTGCCGTAGCGGTTGATCCCGGATCGGGATTAACAGTAACTGTGGCAGTAATTGCAGATCCCGGACAGCCACTCGAAGTAGCAGTAATCGTATAAACTGCTGTTCCGATTCCACCTCCGGTTGCGATCAATGCATCCGAAATAGTATTTCCTGTTGAGTTCGACCCTCCGGAAACACCTGTTTCAACAACTGTCCATGAAAAAACGGTTCCCGAAACAGTACTCGTCAAAGCGATAGGAAGAACTGTTCCTGCACAAATGGTTTGATTTAAAGGTGTTGCTGTTAAAACAGGAATAGGATCTACAGTGATCGTTACGTTTAGAGTATTACCGGCACAACCACTTGCTGTTGGTGTAACTGTATACACTGCAGTACCTTGCGTTCCACCTGCTGTTAATGTTTGAGCAATTGTGTTTCCCGTACCTGCTGTACCACCCGTTACTCCACCTGTATGAACAACTGTCCAGGCAAAAGTAGTACCCGGAACAAAACTCGTTAAAGCTATTGAAGGTGCACTTCCGGAACATATTGTTTGTGATGAAGGCGTTGCAATTGCAAAAGGAACAGGATTTACAGTAACAGCAACCGAAACACAATTAGTAGTATTACAAGGCCCCACCGCCCTCACAAAATAAGTGGTGGTTGATGTAGGTGAAACCGTAATGCTTGCGCCTGTACCTGCCGAAGCACCTCCACAAGAAGCAGTATACCAATTCCAGGCGGCTCCCGAACCCAATGAACCACCAACAACAGTCAGCGTTGTTGGTCCTCCACAAGTTGTACTTGGACTTGCTGTGGCTGATGCAGGATCAACGGATAATGTGTTAAATGTTACAGTAACTTGCGCACATGTTGAAGTTCCACATCCTCCACCTTCTGCTCTAATGAAATAAGTGGTTGTAGATGTTGGCGTTACAGTAATAGAAGCCCCAGTACCTTCCAGTGTTCCACCACAAGATCCCGAATACCATTTCCATACAGCACCGGTTCCAAGTGTACCACCAATTTTATTTCATGTGATAGGACCTCCGCACGAAGGGTTAGGAGTGGCTGTAGCACCTGTAGGAGCTGTGGATATCGGAGTGTATGTTAAAGTGATAACGGCTCTTTGAGGGCAAAATGCACCATTCGGACAAGACCTGAAAACATTGGCACCTCCATAATTGTAACTCGGTAAGCCTGTAGGACAAGGAAAAGTATTACTTGTAGGGTATGAAGAACATCCTCCACAGGCACAATTTCCATTATTAGGAGCCGACCCGATAAGAACGCCATTTATAAATGTAGGTTCTGCTGATGCATAACAACCTGCACCAAAATAGGTAACCGAAACTCCTGTAATGATATGGCCTGCAGGAACAGGATCAAAGAAAGTTCTATTATCGCACGCTGCTGTTGTTCCGCATCCACCGGTGTTATTTATACACCAATAATCTACACCACAAACATTACAACACCCTTGCGATTGCGCACCACTGTAAGTAATGGTAACGTTAACCGTTTGTGAAAAAACCGAAGTACCGGTCACAAAAAGTAAAAACAGGCAGGTAAATATTTTATTTTTCATATCCTAAAACTTTAATATTATTGAACTGAAACAACTTTAAATCGAGAAGCAGAATATCTCTTGAAATCTTTTTTATCGGCAACAAAATCTTTTACTTTAACAAAAAGCTCCAGATAAAGGTTCTTTGAACATTCACCCTTTACTTCAGCATTAGCAGAAAGCACTAATGATTTTTTATCAGCTGGCGTTTCTTTACTATTCCATTTAAGTTCTTGCGAAAATACAGCATCAAACCATTCTATTTTTACCGCGTTAGCATTGTGATTAATAAATTTAATATAAATGATATCTACCCCATTGCATGTATTGACTTGGAAAGACGCTTCAACACCATCCATAGTGTTATCACCTGTTACAAGTAGGTATATGGGTTGCCAATCGGAATTGTTTTGAGCAGTCACCTTCTGAGGAGTGGTCAAAACAATGGCAAACAGGAAAATAAAAAAGTATTTTATTTTATTCATAATAAAGTATTTAGCACTGTGCGAAGATATAACAAAATTCAAAATAATAAATATATTGTTTGTCGCCTTATAAATATTTATTAACTAATTATTAACGAGGAGACGCAAACTAAAATTAAAAAGTTGCATTGTTAAAATGTTATTTGTTAAGTATTTCTCAATAAATAGTTGCAAATTTCCCTCTATTTACTTTCGCGAATAAGTGAAAAAGAACCTTTTTCAAAATAATCTTTTCCGTCTTTTCCTTTTGCTTTAATTATGTAATAATAGGTTCCACTTGGAGCAGGGACTCCACTGGCAGTGCGGCCATCCCAATCTCCGTTTATCGTATGCCATTCGAATACTTTTTGACCCCAACGGTTAAATATTTGGGCATCCAGGCTCTCTAAACCAATTCCTTGCACCGCAAATACATCATTTACATTATCATCATTAGGTGTAAATACATTCGGTACAATAAATACGTTGGTTTTGTCAACATCAATTATAGAACAAGCAGTATCAGTACAATTGAAAGCATTGTATGCGATCAAACAAATCTGGAATTGTCCTGTTGGAATAATTATATACGTAGGATCAACCAGTGTTGAAGTATCCATTGTTCCAAAATCCCATAGATAATGTGTTGCATCAATACTTTCATTGGTAAGATTAACAGTTAAAGGAGTTTGTCCAAATGTTGGATCTGCTGTAAATGCTGCAGTTACAACTGATGTTGATCCTATCACATATGGACCCATAACAATTGAACAACCAACCGAATCATTTACAGTTAAAGTATATGAACCCGCTATTACATTATTCAGATCAAGGCTGTTTCCTATTGTGTCACCTAAGGCATTTACCCATGTAAATGTAAATGGCTTTTGGCCCGGAGGCATTACCATTCCAAGAACAGAACCTGCTGTATCATAACAATTAGCTGGTGTAATGGCGATAAACAGACCGCCTATAATAGGTAATGGATTTAATGTAATGGTTAGTATCGTTGGTTTTCCAATGCAACCATTGCCTGTAGCAGTAATGAGATAAACAGCAGTACCTGAATTTACCCCAGTAAGTTGCAAGGTCTGATCGATAGTAGATCCGATACCTCCGGATGCTCCGCTAAGTAGAGACTGAGAAGCTGTCCATGAATAAGTAGAGCCGGTTATATTACTTGATAACGCTATAGACACAGGAGTGGCTCCACTGGTACATATTGATTGTAATGCTGTGGTTGCAACAGCCACCGGAGCTGGAGTAATAGTAACTGTATTTGTGGCATCCGCAGCTAAACAAGAACCGCTAGCCGGAATTGTATTAGTTACGGTATAAGTACCAGGAGCACTTGCTGGCAGATCGATCTCCCCTGTATTAACATGAACAAATACTAAACCCGGAGGTGTTGCCGAGAATATACCTGCACTTGCTCCTGCAACAAAAACAGGGAATGGATTATTTCCATATTGACAGAATGGAGTACCCGGATAACTGAAATCCGCAGATGGTGTGGTATCCGTAACCGTCATGATTATATAACTTGTATTTTGACAAATACTATTTGTTGTATAAGAAACAACATACGTACCTAAAGAGCTCGATACCAAAGAAATTGTACCCGTTAACGAATCAATTGCTAAACCTGCAGGACTTGATGAAAAAGTACCTCCCGGTACTCCCGAAATTACAGGGGTCTGGTCAGGACCGGATGTACAATAAGTTGCTGATGAAAAAGCAAAAGAAGCATTGTCCGGAGATTCTATAGTAAATGCAGTTGTTGCACTTGCAGCAAGGCATGCGCCACTTACAGGGATATCGTTAGTAATAACATAAGTACCCGGTAAGCTTGCACTTAGATCGATCTGTCCGGTATTAACATGAACAAATACTAAACCGGAAGGAGTAGCTGAGAATACACCTCCACTTGAACCCGGACCAAATATTGGTAAAGGATCGTTTCCATTTTGACAATATGGAGAACCCGGATAACTAAAATTCGCTGTAGGGCTGGTGTTTGTAACTGTCATGGTTATAGCACTTGAAGCACTACAAGAACCAATTGTTGTATAGCTAACCGTATAAACGCCTAAAGCACTTGATGGTAACGTAATGGTTCCGGTTAATGAATCAATTGTTAAGCCTACAGGAACAGAATAAAAATAACCACCCGGCAAACCTGTAATTAAAGGTGTCGGGTCAGCACCTAATTGACAATATGTTGCTGAAGAATAGCTAAACGAAGCATCATCCACATTTATGGTTATTGATGATATTGAACTCGATGCAAGACATGTACCACTGGCAGGAATAGTATTAACAATTGTATAAGTGCCAGGGGTACTCAATATCAGATCAATTTCACCTGTATTAACACTTACAAAAACGATACCCGCAGGAGTGGCTGAAAACACACCCGCACTTGAACCTGTATCATAAACAGGAGAAGGATTACTTCCGTTCAGGCAAAATGGTGAATTTATATAACTAAAGCTTGTAGCAGGTGTAGTGTCGGTTACAGTGATGATCATATTACCAACATTTGGACATGGGCCATTTGTTGCATAACTAAGCGTATATGCACCTAAGGTACTTGCAGCCAGATCTATTGTACCCGACAATGAGTCAACTACAAGTCCAGCAGGACTTGCTGAGAAAAGACCACCCGGAAGACCTGTAATTGTCGCTGTTGGGTTGCTGCCCGATTGACAAAAGGTTGATGATGGATAAGTAAAAGAAGCATTATCAGTAAGTATAGAAACTATTGTAGTACCGTATGCAGCAAGACAATTACCACTCACAGGTATTGTATTAGTGATTGTATAAATACCAGGGGTACTTAAAGATAGATCAATATCACCGGTATTCACATTCGCAAAAGTCAAACCAACAGGGCTTGCCGTAAATACACCTGCAAATGCACCCGGTGCATAAACTGGTGATGGATTACTTCCGTTTTTGCAATAGGAAGCAGCAGGGTAACTGAAATCTGCTGAAGGAGTAGTGTCAGTTATAGTAACAATTACAGTATTTGTATTGATACAAAGGCCATTTGTTGTATAAACAACAGTATAGGTACCCAACAGGCTATTTGCCAGATCTATTGCACCTGTTTGATCGTAAATTGATAAACCGGCAGGAGTAGATGTAAATAATCCACCCGGTAAGCCGGTAATGATTGGTGTAGGATTAACACCTGATGTGCAATAGGTTGCTGATGAATAATTGTAAGAAGCATCATCACTAGGGTTTACAGTAATTGTATCCATTATAGGATTTCCTGTACAACCGTTTGCATAGTAACTGATCGTATAAATTGCTGTTCCGGCAACAGTTCCTGTAGTGGTTAATGTTTGCGTAATTATTGAATCAGTACCTGCCGATGCTCCTGTTACACCCGTTTGAATAACTGTCCAGGAAAAAGTGGTACCGGCTACATTACTTGATAATGCAATAGAAGTGCTGTCTCCCGAACACAATGTTTGAGATAAAGCCGTTGCAGTAATAGCAGGAATAGGATTAACAGTAATAGTATCGAAAATTGGTAGTCCGACACATGCTCCGGCAGTTGGTGTTATCGTATAGATCAGTGTACCTGCAATACTATCCGTAGCTGTTAATATTTGAGAAATCAATGAACCCTCTCCTGCCGATCCTCCAACAACAGCTATTCCAGCTATTTCCCATGCAAAAGTTGTTCCTGGAAGCGATCCGGTTAAAGCAACAGAAGTGGTGTCACCTGAACATATAGTTTGTGAGGTTGGTGTTGCCGTGGCTATAAGTGAAAGGATAATAATGTTTGTTTTCGCACTATCAACAGCACATCCTCCGCTTGTATCAGTAGTATTAGTAATGACATAATTGCCAGGGGTACTGGTTAATAAATTAATTTCTCCGGTCAATGAATCTACGAATACCAATCCTGCAGGTGATGCTGAAAACACGCCTCCTATGGCAAGTGTATCAAAAATTGGGAACGGATTAACTCCAAACTGACAAACTGATGAATCTGCGTAAGAGAACCCTGCACCTGGAGGTGCTGTTATCGTAAGATCAACAAGACTTGTATCAGGACAATCACCGTTGGTTGTATATTTCACGGTGTGTAAGCCTAATGGACTTGCACTAATATCAATTTTACCAGTTAATGGATCTAAAAATATCAAACCTGTTGTAGAAGAAAAAGTACCTCCCGGTAAACCGGCAACGATAGCCATTGGATCAGGGCCGGAATGGCAATAAGTAGCTAAAGGATATGAAAATTCCGGATCATCCATTGGATTAACGGTTATCGTTACCGTTGATGTATTACCATTACAACCATTAAAATCATTCATTGGTAAGATAGTATACACGGCTGTTCCAATTGCAGGACCTGCATTAAATATATTTTGTGCAATGGTAGCACCCGAACCGGCCACGGCACCTGTAACTCCTGTCTGAGCAACGGTCCAGGAGAAAGTTGTACCGTTAACATTACTTGTCAATGAAATAGCAGTGCTTATTCCCGAACAAATTGTTTGGGCTAAAGGAGTCGCTGTCACAGTCGGACTTGGATTTACTATTAACGTAACGGATGTTGGAGTTCCAATACAACCACTGGCAGTGTCAAGTGGTGTTACCGTATAAACTGCCGTAGCCTGCTCATTACCGGCATTAGTTAAAATCTGAGAAATAGTCGCAGCTGTATCAGGGAAAGCTCCGGTAACACCTGTTTGAACTACTGTCCAGAAGAATATAGAGGTACTAATTGTACTATTTAAAGCAACTTCAGTTGCATTTTCTGAACAAATAACCTGTGTGGCTGGTGTGGCTGTAACAACCGGCCTAGGATTTACTATTACTGTTACTGTAGTTGGTAAAGCAGGGCAACCACCGGCAGCTATAGGTGTAATGATATAGGTGACAGTACCAGGCAAATTAGTTGTTGCTGTCAGTGTTTGACTTATAGTATTACCCGCTCCGTCAGACCCTCCTGAAACCCCCAATTGACTTGCAGTCCATGTAAAAGTAGTTCCTGGTACTGTACTTGTTAAGGCCATTGAAGTTGTAATTCCGGAACAAATTGTTTGATCCCCTGGAGTGGCTGTTGCAATAGGAACCGGCTGAACAACAATGGTAACAGGCATTGGAATACCGGCACAACCATTGAGCCAAGGTGTAATGGTGTATGTCGCAGAACCGGCAAGTGAATCTGTTGCAAATAAGGTTTGAGCGATCACTGAAGCACTGCTGTCAGCTCCACCTGTAACATTGGTCTGAGCAACTGTCCAGGTAAAAGTAGTACCTGCAATATTACTCGACAAACCTATTAATGTTGGATCACCAGAACATATTACCTGGGTAGAAGGAATGGCAGTTGCAATAGGACAAGGATCAACAGTAATTGTAACCGTTATTGGAAGACCGACACAACCATCGGCAGAAGTTGGCGTAACAGTATATACCGCACTTCCGGAAAGGATACCGGAAGTAGTTAATACTTGAGATATGGAATCGAAAACACCATCAGATGTACCCGAAACACCAAGTTGAATTACATTCCATGTATAAGTGGTTCCCGGTATTGTACTGGTTAAGGCAATGGAAGTGGTCCTTCCCGAACACACCGTTTGTGCCGAAGGAGTGGCTGTTGCAACCGGTGCAGGAGTGATGGTAACCGTATCTGATTCTATAGCACCCAAACATGTTCCACTTGGAGGAATTGTATTTGTAATGGTATATGAACCTGGAGCACTTAAAGGTAAATTGATCTCACCCGTATTGGTACTCACAAATACCAATCCTGCCGGAGCAGCTGAAAAAGAACCAGCACTTGCACCGTCCCCATAAACAGGGAAAGGATCATTTTCGAATTGACAGAAAGGAGAACCAATATAATTAATAACGGCAGAAAATGTAAGAGCAACCGTCATGTTCATATAACCTGTATTCGGACAAGGACCTCTTGTGGTGTAGGACACAGTGTATGTGCCCAAAGCACTTGCAATAAAATTAACTGTTCCTGTCACCGAATCAATAACTAAGCCTACCGGGGTCGAATAAAAATAACCTCCTGGTAAACCTGTAATTACAGGCGTTTCGTTGGATGCTGTCTGACAAAATGTTCCGGAAGTATAAGCAAATGAGGTCTTATCTTTAGGCCTTACGTAAACAGTATCTTTAACAGCAGTTCCAACACATCCGCTGGCAATTGGAGTTATTGTATAAATAGCTTTGCCCATAGCATATACAAAGCTTGTATTGATCAAAGTTTGAGCTATTGTAATACCTGAGCCCGGGGTTGCACCTGTTAAATCAGTCTGAGTGGATGTCCATGAAAAATTGGTACCCACTACAGTTCCTGATAATGCTAATGATGTGGTTGTTCCTGTACAAATAGTATCTGGCGAAGGCGAGGCAGTAACAGTTGGAGTTGGATTTACTTTAATGGACACTGTTATTGGATCACCGGAACAAGATAATTTAGTAGGTGTGATCGTGTAAATTACAGTTCCAACAGTAGAGCCGGTTGCTATTAACGTTTGAGCAATTGTAGAACCTCCTCCGGGAGTGGCTCCTGCAGCACCAATTTGATTTACAGTCCAGGTATAAGATGTCCCGGCTACATTACTTGATAAAAACGCAGATATCGAGCCTCCCGAACAAATTGTTTGAGCAGAAGGGGTTGCAGTGGCAATTGGTCTTGGTCTTACAGTTACCGGAACTGAAATAGGGAAACCAGGACAACCACCTTCGGCACCCGGAGTAATTATATATACTGCTGTTCCGTTTGTTGCTCCAGTAGCCATTAATGTTTGATTAATGGCTGAACCACTGTCGGCAATTGCTCCTGATACATTATTTTGGGTTACCGTCCACATAAACGATGTACCTACAACATTACTTGATAATGTAATGGATGTAGAATCTCCGGAACAAACTGTTTGTGAACTGGGAGAAGCCGTAACAACCGGTGCCGGAGTAACTGTTATGGTTACACTTATAGGTAGACCTATACAACCTGTTGCAGTTACTGTTGGTGTTATATTATAAACAGCAGTACCTTCAACAAATCCTGTGGTAGATAAGTTTTGAACTATATTCTGGCCGATGCCTGCTGATGCACCCGATACACCGTTTTGAATAACAGTTCTTGCAAAAGTGGTACCTGTGATATTACTGGATAAAGCTATTGATGTTGCAGCACCCGAACAAATGGTATTTGATAAGGTTGTTGCTGCCATTACAGGTAAAGGGTTCACTGTAATAATTGCCTCAACAGGAGCCCCAGTACAACCGGCAGCAGATGAGGTAATTGAATAGGTTACCGTACCGGGACTTGTATTAAATGTTGATGTCAGAATTTGGTTGATCGACAAACCATTACCATCAAAAGCACCGGAAGCACCGCTTTGACTAACTGTCCATGTAAAAGTAGCACCTGGAACATCACTTGTAAGTGCAATTGATGTCATTTCCCCGGAACATATTGTTTGAGCAGAAGGCCCTGCAATTGCAAGTGGTATTGGATTTACGGTTAAAGTCACTGAAATAGGAGAACCCGTACAACCTGATGCAGTTGGAGTGATCGTATAAACTGCGGTCCCTGGCGTTGTTCCGGTTACTGTTAAAGCCTGAGCAATAGTTGATCCGGCACCTGCTGTAGCACCGGTTAAACCTGTTTGAACTACGGTCCATGCATAAGTGGTACCGGCCACTGTACTTGTTAATGATACGGAAGAAAGAAAACCTGAACATATCGTTTGGGTAGATGGAATTGCCGTGGCAATAGGAATTGGGTTAACAGTAATGGTTACAACTGTTGGTTTCCCAACACAAACTCCTGAAGTTGGTACAACCGAATATACGGCAGTACCCGGAACACTGCCTGTAGTTGATAATGTTTGTCCTATTATATCAGTGATCCCGTTAGATGCTCCTATAACACCCGTTTGAACTACCGTCCAGGTATATGTTGTGGAAGGCATTGAACTTGTTAACACATTTGATGTTGCACTTCCCGAACAAATTGTTTTTGTTACCGGAGTGGCGGTTGCTATAGGAGCCGGCCCGATAACAACCGAAGATGTTGCAGTTACAGCCGCACATCCACCGCTTGCAACAATAGTATTCGTGATCGTATAGCTTCCGGGAGTGCTTGTTTGCAAATTAATTTCTCCTGTATTCACATTAACAAATAACAAGCCGGATGGGAATGCTGAAAATGTACCGGCACTTGCTCCCGGAGCAAAAGTTGGGAATGCGTTAGTTCCATATTGGCAGAATGGAGATCCCGGATAACTGAAAGCCGCAATTGGTCCGGCAAAGATTGAAACTTCTACCGTATTTGTATTAGGACAATTACCGTTTGTTGTATAAACAACATTATAAGTACCTACAGCACTTGTTGCTAAAGTGAGCGTACCTGTGCTTGAATTAATTATCAAACCGGCAGGACTTGATGTAAAAGTTCCGCCAGGTAAACCTGTAATGGTAGGGGTTGGATCAATACCGGTTAAACAATATGTTGAGGACGTATAGGTGTAACCAGCCTTATCCATCGGATTTACTGTAACAGTAGCATTAATTGTGTTTCCTGTGCAACCACTTGCTGATGGTTTGATCGTATAAACAACAGTTCCTGTTGCAGCTCCGGTAGTTGTTAATAATTGAGCAATAGTTAAAGCCGAATCAGCAGTTGCTCCTGTTACCCCTGTCTGTACTCTTGTCCACGAAAAAGTGGAACCTAAAACATTACTTGTTAATGCAATAGAAGTAGTGCTTCCGGTACAGAATGTTATCGCTGGAGGTGTTGCTGTTGCTGTTGGTCTTGGATTGACAGTTACAGTAACAGTTATTGGAGCGCCTGAACAACTTCTTGATGTTGGTGTTATGGTGTAAACAGCCGTTCCGGCAACAGTTCCTGCATTAGATAATGTTTGAACAATACTTGAACCGCTTCCAGGAGTAGCACCCGTCACACCTGTTTGAACCACTGTCCAGGCATAAGTAGTAACTGCAGTATTACTTGTTAAGGCAATTGAAGTAGCAATCCCCGAACAGATTGTCTGAACAGCGGGAGTTGCAGTTGCAACCGGTATTGGATTTACAGTTTCTGTAACGGAGATCGGAGATCCTGCACAACCTGCAGCGTTTGGAATGATCGTATATATTGCTGTTCCAACTACAGTTCCTGTTGCTGTCAATACCTGGGCAATGCTTAAGGCGCTTCCTGTTGATGCGCCAGAAACATTAGTTTGATTTACTGTCCAGGAAAATGTAGCCCCTGCTACATCACTTGTCAAAGCAATTCCCGTACTGATCCCTGAACAAATAGTTTGCGATGCCGGAGTTGCTGTTGCAACCGGAATTGGATTTACTGCAATGGTAACAGTTATAGGAGTTCCTGAACAACCTGTTCCGGTTACTGTTGGAGTTATTGTATAAACGGCAGTTCCCTGAATTGAACCTGTTGCGGATAAAGTTTGAACGATACTTGAACCACTACCGGTTGAGGCTCCCGTTACACCGGTTTGAACCACCGTCCAGGAATAAGCGGTACCTGCAAGATCACTTGTTAATACTATTGAAGTGCCCGCAAATGAGCAGATAGTTTGTGACGCAGGTGTTGCCGTTACAATAGGGCGTGGATTTATCAAGATGGGCACCGGAATGGATAAACCAACACAGCCAGCCGAAGAAGGTGTAACAGAATAAGTTACATTACCGGGAGCTGTACTTGTGGTTGTCAAAACTTGAGAGATCAATGAACCATTACTGGCTAAACCGCCAGTAGCCAGACTCTGATTAACGGTCCAGCTAAATGTAGCACCTGAAACATCACTTGTCAAAGCTATTGAGTTTGAATTTCCAGTACAAATTGTTTCAGAACTTGGTGTGGCTGTTACTACAGGTTTCGGTTTTACTGTAATGGTTACTGTAATTGGAGATCCTGGGCAACCAGTGGATGAAGGTGTTACGGTATAAACAGCGGTTCCGGTTGTTGGACCTGTAGCCGTAATAGTTTGAGCTATTGATGCTCCGGAACTGGCCGCAGCTCCAGATACCCCTGTTTGTACCACGGTCCAGGAGAAAAAAGTCACCCCTATATTACTTGTTAATTGAATAGATGTTATTTGGCCGGAACAAATTGTTTGAACAGAAGGAGTTGCAGTTGATACCGGTCTTGGATTAACCACTACGGTCACAGTTGCAGGATTCCCAACACAACCATTGGCAATTGTTGAGATCGTATATACCGCATTTCCGGGAACAAATCCGGAAGTAGACAGCGTTTGAGCAATTGAAGCCCCTGATCCGTTCGAGGCTCCGGTAACATCATTCTGAAGCACTGTCCAGGTGAAAGTAGCACCTGCAACATTGCTCGTTAATGCAATACTACTGGCAGTTCCAGTACATATCGATTGTGACGATGGTATCGCGGTAGTAACCGGTATTGGATTTACTGTTATTGTAACATTGATCGGGGCACCAGTACATCCACCAACAGTTGGAGTGATAGTATATACCGCAGTTCCTATCAACGATCCTGTTGCCGTTAATAATTGAGTGATAGTTGTTCCGATACCTGCCGTTGCTCCAAATACACCTGTTTGAACAACTGTCCATGCAAATGTTGTACCTACCACATTACTTGATATGGCTATACTTGTTATTCCTCCTGAACAAAAGGTCTGTGTCATTGGAGTAGCAGTTACTACAGGTGTAGGATTTACTGTTATAATTACATTTATTGGATTTCCGGGACATCCACTTGCGGAAGGGATTATTGTATAAGTAACCGTACCAGCAACAACACCTGTTGTAGTAAGCGTTTGAGCAATATTTGCACCACTGTTTGCAGTGGCTCCGGATACACCACTTTGAACCACTGTCCATGAAAAAGTGGAACCGGCAACATCACTTGTTAATGCAATGGAAGTTGCAAGACCCGAACAAATAGTTTGTGAAGCAGGTGTGGCAGTAATAACGGGTTTTGGATTTACTGTAATAGGCACTAAAGTTGGTAGTCCGGGACAGGCACCAGAAGTCCCAACAACTGAATAAGTTGCAGTACCTGCAATTACCCCGGTTGCTGTCAGCAATTGTGCTATGGTGGTACCACCGCCAACAGATGCACCGGAAGTTCCTGTTTGAGTTACGGTCCATACAAAAGTGGTGGCCGGAAGATTACTTGTTAACGCTATTGAGTTTGAAGTTCCGGAACAAATTGTTTGAGAAGTAGGGGTTGCGGTTGTTGTTGGGCTTGGTTTTACGGTTATGAAAACTAAAATTGCTGTTCCGGAACAACCACCAACAATTGGAGTAATTGTATATGTTACCGAACCGGCAACTGTACCCGTAGCTGTTAAGACTTGTGCTATTGTAGAACCGCTTCCCGCAGAAGCACCGGAAACTCCGGTTTGACTAACTGTCCATGAAAAAGTAGTTCCTCCGGCATCTGCGGTTAACGCTACTGAAGTAGTTTCTCCTGAACAAATTGTTTGTGCTGAAGGACAACTTGCAGCTACAGGTATTGGATTAACTGTAATTATTACCTTTATTGGCAGACCTGGACAGCCCCCTGAAGTTGGAGTAATTGTGTAGATAGCGGTTCCTGCTTTTGTTCCATCTGCCGTTAATGTTTGAGCAATTGTAGCACCGGCTCCAGCCGAAGCCCCGGAAGCACCTGCTTGAACAACCGTCCAGTTATAAGTGGTAGCCCCCATCGAACTTGTTAAAACGATAGACGTGCTGCCTCCCGAACATATTGTTTGTGCAGAAGGAGTTGCTGTTGCAGTTGGAGAATTATTGATAGTAATACCACTATTTGCACTAATTGCTGCACAAGCACCGCTAACAGGAATAGTATTTGTTACAGTATATATACCAGGTGTACTTAATGTTAAATTAATTTGTCCGGTATTTGCATTTACAAAAACTAATCCGGCAGGAACAGCGGTATACCTGCCAGCAGTAGCTCCAACTCCCAAAGTAGGGCTAGGATTAGATGCGTATTGACAATATGGAGAACCTGCATAACTGAAATTCGCTGCAAATAATACAGATACTGTAAAACTAACGGAACTCGTAACCGGACAAGGACCATTTGTTGTATAGCTTACCGTATAAGTCCCCAATGCACTTGCTCCTAAATTAACCGTTCCTGTAATAGCATTGATTGATAAGCCGGCAGGAGCAGATGAAAAAGAGCCGCCTGCCAAACCTGTGATCGTAGGTGTTGGATTAACCCCTGGTTTACAATAAGTTGATGAAGGATAAGTAAAGGCTGCATTATCATTAACGTTCACGGTAATGGTAACTGTAATTGGAATTCCTGAACATCCACCTGCGGTGGGAGTGATAGTATATACTGCAGATCCAGCAATAGATCCGGTTAATGTTAAACTTTGATTGATAACAGCTGCTCCGCTACTGGCAGTAGCCCCAGTTAAATTGGTTTGGCTAACTGTCCATGAATATGTAGTACCAACAACATTACTTGATAAAGCAATAAAGGTTAAGTTACCTGAACAAATGGTTTGCGCTGCAGGGGTAGCCGTTACAACTGGTTTTGGATTTACGGTAACATTTACAACAATTGCTGTTCCCGAACAACCTGTGGCGCTTGGAGTAACTGTATACGTTTCGGTACCGGGGCTTGTAGTTGTAGCTGTTAATGTTTGTGCTATTGTAGAACCACTTCCAGCAGATGCCCCTGTGGCTAAGCTTTGAACTACTGTCCATGCAAAAGTAGTTCCTGTGACATCACTTGTTAGCGCAATTGAAGTTGCATCCCCCGAGCAGATTGTAACATCAGAAGGGCATGCTATTGCAAGAGGTTGAGGATTTACGGTCACAGTAACTAAAATTGGGAGACCGGGACAACCTGCGGCAGTTGGAGTGACAGAATATACGGCTGTTCCGGCAGTAGTTGCTGTTGCCGTTAATGTTTGAGCTATACTGGCTCCACTTCCTGCTGTTGCACCTGTTACATTTGTTTGGGCAACCGTCCATGCAAATGTAGTTCCCACAACATCACTTGTAAACCCTATTGAATTTGCTGCCCCCGAACAAATGGTCTGAACCGAAGGAGTGGCCGTTGCAACCGGTATAGGACTTAATGTTACTGTAACATTTATTGGTGTGCCCGCACAACCACTTGCTGTGGGTGTTATTGTATAAACTGCTGTACCAGTAACACTTCCGGTTGAAGTTAACGTTTGGATAATGTTTGCCCCGGTTCCACTTGAAGCCCCGGTTACCCCGGTTTGAACCACTGACCAAGCAAATAAAGTCCCTGCAACATCTCCCGTTAATGATATACCGGTTATCCCGCCAGAACATAATGTTTGAGCAGTAGGTGTGGCTGTTACAATTGGGCGAGGGTTTACTGTAACAGTTGAGGTGATCGAATTCCCGATACAACCATTATTATTAGGTGTAATTGTATAGGTTACGGTACCGGCAGTTGTACCTGTCGCGGATAGAACCTGCGCAATAACAGAACCACTTCCAGAAACAGCTCCCGAAGCACCACTTTGAGTAACAGTCCAAGAATAAGTAGTACCCGGAATTGAACTTGATAATGTTATTGTACTTGTAATTCCGGAGCAAATAGTTTTAGAAACAGGGCTGGCTGTTGCTACAGGCTTCTTGTTTACTGAAACGTTAATTGTAATAGGAGAACCTACACAAGTTCCTGCAGTTTGAGTTACCGTATATACCACCGTTCCTGAATTTGCACCTGTTGCGGTTAATGCCTGAGCAATAAGAGGGCCGCTACCCGCAGAAGCACCACTTACATTGGTTTGGGTTACAGTCCATGAAAAAGTTGTTCCTCCCACATTACTGGTCAAAGCGATCGCTGTCACATCACCCGAACATAAAATTTGTGATGGAGGCGTAGCAATAACAATTGGAACAGGGTTTACAGTAATTGTTACAGTAATTGGAGTACCCGCGCAACCACTTGTGGTTGGAGTAATCGTATACACTGCCGTTCCGGCTACTACTCCGGTATTGATCAAGGTTTGAACAATAGTTGCACCACTGCCCGCTGCTGCTCCTGATACCCCTGTTTGAACAACTGTCCAGGCGTATGTTGTTGAGCCCATATTACTGGATAATGCTATAAATGTGGTACCTCCCGAACAGAACGTTTGTGTTGTGGGTGTTGCTGTTGCCACAGGTCTTGGGTTTACCGTAATAGTAACGGTAATTGGAGAACCCACACAAAGCCCAACGGTTGGAGTAATTGAATAAACCACTGATCCCGGAGTTGTTCCGGTTGCTGTTAATACTTGAGCGATAGAAGAACCACTACCAGCAGTTGCCCCTGTTACACTATTTTGAAACACAGTCCATGCAAAAGTTGTACCGGCAACATTACTTGTTAATGAGATCCCTGTTGTATTTCCTGAACAAATGGTCTGCACTGCCGGGGTTGCTGTAGCTGCAGGCATTGGATTAACTGTGATCGTTACATTTATCGGTGCTCCTGAACAACCATTAGCAGTTGGTGTAATTGTATAAACTGCTGTACCTGCTACTACTCCTGTAGTGTTTAAGGTTTGAAGGATAGTCGCACCGCTGCCTGCAGATGCTCCTGATACACCTGATTGAACAACCGTCCATGCATAAGTAGTTCCTACAACAGAACTTGATAAGCCTATATTAGCAACACCTCCCGAACAGAAGGTTTGTGAGGAAGGTGTTGCAACTACATCGGGAATTGGTTTCACTGAAATAGTTACAGAAATCGGTGTACCAGAACAACCGGAAGCGTTAGGGGTAACAGTATAGGTTACAGTACCAACTGTTGAACCAGTTGTAGATAAAGTCTGAGCAATTGAAGCGCCACTGCTGGCAGAAGCACCTGACGCTCCACTTTGAGTTACTGTCCAGGCAAAAGTAGTTCCTGCAACATTACTGGTTAGCGCTATTGAAGTTGGATTTCCCGAACAAAGTACCTGAGAAGAAGGGGTTGCTGTAGCAACAGGATTTGGCTTTACATTGATGGTAACTGAAATTGGGGCACCTGTACAACCTGCTGCAACTGGTGTAATCGTATATACTGCTGTTCCGGCAACAGGTGCTGTTGTACTCAGCGTTTGAGCGATAGTTGAGCCTGAACTTGCCGCCCCGCCTGTTACACCGGACTGAACAAGTGTCCAATTAAAAGTGGTACCGGCAACACTGCTGGTCAATGCAATTGAAGTTACATTTCCTGAACATAGATTTTGAGAGGTTGGAGTAGCTGTTGCTACAGGATTATTATTTACGGTAACAGCTATACTGGCGCAAGTAGTAGAACCACAAACGCCTTGAGCTCTCACGAAATAAGTAGTACTTGATGAGGGTGAAACAGAGATCGAACTTCCCGATCCTACGAAAGTTCCACCGCAACTTCCGGAAAACCAGTTCCAGCTACCGCCTGTTCCCAGAGATCCTCCTACCACGTTTAAGGTTGTTGCTCCACCACAAGTAGGATTAACACTTGCCGTTGCACCAACCGGGGCAGAAGAAGGAGTATTTACTGTAACTGTAACCGAGACACAATTTGTATTATTACAAGCCCCTTCCCCTCTCACATAGTAAGTAGTACTTGAACCGGGTGATACACTGATTGAAGTACCTGTCCCTACAAGGCTCCCGGGGCAGCCTCCTGTATACCATCTCCATGAAGCTCCCGTTCCGAGCGAACCACCGTTTAACGTTAACGTTGTTGAACCACCGCAAATTGGATTTGGACTTGCTGAAGCAGAAGAAGGGTCTGAAGATGGACTATTAACCGTAAGAGTGACTGAAGCGCATGCTGTAGTATTGCACGTACCTTGCGCCCTAACAAAGTAGGTTGTGGTCGATCCGGGTGCAACACTTATCGAAGAACCCGTACCAACTAAACTTCCACTACAACTACCCGCATACCAGTACCAATTTGCACCGGAACCCAATGCTCCACCACCTACACTTAAAGTGGAAGCCCCTCCGCAATTAGGATTAGGACTTGCTGAAGCAGATGAAGGAGCTGAAGATAAAGTATTAACACCAACATTAATAGAGGCACATCCTGTTGTATTGCAAGTTCCCGAAGCAAAAACAAAATAATTTGTACTAGATCCAGGAGCCACATTAATAGAATTACCACTTCCAATATAGGTTCCACCACAACTTCCCGAATACCAATACCATGCAGCACCTGTTCCAAGCGAACCACCATTTCTTGTCAACGTTGTGGTACCACCACAAGTTGGGTTCGGGGTGGCTGTGATAGATGATGGGCCAGTTGACTGAACGCATGTTGGAGCATAAGTGAAAGTAATAGTTGCATAGGCAACGCATGTAAGACCATTTGGGCCAAGTTGCAAGGTATTGGTTCCACCGTAATTGTAACCGGGTAATGCACCGTTTAAGCACATTGTCATGGGCCAACAGTTACCGCACCAACAGTCTCCCGGTGGATATCCGCATCCTATATTAACCCCATTTATGTAGGTACACATTGAGGAATAACCACAATTTGCCTGGTAAACTGTTACGCAAGTTTGAGTGATCACATTTCCGGCAGGAATGGGGTCTCCAAAATTCCGCATACCATTGTTCCAATTCCCACTACCAGAATATGGTGGGATACATGAATACTGCGTACCGCAAAGGGTACACCAACCTGATGACCAATAAACAGTTGTAGATGTTGATTGTGAATTTACTATATTGGGAGACAAAAAAATTAACCCAAAGAACATACACAGAAGTATGCGCTTCATTGCTTTTAAAACAAATTTTATAGGGTAACTTTTTATACTCATTTTTTTGGCATTCGTAGGGAAAAAACAAGTGCTTAAATATGGTGATTTTTTTTGAATTTATAACTATTTTATTTGAAAACCATTAAATTCCAAAGTTTTATACGTTAAAGCATTTAAAATTGTTTGCTTTTAACGAGTTTTTTTGTTTTTATTTTATTGAGACTAATGGTTTGTTAAAAATAGCCGGATAGATATAAAAAATAGGTAAACAAGAAAAATCTTAATTCTCGATTTTTAGAAGGAAGAAAAAACGGCAAAAACATGGAACTAAATAATGATAATTTTAATCTAATTTATTGTTCTTTAACTGCGGAAATAAAATCACAATCAAATTAAAAACTCCTACCAATTCTTTATTTTTCCAGGTTCCAATGAATCGATTCGGGGCTCAAAAAAAGCCCATAAATACTTCATCTACAAGCAATAAAAATCTTTATTCAAAACAGTTTTGGGGGCAAATTGATAAAACTGCTGGCAATTTAGTACTATATAAACCATATTGGGGGTAGCGGGTATAGTCTTCAGTAAGCACTGTTCCTTTCAGAATAAACGCTCAGAACCGATCTTTTTAGCAAAGCATTGGTCAATTGTTAGTAAAAAACTAAACTGAACTTTATTGATCAAAGAGCTCATTACTTAACCACAAAAATAAAAAATTGACCTGCGGAATGAAATGAAGAATCTCCTATTCGAAAAGCAAAATTTTCAGCTGATGGACAAAAATTAAAAAATGCGCAACAACTGAAGATCTTGGATTAAAAATGGATAGTTTCGGACAAAGGAAAGAAACAATAAAAAATGGATCGTTTAATTTTTTACGACCCTCTTATTTTTTATTTATTTGCTGTCACGAATAAGTGAAAAGGAGCCTTTTTCAGAATATTCTTTGCCATCTTTTCCCGTAGCGTTAATTATATAATAATACGTTCCGGTTGTGGCTTCTAGTCCACTGGCAGTACGACCATCCCAACCACCACTGGTTGTATGCCATTCGGCTTCTTTTTGACCCCATCGATTAAATATTTCCGCGTCCAGCGTTTTTAAACCTATCCCCTGCACCGTGAATACATCATTAACGTTGTCACCATTCGGTGTAAATATATTTGGAATAACAAATACTGAATTTTGATCCACATCTATTGTAGAACAAGATGTGTCAGTACAAGCAAAAGCATTGTATGCAATCAAACAAATCTGGAATTGACCTGTAGGTACAATTACATAGGTTGGATCCACCTGTGTTGATGTATCGCTTATTCCAAACTGCCATAAATAGTTAGTTGCATTTGTGCTGCTATTTGTAAAGTTAACTGTTAAAGGGGTTTGCCCCGTTGTTGGATTTGCAGTGAACGCTGAAATCACAGTTGAGGTTGATGTCACAGTAAATGGACCTAAATTGACTGAACAACCATACATATCCGTCAAATTTAAAGAGTATGTGCCCGGAATTGCATTGTTAAGATCAGCACTTCCATTAGCCACTGTATCACCAGCAGTATTTGTCCAGGTATATGTAAACGGATTCTGTCCCGGAGGAACTATCAGTCCTAAAATTGAACCCGCAGTATCATAACAGTTGGCCGGAGTAATTACCATACCAAACATACCCGCAAGCGGCAATGGATTAATGGTGATCGGCACTATTATTGGAGTTCCTGGACAACCATTGGCATCAGATGTGATGTTATAAGTAGCGATACCTATATTTGATCCCGTAATTATTAATGTTTGAGCAATGGTAGCAACTGAATCTACAGTGGCTCCTGATACACCTGTCTGATTCACTGTCCAGTTATAAGTTGTACTTGTTTCTGAACTTGTTAAAACAATGGCAGTACTTTGTCCTGTACAAATAGTTTGAGAAGATGGCGTTGCAGTAATAGTAGGAGACGAACTAATAATAACTGTACTTGTTGAAATAGAAGCAAGACATGTTCCGCTCGCTGGAATTGTATTAATAACAGTGTATGTTCCCGATGCGCAGGCTCCCAGATCAATTTCACCCGTATTAACATGTGCAAATACCAAACCTGCTGGTATAGCCGAAAATATACCTGCACTTGCACCCGTAGCAAAAGCTGGGAAAGGATTATTATCATTTTGACAGAATGGAGAACCCGTATAACTAAAATTCGATGTTGGTGTAGTATCGGTAATTGTCATCGTTATGCATTCTGTAAATGGACATGTTCCATTTGTGGAATAACAAAGATTATAAACACCTAATGCACTTGTTGCCAAATTAATGGTACCTGTTGATGGATCAATTGATAATCCTACAGGAGTTGATGAAAAAGTTCCGCCAGCCAAACCTGCAATTGCTGGTGTTGGGTTAGAACCGGAGTTACAATACGTTGATGAAGTATATGTAAAGGATGCATCATCAGAAGTAGTAATGGTTACTAAACTTGTTGTGCTTGCAGCAAGGCAACTGCCACTTGCCGGAATAGTGTTGGTAACTGTATAGACACCCGGTAAGCTTATTGCCAAGTTTATTTCACCGGTGTTCAGATTTACAAAAGTCAATCCTACCGGGGTAGATGAAAATATACCTGCACTTGCACCCGGACCAAATGTTGGAGAAGGGTTATATCCATTTTGGCAAAATGGAGAAGCCGGATAACTGAAACTCACCGAAGGGGTAGTGTCCGTAATAGTCATCGTTATTGAACTTGTATTCTGGCAGGCACTATTTGTTGTATAGAAAAGCGTATACGTTCCCAAAGAACTGGTAGATAAATTAATTGAACCTGTAATTGAATCAAGAACTAAACCAACAGGGGTTGATGTGAACGTACCACCCGACAATCCAGTAATAGAAGGTGTAGGATTCGTTCCTGACTGACAATAGGTTGAAGAAGTATAAACAAAAGACGCATCATCGGCAGCGGTTATGATAACTGTAGTTGTTGAACTAGAAGCAAGACATGAACCACTAACAGGAATTGTATTGGTAACTGTATAGGTACCCGGTGTGCTTGATAGCAGATCGATCTGACCGGTATTAAGATGCACGAATGTTAAGCCTGAAGGAGAAGCCGAAAAGATTCCCGCACTTGCACCTAAACCGAAAACCGGGAATGGATCACTTCCATTTTGACAGAATGGAGAACCCGAATAACTGATGTTGGTAGAAGGTGTTGTGTCGGTAATTACCATGGTTATTGAACTTGAATCCGGACAAGTACCATTAGTTGAATACGTAAGGGTATAGACACCTAACAAACAAGAGTCTAAATCGATAATTCCGGTTGATGCATTAATACTTAAGCCTGCAGGAGTAGCTGAAAAAGTACCACCAGATAAACCTGTAATGGAAGGTATAGGGTCAATTCCTGACCTGCAATAAGTGGCTGAAGTGTATATAAAAGAGGCGTCATCCGACATGCTTATTGTTACAGTACTTGTTGCAACTGCAGCCAAACAAGTTCCACTTGCAGGAATTGTATTAGTGACAGTATAAGTACCCGGATTACTAGCTGCCAGATCAATTTCACCCGTATTAACATGGATAAATACTAAACCTGAAGGACTTGACGAAAATATACCAGCACTTGCTCCCGGACCATACACCGGTAAAGGATTACTTCCATTTTGACAGTATGGAGTGCCCGGGTAACTGAAATTCGCAGAAGGATTGGTATTACTAATGGTCATTGTGATAGAACTTGAGTTCGGACAAACAGTTCCATTTGTTGTATAGGTAAGTATGTATACTCCGATCGTGCTTGAAGCCAAGTCAATTGTACCTGTTGCTGGATTAATTGTTAAACCGGAAGAAGGAATTGATGTAAAAGTTCCTCCAGGTAAACCAGTAATTGAAGGTGTTGGGTTAGCACCTGATTGGCAATAAGTCGCAGAAGTATATGTAAACGATGCATCATCAGAAGGATTTACAGTTACAGTAACATTAATAGGACTTCCTGAACATCCAATTGAATAAGGTGTGATCGTATAAATGGCAGTAC
Source organism: Bacteroidota bacterium (assembly GCA_040388745.1). Classification (GTDB taxonomy): domain Bacteria; phylum Bacteroidota; class Bacteroidia; order 2-12-FULL-35-15; family 2-12-FULL-35-15; genus 2-12-FULL-35-15. Next base: position 114,521 of record JAZKBF010000016.1, on the reverse strand, counting down.
CTGCATTAGTTCCGGTAGTACTTAATGTTTGAGAAATAATTGAATCCGTCCCGGCTATTGCTCCAGAAACGCCTGATTGGTTAACTATCCAAGAAAAAGTAGTGCCCGGTGTATTACTAGTTAATACAATAGATGTTGCACTATCCGAGCATATTGTTTCAGAAGTTGGCGTTGCTATACCAATAGCAGCAGGGTTAACAGTAATTGTTACCATTATTGTATCGCCTACACAAACTCCATTTGACGGTGTGATCGTATAAACAGCGGTTCCGGGAACAGATCCTGTTAATGTTAATGTTTGAGCGATCAACGAATCACTTCCTGCCGATGCTCCTGTTATACCTGTTTCTACTACTGTCCAGATATAGGTTGTGTTAGGCAACGAACTTGTTAATGCAATAGAGGGGGCTGTTCCTGAACAAATTGCCTGAGATAAAGGAGTTGCTGTAGCTACAAGAGGAACAATAGTAATATTTATTGTTGAACTATCGGCACCACATCCTCCACTCGGAGCAAGGTAATTAGTGATTGCATATGTTCCCACAGAACTTAACGACAAATTGATTTCACCTGTTAATGAATCGGAAAACACCAAACCTGCAGGAGTAGCTGAAAACACACCTCCGATAGCAAGTGAATCAAAAATAGGTAAAGGATTATTTCCATTTTGACAGTATGAAGAATCCTGATAAGTGAAACCTACCCCCGGTGCAGCTGTAATTGCAACATAAGTAATACTTGTATCGGAACAAAGACCTGATGTTGTATATTTTACAGTATGTAAGCCTAACGGACTAGCACTTAGATCAATTAAACCAGTTAAGGTATCCAATAAAACCAATCCTGTGGTAGAAGAAAAGGTCCCTCCAGGCAAGCCTGATACTATAGCTAAAGGATCAATACCTGTTTGGCAAAACGATGGTGAAGCGTAAGAGAATGATGAACTATCCATTGTATTAACCGTGATGGTAACGGTAATGGTACTACCAGTACAACCTCCACCAATAGAGGTGATTGTATAAACAGCAGTACCGGTAGTTGTTCCGGCCACAGCTAAAGTTTGTGCTATTGTGGCTCCCGATCCTGGAACAGCACCGGTAATTCCTGTTTGAACAACCGTCCATGAGAATGAGGTACCAAACACATTACTTGATAATACAATTCCGGTTGTGCTTCCTGTACAAATAACCTGCGATGCCGGAGTTGCTTTAATAACAGGTAATGGATTAACAGTTACAGTAACTTCTACCGGAATACCAGGACAACCGGTAACAGTATCGGTAGGTATTACAGAATAAACAGCAGTTCCAGGAATACTGTCAGTAGCACTTAATGTTTGGGTAATATTTGAACCTGTTCCAGCAGTAGCTCCGGTAACTTTTGTTTGGACAACTGTCCAGGCAAAGGTAGTACTACTAACATTACTGTGTAAAATAACAGCGGTGGTACCTCCCGAACAAATGATCTGCGCCATAGGAGTTGCAGTTACAATTGGGTCAGGATTTACAGTTATTGAAACAGTTATTGGTTGTCCCGGACAATCACCCGGAGCATTTGGAGTAATTGTGTATGTTATCACACCCGGAACGGTACCGGTTGCAGACAAAATTTGTGCAATTGTATCACCTCCACCGTCAGAACCTCCAGAAACGCCTAACTGACTTGCTGTCCAGGTAAAGGTAGTTCCAGCCACAGTGCTTGTTAAAACTATTGAAGAAGTATCACCGGTACAAATTGTTTGACTTGATGGAGTTGCAGTTATAACCGGAACGGGATTGATGGTAACCGTTACAGTTAATGGAATACCAACACAACCATTGGCAGATAAAGTAATTGAGTAAACAGCTGTTCCTGCTGAAGTTCCAGTTGCTGTTAATGTTTGAGCAATAATTCCACCACTGCCGGCAGCAGCTCCTGTAGCACCCGTTTGAACAACTGTCCAGGCAAAAGCAGTTCCTATAATATTGCTAGAAAGCGCAATGGATGTTGTTCCACCCGAACAAATTGCCTGAGTGGATGGAATGGCAGTTGCAATAGGACATGGATCAATAATAATTGTAACCGTTATAGGGAGTCCTGTACAATTTCCCGCAGTTGGTATGATCGTATATACCGCAGAACCTGATACAAGCGCAGTAGTTGATAAGGTTTGTAAAATGGAATCATTAGCTCCGGCAGATGCACCGGAAACACCTGATTGAACAACAGTCCAGGCATAAGTTGTACCAGGCATTGAACTGGTCAATACAATTGATGTTGAGCTGCCCGAGCAGATCGTTTGTGCCGAAGGGGTTGCTGTTGCTGTTGGAGCACCATCAATAGTGATCGAATAATTTGCGGTTGCACCAGCACATGTTCCACTTACCGGAATTGTATTGGTTATTAAATATGTTCCTGGCGCACTAAGCATTAAATCAATTTCACCCGTATTAACATGTGCAAATACTAAGCCTGCAGGAGTAGCCGTATAAAAACCTGCACTCGCGCCTGCACCATAGATCGGTGTTGGGTTAGTCCCATATTGACAGAACGGAGACCCCAAATAACTGAAACTCGCAGAAGGGGTTGTGCTGCCAATGGTTATATTTATAGAACTTGTATTCGGACAAAGCCCATTTGTTGTATAAGATAGAGTGTATACACCTAAAGCACTTGCAGAGAGATCAATAATACCTGTTGTTGGACTAACAGATAAGCTAAAAGGAGGAGTGGTTGATAAAAAAGTTCCGCCAGGCAAACCTGTAATTGTTGGAATTGGATCCGCTCCTGAAATACAAAATGTTGCTGATGGATAGGTGAAATCAGCATCATCCAAAAGCCTGACGGTAACAGTCACATTTATAGGGGTTCCGGCACATCCGTTTGCAGAAGGAGTGATAGTGTAGACAGCAGTTCCAGTAACAAGGCCTGTAGTTGTTAAACTTTGTGTTATAATAGAACCGGAGCCGGCAGTTGCTCCAGTAACACCGGTTTGGACGACTGTCCACGAAAAAGTTGTACCCACTACTGTACTTGATAATGCTAAAGATGTGGTAGCCCCCGAACATAGTGTTTGTGCTGAAGGTGTTGAAGTTACAACCGGTGGTGGGTTAACGGTAATGGTAACTATTATAGGCAAGCCACTGCAACCACCAGCAACAGGAGTAACTGTATAAGTAGCAGTACCAGGAGTTGTGCCTGTTGCGGTCAATGTTTGTGCGATGGTATCATTGCTTCCATTCGCAGCACCAACAGTATTGTTTTGATTTACAGTCCATGAAAAAACAGTTCCGGGAATATTGCTGCTTAACAATACTAAAACGGAACTACCGGAGCAAATTGTTTTAGTGGCTGGTAGTGCAACTGCCACTAATGTAGGTTTTACTGTAATGGTAACTGAAATTGGAGCACCAGGACAGCCACCAGCATTAGGAGTTATTATATAAAGTGCCGTTCCGGATGTTGTTGCAGATAATGTTTGGGCGATATTGAAACCTGCTCCTGCCGTTGCCCCTGTTACATTATTCTGGCTTACTGTCCATGAAAAGGTTGTACCTGAAACATTGCTTGACAAAGCAATACTCGTTATATTTCCCGAACAAATAGTTTGTGATGTTGGAGTAGCTATTGCAAGAGGAGTTGGATTAACAGTTACCGTTACATTTTTTGCAATTCCCTGGCAACCATTTGCAGTTGGGGTTATTTTATATATGGCCGTTCCACTTACACTGCCGGTAGCTGTTAATGTTTGAACAATATTTTGACCACTTCCTGCAGTTGCTCCTGATACCCCTGATTGAACAACTGTCCAGGCAAAAGTAGTACCGGAAATATTACTGGTTAATGCAAGAGATGTGGCAGTACCTGAACAAACAGTTTGTGCTCCCGGTGATATTGTTACAATTGGGTTTGGATTTACGGTAATGGTCACTAAAATTGGTGCACCCTCACATCCATTTGTGGATGGGGTAATCGTATAAGTTACAGTACCCGGAGTTGTTCCAAATGTTGCTGACAAAACCTGAACAATTGAAGATCCATTACTTGCAGAACCACCTGAAGCTCCACTTTGAGCAACTGTCCATGTGAAAGTAGTACCCACTATGTTACTTGATAAGGCTATTGAAGTTGAATCTCCTGAACAAATAGTTTGAACAGAAGGCGTAGCAATAGCAACAGCTTTAGGATTTACAGTAATAGTAACTGAAATAGGAGCACCTAAACAGCCTCCGGAAGTTGGAGTAATTGTATACACTGCTGTTCCTGCAGAAGTTCCAGTTGCCGTCAAAGCCTGAGAAATAATTGAACCGGAACCAATAGAAGCACCTGAAACCCCGGTCTGAACAACTGTCCAACCAAATGTAGTTCCTACAATATTACTTGTAAGCACAATTAAAGGAGAATCCCCCGAACAGATAATTTGGGCAGAAGGAATTGCGGTGGCAAAAGGAATAGAATTAACAGTTACTGTTACCGTTATTGGAAGCCCGACACAACCACTTGCGGTTGGAGTAATAATATACACAGCCGTTCCTGAAGCAGTACTTGTAGTAGCTAAAACCTGGCTGATCGAAGTTCCTGTTCCTGCAGATCCTCCGGAAACACCTGTTTGAATTATTGTCCAACTATAGGTTGTACCCGGCATTGTACTTGTTAAAACAAAAGAAGTAGCACTTCCTGAGCATATTGTTTGATTTGCAGGAGTTGCTGTTACAGTTGGACCAGGGTTTATTGTAATTGTAAATGTTGCCGTTTCAGCAGCACAGGTACCACCCGCAGGAATTAAATTTGTAACAACATAGGTTCCCGGAGCGCTTAATTGCAGATCGATCTCTCCTGTATTTACATGAACAAATACCAAGCCTGCAGGAGAAGCTGAAAAAATACCGGCACTTGCACCAACGCCAAAAACAGGAACAGGATTATTACTTCCAAACTGACAGTATGGAGAACCGGCATAGCTGAAAAGTGCTATGGGCGCAACAGTTATCGTCAAATTCATACAATTTGCTTTCGGACAAGGGCCATTTGTTGTATAACAAAGTACATATGTATTTAAAGCACTTGTTGCATTAGTGATCGTTCCGGTGGATGGATTAATAGATAAACCAGCCGGAGTTGCAGAAAAAGTACCTCCCGGTAAACCTGTAATTACCGGTGTTGGGTTAGGTGCTGATTGGCAATAAGTTCCCGATGTATAAGAATATGCGGCATTATCAGTACGTTTTACAATAACTGCAATATTAACAGGGGTTCCGGCACATCCGTCCGCTAAAGGAGTAACGGTATAGGTAGCAGTACCGGGAAGAGCAAAAAAGCTGGTATTTGTTAACGTTTGAGCAATGGTAGATCCGGAACCGGCAGTGGCCCCTGAAACATCAACTTGAGTAACTGTCCAAGGAAAAGTGGTACCAATTACATTACTTGATAAAGCGATTGCTGTGGTCTCTCCGGAACAAATGTTTTGAGACGAAGGTGTTGCAGTTACAACAGGCCGCGGATTTACTTTAACTGTATCAGAAACCGGTGTGCCTGGACAAGTACCAAAGGTAGGGCTAACCGTATAAATTGCAAAACCAGGAGTTGTACCGGTAGCTGTTAAACTTTGTTTAATAGTATTGCCTGAACTTGCAAAACCTCCGGAAACTCCTGTTTGACTTACCGTCCAAACAAAAGTAGTTCCTGGAATATTACTAACTAAAGCAATAAATGTAGTATCACCGGAACAAATTGTTACAGCGGAAGGGATCGGTGTAACAACCGGTCTTGGTTTTACTGTAATGGAAACAGAGATCGGAGAGCCTTGACATCCGCCCCCTGAAGAAGGAGTAATCGTATAGGCTGCTGTTCCATTCACTATTCCTGTGGCCGACAAAACATCGGCAATAGTTGAACCCGATCCAACAGTTGCTCCGGATACACCCGTTTGAACAACGGTCCATGAAAAAATGGTACCGATAACATTACTTGCTAAAGCTATTGATGTTGTACCTCCAGAACAGAATGTTTGTGATACAGGGGTTGCGGTAACAATCGGTATTGGACTTACGGTTATAGTGTCATTTATTGGAGTTCCTGCACAACCATTTGCAGTTGGTGTTATTGTATAGATGGCAGTTCCTGCAACCGTTCCAGTTGTAGATAAGGTTTGAACGATAGTGGAGCCCGTTCCCGGTGTTGCGCCCGTTACACCCGACTGAACAACTGTCCATGCATACGTTGTACCAGCAACATTACTTGTTAAAGCAATTGAAGTGGAACCAAAAGAGCAAAATGCATCTACCGGAGGGCTTGCGGTTACAACCGGTCGTGGATTAACAGTAACGGTTACAATAACAGGTGTTCCGCTGCAACCTCCAACAGTTGGAACAACAGTATACGTTACAATACCAGGAGTAGTAGATAATGCGGTTAAGGTTTGTGCAATAGAAGGGCCTGTACCATCAGAGGCTCCTGAGGCATTTGTTTGATTAAATGTCCAGGCAAAAGTTGTTCCCGCAACGTTACTTGTTAATGCAATTGAAGTTGTAGCGCCAGAACAAAGTGTTTGAGTTGAAGGAGTTGCAGTTAAAACAGGTACCGGATTTACTGTAATTACAACAACTATTGGAGCACCACTACAACTATTTGCTGACGGTGTGATCGTATAAGTGATAGTACCTGGAAGAGTACTTGTTGTATTTATTGTTTGAGCTATCGTTGAACCTGAACCTGATGATCCTCCTGATACCCCTGATTGAACTATCGTCCAGGAGAAAAAAGTCCCAACAACAGTACTTGTTAAAGCGATATTTGTTAATCCGTATGAACAAATTGTTTGTGCAGTGGGTGTTGCAGTTGCAACCATGATTGGGTTTACAGTGATCGTAACTGTTATCGCCTGCCCCGGGCACCCACCAGGAGTTGTTGGTATAATTGTATAAACAGCGGTTCCTGTAATATTCCCTGTGGTTAATAATGTATGAGCAATAGAAGCACCGGTTCCAGCTGAGGCTCCTGAAACACCAGTTTGAACCACAGTCCAGGCATAAGTTGTTCCTCCAATTGTACTCGTTAAGGCAATTCCTGTAGTAATTCCAGAACATATCGATTGAGCGGAGGGTGTTGCTGTTACTATAGGAGCAGTATTAATTATTATTGGAAATGAGTCGATATCCCCCGGACATGGACCGGGTACTATGGTATTTTTAACCATATAAGTACCTGGGGTACTTAACGTTAAATCAATTTCACCGGTGGCAGGATTTACAAATACTAAACCTGAGGGGGTTGCCGAAAATACCCCGGCACTCGCACCAACAGGAAAGGTTGGAAAAATATTGGGGCTATACTGACAAAATGGAGGAGGCGTATAACTGAAACTTGAAGAAGGCAGAGTAACAATTGTGACATTTGCGGTGCTTGGTGTTGGACAAGGACCATTTGTTAAATAGGTAATAGCATATGTACCTATTGTACTTGCCGATAAATTGATCTGTCCTGAATTAATATTTATAAAAACTAAACCTGCAGGAGTTGCAGTAAAAGTCCCCCCAGCCAAACCAGTAATAGCAGGTGTTGGGTTAGGCTCTGTTTGACAATACGTTGAAACAGAATAATTAAATGAAGGGTTATCTGCTTTATTTACGGTAACTACAATGGTGATAGCGGTTCCCAAGCATCCATTAGAAGTTGAAGGAGTAACGGTATACACTACACTACCCGGAACAGATCCTGTAAGTGTTAAGGCTTGAGCAATATTTGAGCCGGCACCTGCAGTTGCACCAGATACACCAGTTTGGTTAACGGTCCATGAAAAAGTAGTACCTACAATATTACTTGTTAATGCAATGGCAGTGTTTGAACCTGAACAAATTGCCTGAGAAGGAGGAGTTGCAGTAACAATAGGTTTTGGATTTACTGTAATAGTCACTGAGATGGGCAATCCAGGACAATTACCTGAAGTAGGAATAATGGAATACGTTACAGTACCAGCGGTAATACCGGTTGCCGATAAAATTTGAGTTATGGCAGACCCTGCTCCTGCAGAAGCTCCGGAAGCACCAGATTGAACAACTGTCCATGCGAATGTACTTCCCGGAATATCACTTGTTAAAGCGATCGCTGTTGCATCTCCGGCACAAATTGTTTGAGCAGCTGGAGTTGCAGTTGCAATAGGGGTCCGATCTACATTTACAATTACAGAAATAGGAAAACCAACACAACCGGTGGCTGTGGGTGTGATCGTATATACTGCTGATCCCGGTGTTGACCCTGTAGTGCTTAATGTTTGACTAATTGAAGAACCCGCCCCGGCACTTCCTCCAGTTACTGTATTTTGGCTAATGGTCCAGGCGAATGTTGTACCAGTAACATTACTGGTCAAAGAAATCCCTGTTGTACTTCCAGAACAAATAGTTTGTGAGGTTGGAGTAGCAATAGCAAGTGGATATGGATTAATTGTGATCGTAACATTAATAGGGTTTCCTATACAACCGGTTCCGGGAACAGAAGGAGTTATGGTATAAACGGCAGTTCCCATAGAAGAGCCGGTAGTGGAAAGGGCCTGAATAATACTTGAACCGGCCCCGGCCGAACCTCCGGTTACACCTGTTTGAACAACTGTCCAGGCAAAAATAGTACCGGGGACACTACTTGATAATGTTATAGATGTGGAATTACCGGTACAAAATGCTTGTGCTGAAGGAGTAGCAGTTACAACAGGCTTTGGATTTACGCTAATGGTCACTAGAATAGGAACACCAGAACAAATACCTACAGAAGGAGTAATTGTATAAGTAACCGTACCAGTAGTGTTACCTGTTGCTACTAAAGTTTGCCCAATTGTGGCACCACTCCCGGCAGAAGCACCTGAAACACCTGTTTGAACAGCTGTCCAATTAAATACCGTTCCAGAAATATTACTTGTGAGGGGAATTGAAGTTGCATCTCCCGAACAAATTGTTTGCGTAGAAGGAATTGCAGTTGCAACAGGCTTTGGATTAACAGTTACTGTTACTGAAAGTGGAGGCCCGGTACATGTTACAGTTGATGGAATAACAGTATATACAGCCGTTCCGGGAGTTGTTCCCGTAGCAACTATTGTTTGTGCAATAGTAGAACCCGAACCAGTAGCAGCGCCTATAGCACCAGTTTGAACTACTGTCCAGTTAAAAGAGGTAACCGACACATTGCTTGTTAATGCAATAGAGGTTACACCACCGGAACATATAACTTGCGTTGATGGTAATGCAGTAGCAGTAGGGATCGGATTAACAACAACAGTTACATTTATTGAATTTCCAACACAGCCTCCGGCAGTAGGTGTTACTGTATATACTGCAGTTCCTGTAACAGGTCCTGTGGTTGAAAGAGTTTGAGCAATTGAAGCTCCGCTTCCTGAAGTAGCACCAGAAACTCCTGATTGAGAAACTGTCCATGTAAAGGACGTACCGCCAATAGAACTTGTTAAGCCAATAGAAGTAGTACCGCCCGAACATATAGATTGAGTTGATGGAGATGCTGTTGCTACAGGAGCTGAATTAACAGTAACAGTAACTTGTGCACAAGAAGTAGTATTACAGGTTCCAGAGGCATGAACATAATAAGTAGTGGTGGATGATGGAGCCACGTTTATTGAAGAGCCGGTTCCAATAAATGTTCCGCCACAAGCTCCTAAATACCATTTATAAGATGCGCCTAAACCCAAGGAGCCGCCATTTTGAGTTAATGTGGTTGAGCCACCGCATGTAGGATTGGGACTTGCTGTTGCAGATGATGGAGCAATGGATGAAGCACCGGATGTAACAGTAACAGACGCGCAAGCTGTAGTATTGCAAGTACCTTGTGCCCTTACAAAATAGGTAGTAGTGGATGAAGGTGATACACTGATCGAAGAGCCGCTTCCTACAAAACTTCCACCACAGCCACCCGAATACCAATTCCAGGAAGCGCCAGTTCCAAGCGAACCGCCTCCAACACTTAATGTTGTTGAACCTCCTCCGCAAAGGGGATTAGGGCTAGCCGAAGCAAATGAGGGGGCTGAAGATGGAGTATTAACACTAACAGTAACTGAAGCACAGGAAGTAGTATTACAATTCCCTTGTGCTCTTACATAATAAGTAGTAGTAGATGAAGGAGATACATTGATTGAAGAACCGCTTCCAACAAAGCTTCCAGGGCAACCATTAGCATACCAATTCCAGGAAGCACCAGTTCCCAAAGAACCTCCTCCTACGCTTAATGTTGTAGATCCACCGCAAGTAGGATTAGGACTAGCACTTGCAAATGAAGGAGCACCAGATTGAATACATGAAGGAGCGTAATTGAAACAGATGCTTGCATCAGTAACACAAACAGCTTGATAACTGTCACCTCCACTAATAGTGATCTGTACACTATTTGTTCCACCATAATTATAACCAGGAACAGCACCGGAGAAACAGTAACTCTGAGGCCAACAATTTCCACACCAACAGTCCCCTATAGGAGGTAAACATTGTAAAGTAAATCCATTAATTGAAACACATAAGGTTCCATATCCACAGTCAGCTTTTCTAACTGTTACACAAACACTTGTCATGTTGTTCCCGCCCGGTATCGGATCGCCAAAATTCCGGATACCATTGTTCCAATTTCCACTTCCAGACCATGGAGGGTTACAGGCATAAGAGGACCCTCCACAAATGGTACACCAGCCGGAAGACCAGCTTACTGATGTACAAGCAGTTTGGGAAGTTCCAACAAAAGGCAATAAAAGAACAAACGCCAAAAACAAAGAAGCCAGAATATTCTTCTGGTTAGTTTTTGAAAGACGACCCATGAATTGAGTAGTTTTTATATTCATTTGTTAATTTTTGCTGTTATCTGATCTAATTTTGGAAAGCGTATAAAGTTCATTAAAATTATTTCATAACTGCAATAACTTCAAAATGGTACACGGCATATTCTTGAAAATTATTCGGCTTGTCGATAAAATCTTTTAATTTAATCACACATTCAGTATAAGTGGTAGATACACAATCGCCTTTCACTTCTTTATTAGGTTCAATTGTTATGGTTTTTTGTTCTGTTGACTTATCTTTCTTGATCCATATTTGCTGCGGTGTAAGCACAGCGTCAAACCATTTCACAGTTACAGTATGTTCGTTGTGATTAATGATCTTAAGATATACCACATCGTCCTCTTTACATTTATTGACCTGCGCAAACACTTCAACACCACCAACAATTGTGCGGCCAGCTACATCTAGAAATAAGGCCTTCCAATCAGCAGCAATAGCTTGAGCATCCGCTTTATGTGATACCGAAAAAATCAGTACAAATAAAGGAATTATTAAATAAATGGCTTTTTTCATAACTAGCAGTTTATTAGTTCTATGCGAAGATATAACAAAACTTTAAATAATCAAATTATTGTTTATCTCCCTAAATTATTCATTTAAAATTAGTTTCAGATGCTACGAAAAATAAACAAAACGCATAAATAAGATTATCTGACCAAGTCAAAAAATCCTTTTTCTGAGTATTCTTTACCATCAATCCCGGCAGCTTTAATTATGTAATAATATGTTCCTGCAGCAGCCTGAACTCCACTGGCAGTCCGACCATCCCAACCACCATTAACAGCATGCCACTCAAATTGTTTATGGCCCCAACGGTTATATATCTCTGCATCCATTTTTATTAATCCAATTCCTTGAACGGTAAATACATCGTTAAGGTTATCATCATTTGGAGTAAATATATTTGGTATAATAAAAACGGAATTAAGATAAACATCAATTACAGTACATGCAGTATCTGTACAACCTGTAGCACTAATTGCTGTTAAGCAAACAATGGATGCTCCAAGCGGAATATACGTGTAAGCAGGATTTACCAAATTTGATGAATCGCCAGTACCAAACAGCCACAGGTAATTGGTTGCTCCAATACTTGTATTAGTAAAATTAACTGTTAATGGAGTTTCACCCGTTAATGGATTTGCAGTAAATTGAGCTGTTATAGGCGGTGTAGAATTTACAATAAATGAACCTACGTTAATTACACATCCATTGGCATCAGTAACACTTAAAGTATATATACCAGGTATCACATTGTTCAAATCAACGGAGGTACCAACAACTGCTCCACCTGCATCCTTCCATTCATATTGAAATGGAGCCTGACCAGAGGCCATGGTTACGCCTGAAACTCCACCTGTTGGACCAGCACAATTGGAGAGTGTAACTACAACTGCCGAAGTATCTGAAACAGGTAATAAATTAACCGTAACCGGCACTACTACCGGCACTCCTGTACAACCCCCAGCATCAGAAGTAATTGTGTAGGTTGCAATACCTTGCATTGTACCTGTAATGTTCAATGTTTGAGAAATGTTTGAACCCAGTCCCGGAGTAGCTCCCGAAGTGCCTGTTTGAATCACTGTCCAGGCGAAATTTGTTCCAGGCATTGAGCTTGTTAGCAGAATAGACGTGGTTCCACCAATGCAAATATTTTGAAAAGCAGGAGTAGCAGTAACCACAGGAGAAGGATTAATAACAACAGTAGCTGTTGCACTCACACCAGGACAGAAACCACTCAGAGGAATTGTATTTGTAATAGTATACGTCCCGGCTGCACTTGATGCTAAATCAATCTCGCCTGTATTTACATGTTCGAATACTAAGCCGGCAGGTGCAGATGAGAAAATCCCTGCACTTGCACCAACCGCAAAAGTTGGAAAAGGATTAGTCGTATTTGGGCAGAACGGAGAGCCTGAATAACTGAAATTAGCTGACGTGATACTATCAGCAATTGTCATAATAATTGAACTGGTATTAGGACAAGTACCAAAGGTTGAATAGCTTAGTGTATAAGAACCCAAAGCACTTAATAATAAATTAATTGCACCTGTTGATGAATTAATTGATAACCCTACAGGAACAGATGAAAAAGTACCGCCCGGCAATCCTGTAATTGTAGGAGTAGGATTGGTTCCTGAGGTACAATAAGTAGCTGAAGGATAGGTAAAAGAAGCATCATCGGAAGGCGTAATAATAACTGTTGTTATTGCGCTCACTGCACCACATATGCCGCTAACAGGGATATCATTAGTAACAGTGTAAGTACCCGGCAAACTTGATGCTAAATCAATTTCACCAGTATTAACATGTACGAATACCAAACCGGCCGGTAAAGCAGAAAATGTACCTGCACTTGCACCCGAACCAAAAATTGGTAAAGGATCAATCGCATTCTGGCAATACGAAACACTTGAATAGGTGAAAGCAGCGTTAGGTGCATTATTGATAATGGTCATTGTTATGGAACTCGTATTCGGACAAGAACCATTTGTTGTATAAGAAAGCGTGTAAGCACCGGTATTACTGGCTAACAAATTGATCTCACCTGTTGATGGATTAATTGATAAACCCGGGGGAATTGCAGAAAAAACACCTCCAGGTAAACCTGTAATTGCAGGAGTCTGGTTGGTTCCGGAAGTACAATATGTTGCTGAAGAATAAACAAAAGAGGCATCATCAGCTGAATTTATTACAACTGTAGAAGTTGCGCTCACCGCGCCACATGAACCACTTAATGGAATTGTATTAGTAACGGTGTAGGTACCTGGCGCGCTTAATGCCAGATCGATCTCACCTGTATTAACATGTGCAAATACTATCCCTACAGGAGTTGCAGAAAAAGTACCAGCACTTGCACCTGTACCAAAGGTTGGAAAAGGATTGCTAATATTCTGACAGAATGGAGATGCTGTATAACTGAAATTTGCAGCAGGGTTAACATTGATAATCGTCATGGTAATTGAGCTTGTACTTGGACATCCTCCATTTGTGGAATAAGAAAGCGTATATACCCCTAAAGCACTTAACGATAAGTTTATGGCACCTGTTACCGGATTGATCGACAAACCGGACGGTATGGATGAAAAAGCTCCTCCCGGCAAACCAGTAATGGTAGGCAACTGGATAGACCCTGACTGACAATAAGTAGCTGAAGTGTAAGTAAAAGCAGCATCATCAGAAGGGTTTATAATAATTGTAGTAGTTGCACTTGTGGCATTACAAAAGCCACTTGCAGGGATATTATTGGTTACGGTATAGGTACCTGGTGTACATGAAGCCAGATCAACCTCACCTGTATTCAAATTCACGAAAGCCAAACCTGCAGGAGTGGCTGAAAAGATACCCGCACTTGCACCCGGAGCAAAAACCGGAAGAGGATTGCTTCCATTTTGGCAATGGAATGAACCAGCATAACTGAACATTGCAAAGGGTGTAGTATTGGCAATTGTCATTGTAATAGAACTTGTATTTGGACAAGACCCGTTTGTTGTATAAAGAAGAGTATAAACACCAAGAGCACTTGTTGACAATGTGATCATACCGGTTGTTGAATTAAGAGACAAACCAATGGGAGTTGATGAAAACGTACCGCCCGGCAAACCAGTAATTACAGGTGTTTGATTTGTCCCTGATATACAATAAGTTGCTGATGAATACAGAAAAGAAGCATCATCACCCGGAGTTATTATGACAGTGGTTGTAGCACTTGCAGGGCCACATGAACCACTTGAAGGAATGTTATTGGTAACAGTATATGTACCGGGAGCACTGGCTGCAAGGTCGATCTGACCTGTGTTAACATGCACAAATACTAACCCTACCGGAGTTGAAGAAAAGATCCCGGCACTTGCACCAGTAATAAAAAGTGGATTAGGGTTACTTCCATTTTGACAAAAAGGAGAACCGATATAGCTATAACCTGCAGAAGGATTGCTATTCGTAATTGTCATTGTTATGGAACTTATATTAGGACAGGCACCATTTGTTGTATAGGAAAGTGTATATGCACCTAAAGCACTTGTTGACAAATCAATAGTACCTGTAGCGGGATTGATCGCTAAGCCGGCAGGGACCGCTGAGAAAACACCACCCGGTAAGCCTGTAATTGTTGGTGTTTGAGCAGGCCCGGAAGTACAATAGGTAGCTGATGGATATGTAAAAGAAGCGTCATCAGTAGGAACTATTGTAACTATTGTAGTAGCACTTACTCCAAGACAAAAACCACTTGGTGGAATGGTATTGGTGACCGTATAGGTACCAGGTGCACATGCTGATAAATCTATCTCCCCTGTATTAACATGAGCAAAAACAAGACCTGCAGGAGTAGCTGAGAATATACCCGCACTTGCGCCTACATCATAAACCGGGAACGGGTTTGTTCCATTTTGACAGAATGGTGAACCGATATAACTAAAAATAGCAGAAGGCGTGGCATTGGTAATAGTCATTACTATGCAACTTGTAAAAGGACAAACTCCATTTGTTGAATAACAAAGATTATAAGCACCAAGGGCGCTTGTTGACAGATCGATAGTTCCCGTTAAAGGATTAATTGATAAACCAGTTGGAGTTGACGTAAAGATACCTCCTGGTAATCCGGTAATGGTAGGTGTTTGGTTAGTTCCTGACTGGCAATATGTTGCTGAGGTATAGGTAAAAGAAGCGTCATCTAAAGGATTTACAGTAATTGTAACATTAACAGGTGCCCCAGGGCATCCGCTTCCTACTGCAGATACCGCATAAACAGCTGTACCGGGAGTAGTCCCTGTATTTGTAAGTGTTTGTTCCAGCATAGTTGAATCAGAACCAAGTGTGCCACCAGACACACCTGCAAGGAAAACTGTCCAGGAAAAAGTTGCACCCGCTACATTGCTTGTTAATGCTATGGATGTGGTATCTCCCGAACATAATATTTGGGAGGTTGGGGTTACGAATGCAGAAGGAATTGGATTAACAATTACTACTGCATTTACAGGAGCTCCTACACACAGCCCTGTGGTTGGGGTAACGGTGTATGTTGCTGTGTCCGAAACAACTCCTGATGTTGTTAAAAGCTGGGTAATAGTTGAATCAGTGTTTGCAAATGCCCCTAAAGGTGCTGATTGTACAACGGTCCAGGCAAAAGTTGTTCCTAGCAAGGAACTTGTTAAAACAATGGAAGTGCTATCACCGGAACAGAGTATTTGTGGTGTTGGCGTTACCGTTACTATCGGAGAAGGATTTACGGTTATAACTACTATATTGGTATAAACATCTGCTACACCTCCGCAGGAAGATGCTTTTCTCCTGAACCACCTCGTATTTACAAGCCCAACCGGAGGGTCATAATTCAGGCCTGTTGCCCCAACAATATCTATCCATGTAGTACCATTATCATCACTGTATTGCCATTGATAAGTGGCAAAAACAGTACCTGCAGTGATGCTGCTTAAGCTATCCGGGTCGTCTCCGGAACAAATAGTATCATCAACTGCAATAGAACCGGGAAGAATAGTTTGGTAATACCAGTAATAACTCCAGTTTACGGCATACGTGCCACTACCACAATTTTTTTGATAGGTATTATAATTCCATTGGCATGGAGGATTAGTATTTATTACCAAACTGCCGATGGTTGTGTAACCATTACAAACATTATCATCAGAACCACAAATAAATCCATCGTCCTCCCATCCATCCATGGTAAGGGAAATAGTAGCAGTTGCTAACTGTGTTTGCGGAGCTACCCAATTAAAATTTGTGGCTCCAACCCAGCCGCATACATCTTCACGATCCACATTCCAGTTATAGGTACCGCTTGGGGTAATTGCTCTCACTCTCCAACGAGGATCCGGATCAAAAAAACAATCAGCGCAACCGGGCTCTGTATATGACAAATTATCACCGTCAATTTCGACAGTAACATTCTGTGAAAAAGATTTGATACAAAATAAAAGTGCAAAAGACAGACTTAATAAGTAGATTTTCTTCATCTCAAATGAGCATTTTTTTCGTTTAATGAATATCTGTTTCCGTATCGTGTACCTTAGTTACCGGTAATTTCTTTCTTGCCTTTTCAATTTCAGTTGGTGGAAGATTGGTTTTCCAACAACTTAAAAAAGATAAATTTTTTAAGCTGACGATCTCTTCCGGAAATGTTGCCAGGGGATTATAATATACCCCTAAATAATCAAGATTTTCCAAGGCTTTAATAGAAGGAGAAAGTGAATTTATTTTATTGTACCCAAGATTAATGTAAGTTATCTTTGTAAGAGAATACAGGCCTTCAGGAACTTCGGAGATCGAATTGTTTGCCAAACAAAGCTCATTCAACTGCTTAAGCCCTGAAATCGAGGCAGGAATCTCAGTAAGATATGCATTTGTAATTTTTATTTTTGTAAGATTGGTAAGACTCCATAATTCTAAAGGGATAACACAATTCCTTGCAATTTCGCCAATTGTAATTTCCCTTAGTGCAGCCATCTTTCCAATTTCTTTGCTGATGGTTTCAAGCGGATTGTTCTGTATCTGAAGAACTTCAAGCTTGCTGCATAATGTTATTTCAGAACCTAAAGAAGTGAGTTGATTCCCGTTCACATGCAATTCTTTGAGGTTTTTCAATTCATTTAATCTTGCAGGGAGCACTGTTAAAGAATTTCTTGAAATATCGAGCTCCTCTAAATTAGGAAAAAGAAAAATCTCGGTAGGAAAATCAGTTAGTCCTGAATTACTAAAACGGGCACTTTTATAAAATGCCGGATTTTTGAGGGCTTCTGATAGATTTGTTGGTGTTACAACTGGCCCGTATCTTGAATTCGGAATAAAATTATTAATATGTGTTTTTGAAGAAGGGTCTGATAGCTTAAGATATGATTTATCTTCCGGTTGCGCTATGGCAGAAAAGAAACCAAGGGAAACTGCCAAGACAAAGGCAAACTTTAGTTTTGTCAAAAAATTAATATTGTTTTTCATATAATTTCTTTAAAAAATGATTAAAAGCTTTGAATCAGGCAATTTAACGGATCATGTATCGATCAAATCATGAACAAACAAAAATTCGTTTCTCCTATTTTTATTTTATTAAAAGAGATTAATATATTTAAAATTAAAATTTTTGATATTAAATAGTATAGAGATGATCATATATACAAAGTAATTTTTTCTAAAAATCAGGCCTACGTCCGCTATAAAACCTAACAAATACAAAACTGAAACTATTTGAACAGATTCAATATTTGTTAAAAAGGTTGCATAGCAAGTTGATTAAAAAATTAAGGGTTTTAATAATTATCTAAATTAATAATAACATCAATAAATAAAGAACATAAGAAGAACATTGTAAAATTATAAAAAAATCTGATAATAAAAAGTTTATCGGTATTTTACATCAATCGTTTTATAAACTGACCTTTCTAAACCCGACTGGATCTTTTTGTTTTTATCAAATAAACGGCTATAAATAACCAATTGAAGGGATCGTATCTTGTCTTTTTCAGGCTGTTTGTTCCATAAACGAATTTCCCTTAAAACTAAATACTTTTCGGCAATTTTCTCTTTCTCATTCCTGCCTTTTTTTAGCAATAAATAAGTGAAAAGATTATGCTGAACGGAAGAATAATAACGTTTTTTTTCAAGGGGAACGCCATTAAATACAGAGAGTGTGTCATTTTTATCTGTGATCACTTCTACTTGCATATAGCCATTTTCTTTGGGAGGATCAGGAGAATACAAATGCCAATATTGCGTAAAAAAACTATATTGAGGTAAGAACGAATGATTTACTTTTTTTAATACTTTATCAATATTTAATAATTCAATAACATGTTTCATCCTGTCGGTGGTCATGCTGGCATTGGTTTGTGAAAGATTGCTAAATAGTATGGTAAAACACAGTGTACAAGCCAGAATTTTTTCTAACGTATAATTAGCAGATATGTTTAATCCGGGAAGTTTTATTTTTGAAATTACAGCTACAGATCTAATCAAGCTATTCGAAGCTTCTGTTCTTTTTGTGGGCAATTTTAGTCTATCTAAAAAATGAACAATACGGTCCCAAAAATCTCCGGGCAGTATTAATATTGCTACTGCTGTAGCGACATACTTGAAATTACCAACATCAACAAAAATATCGATCCCCCAATGAAGAGAAAAAATTAAAAAGGCTGCAAGATACCGAAGCTGTTTATTTTTCCAGGGAATGAAAAGGATAAATATCAATCCAATTTCTGCTATCAACGTAAAGTAGGTAAGAAAAACAGAAAATCCGGTAATCCAATTGGATTCCAACACCCATGCTGCTAACGGCCTTGCTTTATCGGCATCATTCAGAAAACTTTCAACTGCACGGCCGGTCATCCAAAGCTCACCGTTCTTTGATATTCCATTATAAAAATAGATGATACCAATCTGAAAAATCAAAGCAAATGCAAGTGGAGAATGCCATTCCTTTTTCCCGACTGCGCCCGCACCGACATTATTCCCGGCTATACCTGAACTGTAATTAGTTATTGCGTTTTTTTCTATTTTTAAAAATGAAAAAACAGAGCTTTGTGGAACAAACGCCAGCCAAAATAACATAACTGAAGCATACATTTCCCAACCAAAATATAATAAGCTGTACCGGTTAAAAAAAAGGTATAAAAGAATACAACCTGTAATAGCCATTATGCGCGGGTAAAAACCAATACAGAGCATAAGCATTACGGCTATTATCAGATAAACAAAAAGCTTCATTACGAGATCTGACTGAATAGAAAAGATACCAATAAATCCATTGTAAAAAGAATGAAAATCTTTGGCAAAAGCATTCCCAAGAACACCTGTTTCGGGACTGTATATTTCAGTAAAATTGCCCAAAACCATGAAACTAAATTCCATGGCAATAAATAGAGAAAGAATTATTCTGAAAGCGGCTATTGAACGGATGTCAATACCATAAATTTTTTTCATAATGAAATTACGCAAGTTTCAAATTTCCAGAATAAAAAATTTATTCTAAAATCATAATTATCAAATGAAAAACAGTTTTTTACTTAACGATCGTAACGGTGCCTATATAATTATGTTTTTTTCTAAACACATCCGTAAGTACCACCTTCCATGCATATACATCCTGCTGCGCCCTATCAGCTCCATGATTAGCTTTACCATCCCATGCTTTACCTAGATCATCGGAATGAAAAACAAGGTTCCCCCATCTATCAAAAATCATTAATTCGTATTTTATAATACCAACTCCATGTCCCGAAAAATTATCATTTACCCCATCATTGTTGGGTGTAAATGAAGAGGGAATAAAGAAGCTGAATTCGGGGCCGATCACTATTTCATGTATAGCTGTATCTAAACAACCAAAGGCGTTTCGAACAATTAAAGAAGCGTAGTATATACCTACCGAATCGCTTGGAAATAGATGGACAGGACTTGCAGTAGTTGTTATTAATGTATCTCCATCACCAAAATTCCAGAACCAATAATTAACATCCGTTGATGACTGATCATTAAAAGTGATTGCAGGATACGTGACTGTTGAAGGGTTTGGTGAAGGATTAAATTCCGCCACAGGATCAGGAAACACATCAACCATTTGAGAAATTGTTAAAGTTCCCGAACAGGTATTATTGGAAGTTGTTGTTAAAGTTACATTGTATGAGCCCGTTTGCGAATAACAATGTGAAGGATCCGGAATGTCCGAACCAGTGCTATTATCACCAAAATCCCAGTTCCAAGTTGAAAGCGTAGACGCTCCACCAGCAATGGTTAAATCTGCAAAATTCACGCAATGTGCAGGGCATCCGGCAGAATCATTGACCGTAAAATTAACTACCGGATTATTATTCAAATAGATAATAACATTGGATGAAGTGGCTATACACGGAGGCCCTGCCGGATTATTTGTTGTTAATGTCAATACTACTGAATCCTGCGCATACTCTGCATTGCTTGGTGTATAAACAGCATTTAAAGCTGAGTTGTTTGGAGAATATGTTCCGCCTCCCCCACTCCATGTTCCGGTTGTTGCCGAACCTCCAATGGTGCCTGCGAGTGTAATTATTGATCCGCCACATATATTTTGGTTCGCTCCTGCATTGGCTATTGGAGATGTACTGATGTTAATTACCATACTATCGCTCACAGAGGTACAAGGCCCGGCTGGATCATCCGAAGTAAAAACCAAAGAAGCTATACCGGTTTGTGCCTCCGATAAACCTGGGGTATAAATGGCATTGGATGTTGTATTGTCCGGGCTATAGGTTCCACTTCCCCCACTCCAGCTTCCATTTGTTGCAGCTCCACCGACTATCCCTGCTAAAAGAGCTGTACCACCAACACAGATAGTATCATCAGGTCCTGCATTGATTATTGCGGGAACATTAATAGAAATTATAATTGAAGATGAGGCAGGAAGACAGGAGCCCGGTGGATCGTCAGTTGTTAAGGTTAATGTTACAACACCAGCAATAATTTCAGTTAGATCAGGAGTATAAATTGCATTCAAGGTAGTGTTGTTTGGCGAATAGGTTCCATTGCCACCACTCCAGGTGCCAATAGTAACAGAGGCCCCAATAACACCGGCTAATATGGCCCCATTGCTTGCGCAGATAGTTTGAGCAGGTCCGGCATCAGCCACTGCTAAGGGATTAACCGTCACATTAACCATATCAGTTGACGCACAACTGGTAGAAGTTGTAGTTAACGTGTAGGTAATTATTACAGGGGAAATACCTGAGTTGGTGAGTGTTATTGAAGGGTCAGAGATCGTTGAGCTCGTTAAACCTGTTGAAGGATTCCAGGAATACGTATTTCCAATAACTGCAGGAACTCCTATATTTCCAGTATCGCCTGTACAAAGAATAATATCAGCACCAGCACTTGATGCTTGTGCCGGATTTACTGTTACAATTACCGGTTGTATATCTGTACACCCTCCTGTGGCTGTTAATTTTATGTAATATGTGCCACTTGTTGTTATCGAAGCCGGTGAAGGTAAAGAAGTAGTTGCTAACGAATTTACCCAGTAGGACATTACCCCACCACCTGTTGTTCCTGATGTGACTGTTGCTAAAGTGATGTCAACAGTTGTTGGGTTGCAGACTGCTACAGGATCCGTTATTTCCAGATCCGGTTGTGGGTTTACAGTTACTATTACTGAATCTACTGATTGACAGCTTGTGCCGCTGGCGGATGTGGTTACAGTATAGGTTGTTACTAAAGGTATCGTACCGGTATTAAGAGTTGTAATACCTGGATCAGAAACTGCAGAACTGCTCAAACCTGCTGATGGCAGCCATGAATAAGAGCGACCTACTGTTAATGGAGATCCGATACTGCCTGCGGTTCCTGAACATATTGTTAAATCTGTGCCTGCATTAGAGATGGGCTTAACACCAACAACAATAGTAATATTGTCGGAATCGGGACAAATACCCGAGGCTGTATAAACAATAGAATTGTTTCCAAGTGTCGCAAGTGCCGGATTAAAAGCCCCTGTGGAAGTATTTGTAATTCCTGTACCGGACCAGGTGCCTCCTGAAATATTTGAAGTCAGCGTAATTGCCGGATCGGTATTACAAAAAGGGCCGGCCGGAGTTATTGTAGGTGTAGGGTTTATCGTTACAACTACCTGATCCAGTGACATACACCCTGAAGCTGCATCTGTTGTTATCACTGAATAATTCAAAACCAATGGCGTGGTCCCAGCATTTACTTCTGTAATAGATGGATTTGAAGCGATCGAACTACTCAATCCCGTTGAAGGTGTCCATGAATAAAAATAACCTATAACCGGTGAACCACCAATACTACCTGAAGCTCCGGAACAAATAGTTGTATCAACACCTGCATTTGAAACAGGAGGATCATAAACAACAATTACGAGCGTATCCGCACGGGGACAACTACCGGAACCGGGGAGGGTATAAAAAATTGAATTATTGCCTGCAATTGCAACTGCCGGATCAAAGACTCCTGCCGCTCCATCGGTAATACCCGTTCCACTCCAAACACCACCAGCAATATTGGCATTAAGAATTGCAGGCCCATCATATTTGCAGAAAGAGCCTGGATTCTGAATTACAGGAGGATTTGAATATCCAGCTACTGTAGTGGATGCATGAGAACAAACAGAACCAACTGTAGTTACCAAAGTATAAGCCCCCTGTGGCAGGCTATTTCCAGACACATTTAATGTTAAAGCCGTTTTTCCGACTAAAGCTACCCCGCCTAAATACCACTGGTAGGTAGCCCCTGTAACCGCATTTCCTGTGAGTAGTGCAGTATTATTGCACCAGTTACCTGATTGTATGATTGCAGAATTTACAGCTGCTGTTTTGTTTAAAAAAAGGTTATCAAAATAAAAATAAGGATAGCACGGCCCATTTGTATAACTTGGAGGCAAGGTGCAAGGTGAACCAAAAATTATAGCATTTATATTTACAGTCGGAGTAAAATTGATTGTTATTGTTCCCCAAGTATTTACAGGCGTATAAAGAGCTGTCCCTAAAACCTGCCATGGTGCCGGTGGGCAAGCTACTCCTGAAAAAGGAAGATTAGTGCAGCTTGTACTCCCATAAATCACAATGTCAGTAGGAACGTAATTAATTACACCACCATTACATACTTGTGCAAAATTTGTGATAGGAGTAGAAGCGATATTCATTTCCAATGAATACGCAGTATCCTTTAGCATTGGCGAAAGCAGGCAGGCACCAATATACTCTTGAAATCCGATTGAAGAAATGATGCCTCCTATTCCATTTCCATCAGGGAAGGGTACTAATCCGGCTGCTGTCGCTGCCGGGAAAACCATACCACAGGTATTCATATAATCTGCTGTGGCAGCTGAAGCCTGCACCCAACCCTGGGCACAGCTCATCTGACTAAAAGTATTGGGGCAACAGTTCATTGCTTCGAAAGAAGGATTAGGTATCAACGAAGGCGCAGGAGGCGTGCAAGAACAACCAACAGAATCATTTAGATCGATCAAACCATTGCCATTATCATCTATTCCATTATTGCATATTTCCTGCCCATACGTGAATATGGAGAGTGACAATAATATTAATAGCATGAATGCTCTGTTAAACAACGGAATAGTTATTTTAACAATTGACATGTTTGAATATTTTGTTTTTATTTAATTGAGATAAATATATTGATTTTTTCTTTACAAAAATAAATTCGGCTAAGGCTATTCAGATTATCACCAAGATGCAATTAATGCATTTCAAGTTGCATTTACAAATTGGTTTTATGTGTTGGAGAAAACTTGAAATAATTAAAAATAAAAAGCAAACAGCCTGTTTATCTATAAAGTGCTATCCTGCACAAAAGCGGATAACAAAAGCAATAATTGACAGAACCGGAGGCAGCGCAGAACTGCGATCATCTTAAAACCTAATTGAGCAATTACTTTTCTTTACGTGATACTTTAAATTCAGTTCTACGATTTTTCGCATGTTCCTCTTCGGTACATTCAACGCCATCAACACACCTGTTGATCAATTTACTTTCACCATACCCTTTACCAGAAATACGATCTTTAGTAATTCCATTCTTTAGAATATAGTCAACAGCTGCATTTGCGCGTTGCTCGGAGCGTTTCATATTGGTTTCGGAAGAAGAACGGGCATCGGTATGCGATGAAATTTCAATTACCAATTGTGGATCTTTTTCCATGATATCGATAACTTTATATAAGATCTTTGAAGCCTCAGGTGTTACTTCGTATTTACTATACTCGTAATATATATTTTCAATGATTTTCAGATCCTGTTTATTAGTGCTGGTTTTCAATTGCAATACTTTTAGCCATGGATCATCCACATAAACAATTCCTAATTTTTGTTTTTCACTTGGCAAAATAGTGAACTTGAATGCACCACTACTACGAACTATTTCTTTAACGACCGCATCTTTTGTATCAGTTAAAAATATCTTTTTTAATTTTTTTAATTGTGTATCCGTTTCATCTAGCTGAAACAATACATTTTGATCGGCCGGAAGGTTTTCAAATTTAAAAGCCCCGAATGCATCGGTTTTAGTAGTGGCTAATATTTCCCCTTTTTCGTTCACTAAGTTAACAATTGAATTCGCCAAGGGCGTTTTATCATCTGAAACAAATTTTCCTTTAAAATCAAGGCGCAATTCAGTATTTTCAACTTCCATTAATTTTAAAGTGGTTTTATCTGCCGCAAGAAATGAAAACTTAAAACTTCCTTTATCTCCGGAAGCGGTTTCTTGCATTTCTTTACCGCTTTTATTGGTCATAATAATTTTTGTATTAGCAGGTAACTGAGTATCGTTTTCATCAACCTTTACCAGAAAATTTTGATCTGCGGGTAAATTTGTAAATACAAATGAACCGAACGAATTGGTATATACAGTTTGTACTATTTCGCCTTTTTCATTCAACAAATTAACCTTTGTATTGGTTAATGGTTTTGTTGAATTTTTCCCAACCAATAAATTACCTGCAAATGTCACTCCATCTGAAGAAATTTCAGACGAAGCATTTGGATCGGCCGGCAAATTGCGAAAAACAAATTTCCCTCCTTTACCATCAATACCCGTTTCACGGATCATCACTTCTTTTTCATCCGCTAAATAATATTTTGCTTTATTGGAAAACTTAGGTCCAGAATCATCCAGCTTTACCATGTATTTTTTATCCGGATCCAGGTCTTCGAATTTAAATAAACCTTTACTATCAGTAGTCGTTAAATTTAAAACTTGTCCTCCTTCCGACAAAAGCATTACATCCGTATTTTTTAAAGGATTATTGAGATTCTGGCTTATCACTACTTTACCGGAAATGGCAAGTAATCTATCAAGAGCTGTGAAACTGTATATGTCATCACTTCCTTTCCCACCCATTCTATCTGATGCAAAATAACCAGTAGTTTTATCATCAGAAAAAACGATTCCAAAATCATCCATTATTGAATTTACCAATGCTCCAAGATTTTTCACATTCGTAAATTTCCCCTTAACATTTGTTGCGGAGAACACATCAAGTGCTCCAAAACCAGGATGTGTATTGGAAGAGAAATACAAGGTCCCATCTTTACGAATATATGGAAACACCTCTTCACCAGCAGTATTTATTTTGTTACCTAAATTTTGTGGTGCGCCCCAATTTTCACCATCTTTTTCACAAACGTAAATATCCATCCCACCCTCTCCACCAGACTTGTCGGAAGCAAAGAAAAGTTTTTGGCCATCTGCTGAAATACTTGCATGCGCTACAGAATACTCCTCACTATTGTATTGAAATGGCTTTAGTTTAGACCATTTGTTATCTTTTAAAGTAGCAAAATACAATTTGGTACGGTTCACAAATTTTTTGTCTTTATTATTAAATAAATCTACATGGGTAACAAAAACCAAATTTTGTTCCGCATTAAAACTTACCGGCCCATCGTGAAAATCAGAGTTTACAGGCCAAGGGAAAGCTTCTACTTCTGAAGAAAACTGAGCTGCTCCATCCGATCCTTTTTTCATTTCAGTAAAATATACATGAAGAAAATTTTGCTTTTCATTCATCAAATTTTTATTCATATCCGAAATAAAAACAAGCTGATTTTTATAGAATACAGGGGAAAATTCAGATTGCGCTGTATTGATATTTGCAACAGGACTTACCTCAAACTGCTTTGTTTTTTTAGTCAATAGTTTAATATCATCACAGGCTTTCATTAATAGCTTGCCTATCTTATCGTCAGGCACCGCAACAGAGTAGGCTTTAAACTCTGCTTTTGCTTCATCAATCCTATTATTACTTTTAAGTACCATCCCATAATAAAGATGATTGACGGGACTAACATTTTTTTGATTCATCAGCCTGGCATAATATAATTGAGCTTGCTGATAATTTTTTATTAAACGGTAGGAGTTCGCAATTTTTTCGAGTGCTTCGGGGCTCTCGTCTTTCTTTAAAATGTTTTCGTATTGTTTGATCGCCAAAGAATATTCTTTGTTATCATAGTGTTTATTGGCTTTCTCAAGCTGTGCAAAAGAGGAAGTGCAAATCAGCAGAAATACAACTATATGGAAGAAAGCTATTTTCATAAATTGACGAAAAAAATATTATTTATTGAGTATTATCTACTGAATACTTTGAACTAAAAAACAAAGTACTCCAAACAATCAATTTTAAAAGTAACGAGGTGAAAAAAAGTTCGGTTTTGAAATTTTAAAATCATAACTTAACATTATCTCATGACTACCACCACTGGCTTTGCCTAATTTATTAGTGCCAAAATCAAAAGCATAGCCTATCTTAAATTTATCCGTAATATTAAATTGAGTATATGCAACTATTCCATATCTTGAACGCAGAGAAAGACCCAGCCATAAACGATTTTCAAGCAAAAAACTAAAATTAAGATCAGCAGAGACAGGTGCACCTTTCACTACTTTGATCATACAAGAGGGACTAAAAATTAATTTTTTTGAAATTGCTAAAGCTTTACCACCAGTAAAAAACAAGTGGGGTGATAATTGCGTATCTGTTCCATTGAGGTTATCAACACTTGTTAAACGGCCACTATATAAATGCGTTGCACTAAAGCCTGCATACATTGAATTTGTATAGTAATATAGACCTGCATCAGCTGTAGGAACAATTACTGATGCGTTATACCCATTATATTTATCAAGAGGGTCTTTATAGAAATTTTCTAAATTGTAATTGTAGCTGTATTGGTAGATGCCAAAACGCAAGCCCATCGATAATTTCCCATCTCTGATCTTAATACGATATGCATAGGAACCTAAAGCACCTATACTTTTTTTAGGTCCAACCTGATCAGCAATAACAGTAAAACCTAAGCCTGCTTTCTTTTTGCGCATCGGACCATGTATTGTAACCGTTTCGGTTTTTGGTGAACCATCGATGCCCGTCCATTGGTTGCGTAAAAAAACAGCGGTACTCAAACCTTCTTTGCTTCCTGAATAAGCAGGATTTATAGACAATTGATTAAACATATACTGGCTGTATTGAGGATCTTGTTGCGCAAACAAAGAAGCCCCTCCCCAACCTTTTCCAATGGGAAGCCCAGTGATCAAAAGCAAAAGAAACAGGAATAAAACACATTTCCCCGTTCCTCTCCGAAAGATCGTATACAATACAAAGTGTAAATATTGCTTCATGTTTTATTGTTAGTCATTAATTCCAACCTAGCCGTTGAAAGGTAATTTAATGAGTTAGTTCCACCCAACCTTTATATACTTTTCCGCCAGCTTCAATTATATAAAAATAGGTTGCATCAGGCAATTGGTCGCCCTTTTTACTTTCACCAACCCAAACTACGGATTCATTATCATAGTTTTTCTTTGTCCAAACCAAATCGCCCCAACGGTTGTAAATAGAAACAATATTTGTTTTAAAATTGGTGATCCCATCTATTTGCCAATTATCGTTATGCCCATCCTGATTTGGCGTGATACCTTTATAAATCACCAACTGTGCACCACAATCCACCTGATCTTCGGTGATAGTTACAGTACCGGGAATTGAAAAATTTCCGTCTTTAACAACGTAAGAATAGGTTCCGGGAGCGAGATCTTCAAATAAAAACTTAGATCCAAAAGCGGAGTTTTGCCAACTGTAAGTTACAGTCCCTGAATTATTAATTACAGATAAATTAGCACTTCCATTACTTGCTCCAATACAAGTGGAGTTAACTCCAACGGCTTCAACACTAAATGAATTATCTTCCGGTTGCTGAAACCCTTGTGTTAACCATTTAACACTGGAAAAAGGAGATGATGTTGAATCGGTTGCTACCATTACTTCTCCAACTGTATAATCAATAGTACCCCAAGGGAAAGTTCCGGAACCACCTGTTGTGCCTAACACCTGACGCATTGGAGGGACATTTTGCACTTGTGCTTTAGCCGGATGATACATACCCAACATTAAAATGCACAGAAACAATAGTTTAAGTATTTTATTTATCATAATCATCTAAACTTTCCATAATTGTGTAAAGCTACTAACGGCATTTCACACCTCTATTTTATTTCTTATTTTTCAGAAATTTGTTTTCCTCTTTTATGATCAATCGAAAATAGGAATTTGTTGGTTAAAGATAAAGAATAATTGCGAATTTACAAATCTATGTTTTAAAACTTGCTTATTACTAAATTCACAAGGCCTGATTATTATGCCAATTTTTTTTTAATTCCTACCTTTCAAAAGAAGCACAATAAAAAATCACATTAAATTGACTGTCAAACGCTTACACACCTTCACTTAACTCCAACCAACGTAGAGATTTTTCGTCAAGCTGAGTCATGATATTACCTATCTGACCGGTCCATTTAACAATATCATCATGGTTATCAGTACTTGCATTCAGATCTTCTGTAATTTTCGCTTTTTGAGCTTCAAGCTTTGCAATGTCTTTTTCTAACTCATCGAATTCAAATTTTTCTTTAAAACTTAATTTTTTCTTTTGAGTAGCAGTTTTGGATGTTGCATCGGCTGCGTATGAAACAGGCGCAGCATCAATAGAAGGAGATTTTGCAGTTGTTTGCTGCTGACTTGCTTTGGCATCCTTTCCTATTTTTTTTTCTTCCTGCTCTTTTTTATCTCTATATTCAGTATAGTTTCCTGGAAAATCACGAACAACACCCTCTCCTTCAAACACAAACAAGTGGTCAACCATTTTATCCATAAAATAACGATCGTGTGTTACAACAAGCAAGCAACCCTGAAAACTGGTTAAAAAATCTTCTAATACACTAAGGGTAACAATATCCAAGTCGTTGGTTGGCTCATCCAGGATCAAAAAATTAGGATTTGTTATTAAAATGGTCATAAGGTATAACCTTCGTCTTTCACCACCACTTAACTTTGAAACAAAGCCATACTGTACATCAGGAGGGAATAAAAACTTGGTAAGCAAACCGGATGCTGAAAGTTTTGAACCATCTGCCAAAGGAATAAATTCAGCAATATCCTTTACCACATCAATTACACGCTTATCCTCATTAAGCTTTAAACCTTCCTGAGAATAATACCCAAACACAATGGTTTCACCTGTTGAAATACTTCCGGAATCGGGCATCTCCAAGCCCATTACCATATTCAAAAAAGTAGATTTCCCAACGCCATTTTTACCAATAACACCAATTTTCTCGCCTTTTTTGAAAATGTAAGAAAAATCGTTAATTATTTTTGTTTCGTCAAACGCTTTTTTGATCTTATTGAATTCTAATATTTTCCCTCCAATACGAGACATTTGAACACCCAGCACCAGTTTTTCTTCTGTTTGTTTGCTGAAGGCTTTGTCCTTTACTTCGTAAAAGGAATCTACTCTATATTTTGCTTTAGTACCGCGAGCACGGGGCATTTTACGCACCCATTCCAATTCTCTTTTGTATAAATTTTTTGCTTTATCGATCTCACTGTTTTCCATCATCTCACGTTCCGCCTTTTTCTCAACAAAATATTGAAAATTGCCTCTGTAATGGAACAATTTACCTGCGTCAATCTCCACAATTTCGGTACAAACACTATCTAAAAAATAGCGGTCGTGAGTAACAAGTAATAAGGTAAGGTCCCTGGATACTAAATAGTTTTCAAGCCATTCGATCATTTCTACATCCAAATGGTTGGTGGGCTCATCAAGTATCAACAAATGAGGCTCGTCAATCAGGACTTTCGCTAATGCAACACGTTTTTTTTGTCCACCGGAAAGGGTCGATATTTGTTTATCCAGAAAAGCAATTTTCAAACGTTGTAAAATTTCATGAACCTTTGCTTCAAAATCCCAGGCTTCTAACTAATCCATTTGCGCACTGCATATTTCGAGTTGTTCAGACGTTTTATCGTTATAGTCTTTTTCGAATTCAGTTAAAGCGGTTTCATAATTGCGAACCGCATTCAACATCGGATTGTCAGTATTATAAATAGCTTCAATTACCGTGCTGTTTGCATCAAACAAAGGATTTTGATCAAGGTAAGTAACTGTGATATCTTTCCGGAAGGTAACAGAACCGCCATCTGATATCTCTTTGCCCGTGATAATCTTCAGCAAAGTTGATTTCCCTGCACCATTTTTTGCGATCAGTGCCATACGCTGGCCCTGGTTAAGTCCAAAGCTAATTTTATCGAATAATACTTTTGATCCGTACGATTTTGAAACGGATTCTACTGATAGATAGTTCAATGTTAAAAATATTTAAGTAAATGAATTTGGTGTCTGATATAAGTTTTTGAAATTTCGAAATTATGTTTTTGGGCGTTCCACTTTCTCCAAAAAAGAAAGTGGACGGGCTTTACGCTGCAATCTTTTCTAAACAGAAAAGGATTTACGCTGCAATCCCTAACGCAAATTATAGCCTTAAACGATGCTCGGTACTACAAACAGTAATTTTTTATCAATCTCTGTTAAAAAAAACATTCGTTACCTATAATCAATAAAAGCCCACAAAGATACCTAAAATAGGTGAATAATTACTACATGTTTGTAGTGTTTTAAGAAAGGAGGAGATATTACATTTCAAAATAAAATCAGGAAGGAGAAAAACAAAAATTATTCGGTATCCTTCTCTTTTTCTTTTGGAACAAAATTATAAGTGATGGTGACATCATTGGCAGGTATATCTTCGATTTCAGAAGAATCATAATCATCACTTACATCAATTTTTTCATTTTCATCATCATCACCAAAATCATATATACGGCTTGCAGGTCCTTCATTGCGAAAATGATAGGCCGTTATTAATCCAGCCAAAGCTCCCAGTAAATGTGATTCCCACGACATCCCGCTTCTCAATGGCAATATGCCCCAAACGGTACCTCCGTATAGAAAAACAACAAACATGGATACAGCAAGCAATCGGGTGTCTTTTCTAAATACTCCACTAAAAAATAAAAAAGTGACAAAACCATAAATAATTCCACTTGCCCCAATGTGATAGGCATCTCGCCCAATGGCCCAAACCCAAACACCGGTCATTAAATATACCCAGAAAAATATTTGAAAGGCAATTGAACGATAAAAATAAAAAATGACAGGACCTAAAATAAGCAGCGGTGCTGTATTTGCAATCAAATGAGAGAAATCAGCATGTAATAAAGGGGACGTTATTATTCCAAATAAACCATGTAAAGTTCTTGGAAATAAACCATACCAGGATAAATTTACTTTTTCTACAGTTTCAAATAATTTAATACCCCAGAGTATTAATAAAAACAACCCGGGATATAGAATACTGAAGAATAATTTGGATGTGGTATTACGCATAAGTCTACGAATTACGAATTTTAACGAATTACGAATGGGTTTGTTTCATTTAATTTAAATGCCCATATATTTTGCAAATACATTATCTACAACAAATAAAATAGAAATCATTCGTTACCTTATACCAACACAGATTCGTAATTCGTTAAAATTCGTAATTCGTAGTCTCAATGTTTGTACCAAAAATAAAGCGTGACAGAAAGGCATTCTTTGATTTTAAAAGTATTTAATTTATATTTGTTTCGGTTCCTCGTTATGAAAAAAGTAATATCTACATTTTTATTTGGCATTTTCCTGTTCAATATGGCAGGTTATTTTATTGTATTCAAATCTGTTCAATATCAAATAAAAAAAGAAATAAAGTCGGAAATAAAAAAGAAAATAAACCCTAATGAACTAACTACTATTGTTATTGATAAGAAACAAATCAACAAAATAGATTGGTTGGAAGAAGGGAAAGAAATGTACTACAAAGGCAAACTTTATGATGTTGTAAGACACACTGAAAACGCTATCTCCATTACCTATTATTGCATCAATGACGAGCAGGAAAAATTATTATTCGCCAATCTTGAAGAACATATAGCTATGCACATTGCAGCTAACAAGCCAATAAAAAACCACGCTTCGGAAAAATCAGCAAACAAGGCTATTAAGCTGTATTTTTCAAATGAGCAATCCATAAAATTTAATACCGTTTTATTAGATCAAGGCCATTTTTTTTCAATCAATTTATCCTATAAATCTACTTTTATAGAAACCGATTCCCCTCCCCCTGAGTTTGTTTAATTACCCCTTTTTAAATTTTGATTTTCAATTGTAATTATTTATTTAAATCTGAATTCCCAGCAGAACTTGTCATACATTCTGTTGAATAATTTAGTATTAAATAAAATATTTATGCTCTTGTTATCAAATCTCCCCGCAATGACATTTTTTGTTATTAGCTTGGGGAGAATATACAATTGATATGGCTTTTAAGGCAATCAATATGGCATAAAAAAATATTCATACAACATTAAAAACATATAGTAATGAAAAAAAACATACTAAGTATCTTGTCGGGAATGATCGTGATCACAACTGCAAATGCTCAAATAAATACAAGTAACGACACTACACCTATCAGACTAATTAATTTGAATGAGGTAGTTTTTTCTGCCAATAAAGCTGAAGAAAAAAAATCGGATGTACCTTATACGATTGACATAATTAAAGCAAAAAATTTAGAATTGAGTAATCCGCAAACATCTGCGGATATGCTTTCCAACACGGGGAACATAATGGTTCAAAAAAGCCAGGGAGGCGGAGGGAGTCCTATAATCAGAGGCTTTGAAGCAAACCGTGTATTAATTGTTGTAGATGGAGTACGCATGAACAATGCAATTTATCGTGCCGGGCATTTGCAGGATGTAATAACACTGGATCCTTCGATGCTTGATAGAACTGAAATTGTTTATGGCCCTTCTTCGGTGATGTATGGTAGCGATGCGCTTGGTGGTGTAATGCATTTTTATACTAAAAACCCATTATTTGGTGACGACAAAATGAATTTTAAATTAAATTCTTATTTACGTTATGCAAGTGCCAATCAGGAAAAAACAGGACACGTAGATTTTAATCTTGGATTTAAAAAACTTGCTTCTTTAACAAGCATCAACTATAGCAATTTTGATGATTTGCGCACTGGTTATGCACGTACACCTAGTCCTGACTTTGGCCGTTGTTACTATTATGTTGGGCAAAATTCTGCAGGTACAGCCGATAGTATGATAAAAAACAGTAACTCCAATATTCAAAAATATAGCGGTTATTCCCAAATGGATATAATGGAAAAGCTATTATATAAAGCAACGGATAAAATTAATGTTGGTTTAAATTTCCAGTATTCAACATCTTCAGAAATAAATCGTTACGATCGCTTAACAGATCCGGGAAGTGGAGGCAATTTGAAGTTTGCAGAAAATGGTTATGGTCCACAAAACAGGATGTTGGTATCCTTGTATTCAACTATTAAATCATCAGGAAAACTTTTTGATAATATGAGAATAACTGCGGCATACCAAGATATTGCTCAGGAACGTTTCAGCAGAAGATTCAGCACCAATTATACAACCGGCAGCGGTAATAATAATAAAACAACAAATTTAGAAAATGTAAATGTTTATTCATTGAATGCAGATCTAAGGAAACAAGTAAAAGAAAAACATGAATTAAGTTATGGATTAGAAGTAGTAGCTAATAATGTAACCTCTACCGCTACAAAAACTAACATCTTCACAGGTGCTGATATTACTCCTGTTGATACACGTTATCCGAATGACGGCAGCAAAACCTTGAATATTGGTGGTTATTTAACACATAGCTGGGAAATCAGTGAAAAATTTATTTTGTCGGAAGGAGTTCGTTTAACTCACAATTCTTTGACCTCAAATTTTGATACATCAGCCGCTGTTTCAACTTTCCAATTCCCTTTCACAACTGTTAAACAAACAAACAATGCTTTGAACGGAAATTTAGGTTTAGTAATTATGCCTGAAAAAAATGTTCGTTTTAGTATTTTAGGTTCTACCGGGTTCAGAGCTCCGAACGTAGATGATATGAGTAAAGTATTTGAATCAGTAGGAAATACTGTTGTTGTTCCGAATGCTGAATTAAAACCTGAATACGCATATAATTTGGAGGGAGGATTTGCAACAACTGTAATGGATGATAAAGTAAAATTTGAGGCAAATTATTACTACACATTATTAAAAAATGCAATTGTTACAAAAGAATTTAAATTAGATGGTAAGGATTCAGTGATTTTTAATGGCACATTAAGTCAGGTAAGGGCTTCTCAAAATGTTGATGAAGCATATATACAAGGACTTTACGGGGCAATTACAGCGGATTTTAATGACAATTTTTCTTTTAAAACATCTATCACTTATACGATGGGACAATACCGTCAACAGTTAAGTCCAACAAGTAATGGTGCCAGTCATGATACAATTGTTCCAATGGATCATATTCCTCCAATGTTTGGAAGAACCAGCTTTTTGTATCATTTCAAAAAATTTGAAAGTGAAATTTATGCAATGTACAGTACTTCAAAATCAGCCAAAGATTATAGCCTTGGGAAAGAAGATAATGAAGTATACTCCGCTGATCCTGTTAATGGATTTATGCCAGGTTGGGTAACATTTAATGTTAAAACAAGCTATCATATCACCAAAAACTTTATGGTTAATTTAGGAGTTGAAAATTTATTTGATACACATTACCGTGTATTTGCATCAGGAATTAGCGCAGCCGGAAGAAATGTAATGGTTGCGGTTAGATACAAGTTTTAAAAAAAATTAAACTAAAATTTTACGAACATCATTTTTACTCCAGCATTTGTTCGTAATTAAAAAAAGCTCTGAAAGCCCTCTCTAATCAAGAGAGGGCCTTAGAGTAAAATTAAATTCATTTTTTTTATTTTTAACACTTAGAACCATGCTTAAAGGAACTATTTCCTTTGTTTTTTTTCTGACCATTATTGGGATAATGATATTGTCACAATCCTTCGTATGGTCTCCAACTACAGATGAGTGTAAGGTAACTAAGGTCAGTAAGACGAACGGCAATAAAAGTCATTTTTTTGGTCTCAATTGCATGTCGTGTCATAAAGCCGGACGTCCGGGGAAAAGTTGTTTTACAATTGGAGGATCTGTTATGGACGAAGCAAGAGGAAAAATTCACAAAAATCCTGTTATTAAACTTTATACGGAACCCAAAGGAGGAGGCAAACTGGTAGCGACTATTTCAGGTGATAAATTGGGCAATTTTTACACGACTGAAAGTATTGATTTTTCAATGGGCTTATATCCCACTCTTATCGGAACACCAGGAGTTGCGGAACCTATTAAACACATGTCTCACCCTGTTTTCAGAGGGAATTGCAACAGCTGCCATGGTTATAGGGAAGAAGCGTTAGGGATCGACTAAAGCCTATCTATTGCAAAAAGCTCAGAATCACATTTTCAATGAGTTTGCCGGTAGTTCTTCTGTTTTCAGGACGATAGATAAAAAACATTTTTAGCACAATAAAGAGATTTCATCATATCTGCTTTTTTCTAAAATCTTTAGTTGTTATTTTATTAAACACATTTAATCAAGGCTATGGTATGGTCTTAAAAGCTTCGGAAACAAAAGCAAAAAAGCCATACATCATAAGTTTTCAACTAAAACATATTTCATAATGCATCAAAAAAATCATCGCGTGTTTGGTTCCCAATATGCATCGAAACAAGACATAGATTTAAAAATGAAAAATCAGATATTTCCCTTTCAATTATTTATTTTTTTTCGTACATTCGTTAAAATATAGAATGAAAAAAATAGCTGTCATATTTTTTCTTTTTGTTTTCCTGTTTAATACAATGGGGTATTTTATTGCTTTTCAAGCAGTTCATTATCAAATAAAAAAAGAAATAAAAGCAGAAATAAAGAAAAAGATAAATCCTTCCGAACTAACCGTTATTGTTATTAACAAAAAACAAATCAATCAAATCGACTGGTATGAAACAGGTAAAGAAATGTATCACGATGGCAAACTTTATGACGTTGTAAGAAATACGGAGAACGATACATCCATTATTTATTATTGTATTAATGACAAACAAGAAGAAGAATTCTTCGCCCACCTTGAAGAACATATTAATGCGCACATTGCAGCTAACAAACCCTTAAAAAATAAATCCACAAAAAAATTAGCTGATAATATTGTCAAGCTATATTTTTCAAACAGATCATCGCATTCATTCAATTCTTATACTCACATCACAACACAATTTCCGGGTGTATGTTTCACATACTTATCCCCTACTCTTAAAACAAATCTTCCTCCACCCGAATTTTTATAATCTCTCTTGGATCAATATCAATTATTTTCTCCTTTTTCAGCAGATCATATTGATTTATATTCAGCCTTTTCCTATTAATCAAGTACTTTTTTGAACCAGATCTTTAGTTAAGAATCTGGCTCAGAGGAGCACTATTGTATTCAGCAAACAGAAAATGTTGAACACCTTGGTATGCTATGGTATTTTTGAAATATGAAAACCTTGCTATCCGAAAAGTATAGCGGGATCCTTCATGACATTTCCCGTTAAAAATTTGGGTAGGGGCACCACTGCGTTCAGTTGGGGAATTGAACGCTTTGGGTGTCATTTTAGTCCATAACCTGAAATTAATATTACCTAATAAAACAGGGAGCTACCGTTTAATTATAAAAAAACACCGTTCAATAAACGGAATAATAAACTATTAATTTCTGAGATATATTTGAAATTATAAAAATCTACATCATGAAAAAAAAATTATATAAATACATATTTGTTAGTACCTTAATATTTGCCCAGGCAAAAATTGTTTTCGCTCAAAATGGAAAACAATGTGGTACAACTGAAGCAACTCAAGTGTTGCATACTACGCATCCCGAATTACTGGAAAAAGAACTAAACTATAATAAAGAATTAGCACAACAGATCCAGTATAAAAAACAGCAAAAGGCATTACAGGCAACTGAACCTATTTATACTATCCCTGTAGTATTTCATGTTATACATACATTCGGTCCAGAAAACATTTCAGATGCGCAGATAATTGACCAGGTAAATATTCTTAACCGGGATTATGCTAAGTTAAATACTGATACCTCAAATATTGTGGGCAATACACCTTTCGATTCGCTGGCTGCAAACGTAAAAATAAGATTTCGACTTGCAAGATTAGACCCTGATGGCAATTGCACCAATGGGATCGAACGGATCTATTCCCATAAAACAAATAAAGCAGATGACAATTCAAAATTAAATCAATGGCCAAGAGACAAATATTTGAATGTTTGGACAGTAAAAACGATTGGTGAAGATGGAGTTGCAGGTTATGCCTATTTCCCTTCAGATGTGGACGGTATCACTCAATACAGAGATGGTATTCTTATTTTATCAGAATACATTGGAAGTATTGGCACCGGTGCAGCATTTACGTCCAGAGCCTTAACACATGAAATTGGTCACTGGATGAGTTTATATCACCCCTGGGGAGGAACAAATTCACCAGAAGTGGCATGTGGAGATGATGAAGTAATTGATACACCTGAAACCAAAGGACATTTATCATGCTCTTTATCGGATCTAATGGGCGCAGTATGCGATTTACATACACTCAGCCCCTCTTATAATTTTAATAGCATAACTCCAGCTTCCGGAACAACAGATACTGCCCAAATACAAGGAGCCATCGGTGCAAATTTCGCGCAATTTTCAGCTGTTGGAGTTTCCGGCAACTCAAGCGATTCCTCACGTTTTTCTTTTTCAAACTGGGATACAGGCGCTACTAATGGTGATACATTAGTTTATGATTCTTTAACAGGAAGTATAAATACGTCTAAATATTATGAAGTAACAGTAAACCCAGCATGGGGCAGGAGTATGAGCTTATCAGGTATCGCATTTACTTTTCAACGCTCTGCAACAGGAGTGAGAACATATTCAGTTCGTTCAAGTGTAAATGGGTTTGCAAGTAATCTTCCTGCATCAGTTATTGGCAACTCTAATTTAAGTATTGAAGGTACTAATGAATTTTTCAATAAATATGATACAACCATCAGCCATACTGGAAGTACCATTGCACTAAGTGGGGCATCGTATACAAATGTAATTACACCAATTACTTTCCGTTTCTATGGCTGGAACGCAGAAGATAGTGTAGGAACCTTTAGCATTGATAATGTTAGTTTTAATGGTTCTGCAGGAACAATTGAAAACACTCAAAACTATATGGATTATTCCTATTGTGAAGTAATGTTTACAACAGGACAAAAAGAAAGAATGAGAACAGCACTGGAAAGTAATATTTCATTTAGGAACCGCTTATGGCGTACATCAAATTTAGTGGCTACAGGAACGGATGATGCCGGTCAGGCAGCAGTAGTATGCATTCCGGTTCCAGATTTTTTCTCTAACCGCAATGCAATTTGCGCAGGTGCAAATGTTACATTCACTAAAAACATTTCACTTGGTACTGCATCTAATACTGTCTGGACCTTTGATGGAGGAACCCCTTCTACCTCAACTGCAGCTACTCCGGTTGTTACTTATAATACACCCGGGGATTATAGTGTAAAACTCAAAGGAAGCAACTCTTCCGGATCAGATTCGGTAATAAAAGATTATTTTATTCATGTTAGTAACCCCGGGGCACACCAATACAATGGCCTTGCTTTTGAGAACTTTGAAACTTCCCCAAATTATGCAAGCTGGATAGTAAATAATTATGACAGCAACAATAATTACTGGGCATTTACTAATACTGCAGGGCATAGCGGGAATCACAGCATGGTAATGAATGGATTTGAAAATTATGCTTTTGACGTAGATGATTTTGTAACTCCGGCATTTGATATGTCCTTTGTAAGTGGAGCATCTTTAACTTTCCGCTGTGCGGCCGCTTCAAAGGCTTTGTTAGCGGCAGATCTAAACGAGGTATTGAAAATTTATTCATCAACAAATTGCGGACAAACATGGCAGATACGATCAACTTTCCAGGGAAGTGCATTATGCAATAATGGTTATCACCCTGAAAGTTTTCATCCAGATTCGCCCAGTCAATGGGCTTTACGCACAATCGCGATACCCAATAATATTGCCACAGATAATGTTCGTTTTAAATTTGAATTCACAACAGGCAATGCAAGCAATAATATATACATAGACGATGTAAATATTAATGGTGTATTAGGTGTTAATGAAAACGATACTGATGCTGCCAGCATTTTGATCTATCCAAATCCAACGGATCAAACGGCCACTGTCAGTTATCATCTGAATAAAAAAGGAAATACAAAAATTGAATTATTGGATCTGCTTGGTAAAAAAATAATGGAGATAACCAATAATGATCAGCCGGAAGGCGATTATTCAATTCCTATATCAAAGCAACAGTATAACATCAGTAATGGTATTTATTTTATTAAACTCTCTATTGATAATACTGCCATTACTAAAAAAACAATCTTTACAGAATAATCATTTCATTATTGTTAATTAAGTAAGAAGGGGGCAATTGCCCCCTTCTTTAATGAAGAAAACAGAGCCTTAATTAAATTATTGATGAAGGAAATGATATGAATTTATACCAATACCTAAAATGTTTTTTTCGCAGAAAAAACGTATGGTGTTACATTTTAACCACATAGAAACATAATTTTAAAATGCTATGAAATTCATAGGCTCAGCTTTAACATAGACTATGGGAAAAAATAAATTTTCTAGAATATCTTTTTCCCTATGGTTCTATGTGGTAATAATTTTGGGGAATTTATATTAAGTAATGATATTAATTGTTTAGTAATGTCTCATTAACATTTCAGTAATGTCGATTAAGTAATCTTGCATCATAAAAATTTTATATTTATGATGACGAATTATTTAAAAAACAATCCGGCTATAGAGGCAGTGATCTATTTAAAGGACGGAAAAAGAAAACATGGAGTATTGGTAGACAATAGTTTAGGCAGAAATGATGCATTTCATTTTATTTGCAATACCAATTTCAATTCATTCCAGGAAACGAACAGCCCTGAGTTCATTGAAATAGTGGCGGGCAAATTGATTGCCTCTATTGATACGCATCTAAAATAAACCACTCTGCACTGAATTGCAAATATACCTGTGTGAGATTGCTTCAGTCGTACCTCCTTCGCAATGACGTACTAAGTTTAATGCTGGCCTATGGACAGACACAACAAGATACTTCAACTGCGCTCCGCATAACATTCACACAAAAAATCGATTTCCCAAACAGCCTTTCTTCGCTTTCACAAACTTCACAAAAGCGGATTATAGCCTACGGCAAAATTGTGAAATTGATAAAATTGACTATGAGAACCCTCGTTGCTTTTTAATGTTTTCGTAGGCTTGCAGGACTTTTTGAAACTTTTCTTTTGCAGCCTTCTGAACTTCTTCACCAAGAGCTGCTACTTTGTCAGGGTGAAATTTCACCGCCATTTTACGATATGCTTTTTTCACTTCTTCATCCGTTGCAGAAGTTTCTATTTCAAGGATCTTGTAATCGCTGGTTGCATCCTTGAAATACATTGCCTTCAATGAATTAAAATCAGCAGCGCTTATCCCTAAATAATTGGCAATGGTATGAATGGTCTGTAACTCCAATTCATGCACATGATCATCAGCTTTTGAAATACCAAAAAGATAATGAATGATCTGCAATCTTTCCGAATGAGGCATAAACTGCTTGATCTGAGCACAAACCTGGTGCAAAGGAATTTCTTGTTTTAAAATTTCTTTCAGCATTAATAATTGTTGCTGAGCATGGTCTTCTCCAAATTGTCGGGCCAAAAACTTTTTTACATAATCCAATTCGCTCTTCAGTATTTTCCCATCACTTTTCATCACAGCTGCCGATAATACCAACAAACTCGCAGTAAAATCACCTACATGCGGAGCTCCGCCAGAAATATATTTTGTTTTACCATCATCTTTAACAGTAACACTTGCAGCATCAAATGCCGAACCTAAAGCGAAACCAAGAATACCTCCTAAAGGACCGCCCAGAGCCCATCCCAATCCTCCACCTAACCATTTACCAAATTGTACTTTTGCCATAATATTTGAATTTCAGGTTGCAAATATAATTATATTCAATTAACCAATAGAACACAGATGACACAGATTAAACGGATATACGCGGATTTAATCCGTGAAAATCATAACAATCCGTGTTATCCGTGTTCTATTTTCTGAAAATAGGAAGATTATAAATTGTAATTTCGTAAATCACATAAACAAACAAAAACATGAAACCAGACATTTATACTAAAACAATTTTAACAGTAATAGCAGTAGCCCTTGTACTACTTGTTATTCAAA
The DNA here is from genome assembly GCA_040388745.1 of Bacteroidota bacterium. Classification (GTDB taxonomy): domain Bacteria; phylum Bacteroidota; class Bacteroidia; order 2-12-FULL-35-15; family 2-12-FULL-35-15; genus 2-12-FULL-35-15. The sequence goes on along the minus strand of JAZKBF010000016.1, from coordinate 72,560 downwards.
ATACCACTCTAGTGAACCAAGCAAAAGCAGATAAAACCAATTTTAACAAATTTGCAACGGTTCCTGTAAATAATGATGGTTCTATTAATGTGAAGTTAATAAGCGATCAATTGGATGTAAATTTAAAAAGTATAGGAGGCAGCAGTGTGTATGGAGCATTGCCTATCAATTTAAAAGAAGTAGGAGGCAGTAGCGTTCATGGTGCTTTGCCCGTAAATTTTAAAGAGGTTAATGGAAGTTCTATCAGCTCTAATGGCCTCCCGGTAAACATTACAGCTGTGAATGGAACAAGTGTTTACAGTGCTATTCCTGTTAAGCAGCAATAGCATATTTAGAATGATTCTAAATAAAAACCTAACTTTCCTCACACTTATTGTAGATTAGAATAAATGTATTAAGTTTGCCCCGTATTAACCAAAAAAATAAAAAAAACATGAAAAAAGTAGTATTATTTGTTGCAGTTATTTCTGCATTTTCTTTTGCTTCATGCAAAAAAGATCACGCTTGTACTTGTACTTCAGTTACAGGAAGTTTTACTTCAACTCCACATGTTACAACTTTTCCAAAATCAACAAAAGCTGCTGCAAGAGCAAATTGTTTGAGTTCAACTGAAGTTAACAGTGGAGTAACAACAACTACAACTTGTACACTTGATTAATTTCCAAATCAGATATTCCTATTTTTTTAATTAAAAACAAAAAAACTAAAAAACATGAAAAAATTATTATTATGTGTTGCAGTTATTTCTGCATTTTCTTTTGCTTCTTGCAAAAAAGACCGTACTTGTACTTGTACTTCTACCCATACAGATGGTACTCCAGCTAGTACATCTGTTTTTACTGCTATTGATGCCAAAAAAAGTGATGCCAAAAAAAGATGTATTGATAGAACAGAAGTGAATGGTACTGATACAGAAACAACTACCTGCGAACTTAAATAAATTTGAAGCAAAAATTAAACCTATTTAATCACATAAAAAATATAAAAACATGAAAAAAGTATTATTATTTGTTGCAGTTGTTTCTGCATTTTCTTTTGCTTCATGCAAAAAAGACCGTACTTGTACTTGTGTAACTACTAGCACTGTACCAGGTTCTACTGCAAGTACAGACGTTAGAACTTATACTGAAGCTAAAAAAGCTGATGCAAGAGCAGCTTGTTTAAGCACTTCAAGTACATTTGAATTTGGTGGAGCAAGTTACGTGTATACAAGTACTTGCGAACTAAAATAATTTTATAAAATTTACTATTAAAAAGCGTTCCGGATTTATCAGGAACGCTTTTTTTTCATCCAAATATGTTTAAAAAAATTGCACTCGTATTTCTTTGCGCTTTATTAGGTGCAGTATTCCTGTTTTCGGGATATACAAAACTATATCCTATTGAGCCTTTTGAATATACTTTTGTAGATCTGGGTTTTATTAACTGGCAGGTTGCTCCCTTCATTGCTCGTATCCTTATAGGACTTGAATTTTTTATCGGGATCCTTCTTTTTTTTAATGTCAGCCTTCGTAAAATCGCTTATAGATCAGGCATCGCGGTTTTGTTCATATTTTCCGTTTACCTTATTCTCTTAATTTTCTTTACCGGCAATAAAGGTAATTGTGGTTGCTTTGGCACTTTTATACAAATGACACCTTTGCAGGCATTGATAAAAAATGCAATTATGCTTGGTGTTTTTTTTATTTTGTATAAGTATCATGATGGTTGGAACTTGAAAAAAGGATCCGCCATTATAAATACATTACTATTCCTTTCAGCATTTGCAATGCCCTTTATTCTTAACCCGGTAGAATTAAACTATTCAGAAGCATATCTTAATAAACCCGAAGAAAATTTCAAAATTGAGTTGGACACTTTATATAAACATGCAACGCTAAATGTGCCCCCTCAAACACTTTCACAAGGAAAGCATATTATTGCCTTTATGAGTTTAAAATGTCCTCATTGCAGGATAGCGGCAAATAAGATCAGAATTATTCACGAGCGTAATCCTTCTATTCCCTTTTATTTTGTACTTAATGGTGAAGAAAAAAATTTAAAAGATTTTTTTGAAGATACCCATACCGAAGATATCCAACACTGCATGCTGGTAGGCGGAAAGCCGATAAATCATTTTATATACTTGGCCGGAACAGAGATGCCAGCCATTTATTTGATGAATAATAGTGTTGTGGAACACACTGTTTATTATATTGATCTGGATCAGGGAGAGATTGAGAAGTGGTTAGGAGAAGGCCTATCGCCCTAACACAAGCTGACTCAAATATCTACTGCCTATTTGCCCTCCCCTCTCCTCAGGAAAGGAGGCAAAGTATAAAAGAAAAAAGGAAGAAAAAACTAACAATATATTAAACTCACCTATTGCCTCTCCCCTATAGAGAGATATAAAGAGAGGGGTATTACCAATTCCCACCGGAACCACCACCACCAAAACCGCCACCACCAAAGCCTCCAAAGCCACCAGAAGAACCGCCACCACCAAAGCCTCCTCCACCACCTCTATGGCCAAATGCATTGCCTAAGATAAATCCTGCTGCGCCCATGGTTAAACCACCACCACCGCCTCCACCACGTTTGCTTGCTTTGAAAATAACGAATAGGATAAATAATATAAGAGGAATAATTACTCCAACCGGAAACTTCTTTTTATTTTTTTTGCCATAGGCATCGGAACTATATTCGCCTTTGGCCATTGCCATTAATACATCAGTGGCTTTATCTAAAGCAGTAAAGTATTCGCCTCTTTTGAAGTAGGGATACATTTCGTTCTCACGAATTTGTTTGGTTGTTAAATCGGGGATAGCTCCTTCAAGTCCATAACCAACAGCAATGTGCAAATTACGCTGTCCTTCGCTTCCTGTTGGTTTCACGAGGATAACTATACCATTATCAAATTTACCTTGTCCTACGCCCCATTTTTGACCAAGTTCGGTTGCGTAGCTCCAGGGTTCGTCTCCACCCAAGTCGTCAACAATAACAATAACTATTTGATTAGATGTTTCATTTGCAAAATCAGAAAGTTTACGCTCCAGCCTTGCGGCTTCATCAGCAGATAAAAAATCAGGCATTTCCTTTGAAAGGTTATTTACCAAACGTGGAGGACTTGGACGTTCCGGAATGCCAGTAACCTGTGCGATTGAAGAAATCACAGAAAAGAAAGTCAGTAATAAAAGAAAAATATTTTTTTTCAACATTTGTATAATTTGTTTTGAGAATAAAATCGCGGATCCGAATCTCAATATAAATTTGGTAAAGCTAACGCACATATTTCGACAAGCTCAATATGACAGCGCTCAGTCACTCTGAGTTTGTCGAAGAGTGTGAGATGGTAATAAATTTACTTTCCAAAGCTCATATCATTACTTAATTCATTGGTATCATTATGATGCAGAGGGAAATGTGTTTTTAATTTTTCGCCTGCCATATTAATTCCTTTGGATAGACCTTCAGTAAATTCCTGTTTTTTAAAATGCTCCAACATGGTAAGTTTAATATGATCCCAAAAATCAGAGGGTACTTTTTCGTTAATCCCTTTATCGCCAAGTATCGCAAATTTATGGTCTTTAACAGCCAAATAAAATAAAACGCCATTACGCAATGCGGTTGCATCCATTTTTAAGCTATGAAATATGTTGGCGGCTTTATCAAGCACATCTTCCTTACATACATCATCAATATGCACACGGATCTCTCCTGAAGTATTAAGTTCAGCATCAGCAATGGCTTTTTGAATAGCATGTTTCTGATCTTCGTTAAAAAAATTTTTTGCGCTCATTGTAAAATTTGTGTTAAATGTTAAATGTTAAATTATAAACGTTTATACTAATTCACCATTTACAATTTAACATTTAACATAATTTTTCAAACTATTTTTTCTCTCTCATGCTCTTAATATCCGGAGCAGTTTCAGCACCTTCAACGGATTCGAAATACGCTTTTTTGTCGAAATCAAATATACCAGCCCAAATGTTGCGAGGGAATTTACGTATGTAGGTGTTGTACTCCTGTGCGGTTTCATTGAAACGTCTGCGTTCAGTAGCTATACGGTTTTCCATACCTTCATATTGTGCCTGGAAATCACGAAAAGCCCCTACTGCTTGTAATTGAGGATAATTTTCAGCTACAGCCATTAAGCGTCCTAATGATTGACCAAAAGCTCCCTGAGCTTTTTCAAATTCAGCCATTTTCTCAGGAGTTAAATTGGTTGGGTCAATTCGAATGCTCGTTGCTTTACTACGGGCTTCCATTACTTCTTTCAATGTTTCTTTTTCGAAATCAGCAGCACCTTGAACAATTTCAAACAAATTTTTGGTTTTATCCATACGTGCCTGGTAAGCAACTTCAACTTGTTGCCATTGAGCAGTAACTCCTTCTTGCATTGTTACCATGGAGTTGTATGAACCACAACCGTTAAAACCAATAAGCAGGAATAAACCCGCAATTGCTAATAAAATAATAGTACCTCTTTTCATTGTTTTTGTTTTTTTAAGTTTAATTATAAATGTATATCAAATTTGTCAAAGCACGTACCAAGCTATCATTAATGTCATGCTGACGTTTTTTGTCAGTCACCCACCCTATAACCCCCATTTTTAGTGCATCTTCCTTTTCAAGGAAAATTGAAATGACCAGGGTTTAAAATTTAATCTATCAATTCTACGCTGCGTTTGATGAACTTGGTCAATTCCTCGCCTTTTAATAAGCCTTGAGAAAGCATTGCCAAATCCGCAGCCTGTTTTGCCAGTTGCTTTTGTTTATCAGCATTTTTCTCCTTTAGTATTTTTGAAATAAGCGGATGATTGCTGTTTACAACCAAATTATGCATATCCGGCAAAGAACCATAGAATGCCATTCCACCGCCACCCATAGCGCTCATGTCTTTCATTCTGCGCATAAATTCGGGTTTGGTAATAAGGATAGGAGCATCTTTTTCACTCAGACTTTCAAATACAACACTGAATTTTTCTTTAGCAACTAATCCTTCTATAATTGGTTGTAATTGTTTTTGTTCGTCTTCCGAAAGCTTTGAAGGTTGTGCTTCTTCTTTCTTAATGATCTTATCAATTGTATCCGCATCAACTCTTACAAAAGAAATATCCGTTAATTTAGATTCCAGTTGATTAATATAATGTGAATCAATAGGGCTGTCGAACACTAATACATCATAACCGCGGTCCTTTGCTGTTTCAATGAAACTATGCTGTTCATCTACATTAGTGGTATACAAATAAATTACTTTTTTATCTATATTCGTTTGAGTTGGTTTTACTTTTTCAGCATATTCTTCCAAAGTAGAATATTTTCCATCAGCACTTTTCAGTAAAGCAAATTTTTGAGCCTTCTCATAAAACTTCTCGTCCGAAAGCATTCCATATTGTACAAATATTTTAATATCCTCCCATTTACTTTCAAAATCAGCACGATCTTTTTTGAACAGGTCTTCTAATTTATCAGCAACTTTTTTTGTAATATGTCCAGATATTTTTTTAACACTTGCATCGCTTTGTAAGTAGCTACGGCTAACGTTTAGAGGGATATCCGGAGAATCGATCACACCACGCAATAAGGTTAAAAAATCAGGTACAATATTCTCAACCGAATCGGTTACAAATACCTGATTGCTGTATAATTGTATTTTATCTTTTTGTGTTTCGAATGATTTTTTAATTCTTGGGAAATATAAAATACCGGTAAGATTAAACGGGTAATCTACGTTCAGATGAATATGAAACAAAGGATCCTCAAAACTCATCGGGTACAATTCGTGATAGAATTTTTTGTAATCTTCATCCGTTAGATCGGCAGGTTTCTTTGTCCATGCAGGACTTGGATTATTAACGATATTGTCAATTTCCAATTCCGTTTCTTTATCGCCATCTTTTTTTGTCTCTTTTTTTGTACCGAATTTAATTTCAACAGGTAAAAATTTACAATATTTTGTAAGCAATTCCTGAATACGATATTCTTCCAAAAACTCTTCCGAATCATCAGCAATATGTAAAACTATATTGGTGCCCCTTTCTGCTTTTTCTATCTCTTCTAATGTATAATCAGGGCTGCCATCACATTCCCAACGTACTGCTTTTGAACCTTCTTTAAAGGAAAGAGAAAATATCTCCACTTTTTTGGCAACCATGAATCCTGAATAAAAACCTAATCCAAAATGCCCGATAATAGCATTTGTTTCGGATGTTTTATCCTTGTATTTCTGAACAAACTCTTCAGCACCGCTAAATGCGATCTGTGTAATGTATTTTTCAATATCTTCGGCAGTCATACCGATTCCGCGATCTTTAATAGTAAGCGTTTTCGCCTCTTTATCAATAACAACTTCCACTTTCAGATCGCCCATGTCACCTTTTGCTTCACCAATAGCTGATAGCGTTTTCAGTTTTTGAGTAGCATCTACAGCATTAGAAACTAATTCACGTAAAAATATTTCGTGATCGCTGTAAAGGAATTTTTTAATGATTGGGAAAATGTTTTCGGTTTGAACGTTAATTTTACCGGTTTGCATTGTATTTTGGATTTATTTGGTTAGTAGCTATTTTTTTGATGCAGAATCCTTTTCAAATCATGTGCCAGTGCCATTTAACTGACAAGATGACGTTTGTTTTTATAAAATTGGGGAGGCTGTGGTATATTTTCTGTTTTAAAGAGTAATATATTAAATTTTCGGGGGGCGTTCCCTTTCTTAAAGAAGAAAGGGGCGGGCTTGGAGTTTATCCTGAGCAAGGTCGAAGGGCTTCAATCTTCCCTTCCACTAATTAGTGGAAGGGAAGGATTTACACTACAATCCCTAACGCAGCATTACCAATCAGACCGAATGAATACCTTTATAAACAGCTCACCTGACTTTAGTAATATCCTTTTAGATCATTTCCGATATCTCTTCGGTAATATTTGTCTTTATATTCAATACGTTGGGCATTAGCAAAGGATTTTTTCAATGCCTCTTCCATTGTATCACCATAGGATGTAATAGCGATCACCCGCCCTCCATTAGTTACAGTCTGAAGTTCTGAATTTAATGTTGTTCCTGCTTGAAAAGCAATACTGCCTTCAACCAGGTCCAATCCGGTTATGAGGTCACCTTTTTTATACTCTTCGGGATAACCGCCTGCAACAAGCATTACAGTAGTCGCAAAACGAGTATCCAATTCAATATTCTTTTCATTCAAATTCCCATTGGCTACTCCTTCAAACAGATCTAACAAATCGGACTTAATGCGTGGAATCACCACCTCTGTTTCGGGATCACCCATTCGTACATTGTATTCAATTACGTAAGGTTCACCATTATTATTCATCAAACCAATAAAAATAAAACCCTTGTAATCAATTCCTTCTTGCTTCAAACCATTTATAGTAGGGATAATAACACGGTTTTCCACTTTTTTAATAAACGCTTCATCCGCAAACGGAACGGGTGATATGGCACCCATTCCACCCGTATTTAAACCGGTATCACCTTCACCAATGCGTTTGTAATCTTTTGCAGAAGGTAATATTTTATATGAATTCCCATCTGTTAAAACAAATACCGAAAGTTCAATTCCTTTTAAAAATTCTTCGATCACCACTTTGCTGGAAGCAGCACCAAATTTGGCATTGCCAAGCATTTCAGTAAGCTCCTTTTTAGCATCTTCCAATGTGGTAGGAATTACCACACCTTTACCTCCGGCCAAGCCATCCGCTTTTAATACATAAGGTGGCTGAAGCGTTTCAAGGAATTTCAAACCTTCAGCTAATGTATCTTTCGTAAATGTCTCGTAACGTGCTGTTGGGATCTGATTGCGGATCATAAAGCGTTTTGAGAAATCTTTACTTCCTTCTAACTGGGCCCCATCTTTTTTAGGTCCGATCACAGGAATATTTTTTAATTGAAAGTCGGCCAAAAAGAAATCGTGAATACCTTTTACCAATGGATCTTCAGGGCCAACAAGCACCATGTTAATATTCTTTTCTAATACCAATTTTTTAACGGCTTCAAAATCTGTGGTGGAGATATTTACATTTGTCCCAAAACTTGCTGTACCTGCATTTCCCGGAGCAATAAATAATTTGTTTAGCTTTTTACTTTGTGATAACTTCCATGCAAATGCATGTTCACGACCACCGGAACCAAGAATTAAAATATTCATTTTGATTTTTTTTGCAAAGAAACGAAAAAAGATTTTGCTATTAAGCAAATTTCCGAAAAGCGATAACCCCTTAACACAAAATCCATTTAAATTTTGCTCCGCACTATCAAGAGCTATACCCTGACAGGGTTTCAAACCCTGCTAGGGTTACATTAAAATTCGCCCTAATTTTCCAACCTTTAACGAAGTTTTCAAGCTTTATTAGGTTCTTTATTGGCGAATATAATTTATCTCTAAGAGCCCTTTTAAATTTGATTCAGAGCAACTTCTAACCTTCCCACGATTTCTCGACTTTGCTCGAAATGACAGCGCACATGGTCATTTCGAGCCTGTCGAGAAAGGTGTGGTGGCTTTATAAGCAATATCGTTATTTTTTATACAAAATTTAAACAGGCGCTAATAGGATCTGAAACCCTGTCAGAGTAAAAAAATGCAATGAGTTTAATTATTATCTTCGTACAAAAGAAAAATGCCTACTCTCAAGCAGAAGGCGTATGCATGATCAATGAAAAGAGCAATAGTATCTGTAATTAATGATTTAAGCACTGATCAGCGTGTACACAAAGTTTGTAATACATTGCATAAACTTGGCTATGAGGTAACTCTTGTAGGTAGGGAACAGCGCAAAAGCTTACCTCTCCCCAAGCGTGATTATAAAACCAAACGGATGCTTTTGTTTTTTGAAAAAGGCCCGTTTTTTTACGCAGAATATCAAATTCATTTATTTATGTATCTGTTGTTTCACAGGGCAGATGTGTTGGTTTCTAATGACCTGGATACACTTTTACCGAATTATTTGATCTCGAAATTGAAATTCTCAAATTTAGTTTACGATAGCCACGAACTATTCTGCGAAGTACCGGAATTACAAGCCAACCCGACCAAAAAAAACATCTGGAAACGTTTGGAGAGATGGATCTTTCCAAAATTAAAAAATGTTTTTACTGTTAATGATTCTATCGCAAAAATTTATGGTGATGAATACAATATGGAACTTAAAGTGGTTCGCAATATTCCACTTCTTTCCAATCAAGTAAAAATACATCCACGTAGTAAATCTGATCTGGACTTACCTGTTGAAAAAAAAATAATCGTATTACAAGGTGCCGGAATTAATATTGACAGAGGTGCAGAAGAAGCAGTGGAATCAATGCAATACGTGAACAGTGCGGTATTGCTAATTATCGGAAGTGGTGATGTATTGGATATTTTAAAACAAAAAGTGATCGATCTAAAGCTGAGCGAAAAGGTGAAATTTATTGGTAAAGTTACCTTTGAGAATCTTCTGCAATATACTCATCATGCTGATTTGGGCTTGACACTGGATAAAAACACCAATATCAATTATCAGTATAGTTTACCAAATAAACTGTTTGATTACATCCACGCAGGAGTGCCGGTATTGGCATCTGATCTGGTGGAAATAAAAAAAATAATTGTTCAATATTCTATCGGTGATTGTATTGATAATCATGATCCGCGACACATTGCCGATAAAATAAATCGTATTCTGAATGATACAGAGACGCTTCAAATGTGGAAAAAAAATACTAAAATTGCAGCTGCGGATTTAAACTGGGAAAATGAAGAACAACAATTGATTGGGGTGTATGAACAATTTTTGTAAAAACTTAAAATGAATGTTGTTTGGTTAAGAAACCAATGCACATATTTCGACAGGCTCAATATGACCCGCGCGCAGTCAGTCTAAGCCTGTCGAAGGCCTTGGGCAGGCATAGCAGGTCGTTACAAATATTTTTTTTACAAAAAAATGAATCAAAAACATATACATATTATTTCTTTTGATGTCCCCTACCCTGCTGACTATGGCGGGGTAATCGATGTATTTTATAAAATAAAAGCATTACACGCAGAAGGCATAAAGATCCATTTACATTGCTTTGAATACGGTAGAACTAAATCATTGATCCTGGAAAATATTTGCGAAAAAGTATATTATTACAAACGTAAAATGAATAAAAAACACTTGTTTAATTCATTGCCATTTGTTGTGATTACACGCTCCTCCGAAAAATTAATGGAAAACTTATTACACGATGAATACCCTGTATTATTTGAAGGTTTGCATTGCTGTTATCATTTGAATGATGGGCGTTTAAAGGATCGCTTAACGATAGTTCGAACTCATAACATTGAACACGATTATTATAAAAATCTTGAAAAAGTAGAAAAATCATTCTTTAGAAAAATTTACTTCCGAAGAGAAGCGAAAAAACTTGAACGCTTTGAAAGCATTTTAAATAAAGCCTCTTATGTTGCGGCAATTTCTCAGGATGATGCAAAACAATTATCCAAACGTTATAAAAATGTACATCACATCACAGCTTTTCACCCAAATGAACAAGTAAAAATAAAAGAAGGGAAAGGTAAATTTTGCTTGTATCATGGGAATTTAGAAGTTGGCGAGAACAATGAAGCTGCGCTCTACCTCGTGAATGAAGTATTCTCGAAAACAAAAACACCTTTAATTATTGCTGGCAAAAAGCCATCCGCTGAATTGGCTGCTATTATTGCCAATTATTCACATATACAATTGAAAGGCAATATTAATACAAAAGAAATTGATGACCTGATCAGCAATGCTCAGATAAATATACTACCCACTTTTCAGGCGACAGGAATAAAATTAAAATTGTTAGCTGCTTTATTTAATGGAAGATATTGTATAGTAAATTCACCAATGGTTGCCAATACGGGTTTAGAAGGGCTATGTTCAATAAAAGATTCTCCTGAGGAAATTATAAAAGAAATTACCAACTTGTTTGAAAAGCCTTTTAACATGCAGGAAAAACAAAAGCGTGAACTTATTCTTTCCGAAAATTTTTCAAACAGTATTAATGTAAAGAAGTTGATCAATTTGATCTGATCCTGACAAATGGTGAACAAATAAATAGAATACTTCGACTTCGCTCAGTATAGGCTATTGATTACACTGATAATTATGATGAACACAGATTTAAAAAACATATTTTTTCATTTATATAATGAATGTAAAAAAATCATATTTAATTTTAATCAATCTGCGTCATCTGCGTTCCATTTACTACATGGTTAGTACAATTGGACATAAAATCTGTTTATGAATTATATCGACATCATCCTTTGCATCCCATTAGTTTGGGGACTTTACAAAGGCTTTACAAAAGGTTTAATTATTGAAGCGGCATCATTAGTTGCTTTTGGATTGGGCGTTTGGGGCGGCATTCGTTTCTCGGATTTTTCGGCAGGCAAAATAAGCGGGTGGTTCAATTGGCAATCGCCTTACCTTCCAATAGTTTCCTTTGCGGTCACTTTTTTAATAATTGTTATAGTAGTTTATTTTATTGCAAAGCTCATACAGCGCATGGTTGAGGGGATGGCGTTGGGTGCTATCAATAAGATCGGTGGAGCCATCTTTGGCTCTTTAAAATTTGCTTTAGTAATGAGTGTTGTAATTTTCGTTTTGAATGCAATTGAAAAAAGTTATCCGGTTATTTCATTCGAAGCGAAAAAAGGATCTTTGTTATATGAACCAATTGGCAAAATTGCACCTCTGCTTATTCCTACTTTAAAGGAAAGTAAAATAGGAGAATTAATTCCGACAGAAAAAGATATTGATGTGGATGTAAATATTGATTTGAAAGAGAAAAAATAATTTATGCACTCGCCTTTAAACAAGCTCAAAACCCGATAAAAAAAATTCAAAAAAAAACGTCCCGCAATACTGCGGGACGTTTTTGTATTTTGTCTCTTCTCAGAGAAGGTCTTAAAGACTACCCATTCAATGCTTCTGCACCACCAACAATTTCTAAAATTTCGCTTGTGATGGCAGCCTGACGAGCTTTGTTATACATCAATTTTAGCTCTTTAATAAGCGTACCTGCATTATCAGTTGCTTTGTGCATAGAAGTCATACGTGCGCCATGTTCAGCTGCGTGTGAGTCTAATAACGCTTTAAACAATTGTGTTTTTAATGAACGTGGGATCAAATCGGCAACAATGAATTCTTTATTCGGTTCAAAAATATAATCGCTTGCTTTCGTTTCCTTAGTGGTTACCGGAGCTTGTACAGGCAAAAACTGTTCAACAGTTGTAATTTGTACCGCAGCATTTTTAAATTGATTGTAAACCAATTCTACTTTATCAAATTGTGAATCAGTAAACAAAGACATTATTTTTTCGGCAACAGGTGCTACGTTTGCGAATGTTAAATTATCAAACAATTCGTTTAAACCGCGTGGCATATCAGAACCAACAATTCCGTACTCTGTTTTCTTAAAAAAGTCCGCTGCCTTTTTGCCGATAGCTAAAACACTTACTTTAGCACCGCTATATTGCTCTTTCGCCAAACGGTTTGCTGCTTTAATTACATTCGCATTAAAACCGCCACACAATCCACGATTAGAGGTTATTACCACAATCAACACATTTTTTACAGGGCGTTGTTTAGAGTAAACACCATCAGAGCTGTCCAAACTTGCACTTAGGTTTTCTAAAATTTCTTTTAGTTTCCCTGCATAAGGACGCATTTGAACAATGGCATCTTGTGCTCTACGCAATTTTGCAGCGCTAACCATTTTCATAGCGCTGGTAATTTGCTGTGTAGAGCTTACAGATGTAATACGGTTACGAACCTCTTTTAAATTTGCCATTTTTTTAAGTAGGCAATTCAGCAGTATGCAAATGAAATCAATTGCATACTGTCAAATTGTTAAATTTATTTTTTGTATTTACCTGATAGATCTTTTGCTACAGCCTCAAGAACGTTTGTTATTTCGTCAGTGAATTTACCTGCTTTTAATTGATTCAACACGTCTTTATGTTTTGCTTCCAAAAAGGCGATATAATCTGCTTCAAACTCTTTCACTTTATTTACCGGCACATCACGCAATAAACCTTTTGTACCACAATAGATAATTGCAACTTGTTGTTCTACACGGAAAGGAGAAAACTGAGCTTGTTTCAAAATTTCCACGTTACGGGAACCTTTGTCTAGTACTGATTTAGTAGCAGCATCAAGGTCAGAACCAAATTTAGAGAAAGCTTCCAATTCACGATACTGTGCCTGATCCAATTTTAATGTACCAGCCACTTTTTTCATTGATTTAATTTGAGCATTACCACCAACACGGGATACAGAAATACCCACGTTAATTGCCGGACGAACACCCGCATTAAATAAATTCAACTCCAAAAATATCTGCCCATCAGTAATAGAGATAACGTTTGTAGGAATGTATGCAGAAACGTCACCAGCTTGTGTTTCAATAATTGGCAATGCTGTTAAAGAGCCACCACCTTTTACAATTCCTTTAATAGAATCAGGTAAGTCGTTCATGTTTCTTGCAATGTCATCATTCGCATTGATCTTAGCGGCACGCTCTAATAAACGGCTGTGTAAGTAAAATACGTCACCAGGATATGCTTCACGTCCCGGAGGTCTACGTAACAACAATGAAACCTCGCGGTAAGCAACTGCTTGTTTAGAAAGATCATCATAAACGATCAATGCCGGACGACCGCTATCGCGGAAGAACTCACCAATAGCTGCACCTGCAAACGGTGCATAAAACTGCATTGGAGCAGGGTCAGATGCTGTTGCAGATACGATCACTGAATAAGGCATTGCACCATTTTCTTCCAATACACGTTGAATATTTGCTACAGTCGATCCTTTTTGACCGATCGCAACATATATACAAAATACAGGTTGACCTGCTTCGTAAAATTCTTTTTGATTAATGATGGTATCAATAGCAACTGCTGTTTTACCAGTTTGACGATCACCAATAATTAACTCACGCTGACCACGGCCAATAGGGATCATCGCATCGATCGCTTTCAAACCTGTTTGTAATGGTTCGTTTACCGGCTGACGATAAATTACACCCGGTGCTTTACGCTCCAAAGGCATTTCATATAATGTTCCTGTAATTGGACCTTTACCATCAATCGGGTGTCCCATTGTATCAACCACACGGCCTAACATCCCTTCACCTACCTGGATAGAAGCAATTTTACCGGTACGTTTTACAATATCACCTTCTTTAATATCATTTGATGAACCTAAGGTTACAGCGCCTACGTTGTCTTCCTCTAAATTCAATACAATTCCTTTTAATCCACTTGCAAATTCGATCAACTCACCTGACTGAACTTTAGAAAGGCCGTAAATACGAGCAATACCGTCACCTACTTGCAATACGGTACCAACTTCTTCCAATTCCTGTTCCGATTTGAAACCAGATAATTGTTGTCTTAATATCGCAGATACTTCTGCTGGTTTAACTTCTGCCATTGTGATTACTTATTGGTTGTTAGTTTTAGTTTTATGTTTTAGAAAGATTGAATTATTTTCAATCTTTCGATTTTTATATTCCTTTAATGAACGCGTTTTCTTTAAACGTTTGTTTTAAGTTGTTGATCTTTCTTGCAATACTTGCATCTACTTGTTTATCGCCCACACGGATGATAAATCCTCCGATGATATTTTTATCGATTTTTTCCTGGATCTCAACATCACTGTTACCAGCGCCTTTAACAATTTCCATCACTTTTTTACGAATGACATCATCAATCCCACTAGCAGTAGTAACAACAGCAGTTAATATTTTTTTCTTCTCTTTATATTGATTTACAAATTCCGTTGCAATTTCAGCAAGATAAATTTCACGTTTTTTATTTGTGATCAGTTGAATATAAGCATCTGTTACTTTATTCAATTTACCGGCAAATATCTCTTTTAAAACCGCTTGTTTTTTATCTGTATTAATGATAGGGCTTTTTAGGAACGTAACAAAATCATGATTCGATTCGGTTAAGTGCACAACAGTTTGCATATCAGCATATGCCTGTTCTAAAACACCTTGCTCCATAGTAAGATCTATGAATGATTTTGCGTATCGTGCTGCTACTCTTGTTCCTTGCATTGTTTGGTTTATTAGTCATTAGACACTAGTCATTGGTAACAACCAATTCCTAATTCCTAACGACAAATGACTAATTTAAATTAACGTCTTTTAATAAAGTGTTTACTAAACTTTTTTGTTTTTCATCACTTGATAATTCTGATTTTAATATCTTTTCAGCAATATCAATTGAAAGTGTAGCCACCTGATTTTTTAGTTCGGTAATAGCTGCCATTTTTTCGTTTTGAATATTTTCACGAGCACTTTTTAATAAACGCTCTCCTTCTTTGGTTGCCATTCCTTTTGCTTCTGCTATCATTTTTTCTCTGATCTCACGGGCATCTTTTAATAATAACTCGCGTTCAGTTTTCGCTTCCGCCAAAATACGTTCGTTGTTGGATTGCAACATTTTCATTTCTTGTTTTGCTTTTTCAGCAGAAGCAAGAGCTTGTTCGATCGACTCTTCACGTTCTTTGATCATTCCAAGGATTGGAGCCCATGCAAATTTTTTCAATAAAAAAAGAATGATAGAGAAAGAAACGATCATCCAAAATATCAAGCCTATCGATGGTTTTACTAATTCCATTTGTTTAAAGTATTAAGATATAAGTAATAAGTGTTATGTAATATTTAATATGTAATATGTATTGCTAATCGTTTTTTGTTTTGTATTAATACTTTGTACATTATACATCGTACTTAATACTTTTTTTAAATAAAACCATTATCTGCAACAACCTTGCAGATAATGGTTTTTGAGATTTTTACTTGATCAGAACTACTAATAGTCCAATAACCATAGCAAAGAATGCAGCACCTTCAACAAGTGCAGCAGCCAAAATCATTGATGCACGGATATCGTTAATTGCCTCTGGTTGACGTGCGATTGACTCCAATGCACTTCCACCGATACGACCGATACCAACACCTGCTCCTAAAGCAGCAACACCTGCTCCTAAAGCGGCAACACCATAACCAATTTCTCCAGCTAATAATACGGATGATAACATGTTGTAATTATTTTTTTGTTTTTGTTCTACCGGATTTTACTGTTGCTTTGGCTGCCGGCAAAACTACCCAACCAAAACCAATATTTTTAATTACGCGTGATCGTCAACGTGATTGTGAATTTCATGCCCTTCATCCACAGCAGCACCAAAATAAATTGCGGCTAATAAAGTAAACACGTATGCCTGTAAGAATGCTACCAGCAATTCCAATGCCCCCATAAATATGGTAAAAACCAAAGAAAGAATAGAAACTCCAAAACCAAGCCCTACGTTCATTTCACCAAAAATAAATATCAAACTAAAAAATGCTAATGAAATAATATGGCCCGCAGTAATATTTGCAAACAAACGTATCATCAATACGAAGGGACGCAAGAACACACCTAATATCTCAATGGGCGTAAGGATAACCAATACGCCAACGGGAACACCCGGCATGGCAAATACGTGTCGCCAATAATGTTTATTTGCAACCACAAAAGTGATCAGCAATACAAAGCCGGCCAATACCATTGCAATTGAAATACTTCCTGTAACATTTACTCCACCCGGGAAAAATGGTACCAATCCTAATAAATTGTTTATCCAGATAAAGAAAAATACAGTTAAAAGAAAAGGAAGAAATTGCTGGTATCTTTTTTCACCAATACTTACTTTAGCAACATCATCGCGAATAAACAAAATTAATGGCTCAATAAATGACTGTAAGCCACGTGGCGCTTTGCCTTGGTTGCGAGTATATGCTCTGGCTACCGAAACAAAGATCCATACCATCAACAACATGCTAATGAACATTGCCATTGCATTTTTTGTAATTGAAAAATCCCATAAATTAGCTGTGGCCTCTTCTGAAACTGTATCCGTTAATTCATCAATAACAACAAGGCTGCCTTCTTCAAGGGCGTAGATGTAATTTACTCCATGGTAATGTCCTTTTCCATCATGACCAAAATGAGAAGAAGAAAAAACCTCAAAACCTTTATCTGTTTTTGCAATTACCGGTAATGAAATAGAAGTATGACCGAATAAATGCCATTGGTGATTATCTGCAACGTGCTCTATGATTGTTTCTCCGGCATTAAAAGGTTTCACTCCGTGCTCATCTTCATGATGTGCAGGTGCTGATTCAGCTGCTGGAGTTGTTTCAGGTTCCTCTGCAAATCCTTTATAAGAAATAAGGAGCAGGGCGAAAACAAGTAAAAAACGTTTGAAAATATTGATTTTGTTGGTCATTGCACGTTAAACTTTACATCAATTTTTTAATTCGGATGCAAATTTAGACAATTAAAATCAAATATGTTAAAAGATTTAAAACCTTTTTTTATGATTTCTATCAGTTAAAAAACGGGGAGCACAAACGGCTGATTTTGAACGACAAATCTATTTTTTAAAGTGTTTTAGGAGAGTAGCAACTTCAAAGATGCTGTACAAAAAATACAGCACCAAAAATAAGATGACAAAGCCCAATGCTGCTTTGCCTTTTAACAAGGCATAAATTACAATTACCATAAGGTATACGAATAACTTAGCTCCGGAAAGCGCCATAAAATTGGTAATGAATTTCCGGGGGCTTTGTTCGGATGATCTTACCAGCACAATATGGATCAATGCCGTAACAACAATGAAGAAGCCCCATAGCAACCAGCCCAGATCAGTTTGAAAACGAAGAGATGCGTATTGCTGCCAGAAGTACAATACTCCCATTGTAAAGATCGAAAATAAGGCAAGTTGAATAAAAAATGATCGGAATGAGGAAAGCATGCTATTTTTTAAGAATATCTTTAATGAAATAATAAATAGCCAAAAACACAGAGAGGAGTGTAAGTACTAAGGTGAAAATCGGAAATTTTAATTGAAGCCATTTATCCAACTGGATGCCGCCTAATACCCCTCCGGTAATGATGGCAGCCATTTGGATGCCCATACCGGAGTATTTAAGGTAATCGTTAGGCCGTTTTTTCGGCAAGTTTTTGTTTGTCTGTTCGCTCACCTTTTATATCTTTTATTACCCCACCCATACTGCATGAACCTGAAAATACAGCTCCCGGTTCAACAGCTATTTTATTGGTGATGATATCGCCTGTTAGTTTTGCTGAAGCTTTTAAAGATAATAATTCCGAAACGGATATTTTCCCTTTTACTGTTCCCGAAACATCAGCATTCTGGCAAATTGCTTCTCCATCAATGCTGCCGGAAACTCCAATAACCAATTTCCCTTTTACAGTGATAGATCCTTTCAATGAACCATCAATACGGATATCTCCATTGGTTGTGACATCACCTACAATAATTGTTCCTGCACCAATTAAATTTACCGATGGGGTTTCTGAATTGTTTTCTTTTGCCATAGCTTTATTGAACATTGTGAAAGAAATTAAATGTTTATAAATGCGAAACTAAATGAAAAATGTAGAAAAAACAAAATTATTTCGTTTTTAAGAGTTTTTTGGTAAAGTTTAAAGAGGTTGTTTAAATTTATCAGAGTTGTTCAGTCAAAAAAATGTCACTAATCGAAACGTCATTGCGAGAGCATTTTTGCTCGAAGCAATCTCATTTGTCAAGTGTGAATTGCTTCGGTCGTAAAAAACTCCCTCGCAATAACGAGGTTTTATTAATTCGCTTTAACCTAATCATAATTTAACTGAACAGCCTGTTAATTTTATATAAAAGAATAACATTATTGCTTATTAAAGCTAACGCACGTTTCTCGACTTCGCTCGAAATGACCATGCGCACCTTACTTTCGAGGGGAGTGCACTTCTGTATCAATAACTAACCAGAAAATTATTTGAAATTTTTAGAAAAGAATTGCTGGTATTCTTCAATATTTTTATCCTTGTAAAAGGTGGTATAATTCTCTGCTGAAATTATAAACGATTGATACGTTCCGGCTTCCAGGTCAGCAAATGCGGCCTTATTATCTTTAAAAAAATCATAATAATTCATCGCCTGCGCCTTTCCATCAAAGCTTTTAACACTAACCAGCTGGTGGGCTATATCCAGAAAAACGCTGGAAATGGTCAATTCTTCGGTACTAAAGGATTCTTCATTTAAATCAGAAAGCTTTGTTTTGAATTTATTTATATCTCCTTTGCCATTTTCAACAATTACAAGCCAATAGTATTCTCCATCTGCTTTAAAAACAAACTTTGGTTTTGCCTGTGTTGTATCTGATAATAAAGCAGTTGTGGTGCTTTTTATGGTATCGGTTATTTCTCTTTCCGGATTTTTTTGTTTTCTGATCAAATCCAGCATTTCCTGTGCCTTTTCTTTTACAGGTTCTTTTGGATATTTAATGACCACCTGTGTTAATGCTCTTTCAAAGGCATTTATATCCTGCAACCTACCAATACAAAGCGCTTTTACAAAGTCGAACTGAGGCATCAGATAATTTTTAGCATACAATGTATCTGCAGTTTCACATCTGGCCAAGGCTGCACCATATTTCCCTTCGGAATAAAGCTGGTAAGTTTCAGCATAATAATTTTCAACCTGACTTTTACTCGCCATTGCAATTTTAGCATATCCCGGGTTTTTAATGATCTTGGCATATTCCGAATCAGGATAATCCTTTAATAAAATGTTTTTATAATAATCTGCTTTTGTAACATCATTCATCGTTAAATACGTTCGATACAATTGATAATACGAGGCAAGCTTGTATTTATTATCAGGATAACGTTTCAATAACTCTTCGAATGTTTCAACTGATTTTGCATTATTTAATAATTGCTCTTTATAAATTGAACCAATATTATAGTAGGCATTAATTATTTTTGCATTCGATTTAGCTAAAGCATCAGCGGTAAGCGGGATACTTTTTAAATAATAATTTTTGTCTTTTTTATTTTTTGTTCCGTTATTTTCTGCAACTACATTATCCTTACTTTCTGTAGAATCAACAAGTTCATCATCCTCGGTCATTACATTGGAAACAGAGACCTGCTCTTTTTCACTTCTGCGCCAATTATCCTCCAACTTGCGGGGGCCCCATTTTTTATTAAACTCTCCTACACCAAAAGTAACTGTGGTGGGGTTATAAAAATACCATGAACTGGTACCATCCGTAGATGTGGAAGTCTTTGGGGCTTCAAGTTGTTGTGGGTTGTTTAATTGCTCCAGCTTCTGTTCTTCTTTGAGTTTTTCCTCTTCTTCCAGTTTAGCAATTATTCCATCAATAGCCTTGTTGCGTTCCTTTTCAGATAATTTAGCCATTGCTTGCAAACTGTCTTCAAGCGTTATAACATTCAGATTTATCACCAATGCGGTTAAACTTTTTTTCTTGGCTTCAATGACTGCATAATCCGGATAATCTTTCGGCAAAAAGGTCATTGCACTGTCGTAATTAGCTTCAGCAGATTTATAATTAGTTTTATAAAAATAAATGTCTGCTCTTTTCAGATACGATAATGCTTTTTGTGTGCTGTTTGAAACACTTTCCTGAATTGATTTATCCAAATACTTAATAGCAAGAGGGGTATCACCCTCTTTATCAGCTACTTCTGCAAGAGCATAATAGATCTGATCGCGATACTCTATATTTTTATCATCCCTGAGCATACGATTCAATTGCTTTTTTATAAGCTTGCTATCGCCTGATCCTGAATCATATAGCTTCCCACGCTTGATCTGAGCAGTAAATTCCATTTCATAAGAGGGGTGCAAGCCCGGAACCAAGCTGTAATAGGTGGATGCCTTAATATTATCACCCAGCTTTTCGTATAGTTGAGCGAGAACAAAGGTATAACGCGCCTTTGTTGTTTTTTTTCTTGTAAGTTCAATAGCCTTTGTTAAATGAGGGATCGCTATGGCATAGTCATTTTTTTTAATATAAAAATCGGCAGAAACAATTGAAAGTTCGCGCTGAAAGGCTTTTTCTTTTGGAAAATCTTTTGCGTTCCTTATATCATCAATGATCGTTTCGGATTTTGAAAGGCTGCCTATTTCATTATTTGTTCTGATCATCCAAAGCATTCCACTGTATTTCGCTTCCGGATTTGGATATTTTTTAGAAACATATTCAAACATTTCCAAAGCCGAGAAAAAATCACGTTTGTAAAAATGTCCTTTGCCAATAAGCATATAATTTTCATCGATCCAGCGACAGGCATTCGGGATCTCTTCCTTGTTTTTGGGATTGATTATAGCATGACGCTGAATAACGGTAGAGGACTTTTTAATAGACTTATCAAAATCGCTGTAATAATTTTTGGCACTTTTGTTATCCGGATAAATAAATAGTGGGAGTATTTTTATAAAATCATCCTGGTTGGCTGCTTCAACTTTTTTAATTGATTCTTTTAAGTATTCTCCGGAATAAAAATAGCCATTGTATCGGGCATTCATATTATGCCAGCCACGGTGCATAACTGTGTTTTTTTTAGTTGTGCAGGCAGTTATAAGAAATAAAAAGCAACAAAAAGACAGGGTACGTATAGAAAATATATTCTTATTTTTCATTTAATCAATTTCAAATATTCGCGGCTCATCCGTTTTTGTTAACCCAATTATTCATCAAGATTAACAATACAACTATAAAAATGCAAAAATATTTTATTTTTCTTGAAATACACTACTAATTCTTAAAACTCGCAATCTTACCTTTTTTGTCATCCCCGGTTTTTCAGGATATCTTGTTTATAAATAACCTTATTCGCTATTGATTAACAAGATACCTCTTGGCAAAAAAAGCCAATCGGTATGACACAGCTTTTAAACCTCTAACCCCGCCAAAAAAGCGGGGTTAGAGAGAATAATATCCAAAAATGAATGAGTAAAAACTGATATTAACAGTTTACTCTTTTATTATTTTTTTAATCAACGTTCCGCTTTCAGTTTTTATATGCAAAAAATATACCCCGGCAGGAATGTTATCCATTTGAAGTGTGGTTGCAGAGTTTATTATTTTCCATGAACCCAATGTTGCACCAAGTACATTATACATTAAAACATCGGCCGAACTTTCAATTCCTGTTAAGGTTATTGAAGCGCTGAAAGGATTAGGGAAAACAGAAACTACTGCTTCTTTGTTTCCAGCTTCCGCCTCAATACCGGTACATAAATCTACAAGTATACTTTGGGAAGCCATATCGGTACATGTGTATACATCTGAATACGTGTAAACAATGACCCAGGTGCCGGAACCTGCTACTGCAGGATCAAAAACGTTAGCTGCTACTCCTGTACCGCTATATGTACCCCCCGCAGGACTACCACCTGCTAATGTAAGCGGTGAATCATTATCACAAACAATTAATGGAGTTTGAGTATAAGTAACTACAGGTAATTGTCTTATGATCACATTTACGGGTTCAATATCCAAACATCCACCGGACACCGATTTTTTTATGAAATAGGTACCACTTGTTGCAACTTCAGTTGGTCCAGTTAAAGGAATTGTTGCATTAATGTCTGTCCAATAGGTTACAGGTCCTGTGCTTGTGTTTAAATCAGTATATGTGTTGGTAATATCCACTGTGTTTGGAAAGCATACCGCTGAAGGATCGGTAACACTTAAATCAGGCACTGTATCGATCGTTACTGGTACCGGCTTGATATCAGTACAACCTCCTGTGGCAATTTTCTGAATGTAATATGTTCCGGTGGAATCTATAGCTCCAGGTGCTGTTAATGAAATAGTTGCTCCTGCATCAGCCCAATAGCTTACTGTTCCTGTGGTGGTATTCAGATCAGTAAATGTGCCCGTGATATCTATTGTGCCAGGTGAACAAATTGCTGAAGGATAAGTAACACTTAAATTAGGTGTGACATTTATTGTTACTACTACCGGCTCTATATCATAGCAGCTTCCATTCCCTTTCTTAATATAATAAGTTCCACCTGTGCTTACAGCATTTGGTGTTGCTAATGAAAGTGTAGCAATTGCATCTGTCCAATAAGTAACTACTCCATTAGAAGGACTTGAATCGGTAAATGTTCCTGTGATATTAATTGTATTTGGAGAACATACCGCTGAAGGATTGGTAACAGTTAAATTGGGTAAGTCAATTATTGCCACTACTACTGGTTTTATATCAAAACAACTTCCATCCGTTTTCTTAATATAATAAGTCCCACTAACACTTATATTTTGTGGTGCCACCAGGGACATTGTAGCGTCTGAATTTGTCCAATAAGTAACAGTTCCGTTAGATGTACTTTGATCATGAAATGTGCTGCTGGTAGTGATATTTATTGTATTTGGCGAACATGTTGTGGTGTCAGAAACAACCAGGCTGGGTGTTTCAATTATTGTAAGTGTTGCAAGAGTTGAACTTACCGGAAGTCCGCTAGTAATAACACAATGATATTGGTAACCATCTTTATACCATGCTTCTGCCCCTAAAACAGTAAGGGTATTTGTATATACCCCGCTGTAATCCGGACCATTAAAACAATCAGTATAAGAGTTACCTCCATCGAAACTTACCTGCCACTGATAGGTCATAAATATTCCGGTTGCTGCAACTGAGAAATACGAGTCGCCTGCTCCACATGCTGTAACATCGGCTGATTGAGTGGTAATGGTCATATCAAAATCAGACATTGGGCGCTTCCATACTCCACCACCTTTGGTTCCCCCAAAAATATACGATCCGCTTTGGGCTAATCCCCAAACATTAAAATTTCCTAAATCGGTATTAATTGCTGTCCAATTGTTTGCACTATCATTCGAAAAATAGATCCCAGCACCATCAGTTCCGGCAAAAATTCGTGGACCGCTTACGTATAAGGCTTTGATAGTGTTATTTGGGGAGGGTGGCAAACCGTTATTCATATCTAACCAACTGGTTCCGTTATCGGGGGAGGAAAACACTCCGCCACCTGTACCTGCAAACAAACGCGTGCCGCTTAAAGCCAAGGAATTCACATATTTATTTGTTAAACCAGTATTTTTAATTGCCCAGGTAGCTCCATTGTCGTTTGAATAAAAAAGTCCATCACCATAAAAAGCTCCTGCAAAAACTTTTGTTCCACTCGCCACTAATGAAATAATTTGCTTTAAACCGGTTATCCCCGTATTGACCGCAACCCATGTGCCTCCACCAATTGGTGCCCTAAATACTCCACCACCAAAGGTGCCTGCAAAAATATAAGTCCCATTCATTGCGAATGAAGTAACATTCAAGGTGGTCAAGCCTGTATTCATTGCTGACCAAGTTGCTCCATTATCTACTGAACGATACACTCCATTAAGTTCGGTCCCAACAAAAACAGCTGTGCTACCATTTGTTGCCAAGGTATTAATTAAATTAGTAGAAGGTAAACCAGAATTTATGGGAGTCCATGGTCCTGAATTACTGTTTGATCTATATACTCCACCACCATAAACACCTGCAAATACATCAGTTCCGCTGGTAGCCAAAGATAATGACTGGGCATTGGAACTTGTTATACCATCATCAGATGTCCAAAGGCCTCCGTTATTGACTGTGGTATATAATCCTTTGCCATCAGTTCCGGCAAAAACGACACTCCCGCTTTGTAGCACGGCATAGATACCTTTACCAGCAGGCAAACCGGTAGTCACTGCTGTCCAAGAGCTTCCATTATCCGGAGACCTTGCTATTCCTCCGTTGGTCATAGAGCCATAACCTGCATAAATTGTTGTTCCGTTTATGTTTACATCAATTGATTTTACGAGGAATCCCGGAGTAGCGCGCGATATTGTCCAACTGCCTCCGTTATTTACGGAACTATAAACTCCACCATCAACTCCTGCATATAACTTACTTCCATTTACGGCTAATGCATTGACAGTGGTGTTTGCCAAACCACTATTTTTTACTGTCCAAAGACCTCCATCATTGGCTGATAAGAAAGCTCCACCAGCTCCTGTTCCAACAAGTATATCTGTTCCGTTTACTAAAAGGCAAAGAACATCTATACTAGTCAAACCAGTATTAACTGCTGTCCAAAGCCCTCCATTGTTTGATGATACAAAAACACCTGCGGAGGTTCCTGCAAAAACTTTGGTTCCTTTTATAGCAACCGCCTGCACCAGGAGTCCCTGACCTGTCAAACCATTATTTACAGCCGCCCAGTTAGCTCCCGCATCTGTGGATACAAACACACCTCCATTATACGTCCCTGCAAAAATAGTAGCTCCGGCATTTGTTACAGCTAAAGCCTGAACATCAGTATTTGTCAATCCGTTATTTATATTATTCCAAACGGCACCGTTATCCGTGGTTTTAAACACTCCACCGCCAAAGGTTGCCGCATAAATATTGGATCCTCCTGTGGCAAAACATTTAACAATTCCACCACCGGGGCCAATTGCTTCCCATTGTGCATTTGCGCTCAATCCAATTAAAACGGAGAACATAATTGATAGAAGTAATTTTCTTTTCATATTTGTTTGTTAAAATGATTACACCGATTATTAAACCGATCACTAAAATGATTTCACCGATATTGTTAAATTGAATAATTGCCTGATGACCAATGACTAATTGCCTACTGACTAATTTACTCGGCAATGAATTTACCTGTTGCAATTTGTTTATTATCCTGCAATAGTTTATAAAAATAAGCTCCATCAGGTAAATTAACCCTATCGATGGTAGCTGTTTTGCCTTTAATATTTTTTATTCTTTTTACTTCCTGCCCCAGCAAACTATAGATCACAAGATCCATTGGCCCTGTTCCTGAATTCCCTTTTATTTCGATAGTGGAAGAGATACTGAAAGGGTTGGGATATAATTTAACCTGAGCAGTATTGATGCTTGTTTTATTAATACCTGCAGAAATTCCAAAATCAGCTAAAGGACGTTTGAATACACCGCCCCCCTTTGTTCCTGCAAAAATACCTGATCCGCTTATGGCCGATGCAAAAACGGAATAGCTTGTGAGGCCTGTATTAGCAGCAGTCCAGGTGTGTCCGGTATCGCTTGAAAAGAACACTCCTCCTCCATCGGTACCAGCAAAAACTTTTTCTTCGTACATAGTTATGGTCATAACATCCAGATCTGTAAGGCCCGAATTCATGGCAGTCCAATTGGTTCCGTTATTTAATGAAGAAAATATTCCACCGTAAGTACCTGCATAAACGCGGGTTCCACTTGTAATAAGTGTATTAACATTGTTATTTGTTAAACCGGTGTTTACCGCTGTCCATGTGGCTCCATCATCGTTAGAATAAAACACACCACCATAAAAAGTGCCGGCAAAAACGCTTGTTTCATTTGCTGCAAGGGCCTGAACTGAAGTATTGGTGAGACCAGTATTAACGGCAGTCCAATTAGCTCCATTATCAACTGATTTAAATACACCACCACCAAAAGTTCCGGCATAAATATCGGTTCCGCTTATTACCAAAGAAGTAACATTCATATTGGTGATACCGGTATTCACAGCTTGCCAAAGCGTTCCATTATTAGTTGATCTAAAAACTCCATTGGCATAAGTTCCCGCAAAAACATTTGTTCCGCTGGAGGCTAATGCCTGAATAGAAGGTGTAGTTAAACCTGTATTTACAGCCGTCCAGGGGCCTGATCCATTGTTTGAAGATAAAAATACGCCACCACCAAAAACTCCGGCAAATATATTTGTACCACTGGTGGCCAGTGTTAATGATTGTGCATTTGTATTTGTTATACCCTGATCGGCACTCCAACTTGTCCCGCTATTGGCGGAAGTAAATAATCCTTTTCCATCGGTACCGGCAAAAATGGTAGTTCCACCAACAATCAGTGATAAAACATCAGTATTCAAACCTGTATTGATTGGCGTCCAGAGTCCGCCATTATTGCTTGATTTGGCTGCTCCACCACCCCAAAAACCAGCATAAATATCTGTTCCGTTTATTACAATGCAAGTAGCATGAGAAGTAGCTTTAGCCACTGTCCAATTTACCCCATTATTTACCGACTTCATTATTCCAACCGCATCAGTTCCTGCAAAAAGAGTTGTACCACTGATGGCTATGGCTTTTACATATTTATTATTTGATGCCAAATCGCCATTAATACTGCTCCAAAGTCCGCCATTGTTGGTTGACATAAAAATACCACCACTGCCAATACCAACGTAAAGGCTGGATCCACTTGTGGTAAGACATAAGACATCTAACGTTGTTCCCAAACCATTGTTAACAGCCGTCCAGGAGCCTCCGTTGTTTGATGACACAAATACACCGGCATTAGTTCCTGCAAAAATATTGCTTCCACTTATTGCGAGTGCAGCAACCTGAAGATTTGTTAAACCTGTATTGACCTCTACCCAAGTACTTCCACTATTTGTAGATAAAAAAACACCTCCACCATAAGTACCTGCAAAAACAGTAGTTCCGCTTGTGGTTGAAGCCAATGCCTGTACATCGGTATTTGTCAATCCTGAATTAATGGGAGTCCAGAGCAAACCATTGTTGCTTGTTAAAAACACTCCCCCACCGAAAGTTCCGGCATAAATATTAGGTCCGGATGAAGCAAAACATTTAATAATCCCCCCCCCCGGGCCAATTGGAGACCATTGGGCATTGATGCTCAATCCTATTAACATGGAGAACACAACTGTTAAATATAGTTTTCTTTTCATCTTTTGCTGATTTGATTCTAATTCTAAATGCTACATAATAGTACGAAAGGTCGGTCTTTTTTTTGAGACCGCCATAAGATTACTGTAAAAGTCATTAAAAAAATTAATAAAGTCAAGTGGGAGCATAAAAAAACATGAAATTTCAGGGGAAATCTCTAAAAACCAAGAGAATAAATCAAGAATTTCACTCAAAAAGCTGTAAAATCAACGGATTTTGGATTTTCTTTTTAAAACAGGCATCGGCTCAAACTAAACCAGCTTAACCCATGCTAAATTTCTGGCTTATGCGCCTTTCTGATTAACATTTTCAGGAAATCAATTTTTTTTGTTACTTTCGCAATCCCAAAAAAGCTCAAAACCGGAGAGGTGTCAGAGTGGCCGAACGAGCAAGCCTGGAAAGTTTGTATACTCGCAAGGGTATCGTGGGTTCGAATCCCACCCTCTCCGCAAAATAGAAACCCTTGAAATAATTTCAAGGGTTTTTATTTTTAATTTTTTATTTAAAAAAATTGAATTCCTCTTTTAACTTTTTCCACGAAAATATAGAAATCAAATTATATTATATCTTTGCTTTTACAATAACCTTTATTGATCATAATCACTAAGAATAACATTTGAACTATGACAAAATTATTTTTTTTTATGAGTTGTATTCTCCTATCCTGCTCATCAAACAACGTTGCTCAGGATGCATCTATTGAGGTTGTAACTTTTGATAAAGAGGGACACCGGGGATGCAGGGGCTTGATGCCAGAAAATACAATTGCGGCATTTAAAAAGGCCATCGATTTAGGTGTAACTACTTTGGAAATGGATGCGGTTATTACTAAAGATAAAAAAGTTATACTTAGCCATGAACCGTTTTTTAACCATGAAATTACTACCAAAGCTGACGGGAGTTTTGTAAAAGAAAGCGAAGAGAAATCATTAAACATTTATGAAATGTTGTATGAACAAACCCAACAATTTGATGTTGGATTAAAAGCGCATCCGCGTTTTCCGAAGCAACAAAAAATAAAAGCTCACAAACCAACACTGAGTGATGTAATTGACAGTGCAGAGGCTTATACCAAAGCTAAATCCTTACCTCCTATTCAATATAATATTGAAACGAAAAACACCGCTGCAACTGATGATATTTATCATCCGAAACCGGAAGAATTTGTGGATCTGCTTATGGCAGTTATAAAAGAAAAAAAAATCGAGGATCGTGTTATTATTCAATCATTTGATATACGGACTTTGCAATTCATTCATAAAAAATATCCTTCGGTAAAAACAGCATATTTATATGAACCACCATCAATTAAAACGTTTAAAGTTCGATTAAAAGAACTCGGATTTACTCCCACCATATACTCACCAGATCATTCTACAGTCACCGCTGCCCTTATTAAAGAATGTAAAGAATTAGGAATAAAATTAATTCCATGGACTGTGAATGACATTACAAAAATGAAAGAATTAAAACGTATGGGAGTTGATGGAATTATCAGTGACTATCCTGATCTATTTGATCAGTTGAAATAACAAATCGGCCAAAAGACAATTAACAATTTTACAATTTAGCAGTAGGCAATTAAATAATTTTACAATCATCTTTATTTTCAAAAAAAAAAATTAAAACAGAAAATTATGTCAGAATTTTTAGGTGAATTTATCGGAACTATGTTATTATTAATTTTTGGAGCCGGAGTGGTTGCTGGTGTTATCCTAAAAGGAACAAAATCAGAAAATTCAGGTTGGCTTGTGATTACAAGTGGATGGGGGCTTGCGGTAATGGTTGCGGTTTTTGCAGTAGGCAGTATAAGTGGCGCACACCTTAATCCTGCTGTTACCATCGGACTGGCTTCTGTTGGTGAATTCCCCTGGGAAAAAGTACCAGTATATATTTTAGCCCAATTATTGGGAGCATTTTCGGGTGCTGTAATTGTGTGGATCCATTATTTACCTCATTGGAAAGAAACCAAAGAGCAGGCTACTCAACTTGCAGTTTTTGCTACAGGGCCTGCTATACGCAAAACATGGGCGAACTTATTAAGTGAGATCATTGGATCGTTTATTTTAATATTCGGATTATTAACTATTGGTGCAAACACTTTTTCAGAAGGGTTAAAACCTTTTATAGTAGGTGGTTTGATTGTAGCTATTGGTTTATCACTTGGTGGAACTACAGGTTATGCTATTAATCCTGCCCGTGATCTTGGTCCACGCATTGCTCATTTTATTTTACCTATAACCGGAAAAGGCAAATCGGACTGGGGATATGCCTGGATCCCTGTTGTAGGTCCTATTTTGGGAGGTATTTTAGGTGCAGTAATTTACAAAGCTTTGTTTAAACAAGAGATCTATCCTTTATTATGGGTAGTTGTCCCAATTGTTTTGGTTATAGCAATACTTGCAGTTATTAAAGAAAGAAGTTCCGTTTCAGAAGAACAGTAGTAATTTTGCAATTAAGCTTTGGCAATTGTTAGCTTAAGCTCGATTATTATTGAACCCGTTAAACTTGAATATTTTTTTCAACTTTTTTTTTACCAACACAAATCCGTAAATTCGTATAAAATCGTAAATTCATAGAGAATAATATTTCATGGAAAAAAAATACATTTTATCAATTGATCAAGGTACTACCAGCTCAAGAGCTATTCTTTTTAACAAAACAGGCGAAGTTGTAAATATTGCCCAAAAAGAATTTACTCAATTCTTCCCGAAACCAGGCTGGGTAGAACATGATGCTTTAGAAATATGGCAATCAGTTGAAGATGTTGTTGGCGAAACATTATCGAAATACAAAGCAGAAGATATTGCTGCTATTGGCATTACCAACCAACGAGAAACTACAGTGGTATGGGATAAAAATACAGGCGAACCAATTTACAATGCCATAGTATGGCAGTCGAGGCAAACAGCTGAGATTTGTGAAGAACTAAAAAGTAAAGGTTTAAATGAGACTTTCCGAAACAAAACAGGTTTACTTATTGATGCTTACTTTTCGGGTACTAAACTAAAATGGATATTAGATAATGTAAGAGGTGCCAGGGAAAAAGCGATAAAAGGTGAATTACTGTTCGGAACCATTGATACCTGGCTTGTTTGGAAATTAAGCGAAGGAAAAGCACATGTTACTGATTATAGTAATGCCTCTCGTACACTTATGTATAATATTTATGATCTGCAATGGGATGCTGAACTGCTTAACCTTTTAGATATACCTAAATCAGTTCTTCCAAAGGTTTGTTCATCCTCAGAAGTATATGAATACACTACTTTAAATAATATTAAAATTCCTATATCCGGTATTGCTGGTGATCAGCAGGCTGCCTTATTCGGCCAGGCTTGCTTTAGCGAAGGGATGGCAAAAAACACTTATGGCACCGGTTGTTTTATGTTGATGAATACGGGTGAAAAAGCTGTTCAATCGAATAACGGCTTACTTACAACAATTGCATGGGGAATAAATGGTAAAATTGAATATGCTTTAGAAGGTAGTATTTTTGTTGCCGGTGCAGCAATACAATGGTTGCGCGATGGGCTCCAGTTTTTTAAGGAAGCTTCAGAAAGTGAAACACATGCAAAAAGTGTTGTTTCTTCAGATGGTGTATATGTTGTTCCAGCCTTTGTTGGTTTAGGAACCCCATACTGGGATAGCGAAGTGCGCGGTGCTGTTTTCGGACTCACCCGTGGAATCACGAAAGAACACCTCATAAGAGCGACTTTAGAAGCGATAACCTACCAGGTGAAAGATGTATTGATGGCAATGGAACAAGACTCCGGCATTCAATTAAAAAGCTTAAGAGTTGATGGCGGTGCTGCCCGAAACAACTTGTTAATGCAATTTCAAAGTGATATACTGGAAGTGCCTGTTGACCGACCGGTAGTAAATGAAACAACAGCATTGGGTGCAGCATACCTTGCAGGATTATCCACCGGTTTTTGGAAAAACCGTGAAGAAATAGCAAAGCAATGGCTTGTGGACAAAACATTTAATCCAAGCCTTGCCCCTGAAACAGTTGGAGAATTATATGATGGCTGGAAAACAGCGGTAAAAGCAGCAATAGCATTTAAACCAGCAAAAAAGATAAAAGATATTAGTATTGAGGCCTGAGAATATTAGACATCATTGAAATAAAAATGAAAAAGGTTTTAACACAGAGTTAGGCACAGAGTCCAGGGAGAAAAAATATTTAATCTCTGTGAAACTCATTAAAAATCGGTGTTCTCTGTGTTGAAAATTTAATAGAAATATCTATTGTAAAAACCCTTGTAAAATTTTCAATACGTGCGAAAAATAATGAAAAACATGAAACTAAGATCCTTAACAATTCTATTTGTATGCTGCTCTCTTTTAATGAACGCTCAAACCACATCATCATGGAATGGGACCGGAGTTGTTTTGTCTTCGGATGGCTATATTGCAACGAGCAATCATACACTGGAACCGGGGTATCATTTTGAAATAGATGTTTTTAATAAAGGAGTAAAAAAAACATTTAGAGGACGCCTTGAAAAATCAGACCCGGTGAATGACCTGGCAATAATAAAAATTGACGATCCTCTTTTTGAAGCCATTGGTGCCGTTCCATTTACTTATAAAGTAAAAGATGTAAATACGGATGAAAAAATATTTTTAATGGGCTACCCTACACTTGACGGTCCGGGAGAAATCATTAAAGTATCAGAAGGAATTATAAGTGCAAAGTCCGGCTATCAAAATGAGATCACTCAGTATCAGATATCATGTGCCGTAAGACCTGGCTATGCTGGTGCTCCAGTGTTTGATAATTCAGGAAATCTTATTGGAATTAAAAGTTCTATGAATAAATCCGGACAAAATTCCGGGTATGCAGTAAAAATTTCATGCCTCCATAATTTGTTAGAAACACTTCCTAAAATGCCAATTTTACCCTCCAAAACAACCATATCCACTTTGTCATTTTCAGATAAAACGGAAGTACTTTCAAAATTTACAGTTTCGATAAGAGTAAAAAAAGAGGTGGTATCTGAAACTGCAATTAAAGGTAAAAAAATGGTTGTAGGACAGGTTTATGGAGGCGGCATTATATTTTTTGTTGACAATACCGGGGAACACGGCTTAATAGCCTCCAATGACGATGGTAATAGCCAGCGTGCACAGTGGGGATGTGATAATCTATTAATTGACGAGACAGAAACAGGTATTGGCAGCGGACAGGAAAATACAAAAAAAATAATTCTTCTTTGCCGTAAAGCAGGTTCAGAAAAAATAGCGGCACGGCTCTGTGATCAATTAATACTTGATGGGTATTCCGATTGGTTTTTGCCATCTAAAGAAGAACTAAATTTATTGTACGAACAAAAAGAAATTATTGGAGGTTATGAGCATGGTTACTATTGGAGTTCTTCTGAGTTCGCAACTAATTTTGCATGGTATCAGCACTTTGACTTTGGTTTTCAGGATTATCTAAATAAAGACTTTTCATATTTTTATCGCCCGGTGAGAGCTTTTTAGCCTCCAATTATTAAGAGAGAATTTTATTACTAAAAAATATGATCTCTGAACATTTTTCGACCTTAAGAAAATTTATAAATAACCTTTTGGTAGCGATTAAGTATAACTATTCAAAACCATGAAAGTAAAAAACTTTATTCGCATAATTGGATTAGGATTTGTATTGTTTTTCTACCTCCCTTTCGGAGGGAGCCGTGGAGGGATTTCTTCCTTCGCTCAAAACAATATGGGGATTGGTACGCTAACTCCAAAGCCCAGTGCCCTTCTCGACTTAACTGCAAGTGACAAGGGATTTCTAATTCCCCGTATTGCTGATACCAATTTTATTGTTGCTCCTGATACCGCTTTGTTAATTTATCTAATTCCTACAAGCAACTTTTATTATTTTAACGGAAACTATTGGCAAGCCATCACTGCGGGAACGGGACTTAACGGCTCAACTGGCAGCACTGGTATTACAGGAAGTACAGGCAATATAGGATCCATAGGAAGTACCGGGGCTACAGGTTTCAAAGGAAATACAGGATCTACAGGAAGCAATGGAGCAACGGGTTCAATAGGTGATACCGGATCAACAGGAAGTACCGGATCTACCGGTGATACAGGAAGTACTGGTTCAACAGGTGATACTGGGAATACTGGTTCAACAGGTGATACCGGAAGTACTGGTTCAACTGGCGATACTGGAAGTTCTGGCTCAACTGGCGATACTGGAAGTACTGGTTCAACTGGTGATACCGGAAGTACTGGTTCAACTGGTGATACCGGAAGTACCGGTTCAACAGGCGATACCGGAAGTACTGGTTCAACTGGTGATACAGGAAGTACAGGTTCAACTGGTGACACAGGAAGTACAGGTTCAACTGGTGATACAGGAAATACTGGTTCAACAGGCGATACTGGATCTACGGGTAATACCGGAAGTACTGGTTCAACCGGAAGTACAGGTTCAACTGGTGATACGGGAAATACCGGATCTACAGGTGACACAGGAAGTACTGGCTCAACGGGAAATACTGGTAGTACTGGCTCAACGGGAAATACAGGTTCGACTGGCTCCACAGGAATTACTGGTGCAACTGGTATTACGGGGTCAACTGGAAATACTGGCTCAACTGGATCGACAGGCGCTACAGGAAGTACCGGTGTGACTGGTTCTACCGGGTCAACGGGAAGTACGGGAAACACTGGGTCTACAGGAAGTACTGGTGCAACTGGAAATATAGGATCCACGGGTTCAACGGGTAATACAGGATCAACAGGTTCAACAGGAACAACCGGAACTACTGGAACTACTGGATCCACGGGTTCAACGGGTAATACGGGATCAACAGGTTCTACTGGTTCTACAGGAAGTACTGGAAACACTGGATCTACAGGAAGCAGTGGCTCAACAGGAAATACAGGATCTACTGGCACCACAGGAAGTACTGGAGCTACCGGTGCAACAGGATCTACCGGATCTACTGGTGCAACAGGAAGTACTGGATCTACTGGTGCAACAGGATCTACCGGATCTACTGGTTCAACAGGATTTACTGGATCTACTGGTTCAACAGGAAGTACAGGAAACACAGGTTCAACAGGAAGTACAGGGTCTACTGGGTCTACAGGTTCAACAGCTAATACTGGATCGACAGGTTCAACCGGAACTACTGGTGCCACAGGAAGTACCGGTGCAACTGGATCTACTGGGTCTACTGGAAGTACAGGGTCTACCAGTGCGACCGGGTATACAGGATCTACGGGTGCGACAGGATCGACTGGATCTACAGGGTCCACTGGCGCAACGGGAAGTACTGGATCAACTGGGAGTACTGGCTCGACTGGAAGTACAGGTTCAACTGGAAGCACTGGATCAACTGGATCAACTGGAAGCACTGGATCAACTGGAAGTACAGGTTCAACGGGAAGTACAGGTTCAACGGGATCTACTGGTTCAACAGGATCTACTGGTTCAATCGGAACTATAGGCTCAACGGGAAGCACTGGCGCTGATGGCGCCTTAAATGCTTGGAGTTTAACAGGGAACGCAGGAACAACAGCCTCAGCAGCGGCAATTGGAGTTACTGTTAATAATAATTTTATTGGCACCACTGATGCAAAAGATGTTGTTATTGCATCTAATAATTTAGAACGGTTGAGAATAGCAAGTGCCGGTAATGTCGGGATTGGAACTATAAGCCCGGGTATTAAACTGGACGTAAATGGTGGCGGTAGTTTTAGGGGCAACCTTATGGTCCAACCACTGGGATCAAGTTTTACAACACCAAGTTTTCCATTAGATCTTTTTTCTTTCTCAGCCAATTCTGCCGTGTATGGAGGAAATATTGGAGTGCGGCTAATGCCTTGGTCAAGTGGCGATGATATCAGCATCTCCTTTCAAGATTTTTCCGGTTCTAACAAGATGCTTATTTCAAAACCGGTTACCGGAGGAAACCGACTTGCACTAGGGTCTGGAACCACAGAAGTATTAAGCGTTACATCAGCCGGCAAGGTAGGGATCGGAATAAGCAATCCAGGAGCAAAACTGGATGTGTCTGGTGACTTTAAACGTGGCGAAGTTTATCATACAACTATTTCAAGAAGTCTTACTCAAAATGCAGGAGATTATATTGAGATAGGATCTTTTGCAAACAATGGTTATGGTTTTTATGCTGAATTTACTGTTTATGCCCATTCATGCGGTGAGATTCAAATGGAAAAGTTTAAGTTCATGTCAACATCCTATTCAAGTGGTGTTTCGGGATCCTGGATAGAATTACCTCTGGAAGGAAGCAATGACCTTTATGGTAATGCTCAGGCTATTGCAATAGACGTTATGAATCCAGATCGGACAACAACTGCAAGCCCCGTTTATGCGAGATTACGAACTAAAACGGCTCCCTGTGCGACAATGGGTGTAACTGTGATTCTCAGTACAAATGTAGCTTTTACACCAACATCTGTTTCGGGTACAGGAGCGGTAGTCCAAACCGGATATTTGGGAAGTAACAAATGGCAATTCCCAGTATCTTCAACTGCCTGGAATAATACTTCGGAGGGGCTCTTTATTTCCAGTAGTGGGAATGTAGGTATCGGGAATATAAGCCCTAGCGCAAAATTTGAAGTAGCTGGCCAGGTAAAAATTACAGGAGGCGTTCCAGCCTTAGGTAAGGTCTTAACTTCAGATGGCGTAGGCCTTGCTACATGGGAATCATTTACCAGTGGGGGTGTTGGAGGGTGGACAGATGATGGGACAGCGGTTCGATTAACAACAATTTCAGACTATGTTGGTATTGGGACCGCAACTCCAGGTGCCCCTCTTCAGGTCAATGGAGAGATCGTGGCCAATGGTCTTTTTGGCGCGGTAAGTGGTGCACCTGATAATACCATTTGGGCTGTATCCAAAAACACGTATCCAAATTGGGGAATATTTTATAACGAGGGAACACCAGACTATATTGAGTTTAAAACGGGGGGAACCCTTTCCTCCCGTATTGTTCTGGATGACGGATCCGCTCATTTTGGCTTAAATGGTGGCAATGTAGGTATTGGAACCGCCAGCCCCGGATATAAATTGCATGTAGCAGGTTCAATGAGATGGGGCGGGACTGGATCTTCTGCACCTTATGTATATTCTGATGAGGATGCTTCCGGTATATATATGGAGCAAGTAGGTACGACCACTGCAAATAGCAGAATAAGACTTCAATCCTCGCCATCTGGCTCGCAATCAAGTTATTCTCAATTTTTTGTGGATCCCGTGAATGGATTTTCTTTTATGAGTAGCGCTGGCGGTAATAGTGGATATGTAGGTATTGGGACAATTACTCCAAATGCAAATCTACATATTTATGCTAATGCTGCCGGACGTTCAATGATCAGAGCCGAGGCTACTTCAGAAAACTCCTATCTGGTTTTAGACAGAACAGCTGATAATGCAACAATAGTTAATAAAAATGATGGCACATTACGAATTAATCATAGTGGAAGTTCGGCTGATGCCCATATGGTTATTCTAACTAATGGCTTTGTTGGTATTGGAACAGCGACACCTTCCCAAGCACTACATGTTGTTGGAAGTATTTGTTATACTGGAGGGATTGGGGCATGCTCTGATTTTCGGTACAAGCAAAACATTACTCCTTTAAGCAACTCGCTTTCCAATATACTAAAGATACAAGGGGTCAATTATTTTTGGCGCACTGAGGAGTTTCCAAAAAATAAATTCAACAAAGAAAAACAAATAGGCTTTATTGCCCAGGACCTGGAAAAAATTTATCCTGAGATAATTTTGACTGATGATAAGGGGTACAAATCCGTAGATTATTCGCGCCTCACGCCTATGCTCGTTGAAGCCATTAAAGAATTAAATTCAAAAAACGAATCCCAGAATGCTTCACAGGAGAAATTAATTCTTCAGTTGAAAAATACTATAGATGAAATGCAAAAGAAAATAGAAAAATTAGAAAAAAAATAATTTTTTATCTACGGCTGTTTATATTAAAGGAATTAAAAAATCGATCAAATCTAAATTAAGTAAGTATATTACGATATGAAAAATTTGTGCGCTTCATAAGCTGAATCATGAAGCTAATTTGATCTTACAAATTGGTTATCCATTGTAACGAAAAAACAATAAACATGAATGCAAAAAATATAATTATTGCAATCAGCCTTATGATGTTACTTTTCTCATCTTTTCTTTGGAGAAGTGCCGGACTATGTGCTCAAAACAATATGGGGATAGGAACGTTAAGTCCTAAACCAAGTGCCATTCTTGACTTAACAGCAACTGATAAAGGAATTCTAATTCCCCGTATTACAGATACCAATAATGTTGTTGCTCCCGAAACATCATTATTGATTTTCCTGGTCCCTGCTGCCAATTTTTATTATTTTAATGGACATTATTGGCAAGCAATTACCTCAGGAACAGCCTATAATGGCTTAACTGGCAGTACTGGCTCAGTTGGAAATACAGGAAGTACAGGATCCATAGGAAGTACGGGGGGGACAGGTTCTAAAGGGAATACCGGATCAACAGGAAGTAATGGAGTAACCGGTTCTGCAGGCGGTACAGGATCAACAGGCATTAATGGATATACTGGCTCTACGGGTGATATAGGAAGCACTGGTTCTGCTGGTGATACAGGAAGTACTGGCTCTAAGGGCGATACAGGAAGCACAGGTTCTACTGGTGATATAGGAAATACCGGGAATACCGGATCAACAGGAAGTACAGGTACAACAGGCTTTACAGGTGACACCGGAATCACAGGTGATACAGGATCAACGGGAAGTATAGGAAGTACAGGGACAACAGGCTTTACAGGCGACATCGGAATCACAGGTAATACAGGGGCAACGGGAAGTATAGGATCAACAGGTGCTACCGGCAATATGGGAAGTACGGGTGATACAGGATCAACTGGCCACACAGGATCTACAGGAGATATAGGGAATACAGGAGTAACAGGTTCTACGGGCGACACCGGAGCTACCGGTTTTACAGGATCAACTGGATTTACGGGAATTACTGGCCCTACTGGGCAAACCGGCTCGACTGGTTTTACTGGAAGTACGGGCTTTAGTGGACTTACCGGGTCAACTGGCTCAACTGGTTTTATAGGGTCAACGGGCTTTACGGGAAGCAGTGGATTTACTGGAAGCACCGGGGCAACCGGCTCAACTGGTTTTACTGGTTCAACTGGTTTCACAGGAAGTACTGGTTCAACAGGAACAACCGGCTCAACAGGTTATACTGGATCAACAGGATTTATTGGAAGTACTGGTTCTACTGGAAACACAGGTTCTACTGGGTCGACCGGCTCCACAGGCTTTACAGGATCAACTGGCTCCACTGGAAGTACCGGTTCTACTGGATCAACCAGCTCGACAGGCTATACAGGATCAACCGGTTTCACCGGAAGTACTGGCTTCACTGGAAGTACCGGTTCTACTGGATCAACCGGCTTTACAGGCTTTACAGGATCAACTGGTTTCACAGGAAGCACCGGCTCCAGTGGAAGTACCGGTTCTACTGGATCAACTGGCTCGACAGGCTTTACAGGATCAACTGGTTTCACAGGAAGCACCGGCTCCACTGGAAGTACGGGCTCGACTGGGTCAACCGGCTCAACAGGTTTTACAGGATCAACTGGTTTCACAGGAAGCTCCGGCTCCACTGGAAATACCGGTTCTACTGGATCAACAGGCTCAACAGGCTTTACAGGATCAACAGGTTTCACCGGAAGCACCGGCTCCACTGGAAATACCGGTTCTACTGGATCAACAGGCTCAACAGGTTTTACTGGATCAACTGGTTTCACAGGAAGCACCGGCTCCACTGGAAGTACGGGTTCTACTGGATCAACAGGCTCAACCGGTTTTACTGGATCAACTGGTTTCACCGGAAGCACTGGCTCCACTGGAAGTACCGGTTCTACTGGGTCTACCGGCTCAACAGGTTATACCGGATCAACTGGTTTCACAGGAAGCACCGGCTCCACTGGAAGTACCGGTTCTACTGGATCTACCGGCTCAACAGGTTATACAGGATCAACTGGTTTCACAGGAAGCACCGGCTCCACTGGAAGTACCGGTTCTACTGGATCTACCGGCTCAACAGGTTATACAGGATCAACTGGTTTCACAGGAAGCACTGGAAGTACTGGCTCTACCGGATCAACTGGCTCGACAGGTATAACAGGATCAACTGGTTTCACGGGAAGCACCGGCTCCACAGGAAGTACGGGTTCTACTGGATCAACCGGAAGCACTGGCTTTACGGGCATTGCAGGATCTACAGGCAGTACCGGAAGCACTGGCTCAACAGGTTCTACTGGTGCTACAGGCCCCGGAACTATTTGTGGAACTGCTGCTACAAATTATGTAGTAAAATTCACCAGCCCAACTGATCTATGCAATTCTATAATCTTCGATAATGGCACAAATGTGGGTATCGGAACAGTTTTACCTTTGGAGCCATTATCCATTAGTCAAGCTGTTCATGGGTTATATTCCCAGCACAGACCCTCATCAGGAGTAGGAGTTGGCCAGGAAATGTATTATAAGTTTAACACGGCTAACGGTACACCCGCAATATATACTGGTATCTATTCAGAGATAATAGCTAACACCAATGCCGCGCAAAGTGGAGCAATGGAACTTCGTGTTATGAATGCCGGCACAGCAGTACGCGCTATTAGAATAAAAGAGAATGGTAATGTAGGAATAGGAACTACCACACCTACAAAAAAATTACAAGTTGTAGGTACTGTCCCTTATGCCACAAGCATTCTTACTGATGGATATACCGAAGATGTAAGTGGAATTGTTCAGGGAAACTATATTCCATCTCATTCCTGGAACTTAGCTTCCGGAACAGTTGGTGTTTTTCTTGATAATGGAGGAGCTGGGGATAATACCCGGGAATGGGGAGATGGCCCTAGTGGTAATCGGGTAATTGTATGGAAAGGTTTTGGAGCTGGTGGCGATGCGGATGGTGGGTGGAATACTTCTTTATTTAATATCGATCATACAAAAACCTACCGGGTTTCAGTATGGGTTAAAAAGACCGGGGCTAATACAGGAACTACTTATGTAGGATGTTATGGAGGAGCGAATGACATTACATTTTTAAATGGAACAGTCGAAACCAACCCCTATTTTTATTGCGGTACTCTGCCACAACTCAATCGCTGGTATTTAGTTGTGGGCTATATTCATGGTAGCGGAGATGCTTCAGCAATTAGCTCCGGAGGAGTTTATGATGGTGTAACAGGACAAAAAGTTGTTAATCTTAATGGTGGAAGTAATTGTACTTCGGATTTCAAATTTACAACTGCAGCTTTACTGCAACAACAAAGAGCTTATTTATATTACAATGCAAATGCCGCTGCAAATCAATTTTTTTTCGATCCAAGATTTGAAGAAGTAAACGGAAAAGAAATCCCCGTATCTTCGTTAGTTGGTATAAATTTAGCTGAAGCTATTCCAACTATATTTGAAGTTTATCCCGGCACACACAATACAGCAGGCGGAACAGGTTATATACCGGTAACTCATGATGTTGTAAATCTGGATACCAATCCAGGTGCTTTTACATTAAATGGAGGAGGTACTGTAACTGTGCAAAGGGCTGGTTATTATGAGATCGAGATACGATTTCTTGTACTTAAAGATAAAACAGGTTGGACGCATACAAGATTATTGGTAAATGGAGTTCATGCAGGTTGGTTGAGCCATAGTAAATGTGGATATACAGAAACCAGTTGGTGTGAAGAATGGGGCTTACGAAAAATGTATTTGGCCGCAGGCACGGTGCTGCAACAGGATGTATATTTAGATGTTCCGCAGCCATACACCTGGCATTCCGGTAATTCAAATACCGATTATACTTTTATGAGAATAACAAAATTAAATTAATATTTAATAATAAATTAAAAAAAAGGTGACTTCATTTTCAGCAAAAAACAGATCTTCTATCATTAGTGAAATGAGTACCTCTTCTTTCGATCTGATAGTAATAGGTGGAGGTATTACCGGAGCAGGAATTGCATTAGACGCATCTGCACGAGGCATGAAAGTTGCATTAATTGAAATGCAGGATTTTGCTGCAGGTACATCCAGCCGATCAACCAAGCTTATACATGGTGGCTTAAGATATTTGAAACAATTGGAATTTAAATTGGTTGCCGAAGTTGGAAAAGAAAGGGCCATCGTTCATCAAAATGCTCCGCACCTTACTAAACCAGAACATTTACTTTTACCAATTGTGGAAGGTGGTTCATTAACAAAATTTACTGCACGATTAGGCATGACTATTTATGAATGGCTTGCAGGTGTAAAAAAAGAAGAAAAACACCGTGTTTTAAATAGAGAGGAAACCATTGCCGCTGAACCATTGTTACGGAGAGATAATTTGTTAGGAGGTATTCTTTTTTATGAATACCGCACTGATGATGCAAGATTGACCATTGAAATAATTAAAGAAGCTGTTAGTAAAGGAGCTGTAGCAATCAATTATATGAAAGCTGTTTCTTTCCTTTATACAGATAGCAAAATTAGCGGAGTTAAAGTTTGTGATCAGCTTAACAACAAAACAGTTGACTTGCAAGCTAAGTATTTTGTAAATGCAACAGGCCCTTGGGTGGATGAGATAGACGATCTGGACAAACCTCAGAACCAGCATAAATTACATATTACTAAAGGCATTCACATTGTGGTGAATGGGCAAAAACTTCCTTTAAAACAATCGTCTTATTTTGATACCTACGATAAGCGAATGATATTTGTAATTCCCCGTGAAGGGAAAACTTATATTGGTACTACAGATACATTTTATTCGGGCGATGTTGCAAATCCGCTTGTTACAGCAGATGATGTTACTTATCTTTTAAAATGTGTTAATGATATTTTTCCAAGTATTCAACTTACCGCTTCTGATATAGAATCAACCTGGGCAGGTTTAAGGCCGCTTATCCAAAAACCGGGCAAAGGCCCTTCTGAAATTTCACGTAAAGATGAAATCTTTGAATCCACATCAGGACTCATAACTATTGCAGGAGGTAAACTAACCGGATATCGGAAAATGGCGCAACGTATTGTTGATCTCATTGCAAAAAAAATTAAATTAACCGGAGGGAAAAATATCCCCAATTGTACAACCGAAAACATTGAACTATCAGGTGGCAAAGTTGGTGGAGCTGTTAAGTTTTCAGATTTTGTAAAAAACAAAATAATACTAGGTAAGGAACTCGGTTTAACAATAACAGAAGCTGAGATGCTTTTGAACCGCTATGGTTCAAACATTGACAGTCTTTATAATATCATAGAAAAACTAAAAAAACAAGAACAAGATCCTCTCCCATTATTACTTCGTGCTCAATTGCATTATTGCATTGAAAATGAAATGTGCACTACTCCTTCGGATTTCTTTATCAGACGTATTGGTGCACTTTACTTTGATATTGAAACAGTAAAAATATGGGAAACGCCATTATTGTTATATATGAAGAAACTCCTGAACTGGGATGATCATTTAACAGCAAAATTTGATGCAGAACTACAAAAGGCCGGTCAGCAAATAAGTATACCTGTTTAATTTATTTTATACTTCAAGTTTTTAGAATCCGTTATTTTTGAAAAGTTTATGGCTCCAATCTTATTCGAATTGAGAATAGAATTAGGAATGTTTTTTTATATGATACGAATTATACATTCAGAATAATCTATTTCATTCTGCTTTAACTCTCAGTTACGCTCGAAATGATAGCATAAGCTACCTTTCGAGAAAAGTTGTGAAAGGCTGGTTTCAAAATCCAGATCAATCTCTATTTAAGAATAGCGTTAAAAGTGAAATAAATTTCTTTAATTGAAATAAGTAATAAATGCAAAATTTTAAAAAGAAAATTGAATCAACAATTCAAACTTATACTTACCAGGAAGTTTTTAAAAAATGTATCATCTATTTTAATGAGGATGAACTTGCCGCTTCTACATGGATAAATAAATATGCTTTAAAAAACAACGAAGGCCAATTTTTAGAACTTACACCGGATGATATGCATATCCGTATGGCTAAGGAATTTGCAAGGATAGAAAAAAATTATAGTACGAAATCAAACCTCAACGGAAATTTAAAAGAACTTTCGCAATACGGACAGGAACGTGAACTTTTAAATGAAAAAAAAATAACTGACTATTTTAAAAATTTCAAATATATAATTCCCCAAGGCAGTGTAATGTCGTCCTTAGGTAATCCATATATTTTTGCATCCCTCTCCAACTGTATCGTATTACCGGAAATTTTTGATTCGTATGGCGGGATTTTCTATACCGATCAGCAAATGGCCCAACTATTCAAAAGACGTTGTGGTGTTGGTATTGATATTTCAACACTTCGTCCGGCCGGGCAAAGAGTAGAAAATGCAGCCGAAAAAACCAGTGGTGCTGTATCGTTTATGGAACGTTTTTCAAATACCACCCGCGAGGTATCACAAAGCGGGAGACGTGGAGCACTAATGATCACAATGGATATAGCACACCCCGACATTGAACAATTTATCACGATCAAACAAAACTTATCAAAAGTTACAGGAGCAAATATTTCGATACGCCTATCTGATGAATTTATGGATGCGGTGGCGAATGATACCGATTATATTTTACGTTTTCCGATTGATGCCCTACATCCAAAAATTACAAAAAAGGTAAAAGCACTCGATCTATGGAATTTAATTATTAATTGCGCACATGCCACTGCAGAACCGGGATTGATCTTTTGGGACAGGCAGCATTATTACTCCACTTCATCAGTTTATCCGGGGTTTAAAAATGTGACTACTAATCCTTGTTCTGAAATTGCAATGCAGGGTGGTGATAGCTGCCGCCTGATCGCAGTTAATCTATTTAATTTTGTTGAAGATCCTTTTACTCCAAAATCAAAATTCAATTATAAAAAGTTTTCTGAGATCGTTTATGAATCACAACGTTTAATGGATGATCTGGTGGATCTGGAATTAGAACATGTGGAGCGTATTTTGGAAAAAATAAAATCTGATCCGGAACCTGATTTTATAAAAACAGTTGAAGAAGAAACCTGGAAATTATTTTACAAGTCAGGTAAAAAAGGAAGACGAACAGGACTTGGCTTTACAGCATTGGCAGACACTATGGCTGCCTTAAATTT
The DNA here is from genome assembly GCA_040388745.1 of Bacteroidota bacterium. Taxonomy (GTDB): domain Bacteria; phylum Bacteroidota; class Bacteroidia; order 2-12-FULL-35-15; family 2-12-FULL-35-15; genus 2-12-FULL-35-15. The sequence continues at coordinate 27,792 of JAZKBF010000016.1, read as the reverse complement.
AAAATTTGATTCGGACGAGGCACTGATAGAAATTGAAAAAATAATGAAAACGAAATGCGAAGCTGAATTCAACAGCTCCATTGATATGGCTATTGAACGTGGCACATTTGAGGACTTTAGTCCTGAAATTGAAAACACTTCAGAATTTGTTCAAATGCTTCAAAAAGAATTACCGGATGTATATGACCGGATGATGAAATCGGGAAGAAGAAACATTTCATTAAGCACCGTAGCTCCAACAGGCTCATTAAGCATACTTGCACAAACATCATCAGGGATTGAGCCGCTTTTTCAATTATCCTATAAACGCAGAAAAAAAATAAATGCATCTGATGAACATGCACGCATAGATTTTGTTGATCAATCGGGTGACTCCTGGCAGGAATTTTATGTAGTTCATCCTAAATTAAATTTATGGATGGAAGCAACAGGCGAAAACGATATCAACAAAAGTCCTTATAATGGCTCTACTTCAGCCGAAATTGATTGGTTGAAACGATTAAGCATACAAGCTCTTGTTCAAAAATATACAACACATTCTATCAGTTCAACAATTAATTTACCCTCGCAAGTATCAAGAGAAAAAGTGGGAGAAATTTATTTTGAGGCCTGGAAACAAGGGTTAAAAGGCATTACTGTATATCGTGAAGGCTCTCGAAGTGGTGTATTGATTTCAACCGATAAAAAAGAAGAAAAGGGTGAAAAAGAAAAAACCAATGAGCTTGTTGAAATGATAGTTTTAAAACGTCCTGATAAAATTGAAGCTAAAATACTACGTTTTATAAATGTAGATGAAAAATGGATCGCATTTATAGGCTTGATAAATGACAAACCTTATGAAATATTTACTGGTAAGTCAGAAGACCTATTTATGATTCCCGAGGGAGTAGAAAGAGGATGGATCGTTAAAAATAAAGATGATAAAAATGAAAGACGTTATGATTTTCATTTTATTGATACGGATGGTATTATTAGGATCGTTGAAGGTTTGTCCCGATCTTTTAATAAAGAATATTGGAACTATGCAAAATTAATTTCAGGAGTACTTCGTCTCGGAATGCCCATTCCGCAGGTTGTTGACTTAGTGAAACATTTGAATTTACATGATGATTCTATCAATACATGGAAACATGGGGTGGAACGGGCCCTTAAAAAATTTATACCACGAGGAACCCCGGTTCAGGATAAAATATGCCCAAATTGTGGAGATCCGAATGGTTTGGTGTATGAAGAAGGTTGTTTAATATGCAGAAGCTGCGGATATTCTGAGTGTAGTTGATACTCCTTTTGCGAAACAAAATTTTTATTTATTGTAAAAGAATTTTTGAATTTCCTCTGTTAAAAATTTCGCATCTATTCTTTATTGACATTAAGCTTCTTCCAATTGATTGGCTGCGGAGTTGTGAACCCTAATGTCAATTAATGTTGTTAGTCATTGTATATTTTTCTACTCCCTATTACTTTTGAATAAAATTTAAAATCCTCCTCACATGAAAGTTCTATTAACACTAGTGGTTGCATTCTTTGTGCATGCATCTTTAACAGTTACAAGCACAAGCTTTCCAAAAGACGGATCGATCCCATCAAAACACACTTGTGATGGAACCAATTTATCTCCATCGCTTCAAATTCAGGATCTCCCAAAAGGTACAAAAACAATGGCTCTTATTGTACACGATCCCGATGCCCCTATGGAAGGCGGATTTACACATTGGATTGCTTGGAATATTGCCCCTACCAAATCTATTCCAGAAAATTTTAAGGGAGGCAAACAAGGTATAAATGGAGCTAATCAAACCGGTTATACAGGTCCATGTCCACCTTCAGGCAAACATCATTACCATTTTAATGTTTATGCGCTTGATACCGAATTATCGTTAAGTAAGAATACAAATAAAGACGAATTGGAAAAAGCGATGGAAGGTCATATCCTTTCGGAAGGAAATCTTATTGGCCTTTATGAAAGAAAAATAGAGGTATCAGATAAATGATACATTGCGCTCGATAATTCAAAGGTCCGACATTAGGAGGAATTCAATTTAAGGACTTCAATAAATAGTTCAGAAAATAAAATTATTCGCTGGTAGTTTTGATCAAGCGGCTTCTGTATTGAACAAAAATGCTCGATTTTGAAATAAAACCAATGTATTTCCCTTCATTCAATACGGGTAAATTCCACGCCCCCGTTTCATCAAATTTTTTCATTACTGAGGCCATTTCTTCATCAGGAGCGATTATTGCAAAGGGCTTCCTCATTATTTCCTTTACGTAAACTTTGTCGTACATATCATGCTTAAACATTATTTCTCTAATGTTATCAAGTACGATCACTCCCATAAAAATTTCATTTGCAACAACAGGGAAAATATTTCTTTTTGAATTAGCAACCACTTCCACCAACTCACCAAGAGTGGAATCAGGTGATACAATTTGAAAATCTGTTTCTATCAACTTACCTATTTTTAATGATGTAAGTATATTTTTGTCTTTATCCGAAGTGAAAATATGTCCTTTTTTGGCAAGTCTTTTTACATCCATTGAATAAGGCTCAAAATATTTTGATATCATGAAACTGCTCGCAGAAACAAGCATTAGAGGAATCATCAGCTCATATCCTCCTGTGATCTCGGCAATTAAAAATATTGCAGTAAGAGGAGCATGAAATACTCCACTCAATATACCTGCCATGGCAACAATGGTAAAATTACTTACCGGTGCATTCACTATACCTAAGAGATTGAGAATATAGGCGAAAGAGAAACCAAGGTAGGCCCCAACAAAAAGTGAAGGAGCGAAATTACCTCCATTACCTCCACTACCTATAGTAACTGCAGCAGCAATTGTTTTAAAAAACATGGTAAGTACAATAAAAAGGACAACAAGCCATTTATTTGAAACGTATTTAGCTAAGATACTATGCTCAAACAGCTTCTCAGGATTGAGATCCGAAAGTGTTTTTATACTTTCGTAACCTTCACCAAAAAGTGAAGGAAAAAATAAAATTAAAATAGCAAGGATACCGCCACCTAATATCGCTTTGCTGTATACCTTCTTTTTCTTAGGTTTCAGAAACGATTCCACTTTCAAGTAGACCCGCGCGTAATAAACCGAAACAAAACCGGCAAGCAAACCCAGAATAATGTAATAGGGCACATTGTGATAATCGAAGGGTTGAATTAATTTGAAGGAAAACAATGTGTCTTCCTGTAAAATAATTTTCGAGAGTAAACCACCGGCTGCGGCCGCGATTATTAAGGGAATGAAAGCGGAGATGGAAACATCTACCAATAAAACTTCTAATGCAAAAAGTACACCAGCAATAGGTGAATTAAAAGCGCCTGAAATCCCGGCAGCAGCACCGCAAGCAAGCAATAATGTGCGATCTTTATAATTGATGTGATGTGTTTTTCCAAAATTAGAGCCAATAGCGGAACCTGTAACAACAATTGGTGACTCCAATCCAGCTGAACCACCAAAGCCAACCGTGAGTGCACTTGTTACAATATGCGAATACATTTGATCCTTTGGTAAAAAACTGGATTTTTTTGCAATTGAATGAAGAATATTTGCTGTTCCTCTTCCTAATTTCCCTTTAAGGTATTTCTTCACAAACCACACGGTTAGCAAAATCCCGATGGTTGGAAAAACTAAATAAAGAAAATATTGATACTTGATGTGATAATCAAACGTAATTGCAAGATGGATATAATGTACAGCCGTTTTAAGAATTACAGCAGCTAGTCCGGCTGTAAGCCCAACTAATATGCTTGAAAAGACAAGGATCTGGCGTGGTGATAATTTACCAGTTAGCCAGTTAATTATTGTTTCGTATAGCTTCAGAAATCTATCCATTTTCTTTGAAGAACGAAGTTAAGAAAATTGTGAAACTATATACTAATTTAAATCAATGAGGATCAATTTCTTAATTCAATTGGAATATTTAATAATTAGTAGACTTTATATAAGTGTAAAATACATTATACTGTTTACAACGAAACTGATGGTTAAAATGCTTACACACAACTTTCTCGACAAGCTCGAAATGACCATTCGCACGGTCATTTCAAGCTTGTCGAGAATTTTAGTTGACTAACTTAATGAATTAAATATATAAAATTTAGTATTGAAAAAAAAAATTTATTTCACAATCCCACCACTCAATTTCAATAATTGAGTTTCAGAAATTTTAGCATTGAAACGGGAGTCGGATAATCGTTTAATGGAGCCTTCATAGCTTTCCTGGGCTACTTTTAATTCAATAGAAGTACTTGCACCCAATCTAAATCGTTCCAATGCTATTTCTAAATTTTCTTTTGCAAGTAGTTGATTTTCCTCCTCCAATTTTAAAATAGCAATATCATCCTGATTTTTTTTAAAAGCCTTCATTAAATTTAATTGAGTTATTGTTTTTAGGTTTTCAAATTCATAAGTTGAATTTTCTAAATTCAGTTGCAAATTTTTGACATTGTTAGATGTATTAAAACCATTGAAAATAGTCCAACTGGCAGTGAAACCCAAATTCAATCCAAGGTTTTGATTTAACAACGAAAAACCAGCCTGATTTTGAGAGCGGCTAAAAATATAATTTGCGTTCAAATTTAATTTCGGGTAAGCGACTGATTTCCCTTCTTTGATCATATACTTGGAAATTTCAATGTTTTTTTGAGCGAACAACAAATCAGAATTGTTAGTCATAATTGCATTTTTCAAATCTTCATATTTATATTGGTTCATAAGTGGTATACTATCATTGACATCAATATCCTGTTCAACAGGCTGAATCAACAATTGATTAAGGCTGGCTTTTGCATCATACAATAAGGTGTTCTGCCGCATCAAATCGGATCTCAATGCATTCAGATCCACTTTTGCCTGTAAAACATCTGCTTTTGAAATAGCACCGATATCAAACTTTTTCTGAGCAATTTTTAAACGCTCATCCGAAACAACCATATTTTCTTTTAAGCCAATTATCAATTGCTTTTGCATTGCAATAGTATAATATGAAGTTATCACCTTTACTATCGTATTTTCGATTTGAATTTTAGCATTTAATTCACCCATACGCTCTAACTCTTGCAATTTTTCATGGGTTGCAAACATTTTCAATCCATCAAAAACTGTCCATGTCAAATATGCACCGGTAGTAATATTTTTAGATTGAACTCCATTTTTATCCACAACCAAACCATTTGAAAACTCTTGTTTAGTTGCATTGTTAGCTAAACTTCCTGAAGCATTCAAATCTATTTTTGGCAACATTCCGGCATTACCTAATGTATTACTATTAGCGGTTTGCTTTGCCAGATTTTTTGAAATAACAATATCATAATTATTTTTTAAAGCAATTTCAATCGCACTCTCAATAGTCATCTTCTGGCCCTGCGCGTTTGTGGTTGTGGTGACGAACAATAAAAAAATCAGTAGCTTATACAATTTATTTAACTTCATGCTTGCGTTCTTTTGAGAAATAAGAGTAAATAGCAGGTATTACAAATAAGGTTAATACAAGCGAAAATAAAATACCACCAACAATTACAATTCCCATTGCCATGCGGCTTATAGATCCTGCACCCAACGACAAAGCAATTGGCATAGCGCCTAAAGCAGTTGCAATACTGGTCATTAAAATAGGGCGCAAACGAGCTGCAGAAGCTTCCTGTATAGCCTCTCTTACAGTTCTACCTTGTTCTTTTAATTGGTTTGCAAATTCTACAATTAAAATTCCATTTTTTGTTACCAGCCCAATCAACATGATAATACCTATCTGACTAAAAATATTTAATGTCTGATTAAAGTACCATAATGATAACAATGCGCCACAAAGCGCTAATGGCACAGTAAGCATAATAATGAAGGGGTCAATAAAACTTTCGAATTGCGCTGCCAGTACTAAATAAATAATTAATAATGCTAGCACAAATGCAAACATCACATTGGAAGCGCTTTCAGAAAAATCACGTGAAGGCCCTGTTAATGCAGTTGAAAATGAATCATCCAAAATTTTGTCTGAAATAATTTCCATCTCTTTAATACCATCACCAATGGTTTTCCCAGGTGCTAAACCTGCCGAAACCGTTGCCGACTGATAACGGTTATAGTGATATAATTGTGGAGGACTACTTTGTTCTTCAATCGTTACCACATTATCCAACTGTATCATTTCACCTTTATTATTTTTGGTGTACATTGATTTTAAGTCGAGCGGTTCATCACGTTTGGCGCGTTCAAATTGGCCGATCACCTGGTACTGTTTTCCTTCCATGTTAAAATAGCTGAAACGCTGACCGCTTAATGCCAATTGCAATGTTTGAGCAATATCACTCACTGATACGCCTATTCCTGCTGCCTTTTCCCGGTCGATGGTAATATTCAATTCAGGCTTATTAAATTTCAGATTTACATCTACATTTTGAAAGGTCTTACTTTTATTTGCCTCCTCTAAAAACAAAGGCAATTTTGATTTCAGCTTTTCAAAACTGGGTGCTTGTATTACAAACTGAACAGGCAACCCACCACGTGAACCTCCAGATGAAATGGTTTGTTCCTGGATCACAAATGTTTTTGCTTCCGGAAATGCTTTGGTCGATTTGGTTATATAATCTGCAATTTGTTGTTGTGACCGTTTTCGTTCATTCGGTTCTGTCAATGCTAATCTCACAAAACCCGAATTTACTGAACCTGAGCCTGTAAATCCGGGAGCTGTTACGGTTAAACAAATTCTTTTTTCAGGGATGGAATCATTTATAAAATCAGTGAATTTCAAAACGTACGCATCGGTATATTCGTACGATGCTCCTTCGGGAGCAGTGATGGAAACCCTGAACCAACTGCGGTCTTCAAGAGGGGCAAGCTCTGATTGCAAAGAACTTCCAATTACAAAAATGAGGCCTATACTTGAAATAATAATTACAAAAGCCAGCCAGCGCTTTTTCATAAATCGTGTAAGCGCATTATCATAGCCGTTTACCATCTTTACAAAATAAGGTTCAGTGCGTTCATAAAAACGGCTTTTCTTATGAACCTTCCTTACCATATATGCATTGAGCATCGGTGTTAATGTAAGGGATACGAATGCTGAAATTAAAACCGCACCGGCAATCACCACACCAAACTCGCGGAACAACCTTCCAACAAAACCTTCTAAAAAAATCACCGGCATAAACACGGCCGCCAATGTTATGGATGTAGAAATAACAGCAAAGAAAATCTCTTTTGATCCTTTATGAGCCGCCTCAACGGGATCCATGCCATCTTCTATTTTTTTATAAATATTTTCAGTAACTACAATTCCATCATCCACCACCAGGCCGGTTGCTAAAACAATTGCTAATAACGTAAGTACATTAATAGAATAGTCCATCATATACATAATAAAAAAGGCACCGATCAATGAAACAGGAATATCAATGAGTGGGCGGAAGGCGACTAACCAATCGCGGAAGAATAAATAAATAATTAATATAACAAGTACAATTGCTATGATCAATGTCTCCTTTACCTCAAGAATAGAGCGTTTCACAAATTTTGTATTGTCCAATGCTACGCCCAAATGAAAATCCTTAGGCAAGTCTTTTTTGATCTGTTCTACGCGTTTATAAAACTCATCCGCTATTGCAATGTAATTTGCACCCGGCTGCGGAACCACCCCTAAACCGATCATAGGAACACCCGACTGGCGAAGGATTGTTTCTTCATTTTCAGGGCCAAGCACTGCCGTTCCAATATCTTTAAAACGAATTACCTTTTCCCCATCTGAACGAATTATCATATTATTAAACCCTGCTTCATCGGTAAGCTTACCAATGGTTTTAACAGTTAACTCAGTTGTATTACCTGCAACTTTTCCGGAGGGCAATTCTACGTTTTCTTTATCTAATGCCTGTTTCACATCCAATGGCGTTAAACCATAAGCAGCAAGCTTATCCGGGTTCATCCACAGGCGCATGGCATATTTTTTTTGCCCCCATATCTGAACTGTACTTACACCAGATATTGTTTGTAAACGTTCAGCAATCACATTTTCGGCAAAGGCACTTAATTCCAGATGACTTTTTGTATTGCTTTGTAATGTCAATGATAAGATGGCATCGGAGTTTGCATCGGATTTGGTAACCGTAGGTAAACCATCAATATCCTGAGGTAGTTGCCGTACTGCTTGTGAAACTTTATCACGCACATCATTTGCTGCAGCTTCAATGTTTGCGTCTAAATTAAATTCAACTGTGATCGTGCTTGAGCCCTGGTTACTGGAAGAGGAGATACTTCTCACTCCTTCAATTCCGTTCAATACTTTTTCGAGTGGTTCAGTAATTTGTGATTCGATAACATCTGCATTTGCTCCGGCATAATTTGTTTTTACCGTTATAATTGGTGGGTCAATAGATGGGTATTCGCGTACACCCAAATAGTTATATCCGATAGCACCGAACAAAACAATGATAACCGACATTACTATTGCAAGAACCGGCCTATTTATACTTATGGATGAAATGTTCATTCTTTATTTATTTTATTTCAGTTATTTTAACAACTGATCCTGGCTTTAATTGCATTATACCTGTTGTTATAATAGTATCTCCAAAAGCTAAGCCCTCTGTTATTTGAACCTTAGCTTCTGTCCTTAGGTCCGTTTCTACTTTTACATATTCAGCTTTACCATTAATAATACGATAAACCTTTTTCCCTTTTAGATCCGGAATAATGGCCTCCGTTGGAATCATAATTGCATTATTAATAGCATTCAATGATAATTGTACACGCGCAAATGCGCCAGGATAAATTGTTCCCTGGTTGTTGGGACAAATGGCTCTTACTCTCAGTGTACGTGTTGCCATTTCAATTTTAGGCTCAATGGCAAAAACTTCTCCTATAAAACTTTTTTTATTTCCTTCAATTGTAAAAGCCACTTTATCTCCTTTTTTTACCACATCCGAATAACGCTCTGAAATAGAAAAATCTATTTTAACAGGATTGATCTGTTGAATTGTTGCAATAACAGTCCCTACGGTAACATAAGCTCCTTCGCTTACATTTTTCAACCCCACCAAACCATTGAATGGAGCGCGTATCTCCGTTTTTGCAATTTGTGATTGCAGGTATTCCATATCCGCTTTTATGGTGTTTACTTTATTTTGAATTACATCAAAATCTTCCTGGCTGATACCATTAATTTTCAACAATTCCTGCTGACGCTTTAATTGCTTATCCGAAAGTTCGCCTTCCAAGTGAAGCTTTTTTAATTGTGCCTGAAAATCTGCATCATTGATCTTCACAAGTAGCTGGCCTTTTGTTACAGAAGTACCTTCTTTTAATAATAGCTGAATAATTTTACCTGCTATTTCCGGTTTTAATTCAGCTTCCTCATTGGCCAGTATCGTACCGGATGCATAAATATTATTTTCTAATTTTTCAGCTTTAATCACAAAAGCCGAAACTACATTAGCCGCTCCTTTATTTTGTTGAGGGCCACCAATATTAGAAGAGTGAGATGGAAATAAAAAAAACTTTATGGCCAGCAATGCTCCAAGAATGCATACAATTATTAAAATGTTTTTAATCTTCATTCTCAATTATTTTTTAATTTTTATATCTACTTCATTAACCGGTAAATTTTTCAGATTTAGAATAATTGATTCTATAAATCCTTGAAATAGCTCCCGATCATTTTTATTGAACCCTTTTAATGCTATTTTATTCATGTGAGTTATTCCATCATGAATATCAGGCATTATTTTTTTTGCTTTTGGTGTATGTTGGATAATATGCTCTCTCCTGTCCGATGGATTAACTGCCCGTGTGATCATCCCTTTTGTAACCAGGTAATCCAACACCCTTACCATTTCCACTTTATCAATTTTTAGCAAATCAGATAAGTATTGCTGGGTACATTTCTCTTTTGCTTTATCGATTGCCACCATAACAGTAAAATGACGATCAATACCAATGTGCTCTATTTTTTTGCTTAAAGCACCCCAATAAGTTTTGGTAATTACGGCCATAGCTCTTCCAAGCGGATGCTCACAAAGTTGTTTGTCTTTTTCGGAAATCATACGGCAAAAGTAGTTAAAAATATTAACAGTTAACAATGTTAACTAATTTTAACATATCTCTTTCCATACTAATGAAGCCGCACCAAGTATGGCCGCATCATTTTCTGATAATTGGGAAGGAAGGATCGTTATTTTGTTCTTATAAATATTCAACAGATTTTTCTCAAAACTTTCAATGGTTGGTTTAAAAATAAAGTCACCTGCAAGAGCTAAACCTCCGAATAAGAAAATCGCCTGCGGACGGGTATATGCAACACTATTTGCTAATGCCAAGCCAAGAATATCTCCGGTATAATTAAATGCTTCAATTGCATTTTTATCTCCTGAAACCGCTTTATCGTAAATGTATTTTGCATCAGGTACCTTTCCGGCTATGTCAACTTTTGCATCATTTTGAAGTAACAGATCCGAATAGGTTCGTTTGATGGCCGTTGCAGAACAATAGGTTTCCAGGCAGCCTTTCCTACCACATCCGCATTGCCTTCCATTGGGGAACATAATTACATGTCCTATTTCTCCGGCAAAACTATCATAACCATAAACCATCTCTCCGTTTACTACAATCCCACTGCCTAAACCTGTTCCAAGAGTAATAAAAATAAAATCTTTCATCCCTTTGGCACCACCAAATATCATTTCACCTATCGCAGCTGCATTCGCATCATTTGTTAAAATGGCTTTACAATTTAATCGGTCCGAAAATAGCTTGGCAAGTGGAATGATCCCTTTCCATTTTAAGTTAGCTGCCTGCTCAATGGTTCCTTTAAAATAATTTCCGTTAGGTGCCCCAATTCCAACACCTGCCAATTCATAATTCTTAGAAAACTCAAGGAAATACTTTTCAATTTGTTCAGATATTGCTGCAACCAGGTCATCCGGTAAAAGGAAATGTTCGGTAGGTACCGTTTTTTTAAACAGTATTTTTCCCGCCGAATTTACTAAACCAAATACGGTATTGGTTCCGCCAATATCAATGCCCGCTACCAGTTGTTGCGTCATAATCAATGCCTTTTTTTATTAATACTTTTTTCACTTTCCAGGCATACCATGTTAAATAAATAAAACAAAAAACCGGTATGATATAGGAAATATGTATATCCGTATAATCTGCTAATAGTCCTTGCATTGGTGGTATAAAAGCACCACCCAGGATCATCATAATTAAAAAACCTGATGCCTGGCTTGTGTATTTCCCTAAACCAGCAATAGCCAATGAAAAAATACAAGGCCACATTATGGAACAAAACAAACCTCCACTCAAAAATGCGTAAACACCAAGTGTTCCAGTACTCAATAAACCAATTATCATTGAAAGAGTACCTAACACTCCAAATATCATTAATGTTAATGCAGGCTTTTGTTTACCAATAATAAATCCTCCAATTAAAATAGCAACACAAATTGCATATAAAAAGAAACTGCTTACATCGGCACCGCTCAAATGGTTCATAAACAAAACCAAACTCAATGCAACAAATGGAATAATAAGGGTTAAAATAGTATTCGTAGTTTTTTTGAGATTAAAAAATCCGATCGCTCCTGTCCAGCGACCGATCATTAAACTCCCCCAATACAAAGAAATGAAGGGTCCGATCTGCGAGTCATCGAGGCCACCAAATTCAGGCGTTTTTAATAATGTTCCTAAATTGCTTTGAATGGTCACTTCAACGCCTACATAAATAAAAATTGCGATCATTCCCAAGGTAACCTGAGGATAAGAAGTTAATTCAAATCTATTTTGTTTTTTTATTTTTTTGTAAAGGACATAAAGAACAAACAATAACAAAAGTAAAAACAAGGCGATGCCTGCTAAAAAAGCAAATTTACTATAGTCTATACTGTTTTCTGTCACATCTCCTGATCTATTTGTGTAAGCAAAAAATAAAAAAATCGTTATTAAAAAAATCAAGATCCCTATTATTAAAAACAATGGTTCTTTTAAAATTTTCACTTCTGAAGTATCTTCTTCTATTTCCAGTTTTTGAAATTTAGAAAAAACAAGTACAAGAATTGCTATTGCAAAAGCTACTGCCAAAATCACATATAAAATATTAATAGAGCCGATGGAAACCGCTGTTTTATCAGCATCCGTAGCGATCATTTTTCCAAACAGGGCTAAACTTACAAGTATTGGCCCTATAGTAGTACCTAACGAATTTATACTTCCTGCAAAATTCAACCTATGCGAACCGGTTGCCGGATTACCCAAATTCAAAACCAAAGGATTGGCTGAAGTTTGCTGTAAAGAAAAGCCCAAGGCAATTATAAAAAAAGCTCCAAGTATAAACATGAACGAGCCTGAATTAACTGCTGGAATCATAATAAATGCACCAATGATCGAAATAAATAAACCATAAATAATTGTTTTTTTATACCCGATCTTATTAATAATATCTTTATTCAAATACAAAGAAAAAATGTACAACATCAACGAACCAATAAAATAAGCACCATAAAAAGCACTATCAATCAACTGGGATTGAAACTGACTCAAAGAAAAGTGTGTTTTGCAAAATGGAATAAAGATCCCGTTTGATGCAGCCAAAAAGCCCCAAAAGAAAAACACGGATAATAATGCAATTAAAGAAGCTGGTTTAGTTGAGTTTGAATTTTCCATAAAATATAAATAAATTATTTTTTATCGAAAATAAAGCTAAAATGCTTAAAACAAATCCTTTAATCAATTGTTTGTTAATAATGGATTGTTAATTACTATAATTAAATTTATTCCACTAATTTAAAATATGCCCCGGCTCCTTTTGATCTTAAAATTGTGAACTTTATGCCTCTAATTTGTAAATTTGTAAAAAAACATACCATGATCTACGACAAACACATTTTTATTTGTACCAACCAACGGGCTCCGGAAGCTCCCCGCAAAAGTTGCGGAGAAGCGCACGGATTGGAAATAGTAGATGCTTTCAAAAAAAAACTGAAAGAATTGAATTTACCAATTAAACTGCGTGCTCAAAAATCGGGATGCCTGGATATTTGTGATTTCGGACAAACAATTGTTGTATATCCTGAAGGTGTTTTTTATGTTGGAGTTGAATTGAATGATGTAGATGAGATCATCAATGAACATATTATCAACAACCGGCCTGTGGAACGATTGAGGTTGGAGAACGTAAGACAAAAAAAGTAATAAAGATGGTAAACTTTACGGATCTCTCCCAGTATTTTAATCGGCTTGATTTAATTAAAGATACAGCCAATCAGATCATTAAAGATTTTGATATGTTTGGTTTGGAAGTAAAGTTTTCGGGGAATGCCTTCAATGCTTATGAGGAGTTATTTGAACAAATAGAACCCCACATCGATCAACTGATCCATTCAAATCAACAAAAATTCATGAGTATTTTGTACCGTATTGATCTGAGTGATGAACAAATAAAAAAAGCGGTAAATGAAAACTCTTCCGAACCTTTTTCCGCTATTGTCAGCGATTTGATCATTAAAAGGGAGCTACAAAAAGTAGTGATCAGAAACCATTATAAAACCCTTTAATCAAGGATATTTCAAGACTGAGCCAAAATGTTTCCCTTTTACTGCTAAAAACCTTAAATTTGCAGTCTCAAAAATAGAGTGAAGAAGCATTATGGATAAATTTTCCTATTTAGGTAACGCAGATACATCTTCGATAGAGGATTTGTTTCAACAGTATTTGAAAGATAGTAATTCGGTAGATTCTGGTTGGCAGAAATTTTTTGAAGGGTTTGAGTTTGCCCGCAAAAGTTATGGAGATGATACAGAGATACCTCAAAATGTAAAAAAAGAGTTTGATGTTGTCAATCTTATTAATGGTTACCGCTCCCGTGGACACTTATTTACACAAACCAACCCGGTGCGTGAGAGAAGAAAATATGCTCCCACATTAGATATCGAAAATTTTGGTTTGAACGAATCTGACCTGGAAATTGTTTTTCAGGCCGGAGCACAAATTGGTTTGGGTCCAGCAAAATTGAAAGATATTATCGCCCATTTACACCAAACCTACTGCCAATCAATTGGTGCGGAGTATATGTATATCCGTATCCCAAAAGTGAATGAGTGGCTGCAGGAAAAAATGGAAGGGAGTAAAAACACACCGAATTTTTTAATGCATGAAAAATTAATGATCTTGCATAAGCTAAATCAAGCGGTAGGATTTGAAAACTTTTTACATACAAAATTTGTTGGTCAAAAACGTTTTTCACTCGAAGGTGCTGAAGCAGCTATCCCTGCTTTAGATGCTATTTGTGAAAAAGGTTCTGATATGGGGATCGAAGATTTTGTGATAGGCATGGCGCATCGAGGGCGCTTGAATATATTGACCAATATTTTGGACAAAAAATATGAAGATGTTTTTTCAGAATTTGAAGGATATCTTTCCGAAGACTCCTTATTTGAAGGTGATGTAAAATACCATGCAGGTTACTCCTGCGACAGGATCAGCAATAATGGCAAACCATTTCATGTTAGTTTATCGCCCAACCCATCTCACCTGGAAGCTGTTAATCCTGTTGTTGAAGGAATTTCGCGCGCTAAGATCGACCATTTCCATGGTGGGGACAATAACAAGGTATGCCCGATCTTAATTCATGGTGATGCTGCATTGGCTGGACAAGGAGTTGGATATGAAGTAATACAAATGAGTCAACTGGATGGTTTCAAAACCGGTGGAACCATTCATCTTGTTATAAACAATCAAGTTGGATTTACTACTAATTATTTAGATGGCCGCTCAAGTACCTATTGCACCGATCTAGCTAAAGTAGTTCTATCGCCTGTGTTTCACGTAAACGGGGATGATGTGGAGGCCTTGGTTTTCACAGTTCAACTGGCAATGGAATTTCGTCAGAAATTTCACCGTGATGTATTTATTGATGTTTTGTGTTACCGTAAATATGGACATAACGAAGGTGATGAGCCTCGCTTCACACAACCCTTATTATACAAAGCAATTGCAGCACACCCAAATCCAAGAGAAATTTATGTGGAGCAACTGATTTCACGAGGAGATATTGATATTGACTTTGCAAAAGAGATGGAGCGGAATTTCAAAGAACTTCTTCAGGAAAAATTAGATACTGCAAAGAAAAATGGCAAAACCCAAATAACATCTTTCCTTAAAAGTCAATGGACTGGCTTAAAAATGGCTGAAGCAGATGCTTTTGATAAATCACCTGACACTTCAGTTGAGAAAAAAACATTTTTAGATATTGCAAAAAAATCGGTTACGCTACCAAAGGATAAAAAATTCTTCAATAAAACTCAAAAATTATTTGAGGATCGTTCAGCGATGATCGCTAATGATAATTACGACTGGGCAATGGGAGAATTGATGGCTTATGCCACCTTGATGGATGAAGGAAGCAATGTGCGTTTCAGCGGTCAGGATGTGGAAAGAGGTACATTTTCTCACCGTCATGCTGTTATTACACTTGAAGATTCGGAAGAACAATACATACCATTGAATAATATCGGTGCAAAAGGAAAATTAGATATTTACAATTCTTTACTTTCTGAGTATGGTGTATTGGGTTTCGAATTTGGTTATGCGCTTACCGTTCCTAATGATCTAACGATTTGGGAAGCACAGTTTGGAGATTTTTTCAATGGAGCACAAATTATAATTGATCAATTTATTACTTCTGCAGAATACAAATGGAGAAGAATGAATGGCTTGGTAATGCTATTACCACATGGTTATGAAGGAATGGGTCCCGAACATTCAAGTGCCCGTATGGAACGCTTTCTACAACAATGCGCTGAAAACAACATGCAGGTGGTGAACTGTTCAACCCCTGCTAATCAATTTCATATTCTGCGCAGACAAATCAGACGTAATTTCCGAAAACCACTAATTTGTTTTACACCGAAAAAACTATTGCGTTATCCCAGCTGTGTTTCATCCTTAAAAGATTTTACAACCGGAGGATTTCAAGAATTGATCGATGATTCAACTGCAAATGTGAAATCAGTTAAAAAAATTGCATTCTGCTCAGGTAAAATTTATTATGATCTGATTGAAGCGAAACAAAAAGAGAATAATGATGATCTCGCAATAGTTCGTATAGAACAGCTGTATCCATTGCCAACACGACAATTGCAGGAAATAGTTGCGAAATATAAAAATGCTACCGAATATTTATGGGTACAGGAAGAGCCTGAAAACATGGGAGCCTGGGCGTATATGCTTCGCGCTTTCCGCGAAGTAAATTTAAAATACATTGGCCGTAATGAAAGCGCCAGCCCTGCAACAGGCTATGGCAAACAACATATAAAACAGCAGCAAAGTATCATAGACAGAGTGTTTGAAAAACAATTAGCAATAAAACAGATCCAATAATCAAGATTTAAGAAAACCAGACTTGGATCTTAAATTTTGATTCCTGATTCTCAAAAAAAAATATATGGCAAATATACAAATGAAAGTACCAAGTCCCGGTGAATCAATTACTGAAGTGGTGATTGCAAGGTGGTTAAAAAAAGATGGTGATTACGTGGAAAAAGATGAGGAAGTAGCAGAGATCGATTCTGATAAAGCCACATTAACTATCAATGCTGAAGATGCTGGTGCTATTAAATTATTAGCTGCCGAAGGCGATACCGTAAAAGTGGGACAAGTGATCTGTTCGATTGATACATCAGTGAAAGCTCAAAATTTGAAAGTTCAAAGTATTACAGTTGAAAGTTCGAAAATTAAAGAAGAGCCAAGGGCTGACCTAAAAAAAGAAGTTGTTAAAGAAACCGTGAAAGCAGAAGCTTCATATGCAAATGGAACACCATCGCCTGCAGCAAAAAAAATATTAGCTGAAAACAAAATCGACTCAAAAAAAATTAATGCAACCGGTAAAGATGGCCGCATTACAAAAGCCGATGTTGTTAATGCAATGGCATCAGGTTTTGATTCATCATCGGCTGCAACATGGGGCGGAAGTAGGGATGCAGAGCGCAGCAAAATGTCCCCACTCCGTAAAAAATTAGCGCAACGTTTAGTAGCAGTAAAAAACGAAACGGCTATGCTCACCACTTTCAATGAGGTGGATATGAGCGCCATTTATGCATTACGTGCAAAATATAAAGACAAATTTAAAGAAGTGCATGGAGCAAATTTAGGTTTCATGAGTTTTTTCACAAAAGCTGTTACCGAAGGATTGCACCTTTTCCCGGCTGTAAATGCAATGATTGACGGTGACGAAATTGTTTATCACAAATATGCCGACATTGGTATAGCTGTGAGTGCCCCAAAAGGTTTAGTAGTTCCCGTTATACGTAATGCCGAACAAATGAGCCTTGCACAAATTGAAACTGCAATTAAAAATCTTGCATTAAAAGCACGCGACAATAAGATCACATTGGAAGATATGAGTGGTGGAACCTTCACCATTACAAATGGCGGTGTATTCGGCTCCATGATGAGTACTCCGATCATCAACCCTCCTCAAAGTGCAATCCTTGGAATGCACAACGTAATTGAGCGGCCTATTGCTGTTAACGGACAAGTTGTTATTCGCCCGATGATGTATGTTGCTTTATCATACGACCATCGTATTATTGATGGGCGTGAATCAGTTGGCTTCCTTGTAAAAGTAAAAGAGATGCTGGAAAACCCTATCAAAATGCTATTTGGGGGTAAAGATCCTAACGAAATTGTTTTAGGTTTGTAATTAATAACAGGTTTGAAAAGGTCTCAGCCCTAAGACAATCTACCCCTTTAAGAATAAATGCCTATACACATTTTTTGATTCCGCTCGATTCAGTTCGAGCGGAGTTGAGAACCTTGTGCGAAGGGAAATCTATTCGTTCTCTTCCCTCCTACTCTACCTGAACTATTTTTTTCAACATTCTCTTCTTTATTCGCATTATGTTTTTATCTTGCGAGCATAAGTTGCATGTATAACTGTCTTTTGCATTGTATATGAAATTTTGAAAAAATATATAAACTAATTAAATCTATAAAATGAAAAACTTAAAAACAGTTTTTGCTGCTGTAGCAGCACTTTTACTTTTAAATTCAAATTCTTTTGCACAAAAAGGGCAATCATCATCAGGTAATTGTATAGAAAAAGGGACTATTCTTATTGATGGTTTTTATGGTTTTCCATATTTTAACGGAACTCTTCTAAAAGCTGCTTACAGAGATTCATTGGGAAATAATAACCAAGTGCGCAATTTGAATCACTTTGGTGGTAAAGTGGAAGTAATGCTTACCGACAAAATGGGAGTTGGTATTGAGGGCACATGGGCAAGTGCTACTGTTAGATATATCGGAAATAATGGATTGATCTATACTGCGGGAGTTGATAAAATCCGTGTTTTAGCTAAAATGAGTTTCCACTTCGCAACTGGAGAAAATGTTGACCCTTACCTTACATGGGGCTTAGGTTACAAAAACACGAATGTTTATACAAATGAACCAAGCGCAGTTAACGATATAACTCTTAATATAGTACCTGTTGCTTTTAGAGTTGGTATAGGCATGCGTTACTTTTTTACTGACATGATTGGTGTAAATGCAGAAGTTGGCTTAGGTGGCCCAATGATGCAAGGAGGATTATCATTAAAGTTTTAATCATACAGATTGTAGATATAAAAAAGGCGCTTTAGGGCGCCTTTTTTTGTATCTTATGTAAACTACAAAATTAAAATAAAAAAAAATTATCCTTTTTTAACCAATAAAGCAGGGGTTAAATGAGCAAAAGAACTACCATATTTTTCTACTATTTCAATGATTTTATAATTAATTTGTTCATGCACGTCCAAATACACCTTATACTCGATCCTATCCACAAAATAAAGCACCATTATATTTATTGCATTTGAATCGAAATTATGCAAACGCACATGCGTTTCACCTGCTGAAATAAGTGGATGATTCTCAATAAATCGTTGAATGTCCGCAACAATATTTTTCAGCTGATCGGACTTTGTTTCGTATGATAACCCAATATTAAAATGAGCGCGTCTCTGACTGCGGTGCGAAAGATTATCCAGTTCATTATCCACTAACTTTTTGTTAGGAATGGTCACAAAACTTTTTTCCAATGTTCGGATACGGGTGCTTCTAAAACCAATATTTTCAACATGCCCTTCTACTGTACCAATTTTTATGGAATCCCCAATTACAAAGGGTTTATCAAGAAAAATAGTAAATGAACCAATTAAATTTTCTAATGATTCTTTTGCCGCCAATGCTATTGCCAAACCTCCAATTCCCAAACCGGCAATAAGTGATGCTACGTTCAATTCGAATATTGCTCCAAGTAAAAAAAAGAAGGAAAAAATGATAATGATCACCTTGATTGTTTCTTTGATGAACGGAACAAACTGATTATCCGTTTTTGATTGGGTCAAGGAAGCGCGGTGCATTAAAACCAACCCTAAAAAATCAATTACACGAAGAAATATCCAGGTAATAGAAACTACGATAGCGATCTGAAATGAACGAAATAAGATCATTCGCAAACCAAACTTTTCAATGACCACTAAATTCCATTCCTCCGGAAACGCCAAACGGTCGAAAGCCAAATAAAAAATAATTAGCATAATAAATATGCCCATTGGTTTTTTTAACAATACTAATAATCTATCAAAGCCTACATCTCTTGAGTATTTTTGTAAAAATTTAAATACAAAAAGTGTTAACATTTTTGAAAAAAAACGCTGAAAGATCAATCCTGCTAGTATTATCCCAACAAACCAACAGTAACTTTCTACCGTATTTCCGATAAATGTGAGTTTCAAAAAATCTTTTAGCATAATAAATTATAATTTTCTTGTGGGGAATATTCTCCACGTGCAAAAGTAAAAATGATATTTAAATAAATTTATTTAAAAATATTCTTTTGTTTGAAATAAATTTTTCGGAAATTTGTAAAACGGAACTAAATAATTAAAAAAAACAAATCACTAAAATTGCAAAACAAATTTCATTTAAAATGAAAAAGCCAAATCCAAAAAAGAGTCCTGTAAAAAAAACCAATGAGAAGGGTAAAGATGCAGGAGACTTAAAAAAAGCAGCAACGCTTAAACCTCTGAAAGAAAAAGAAAAACAAAATTGGAAAAACAGTTTGAGTGAAGATGATGAAGATTTTACTGTGGAGGATGATATAAAACTAGATACCGATTTTGATGATGACGAGGACGAAGTAGATGACGGATTCTACGAGGACAAGTTTTAACTAAGGATATTTTCATAAAAAAAAGGAAACCCATTCAATTGAATGGGCCACCTTTTTTTGTTATTTATATGAGTCGATAAACTCTATTCAAGATAAACGGCACCACCAACATTGTCGTGCTTTGCCCCTGTAACACTTTTCAAACAATTAACTTCATTACGCATCCTCAGTACACCCAAAAAGGCAAAAATTAATGCTTCTTTAAATTCTATGGTATCTTTTCCCGGGATCGTTAACTGATGGATAACATGTTTTTTAATATTTTCCATTAAAAATGTATTATAAACACCTCCACCGGTAACGAGCAGGTTGCCGGCAGGTTTGTTATTCAGTGCTTTTGCAATTTGGATGGCGGCATGCTCACAAAAGGTGCGCAAAATATCAGCTTCGCTAAGGTTAAATTTTTCTAAAAGCGGATCAATATTTTTTATCACCCATTCTTTACCCAATGATTTTGGGCTATCTAAGGGTAGATTATAAAATGGAAGTTCATTTAGTTCCTTTAATAAGGCTTGGTGCATCGTCCCGGTTCTGGCAAGCTCTCCCCCATTATCATATTCTTTTCCAAGCTTAGCGCAAATGGCATTCATTACAATATTCACAGGAGAAATGTCAAAAGCGATCCGTTGATCATTAAATTGATAGGAAACATTTGCAAAACCACCAAGGTTTAAACAAAAATCAAATTCCGAAAACAGTAATTTATCACCAACAGGGACCAATGGCGCACCCTGGCCACCCAGTGCCACATCCAGCGAACGAAAATCACATACTACAGGCAAATGGCATTCAGCCGCAATGGCGCTACCTGCACCGATCTGAACAGTTAATTTTTTTTCGGGCTGATGAAAAATAGTATGTCCATGGGAGGAAACGAAATCGGGCTTTAAATCATATTTTTTAATAAAACCGCTTATCAATGCACCCAAATAACTGCCATAATCAACATGTGTTTGCTGAAAGGTTAAGGCATCCGTTTTTTCGAGATCCAACAGAATTTGTTTCCAGGAATTTGGGTAGGCAACGGTTTCGCCATGAACAATTTCATACGTCCATCGGTTTTTATCATTAGAAAACCTACAAAAAGCAATATCTACACCATCAAGCGAGGTTCCTGACATTAAACCAATTACGCTGTAATGAGAACTTGTATTTGTCATAAACAATTAGCGTATTTAAAATTTAAAAATTACATTTGCAATCCCGTCTGAATAAGGCAGATCAAATCAAAAATAAAGGAAAATTCAACATAAAATTTATACTTATGACATTTAATTTAACCGAAGAACATTTAATGATCCAGAAGGCTGCTCGTGATTTCGCAAACGATGTATTAAAGCCGGGAGTAATTGAACGTGACGAACATCAGACCTTCCCTACAGAAGAGATCAAACAAATGGGCGAACTGGGCTTCTTGGGAATGATGGTTTCCGCTAAATATGGTGGAGGCGGAATGGATTGTATTTCTTACGTTTTGGCCATGGAAGAGATCTCTAAAGTAGATGCTTCCTGTTCTGTAGTAATGTCGGTAAATAATTCCCTTGTATGCTGGGGATTAGAAACATTTGGTACTGAAGAACAAAAACAAAAATACCTGCCCCGTTTAGCTACAGGTCAGATCATTGGCGCATTCTGTTTATCAGAGCCCGAAGCTGGTTCTGATGCTACTTCTCAAAGAACTACCGCCATTGATAAAGGAGATCATTATTTATTGAACGGAACTAAAAACTGGATCACCAATGGTGGCACAGCATCTGTATATTTAGTGATCGCACAAACTGATGCAGCAAAAGGCCACAGAGGGATCAATGCATTGATAGTAGAAAAAGGGATGCCGGGTTTTGTGGTAGGTCCTAAGGAAAACAAATTAGGTATTCGCGGTTCGGATACCCATTCATTGATGTTTACCGATGTAAAAGTTCCAAAAGAAAACCGTATTGGTGAAGATGGATTCGGGTTCAAATTTGCAATGCAAACTTTAACAGGAGGACGAATTGGTATCGCATCACAGGCACTTGGTATCGCTTCAGGAGCGTATGAATTAGCATTGGCGTATTCGAAAGTGCGTAAAGCATTTGGAAAAGAAATTAATCAACATCAAATAATTCAATTCAAATTAGCGGATATGGCTACTGAAATAGAAGCTGCCCGTTTACTTTGTCTGAAATCGGCATGGTTAAAAGACAAACATCTTGATTATGTTTCAGCAAGCGCTATGGCAAAAGTTTTTGCTTCTGAAGTAGCGATGCGTACAACCGTTGAAGCTGTTCAAATACATGGTGGATACGGTTTTGTAAAAGAATATCATGTGGAACGTTTGATGCGTGATGCAAAGATCACTCAAATTTATGAAGGTACATCAGAGGTTCAGCGTATTGTTATTTCAAGAGCATTGTTAGCATAATGAGTTAAAAAATTTCAAATTTTAAAAATTTCAGATTTCAAATTTTCAAGTTCCAAGTTCTGTGTAATAACAACAATTCTGAATTTTGATAGGATACAGTACATTAAATGAAATCTGAAACTTAAAAATAGGATACGACAAATGAAACGCTGTATTCAATGAAAATATTTTTTATAACCGGTATAGGAACAGATGTTGGCAAAACCATTGCCAGTGCTATTTTAGTTGAAGCATTAAATGCCGATTACTGGAAACCCATTCAGGCTGGCGATTTGGACAATACCGACACCATGAAGGTGCGATCATTGATCAGCAATACTAAATCCAAATTCCATCCGGAAACCTATCTGTTAACAAAACAAATGTCGCCACATGCTGCTGCAGAAGCGGATGGAATTAAAATCAATATTGATACACTTACCCTTCCTATAACTTCTAACAGACTGATCATAGAAGGTGCAGGCGGATCGATGGTTCCACTGAACGATGAATTTCTGGTAATTGATCTGATACAAAAGCTGAAGGCTGAAGTTATTCTTGTTTCCAGTAATTACCTGGGTAGCATTAATCACACTCTTTTAACTGTTGAAGCGCTTAAGAGCAGGAACATTCCGATCGCAGGTATTATTTTCAATGGAACACCTACCAAGACCTCTGAAGAATATATATTGAACTATACAGGATTGAAATGCCTGTTATCGATTGAGGAAGAAAAAAAAATTGATAAGGAAATGATATTGAAATATAAATCAATGCTAAATACTTACGTTAAACAAGAATAGTTCTTTTTGTTTTTTTAAAGAAAACTTTACAAAATAAATCAATCGACAATGAAAGAAAGTTATGAAAGGCTGTTGAACGGTAATAAAGCATGGTCTGATGAAAAATTGAAACAAGACCCTGAATTTTTTAAAAATCTTACATTGGGTCAAAACCCTGAATATCTATGGATAGGTTGCTCCGATAGCCGTGTGCCTGCCAACGAGATCACCGGAACCAAATCCGGGCAAATGTTTGTGCATCGCAATATTGCCAATATGGTGGTACATACCGATATGAATTTGTTGAGTGTTTTATATTATGCTGTAGAAGTATTGCATGTTAAACACATTATAGTTTGCGGGCATTATGGATGTGGAGGGGTAGTAGCGGCAATGAATAATAATGATAATGGCTTTGTGAACAATTGGTTACGTAACATTAAAGATGTTTACGTAAAACATGTTACCGAACTTGAATCAATTACTGATTTAAAAAAACGTGAAAACCGATTGGTAGAGTTAAATGTAATTGAGCAGGTACATAACCTGTCCAAAACGATGGTTGTACAAAAAGCTTGGAATAAGCGTGAACTGCAAGTACATGGTTGGGTGTATGGCTTCAATAATGGCCTAATTACCGACTTAAAAGTAATGATGGATGAGATCAGTGATCTGGAACCCATTTTCAGATACAACTTATAAAAAAAAGCTGACACGAATTCTACATTTTAACATCAAACAACGTGATGAAATTTGTGCAATTCGTGTCAGCCTTAACCCTTTCCCAATAACAGGGAAAGTGTAAAATCAAACCTACTTATTAATAGTTATTTTTTTAGTGCTATTTTGTTTATCATTTTTAATGTTCACAAAATAGCTGCCATTCGCCTCATTCGACAAGTCAATTGTTTCTTTTCCTGTTAAATTTAATTCTTTTGTAAACACAACCTTTCCAATAATATTGGAAACAGTAATGATTGTTTTGTTTGAAACATTCCCAGTACTTACTGTGAACATCCCATCTGCAGATGGATTAGGATAAACTGAAACTGCAGTTTCAGTTGAAAAGGAAGAAATTGAAGTTGTTGTTGTTGCAACCGAGCCATTGATCTTTACAGTATCAATACTAAATGTTCCACCAGTTCCTTCAGCATTCCATCCATAAAAACGAAACGTTTTTGCACTTATACTATTTGTAAAATTGGTACCACTTAAAGTAACTGTGCTTCCTTTTTGTCCGGAACCGCTGTTTGCATCTAAATTCCAAAAGAAAATATCACCTGTTTGTACACTTAAATTTGCATTGGAGGGTGCGATTGATGATGGAAGGTTGGCTGCATAAGAATCTGCATTGGAACGAACCGCATAAGTTCTGATACCAGTTCCGGAACGTTCCACCGTAAAGGTAATACTTGATAAGGTCATAGTATATCCTGACACAGGAGTTACTGTTACCTCATAATATTCGGAAGTATTAATAGAACCTGTTAATGAAGAAAACAGATCAACTCCGGTAGTAGCACCTGTTGGCCAGCTTGTAAAAGAAAATCTTTTAGATGCATTTGGATTTACAGATGTTCCTACAGCCGAAAAGCTTCCAAATGTAACACCTGTAGCCGTTGGAACAGGCGTTGGATCAACCAAACCAGATCCTATCACAATTGGGTTTGTTGATGGTGCTTTAACACTATCAAAACTATATAAAGCTGTAAAACTTTGTGCTAAAAGCACACTTGAAGAAAAAGTTGCAACCGCCAGAAATAAAGTAATTTTTTTTATCATGATTATAAATTTTAGTTTTTTAATATGTATCCGATGCAAAAATAAACATAATTATGTTACTAAATTATTATTATCCTACATACCTACTTTTTATTATAAGCGGTCATTGTTCTTTGTAAACCAATAGTAGCAAAGCCTTGTATCATTTCCACTGCGAGTTTAATGCGGGGCTCTATTAACTTTTCCTCGTCTTTGTTCCATTTCCCGAGTACAAAGTTCACTTGGTTTCCTTTTGAAAATTCGCTGCCAACGCCAAATCGTAATCGTGCGTACTCAGGTGTGTTCAGCGTTTCCTGAATATTTTTTAATCCGTTGTGTCCTCCATCACTGCCCTTGCCTTTTAAACGCAATGAGCCCAATGGCAAAGCCAGATCATCAGTAACTACCAATAGATTTTCAACAGAGATCTTTTCGGCCTGCAGCCAGTAATTTACTGCTTTGCCGCTTAAATTCATATAAGTAGAAGGTTTTATTAAGATCAATGTTTTCCCTTTAAACTTATATTCGGCAACATCAGCAAGCCTGCCGGTGTTGAATTTTAAATTATTTTCCTTTGCAATAGTATCAAGCACCATAAATCCAATATTATGGCGGGTGTTGGCATATTCGTCACCAATATTTCCTAAACCAACAATTAAAAATTTGCTCATAACATAAATGCCTTGTGTAAAAATAAAAAAATTGGCGCCTCGCAATGCTGCGGGGCGCCAATTTTAATAAACAATTTAAAAAATTATTTTTTTGCAGCTGGTTTAGCAGCAGGTGCAGCTTTCGCTCCCGCAGCAGGTGCAGCAGCTTTAGCAGCAGGTGCAGCAGCTTTAGCGCCAGGTGCAGCAGCTTTAGCTTCTTCAGCAGCAACAACACGTGTAGTTTCTACACTTACCACAGTAATGTTAGATGCATTTAAGAATGTTAAACCATCAATAACAATATCTTCTACACGAACTGATTGACCAATTTGCATTTCATCAATTGCAATATTGATCGTATCCGGCATTTTTTCAACTAAACCTTTAGCTTTTAAAGTTTTTAGCTTTTTAACCAATTTACCACCTGCTCTAACTCCCGGAGATGTTCCTGTAGTTTTTAACGGAATGTTCATTGTAACCGGTTTACCTGGTGTAATTTCTAAAAAATCAACATGTAAAAGTTGATCATGAATTTTATGAAATTGTGCTTCCTGTAAGATTGCATTGTATTTTTTACCTCCAATTTCAAGATCAACCACATTTACATCAGGTGTGTAGATCAAATTTCTAAAGTCCGAAGACAAAACTGCAAAGTGAATTTGTTCTTTACCACCGTAAAGTACACAAGGTACTTGCTGAGCATTTCTCAATGCTGTTGCATCTTTTTTCCCTACATTCGCACGTGGCGAACCGCTAATAGATACTGATTTCATTTTTTTTATTTAGTTTAGTTTTATTTTGATTGTAGCGCCCTTCCAATCAAATTCTTTTAAATATGTTTGGCGCAATTCTTTTAAATATTTTCTTTTTAACTTACAATAAAGTTAGAACTGATCGATTCAAAACTATGAACACTATGAATAACCTTAGCAAATAGATCTGCTACTGAAAGTACTTTTATTTTACTGCTTTCTTGTTTCAAAGGAATTGTATCTGTTACAATAAGCTCTGTAATTCCTGATTTTTCAATATTTTCGTATGCTTTGCCTGACAATACCGCATGAGTACATACAGCTCTAACGCTATTAGCCCCACGATCAAGCATCATATCTGCTGCTTTAGCAAGTGTTCCACCGGTATCAATTAGATCATCCACCAACATAATATCACGGCCTTCAACATCACCAATTAATGTCATACTCTCTATAACATTGGCCTTCGAACGTTGTTTGTAACAAATAACGATATCCGACTTTAAGAATTTAGCGTATGCATTTGCCCGTTTAGACCCGCCCATATCGGGAGCAGCCATTGTTAAATTAGGCAAATTTAAGCCTTGTATATAAGGTAAGAATATAGAAGATGCATATAAGTGATCAACCGGAAAATCGAAAAACCCCTGGATCTGGTCAGCATGCAGATCCATGGTAATAATACGTGTTGCACCGGCAGCAGATAGTAAATTAGCTACCATTTTTGCTCCAATTGCTACACGTGGCTGATCTTTACGATCCTGACGGGCGAACCCAAAATAGGGCAAAACTGCAATGATCTGATGAGCTGATGCACGTTTTGCAGCATCGATCATCAGTAATAATTCAAATAAATTATCGGTTGGCGGAAAAGTAGATTGAATGATAAGTACATCACTCCCACGTACGGTTTCTTCATACGATGGCTGAAACTCCCCATCACTAAAGCGTAGTAATGAAACTTTTCCTAATTCCTGACCATAGCTTTTAGCAATTTTATTAGCTAAAAAACTGGATGCAGAACCTGAGAATATTTTTACCTGATTTTTCATGGCCTTTTTATAGGGCTGCAAATGTAAGGAAAAATGCAGTTCTGTCAAAAAAATTTTGATGTTTAGTACATTATTTCTTTGTGAATCAAAAACAAATGAATAGTTTTGCATCCCCGCTCCCAAAAAAAGTAAATGCCCGGGTGGCGGAATTGGTAGACGCGCTGGTCTCAAACACCTGTGGGAAACCGTACCGG
>JAZKBF010000015.1:0-8938 GCA_040388745.1 Bacteroidota bacterium | reverse complement strand
ATTTTCAATGGGACAAAAAGCAAATCCAATAGGCTTACGTTTAGGCATCATTAAAGGATGGGATTCAAACTGGTACGGTGGAAAAAATTTTTCTGACAAATTAGTAGAAGATCATAAAATCAGAACTTACTTGAAAGCTCGTCTTGCAAAAGCCAGCATTTCAAAAATTGTGATTGAAAGAACAGTAAAAATCATTACTGTTACTATTAACACATCTCGTCCCGGAATTATTATTGGCAAAGGTGGTCAGGAAGTTGATAAGATTAAGGAAGAGTTAAAAAAAATCACTAAAAAAGATATTCAGATCAATATTTTTGAAATTAAACGTCCTGAGTTAGATGCTCGTTTAGTTGCTGATAGTATTGCTCGTCAAATTGAAGGACGTATCTCTTTTCGTAGAGCAGTTAAAATGGCGGTAGCTTCAACAATGCGCATGGGTGCAGAAGGTATCAAAGTTAAATGTTCTGGTCGTTTGGCTGGTGCAGAGATGGCTCGTGTTGAAGGATACAAAGAAGGTCGTACTCCATTACATACATTACGTGCTGATATTGATTATGCACTTGGTGAAGCACATACTACTTATGGTCGTATTGGTGTAAAAGTTTGGATATGCAAAGGTGAGATTTATGGTAAACGTGATTTATCACCAAATGTTGGAGCTTCTGCAGTGGGAGCAAAAGATGCTAAAAAAGGTGGACCTCCATCAGGCGGAAATCCAAAATTTGATAAACGTGGACCAGGCGGACCATCAAAAGGTGGAAACGACAGAAACGATAAAAGAAGAGAACCAAGAAAATAATATATGGATTGCAAATGTTTAGCTTCCTTTATAAGCTAATTGCAAAACAGATTAGAAAATAAAAAAATAATTAAATAATTGTGAATTATTGAGTTTCACCAATCTGAAAACAATAATTCTAAATTCGAAATCAAAAAAAGATGTTACAGCCTAAAAGAACCAAATACAGAAAAATGCACAAAATGAAAATGAAAGGCAACGCTAAGCGTGGCGACCAACTTTCATTCGGTTCATTTGGGCTAAAGGCAACAGAAGGTTGCTGGGTTACAGCACGCCAGATAGAAGCGGCCAGAGTTGCAGTAACACGTTTCATGAAACGTGAAGGTCAGATCTGGATCCGTATTTTTCCTGATAAACCAATTACCTCCAAACCAGCCGAAGTTCGTATGGGTAAAGGTAAAGGTGCCCCTGAATATTGGGTTGCCGTGGTAAAACCAGGACGTGTTATTTTTGAAGCAGACGGTGTACCGGTAGAAGTAGCTAAAGAAGCATTAAGATTAGCAGCTCAAAAATTACCATTAACAACTCAGTTTGTTGTAAGAAGAGATTACGCTGCTGAAGTTGCAAGTGCTTAACAAAAATTAATTGAGAGAATTATTATAATAAATAATATGAACCAAGCAGACATCAAACAACTTTCTACAAGCGATCTTCGCGAGAGAGTAAAAGAAGAAAAAGGCACATTGGCTAAATTAAAGCTTAATCATGCAGTGTCCCCTATTGAAAACCCACTGAAAATTACTTTCAGCAGAAAAACAGTAGCAAGATTACAAACCGAACTTCGCAGTAGAGAATTAGCAGAAGCAAAAAAATAATTTCAACAATGGAAGATAGAAATTTAAGAAAAGAAAAAATTGGTTTAGTTACCAGCAATAAAATGGATAAGTCAATTGTTGTTTCAGTTGAACGTAAAGTAAAACATCCAAAATATGGTAAGTTCCTAAAAAAAACTACTAAATTTGTTGCCCACGATGAAGCTAACGCTTGCAGTATTGGTGATACTGTGAAAATTATGGAAACTCGCCCTATCAGCAAAAATAAATGCTGGAGACTTGTTGAAGTTCTTGAGAAAGTGAAATAATATTAAATTGGGATTGCAAAATTGCAATTGCGGATTTAACAAAGTAAAATAATAGATTTAGGAAACGAATAGGGATAAACCCGAAATCAAAAGTCCGAAATCCGAAATATAAAACAAATGGTACAACAAGAATCAAGATTATTAGTTGCGGATAACAGCGGTGCAAAAGAAGTACTTGTTATACGTGTACTTGGCGGAACAAAGAAAAGATATGCTTCTATTGGTGATAAAGTAGTAGTAACAGTTAAACATGCATTAGCATCCGGTAATATCAAAAAGGGTGCTGTTTCAAAAGCAGTAGTAGTAAGAACCAGAAAAGAAGTAAGACGTGCTGATGGTTCATACATTCGTTTTGATGATAATGCTGTAGTTCTGTTAAATGCTTCTGACGAACTAAGAGGAACTCGTATTTTCGGACCAGTTGCCCGCGAATTAAGAGATAAACAATTCATGAAAATAATTTCACTCGCTCCAGAAGTTCTGTAAGTGAATAATCAATAATAACAATGCAAGTAAAGTTACACATCAAAAAAGGCGATTCTGTTAAAGTTATTGCCGGTGATTCAAAAAATCAGGAAGGCAAAGTTCTATCTATTGATAGAGTAAAAAGCCGTGCAATTGTGGAAGGCGTTAATTTAGTATCTAAACATACTAAACCAAACACTAAAAGCCCACAAGGTGGAATTGTAAAGCAAGAGGCTTCAGTCCATATTTCTAATCTAATGGTAATCGAACCAGGTACAGGTAAAGCTACCCGTGTAGGTCGTAAATTAGATGACAAAAGCAACAAACTAGTACGTTACTCAAAAAAAACAGGGGAGGTAATTAAATAATGGCTTATTCACCACGCTTAAAAGACAAGTATAAAGCAGATGTAGTACCTGCTTTACAGAAAAAATTTGGTTATAGCAGTTCAATGCAGGTACCAAAAATAACAAAAATATGCCTTAACCAAGGAGTTGGTGAAGCTGTTTCTGATAAGAAATTAATAGAAGGTGCAATCAAAGAGATGACCACTATCAGTGGGCAAAAGGCGGTTGCAACTATCTCTAAAAAAGATATTTCTAACTTCAAACTTCGTAAAGGAGTTCCTATCGGAGTTAGAGTAACTTTACGTGGAGATATGATGTATGAGTTTTTAGATCGATTAATTTCCGTAGCTTTGCCCCGGATTCGTGATTTTAGAGGAATTAATGAAAAAGGATTTGACGGAAGTGGCAACTATACATTAGGTGTTACTGAGCAGATCATTTTCCCTGAAATTGATATCGACAAAGTAAATAAAATAATGGGTATGGACATTACGTTCGTAACTACTGCAGATAACGATGATGAAGCATTAGCTTTGTTAAGTGAATTTGGATTACCATTTAAAAACCAGAAGAAATAAAAATATTAAGGATCAATAAATTTAAGATTCAAAAAATCATAGATCTAAAATCCTAAATTCTAAATAAGAAAAGAGATGGCAAAAGAATCAATGAAAGCAAGAGAGGTTAAACGTAAAAGACTTGCTGACCTATACGCTGACAGAAGAGCTGCTTTAAAAGCAGCAGGTGATTCAGTTGGATTACAAAAACTTCCTAGAGCATCTTCTCCTGGTCGTCAACGTAACCGTTGTAAATTAACCGGTCGTCCAAGAGGCTATATGCGCCAGTTTGGACTTTCCAGAAATTCATTTCGCGAAATGGCTTTGGATGGTTTGATCCCGGGGATCACCAAATCAAGCTGGTAGTTTTACCAAATTGAAATAAAAAGAGTATTAATATATAATTATCCTGCGTGCGGGATAAGATATAAAACAAAAAAAAATGACAGATACCATTGCAGATTACCTTACAAGAGTAAGAAATGCTATTAAAGCAAACCACAGAATTGTAGAAATCCCTTCTTCTAATCTAAAAAAAGAGATCACAAAAATCCTTTTTGAAAAAGGCTACATCTTAAGCTACAAATTTGAAACTTCAACCGTTCAGGGCGTTATTAAAATTGCTTTGAAATACCATCCGGTAAGTAAACAATCAGCTATAAAAAATTTAACGAGAATAAGTACTCCAGGTTTAAGACAATATGCAGGGTCAACAAAATTACCCCGCGTTTTAAATGGTTTGGGTGTTGCCATCATTTCTACTTCTAAAGGTGTAATGACCGATAAAGAAGCGAAAACTCAAAAAGTGGGTGGTGAAGTATTATGCTATGTTTATTAATCTTTTAATAAACACAAATACAACACACAGATTCGTAATTCGTTAAAATTCGTAATTCGTAGTAAATTCAGGAGGAAAGAAAAATGTCAAGAATAGGTAAATTACCAATCGCACTTCCAAAAGGAGTAGATGTAAATGTTTCAGATAAAAATGTAGTAACGGTTAAAGGTGCTAAAGGTACTTTAACTCAAAAACTAGATGCTGCTATTACCATTAAAAATGAAGATGGTAAAATAATAGTAGAACGTGCTACAGAACAAAAACGCCACAAAGCAATGCATGGTCTATACCGCGCATTGATAGCGTCAATGATTAAAGGTGTAAGCGAAGGATACAAAACCGAACAAGAACTTGTTGGTGTTGGTTTCCGTGCTGCAAACAAAGGTCAGTTGTTAGAATTAACTTTAGGTTATTCTCACAATATCTCTTTTGAATTGCCAACTGAAATTAAAGTAACTACAACTACAGAAAAAGGTAAAAATCCAACAATTATTTTGGAGTGTGCCGATAAACAATTAATAGGTGCAGTTGCTGCAAAAATACGTTCATTACGTAAACCTGAACCGTATAAAGGAAAAGGTATCAAGTTTGCCGGTGAAATTTTAAGAAAGAAAGCTGGTAAATCAGCAGGTAAATAATATAAAGAATTCATATTATCGGCATAAACCGATAGCAATAAGATAAATAAAATGGCTATTACAAAAGAATTCAGAAGAAACAGAATTAAACAACGCATCCGTAAAGTAGTTCACGGAGAAGCTGGAAATCCAAGATTATCTGTTTTTAGAAGCAATAAAGGAATTTATGTTCAGTTGATCGATGATGTTACAGGTAAAACACTTGTTGCAGCTTCTTCAACAGATAAAGGAATTGCTGAAGCAAAAGGAAACAAAATTGATCAGGCTAAATTAGTTGGTAAAGCAATCGCTGAAAAAGCTACAAAAGCAGGTATTTCAACTGTTCGTTTTGATAGAAACGGTTACTTATATCACGGCCGTGTTAAATCATTGGCAGAAGGTGCTCGTGAAGCAGGATTAAAGTTTTAATAATTAAATTTAAAAATTAAAGATTGAAGATCACAGGTATAAAAACCAAAATCTTAAATCCTACATCTAAAAATAAATAGAATGTCAAACGAAAACATTAAAAGAGTAAAATCAAGCGACATCGAACTTAAAGATAAGCTTGTTAGCATTCAACGTGTAACTAAAGTTACTAAAGGTGGTAGAAACTTTACATTTTCAGCTATTGTTGTAGTTGGAAACGAAAAAGGTATTGTAGGTTACGGTTTAGGTAAAGCTAAAGAAGTTACTGATGCTATCACTAAAGGAATTGATGATGCTAAAAAGAATTTGATTAAAGTTGCACTTGTTAAAGGAAGTGTTGCTCACGAACAATACGGTAAATTTGGTGGTGCATTAGTATTCTTAAAGCCTGCTGCCCATGGTACAGGAGTTATTGCTGGTGGTGCAATGCGTGCAGTATTGGAAAGTGTTGGTGTTACTGATGTTTTGGCAAAATCAAAAGGTTCATCAAACCCTCACAACGTGGTAAAAGCTACTATGGATGCGTTGATGAAAATGCGTGATGCAGCAACTGTTGCTCAACATCGTGGTATTTCAATGGATAAAGTATTTAACGGATAATATGAGTTAGGAGTTAAGAGTTTGGAGTATTGATCTCCTTCCTCCCCCACTCCTGCACTCCAAACTAAAAAAAAGATGGCAACAATTAAAATTAAACAAATAAAAAGTGGTATTAACCGTCCTGAACGTCAAAAACGTACATTACGTGCTCTTGGTTTTACCAAAATGAACCAAACTATTGAAAAAGAAGCTAACGCTCAAATTAATGGAATGATTGCAAAAGTTGCACATTTGATTACAGTAATAAAATAGAGAATTTGAGAAATGGAGAAATGGAGAATTAAAAATTATTAAATCTCCAGATCACTAAATCAACAAATCAATAATTAAAAAATATAAAAAGATGAATTTAAGTCAATTAACTCCAGCAGAAGGTTCGGTAAAAAACGCCAAAAAACGTATAGGTAGAGGTCAGGGATCAGGTAAAGGTGGAACATCAACAAAAGGACATAAAGGTGCTCAATCCCGTTCAGGATACTCAGCAAAAAGAGGTTTTGAAGGTGGACAGATGCCATTACAAAGACGTGTTCCTAAATTCGGATTTAAAAACATTAACCGTGTTGAATATCGTGGAATCAATTTAGATATTATTCAAGCATTGGTTGAAGAAAACAAATTAAGCACTATTGATATCGCTTTCTTAATTTCAAAAGGATTGGCACATAAAAACGACAAGATAAAAGTATTAGGTCGTGGTGAGTTAAAATCAAAAGTTGAAATAAAAGTACATGCTTTTTCAGCAACTGCAAAATCAGCTATTGAAGCTCAAGGCGGAACAGCGGTAGCAATTTAGTTCGGACTGAGGAGTTGGGAGTTATTATTTAGAATTTGGGATTAAAAATTTTATGAAGAACTTAATAAATACATTAAAAAACATTTGGAAAATTGACGATCTGAGAGTGCGTATTCTTAACACGCTCGGATTTATTTTAATTTACCGTTTGGGTTCGTATATAGTACTTCCAGGAGTTAATTCGGCAGCACTTTCAGAGGCAAGTAAAGGTGCTAATGAAGGAATTGTTGGTTTAATTAACATCTTTGCCGGTGGTGCGTTTTCACGTGCATCGGTTTTTGGTTTGGGTATTATGCCTTACATTTCAGCTTCCATCGTAATTCAATTATTGGGTATGGCATTGCCATATTTCCGTAAGTTGCAAATGTCAGGTGAAAGCGGACGTAAAAAAATCAATCAGATCACACGTTTCCTGACTGTTGTAATTACAATGTTACAAGCTCCAGGATATATTGCATCTCAAATTACAAATAAGGCTGGTGTTGTAACAGATCCAAGCACATTTTGGTATATACAATCAGTATTGATCTTGATCACAGGAACAATGTTTGTAATGTGGTTAGGTGAAAAAATTACTGATAAAGGTATTGGTAATGGTATCTCAATAATCATCATGATCGGTATTATTGCTCGTTTACCATTTGCATTTGTTTCTGAATTCGGTTCACGTTTAGGTGGTGAAGGTGGTGGTTTGATCATGTTATTAATAGAACTTGTTTTATTATTATTAGTAATAATGGGAACAATTATGTTAGTACAAGGTACCCGCAAAATACCAGTTCAGTTTGCTAAAAAAATTGTAGGAAATAAACAATACGGTGGTGTTCGTCAGTACATCCCATTGAAAGTGAATGCTGCAGGAGTTATGCCGATCATTTTTGCTCAGGCAATCATGTTCATCCCATTAACTATTGTTGGTTTTTCTCAGTCAGAAGCATTAACAGGGTTTGTAGGAACATTTTCTAACCATTACGGATTTTGGTATAACTTAGTATTTGCACTTTTGATCATTGTATTTACTTATTTCTATACTGCTATTACTGTTAATCCAAACCAAATGGCGGAAGATATGAAACGTAATGGTGGTTTTGTACCAGGAATTAAGCCAGGTAAAAAAACGGCTGAATTTATTGACTTAGTAATGTCAAGAATTACATTACCGGGATCTATTTTCCTTGCTGTTATCGCTATTTTGCCTGCATTTGCTGTTAAAATAAATATTAGCCAGGAATTTGCACAATTTTATGGTGGAACCTCCTTATTGATTTTGGTTGGGGTGGTATTAGATACGTTGCAACAAATTGAAAGTCATTTATTAATGCGTCATTATGATGGATTAATGAAAACCGGAAAAATAAAAGGTCGTTCTTCTATGAGTATGACAACTGCCTAATAATAAATTAGAGAAATTGAGAATTAGAGATTTAGAGAATGATAACAAAATTCTTTAAATCAACAAATCACTAAATCACCAAATAGAAAAGTGTCAAAAGGAGTTTTTTATAAGACTAAAGAGGAAATAGAGTTAATACGAGAAAGTTCTTTACTTGTTGGAAAAACACTAGCGGAGGTTGCTAAAATTATTAAACCCGGAATTACAAGTTTATCTTTGGATAAAATTGCTGAGGA
This sequence comes from Bacteroidota bacterium, assembly GCA_040388745.1. GTDB lineage: Bacteria > Bacteroidota > Bacteroidia > 2-12-FULL-35-15 > 2-12-FULL-35-15 > 2-12-FULL-35-15. The sequence goes on along the minus strand of JAZKBF010000015.1, from coordinate 783 downwards.
GTTTATTAAAGATAACAACGCAATACCTGCTTTTAAAGGATACAGCGGTTTCCCGAATACATTGTGCATTTCATTAAATTCACATGTTGTTCACGGAATACCAAGTAACTATATTTTAAAAGATGGGGATATTGTTTCAGTAGACTGTGGAGTAGTTAAAAATAAATACTTTGGCGACTCAGCATATACTTTTGCCATTGGTGAAGTAAAACCGGAGATTCTAAACCTTTTAAAGATCACCAAAGAAAGCCTTTATAAAGCAATTGAAGTGGCAATAGTTGGTAATCGTTTGGGAGATATAGGTGCAGCTGTTCAATCTCATGCTGAAAAGAATGGTTATTCTGTAGTACGCGAATTGGTTGGGCACGGTATTGGACAAAACCTTCACGAAGCACCTGAAGTACCAAATTATGGTAAAAAAGGATCAGGACTTAAGCTTCAGGAAGGTTTGGTTATTGCCATTGAACCAATGATCAATTTGGGTAAAAAAGCAATCATACAGGAAAAAGACGGTTGGACAATACGTACTGCTGATAACTTAGCTTCAGCACATTTTGAACATACAATTGCTATTGGAAAAGATAAAGCCGATATACTATCGAGCTTCGATTATATAGAAAAAGCACTAAATAAAAATAATTTATCAGTAATTAGTTAGGAATTTGTACCTTTGCGGACTTCCAAATCGGCTAAATTATTAAATGTAATAAAAATATATGGCTAAACAAGCGTCAATTGAGCAAGACGGAATTATTTTAGAAGCATTGTCTAATGCAATGTTTC
>JAZKBF010000014.1:0-102392 GCA_040388745.1 Bacteroidota bacterium | reverse complement strand
CAGGTTCAACAGGTTCAACAGGTTCAACAGGTTCAACAGGTTCAACAGGTTCAACAGGTTCTACCGGTTCAACTGGTTCAACGGGGTCAACAGGTTCGACCGGCTCAACCGGTAATACAGGTTCAACCGGCAGTACAGGTTCAACTGGCAGTACAGGTTCGACAGGTTCAACTGGATCAACAGGTGCTACAGGTGCTACAGGTGCTACAGGTTCAACTGGATCAACTGGTTTTACAGGTTCAACAGGTGCTACTGGTGCTGACGGATCTTTAAATGCCTGGGCTTTATTAGGAAATGCCGGTACCAATCCTGCTACTAATTATATTGGAACTACTGATGGCCAGGATTTGGTTGTAAGAACAAATGCAGTGGAAAAATTTAGAATTACTACTTCCGGACAGTTTTTGGCAAATAATTTTGGAAATGCAGGTACTCCGATATTTAGTTTTAGAGCTAATCCAAACACAGGAATTTTCAGTCCTGCATTTAATAGTCTTGGATTCTCGACCAATGGAATAGAAAACATGAGCATTAATAGTGTTGGAACGGTACGATTGAATGCATACTCTGATGGTTTTGTTAGGGCTACTTTAGGAAATGGTACCTTGAATAGTTCATTAGGACCGGTTAATTTACTTACCGAGGTAACAGGTATTTTACCAATAGTTAATGGTGGAACAGGATCTGGTACTCAAGGATGGGTAGATCTAACAACAGCGCAGAATCCTGCAGGTGCTAAAACCTGGGCTGATTTGGGTACATTCCAGCAAGGTATTACCTCGTCAGGTGGAATAGCTAATTTAAATGCAAATTCTAACTTCGCTACCAATATTAATACGGGTACTTCTACAGGTATTGTTACTGTTGGTGGAACGGGGATAATGACAATTGATGTTGGAGCGGGTGGCACAGGTGCTAAGACCATAACAATAGGTGATGGTGCGTCAACAGGAAGCACAAGTATTGAATCAGGTACGGGAGCACTTAATATTGGTGCTTCCAATGCCGCGAGAATTATTACTATTGGTACAAATACTGCAGGTGCTAATCAAACTGTAAATATCAATAACACGGCCACAAATGGTATAGTTAATATTGGTGCTGGCATGACTACAGGTACTATAGGTATTGGTGGTACTGGAGCACAAACTGGTAATATAAATATTGGTATTGGTTCAGGTACACAAGCTATTAACATCGGTACTGGGGGGGGCGGAGTAAAAACTATTGGGATTGGTAGTGGTGCTGTGAATAATACTATTGTTATTGGTGGCACAGGTTCAAATATCATCACCTTAGGTAATACTCAGGCTGCTGGTTCAATATCTATGGGTAATAATATGACAACAGGCACTATAAATATTGGAGGTACTGGAGCGCAAACTGGAAATATCGATATTGGAATTGGTACAGGAACACAAGCTATTAATATTGGTACTGGGGGTACCGGAGTTAAAACTATTGGAATAGGTACCGGTGCAATTGGAAATGACATTACAATAGGTTCAACCTCGGCTGCTGCTTCTCTTGATTTGAATGCAGGAACCGGAAATACCACTATTACAGCACCAACTACGGTTTTTCAGACGAGTACGGCAACTGATGATCAAATACAAATAACACCATTTGGTGGTGCAGGAGCGCGTTTTGCCGGTAATATCACTTCTTTAGATCTGACAGCGGCAAGAACATGGAGATTTCCAGATGCCAGTGGTACTGTTCTTCTCTCTAATGACGGATGGGTGACAACTGGCAATTCAGGCACTGTGGCTGGAACTAATTTTATTGGAACAACTGACGGGGTGGATCTAGTAATGAAGACTAATAATACCGAAAAAATGAGAATTACTTCGGCTGGGAATATTGGTATTGGTACAAACGTTCCACCAGCTATGTTAACTGTTATTAATAGTAACAACGTAAAATCTCTTATTGCAAAATCTATAACCAGTACAGCAACAGCTCCTCTTACTATTGTTGGAGCTAACTACCTTCAGCTTGGTGGATTGGAGTATAATGTAAACTCTTATCGTTTAATTGGATTTGGTTACATTGGAGGAATAAATAATAATGCCGCTGCGTATATTGGTTATCAGCAAATGACTAATAGTGGAGAAACTAAGGGGGATTTAATTTTTGGTACAAGGGATGTTATAACTAATACTGCAGCAAGTGAACGTATGAGAATTAATAGTGCAGGAGTTGTTCAACTAAATGCATATACAACGAATGGTATTGTAAGAACCACTTTAGGAAACGGAACATTATCAGTTACAGGTGGTTTAATTGATTTAACAACTGAGGTTACAGGTGTTTTACCCATTGCAAATGGTGGAACAGGATCTACTTTAGGAGCATGGTTAATAGGTGGAAATGCTGCTCCATCATCATCAATACTTGGAACTACCGACAATTCCCCTCTTACTATTAATTCAGGAACGGGAACTATGAACATTGGTGCAGATGCCGCTAAGACCATTAATATTGGTACTGGTGCTGGTATGGCTAATACAATTGCTATTGGCGGAACCGGTGGTAATCTTATCAATTTAGGTACTAGTCAAACCGGTGGTTTAATACAAATTGGTAATGCTATGACTACTGGTTCTATAAATATTGGTGGAACAGGTGCACAAATTGGTAGTATTGGAATTGGACAAGGATCTGGGGCCCAAAATATCAACTTAGGTACTGGAGTAGCAAGCAAAATTATTACGATAGGAAACCTTAGCGGAACAACAGCCGTGAATGTAAACACTGGAACAGCAGGTACAACTTACACGACTACAAACGGTATATTTGCTTTAAATACTGGAACCGGAGCAATTAGTCTTGGAACAGATGCTGCTGCTAAAACAATCACTATCGGAACTACAGGGGCAGCAACAAATATTACCGAACGAGTTGGTGGAAACTACTCTCTTGATGGTGTTGCGGCTTCGACTTATTCAATAGGTGCTTCAACCACAACAGGAACAATAACTATAGGTGGGACTGCTCAATCAACCGGTGCTATTACCGTGGGTTCTTCTTCTGCAACAAATACTGTGAACTTAGGAACCGGTACAGGGGCCACTACAATTAATATCGGTACAGGTATAACTAATGCTAAGGCAATTGATATTGGTACAGGAGCCGGTATGGCTAACTCCATTGACATTGGTGGTACGGGGGCTAATACCATTGCTTTGGGTGATGCGCAGGCAGGAGGATCAATCTCAATGGGTGGAGCGATGACAACAGGTACTATTACTATTGGTGGTTCTGAAACTACAGGTAACATAACTGTTGGTAAGGTTGCAGCTGGAGGAACGTATACCACATCTATTAATGCAGGAACAGGCGGGTTGAACTTAGGAACCTCAGCAGATATTCGTACTATTAATATCGGTACCGGTGCTGCCGTGCAGACGGTTAATATTGCCACAGGTGATGTTGCAGGGGTTATAAAAATTGGAGATAATACGGGTGCAACTTCAAGCACAGTTCAAATTGGCGGAACAACTGTAATAAATGGTTCATTTAATCTTTGTATAGATCTTTCCGGTGGTGGTAGCGATAGTTATACTGCAACCAATACCAATTTTACAGGACTTGTTGCAGGATTGGTGGTTTTATTACGGCCTAATAATGACAATAATGGTGCTTGTACATTTAACTTAAATGGAACAGGTGGATTTAGTATACTTAATCAAGATGGCACTAATCCTGCAAGTGGAGACTTGCAAGGCGGAGGCTACCAGTTCCTGGTTTTTACCGGAGCAAATTGGATCCTTATTGGTCGTAATTAATGAGTTATATTAAAAATGTGCAATCCCCATTGGTGTGGGAACTCCCTCAAACTAATAACTGAGTTAGGTTTCAAATAGATGAGCTCACAAACTCTATAATAGCACTTTTACTTTACTTCAAATGTGATATTGTTGTTGTCCAAAGCTTCCTGTTTCTGGTAATTAGTAATTTCCCCTCCCCTTAATTTCAAAATCTCTTTGACTAAATCATTTGAAACACATTCCATGTTTTTTTAATTTTCGTGTATTTAATTTCCTCTTTAGGGAATGGGCTTAAAAATTAATACAGATGGAGTCGCTCCCAATAAAAAGTATTAAATTGTACAAAAAAAACGATACTTTTGCAGATGAAATAATATAACAGTGTTCAGATTAAAATCTAAATAAAACTCCTGTTCAGGAGGAGGCAAGTTATAATTTAATGGAAAAATTTAGATAATAAATATTGTAATCTTAAACAACGCGTTTAAAATGAAAAAATTAGTTGTAGCAGTAGTATTCCTTTTTTCTTTAAATGGTTTTGCTCAAAAAACACCAGTTGCAGGTGGTAACTCTGGATTACCGGTAAAACTTAATTCAGGTTTAGATACCATGCAATATGTATTAGGCGCTTACCTTGGACAATACATTAGTAATAACGGTTTTGTAATCAGCAATGCAACATTATTTAAAAAGGGACTCGAAGATGCATTGAATGGTAAAGCATTATCGGTTAATGCGGATAGCGTTCTACCAATGATGAATAAGTATGAAAAGCTTAGTGGAAAGGAACGTAATAGCCAACAAGAAAAATTACTGTTTGAAAAAATTAAAGGACAACCCGGGATGGGCGTTTTGCCTAGCGGTGTGTGTTATGCCATTGTTAAGGTAGGCACAGGAAGCCGCCCACAGCCAACTGATTCGGTGGAGATGCATTTAAAAGGGTTTTTAGCAGATGGGAGGCAGTTTGAGGATACCTACCCTAAAAATACACCTTATAAAACCAGTCCGGACAATGTAATAGCCGGTATGAAGGAGATTTTACAAATTATGCCTACCGGTTCGGTGTGGCGAGTTTATATTCCTTCTGCAATGGCATTTGGAGAGAAAGGATTGACCGGATTGATCCCTCCATATGCAGCTTTGATCTATGAAGTGGAATTATTAAAAGTTACAGCGAATCCTAAAAAGCAGGATGGGAAATAATTGATCGTGAATTGTGAATTTTCGATTTCTATTTAAACAAAAAAAACCTGAATGCAGGCCTAAATAAGATCTTGCCCAACCCGACCTAATTTTATAATTCAACGAGTGTAAATCTTGATTTTTGAATATAAAATCTTGGTTCTAAGAAACTATGTGGAAAAAAATACTAATCGGAATTGTTATCTCAGTCTTTGTGGCTGGCGGAATTTATTGGTTTACCTATACAAAAGAGCTACATACTCCCGTTAGTGATGCTATTAATGCTATTCCCAGTAATGCTGCCATTATTTTTGAAAGCAAGCAAACGAAAAACACCTGGAAAAAATTATCCCAAGCCAATGTTATGTGGGAAGCGCTGTTGGGATCAGAAACCTTTGCGAAACTTAATATCCAGACTCATTATATCGACTCATTACTAAAATCGAATGCAGCAATTGCACAATTGCTGGACAATCATTCATTATTTATTTCGGCACACATATCAGGTGCAACCACTTTTGATTTTTTATACGTTTATAGCTTGCCCAATCGTAGTTATCAATCTTCGGTTGAGGGCTTCATCAAAACAATAAATAATAGTACTGAACCCTTTTTTCGTGAATATTCCGGGGTAGATATCGGCACAGTTCATCCATATAACAGGGACTCATTAAGCTACGCTTTTTTAAATGGTATTTTAATAATGAGCAGCAAACCAACTTTGGTTGAAGATGGTATCCGACAAATGAAATCAGGTGTTTCATTGGCAATGGACAAAAACTTCAGCAAGGTGTTAAACACAACAGGAAAAAATGTGGATGCAAATGTGTATTTAAATTATAAAAATTTTCCGAACATTCTTAATCGTTTTATTTCCCCGGTTTTTAAAAAAGAGATTAATTCTTTGGCCGATTTTGCTGATTGTTCAGGTTGGGATGCGACCATAAAACCCAATGCATTAATGCTTAACGGTTTTACACAAGCAAATGATTCATCTACAAATTTTTTAAATTTATTCAAAGACCAAAAGCCACAGGAAATTGAATTAACCAAGGTGATTCCGTCAAAAACTGCGTTAATGTTGTGGTTTGGAATCGAGAATGTTAAAATTTTTCATCGAAATTATAAAAAATATTTAAAGTCTCTTTCTCAGGGAAGAGCGCAGGCTTACGCACAGTATATTGAAAGCTTGGATGAAAAATATGATATAAATATTGAGAAGTCGATGTTGGAATGGATAGATAGTGAAATGGCACTGGTGGTTACAGAGTCTCCATCAAACGATTTTGTAAATAATTCCTATGCCGTTATCCATTCCAGTAACATTGATGATGCTATGAGTGCATTGAATGCCCTGGCTGATTCAATTGCGAAAAAAAATGGAAGGTCGGAGACTATGGACAGAAGTAAAGTTAACAGCTATCGTAATCGCCCAATCACACACTTGAATTTGCCTAAATTATTACCGCAATTATTCGGATGGCAATTCAACAAAATAACAAATAATTATTACACATCAATAGAGGATTACATTGTTTTCGCTAACAGTAAAGAGGCATTACAAAATTTTATTGATGATTTTGAAAACAATAAAATATTGGGGAATAATAAGAATTATAAATTTTTTTTCGAAAACCTTTCAATTGAATCAAATGTATATCTGTATTCTTCGATAGCCCGTTCTGCTAATATTTACAGTGCTTTTGTGACAGAAGAGTTAGGTAACGATATTGAAAATAAATTGGATCTGTTTCATAAGTTTGAAGCGGTTGGGATTCAATTTTCTGCTACTAATAAACTATTTTATAGCACTGCATATTTAAAATACAATCCTAAATATAAGCAGGAAAGCGGTACTATGTGGGAATCACAATTAGATAGTACAGTAAGTTCAAAGCCATATATAGTTATTAATCATAACGACAAATTAAAAGAAATAGTAATACAGGATGATGCTAATAAATTGTATCTTATTAGTAATACGGGAAAAGTTATCTGGACAAAACAATTGCCGGAAAAAATAATGAGTGATATAGTGCAGGTAGATGCTTTTAAAAATAGTAAGTTGCAACTTCTATTCAATACGCATAATGAAATATGTATGCTTGATAGAAACGGAAATTATATGAAAGGTTTTCCGGTTAAATTGGAATCGCCTGCTACTAATGCTATTTCAGTGGTTGATTATGAGAAAAATCGCGACTACAGAATCTTTGTTGCATGTGAAAACAAAAAAATACGCTGTTTCAAATCAAATGGTGAGGAGAATAAAGCTTTTAAGTTTAACAAAATCAACAATAAGATTTATGTTCCGCTTCAGTATGTTAAGGTTGAAAATAAAGATGTTTTATGTGCGATCGATGAAAAAGGGAAAATATATTTACTCAACCGACAAGGTGAAATATATGGTAATATAAAAGAAAATTTGGCGGAAGGTATTCGTAATTTTTATATTGAACAAGGGAAAGATTTTAGCAAATCAAGCATTATTGCTGCAGATGCATCAGGAAATATAATTAAAGTGAGCTTTACCGGAAAGAAAGAAAGCATTAAAATAGATGATTTTGAATCAGCTCCTTTCTTTGATTATAAGGACATCAACAATGATACAATTAAGGAGTATATTTTTCAGTCCAATAATGAATTAAAGGTTTTTTCAAAGGATAAAGTATTGTTATTTACTCATGAGTTTAATGAAACTATATCGCAAGGCCCATTGTTTTTTCGTTTTCCTGATGGGACAGGAAAAATAGGGGTGTTGTCGGAAAAGACAAATGAATTGTATTTATTCAATGATAACGGCTCTTTATATAAAGGGTTTCCGCTTGAGGGGAAAACTCCATTTAGTATTGGTGATATGAACAATAATGGCATATACAATATTATTACCGGATCCGATAATATTGTTTATTTATACCAGCTGGAATAGGCTTATTTCGAATTTTTTATTTTGAATTAAGTCCGCAATTTTGGTAATCCACAATCCGAATATTTTTGTATTTTAGCATCCCCAAAAACTTAATTCATGAAAATAATTAAAACCAAAAATCAATTAATCGGATTCTTTTTTAGTGCAGTTTTGATTTCTATCCTACCTGCATGTATTAAAGATAATTTTGAATTAGACAAACTCACAAAAACCGGGTGGAATCCCAATATTGCTGTGCCGCTGGTATATTCTTCATTAACCATTGAAGACTTGCTTGCAAAACAAGATAATGGGGGACTTATTGTTGTAGGAAGTGATAAATTCTGTACATTGGTATATAAAGGAAATTTGTTTTCACTTATAGCGGCCGATCTAATAACAATCCCAGACCAGCAGCCTCCTCCGTTTTCCGGAACACTTAATACCGGACAGATCTCGGCTTTTACTTTTGCCGGAACTATTACAGTGCCTTATAGCCAGACAGTGACTTTTGATTCTGGCGTAAATGGGCCAAAAATCGATTCTGTTAGTTTTAAAACTGGAAATATAGCCCTTGCCCTTAATTCTGACTTTAAGTACAGTGGTCAAATAAAAATAATGATTCCCGGAGCAAAAAAAAACGGAATAACTTTTTCTCAAATTATCCCGTTTACTTATTCGGGCAGTGTTCCAGTGTTATCTAATGCATCATACGATCTGGCAGGTTATAATTTTGATATGACCAATGGCGGAAGTTCATTTAATGAATTTATAGTAAATTTTGAGGTAACACTCTCAGGTTCGGGTTCGCCTATTTTGGCTTCGGATGAGATCACCGTTACTCAAACATTGAGCAATATGAAATTTGATAAAATTTTCGGAGATATAGGGCAGATGTCTTTATCACCGGATGTGGATTCTGTTGATATATCTATTTTTAAAAATGTTTTAGGTGCAGGGTCTTTTACATTGGCTGATCCCAGTGTAAAAGTTCTGATCTCTAATTCTTATGGTGTTCCTATCAATGCAAATCTTTCCCAGTTTGATGGTTATACCCCTGGTACAGGTTCTTATTCTATCACCGGTAGTCCTAACCCGCTTCCAATACTTAGTCCGGATTTTAGTCAAATAGGGCAAATACTTAAAGACTCTTTCTCCTTGAACAACACTAATAGTAACATTGTATCTGTTATAAATAATACACCTAAGTATTTAATTTACAAAATTAATTCACAAACAAATCCAGCAGGTGGTTCAATTCATAACAATTTTGTTATTGATACCAGTCGTTTTAAAGTTGATATGGAAATTGAGCTACCGCTTTGGGGAACAGCTATGAATTTTGTGCTTGTAGATACTATGCCTTTTGAGATCAGTCAAACAATACCTGATGAGGTTGAATCAGCTATGGTCAGAACCTATAATTCGAACGGTTTTCCGTTTGATGTAGATCTTCAGGTTTATTTTGTTGACAGTGTTTATACAAAGCTCGACTCTTTGGTAATCCCGAACCAACTTATATTAAATTCTGCAATTGTTAATTCAATTACGGGAAAAGTAATTGCACCCACATCAACTGTTTATGATGGCACACTTACTAAACCGAGGTTGTTGAATTTAAAAACATCAAAGTACCTTTTGATAAAAGCAGTAGCCAACACTACAAATGGTGGTACTACAAATGTTAAAATTTATTCGGATTACAAATTAGATGTCAAGATCGGAATTCAGGTTCAGGTGAAGGCAAAATTATAAACAGTTTCACGTTTTGTGTATTGTAACAGACTTGAACCGATGAAATTTTAAAAATAGAGTACGACAATCCCAAAGCTTGAAATTTTTTAACATAAAACTATTTAATTAATATTCAATTTTATTGTAATGAAAAAAATAATTTATTTCCTTTTTCTTTTATTCATCGTTTTTACTGATCAAAAAGTATCGGCTCAGCAAAATTTGACAATGTACAATATGGAAGCAGTTCCGCAAAGGATGTATGTTAACCCTGCATTTGTTCCTTCCAGTAGTAAAGTTTATGTTGGCTTGCCTATTCTCTCATCTGAATACTTAAATTTTAGTAACAGTGGTTTTAAATATTCCGACTTAATTAAACATAGAGGTGATTCTCTTTATGTTGATTACGAAAATATGCTTAGTAAACTATCGCAAAATAATTATTTCTCTGTTGCTTTTCAACCTGATCTTCTTTCATTTGGTTTTAAAGTAAAAAAAAATTATTTCAGCTTTAATGCTACAGAAAAAGTAAATTTCCGTTTCCGCTACCCTAAAAATTTTATGGAATTTATCTGGAAAGGAAATGGTGCGCTTTTAGGCGAAGAGGTAAATCTTAATTTTGGAGTGAACTTTTCGCATTACCGCGAATACGCAATAGGATTTGCAAGGGAAATAAATGATAAACTTACTGTGGGTGGTAAGGTGAAATATTTATATGGAATGGAAAATGTTTGGACCGAAAGGTCGGACGTATCTCTTACTACCGATCCTGCTTATTTTGCCATGACAGCAAAATCCGATATTAAAATTAATACTTCAGGTGTTGATAGTAGTTCAACTGCAAATATTAATGTTAAAGATTATCTCTTTAAAAAGAAAAACAGTGGACTAGGGATCGATCTTGGCGGAGTGTATAAATACAATGATAAATTTACGTTTTCGGCAAGTATGATTGATCTTGGTTTTATTAAATGGAAAGACGGGATCACCAATTACCAAAGTCATAATCCGGATGGTGAATTTACCTACCAGGGGATGGATCTTAATCAATTGGTAAATGATGATTCTACAAGTAATGCAACAGATGTAATACTTGACTCGTTGGAAGAAATATTTAAAATTGATGAAACTCATACTAATTACAAAACAAATTTATCGACACAAATTTATTTAGGAACCAATTATTCTATTACTGAGAAAAGCAATGCAGGTATTTTATTTTATGGTCAGCTATTTGACAAGGCTATTCATCCCGGTGTTGCAATATCGTACAATCAGAAGGTTGGTAAATGGCTGAGTTTTTCAGCTTCATATTCCATATATAACCGGAGTTATAATAATTTGGGTTTGGGTTTGGCGCTTAATGGTGGTCCGGTTCAGTTTTATATTGTAAGTGATAATGTGTTAGGAGCAATTTTTCCTCAAAACACAAAAAATTTACATCTGCACTTTGGAATTAACTTAATGTTCGGACGAAAAGGTTCGGATAAAGATAAGGATGGAATAGCCGATAAAAAAGATGATTGTCCTGAGATTGCAGGATTAAAAGAATTGAAAGGTTGTCCTGATAAAGATCATGATGGTATTTCTGATAAAGATGATCTATGTCCGGATGATTCAGGATTAGTTAAACAAAATGGCTGTCCGGATAAAGATGGTGATGGTATTGTTGATAAATCAGATGTATGTCCTGATGAAGCCGGTTTGGTTGAATTTAAAGGTTGTCCGGATAAAGATGGAGATGGAGTTATTGATAAAGAAGATATTTGTCCGGAAGAAAAGGGCACACTTGAACTAAAAGGTTGCCCTGATAAAGATGGAGATAAGATAAGTGATAAGGAAGATGTGTGTCCTGAAGTTCCAGGTTTGCTTGCATTTAAAGGTTGTCCTGATACTGATGGAGATGGAGTAGAAGATAAAACAGATCTATGTCCTGATAAGGCAGGGGCAATAATTAATAAGGGTTGCCCTGAAGCAAAATTATTATTAATTGATCCTCAAGGAAACACATTGAATACGGCAATAGGTAATAAAGATGGTAGTTTTACTTTTGATGGCATAGCATTTGATGAAAATATGCTATTTAAATTAGATGGCGAAAATACTGATGGTATCAATGAGCTGGCGATTATTGTTGGTGGTGAATCAAGGAAAGCTGTTAGATCAGGTACTGAAAAAACATTCCGTTTTGAAAAACTTAAAACAATAGAAACAAAAGAAGTTGCGGTTAAGTTGGATCAAAAGGAAGCAGAAGTACTCAAAAAAGCATTTAACAATCTTGAATTTGCCTCTGCAAAAGATGTTATTATAGGAAGTTCTTTTTCTTCTCTTGATGAACTTGCAGGTTTAATGGCGAAGAAACCGAATTGGAGATTAAAAATTTCGGGGCATACTGATAACAAAGGCGATGTGGTAGCTAATTTAAAGTTATCGGAAAAACGTGCAGAAGCAATTAAAAAATATTTGATGACCAAAGGTATTGCTGGCGACAGATTTAAAGTAGAGTGGTTCGGTTCAACAAAACCAATTGCTGATAATAAAACAGAAGAAGGACGTCAGAAAAACAGGCGTGTAGAAATGATGATCATTGAGTAAGAAACGTTAAGTTTCAAGTTTAAAAAGTTTCAAATTTTTGTGTGTATAAACAAACATGAATCTTATAAAGCATATTAGGTTCATGTGATTTTTTTTACCTTAAAAAAATAAACAATGAAAATATTTTTAATTAGCAGTTTAATAGCCACTTTTTTCTTTGTCCATAACGACAAAAACATTTTGAAATTAACAAGCCCGCAATCAGGTTCACATAAAATAGGTGAACGCTTTGGCGGAGGGGTTATTTTTTATGTTGATAGCACAGGACAGCATGGTTTAATAGCGGCAACAGCGGATCAAAAAAAGGCGAAATGGTATAATGGAAATTATGTAGTAACAAATGCAACGGGAACAGCAGTTGGCACCGGGCAGGCAAATACATCCGCTATTGTTGCAACCCATGGCCCAGGTGAGTATGCGGCAAGTGTATGTGATCAGTTGGAGCTTAATGGTTTTAGCGATTGGTTCTTACCTTCAAAAGGAGAGCTTAGTTTATTACGCACTAATAAAACTGCGGTTGGTGGTTTTGCTAACCCTTTCTATTGGAGTTCTACCGAATACAATTCTCATTATGCATGGGCCCAGAATTTTAATAATGGCCGTCAGGATTATGGGAATAAAAATTCTACCCCTTCAATTCGTGCTGTTAGGGCTTTTTAGCTTGAGAAAACGAAAGATTTTGAGTACATATTAATAAATACTATTTTCTTGACATTAATTGTGATGCTGAAAATCATTGACAGGTTTAGGTCATAGTATTTAAATTTTAAAATTGTAAAAAGCATTCCTCACTAATCACTACTCAAATTAGAGGTGATCACATTAATAACATATATGAAAAAAAAAATTATTCCATTCTGCTTTATATTTCTATTGTTTTCTTGTTCTCCAAATTCAGATGATAAAAAATCGGCTGCGAATTCGGACTCAATAGCTGCTGATGCTCTTCCAGTAAAAAAAATGAAAGAATATAAAGGAACTTATCATCCCGGACAGTTTAAAAATGCTGAAGATTCCGAGCTTTATACTTTTTATGATAGTGTTCAAAAAAAGTTGGATAGTTTATATGGCTACCTCCTACCAAACCCTTATCCCAACCAGACTGTTTTTATGCATTTTACAGGTGTTGAGGATTCTTTCCCAACAAACACAGGTTTTCGAACCTCAATCACGGAACTTATTTCAATGGAATTGAAAAATGCTTTCAGTACCGGTATTGCTTATGATTATTGGTGTATGGGGAATGAACCTTTTTGGCAGATACAAATTTCAGAAAAAGAGAACCTGATCGATTTTTATGATCCAATGATCCCAAAATTCTATCACTTCAGTTTTTCAAAAGCGGAAATTAAAGGAAGTCAAAAAATATACACTGTTGAAGATAAAGCAAATAGAAAAAAAATAAAAATAACTATTTCTAAAGAGAAATGTAGTGACGGTATGAGTGAACGAAAGTATAATTATAAATCTGAAGTTGTTTTAAATGAAACTGCTTACAAAGGCTGTGCAGTGGAATTTGGTGAAGCTTTGCAATTAAATAATTAGCGGATTTAGCTAGCAAGAAATTTCGCAAACATAGTCGAAATTAAATTAGATTTTTAATTTCGTAAATTCACAGTAATTTATTATTCGCAAACATGAAACTACACGTAATAAATACAGGAAATTTCAAATTGGATGGAGGGGCTATGTTTGGCGTTGTTCCAAAAATGCTTTGGAATAAAACAAATCCTGCTGATGAAAATAATATGTGCAACTGGACAATGCGTTGCTTATTAATTGAAGATGGTAACCGCCTTACTTTGATTGACAATGGTATTGGCGACAAACAAGATGCTAAATTTTACAGTCATTTTTTTTTGAATGGAAATGATACGCTTGAAAAGTCTTTAAATTTGGCTGGTTTCAGCAGTGATGATGTTACTGATATGTTTTTAACGCATTTGCATTTCGATCATTGCGGAGGAAGTATAAAATTCAATGAAGATAATACCGCTTTAGAAACAGTGTTTAAAAATGCAACTTACTGGAGTAATGCTGAACATTGGGAATGGGCCGTTAAGCCAAATGCCCGTGAGAAGCCGAGTTTTTTAAGGGAAAATATTTTGCCGATCGAGGAGAGTGGACAATTAAAATTTATAGAAAATATAGGTGGCGAGGGGCAGAAGAAAACGGTACAAGATATTAATGGACTTGAATATAGTACCAGTAAACAATTAGGAGATAATGTTTCCATTATGCTTACGCGTGGTCACACCGATGCAATGATGATCCCTCACATTAAATATAAAGGAAAAACAGTTGTTTATATGGCCGATCTTTTACCATCAACCGGCCATATTCCATTGCCTTATGTTATGGGATATGATACCAGACCTTTGCTAACGCTTTCGGAAAAGGAAAAATTTATGTCCCTTGCTGCTGATGAAGAATTCATCTTGTTTTTTGAACATGATTTTGTAAATGAATGTTGTACTGTCCAAAAAACTGAAAAAGGAATCCGGTTGAAGGAAACGTTTACACTGAAAGAATATTTTGGTGGTTAAAATTATGAATATTAAAACTGAAGCCCTTGATAAGCGTATTATCAAGGGCTTTTTTTATTCAAAGCAGTGTTCCATTTTAAAAAATCATCGATCTCTCTGATATGCATGAGGGATTACAGTGAAAATCCTTCCTCCTCCAATTGGCGATGGATGGTTGAAGCCCTTCTACTTCGCTCTGGATAAACTCCAAGTCGGATCCCAAGGGGTGCACCCAAATTTTTCTAATGCGCTGGTTTTTTTATCTTGCTGCAGTAGGAATGTAGATGTTTTCAATTTTTGAATTCGTTCGTATACTTTGGATCGTAATTGGGAATAAAAATAATGTTCCTCATTGGAGGTTTTTTTTCTGGATTATATGTTGCGAACCTTATATGATGCGATGATTTTAATCAAAGTATTTGATGATGCAATACATTTTTAAAACTTGATATTATATGGACTTTAGCGGAATGAATTATTTGATTGTTCCAGATACGTGGAAAGTTTTTTTGAATGAAACCGGGGATATGTTCCGTTTTACGGGGCGATTTTTCAAAGAAGTTTTTAACCCACCTTATGAGTTTCGTGAATTGCTGAAACAATGTTTTTATATTGGCTACAAATCACTTGCCTTGGTGGGGATCACAGCCTTTATTATGGGGCTGGTTATCACTATTCAATCGCGGCCTACACTTGTTGAATTTGGTGCTGAAGCGTGGCTTCCAAAAATGGTATCGGTATCACTTGTACGGGAAATCGCTCCTGTGATCACTGCACTGATCTGTGCCGGGAAAATCGGTTCGAGCATTGGTGCGGAGCTTGGGTCCATGAAGGTTACTGAGCAGATTGATGCAATGGAGGTTTCCGGAACCAATCCTTTTAAATATTTGGTTATAACAAGAGTAATGGCTACAAGCTTGATGATACCTGTTCTTGCCGTTTTTGCGGATGCCATTTCGCTGTATGGAGGTTACTTAGGCACAAACATACGCGGTGTGGTGAGTTGGGATCTATACTGGAGCCAGGTCTTTCAAACGTTGGCATATAGTGATATTTTGCCTTCGGTTTTTAAAACGTTTTTCTTTGGTTTTGCCATAGGAATAATTGGCTGTTATAAAGGATATCACTCACAAAAAGGAACAGAAGGCGTAGGACAGTCTGCTAACTCCGCAGTTGTGATCTCATCACTCCTTGTTTTTATAATTGATTTGATTGCCGTTCAGATCATTGATATTTTAAATTTTACCTGAGATGGTCACTACTGAAGATCCTAAAATAATTAATAAAACAGAAGTTAAGGATGTTCCTGTTATTCAAATCAGGAATTTGAATAAGTCTTTTGGAGATAATCATGTGTTGCGAAATTTTAATATTGATTTATATAAAGGCGAGAATCTTGCAGTGGTTGGTAAATCGGGCTCCGGTAAATCGGTATTGATCAAATGTATCATTGGGTTAATGAAGCCGGATTCAGGAACCATTTTTATGTTTGAAAAAAATATTCCTGATCTGAATAATGCAGGATTGGATGAGATCAGGGCAAAAGCAGGATTTCTGTTTCAAAGTAATGCGCTCTATGATTCAATGACAGTGCGAGAAAACCTGGAATTCCCATTGAGAAGGCATCGTGCAGGTGTTCAGGCAGAAAAAGTGAATGATCTGGTGATGGAAGCATTAACGAATGTCGGCCTTTCAGAAACAGTAGATATGATGCCGGCAGAGCTTTCTGGAGGAATGAGAAAACGTATCGCCCTTGCACGCACATTGATCCTTAAACCACAAATTATTTTTTATGATGAGCCAACAACCGGACTCGACCCGATCACCGGAAAAGAAATAAGTAATCTGATATTAGAAATACAAAAAGTATATCAAACATCATCTATCATTATTTCTCACGATATGAGTTGCATAAAAATAACTTCCAACAGGGTTGTATTATTGATCGATGGTACTTGTTATGCCGAGGGTACGTATGAGAAATTACAAAAATCAGACGATAAAAAGATTAATCAATTTTTCGAATAAAAAATGGAAAAAGACATATTAAAAAACATACGGTTAGGGATTTTTGTAATACTTGGTGCCATTTTATTAATCATTGCGCTATATGTTGTTGGTAATAAACGGAATCTTTTTGGAAAAACATTTAGTATAAGTGCCCAATTTTATAATGTAAATGGATTAATGAAAGGAAATAATGTTCGTTTTGCGGGAATAGATGTTGGTACTGTGGAGCATGTGGAAATTGTGAATGACTCATCAGTGAATGTAACGATGATCATTGAAAAAGATCTGCAAAAATTCATTAAAAAAAATGCGTTAGCAAGTGTGGGTACTGATGGTTTGATGGGGAATAAACTTGTAAATATTAATGTGGTTGACAGGGCCGCGCCAGTTATTGAGGATGGCGATGAGCTGAAAACATTGCGTTCTATTGAGACGGATGAAATGACGCGTACATTGAATGTAACAAACGAAAACATTAAAGTGATCAGTTCAAATGTCCGAAATATTACCGATAAATTGAGCAGCAAGAATAGTTTATTGACGGTATTGATGGACACTGTGGTTGCAGAAAATATAAAAACTGCAATCATAAATATAAAAGATGTTGGGGGGCAAGCTGTTGGTGTTGCCAGAAATTTTGAACAAATTACAAAAAAAATAAGGGATGGGAAAGGAACTATTGGTTCTCTGATCGCTGACAGTTCACTTTTTTTAAATATGAATCAAGTTGTAAATCAGCTACAAAAAGTTAGTGATACGGCCGGAATTGTTGCTAGCGATATTTCATCCATCATGGGAAAAATAAGAAAAGGAGATGGTTCTGTTGGGAATTTATTGACAGATACTACTTTCATTCATAATCTTAACCAGAGTGTGAAAAGTATAAATGACGCAGCTAAAGGTTTTGATGAAAACATGGAAGCGCTTAAGCATACTATTTTGTTAAGGAGATATTATAAGAAACAGGATAAAGAGAAATCCAATTGATTTTTTTCATTAATCTCATGTTGTGTCTAAATGGTTTTAGCCTCCAAGAGGCTCCGAAGTTCTTTCGGAATAGGTTTTTACCAACAATTAAATGGGCCAATATAAATGCAAAATAGCGTATTTGAAAATAGCATTATTTTAAATTCTTACCCGTTAATTTTAAATGATGGAAATCAATGAATCGTTTGATTGAAATCATTGAACAAACTGTATTGTGAAAATACATTTGTACACAATTAAATAGATAATAAATCTCTAAAAATTTAAACAAATGACGCTAGTATTAAAAAGAAATGGAAACGTGTTTCCAAGAGTAGTTAATGATTTAATGGAAACAGGAAGTATGTTCAATCCTGATCTTCTTGATTTTAATAACAATTTGATGAATTGGGACTTTTCAGCAAAAGTGCCATCTGTAAATATTACAGAGACAGAAAAAGAGTATAAAATTGAATTGGCTGCACCGGGACTGGAGAAAAAAGACTTTAAAATTGAAGTGGAAAATAAAGTTTTGGTAATTAGTTCTGAAAAGGAAGAGGAAAAAAAAGAAGAGGATAAAAATTATAAGAGAAGAGAATTCTCCTATAGTAGCTTTTCTCGTTCGTTTCAACTGCCTGAAGATATCCTTTCGGATAAAATTGACGCAAAGTATGAAAATGGAATTTTAAAATTATCAGTTCCAAAAAAAGAGGTATCTGTATCAAAACAAAAAAAGGAAATAAAAGTTTCTTAAAAAATAATTGTAAAAGGCCGCCCCTATTCAGGGTCCGGCCTTTTTGTTTAATAGCTTTTGAAAAATAACATTAAAAATGGCCCTGTGTTATTTCATAAATGAAGGTGATATAACTCCCGTATTAAGACTTAATAAATAAACCTGTATATGAAAGAAGTATCCGTTTTAAGTGAGCCCAAAATAGCTCCTTCAGTATCGTTGATTATCCCCACGGACAAAAGATATCCTCAGTATAGAATTGATGAAGGTCGGGTTAAAGCATTAGTTAAAAGAGCAGAAAATGAATTGTTGGAAGAGTTTTCTGAAAGAAAAACAATGGTTGTAATAAACAAACTTCGTAATCTTATCTCCACTATTGACCATAAGCAATTATCAAAGGCTCTGGCAGTATTTGTTTCTTCTGAAAAAGAAAAAATGATCTATTTGCCATTTCATGTTCAGGAAAAACTTATTATAGATTCATCTTTTGAAATAAGAGACCTGTTATATTCCACGAAAAACAGTTATGGTTATTTGTTGTTGGTAATTGCCAATCATCACGCAAAAGTTTATCGGGGTTACAATAGTAAATTAATTGAAATGAATTTAAGCAACATGCCTTTAAATATAGAGGAGGTTAAAAGGGATCTGCCTTCAAAGGTTGCAAATTTCTCGACTGCAGATTCAGTTAAGGAAATTAATCTTGATAAATATCTGAAAAAAATTGATGATGCTTTAAGCGTGAAGCTTAATGAAATGGATACTCCTGTAATTGTATGTGGAGTTCAAAAAACATTAGGTCATTTTAAGAAATTAACAAAAAACAGTAAAAAAATAGTAGCCTTTGTAGAAGGAAGCTATGAAAAATCTTCCCCGAAAGAATTATATAAAGCGATAGAACCCGCTATTGCGAGTTGGCGCGAGTTGGATCAGCAAAATTCACTTAATAAGCTGGAAGATGCTGTAAATAGAAAAGAATTTGTTTATGGAATTGAGGATGTTTGGCGTGCAGCAATGGAAAAAAAAGGAAGGCTATTAATTGTTGAAAAAGATTTTGTTAGTGCCGCTAAAATTGGAAAGGATGAATATACGTTGAACACTACTGTATTAAATAAAAACGATCCTAAAGTGTTCCCTGATGTTGTGGATGATTTAATTGAACTGGTATTAAAGAATGATGGTGATATTGCCTTCGTTGATAGCGGGGAATTAGAAAAATACAAAGGGATTGGATTAATTACTCGTTACTGAAAAATGTGTTGATTAAATTTAAATAACGAACTAATTAAATGTGATCATTTTGTGGAAATCAGGAAAGATACAATAGCTATCATATGCTATATTGTAAACTTTAAAATGGAATTTAAATGGGCGCTAAATCTATAATGAATTTATTTTCGAACCGCGTTCGTATAAGCTGATATGAATAATAATAAAATTTATTTGTTAATTATTTTTGTACTTCTTGGGGTTGTTGCGTTTCTTGGTATTTTTTTGTTTATGGGCGATTCAGGGAAGTACTGCGTGCCTCTTACTAAAGAGATGCACCACAGTCCTGTAAATGCTTGGGGTAAAGATTCATTAAAAATTATTGATTCGTTAACTAAAGAGTAACATTTTGTTTGTTAAGCAATTGATTCTACTACCAATTGATGCTATTTTTCATTTTTAGATTTGATGATAAAAAAGGAGGAAAACTATAATAAACAGTGGTTCTGTTTTATCAAAAATTTTTTCAATGAAAAGGAGGCGCATTATTATTTTTTTAATTTTTGCTCTTTTAGCCGGGGGAACAGCATATTATTTTTTCTCTAAAAATAAAAAAGAAGCCTATCTATGGCGAACAGCTAAAGTGGAAAAAGGTGATGTAATTGTTGCCGTTACTGCTACGGGTTCAATAAATGCAGATACTACTGTACAAGTAGGAACGCAAGTTTCAGGAATAATTGCAAAGCTATTTGCAGATTTCAACACCGTTGTAAAAAAAGGAGAAATTGTGGCGATGCTTGATACCACTCTTCTTAACGCTACAAAGGAAGATGTTTTAGCCAATCTGGAGCGAGCTGAAGTTCAAGTTCGTCAATCCAAACTTGAATTTGATCGCAACAAAAAATTGTTTGATGAAAAAGTTATTTCACAAGCAGATTATGATCTAGCGAGTACCAATTTCAATGTCGCCAAAAGTGCTTTGAAATCTTCCAAAGCCCAATTAAATCACGCGAAAATTAATATCAGATATGCTACCATACGTGCTCCCGTGAGCGGAACGGTTATTTCACGCAGTGTTGATGTTGGACAAACGGTGATTGCCAATTTTAATTCCCCTACTTTATTTACTATCGCAAATGACCTTACTAAAATGCAGGTACATGCAAATATTGACGAAGCAGATATTGGGCAGGTAAAGCGTGGACAAAAAGTTTCATTCACCGTAGATGCATATCCTGATAAAGTATTCCAGGGTTTAGTTAAACAAATAAGATTACAGCCGGTTGTTGTGCAGAATGTTGTGACCTACATCGTAATTATTGATGTCCCAAATCCCGATTTAAAGCTAATGCCTGGACTTACTGCAAATATTACCATTAAGGTGCAAGAGCATAAGGGGGTATTGAAAATTCCCGGCAACGCACTACATTTCACTCCTCCTGATGAATATTTTAAAACGACTCATATTCCTGACTCAGTGGCAAAACAATGGAATGAAGTAATAAAACTAATAAAAAAGGAACGAGTCAATCAAACTGATACTTCAGCAATAGCATATATATGGATTTTAAAAGATAGATCGATCTATCCCAAAAAGGTAAAAAAAGGGATTTCTGATGAAACATTTGTTGAAGTTTCAGGTGATATTAAAAAAGAGGAAGAAGTAGTTATTGGTATCAGTAGCAAAGAGGGGGAAAGCGCTGCACCTGTTCAGAACCCTTTTATGCCCAAATTTCCATCGAGGAAAACAAAATAATAGAGTGAAGGAAGAAAAAATCTTAATAGAAGTAAAAAAATTAGAAAAGATATATCGCTCTGGCGAAATTGAGTTACATGCTTTAGGTGGTGTTTCGCTTTCTATTAAGGCTGGCGAGTTTGTAGCAATAATGGGAGCAAGCGGTTCAGGTAAATCTACTTTCATGAACATTATCGGTTGTCTTGATAGTCCAACGCAGGGGGAGTACTATTTGGATGGAATTGATGTATTGAAACTCGACAGAGATCATCTGGCCGAATTGAGAAACAAAAAAATTGGTTTTATTTTCCAATCATTTAATATTTTATCCAGAACCAGCGCTATTGAAAATGTTGAATTACCATTATTGTATAACAATAAAATTAATTCAAAGGAAAGACGGGATAGGGCATTTGAGGCACTTAAGTCAGTTGGGCTTATTGATCGGGCCAATGCATTACCCAATCAATTGTCGGGCGGACAGCAACAAAGGGTTGCCATTGCACGTGCATTGGTAAATGAACCTCAGGTGATTTTGGCAGATGAACCCACGGGTAACCTTGATTCCCGAACAAGTTATGAGATCATGGAAATATTTCAAAAATTAAATGACAAAGGAATTACAATTGTTATGGTCACTCATGAAACGGATATAGCCATGTTTGCTATTAGTAACATTCTTTTTAAAGACGGAAGAATAATTGAAAACAATTTTGTTAAAAATAGAAAATCAGCTTCAGAGGAATTAAATAAACTTCCATTGCGAGATGAAAAAAAAGAGTTGGTATGAAAATTATTAACCTTGTGAAAATAGCCTCACGTTCTTTGAGCAAAAATAAGCTTAGGACATTTTTAACCATGTTGGGGATTATTATTGGTGTTGCATCGGTGATTGCAATGCTGGCAATTGGGGAGGGATCGAAACAAAATATAAAAGCATCCATTGCCAGTTTAGGCACCAATAGTATTATGATCTTCCCTGGTGCTGTGAATCAGGGTGGTGTGCGTTTGGAAGCCGGGTCATCCGCGAATTTGAAACGTGAGGATACCGAAGCAATATTAGCAAGATGTCCTCTGGTGGAATCAGTTTCGCCAGTTGTACGAGCAGGGGCTCAAATAATTACAGGTTCTCAAAACTGGCGGACAGTTGTGATAGGAGTTTTGACCGACTATTTTTCTATCAGAAATCTAAATGTTGTAAGTGGAACTTATTTTTCTTCAACTGATGAACGCGCAGCCGCAAAGGTTTGTTTAGTTGGACTGACTGTTTCGGTCAATCTTTTTGGAGAAGGGAATGATCCTGTGGGGCAAGTAATACGTATCAATAGAATTCCCTTCAAAATTATTGGTCTGCTCGAAAAAAAAGGACAAAACACTTTTGGGCAAGATCAGGATGATATAATAATTGCACCTTTTTCAACTGTCCAGAAACGTATGCTTTCTACTACTAATTTAAATCAAATTATAGCTTCTGCTGTTTCTGAGGATGATATTGAAGGCGCAAAAGAAGAAATTACTTTGCTGCTTAGAGAAAGGCATAAACTGGCTCCTGATGTTGAAGATGATTTTACTGTACGTACGCAATCTGATATAAGTAATATTTTTGGTTCCATATCAAAGGTGTTGACAATATTGCTTGGAAGCATAGCGAGTATTTCGTTGCTTGTGGGTGGAATAGGAATCATGAATATTATGTTAGTTTCAGTTACTGAACGCACAAAAGAGATTGGGATTCGTTTAGCGGTGGGAGCTAAAAGTAAAGATATACTTATGCAATTTATGATTGAAGCCATGTTTATTAGTTTTGTAGGAGGAATAATCGGGGTGGGATTAGGTACACTCGTTTCAGTATTAGTAGCGAAATTTGGAGGCTGGCCCGTAACAGTTACAATTTATTCTATTGCACTTTCATTTTTATTCGCAGCAGTGATTGGGATTTTTTTTGGTTGGTACCCTGCGCGGAAAGCCGCGCGTTTGAATCCTATTGACGCATTGCGCTATGAATGATCAATGATTACCCTGTAAAGAAAATATAATTTTTTTTTATTCCAAAATCGGGCAGCCTTTCTTAAAAATAATTAGGATCATTTCTTCTAATGTTGAAGGTCCTTTTAATACGGGCTTGCCAATTATAAATTTGTATTCATGTAAATTATTCTCTATTATGAACGCAAAACTTATTTTATTCGGATTACTTCTTTCAGGAATTGTCATATTGTATTCATTAAATATATGCCAGGCAATTACTGGTCCACACGGTGGAGAATTAAAGCCTGCTGAAAACTTCAACATTGAATTGAAAGAAGCATTTCCTAATCTACATTGTTATCTTCTTGATCAAAAGCTATTACCAGTTAGCAACAAAGGGGTCTTATGTGAAGTACGGTTCTTTTTGCCAAATGAGACCAGCGTTGACCTTAATTTAAAGCCATTTGAGGATGACGGATTTATTCTGGAGTCAAATACGATAGTATATAATTCGTGCCGGGTAACTTTTAATATGTCCGGAAAATCTGTTTCAGCAAAATTCAGTAAAGAAAATCTTATTGTAAATGATAAGTAAAAATAATTTGAGATATTAAGTTTAGCGGAAAAAGGATACAAAAATAGTTGTATAAATTCTAATTTAATAAAGAAAAATATGTTTAAAGATAGATATGATGCAGCAATGGACCTTGCGCTAAAGCTGGAAAAGTATAAAGGAAATGACGGAATCGTTTTAGCTATTCCTCGAGGCGGAGTACCAATAGGATATGTAATTGCAAAAGATCTGGGATTTCCGTTGGAAATTATTCTTTCGAAAAAAATCGGACATCCTTCTAATCCGGAGTATGCTATTGGTTCTGTTTCATTAGATGGAATGGTAATTAATGATAATGTATCAGATGTTTCAACAGAGTATATTTCTAATGCAGCCAATAAAATCCTTCAGGACCTGAAAACAAAGTTTAAATACTATATGGGCGACCGGGAGCCAAGTGATTTAAAAAATAAAACCGTAATTATTGTTGATGATGGTATTGCAACCGGTAGCACAATTATTGCTACTATTAATTCGGTCAGGAAAATGGATCCCAAAGAAATTATTGTTGCGGCACCCGTTGCTTCGCCACCATCGATCAAAAAAATAGAAAGTATTTCGGATGAAATGATTATTCTTTTAGCGCCTCAAAATTTTATGGGTGTGGGTCAATTCTATTATGATTTTTCACAAGTTGAAGATGAAGAAGTGATTTTGCTATTGAAAGAAGCGAACGCAAATTCGAAATTGGTAAAAACATAAGTTTATCAGGTATCTCGGGGAAACAGTGTCGGACAAGTTATTGTCTTTTTATTTTACTATCAGCTCCCTTACATTTTGATAAGGCCCCCCAAATCGTTTATTCGTGGTTGTTTTTGTAACCAACGTTTTGCTCAAGACGTGAAAAAAATGTAAGTTTAGAGTTATTGGTAGCTTGTATCTGCTATTTTCATTTTTGATATTAGTTCCGAAACTTTAGTGTCTGAATATACACCATATGCATTAACTAATAAACCTTTAATGTTGTTTTTATCGGAGCTAATAGCGTAAACTATTGAATTGTCTTCAGGGTCTGATATACCTTCGAATCTGTAAAATTCAACAATTTCAAATTCATTTGGATTAAAGTCGCACTGTTTTTCAGAACAATAGAGTTTATCTTTTTGTTCTGTAAAATCATAAGTAAATCCTCTTTTTTTTAGATCATTTACCGCATCTAATAATGTATCATATTGCTGTTTCATTTGTTAGGTAATTTTAAATAAATACTAATTAAGGATGAACTACAAAGATCGGATATGGTGCTATTGCGCTTATTGTCGCTAATAAAGTTTTTTTTAGAAAAAGCCTTTCAAGGATATTTCTATGCCGTTCTTCCATCACTACCAGATCTGTTTGGTTTTCGAGAATAAAATCATCTATCGTATCGTCAATGTTGTCGGTGAAGGTTATATCAACATTGTATTTTAGTTTTCCATCTAAAGAGTTTTTTATTTCTTCTTTTATTCCGATGAAGGCTTTTTGGCTCTTTTCATTATCTTCCCTGGATAGATACAAAAATGTAATTTGAGCCTCAAAAAATTTTGCAAATTCATGAAATTGTTCCAGTGCGATCCTATCAATATTGTCATATATAATTGGATAAAATATGTTTTTGTACTTTTCAAACGAAAGATCTTCCGGAACTATTAAGAGTGGACTTTCCGACTCCTTACTTGCTTTATATGTATTTGTGCCGTAAAAAAACTGTTTCAAATTGTCCGGACCATTCGTGCCCATAACAATCAGTGTGTTTTGCGTTACAGCTGAAGCGATCGTTTTTGACAGCGATTTTGTAGTTATATCAACTTCATAAGTTGTCGGGATATTATACATCTTGTTAATTTCAACACTCATTTGTTTTAGCTTATTCGAAGCCTTGAGAGAGTTGTTTCGGGTATCACTGGCGATGCCCTCACCGAGACTTACTGCGGTTTCAAAATGAATTTGTTGAACATTAAATAACATTAGTTCTGCATTGATCACTTGCGCAAGCATTGCCGCATATTCCGATGCATTGTTTGCCGAATCAGTAAAATCAATAGGACAAATAATTGTTGTTTTCATAGTTAGTAAATTATTCGTTTTTTATTTTCTCAAAAGTCAATTTTTTTTTATTTTTTATTGCAAAATTTGCATTTCAAAGAATGCTCATTTAAATTTCTATGAATATTATTTTGATGGTATTATATCAAAGATTTTTTTTGTTTATGCCTTTCCGAATAACATCGATCATGTTAATTGTTGGTATGCTTTACGATTTTTTTTCTGGAAGGTTTATTTAAAAATTTCGAGAATTAGAAATAAAAACAAAAAAAACGGATCAGGTAAAATATCCGTTTTTTTTAGAAAAAAATTTAGAAAATAATTACAGTTCCTTATGTTTTAATAAACAAATACTTCTGTATCAATTTCAAGTTTGTTTTCAACAAGGCCAATTCCTGGCGCTGACCACGCTGCACGTGCTGCGTCTCTTTTTTCAGCCCAGGAACGAACTTTTCCTGTTAGAATAACCTTATTCCCAATTGTTTCTATGTTGATTTTTTCTGCATCAATTGTTGCACTCCTGTGAAATGCAGAAACGATCTTTGTTTTTATTTCTCTAGCAGTAACCTGTGGTGTTACTTTTATATTATTACTTATTCCACGAACCCCCAATAAATATTGTATTGCACTGCTCGCTGCATTTTTTTGAAATTCCCAGTCGGTCTCACCTTCAAGAGTTAACCATCCGTCTTCTACCTTTATTTTTATTTTTTCTTGTTGAACTGCGCTGTGCCATTTTAAAGCACTAATAGCTGCTTCCGCTATTTCTGTATCACTCTTTTTTCCATGCCCGGCTAATTTCACTTCAATATCCACAGCAACAGCTTTTACTCCGGCAACTCTTTTGGTCGCTTTTTCTGCAGTTAGTTTTTTGGAATATGTATCTACTAGTCCAGAAAGAGTTACGACTCCGTTTTTTACTGCTACTCCAATTTCGGTCGCTTTCATTAATGGTTCCCATTTAAGTTCGTCCATAACATCTCTTTGGATTTCTGTATCTGTTTTCATATTTTTTGTTTTTTTTATTAATTAATATTTAAATAATTTTTATGCAAAGTAAATTCATTGCTGAAATCAATTCAATGATGAATTACAAGAAATGGAATGATACATATCACAACTGTATTTTTCTTTGATCAGAATTTTATTTGATCCATGATATTGATAATTTGTTTGAAAGGGTAGAGGAATATGATATATACTAAGCCTCGGAAATGAATGGTGGCCAAACTTTTCATATAATTATATGCTATTAAATTAAACTACCACCTGTTCGGGCAAGTGGTAGCTTACTGTTTTTAATTCAAAAAAGTAAAAAATTATTAATACTTTTTTTTTACATCCATTTGGAAAGAAAATGGATCAACTCTTTCCTTAAGGCGTTGAAATTATTTTCGAAGCTTTCCACACTATTTCTTTGAGTTGAATGATCCAAAAACTTTTTGCTTTCATTAGCAACCGCTTTTTTATTTACTTTTTCTTCAATTGATCTTTCATGGCTGTTAATTTCATGTTTTAAAGTGTCTATCTGTTCCTTTTGAACAATTAGCTGGTTTTGAAAATGTTCAACAAAGGAAAGTACTTCCTTTGATGTGTTTTTTTTTGCAATTTCTGAAATTCTATTTTGCATGATCTGAATTTCGTCTTTGTAAAAGGCTAATTTGTTTAACCACGTTTTATGGTCTTCGTGCAATTGGTAAAGTGTTTTTGTAGTTTCCATTTTTTTTATTTTAGTTAAAAGATTTTTTTTCATCCATTTGAAAAGCTCAAAGGCAAATTGTTATAAAAGATATTATTTGATTCATTTGAGAATGAGTTCGGATCTGTTTGATTTTTAACTGTTAATGCAGTTTTTTTTAATAATTGTTTTCACTGATTTTCCCACTGAGTGCTTCACCCTGTCTGTTTTGCTCTTCAAGTGTCCAGCATTCTGTTACTGTTGTTTCAAGCCAAACCCGCCATGAGTTCCTGTATACCTTAATGGATATTCCATATTCGCTGTTGAATGATTGTTCAAGATGAGATACAGTCATTTGTGGCGTAATAATGATACTGGTTTTCTCATCATTTGTACAATAGTCAGCTATTGTTTTACCAGTAGATTTTACCAGTTTATGCGGAGATAAGGCTGTGGGTGTGAGTTTTTTTAAAAAAAATTCGATTTTCAAAAAGGGAAACATTTTTGTAAATTCTTCTTGTATTTCAAATAATGTACTATTGTCGTCAACTGTTATTTTCATTGTAATGTTTTGTATTTCATTGTTCAAAGGCAGCAAATTAAAGGGTTGTCAGTTTTATTCAGGTAAAGCAAGTAGTGGAATATGAGTATGGAATGCCATACGCTTTGTATTCCTTTCCTGGAAAATATTTTCAAATAATGTGTGTTTACGTGGTATCATTACAATTAGATCAGCGTTGTGCTCATTTACAAATTCATTTATCCCTTCTACTATATCTTCATGCTCAACAAAATCAAATGAATGATTTAAACCTTCAAAAGAATGGACTAATTGTGTTCCTCCAACGGTTTTTTTTATGGGAGAGATCAATTCTCCTTCACTTGAAACATTTAAAATATATAATTGAGAATCGAAAAGTTTAATAAATTCTTTTATTGGCTCCATGGATCTGGTATCTATATTTTGATAATCACAGGCTAATACAATTTTTTTGATACTCTTAAATACCACCTTGTCGTTAATAGCGAGAACAGGACGTTTTGCTTTACGAATTAAAGTTGTGGTAACACTGCCGATTAATTTTTCGCTCAAATAACCTGCTCCACGGACTCCCATCACTATTAGATCAATTTTTTCTTCTTTTACTATTTCATTTATTTCATCAACGGCAAAGCCAAGTTTAGTTTTACACTCAATGTTCAATTCACTCCCGTGCTTAAATAGTATATTTTTCTTTATTTTGGTTAATGCTTTTAAGGTGTCTTTTTCTATTTCATCTAAAGGCATTACAAAAGGTACATCTGACGGTACAGCAGGTATATGAAATACATGGAATAAAATAAGTTTTGCTTTGGTAAGCTTTGCTAATTCTGCTGCATAATTAATTGCATTTTTTGCACTGTCTGAAAAATCTGTGGGAACAATAATTGTTTTCATTTTTTTATACGGTTTTTAAAAATTTAATGAATGACCAAAAATAATCTACGGATAAAACATCCCATTGTGATGGAACAATGAGTAGGAAAATTAAGATCAGCAAACGCGGAAAAACGAATTGCATATCCCACATTGGTTTAATGATCCCATAAACAATTGATGCAACAACCAGGTTTAGTCCCAATAGGTATAGTACATAATATTTTACAAAGCCGATAATAAGAAAGATTCCTCCAATAAGTTGTACAAATGAAATGATCCAGACACCAGTTTTTGTCACTGCCTTTGGAACTCCTTTTTCTGAAAGTGGTAAATGAAGCGTTTCTATTAGGTTTTTAATTCCAACTCTTACAATGGCATCATACCCTTGGAAAAAGAAGAGAAAACCCAAAAAAATACGAGTTATAAATACTGCAATAATATATTGATTGTTAATTATGTTTTGCATTTGGTTCAATCAATTAAATTTATAAAACAAAAGTACATCAGTCAATGATTATTGTGAATGATTGCAATCAGTGGATCAGATGATTTTTATCAGCAATTGAAATTAGACTTCGTACTTTATAAATATTTTTTATAATTCATAGAATTACTGAATTGAAATCTTTTTTATTCTGTTCAATCCTTGTATACATTGCTTTCCGCTGATGGATTTGCGTTAAGACGTTTCTATTTAAAGAGGCCATGCATAAGTAAATGCCTTTAATTTAAAAGCCATGAGTAAGGTCATTTTTTTGTTTGACCTAACTCATTATTTAATTGGGTGTTCAGCACTACCTTTGAAAAAAGAAATATATATACCATGACATCCTTAGAGAATTTACATTACGCAATTGGCCAGTTGGCCTATACTGTTGCAAGCGCAGACGGATCTGTTCAGCCACAAGAGCGGCAAAAGTTTCATGACATTGTTGCTGCGGAACTTCGATGCAACGATCAGGGTTTTAATGTGTCAGACATTATTTTTCGGATTATGGATAAAGATAAGTGGGATACGGAAACCACTTATAATTGGGCTATGAAAGAGATCAAACTCAATAGCCATTATTTGAGCCCGGCTCTCAAGAAATCTTTTATCATGGTTATGGAAAAAATTGCCAAAGCATTTTCCATTGTTACTGATGAAGAAAAAAATATTATTGAAAGATTTAAAAGAGATATTGAGTTTATAAACGGAGATCCAATATTTTACGGAAAAGAAAGCTGATATATGAGGCGATTAATTCTCAGAGATGAAGATTAGATATAGATCAATTGTGTTTAAAATACTTTTTTTAAATTTAGAGAATCATTAATATTTACAATTTTGATTCGTAATTAATTTTTTGCAAAAAAAAATCGTTTTTTCTCCTTTCAAACCTTTCAGTCGACCCAGACTTAGATCAGACGGATTCTTTAATCTCTCATACTTTGGTTACCGTCATTGCTGAGCAGCCTTTTCATTAATTTTTTTGTGCAAGTTAAATAAGCTCTTTGGCTGGATTCCATTAATTCCCTTTCCGGGCGGAGATACCTATTATAAGTTTAACCTTCCATTTTTTTTTAATTTCTACTGTTCTGTAATTAAAATTTACCGAACGTGTGAATTGTGTAAGATTTTTTTTAAAATGTGTAACACTTTAATTGTTGAATGTCTATTCCTTTGTACTATAAATTATTTTAAGTACCAGTTATTAAAAAAAAGGAGAACAACCAATGGAAACGAAAGGAATAAATCTATTTATTGTTGACGACAATAGACTAATGGTTTCAACACTTAAACAATATTTGCAAAATCGGTTTGGAGTCATTATGCAAATTTCAACTTTTAATGATGGTGAAAGTTGTTTGGAAAAAGTTGATTCGAATACTCAAATCGTGATCCTGGATTATTACATGAATGGTAAAAATGGTTTGGATATTTTGAAATTGATCAAAGCCATTAACCCTAAAACGGAAGTTATCATGTTATCCAATAATGAGGATATAGGGCTTGCAATAGAAACATTCAGGGCAGGAGCTAAGGATTATGTAGTAAAAGGGCAGGGTTCATGGAAAAAGATCACCGGTCTTGTTAATCTTATTATTACAGAGCCAATTCGAATTATGGTTAGAGAGTTTGGCGTATCAAAATTCACAGCCATATTTCTCTTGACCTTTGTCACTATGGGCCTAGCGGTATTTGGTGTATTGTATTGGATGAAATAATAGTTTATTATAAAAATTTGAATTAGCGAAACACTGTCCATGGGAAGTTTCATTTTGTCCTTCAACGGCAGGACTGGTGATAAATACTTGTTTCATAAAATTATCAGTGCGGAGTCAGCACTTTAATCACTGACAACAGGAAAATGAAAACAAAATTACTTATTGCTTCATTAGGGTTATGTATAACGGCAAATGCGCAATTTAGCGCAGGCTTAAAGTTAAATTTGAGTTCGGGAAACATTCGCTCAAACAATTTAGTTAAAAATTTAGCCTTCCAACGAGATTTTAATCCTAAGATCACCGAATGGGATGTTGACGTAAGGTGGGGTATTGGTTTTGGATTGGGTGGTTTTGTTGCATATAATTTCTCAGACAATTTTTCTATCCTCGCTGAACCAACAATTGATTTTCTTAAATGCGGCATCGATTTTAACCGCGTGGAAAATAAACTTGACAATAATGGGGATGGCGATATAAGATTTGAGTCCACAAGATCCGATATAAATTTAACGTATTTTAACCTTCCTCTTTTAGCGCGGTATACTTTTAGTGAAAGCAAATTCTTTTTGCAAGGAGGGATTGGAATTAATTTTACGGGTTCCCCAACAATACAGTCAACAGCCAATGTTCGAAGAGAAAGTTATACCAATTGGGCTTTAGACAAAACCACAATAGATGCTTCGTATACTCTCGAAACCAGGTTGAATGTATTCAAGAGCCCTCGATTTAATTTTATTTTCGGTGCTGGTAAATCATTTGATATCAAAGGAAAAGACCTTTCAATCGACTTAAGGTATAATCTTCCTTTAACGGAAAGTCAGATGTTTACCACAAATGGTAATTATAATGAAGATGTGTTCAACCATAATGATATGTTGGGCTTTGGAGGGAAATTAGACGCAGAGAATAGTGCGCCTTTTTTACTGAACGATTTCAAAATGAGTGTGATCACTTTGTCGGTCAGCTATACGCTGTTTAAAAAGGGGTAATTGTCAAAAGCTGTCAAAAACATCAGATTTTGACAACTATTGATCATATTTAGGGAAATAGTAAAATCTCAATAAAAAGCATTAAATTTAGACCAAGGAAGTTGATTTTAATCGTTTCTATCCATATTTTAGGCTGTTTTATTGTCTGCCCCAAAAGGTAAAATGTGTGAATTATGTAACTTTTTGTAAAAGTTGTGTAACAAGTGCAGCTCTAATTTTGGCCACCTTTGTTCATATTGTTAAAAAAAGCAAGATTTTGAAATTATATATCAAATACATGGTAAGTGCCCGCTGTAAAATGGTGGTGAAAGAAGAGTTGAAAAAACTTGGATTGCATTTTACTCCCGTTGATTTAGGTGAAGTGGAGATCATGGAAAATATCACTTCGGAACAGCGCCAGCAACTGAAAATTGCTTTGCACGACTCCGGACTTGAATTGATGGATGATAAGAGAGCTGTGTTGATCGAAAAAATAAAAAATGTAATTATTGAAATGGTTCATCATTCCGATGAAATGATCAAAATGAATTTTTCCGATTTTTTAAGTGAAAAATTAAATCATGATTATACCTACCTGGCAAATCTGTTTTCAGAGGTTCAGGGTACTACTATCGAGCAATTTATCATCTCTCATAAAATTGAAAGGATAAAAGAATTGATGATCTATGGTGAGCTTAACATTACAGAAATTGCCTGGAAAATGAATTATAGCAGCGTTGCTCATTTATCCAACCAATTTAAAAAAGTGACAGGGCTTTCACCTTCTCATTTTAAACAATTAAAAGATAAAAGACGCAGTCCGATCGAAGATATCGGAAATTCAAGCGAAATAAATTAAATAAGCGATTATCGCTACTTGACATGGCAAAGAGAAAAAAATCAGATGAATTAATTATTGCCAACAAGGAACTTATCTTTCAAAATGAAGAGAAGGAAAAGCGGGCAGAAGAGTTAATTATTGCAAATATCGAACTTGCTTTTCAGGATGAAGAAAAGGAAAAGCGGGCTGCAGAGTTAATTCTTGCTAACATAGAGTTGGCTTTTCAGGATGAGGAGAAAGAAAAAAGAGCTGCGGAATTGATCATTGCCAACAAAGAACTTGTATTTCAAAACGCAGAGAAAGAAAAACGTGCTGCCGAGTTGATCATCGCTAATAAAGAACTTGTATTTCAAAATGATGAAAAAGAAAAACGAGCAGAGGAGTTGATCGTTGCTAATAAAGAACTTGTTTTTCAGAACGATGAAAAAGAAAAAAGAGCTGCGGAGTTGATCATTGCAAACAAAGAACTTGTATTTCAAAACGATGAGAAAGAAAAACGTGCAGCCGAGCTGATCATTGCTAATAAAGAACTTGCTTTTCAAAACGCAGAGAAAGAAAAACGTGCGGCAGAGTTAATTGTTGCTAATAAAGAACTTGCTTTTCAAAATGACGAGAAAGAAAAAAGAGCTGCGGAGCTGATCATCGCTAACAAAGAACTTATCTTTCAAAATGATGAGAAAGAAAAACGTGCAGCTGAATTGATCGTTGCTAATAAAGAGCTTGCTTTCCAAAATGATGAGAAAGAAAAACGCGCTGCAGAGTTGATCATCGCTAACAAAGAGCTTATCTTTCAAAACGATGAAAAAGAAAAACGTGCAGCAGAATTAATTGTAGCAAACAAAGAGCTTGCTTTCCAAAATGATGAAAAAGAAAAACGTGCCGCTGAGTTGATCATCGCTAACAAAGAACTTATCTTTCAAAACGATGAAAAAGAAAAACGTGCAGCTGAGCTATTCATAGCAAACAAAGAACTTGTATTTCAAACCGGAGAAAAAGAAAAACGCGCAGCGGAGTTGGTAATAGCTGATATAGAACTTGTTTTTCAAAATAAGGAAAAAGAAAAGCGCGAAATTGCAAATAAAGAACTTGAAGCATTAAGTTATTCTGCAAAATTAGCATCTCAATACTCCCTTAGCCTGATTGAAGCAAGTCGGGATCCCTTAGTTACTATTAGTACAGAAGGCAAGATAACCGATATGAACCAGGCAACTGTAAATATAACAGGCTTGACTCGTGAAAAACTGACGGGTACCGACTTTTTTGATTATTTCACTGAACCACAAAAGGCGCGTGAAGTGTATCAGGAAGTATTTGCAAAAGGATCTGTTGCCGATTCTCCACTTACCCTTCGCCATAAAGATGGGAAACTTACTGATGTATTGTTCAATGGATCGGTTTATAAAGATGATAAAGGAAATGTACTGGGAGTTGTGATTGTGGCAAGAGATGTTACTGCCCAAAAATTACTTTCAAAATATTCATTAAGTCTTATTGAGGCCAGTCTTGACCCATTGGTTACGATAAGTACTGAAGGTAAGATCACCGATATGAATGAGGCCACTGCAAATATTACCGGTATGAGCCGCGACCAATTAACAGGCACCGACTTTTTTGATTATTTCACCGAACCACAAGAGGCTCGTGAAGTTTATCTGGGAGTGTTTGCGGAAGGTTCTGTTGCCGATTCCCCTCTTACGCTTCGCCATAAGGATGGAAAACTTACCGATGTATTATTCAACGGATCGGTTTATAAAGATGATAGAGGTAATGTACTTGGTGCCGTTGTGGTAGCAAGGGATATTACTGAACAAAAAAGAATAGCAACTGAATTGACTGAAGCGAAAATATTTGCTGAGTTGGCAACAGGTATTGCTGAGGAAGCAAAAGCTAAAGCCGAAAGTGCCACAAGAATAGCCGAAGATGCCGTGAAAGCGAAGCAGCAATTTTTGTCAAACATGAGTCACGAAATTCGTACACCAATGAATGCGATCATTGGATTTACGAAAGTAGTATTGAAAACAGAACTTTCGGTAAAACAAAAAGAATATTTGTCGGCCATAAAAATGAGTGGTGATGCATTGATCGTGCTCATTAACGATATACTCGATCTTGCTAAGGTAGATGCAGGAAAGATGTCGTTTGAGAAAACTCCTTTCAAAATGAAAGCATCCATAGCATCGATGCTTCATTTATTTGAGACAAAAATTCAGGAAAAAAATTTACAGCTGGTTAAAGAATATGATAATAAAATTCCTGAAGTTTTAGTTGGCGATCCGGTTCGTTTACACCAGATCATATTAAATTTGGTGAGTAACGCTGTAAAGTTTACAACCTATGGAAAAATTACTGTAAGTGTTCATTTAGTGAGTGAGGACGAAGAAAAAGCAACCATTAAATTTGCAGTTACTGATACCGGGATTGGAATAGCGGAAAATAAAATAGAAAGGATCTTCGAAAACTTTCAGCAGGCAACCAGTGGTACTTCAAGGTTGTTTGGTGGAACAGGATTAGGACTTGCTATTGTTAAACAATTGGTAGAACCGCAAGGTGGAACTCTTTTTGTAACAAGTAAAATTGATGAGGGTTCTATTTTTAGTTTTACGTTAACTTTTCAAAAAACAAAAGCGGAAGCCGAATTGGTGACTGAAGTAGCGGAATTGGATTCCGAAATTAAAAATATAAAAGTATTGGTGGTGGAAGATATTGCACTCAATCAATTACTAATGAAAACATTGTTGGATGATTTCGGATTTGAACGTGACATTGCTGCAAATGGGCAAATTGCCATCGAAAAATTACAAGCTAAATCTTACGATATTATTTTGATGGACTTGCAAATGCCTGTAATGAACGGATTTGAAGCTACAGAGTTTATTCGTAACAAAATGAACTCTAAGATCCCGATCATCGCCTTAACTGCCGATGTAACTACAGTGGATCTGGCAAAATGCAAAGCGGTTGGCATGAATGATTACATTGCAAAGCCTGTTGATGAAAGAGTATTGTATAGTAAAATAGTGGGCCTGGTAAAAAAGCCTGTATTTGTTAATATCCAAAAGGAAAAAGAAAATATTGAAACGGAGAAGTTAAAATGTATTGACCTGAAATATTTGAACCACCGCACAAAATCAAATCCAACAATAATGATGGAAATGATCTCACTTTATCTGGAACAAACTCCACCTTTGATCAGCACAATGAAACAAAGTTTGTTGGATCAGGATTGGAATTCATTGCGCGCGGCAGTTCATAAAATGATTCCCTCTTTTTCGATAATGGGTATTCATATAGATTTTGAAAATATGGC
The DNA here is from genome assembly GCA_040388745.1 of Bacteroidota bacterium. Taxonomy (GTDB): domain Bacteria; phylum Bacteroidota; class Bacteroidia; order 2-12-FULL-35-15; family 2-12-FULL-35-15; genus 2-12-FULL-35-15. The sequence goes on along the minus strand of JAZKBF010000014.1, from coordinate 65,994 downwards.
AAAAAAAGTTCAGGAGTATTCAAGTATCCAGGAACGAACGCATGAGATACATGACTTAGTGATACAGCTTGAAGATGTTTGTTTACAGGCATGTAAAGAGTTGGAAGAAGAATTTAATACGATTAAAAATAAGAAATAATGAAAAACGAAAGCAAAATAAAACTTTTCCTCGTAGATGACGATGCATTGTTTTTAAAATCCCTGGAAATTGAGTTTCTGGAACACGCGGATTTTACAATTGAAACATATTCAACAGGTGAACTTTGCCTTAAAAATATATCTCACAGTCCTGATGTGATCATTTTAGATTATCACCTTGATGGCATCGATAAAAATGCGATGAATGGAATGGAAACATTGGATAAAATAAAAGCTTCCCATCCTGATATTCCTGTTGTAATGCTATCTTCTCAGGATAAAATTGATGTTGCGATAAACTGTATGCATCACAGAGCCTTTGATTATGTGGTGAAAAGCGAAACCGCTTTCATGCGTCTGCAAAAGATCATCACAACTATTTTCCGTTATAAAAAAATGGAAAAAGAATTAAGTTGGTATATGGATAGGATGTAATTTATTGTATTTAATTCATTAATGCAATATGTGAAAAGTATTGATAATTTGGGTTAGAATAAAATGAGGTTTTGTTTGCCAGGTAAATAGGTGGCAAACATAAAATAGGAGCGTTGCTTATAAAGCAGTGCTCCTTTTTTATTAATATCAAGACTAAATGCCTTTAAAGGGCTGGAATTTGTGGTAAAGATATAGCAAATTATAGCTGCTGAAATTATAATGTAATTGTGGTTGATCAACGTTAGTTCAACACTTTATTTTTGTATCTTCGTTTAGTACTATTTTTTTTAGGGATATAAAGTTTATTCTCAATCCCTTGATCAACAGGAACAAAATTCATTTTCAATAATTAGATTATAATGAGATCGATCGCTACCACTAAAAAGAAGAAATCACCAATCAAAAAAAATGTTGAAGATCATTCTTTTCCTGTTGTGGCCATTGGGGCTTCATTAGGCGGCCTGGAAGCACTTACCTCTATATTGAAAAATTTACCTTCCGATACCGGAATGGCATATATTTATGTACAACATTTAAGTCCTGACCATAAAAGTTTACTAACTTCTATAGTATCCAAGATAACTAAAATGAAAGTTCAGGAGATAGAGGACATGGCGCACATGGCTCCGGATAATGTGTATGTGATCCCCTATAATAAAATAATTAAAGTAACTGATGGACACATTAAATTGCTTCCCCGTCCGAAAAACAGTTCTGCCATTTCCATTGATGTTCTGTTCTCTTCACTTGCTAAAACGCATAAAGAGAATGTGATTGGAGTGATCCTTTCCGGCAGCGGCACAGATGGAACAAACGGATTAAAAGCGATCAAAAAAGCAGGAGGAATGACAATTGCGCAAGATGGTTCCGCACAAGCAAGCAGTATGCCCGACTCAGCAATTGCTTCTGATGTTGTTGATTTTATTTTATCTCCTAAAGAAATTGCAGGGCATTTGGCAACATTCAGCAAAAGTGGTTTTTTGAGACCTGACCTTGAAAGTAAACAGAAAGAAGATGTTGGTGAAAATAGTAATCATGATCTGAAAACTATTTTCGAAATTTTATTTAAAAAAACCGGTGTGGACTTCAATCATTATAAGATGTCCACCATTAAAAGGCGATTGAACAATAAAATGCTTCAATGCGGAGTAAAAACAATAAAGGATTATGTAAAGTTATTGCTCAAAAAAAACAGTGAGGTCGATCTTCTTTACAAGGATCTGCTTATTAACGTAACTAGTTTTTATAGAGATAAGGACGCATTTCAGTATTTAAAAACAACATTGTTTCCAAAACTTCTTGAGAGTAAAACACCGGAAGAAGCAATTCGGATATGGATTCCAGCCTGCTCTACCGGTCAGGAAGCTTATTCCATTGCCATGATGCTGACTGAGCTGCAGGAAAATAAAAAAAAGAAAATACCTTTCCAGATCTTTGGTACCGATCTTAGCGAGCAGGCAATTAGTGCTGCGCGCAAAGCCGAATATTCAGCAAGTGATCTTATTCCTATTTCAAAGAAATACAAAGATCGTTACTTTACTAAAACTGGTGACAACTACCGTATTGTTAAAGAGCTTCGCGAATTGTGTGTATTTGCTCCTCATAATATTCTGCGCGATCCACCTTTTTCACGTATGGATTTTATCAGTTGTCGCAATCTTCTTATTTATTTTGATTCTACTGCACAGAAACGGGTTTTTTCAACCCTGCATTTTGCTTTGAATAACCAGGGGAGTTTAATGCTTGGTAAAGCAGAAACGGTAGGCACATCTTCTCAGCTTTTTATCACTACAAATGCTAAATTTAAGATCTACTCTCGTAAAAAGAGCACCGGAGTACGAAAGATACTTGAATTAACACCACATTTTCCGCGTACAAATTTTTACAGTAAAAAAATAAATACTCCTGTTAAAAGCTTAAGCGTAAATTTAATGGGTGTTGAGAATGCTATTGATTCGGCTATTCTCTCAAAGTATATGCCTGCATGTGCAGTTATAAACAAGGACATGGAAATTCTCCAGTTCAGAGGACCTATCTCTTTATTTCTCGCACATCCTTCCGGCAAAGCAAGTCTGAATATTTTAAAAATGACAAGGCCTGAATTTGCCTTCGAGCTTCGTAATGCAATTCAAAAAGTAATAAAAACAAAACAGTCGGTGCAAAAAGCTGGCATCGAAATAAAGGTCGAGTCTGTTTTTCGTATGATGTCTTTGGAAGTTTCTCTTCTTAAGATTGATTGGGACGAGCCATTACTACTTATTGTTTTTACATTACAGGAACAGGTTGAAAAATTCATTGAAATTGGTAATAGTGGGAAAAGCAATTCGATCCATGATGCCCAAAGAATAGTAAAGCTGACAGAGGAGTTGAACAATACCCGGATGGAAATAAATTCCATTATCGAATCGCAGGAAACTACTTTCGAGGAATTACAAGCAGCCAATGAAGAAATTGTTTCAAGTAATGAAGAGTTTCAAACCTTAAATGAAGAACTTGAAACATCGAAAGAAGAAATTGAGACTACCAATGAAGAGCTAATTTCTATCAATCAGGAATTACAAATGCGTAATGATCTTTTAACAGAATCGCATGAGTATTCGGAGGCCATCATTGCTACCATCCATGAGCCTATGCTTGTGCTAAACAAGGACTTTATTATACAATCCGCCAATAAATCATATTATAAAAAATTTCTTGTTAAAAAAGAAGAAACGGAAAAGAAATTGTTTTTTGAATTAGGAAATAAGCAATGGAATATTCCAAAACTTCGTGAGGTGTTAAATGATATTCTTACCAAAAACAAGAGTTTTGAAAATTTCGAAGTAACACATGCATTCCCGGGAATAGGCGAAAAAATAATGTTGCTTAATGCACATCTTGTCCTTCAAAAAGAGAACAGAGAGCAATTAATTCTACTTGCTATTGCTGATGTTTCGGAGTTAAGGAGATTGAGTATAGAGCTCAAAGTGAAAGACGCTAAAGTATTACAAAACGAAGAGAAAGGAAAATGGGCGGCAGAGTTAGTTATTGCCAACAAAGAGCTTGCCTTTCAAAATGAGGAGAAAGAAAAACGAGCAAAGGAGTTGATCATTGCTAATAAAGAACTTGTTTTCCAGAACAATGAAAAAGAAAAACGTGCTGCGGAGTTGGTCATTGCAAACAAAGAACTTGCTTTTCAAAACGATGAAAAGGAAAAACGAGCAGCTGAGTTGATCATTGCCAACAGAGAACTTGCTTTTCAAAATGATGAAAAAGAAAAACGTGCTGCGGAGTTAGTCATTGCAAACAAAGAGCTTGCATTTCAAAACGAAGTGAAAGAAAAACGGGCTGCTGAGTTGGTTGTTGCCAACAAAGAACTTGCTTTTCAAAATGATGAGAAGGAAAAACGTGCAGCAGAGTTAGTGATCGCTAACAAAGAACTTTTATTTCAGGCAGGCGAGAAAGAAAAACGAGCAGCAGAGTTAGCCATAGCAAAAATAGAACTTGACTTTCAAAATAAAGAAAAAGAAAAACGGGAAATTGTAAATAAAGAACTTGAAGCGTTCAGTAATGCAACTAAATTAGCATCTCAATATTCTCGTAGTTTGATCGAAGCAAGTTTAGATCCCCTTGTAACTATCAGTGCAGAAGGAAAGATATTGGATGTAAATAATGCATCAATAAAAGTAACGGGTGTTCCACGTGATAAGCTCATTGGCACTGATTTCTCCCGTTATTTTACAGAACCTTTAAAAGCACAGGAAGGCTATAAACAGGTTTTTGAAAAAGGATCTGTGTCTGATTACCCTTTAACAATAAAACATAAAAATGGAAACTTAACGGATGTATTGTACAATGCTTCTGTTTATAAGGATGAGAAAGGTAATGTTCTTGGAGTTTTTGCTGCTGCGCGTGATATAACCGAACAAAAAAGAATTGAAGTTGATCTGGGCAAAAGTTTAAAGGAAATTTCGGATTACAAATATGCCCTTGATGAATTTTCTATTGTAGCCATTACGGACCAAAAGGGAATTATCAAACATGCAAATGACAACTTTTGCAAAGTTTCAAAATATACAAGAGAGGAATTAATAGGCGCGGATCATCGCATTATTAATTCCGGCCATCACCCGAAAGAATTTATTAGTGATCTATGGACAACAATTGCCAATGGGGGGATTTGGAGAGGTGAATTAAAAAATGCGGCAAAGGATGGAACTATTTATTGGGTGAATACTACTATTGTTCCTTTCCTGAATGAACAAGGAAAACCTTACCAGTATGTTGCAGTAAGAACAGACATTACCGATCAAAAAAGAGTGGAAACCGAATTGATAGAAGCAAAAGTGTTTGCAGAGTTGGCAACCGGTATTGCAGAAGAAGCCCAGAGCAAGGCTGAAAGCGCTACATTAATAGCTGAAGATGCTGTGAAAGCGAAGCAGCAGTTTTTATCAAACATGAGTCATGAAATCCGTACACCAATGAATGCGATCATTGGATTTACCAAAGTGGTGTTGAAAACAGATTTAACTGCAAAACAAAAAGAATATCTTTCAGCGATAAAAACGAGTGGTGATGCATTGATCGTACTTATAAACGATATACTTGATTTGGCAAAGGTAGATGCAGGCAAAATGACATTTGAGAAAACACCTTTCAAAATGGAGTCGTCCATTTCAGCGATGCTCCATTTGTTTGAGACAAAAATTCAGGAAAAGAATTTGGAATTAGTTAAAAAATACGATAGTAATATTCCTCAAGTGTTAATAGGTGACCCGGTTCGCCTCCATCAGATCATTTTAAATTTGGTGAGTAATGCAGTGAAATTTACAGCAAAAGGGAAAATTACGGTTAGTGTTCTTTTATTAACTGAGGATGAAAATAATGCAACCCTGGAATTTGCAGTTTCGGATACCGGAATAGGCATAGATGGAAATAAAATAGAACATATTTTTGAGAATTTTCAGCAAGCTTCAAGCAGCACGTCAAGATTGTTTGGTGGGACAGGTTTGGGACTTGCTATTGTTAAACAATTAATTGAACCCCAAGGTGGAAGCATTAATGTGAAAAGTAAAATTGGTGAAGGCTCTACTTTTAGTTTTATATTAAGTTTCCAAAAAACAATAGCGGAGGCACAATTAGAAACAGAAATTTTGGAAATAGATCCGGAAATAAAAAATATAAAAGTATTGGTAGTGGAAGATATTGCACTCAATCAATTACTAATGAAAACACTATTGGATGATTTTGGATTTGAACGTGATATCGCTTCAAATGGGAAAATTGCCATCGAAAAGCTACAAGCTAAATCGTATGATATTATTTTGATGGATCTGCAGATGCCCGAGATGAATGGATTTGAAGCAACAGAATACATTCGTAATACAATGAATTCTAAGATCCCTATTATGGCTTTAACTGCCGATGTGACCACCGTTGATCTGGAAAAATGCAGAGCCGTTGGGATGAACGATTACATTGCAAAACCTGTTGACGAAAAATTATTGTACAGTAAAATAATTGGTCTGGTAAAAAAGCCAATGCCTTTAAAAACGAAGGGGTCTATTGGAAATGAAAATAATTTCAATGAAAAATTAAAATGCACTGACCTGAAATATTTAATAAAACGCACAAAAAACAGTCCGAAATTAATGATGGAAATGATCTCACTTTATTTGGAACAAACTCCACCTTTAATCGACTCAATGAAAAAAAGTGTGTTGGATAAAGATTGGGATTCGCTATACGCAGCAGTGCATAAAATGATACCATCCTTTTCAATAATGGGTATGAGTATGGATATTGAAAATACCGCAAAAAGAGTTCAGGAATACGCGGGTACAAAACAACGAACTGAAGAAATTTCCGGCTTGGTTTTACATCTCGAAAAAGTTTGTGCACAAGCATGTAAGGAATTGGAACTGGACTATACGAATTTTAAAAACGCTGGCTAGTCTTATGCTAAATTGATTTTGATGTCATTCCGACCGAAGTGGAGGAATCTTTTAATTGATTACAAGATGCTTTGACTTGCTCAGCTTAACTTTTCGCATCATTCAATTCTTCCAGCGTTTAGTTCTCCAATCATTTTGTTCGGTCTTGTTTAAAAAGGTCCATGCTACAATACGGCTTACTTTCTGACCCTGGGCCATCTCAATAGTTTTTACATCCAATGCTTTTACTTTTTGGAGTGCTCTGTAAACTGCAGGTAGATTGGATTTTTTGGAGATGAGCGTTGAATACCAAAAACAGGTTGATGGCAATTGAGCGCTTTGTTCTATCATTTTATTAACGAATGATTCTTCACCTCCCTGACACCATAATTCAGTATTTTGCCCGCCAAAATTCAAATCGGTTTTACTGTTTTTTTTAATGCCTAAGTTCTTCCATTTTCGCTCAGTGCCAGCCTCTGCTTCCGCTAAGGACGCATGGAAAGGAGGATTACAAATTGTCATGTCAAACACTTCTCCCGGCTTTATAATGTCCCTAAAAATAGATGATGACGATTTTTGTAACCTGCATTCAATAGCTTCACGTAAAGGTTCATTTGCTGCAGTGATCTGTTTGGCTGATCTTATCGCTACAGGGTCAATATCCGAACCAACAAAATGCCAGCCGTATTCACTATGCCCTATAATAGGATACACACAATTGGCTCCTACCCCAATATCAAGCACTTTAATGGACTTTCCTTGAGGAAGCACTCCATTGTTGCAGGAGCTTAACAGATCGGCCATATAGTGGATATAATCCGCCCTTCCGGGGATTGGGGGACAAAGATAATTTGCCGGAATGTCCCAATTAGAGATATGATAGAAATATTTTAATAAGGCCTTGTTCAATGTTTTTACTGCAACAGGGTCGCTAAAATCGATGGATTGATTATTATATTTATTAAGGGAAACAAATGCGGCAAGTGCAGGACAAGCAATACAAAGCTGGTCGAAATCGTACCGAAAGCGGTGTTTGTTTCTCGGATGCAGATCGCTCTTTTCTAAAGGAAATATTTTTGATTTTTCTGACAAAATAAATTGGCTCCGACTGCTTTTGTTTTTTTCTTTTACCACATTTCAAACACGATTTGAATGCTATACAAAATTAAGATTTTTTTGGTCAATTATTTGGAATTGATTGCAGGCATCTCATCTCTTCTTGAAAAGGCCACGCGCGCTGTCATTTCGAGCCCTTCGACTCCGCTCAGGACAAGCTCTGTCGAGAAAGTGCGTTAGCTTTTACAAGAAATTTTATTCTTTTAAATTGGCTCAAAAATATTTCTATTGATACCTCAAGTCTTCGCTAAGCCCCAACTGTGCGCTGTCATTTCGAGCTTGTCGAGAAACGTGCGTTAGCTTTTACAAGAAATTTTATTCTTTTAAATTGGGCTCAAAAATATTTCTATTGATACCTCAAGTCTTCGCTAAGCCCCAACTGTGCGCTGTCATTTCGAGCTTGTCGAGAAACGTGCGTTAGCTTTCAATGGTGAATTGTTATAATGGCTCCAAAGTTCAAGCGTGCTGTCATTCGAGCCCTTCGACTCCGCTCAGGACAGGCTCTGTCGAGAAACGTGTATTAGCTTTCATAGGAAATTTTTATTCGGTTAAATATATTTTAGAGACGCTCCTGAGAATTTTATTATTTTTACTATTAGATAAAACACACATGAAAAAAATCCTTTTCCTTTATACGATCCTACTTTACTCTTGTTCAACAGAAACTAAAAATGAGGAGAGTAAAGTTCTTGATTTTTGTTCTTCCATTCATTGTGAAACCGCGGCCGGACTTTCAAAGCAACTCGATTCGTTATCAAGCCTGATGCAACATAAAACCGGTGTTTACACCTTAGAAGATGGCGATGGATCAATGGTAGCGAGGGCCTGGTTAAGTGAGAACGCGGAGAAAACCATTGATATTCAATATTTTATTTTCAGTGCTGATAATGTCGGTTTAATTGCTGCTGATTATCTTGTTCGTGCTGCCGATAGAGGCGTAAAGGTCAGGATTCTTGTAGATGATATCATGGTGGAGGCAGATGAAAATAAACTGCTCACTATAAATTCGCATAAAAATATTTCCATCAAAATATATAATCCTTCCACAAATGTTGGAAAAAATATATTCGAAAAAGTGAATAGCCTTACCAATAATTTCGTTGCGGCCAATCAACGGATGCACAACAAAACATTTACGGTGGATGGTAAAGTAGTAATTACAGGAGGCCGTAATATAGCGGATGAGTACTTTGATTACGACCACGAATATAATTTCCGCGATAGAGATGTTCTATTGATCGGAGGAGTGGTAAACAAAGTGCAACAGTCTTTTAACGATTTCTGGAACAGCCCTATAAGCAGGCCGGTGGAAGAGTTGGTAGATACCTCTAAATTTAATTTTAATGACCCAAACAGGTTTGAACTATTGCATCAATATGCCTGTGATTCAAATAATTTTTGGCCCCAGGTTCGGGAGAAAATAAAAAATATTCCAATTGTTTTTGAGGAGATACAAAGATCGGGGAAGCTCCAGTGGGTGGATAGTGTTGATTTTGTGAGCGACAGGCCCGGTAAAAATGATGGAACTCATGGACTTGATGGGGGAGGGATCAGTACCACCGCTTTGATCAATTTAGTGAAGCAGGCAAAAAAAACGATTGTGATTCAAACACCTTATTTGATCACCACCCAATTGGGGAAGACGCTTTTTCAGGAGGCTGTAGCCCATGGTGTGGAAGTTAAGATAATGACCAACAGTCTCGCATCAACAGATAATTTGGAAGCGTTTAGTGGTTATCAGCGCGACAGGGATCTGCTTTTACTAACGGGGCTTAGGATATATGAATATAGACCCGATGCCGCCATTCGTTATAAAATAATGACAGGCGCATTGCAAAAAGAAATAAATTATGCTCCTGTGTTTGGTTTACATGCAAAGTCAATGGTAATAGATGGAACAATAACTGTTATTGGTACATTCAATCTGGATCCGCGAAGTGCGAATTTGAATACCGAATGTGTGACCGTTATTTATTCTTCCACTATTACTAAAGAAGTTTTAGCAGGAATGGAAGAAGAGTTAAAGCCGGAAAATTGCTGGGAAACTACAACGAAATTTAATCCTGATTCGAAAGCGGGCTTGAAGAAAAATTTAAAATTAATGCCCATGAAAATTATTCCCAAAGGCATTTTATAACCAACATTTCAGCAACCTCTGTCATCCCGAACTTTTTCGCGAGGGATCTTGTTCTTGAATTGGAAATCGTTAATGGTTGACAAGTTCTCCCGCTCTATAAAAACGGATCAGGAGAATCAGATAGCATTATTGCTTCTGAAGCCAACGCACCTTTCTCGACAGGCTCGAAATGACCATGCGCGCGCTGTCATTTCGAGCTCAGCCTGTGCTGAGCCCTTGTCGAAGCATCGAGAAACGTGGGAAGCCTGAAAAGTCTATTAAGTTTTTTTTATTTAGCACCCTCTGTCATCCCGAACTTTTTGGCGAAGGATCTTGTTATTGAATTGAAAAATCGTTAATGGTTGACAAGTGACCATTAAAACCACATAGAGACATAGAAAGGGAGGTAAAAGGCGTAAACCAGAAAAAGAAAAGATAGTTTTTTCTCCGCCAAAGGCGAAGAAAATTATGTGGTCCTATTAGTTTCCTTCAATTTTTGTTTCTATGTTTCTATGTGGTTAAATAATTACTTCTTAGGAGGCAATGCAAAAGCGATCGCTTCATGCTCAAAATGCCCATTATGTGAACCATCACAAAAAGGCTTGTTTTTTGAAAGTCCGCAACGACAGATCGAAACAACTTCTCTTCCTGCCAGATCATAAGCATTCCCATTTTTATCTACAATTTCGAAATCACCTTCTAATCGGATAGAACCATTGTTGTTTACAGTAATTTTTGTTTTAGACATCTTAATTATTTTTTAATTTCGTTTTTACTGTTTTCTGAGAATCCCTGTGTGCGCTGTCATTTCGAGCGGAGTCGAGAAAGTGCGTTAGCTTTCACAAGCAATAGTTTTGTTCTTATTGAAATGTAACAAGTCGCTAGGTAATGTCATTATGTTAAGAAGCCATCACACCTATTTCGACAGGCTCAATATGTTAGAAAAGCCCTAAATAATCCAAGCCACTAAGGCTTTGGAATTAATTTTAATTTCGCACTAAGCTCTTTTACCTCCAACTTTGTTTTCTCCACATTTTCCTGGAATTCCATAATTAATGGATTTGTACTTTTTGATTTTCCAAAAAAGCTCAGATTGTTTTCCAGTTGATCCACTTCAGTTTGAAGCTTTTTAATTTTATCCTGCAGCACCGAACGCTCTTTTCTTATCTGCTCCATACCTTGAGGAGATTTAAGCATTTGCTCATATTTTAAACGATAGAACATTTTATCATCCACATTTGATTTCACTTTCATTCTTTCAAGCAGGTTTTCAATTGCCTTACCAAAAGCATTGTTAAGTCTATCACTGTCCTTCAAAGGTGTTTCACCGGCAAGTGCCCACTCTTCCTGCAATTTTTTCAGTTCTTCAATACTTTGGTGGATATCTTCAGAAGGTTCAAACAGATCAGTTTTTGCAATAAGCGCTTCTTTGGCCTGAATATTTGTTTTAAGAGCGTTTTCCTTCGCCACAACCTGGTTGGTCTTGCTTTCAAAAAAATGATCGCAAGCTTTGCGGAATCGCATCCAAACAGCATCAGAGTCTTTGGTTGCAACTTGTCCGATGGTTTTCCATTCCACTTGCAGTTTTTTTAATACTTCTGCAGTGGCAAGCCATTCCGAGCTTTCCTGCAATGCTTCAGCTTTTAAGCAAAGCGCTATTTTCTTTTCAAGATTGCCTGAGAATTCGTTACGTTGCTTCGCATAAAATTGATCCAGCCCCTGATGTAAAAGCACACGAGCTGTTTTAAAGCGCGTCCAGCATTTTCCATTATCACTTTTTGGAACAAAACTTATTTTTTGCCAGGCCTCCCATATTGCATTCTCCTTTTCAGTTGCTTCGCGACAGCCTTTATGCGAAACAAACTCTCCCTGGCCAAGCAGCTCTATTTGTTCACATAAAGCTAATTTGGCTGCAAGGTTACTTTTTTGTTGTTTTTGTATTTGAAGCGTATGTTCTTTTTTACGTTCAACTATTTTATCACCTGCAGTTTTAAAACGCAGCCATAAATTATCTTTTAATTCCCTTCTGGAACTTCTGATCTCAGTCCATTCTTCCTGCAGCAGCGTAAGAGCCTCCATTGCTTTCTTTAAGGAAGGTTCCGCATTCAATAGTTCTGCCTTTTCACAAAGTTGGGTTTTATACTCAACGTTTTTTTTCTTATCCAGTACATTCAGTTCATTGTTGATCTTCACCATATCATAGAACTTACCTGTAAGAAAAAAATAATTTTCTCTTAACGTATGCGTATCCTGGATCGGAACATTGCCTGTAACGCGCCATTTACTTTGAAGTGCCTGAAACTTATGGTACGAAGCCGAGAAGTTCTCATTACCTTTTAACAGCTCTTTTAATTCTTCTATGATCAGTTTTTTTGTAGAAAGATTCTCTTGCGCGGATTTTTCTTTTTGCTTGCGCTGAAGCACTTTCTTCGCGTTTAAGCTTTTCCAGATCTGTTCTGCTTTTTCATCCAAAAGATCTGCTTTGGGTTCAAAATCTTCAGCAGGACTTCCATCCTCTGTAAAGATCTGGAGTTTGCGGTCATACTCTTCCTTTGCCAGCTCATCTAACTTTTTTTTGATGATAACTGCAGCAGGAAATATTGAATGGACCTCTTCCTGTTCAAGGTATTCAGTAAGCTTATCGATAAGTTGAGTTTTACTCAAACCTTCTATTTCGTCTTCAGAAATGAGTGCGTCAACATTTTCTGATTCTAATTCATCAGTAGAGATCACCGGATTTGCCACCTGCGTAAGATCATCATTTATTACCGGGTTCTTTTCTTCATTATTTTGCATGATACAAATTTTAAAAATATTATTTAGATAGCCTTTTTACCGGATCAATAGTTTTTAACCAAATAAGATCTTATCAAGATCAGGCTCTTATGCATCTAATTTACAACAATTTTTAAAATGGACATTTAAAATAAATTAAAAGCTTCAGGAATTGTTTAATGTTCTATGTCTATAAAGCAATTAATTTATTAAAAGGGTAGGATGTTTTTGAAATGAAAGTGATGCGGAAAAATTCAAAATATCTCTTTGAAGGTTTTCTCGAAAATAGAAAAAGCTCCAAAAGTTTTGAATTTAGGCTTTGTGGCCTATTTTAAATTCAATTAAATGTTTTAAATTGAATGGGGTTATGCAATTAAATTTGAGGTATCAACCAATGTGTCATCCCGAACTTTCGTGATCCCGCAGTACTGCGGGATTGTTATTTAAGAATGATACCGCTAATGACTTACAAGATCCCTCTTGGCGAAAAAGCCAATCGGGATGACATTGTCTATAAAATGTAGTTTTTATTCACAATTTTAATATTGTTTAATTAGATGTGAATTTCTCTAAACAGGTTCAGCTTTTATTTGTGTCAGATCAACACCAAGGTTGGCGAACTCTTTTTCTCCTTTAGTGGTAATGAAAAAATGTTTGTCGCTTGGATGACTTTTTTTTATCCAACCCTGGTCAACGAATTGCTCCAAAAGAAGCCTTCCGAGTTTCCCTCCTATGTGTGTAGTGCAGGTCTTTGCTAGTTTTTTGTCTTTATGATTTTCCATTGGTATATCTTTTACAATTTCCCTTACTGATCAGCAAGTCATTTTGTTGTTGGGGTGATCTTCATTTTAGCGAGGTAATAAAAATAGCCGGCAATAAATAATCCCCGAAAAACAATTCCTCCCCATCCTTGTGAAGTAAATATCCCTTTAAATACTCCATACGCATCAGCACATACGGAGGCTATTAAATAAAAAAGTGTTCCAATAAATATCGCTTTTAGGGCAATGGTGTCCGGACTTTTTCTACTTAACAAGGTAATGATTCCAAAAGCGATTGAAAAAATTCCAAGATTCTTTTGAAGCAATAAGGCAGCATCTGTGGTCTCTTTCATAAGTTGCGAAGCGGCCATCTCTGTGAAAACCAGAAAAAACACACCAATAAATAGTTGACCAATGGCTCCTATTAAAAGAAAGGTTTTTCGTTTCATATTATTTTGTTTTTTTTATGTTTTCAAAGGTAGGTTTGAGGTATTAATTTATTAGTGAGTAGGATCAGGGAAAACAATGATATAGTTTACTTTATAAAAGGATAACAGGCTATTTCAGGTCTTTTTGGTGCCGGGCGGCAAAGATCTTGGAATTTTGAGGGCTAAAGATTTTTTCAGGAAAAAGGGTAAGTATCTCATTTTTTGATAAGTAAACCTGAAGGTTTTAATATTCAGAAATAAAATGTCAATAAAAAGTTATAAATGTTCTTAAGTTTTATTAAAAGAAACAACTTTTTAATACTAAATTCGCAGGCATAAAAAAATAAAAATGAACGAAAAAGATTTTCAACCAACAAACGGAAATATTGTAAAGCCTTTACTTGCTAATCAAAAACTTGTACTTGTTGGTATTCAAAAGAAAATTCAAAATTTACATTCCGATTCTGCTAACAGCGGATTCCTACAACAACTTCTCCACGAAGCAGGTCAATTAATTAAATTATCAGATAAAGACGCAGGAACCAAGATCAGGGAATATGCTGATGAATTGGATTTTTATTTGAATGGGGGTTCTGATGATCTGACTAAATTTTATCATTGCAAGGGTGAAACACTTACCATTATTGCAAAGCAGGTTGGTGCTTAGAACACCTTTGCTCTCCTTGAATACATACATTAATTAAATTTACGCTACTATATCCATAACAAAAAGATATTTGCTGTACTACCTAAAAATTGGGATATTTGCAGCAAAATCTTTGGCTGTATAAAGAATTGGACAATATTCAAGACGACTATTAAAATTCGGCAAGAAGTTTAATAAAAATGTTGAGACAAATTTTATTTTCTGCCACTTTTATTTTGGTGGGGGACTCTCCATCTTCTTTTGATATCCTTTACCTGCCCGTGCAGTCGGAGTTGCCAACTATAGCTTGCTAACTCAACAAAGCAATGATAATTGCCGAAAACAAAAAAAAATCAAGAAATGACGCAAAACGGGATATATGAACAATTGATTACCAAATTAGTAGCATCAAAGCTAAATAATTTAGATAGAAATAAATTTTATATTAAGGAAAGTGAAATTGATAAGAGTGAAGCCGCAAAAGTGCTTTCACAATATTTAGTGGAAGTAATCCGATTTGCTCTTAGTCTTATATCGGGTGATGATAGTATTGAAAAACAAATTAAGCTTTCAAACAAAATCATTTTCCTTTTAAAGACAGAGTTGAAGGATGAAGAGTTTGATGATGATTTGATTGCAACAGAAGCAAAAATTCTTTCTGCGATTTTTTCAAAAATTGATGCCAGATTTTCAGATTTCGAAAAACATCTTAAAGAAATAACTCCTTACACGAGATTATCGCAAAGCGAGTTATTTACGGGTAATAATGCTGGTATTTCGCTTGAAAGTGAAATCAAAAAAGAGATTCTTTCTTCGGATAAAATCAGTTTCCTTGTTTCATTTATCAAGTGGACTGGAATAAGAATTTTTGAGAAAGAATTATATGAGTTTACAGAACGTGGTGGGCTATTAAAAGTAATTACAACTTCCTACATGGGAGCTACTGATTTGAAAGCAGTAGAATATTTATCTGGATTGAAGAATACTGAAATCAAAATTTCCTACAATACTGACAATGAGCGTTTACATGCAAAAGCATATTTGTTTTACAGAAACACTGGATTTCACACTGGCTATATTGGTTCTTCAAATATTTCTCGGTCTGCACTTACAAGTGGTTTAGAATGGAATCTGAAAGTAACAACTAAGGAAGTTGGACATATCATTGACAAATTTCAAAAAACATTTGAAACATATTGGCAGGACAAAGAATTTCAATTATATGATAATTCAAAAGACAAAGAGAAATTAAACATTGCATTAAAAAAAGAAAGACATTCGGAAAAAAATAGTTCAGCTACATACTTTGATATAAAACCATTTCCGTTTCAAGAAGAAATTTTAGAAACATTAGAAGCGGAAAGAATTATTCATAACCGTTTCAGAAATTTAATTGTTGCTGCTACAGGAACAGGCAAGACGGTAATTTCTGCTTTTGATTTCAAAAGTTTTAAAAAGAAAAATTCGTCCGCAAAATTATTATTTGTTGCCCACCGAAAAGAAATATTGCTACAAGCTCAAGCAACATTTCAAGGGATTTTGAGAGACAATAATTTTGGTGAATTATGGGTTGATGGAATTGAGCCTGAAAAATATGATTGTGTTTTTGCTTCTGTTCAAACCTTGAATAACAGAATTGATTCACTTTCACTGTCAGATTCATTTTATGATTTCATAATTGTAGATGAAGTTCATCACATTGCTGCTTCAAGTTATCGTCCGATTTTAAATCGGTTCAAGCCAAAAATTCTTTTGGGGTTAACAGCAACGCCTGAAAGAATGGATGGTGAAGATATTCTGAAAGATTTCTGTAATACAATTGCTGCTGAAATCAGATTGCCAGAAGCATTGAATAGAAAATTGCTTTGTCCATTTCAATATTTCGGAATTACCGACAGTGTTGATTTATCAAATGCAACATGGAAAAATGGAAGATATTTACCCAGTGAATTGACAAAACTATATACACAAAATGATAAAAGGACAGGTGATATTATTGCCAACTTAAATAAATACCTGAATGATATAAATAATGTAACAGCTCTTTGTTTTTGTGTAACTCAAGAGCATGCTCAATTCATGGCAGAGAAATTTTCACTTGCAGGATTGAAAGCAGATTATTTAGTGAGTTCTAGAAGTGAAAAGAGAGAAGAGTTAAGGCAAAAATTTTTAAGAAAAGAAATCAATTATCTTTTTGTGGTTGATATATTTAATGAGGGAATTGACATACCAGATATTGATACGGTTTTGTTTTTAAGACCAACGGAGAGCTTAACGGTTTTCCTTCAACAACTTGGACGAGGTTTAAGATTGGCAGATGACAAAGAGTGCTTAACGGTGTTGGATTTTGTTGGCAATTCGCGACCTGAATATGATTTTGAAGGCAAATTCAGAGCATTAGTTGGAAAGACTAATACATCCATGCAAAAAGAAATTGAAGACGACTTTCCACATTTGCCATTAGGGTGCTCAATTGTTCTTGAAAAAAAAGCAAAGGGATTTATTCTCACAAATATACGGAGTGCAACGTTGTTGAATAAAACTCAACTGCTGAATAAAATTCGGAACTATAAACATCAAACCTCTTTGCCACTTACGCTGAAAAATTTTTCTAATTTTTATCATATTCCATACCAACTGATTTATAAGAAAGGAAATTGGAAACGGTTGTGTGTTTTAGCTGAGCAAATTGAAGATTATGAGAGTGTAAATGAGCATGAAATTTATAGAGCTATCAGCAAGAAGTGGCTTTCAAGCAATTCAAATTTTTATTTCCAATTTATTGTGAAATTAGCAAAAATAGATTTCAATATCAATTTCAACAAACTTGATGAAGAAGAAAAATCAATGTGCTTGATGCTTCATTATGATGTTTGGCAAACAGCCGGTGGTTTTGATTCTCTTGAAGAAAGTATTTGGGCCATCGGAAAAAATAAGATATTGACAGAGGAAATAATTGAAATTATTGAAATACTCATTGACAAAATTGATTTTCTTGAAGCTAAAATTTCGTTGCCTTATACTCAGCCGCTGAAAGTTCATAGCAGATATACTCGTGAGCAGATTATAGCTGCATTTGGGTTTCATACGTTTCAAAAGAAAAGTGAAATTAGAGAGGGAGTTGCCTTTTCAAAAGAAAAAAATACTGAGTTGTTGTTTATTACATTGAACAAATCAGAAAAAGATTTTTCCCCAACAACTTTATATGAAGATTTTGCAATCAGTGAGAACCTTTTTCATTGGCAAACTCAAAATTCTGTGAAACCTGAAAGTGGAAAAGGGTTGTCCTATATAAATCATGTAAAAGAAGGCAAGAGAATACTTCTTTTTGTGCGTGAGAAAAACGAAGATGAATATGGAAATACCATGGCTTCTGTTTTTTTGGGAGAAGCAAAATTATTAGAAAATTACGGCTCGAAACCAATGAGTATAAAATGGCAATTGCATAAACCAATGCCGCCTTATTTATGGAAAGCTTCTGCAAAGATGGCTGTTGGTTAAATCCGTGTGGTTTTTAAAGTTTTCCCTTTTCCCTCTTTACCGTAATTGTAATAATCTATGGTTGCTGTAGATTATTCGTTTTCCTTTAATTGAAGTATTCCCACTTCTTGTAATATTATGAGCAATACCTTTTCGCTGGAGTAATTCTATTTTAAATAAGGTATATTAAACATTAGTTCAAAAAAAGCATTGTCATAAGGTGCTCCCAATTCTTCTTTTACTTTGGGTTGTAAGCCACTCATGAGCGGTCGCATTCCATTTATTTTCAAATTGCTGAGTTGTTCTGTTTCGTGAATGGCATGTAAATCGGGTTTGAAAAAAAAGCTCTCTTTTGTTGGGGAATTCTTTCATTTCTTTTTATCTTCCTGGAGAATACAAATATTGTTAATTAACTCTCAAATTTTATTAAAATGAAAATTGTCAAATCCCTTACTCATTTAAAAAAGCTTAGCAATATTGATGGTTATGCTGAATTTTACATCATGTTAGCTGGTGGCCTTTGTCGGAGTGGTAAAAGAATTTGTTATTATCCTAAAAGTAAAACGTTTGATATTCATAATGAGATCGATGATACTTGGCAGGATAATATCACAGAAGAAGAACTGCCTAATCAAAGTATGATTCCTGAAGCTATTGAAAAAGGTGCATTAGTTTATTGTGGTTTTCAACTGAATGGTATTAAGTAAAGTACACTTTAGACTATTATTTGGTCAATTCGAGGTTTGTATCAACTTATTATTGTAAACGCAATATTTCATATTGCGATATGTGATGAGCAAAAAAAGTAAAAGGCTGGTTTGCTATTGGTTTCAAATTTTGGTGAAACATGATATTTCTTGGTGAAACATTGGTGAACAAAAACTTGTGGACAAATGGGTTTTAAAGGTTTTTACCGAAAACAAAAAAGCTCTCAAACCTTTTGGTTTGAGAGCTTTCGTTCCTTTGTGAGGACATTCTTGTGATCCCGCTGGGATTCGAACCCAGGACCCCTACATTAAAAGTGTAATGCTCTACCAGCTGAGCTACGGAATCTAATCTACACTCCTTATTGCAGTCCCTTATTTGGTTTTGGGAGTGCAAATATACTTGCATTATTTAATTTTGCAAAGTCTTTTTAAAAATAATCTAATATATTTTCTTCTTGCCTGGTTTTCAGCGTATTCTGTTGCAGTTTTAGCATGTTGATAATTTTGGAATTGGCTTTCCAAATACTCCTTATTGATTGATAATCTCGAAAAAAAATATTATAATTGTAGATGAATCAATTTATTTAAATGAATATCCGTTTAGAAATAATACCCAGTATAGGGCTCTCAACCCTTTTGTTTGGGGCTTCTATGGATGATGCCGAAAAAGTATTTGGCGAAACCGAAGAGGTCCAATTGATCGATGAACTTGAAAATTTCAAAACAACGGTATGGCATTATTGGGAAAATGGCTTTACCCTGTTTTTTGATGAACAAAACCATCAATTGTTTAATTGTGTTGAAATTGATAATAGTGAAACACAATTATGGGGGCAAACCATTTTTGATCTTAAAGAGAAACAGATCATAGAATTATTTAAAAGCAAAGGATTTATTCAATTCGAAACCGAACAGCACGATTGGGGCGAAAAAAGATTAAGTTTTGATGAAGCCAACATTGATTTTTATTTCAAACAAAATAAATTGATCTCTATAAATTACTGTAAACCAATCAACGATCCACTATCACTAATACTTCAGAACTAATGGCAAAATTTTTTTTAACAGGTTACATGGGATGCGGCAAATCCACCGTAGGTGAAAAACTGGCTGCAAAATTAAAATATGATTTTATTGATCTTGATAAGCTGATCGAAAGCGACTACAAACAAAGTATTCCGGAGATATTCGCTACCAAAGGCGAAAAGGAATTCAGGGCAATGGAACACAATACATTAAAAAGAGTGATCGAAAAAAACAATGTAGTAGTTGCCTGTGGTGGCGGAACTCCTTGTTATTACAACAATATGGAGCTCATGAGCAACAGCGGGGTTACTGTTTACATAAAAATGAGTGTTGATGCGCTCGTAGATCGTTTAACAAATGCGAAAGAAAAACGCCCATTGATCGAAAATAAAACACCTGCTGACTTACGCTCATTCATTAAACGGCAATTGGAAAAACGGGAGGATATCTATCATAAGGCGCAATACACCGTTAAAGGCAAAGACTTAAATGTGGATGAGCTGGCTTTATTTGTGAAAAAGGAGGTTGGTGTTTAATTATTATTTGTCTTATTTGGGCGTGTCCCTTCGCTGCGCTGCGGGTCGGGCTTTCCGTTTCAATCTTTTCTCCGCTAAATAGCGGAGAAAAGGATTTTCACTGCAATCCCTCACGCAAATAATTACTGCTTCGTAATTAAAATTTATCCGTAATTCGTAGGCGTTTTATGTTCATCCTGCCATTTATTTACTTTCTTAACAAAATCGGCAACCTGCTGTGCAGGCCACAAAGGCAATTGTTTTCCGTCATGTGTTTTACAAAACAAGGCCATTTGAAATAAAGCGCGAAGTGTGCTGAAATAGGGGAGAAGTTGTAGTTCTGTGGAAGATAATTTTTCCTGGGTTTGGTATCCTTTCAAAAAAGCATTTATTATTTCAGGTGTTTTGTTTTTGTGATCGTACCACATAAAAACGCCTATATCGTAAGCCAGATAACCTGTCCCGAAAAAGTCGAAATCAAAAAATGTAAATTGATCATCCAACGTGATATGAAAATTTTCCGCTTGCAGATCCCCGTGGCAGATTCCCGTTCTTAATTCCAATTTATCAATACTGTTGAACATATTAATAAAACCAGCTTTAAGCTGAACCAGGTAATTGTATTGCTCTGTATGGTTGATCAGTACCGGCTTTAAAATGCTTAAGGTGTTTTCAAATTGCCTTTCAATATCATAATTATGAGCCGTTTCTCCAAATGATCTGTCTTTTGTTAATGAATGTATTTTGCCTGTTTCAACACCCAATAAAAAGGATTGCTCTGCTGATAATTTCCGGAGAGGAATGCCTTCCGCGAACGCAAACAATACAGCATATCTGATACCTTCAGGAGCTTGTATCGTTTGAATAAATTTTGCTTGTTTGTCTTTTATCGGGTAGGAAACAGAAACAGAATTGTCTTTTAAATGGTTTAATAATTTGATCTCCGTTTCAATACTTTCAAAACTTCTCCAGTTGTATTTATACACACGAAGAATATATTTTTTTTCTCCATTGTCATTTCCTTCTTTTTCATCCAAACTGTAGGCTTCACTATTCAATAGTGCCTTTCCGGAAATTAAATAAGTATCATTGAAACCTCGTTTTAAAAAAGTAATTGACGAATTGATATCAATATCATAATTAATTATAACTGATTCCAATAAAGCTTTTGAAGAAAGGGATGAATATTCAACAGGAAAAAACTGCATGTCCGAAATTTTATTTTAATACGCCCAAACTGTCTAATTCTTTGATCAAAATGGTTGGTAAAGCGCCTTGTTTTAACATTTTATCTACTGCAAACGATCCCACTTTTTGGGCATCATTTTCAGTTTTGAAAGAATTATTACCGGGTACTGCGGGAATTATTGGTTGATGAATCGTTTTTTCACCTTCTACATAAATATCATACCCCCAACCTTGCGATCTACCGGTGCTGTCCTTTACTTCAAAGGTTTTTACCTCCATACCATTTGAAGGTGCAGAAGCGTTGCTATCTGTATTTAATTGGGAAGGATCCTCTCCATTTTTGTGTTTTGAATCTTCACAAGAAGAGAATAACAGAAATGTGAAAAAAAACAAAGCAAAATTGAAGCTCAAAAAAACAGATCTATAAAATTTCATAGTTTCAGATTTAACCAAGGGTAAATTTAATGTTTTTTTTGAAAATTGAATTTTTTACGGATCAGGCAATTGTTTTTAAATTATTTCAATACCCAAAGTTCTCAATGCAATTGTTATCTTTATATCCAATTCCACGAGGCTTTCAATGAACGAGAAAAACAGGCATTCACAACCCTTTATAATGGTACTTGTCATTACCATTGTGTTACTTGTTGCATCCCAGGTCGATACCGAAATAAATATATTTGGTTTCGAAACAAAAAAGACCGATCTGATCTCTGATCTAACTCAAAAAAAAGGATTAATTAACGATTCCCTGATTGAACTGCTTGTAAGTGATTCGATCGCATCTAACGACAGCGTTAAATTTAATGCAATTGCTTCATTAAAAGGCCAGTCCAATATTATTGATTTTAAAACGGATAGCTCATCTGCGTTGTCCAATTTTTTTCAGTCGTTAAATACAACAAAAAAACAAAAAGCCAAGACCCGGATCGCCTACTTTGGCGATTCAATGATCGAGGGTGATCTGATCACCCAGGATCTGCGAAGCGCTATGCAGGATGATTTTGGAGGTTATGGTGTTGGGTTTGTTCCGATCACTTCTATTGTTGCCGGTTTCAGAAGTTCTGTTATTCATTCTTTTAACGGCTGGACAACTTATAATCTAATTGAAAATCCTCCCGCAAACCATGTATTAGGAATATCGGGTTATGGATTTGTGCCCAATACAATAGATCCTGATGATACAAGCAATACTGCCACTGAAAGTTGGGTGAAATACACTACTGTCAATAAAAAACACATCAATAAATTTTATGAAACGAAATTACTTTATGGTAAAAGTGGTATAGAAAACAATGTGGTAATAAATGGCTCCCGCTATTCACTTAAGGGTGAAAACACCGTTAATCAATTAGTGATCGCTAACCAAAATTCCGCACAATGTATTAAAGCCACCTTCCAGTGTAAAACACCTCTTGATATTTTTGGCTTTAGTATGGAAAGTGATAGTGGTGTATTTGTTGACAATTTTTCGTTCAGGGGTAACTCCGGAATGCCTATTACTAAAGTGTTACAAAGCGTTTACTCCGGAACTAATAATTACCTGGGGTATGATCTGATCATTTTAGAATACGGTTTAAATGCAGTAAATTCGAAGGTTACTGACTTTTCGTGGTATGAGCGTGGTATGAATAATGTTATAAAACATATTCAGGCAAGCTTTCCGAATACAAGTATCTTATTGATCAGTGTGGGCGATAAAAGTTACCGCAAAAATGGAGTGTATGAAACTGATCCAAGCGTACCAATTTTAGTAGAAGCCCAAAAAAGAATGGCAAAAAATAATAAAATTGCATTCTGGAGTTTATACGATGCTATGGGAGGAAACGGATCGATGGTGAAATGGGTAGAAGGCGACACAGCCCTTGCTAACAAAGATTATACGCACTTCAATTTTAGAGGCGCTCACAAAGCCGGTAAATTATTGTTCACTAAATTAATGAATGAATACAAACAGTTTAATGACAAAAATGCTTTATCAGTTTTGTCGTTGCCGGGGAAAGAAAAACAATAAGGGCCTGTTTAAATTTTATTTTAATATATAGAAATATCGATATTAAAAGCTTTCGCACATATTTCGACAGGCTCAATATGACCAGCGCGCGCAGTCAGTCTGAGCTTGTCGAAGACTGTGGGCAGGCATTTCGGTTAGAAAAACCCTTAAATTAAAGACATTGCTCGGCTTGAACACAAAAAGATACCAATTTTAAATGAAAAAAATAATTCTTATACTTCTTACTATACTTACTCTTCCTTTAATGCAGGGATGGGGCGGTAATTCTTTTGCACAAACAGCCGATTCCTTTTCATACAAACAATTCAGTTTTATCCGGGAAGATCTAAATAAAATTGAAAATGACAGCAATTCATTACATTATTTTTATAAAAAATTATATGAATTACAGGAAACAAAAAAGGGGCGTGTAGATATTGTACACATTGGTGATTCGCACATACAGGCAGATCTTTTTTCGGGAACAGTACGTCAGAAATTACAATTAAAATTTGGTAATGCCGGCAGGGGATTGTTATTTCCATATCATGTTGCAAAAAGCAATGAACCGGCCTCTTACAGAACCACAACAAATATAATCTGGGATTCGAAACGGAATGTGTTTCATGAAAAACCTTTACCCATAGGCATTAGTGGCTTTACTATTGAAACAACCAATCCTTTTGCCGAAATAAATTTAACAGTGAAAGATCAGCCGGGTCTTGGTTATAGTTTTACAAAATTTACGTTGTTCCAGGAAAAAGGACTTCGTAATTATGATATTACTATTTGTGATGAAATAAATTGTGAGCGGGGGATCTTTAGATCAAACGATGTTTCTCTGAGCTCCTTTGTTTCTGAATTAAAATTTGATAAACCGATTTCTCAAATAATTTTGCGAAATAAAAATACAGATACTGTTAATCAGAAAACTACGCGTATTTATGGAATGCTACTGGAGAACGATTCCGCAGGTGTGTTATACAATATGATAGGTGTAAATGGAGCTGAGTACAGGCATTATGTGAAATCGAAATATTTTACAGAGCAGTTGTCGTATTTGAATGCCGACCTGGTGATCGTTTCTTTAGGCACTAACGAAGCATTTTCTGTTGGATTTGATAAAGTTTTATTCACCCGCAATATCGATACACTTATTACAAAAATAAAATTAGCCAGCCCCAATGCCTCTATTTTATTAACAACTCCGGCTGATTCGTTCCGTAAAACACGGAAAGGAAGAGTGAAAAATCCGGATATGCTACAGGCACGGGTTGCCATTATTAACTATTGTTTGCAGAATAATCTACCTTATTGGGATCTATATGAAATAATGGGAGGTTATGGTTCAATGGGAAAATGGTTTGTTGCTCAACTATCCTCAAAGGACCGTGTTCACTTTAATGGAAAAGGGTATAAAATTCAAGGCGATCTATTTTACCAGGCCTTGATGAATGGATTTGGAAAATATACAACGCTGAAATAGTTTTATATAACAGGCTTTATACATTTAAAATAATCCTAATGTTTACAACAAAAATTGGAGTTACGAAATGCTTACACACAATTTTCTCGACAAGCTCGAAATGACCAAGCGCGCAGTCATTTCGAGCTTGTCGAGAAAGTGAGGCTGGTCACACGGATGTCGCGTTAGGGATTGAAACGTAAATCCTTTTCTTGTTTAAGAAAAGATTGAAGTGAAAAGCCCGACCTCTTTCTTTTTTTTAAGAAAGAGGAAACGCCCAAATATTTTTTAAAATCGTTAATCACAGAAAAGCAGGCAGAAGTCCATAGTATATCACAATTATGGTAAATAAAAATTAAAGCTTAATTTTGAGACTTACAGTATGCAACCAACAATGACTGATAAACGAAAAATTGATTCCTCTATTGCTGAAGAAACCTTACTACAAGCTTTTGAGCTGATATGTACTGCTAAAGCAATGAGCGAATTATACGAAGCAAATAAAGAAGTTACCGCTAAATACGTTCATGCCACATCCCGCGGACATGAGGCCATTCAGCTAGCATTAGGCTTGCAATTAAAAGCACAGGATTATTTGTCGGCATATTATCGCGATGATAGTATGTTGCTTGGAATAGGAATGCAGCCGTATGATCTGATGTTACAGCTATTGGCAAAGCGTGAAGATCCATTTTCGGGCGGAAGAACGTATTACTGCCATCCAAGTTTAAGAAGAGATGACATGCCAAAAATTCCGATGCAATCCTCGGCAACAGGTATGCAGGCAATACCTACTACAGGTGTTGCAATGGGAATTCAATATTTAGAAAAACAAAATTTATTATCCGATCATGGTGATGATAAACCAATAGCGGTTTGCTCATTAGGTGATGCTTGTATAACAGAAGGAGAAGTGTCGGAAGCATTTCAGATGGCGGTTTTGAAAAAAATGCCCATACTATATTTGGTGCAGGACAATGAGTGGGATATTTCTGCGAGCGCAAAAGAAATTCGTGCACAGGATGCAACAGAATATGCAAAAGGTTTCAAAGGTTTGGAAACCCGTACCATTGACGGAACTGATTTTTTCGAATCGTATAACACCATACAGGAAGTAATTGCTATTATACGCAAAGAACGCAGGCCATTTTTAATTCACGCGAAAGTTCCTTTGTTGAATCACCATACATCAGGTGTTCGCAAGGAGTGGTATCGCGATGATCTGGAAGAAGCTCAGCAACGTGACCCATTTCCTAAATTCAGGGATCAATTGATCGTTGCAGGTTTTGAAAGTTCTGAATTAGATGAAATTGAAAAAAATGCAACACTAAAAGTTCAGGAACATTATCAAAAAGCATTGGTAGCAGAAGACCCGCGTGCTGAAGATCTATTTGACCATGAATTTGCTCCAACTCCGGTTACAGAAGAAAAAGGAGAACGTGAACCTAAGGGCAAAGAAAAAACGGTGATGGTGGATTCTGCTTTATTTGCTATCCGTGAACTGATGGCAAAACATCCGGAATGTTTACTTTATGGGCAAGATGTAGGAGCGAGGTTGGGAGGGGTTTTTCGTGAAGCAGCAACATTAGCGCAAACTTTCGGAGATCACAGAGTATTTAACACTCCAATACAGGAAGCTTTTATTATAGGCAGTACAGTGGGCATGAGTGCTGTTGGATGCAAACCAATTGTTGAAGTTCAATTTGCGGATTATATATGGCCGGGTTTAAATCAATTGTTTACAGAAGTGAGCCGATCTTGTTATTTGTCAAATGGTAAATGGCCGGTGGGGTGTATCATCCGCGTACCTATTGGAGCATACGGTAGTGGTGGGCCTTACCATTCCTCAAGTGTAGAAAGTGTATTGTCGAATATCCGTGGAATAAAAATTTGTTATCCCTCCACAGGTGCGGATCTAAAGGGGTTGATGAAAGCTGCTTATTATGATCCGAACCCTGTAATAATGCTTGAACACAAAGGTTTATACTGGAGCAAAATAAAAGGGACTGAGGATGCCAGAACCATTGAGCCGGACGAAGATTATATTATCCCTCTCGGAAAAGCACGTATGGTGCAGGTAGCGGAAGCTTCTGTTAAACCAACATTAACGATCATAACCTATGGGATGGGCGTGTATTGGGCAAAAAGTGCTGCTAAAGAATTTATGGATCAAATTGAAATTGTGGATCTGCGCACCATAAATCCAATAGATGAAGAAACAATTTTTGCCTCTGTAAAAAAACATGGGAAGTGTATTGTATTAACTGAAGAGCCCTATAACAATAGTTTCGCGCAGGCTTTAGCAGGAAGAATATCTAAAAAATGTTTTGAGTTTTTGGATGCGCCCGTTGAAGTAATAGGCTCTGAAAATTTACCTGCTATACCTCTAAACTCTGTGCTTGAAGCTACTATGCTGCCTAATGCAGTAAAGGTTGCAAAAGCGATAACAGATCTGTTGAATTACTAAACCGTCTTGTAAAAATTTTTCAACTCCTGGAGATCGGCCTTGTGCGTTGTCATTTCGAGCATAGTCGAGAAAGTGCGGGGGCAGGGTAAGAAGGCTATTTTGACTCCATAAATCTATCATTGAAAAAAATATTTTTTATATATAATTATTTTATTTACAGGTTAAGGGCTGTAAATGAGCATGGGGTGCATTCTCCATTTGTTTTCAGTTTGTTGACCAATGTTATATATAACAAGAACGAATACTATTCCTTCCAGAAAATTGAAAAAGTAAGAGGAAAATTTTTGAGTTCAAAAAAAATAATTAAAATATCCAGGATCGCAAAACCTCATACTTTACCTTCTAAATATTCTCAGTTACGGTTTCGTTTGGTAAATCACTTTATGCCTGAGCAAATCATTGAAGTCGGCACCTCTTTTGGGATCAACACAGTTTACATGGCTTCAGCCAATTCAAAAAACAGTGTTATCACTATCGAAAAAAATAAGGAGATAGCTGAAATTGCCAAACAAAATTTCAAGCAATTAAGATTAAAAAACATTGAACAAAAAACAGGAAATGTTGATGACATCCTGAAGGCAATAGTAGCTAACAATCAAAATTTAGTATTTGTATGTTTTGATGGCAATCGTTGTAAACAAGATGCATTAAATTACTTTTACCTCTGTGTGGAAAAAGCAACTGAAGAGAGTGTTTTTGTGTTTGAGAACATATATTTGTCGCCTGAGTTGAAGGAAGCCTGGAGTCAAATAAAAAACGATAATAGAGTTACTGTTACCCTTGATCTGTTTTTTATGGGCATTGTGTTTTTCCGAAAAACGCAGGTGAAGCAACATTTTGTGATTAAATTTTAGAATACTACGAATTACGAATTACGAAACTTCGCATTTACCCTTGAGTTTAATCTGGCGCATTTCGAAGGATGAAAGTTGTTGAGAGAGCGAAAGAGGCATGAGGAGGGTGTACTACAAATTCCCCTATATCACCCCTTCGGGGTTTTAAAAAGCTAATCTTTATTTATTCTATAATAATATCAGCCCTTCGGGCTTTGTATTCAATACTTATAATCCCGAAGGGATGTAATGATTTTAGCACAATTCTTTATTCTATAATAATATCAGCCCTTCGGGCTTTGTATTCAATACCTAGTAATCCCGAAGGGATGTAATGATTATAGCAAAATGC
This sequence comes from Bacteroidota bacterium, assembly GCA_040388745.1. Classification (GTDB taxonomy): domain Bacteria; phylum Bacteroidota; class Bacteroidia; order 2-12-FULL-35-15; family 2-12-FULL-35-15; genus 2-12-FULL-35-15. Next base: position 37,641 of record JAZKBF010000014.1, on the reverse strand, counting down.
AACATTTCACAATGGCAAACCCCGAAGGGGTGATATTTACGATTTAGGATATTTGTTGTACACCCCATGAGGATGGAAAATTTGTTTTTACATAATTCACAGTATATTCGTAAATTCGCTTGAAAATACGTTATCCGCACAATGGAATCAATTATTCAGTTATCCAATATTGCTAAAGCCTATAAAATAGGCACCGAGGTAATTCATGCATTACGTTCGGTATCTCTTGATATTTATAAGAATGAATATGTTGCGCTAATGGGGCCATCCGGCAGTGGAAAATCTACATTGATGAATGTTTTAGGTTGTTTGGATAGTCCTACAGGAGGTAAATATATTTTAAATGGTATTTCTGTAGCGCAAATGCTGGATAATGAATTGGCCGAAGTAAGAAATAAAGAAATTGGTTTTGTTTTTCAATCGTTTAATTTATTGCCACGCTCTACAGCGCTTGATAATGTTATGCTTCCCTTAGTTTATGCAGGATATAATAAAGCCGACCGGTTAAAACGTGGTAAAGAAGTGTTGGAGCAGGTTGGGTTGGGTGATCGCATCATGCACAAGCCTAATGAGTTATCCGGTGGACAGCGCCAGCGTGTTGCAATTGCAAGAGCGCTGGTAAATCGACCGGCCATTATTTTAGCCGATGAACCTACAGGGAATTTGGATTCAAAAACATCCATTGAGATCATGGGTTTATTGGAGGAGATACACAAAAATGGAAATACCATCATTTTAGTAACACACGAAGAAGATATTGCGCAACACGCACATCGTATTGTCCGTTTAAAAGATGGTATAGTGGAGCGCGATACTAAAAACGAACAAATAACAACTGTTCTCAGTCGTCTATAATTTTTTGCTGAATTAACCGGGTAGAACCCTGGTTTTTTTTGTTTGCGTGAGGGATTGCAACGGAAATCCCCGCCCGAACGACTGATGTCTTGCAGTCGGGCAGGCTTCTCCGATCCTTTATCGGAGAAGATTGAAGTGAAAAGCCCGGCCCATAGGGCACGCCCAAATGAAAATACTTTATCCCCAACAGAACCAAAATTAATAATATGGCATTTAAAATATATACAAAAACAGGTGACAAAGGCCAAACGTCTTTAATTGGCGGAACACGTGTTCCAAAGCATCACATACGTATTGAAACGTACGGAACAGTTGATGAACTTAATTCACACATTGGGCTGATCCGCGATCAGGATATTAGTGAACATCATAAACAGATCTTAATAGAAATACAGGACCGTTTGTTTACGATTGGTTCATCTTTGGCCTCTGACCCTGAAAAATCAAAGATGAAAATTCCTGATCTAAAAGAAGAAGATATTGCTTTGTTGGAAAAGGAAATGGATAAAATGAATGAAGCATTGCCCGAAATGAGGTCGTTTGTGTTACCGGGCGGCCACACTACTGTGTCGTTTTGCCACATTGCGCGTTGTGTATGCCGAAGAGCAGAGCGGTTAACCATCCATCTTTCCGAACACAGCTTTGTATCTGATCTGGTGGTTAAATATCTCAATCGCCTCAGCGATTATCTTTTTATGCTCTCGCGCCAACTTACCCAGGATTTACATGCTCAGGAAATGCCCTGGAAGCCGCGAATGTAAATTAATGTCCTTTATCATTTTGATTAATGGAATTAATTTTTACTTTTGCAGAAAAATCAACAGTTTTATAAAATTTACTTATTAGAAACTAAGAATTGGCACAATTTTTAAGTTCTTATTTTAAAAATAGAAGCAATGTATTGGACACTTGAATTAGCAAAAAATTTAGAAGACGCTCCTTGGCCGGCAACAAAGGATGAATTAATTGACTTTGCAATTCGTTCAGGAGCTCCAATGGAAGTTATCGAAAATCTTCAGGAAATTGAAGATGAAGGCGAGATGTACGAAACGATTGAAGAGATCTGGCCGGATTACCCAACAAAAGATGACTTCTTTTTTAACGAAGATGAATATTAAATTTATTTTAGAAAAAAAGCCCCACGAAAAAAATCGTGGGGCTTTTTTTATGCAAAAAATTCTTTCCAATTTGATATCATTTTGGAAATATGAATCAGCCTAATTTTAAGTCCACCCTCTTTCTTTGTGACTCTCTGTGTTTCCTCCTTGTTTCTCTGTGTGATTTTTTTGATACGTTCTAATTCAGAGGTGATTTGACCGATGTATACAAAAGAATATAGGTGTTTTTCATGCGAACATTGAATGGTGGATTTATCATCTTCAAATTTCAAAATAATAAATTTGACAGAATCACAGATCTTAATCAAAGTGATGAAGATCATAGCTTCATTATCAGGCAGTTATGTGGGGCTTTTGCCGTCAGGGAGTTCAATTCGACTTTTCCGGTTGTAAGTTTGTCGCGACAAATTTTTTGGGCAACAGCAAACTGAAGGATAACAAAATATACAACTATGAAAAAAATTACCAACAAATTATTATTCGGATTTTCTTTGCTTTCAGCTTTGACTGCACAAGCTTCCCATTTACAGGATCACTTATTAATAACTGCAAAACTCGATGGTGCGCAACAGGTTCCTGCAGTTACAACAAATGCAGTAGGCGTTGCAAGTTTTTCACTTAATGCAAGTCGCGATACAATGTGTGTAAGCGTTACAGTAAATGGTTTAAGTGGCGCAATAATGAGCGCACACGTTCATGAAGCTGCAGCGGGTGTGAACGGTGGTGTAATTACCGACTTAAGTACGTTTGTTTCCGGAAACCATATTAACGGAATCTTAACAGGGGCAAACCTTACATCTGCGATGATCGCCAAATATTTGAGCGGAGCGTATTATATTAATGTACATACAGCCGCTAATCCGAATGGCGAGATCAGGGGGCAGTTGTGGTTGGAGACCGATTACGGGTATACTGCAAAGTTGGATGGCGCGCAGGAAGTGCCTGCAGTAACAACTACCGCTTATGGTTTAGGGACTTTCAACCTTTCAAAAGATCAGTCGAAATTAAAATTTTACGTTGTCGCACAAGGTCTCAGTGGTGCTATTACTGCAGCTCACTTTCATACCGGTGCAGTAGGAGTAGATGGTCCTGTTAATACTGACTTGACAACCATGATAAATGGAAACATTATATCCGGAGAAGTTGACCCTACTGCTTTTTTAGCTGATCTAAAAGCAGGAAACATTTATATAAATATGCATACAACAGCAAATGCAGGTGGCGAGATCCGCGGACAATTGAAGTATGATACAAAACTTACATTTGATGCCCGTTTAGATGGTTCACAGGAAGTGCCGGCAGTCATTACCAATGCAGTTGCTGTTTCGAGCATTAAATTAAATAATACGTTAGATACTTTATGGTACGATGTAGTAGCAGATGGATTAAGCGGAGCAATTACAAGTTCACACTTTCATGCTGGACTATTAGGGGTGAGTGGTGCAGTGGTGGTTGATCTTTCAGCATCAATTGTGGGCAATCGTATTACGGATACCATTGTTGGGTCAGCTTTAACATCCACATTGATCAATAGTTTTTTAAGAGGTGATCTTTATTTGAACATTCACACAGCAGCACATCCCGGTGGTGAAATTCGCGGACAAGTTTATCGTTTGGCACGTGAAGGATATACAATTTCATTAGATGGCGCACAGGAATCTCCTTCTGTTGCAACCAGTGCAACAGGTTCAGGAATTGTATCCATCGACAGGGATCAAACAAACGCTCACTTTATGGTTGTTGCAAGAGGCTTAAGTGGTACTGCATCCGGAGTCCATTTTCACAATGCAGCTGTTGGTGTAAGCGGTGGTGTTATTAATGACCTGGCTACATCCTTTACTTCATCCGGTGAAAATTCTTCAGGTTTTGGATACTGGAAATCAACGGATGCAACACCATTCACATCTGCAAGTTCAACTTTGTTTCAGGACGAATTAGTTTATATTAATATCCATACTGCCGCAAATCCCAATGGAGAAATACGTGGGCAGGTATTACGCAAGGCTCCTTGCGCTAGTGCTCCTACCACTATTGTTGAAAGCGAAAGTAAGGGCATTGTGTTTTCAGTTTATCCTAATCCGGCAGCTGAAGTAGTAAATTTATCTGTTAATTCTGTTGATGCTATAAAAGCTGAAATTACTATTTCCAATGTTCTTGGTGAAAAAATGATCTCTGAAACTTTAAACTTAAAAAAAGGAAGCAATACGCATACTATCAATAGCAGCAGCCTTAGTAGAGGAGTTTATTTTATCCACTTTCAATTGGGTGATCAAACAATAGTTGAACGTTTGATCAAGCAGTAATTATAAAATTAAATACAAATAAAGGAGCCCTGATATTGATCGGGGCTCCTTTTTTATTTACACCGGGTTTGCCCAAAGTCGTTGAGTTAAGGGGGAAATCAGCCCACAGTCTTCGACAAGCTCTGACTGACTGCGGCCCAGGTCATATTGAGCCTGTCGAAATATGTGCGAGGGCAGCTAACCTAAACGACATTGGCCAGTCGCCTTCACCCTGCTAATTTGGCAGATTAAAAAAAGCGGAACAGCTTTTGACTAATATCATTGATTTTCTTAATACTGACAGGGTCTTTAGGTATATGAAAAAAATCCCAATTACAAAGCCAAAATTTAAGTAAATTTGTTACCTTTTTAATAGTATTCACAAACGATTTTATATAATGTTAGATTTTATTACAAAAAAAATTTCCAAAATATTTGGAACCAAATCCGATAGGGATCTAAAAGAGATACAACCTATTCTTGATAATATTCTAACCGAGTTTCCGAAGCTTGCAAACATAAGTAATGATGCCCTTCGTGCAAAAACACTTGAGTTTAAAAAACGTATTTCAGAATTTTCTTCTAAAGAACAAGGCCAGGTAAATGATATTCGTAAAAAAATTGAAACCGACCTTACCCTAGGTGTTGAAGCAAAAGAGACGCTCTATGAAGAGATCGATGAATTGGAAAAATCGATCACTGAAAAAAATAAAGAGATCATTGATGAGTTATTGCCTGAAGCATTTGCTGTAATGAAGGAAACAGCAAAACGCTTTAAAGAAAACACTTCTATTGAAGTAACAGCAACTCAATTAGATCGCGACCTTGCAGCAAAACGGGCAGCTATTGAAATAAAAGGGGACAAAGCTTTCTGGAGCAATTCATGGATGGCAGCCGGTAATTCAGTTACCTGGGATATGGTTCATTATGATGTACAGTTGATAGGAGGGATCGTATTGCATCAGGGGAAAATTTCTGAGATGGGTACAGGTGAGGGAAAAACACTTGTTGGTACTCTGCCTGTGTACCTTAATGCCCTTTCAGGACGAGGTGTTCACGTGGTTACCGTAAATAATTATCTTGCAAAACGTGACTCTGAATGGAACGGTCCTTTATTTGAATTTCATGGTTTAACGGTTGATTGTATCGATAAGCATGAGCCCAACTCCGAAGAGCGCAGACAAGCCTATTTAGCGGACGTTACCTTTGGTACTAACAACGAATTTGGATTTGATTACCTGCGTGATAATATGGCCCGTAGTCCGGAAGATCTCGTACAACGTAAACATAACTTTGCAATTGTGGATGAGGTGGATAGTGTATTGATCGATGATGCACGTACTCCATTAATTATTTCAGGCCCTACTCCTAAAGGAGATAACCAGGAATTTGCTCCGCTTAAACCCCGTATCGAAAAGATCGTGAATGCTCAAAGAGCGTATGTTAACAGTGCTTTATCAGAAGCAAAAAAAATGTTGGCTGAAGGGAAAGAGAAAGAAGGCGGAATGGCGATATTAAGGGCTTACAGAGGTTTGCCGAAAAATAAAGCTACCATTAAATATTTGAGTGAAACCGGGATCAGAGCTTTATTGCAAAAAACAGAGAACTTTTATATGCAGGATCAATCCCGCGAAATGCATAAAGTAGATGAAGAATTGTTTTTTGTAATTGATGAAAAGCACAACACCATCGAACTTACCGAAAAAGGAATTGAGCTAATTTCAAATTCATCTGAAGATGCTGGATTCTTTGTATTGCCTGATGTTGGTTCTGAAATTGCAGTAATAGAAAAGTCTAATATTTCAACGGAAGAAAAACTGAAAGTAAAAGATGAGCTGATCCGTGATTATTCAATCAAATCGGAACGTGTACATACCATCACTCAATTGTTAAAAGCATATACGTTATTTGAAAAAGACGTGGAATATGTAATTATGGATGGTAAGGTGAAAATTGTGGATGAACAGACCGGCCGTATCATGGAAGGTCGTAGGTATTCCGATGGTTTGCATCAGGCAATTGAAGCAAAGGAAAATGTAAAAGTGGAAGCTGCAACACAAACGTATGCAACTGTTACTTTGCAGAATTACTTCCGTATGTACAACAAATTGGCAGGTATGACAGGTACTGCAGAAACGGAAGCCGGAGAGTTATGGGATATTTATAAGTTGGATGTAGTTTCGATACCTACTAACAGACCTATTCAACGTAAAGATTACGAGGATCTGGTTTATAAAACCAAACGTGAAAAATACAATGCTTCTATTGAGGAGATAGTAAAATGCGTAGAAGCCGGAAGACCTGTTCTTGTTGGTACTACATCGGTTGAGATCTCGGAATTGTTGAGTCGTATGTTGAAATTGCGCGGTATCAAGCATAACGTATTAAATGCGAAGATGCACCAGCGTGAGGCAGAGATCATTCAGGAAGCAGGTTTATCAGGTACTGTAACTATTGCTACCAACATGGCAGGACGTGGTACAGATATTAAGCTTGGGCCCGGTGTAAAAGAAGTAGGTGGTTTAGCTATCATTGGTACGGAGCGTCACGAGTCGAGACGTGTTGACCGTCAGTTACGTGGTCGTGCCGGTCGTCAGGGAGATCCGGGGTCATCACAGTTTTTCTCTTCGCTTGAAGATGATCTGATGCGTTTGTTCGGTTCTGAGCGTATTGCTAAGCTGATGGATAGAATGGGAATTGAAGAAGGTGAAGTAATTCAACATTCAATGATCACCAAGTCAATTGAGCGTGCACAAAAGAAAGTAGAAGAAAATAATTTTGGTACACGTAAGCGTTTGATCGAGTATGATGACGTAATGAATTCTCAACGTGAAGTTATTTACAAGAAAAGACGACATGCCTTATTTGGTGAGCGTCTTGCGGTTGATATCGCTAACTCAATTTATGATACCTGCGAATCAATTGTAAATGAATATCATGATACTAAAGATTTTGAGAACTTTACTATTGAGGTACTTCGTGTATTAGCAACTGAAAGCCCTTTAACTCAAAATGAATTTACAAGTTTAAATTCACAGAAGGTTATTGAGCGGTTATATCAAAAAGCAGAAGCAAATTATATTCATAAGAACGAATATATTGCAAATAAAGCATTCCCTATAATTAAGAATGTATATGAAGATAAAGCGAATTCATTCGAAAATATAGTAACGCCTTTATCTGATGGAATAAAAACATTACAGGTAGTGGTTAATTTAAAACATGCTTACGAAACGCATGGCCGTGAACTGGTATTAGGTTTAGAAAAAGGTACATCACTTTCAATGATCGATGATGCCTGGAAAGAACATTTACGTGAAATGGATGAGTTGAAACAATCGGTTCAAAATGCGGTTTACGAACAAAAAGATCCTTTGTTGGTTTATAAATTCGAATCCTTTGAATTGTTTAAACGCATGGTTACGGATGTAAATAAAGAAGTTGTGTCGTTTTTGATGCGTGCGAATTTACCGAATGAAACTCAAAATGCAGTGCAGCAAGCGCGAGTGCAAGCACCAAGAAAAGAGCAGGTACAAACCAGCAGAAATGAAGTTTCTGATGAGGAGCAACCTAAACCGAAACCACAACCGGTGAGAGTAGAACAAAAAATAGGGCGTAATGATGCATGCCCTTGTGGAAGCGGTAAGAAGTATAAAAATTGTCATGGACAATAATTAATAATTTTTTTATTAATTCGCCTTGTTCTTAACAAAAGAATGAGGCGTTTTTTTATAAATAAAAAACAATAGTCGTTAAATTGGAAAGATCCGAACTCATACAAAATATTCTGCGTACACTCCCTGATAATCCGGGTGTGTATCAGTATTACGATGTGGATGGGAAGATCATTTATGTTGGTAAAGCAAAAAATTTAAAGAAAAGGGTGCTGTCTTATTTCAAGGACCAGCACGACAGTGGCAAAACAATGGTACTTGTAAAAAAGATCGTTGACATTAAATACATCATTGTTGATACCGAAATAGATGCGCTTCTTTTAGAAAATAATCTTATAAAAAAATACCAGCCGCGTTATAATGTTTTATTAAAAGATGATAAAACGTATCCCTGGATCTGCATAAAAAAAGAACCATTTCCACGTGTGTTCACAACCCGTATTGTAGTTAAAGACGGTTCAACCTACTTTGGGCCTTATGCATCGGGCAGAGTAATGCACATGGTGCTGGATTTGATCAAACAATTATATAAACTGCGTAATTGCAATTTAAAATTAGACGATAAAAGCATCGCTGCCAATAAATTTAAGGTCTGTTTGGAATATCATATCGGAAATTGCAAAGCGCCTTGCGTTGGAAAGGAAACGGAAGAAGAGTACGATCAAACTATTTCAGAAATAAAAGAAATTATTAAAGGAAACATAAATACAGTTTCCCGCCACTTAAAAATTCTATTACAACAGTATATTGAAAAAATGGAATTTGAAAATGCTCAATTGATTAAAGAAAAAATTGATCTGTTAGAGAAGTTTCAAAGTAAATCAACTGTTGTAAGCCCTACCATAAATAATGTGGATGTGTTCTCAATTGTTTCTGATGAAAAATCCGGATATGTAAATTTTTTAAAAGTGATGAATGGTGCAATTATTCAAGGTCACACCATTGAACTAAAAAAGAAACTCGATGAAAGTGATGAAGAGTTGCTAACACTTGCTATCGCTGAACTTCGTGATCGTTTTAATAGCGATTCAAAAGAAATTATTGTCCCGTTTGCAATTGATACAGAATTTCCAAATATCGAATTTACTATTCCTCAGCGTGGTGATAAAAAACATTTGCTGGAGTTATCTGAACGCAATGTGGAATATTACAAAAGAGAAAAAATTAAACAGGAAAGTCTTGTTGATCCGGAACGTCATACCAAACGCATACTGGAGCAAATGAAAAAAGATTTGCATTTGAGCGAAGAACCACGACATATTGAATGTTTTGATAATTCCAATTTTCAAGGTGCTTATCCTGTTGCCGCAATGACTGTTTTTAAAGATGCTAAACCTAGTAAGAAAGATTATCGCCACTTTAATATAAAAACCGTTGAAGGTCCCGATGACTTTGCATCAATGGAAGAAGTGATTTACAGGCGATATAAGCGTGTTTTGGAAGAAAATCAACCATTGCCACAACTAATTGTAGTTGATGGCGGTAAAGGGCAATTAAGTTCTGCCATTGAAAGTCTTGAAAAATTAGGACTTAGAGGAAAAGTGGGGATTATCGGGATCGCAAAAAAGCTGGAAGAAATATATTTCCCGGACGATTCTATTCCCATGTATCTGGATAAACGCAGCGAAACATTAAAAATAATTCAACAGATACGTGATGAGGCCCATCGCTTTGGAATTACCCACCACAGAAGTAAAAGGGATAAAGGGACATTAAAAACAGAGCTCACTGAAATAAAAGGAATAAGTACTACAACAGCTCAAAAATTACTATCACATTTTAAATCAGTTAAAAATATTAAAGAAGCCGAGGAGCAGCAATTAGTGGAGGTTATTGGAAATGCGAAAGGGAAGCTTGTGTTTTTAAATTACCATCCTTCTGTTACTTGACCCGGACAGGGTTTCAAACCCTGTTAGGGTTTAGAGAAAAAGGATTGAGCTAGTCTGTTTTATTTTAATGTATATAGAATATTAGAAAATTTAGTTGCTAAAGTATTAACCCTAACAGGGTTTAAAACCCTGCCAGGGTATAGTTGCAAGCTTTACGACAACTCATTTGTTAATAATTCCATTTCAAGCGCAGGAGATTTCTTTTCATATAAAATATTGTAAACAGCTTTTGTAATAGGCATATCCACATTGTATTGCTTATTGATCTCATACACGCATTTTGTTCCGTAATACCCTTCTGCGATCATATTCATTTCCAGTTGTGCAGATTTAACAGAATACCCTTTGCCGATCATTCCGCCAAACGTGCGGTTGCGGCTAAATTGTGAATAGGCTGTAACCAACAAATCTCCGAGGTATGCCGAACTTTTTATATCCCGGTCAATCGGATGCACTTCGTCAACAAATCTTTTTATTTCTTGAATTGCATTTGAGATCAGCACAGCCTGAAAGTTATCGCCATATCCCAATCCATGACAAATACCACTTGCAATGGCAAATACATTTTTTAATACTGCAGAATACTCTGTGCCATAAATATCATCGGATGTGGTGGTTTTAATATATCTGCATTTTAATTGAGAGGCTACAAAGGCTGCATTGTTGGGGTTTTGAGAAGCAACCGTTAAGTAGGATAGTTTTTCCATTGCAACTTCTTCTGCATGGCAAGGACCAGTGATAACGCCAATATTTTCTACAGGTACTTTATATTCTTTATTAAAAAATTCTCCAACAATTAAGTTGTGTTCCGGAACGATCCCTTTTATTGCGGAGAACACTTGTTTGTTCTTAAAATCTTCAGCTGTTAATCCGGAAAGGGCATCTTTCAAAAATGCAGAAGGCACAGCCATTATTAAAACATCAGCCTTAGCAACGATCTCTTTTAAATTCGTATTTAAGAGTAGTTTATCGGTATCGAACTGAACGGAGGTTAAATAATTAGGATTGTGCTTGTATTTAGTAATATGTTCAAGGGCAAGCGGATTACGGATCCACCAATGTATTTGTGGGACATTGTTGCATAACATTTTTACAATGGCCGTAGCCCAGCTGCCTCCACCTATTACAGCTATTTGTTGTGTTTTACTCATTTTAATTAAATTCAGATCAGATATATTTAAAACGAAATTACAGTTTTTCGGTCTTGTTCAATATACTTGGATCACATAAAATAATACAAAGCGCTACTAAGTAATACAAACCAAATTACAGCAGGAGCCCAATAATTTTTATTTTTTTTGATCCAGATATAAGATAGTAGTAATAAAACAGCAAAGAATGAGGCATAAGAAATAATTGCTGCCTTAATAATTGCTGGGTTTTTATAGGAAAACCGCACTTCATGCTCTCCTTTTGGAAACAAAACCGACATTGTCAAATAATTTGAAATTGTAATTTTTGCCGGTTGATCGTCTATATATACTTCCCATCCATCATAATAACTTTGCAAGAGCGTTAATAGTTGATTTTGAGACGCACTTGCTTTTATCTTTATTTCATTAGGATTGAACAAAGTTATGGTGATATTTCCTGTTAGTGTATCGGCATTGTTTTTTTTAATTTTTGGAGCAATAATTCTATAGTCATCATCAGATAAAATAATTGTTTTGTTTGTTGTAGTAGCCGAGTCGAGTTTAGAAATTTCAGAATTACTATAAATATTGTCAGAAAAATAAAGTAATGGATTTTTTTGCATTGCATTGAATAAGTGAGGAAATGAATCTACCAGCATCGCATAATTTTTAAATGCATACGAATTAAATACACCGGCAGAAATGCGTTTATGGAAAATACTTGTATTCCTGTACAAACCATGCTTCTGACCTATTTCCTCTGTGTTTTCAATAATGTTGCTGTTTGAAGGAATTGGGAAGTTTTTTGGCAACGTTAAAATATAATCATGTAATTCTTTAGGTGAATTGGGTGAGAATCCAACATAGGCAATGTTCAACTGGAGTGCTATAAATAGATCCAAGACAATAAGAATACTTGTAATGTTGATCAAATATTTCTTTAATGAGGTTGTTATTGTTACAATAAACAATCCTAATAATAAAAGCTGGATAGAACCTTGAAGTATTATATTCAGATAGAGGGAGGCAGACTTTAGAAAATCAAAAATGGTATTGAACTTATTAAAAAAGAAAAAGGGCTGGCCCTGATTTTTTACAAATGCTATAATTACCAGTGCCAATATCGATAAGGCAACGATCATCACAATTCGAAGCAATTTTTTAAAATTAATTTCTGCATCAGAAACAATTAATGCCAATTGTTTTCCGCCCAATACTAAAAAAATGAGTATTGAAAACAAACTGAAGTAGCTTGGGAAACGGAATCGATTGATCAAAGGGAAATAATCGAAAAGGAATTTGTGGACCGGTGTATATGCACCAAACGAGGCTATTAAACAGATGAGTGCAAAAACGAAAAGGACCTTTTCAAAAGGCTGTTTTTTATTTATAATTGCTAATAGTATAAAAACAAGCATAATAATTCCAACATATACATTACACATGGATTGGTCGGTATTAAAAAAGTCAACACTGTTAACAGTTGAGAAAGGAAGTAGCAATGATAACAATGATTGAGGCGATAAAGGACAAACAGCTGCTTGTTTATAGATCATTCCGCTTAACCGTGCTATATATGGAGCTGTTTGGTAAAAAGCCACTAATACTACAGATGCAAAAATCAGGGTAACAAATCCAAATAAAAGGTTAAGTTTTATGAGCTGAATAATATCCTTTTTGTTCTTTTCCCGGATCGCAGAGAAAATAAAATATCCAAAAATGGTAATGAACAAATAAATGAGGATAATAGTGAAGGTATGATTGCCTCCTGTGAGATTAAAGAACACAAAAATAGCAGCATATAAAGCACGTAAATAACTTTTTTCTACAAACATTTTGTAATAATTCAAAATGATATAAGGCAACCAGGCCGCACCGATTATTGCATAAAAATGTTGGACATGTCCAACAAAAAAACCGCTTAACATGTAACACGCCCCGATTAAGAAAGCAACTTTTTTATTGTTTTGAAAACACAAGGAAAGGAAATACATACCCATACCCGCCATAAAAACATAAAAAACGAATAAAAAATGTAGCGTGTAATTCGTTTGGCCGGTTGTAATACTTAATAGGATCGATTCGAGGTACCATGTTGGGCCTTGTAAATCTGCATGTATAGGATAACCTAATTGTTGGTAGGGGTTCCAAAAAGGGAATATGTGATTTTGAAAACATTCTGAAATATAGTACCGCCAGGGAATCCAGCAGTTTATCATATCATGTGTTACCGAGTACTTTAAAAACGAGATCTGCCAATAAGCAAAAACAGAAAGTCCCAGCAACAAAAAAATATAAATGAAATGAGAATTTTGTTTTACCGCTTTAAGCTGCATATTGTGAAATTTTAAAACGCAATTTATTATCGTAATACAACTCCTAAAGGGGAGCCATCACTTGTGTAATCAATACCAGATTGCTGATTGGCAATACTTAATGTTGAATCCAATTGCGACCGTACGCTGTTTAATACTTCCTCCACCTTAATTTTTTTCATGCACTGATTATCCCCTTTACAAGGAGGGATTATAAATTCATGAACGCAGGGACTGCAATAAGTGTTTTTATAAATAGTAATTGTATTTTCAATTCCGCCATATTGTTGGGGAGAACAAGGTCCAAACAATGCAACCGTTTTTACTTTTAAAGCAAAAGCAATATGCATGGGCCCGGTATCATTAGTGATCATCAGGCTTGCATTCGCAATAAGTATAAGTAATTCCTTAATACTTAATTTCCCGGAAGAATCAATTACATTTTTTTTAGTCTGTAGATGTGATGACAATCTACCAATGTATTCGGTTTCATTTCCTGCACCTATCAGAATTACTTTATGCTCAGGAAATTCATCACAGATATTATGTATCAGCGTTACAAAATTTTGGAGATCCCACCTTCTTTCTAACCGCAGGTCTGACGCATTGGGATTGACAACAATATACTTTTGAAGAACGGTGTTTAATTTTTGATCAATGATCTGTACCGTGTTAGCATCAATATTGTTTGTGTTTATTGATAGTTCAGATACTATGTCCTTGCACCCCAGCAATCTTGCAAATTGTAAATACGTTTGTGATATTGGAGATTTCACATTAAAATACAACATATGCGTATAGATTCCTTTACGGTATGTTTTATCATTTTTGAAAAAACCGATCCGGTTTTTAGATAAGCTCATCGTTGCTATTACGCTGCTGTAATTCGAGTAGATTTCCAGATCGATATATACATCCGGTTTTTGTTTCCATAATTTGAAAAGCAGGCTGGTACTGGACTTTAACAGAGCGAAAATTCCTTTATCAGAAATGGTAAATACTTTATCTACCTCAGTTATATGGTTCAATAAACCTATATTCGATTCGTTGCTAATAAATACAATACTTGCATCGGGGTAATTTTTACGCAATGTTTGTAATAGTGGAGTTGCTTGAATGATGCTACCTAAACCTACAAATTTACAAACGGCAATGGTTTTAATAGGTTTATTTAGGGAATGGTCTATCCGAAGTAGAAAGCCTAAAACTCGAGCGAACACATTTAATGTATAAACCATCGGAAGCCCGATAACCCGGTCAATCAGTATTTTTGACTTTAATTTCAATTTTTTTATTTTTTAACAAACTTAGGTTTCGATACCCCCGAAACATTTTAATATTAAAGATGAAGGTAATGGATAAAATCGAATCATAACCGACTGGCCCACATAATATTGTGGAATTAAAAAATTAATAAGTATTAGGTAAAATGTCCGTTTTAAAAATAATTCTGTTCCCCATTCCTGTTTTATTTTTAAAGCAGAAAATAAAATGACAGGAAAAGCTAATCCTATAAGTCTTGATGTATCAGAGGCAAATAGTAATTGGCTTATTACTCCAACGATAAGGATCGTATAAAACAACAATTGTTGTTGATTTTTTTCTTTCCAATAGTAATAGATAGCAAACATAGGAAATAACCAGAACAATTTGAATGCATAAAAAAAGCCTATCGGAAAATAGATGGCAATGCTTTTAATATTTTCTTTTATTTGAGAGTAATACATTTCAAAATTATATTCAACAGGTGATACTTCATTAATATATCTCCGATAAAAATAAAATGGGATATACGCCAATACTAATCCAATAAAGGAATTGAGAATTGCTTTTGTTTTATTTGGAGTATGTATGTAGTAGAAATATAACAAACCAGGAATAATAAATAAATTGCTTTCATGATTAAGCAAGAGCAAGGCCATCAATGGGATCCAAACTGCTGTTTTTTTTATAAAAATGATCATTAACAGAATCAGGAGGTAAGAAGTAACATCCACATATCCCTGGAAGTGCAATAGAAATAGTATGGGAGAGGAAAAACAAACTAACATGGTGATCAAAAGGCTTTCGGCAGGAGCTTGTGTTTTGCGCATGTAAAAATAAATGCAGGATAAAAATAACAAAGCAACGATCAATGGAAATATTATATACAATGAGCCTCTTAACCCAAGGCAATATGCTATAAGGGGAGTGAGTATTCTGAAACGTAAATTGTTCTGTTCCGAAAAATCAAATGGGGCAGTGGATAAAGATGCATACCCCCGACCTAATTCCAGAGGCGCAATTGAAGGGGTAACATATATTGCCGCAATGCATAATAATATAAATGCAACAAGTAATGAACTGAAATGGATTCCGAATTTTTGTTCCAGATATAATAATAAGGTACTTGTTTTGTCTAAAACCTTAAGATGCATTGGATGTACGTTTTTTTAAAATTACAACCATCTCACCAATTGAAAAATAAAAATTTTTGGCAGCAAATTTTTCAGGTAACAGAAAGTGTACCATATTGATGAAAGGAGTTAATAGCCAATGTTTATATACATTAAACTGGGTATGCAGGTAATTTACATTCAATGCTTTTTTTGATCTTTCATAATGAACCACATTTAAACCACACTGCTCAGCCACATAACTAATGGAAGTGTGACTGAAGTAAAAAAAATGTTCCAGCTTATAATGTGTCCATCGTTTTCCCATCACATTATTGGAAAGAGTTTTTGTATCAGGCGTCATGATCATAATTACACCGTCATCCTTGAGTAATGCGGCTGCTTTGGAAAGTGTTTGCGCTGGGATGCGCACATGCTCAATAAGATCGGACATAGCAATTACATTAAAGCTTTTATTCTCAAAATCACATTGTTCTAAAGTTCCTAAAAACACGTTTTTCTCACCAATTTTTTTTTTAGCGATAGCAGCTGAATATTCCGAAAATTCAACGCCATAAGGTTCAAAACCATTTGTCTTGGCAATTTCTAAAAAGTAACCGGTTGCACATCCAACATCCAGAACCTTTCCGGAAGTAACAAACTGACGGATCAAATTCAATCGCAACTGAAAAGTTGCGATTTTCATTTCTTTGGTGATCTCATTTTCTTCTTCACCTTGTATACCCCAGGCTTTATAATAATTTTCGGAATATAAAATTTTCAATTCCTCATCATTTAATTGCGGGAATAAAAATTCTACACCGCAAATCAAACAGCATAAGACCTGACGGTCTTCCGTTAAATTAAATTTAATTTCTACTTGTGTCGATTTGCAGATCGTACAATCCATGATATACTAATTACCTTTTAACAATTTAATACTATCCAGTTTCACACTTTCAATATTCTTACAGTTCAATGCTAAGTAATTATTATTAGAAGCGTACCAATTATATTGAGAACTTATTCTTATAGCGAAATCGCGCTTACCTTTCCCTGGAGGAATGGAAAATACAAAAGTCCCTTTATATTCCTTTTTATCGCTGCCATACATTAATTCCATTGTTGCTGGCGTTTCATTATCACATTCTAAGGAAATAAATAGTGTATTTCCTGTTGATTTATCGATATCGTTTGAAAAATTAAAATGGTGGATAGTATTGTTGGGTAATATTTGTGTTTTAGATAATAAATTGGCGAGCATTTTTTCCTCATGCACAGTTTTGTCATACGTACCCCATATATAGGGCACTTGGTTGATGTTGTGATTTTTAGGCTTTGAAGAGTAAAAGTCAGGAATATGATCACATTCATACACATCTAATACATTAATATTTTTGTCCTCATTTTTTAGTTGAAATGAAAATCCACTTTCAGATGTCTTGAAAATATAATAGCCTATATGATTAATTTCATCAACAAAATTTGGCATTATGTTTTGTGTTCCAATAGTTGATTCTATTATTGGTAAAGGCATTTGAACTGTTTTGTCTTTGAATTTATTAGAATTTACTTTAAATAAATAATTTTTATTTTTTGAATTTTTAATGACACCTTTTATAAAAGGGTTGATCTTTGAAGAATCTGATAGTTGTTCCGTATAATTGTAAATCAACTTCTGATCGTTTTTAATTTTAAAATCGTTACGTTTCCAAATGCACAAACTATCCACTATAATAAATGGTTGGTAATTGTTATAAAAGTATTCTGCCATCCGGTAATGTCTCATTGTATTCGGAACTCCAATTGCATTATCCCACCATGTTTCCGGGAAATTAGAGAACAGAATAAATGGAGTGTCATAATTTTTCAGATCTGAAATGAATTTCTTTTGAAGATGATCATTATGGATCGTTAAAGGATTTTGATTGAAGTAGGACGGTGAAATTTTTCCTGTAAAATAATACAACATCGGTGTATTTGTAAAGTCAATAAAGGTTTGTTTCTCTGTCAACACTTCATCGACCAGTTTTTTGAAATTACTGAATTTCCGATTTTCATGATCTAAGTCATTAATACATCTCACGATGTTTTCGCGTGGCTCAATCCTTGGAAAATTAGTTGCTTTTTCGATAGTTTGAGAATAAATATTCTGTGGAGCATTTATTGCCGGGTGTTTGTAATTCATAATTAAAAAAGAAGAAAAAACTATGAATAGAATAAACTTTGCTACGGTTGATCTCTTATATAGAAATAAGTAAACACTGGCACTTATAATAAGAAATAAGAAGGGGGAGAGCCAGTTGTCAGGCCCTCCAGCCAAGGTGTGCGCAACAATGCCCCGCTGAAAATTAACAAAATAATAGAGTGTTAAGAAAATTAAAGACGTATAAATAAAACGTTGCGAACCTGAAATTGTGTACTGTTTAAAGAAAACTAAAAGTGCGCAAAAGCCAAGGAGGAGTACTACTGGAAATACAAAATATTGCATCTTGAACACAGTTGTCGTTTCATCTCCTAAGTCAATATATCCATAGGATTGCGCAGAGGCTAAATAATTAAATCCGTTTAACAGTTTATCAAATACATTGATATCTCTCCACCAGGCAATGGCTCCCAATAATAAAAGGCATGAAAAAGAAAAAAATAAAATACTCTTTAGCAATAATTTTCGATCAAAAACAAAGCGCTTTTCATTCATCCAATAAATAAACAATGTTCCTGCTATTGCTATTGCTGAAGGATAGCCGATCTCTAATCGCCAAAGGATCAAAATGGCGGTACAACTGATAAGTAAGAGGTAATTCCTGATCGAAGCTTTTTGATTGATCATCGCATGCAATATAAATATTGCTACAAATGCGATGGAACGGTTCGAATGGATAAAAGAATCAAACAATGGGAAAAGCAAGACAATGAATAAAGAAACGTATGCATTACGCGATATTTTGTAAATAAAATAGTATTCCAAAGCGGCCAAGACAACCAGGTCCATAAAATCATATAAAGGTAATTCACGACCATGCAAGCCATTAAATAAAACATAGAGCCCCCCCCAAAAGAGTTCGAATAGTTGATGTGAATTAAACTTTTCAATAATCGGGATCACACCAAATTTTTGAAATTCCATTAGTGGTAAGTACTGGTTACCTGCTTCAAACATTTCGGTTGAAGCTTGTATAAAAGGACTATAAAAAGTAAAAGCGAAGATCCCTAAAATTAATAAAGGAAAATAGCGTTTAGCAACAAGTTCATCTGTGTTTTTTGCAAATGCAAGTAATGGTTTTTTTATAGTTATTCGATAGCGCCAGGCGATTGAGGCAGCTAAACAAAGGATACCCATTAAGTATAACTTTCGCGGACTAAAATAATAGACGTGATGGCCGTTTAAAATTAAATACGTTTCATCTTTTAAAACGGATAAGAGCGGGATTAACGCTAATGGTAACAATAAATAGGCGAGCCTGTTAATCTCATTTCGGGATTCAATACTGTTTTTATGTTTTATTAATTGTGCGACTAAAAAGAAAGCTACAACTACAGTTATAAAAAGAATATATAACAAATTAGCTTTCGGTAAAAAATCAAACAGTACAACTATTTCATTCCAGATAAAAAAAACAGAAAATCCCAGTACAAAGGCAATTGCATAGAAAGAAGCAGTAATGTTTTGTGTGATGTTTGTGTTTTTAAAAAATATGTTTTTTAAAACATAAATAGTAATTGACACTGTTTGTACACAAAAAATAAGTTCGAGAGATGATTTGATAGGGGAACCCCAAAGAGTAAAAAAACAGAGAATGATCCCGGCAAGTGAAGTATAATTAATGATCTGTATCTCCGGAGCTTTGAAAAATTCTTTAAAATAAGAAGAAGCTCGCCAGAAAATAATTGAAATAAATACAGTACCAAATAAGAATAAAGCTCCGGCCTGATAAAAAGCTTTTATTCTTTTATTGATATCGTAACCTTGCAAAGTAGCTTCCCCAATCATTCTTCCTGTAAAAGATTGAAGTTCCGGGTTAAAAGTGGAAGCATATTTAAAGAGCAAACAAAGGGAATAAAAAATAGAGATAAAGATGAAACAGCTATAATTATTGCCAATAAACCTAACAAATTGATTATACTGTTTCATCAAGGTGGTACTAATTATTTATGCCTAATGATTGGGTTAATAACAAATTAATTATTTACCTGATAAAGGGGGCCTTCTCTTTTAACTAAATTTCTTTCTTCCAAGGAATTAAGTAATTTTTGCAATTGGTTTTTTGAGATACCCAAACCTTCACTAATAGTAACCAAAGTAGCAGGATTTTGTTTTTTTACCTCATCCAATATTTTAATTTCTTCTGCTTTTAATTCCACAACCGCTTTTTTAATTATTTCCGGTCGCATTTGTGGGAAAAACAATACATCTTGTATCGAATGTGAGTTGGTCATGATCATTGCCAAACGGTCAATGCCAATACCAATACCTGCCGTTGGCGGCATACCATATTCCAATGCACGCAAAAAATCCTGATCTATGAACATCGCTTCATCATCACCACGCTCCATCAATTTTATTTGATCTTCAAAACGTTCACGTTGATCAATAGGATCATTTAACTCGGAATACGCATTTGCAAGTTCTTTTCCATTCACCATTAGCTCAAAACGCTCCACCAATCCCGGCTTGCTGCGGTGCTTTTTTGTGAGCGGACTCATTTCAATTGGGTAATCTGTAATAAATGTAGGTTGAATATAACAACCTTCACATTTTGCTCCAAAGATCTCATCGATCAATTTTCCTTTACCCATGCTAGGGTTAAGCTCAATTTTTAATTCTTTACAAACATCTCGTAATTGGTTCTCATCCATTTCACTAATATCAATCCCGGTAAATTCTAATATTGATTCGAACATAGTTACACGCTTGAAAGGGCGTTTGAAATCAATGATCTTATCTCCGGCCGGAACCTGAGTTGTTCCATTTAAATCCAATGCAATTTTCTCGATCAGCTCTTCGGTAATATCCATCATCCAATTATAGTCTTTGTAGGCTACATACAGCTCCATTACTGTAAATTCGGGATTGTGAGTGCGATCCATTCCCTCATTACGGAAGTTGCGGGAGAATTCATATACTCCATCAAATCCGCCAACGATAAGTCGTTTCAGGTATAACTCATTAGCAATACGAAGATACATTGGCATATCTAACGTATTATGATGTGTTGTAAACGGGCGGGCTGTGGCACCTCCGGGGATAGCTTGTAATACGGGAGTATCCACCTCTAAATAACCTTTTGAATTATAAAAATCACGAATGGTATTTACCATTTTTGTGCGTTTTACAAAAGTATCTTTCACTGTTGGATTGATGATCAGATCAACATAACGCTGACGATAACGAAATTCAGGATCAGTCACTTCATCATGTGCAACGCCTTGTTCATCAATCTTTACCATTGGCAAAGGGCGTAATGATTTACTCAGCATTTTAAATGAAACAGCGTGAATGGATATTTCACCAACCTTGGTTAAAAATACAAAACCTGTTATACCAACAATATCGCCAATGTCGGTGTGTTTTTTAAACAACAGATCAAATGCTGTTTTATCTTCTCCTGGGCAAATATCATCTCTGCGAATATATAGCTGAATACGGCCTGTTGAATCCTGTAAACTCACAAAACAGGCTTTACCCATATCACGAACGCTCATGATACGTCCTGCAATACAGATGTTTTTATATTCTTCGGCCTTTTCGGGACTAAAGTTTTCTAATATGTTTTTTGCCGTTGCATTTACATCAAACAATTCTGCCGGATAGGCGTCAATACCACTTTTGGTAATTTCTTCCAGTTTGTTACGTCTTAATATTTCCTGTTCGTTTAATTCGATACTCATCTTGTTTTGGTATTATTTTTTGCAAATATAAGGTAATAAAGGATTTATGATTACGCAATCATATTTAGGGAGAGTAAATTTAATAAAAAAAGGTAGGAGTACCGCCTTAAAATAGGGTTTAAACCTTATTTTTGGTTATAGTATAATTAAAACCGCCTTATAGAGTGGGTATTGATTCAAAAACACTATTTTTACAAAATAATTTTTTTATAAAAGCAATAATAATGAAATCATTAGTAGCAAACTTTTCGAAGCAATTATCCGAAGCAATTAGTATAGGTAGTAATGCAAAATTAACGGAATCGAAAAATAAGATCTCCAACGTTTTAATATGTGGACTAGGTGGTTCGGGTATTGGTGGAAGTATTGTAAGCGAACTTGTTGTCGGCAATGCAAATGTCCCGGTTAATGTTACCAAAGGCTATTTTATTCCTTCTTATGTTAATGAAAATACCTTAGTAATTATTTCTTCATACTCAGGAAATACAGAAGAAACGTTGAATTGTTTGGAATTGGCTATTGCAAAAAATGCAAAGATCGTTAGCATTACTTCTGGTGGAAAAGTGTTGGAAATTTCCCAAACAAAAAAATATGATCATATTATTGTTCCGGGAGGGATGCCCCCGCGCTCTTGCGTAGGTTACTCTCTAACTCAATTGTTTTTTGTTTTAGGTTTTTTCAAGATCATCAGCAATAATTATAAAACTGAACTTGAAGCAGCGATAAAATTAATTGAAGCAGAAGAGACTAATATTATTGCAGAAGCAACCAGTATTGCTGAAAAATTAAATGGCAAGATCCCTGTTATTTATGCAACAACTTATTTCGAAGGTATAGCAATTCGTTTTCGTCAGCAATTAAATGAAAATGCAAAAATTTTATGCTGGCATCACATCATTCCTGAAATGAATCACAATGAATTAGTTGGCTGGACTGAAAAAAATGATGCACTTTCTGTTGTGATTTTTATTGATAAAGATGAATATTCCCGCAACCTTGCAAGGGTTGAAATAAACAAAGAAGTAATAAAAAAATATGCTTCACATATTACTGAAGTTTATTCAAAAGGTAATTCTGAAATTGAAAAAGCAATTTATTTTATCCATTTAGGTGATTGGGTTTCTGTTATACTTGGTGAAATGCGTGGTGCAGATCTAATGGAAGTAAATGTCATCAATCATCTGAAATCGGCACTCTCCAAAATTTAATTAGAGATTTGGAGAATGCTAATTTATCAATGACGAACTTTTCTTCTGCTAATTGTATGATTTTTAGCGATAAAAAAGTATAAGCAGAAGTATTTAAAAATCTTATTTGATCATAATTTTCTGCGTCATCAGCGTTCTATCCTTACAAATGCAACAAGTAAAATTTATTGATCTAGGGCTGATAGACTTCAAACAAGCCTGGGACTATCAGGAAAAACTATTCGATGAGGTAGTTCAAATCAAAATCGATAATCGTAAGATTTCCTCTGATTCAAAACCCAAAGCCACTCCAAGCTATTTACTTTTTTGTGAACATCCTCATGTATATACCCTTGGTAATAGTGGCAATAAGGAGCATTTGTTAATTACTGAACAACAATTAATTCAGAAAAATGCTACCTATTATAAAATAAATCGGGGAGGAGACATTACTTATCATGGTCCCGGACAAATTGTAGGTTACCCGATCTTGGATCTCGATAATTTTTTTACAGATATACATAAATACCTTCGTTTTTTAGAAGAAATAGTCATTCTCACATTAGCAGAGTATGGTATCGAATCGGGGAGGAGCAAAGGAGAAACTGGCGTTTGGCTGGATGCTGAAAACCCTTTAAAAGCACGGAAGATATGCGCCATGGGTGTACGTGCAAGCCGATGGGTGACCATGCATGGATTTGCATTTAATATAAACACCGACTTAGGGTACTTTGGAAACATTGTACCATGCGGTATTGTGGACAAAGCAGTGACTTCTTTAGATAAAGAACTAGGAAGGAAAGTAGACGAAGAAGAGGTAAAACAGAAATTAAAAAAACATTTTGCTGATCTGTTTGAGTGTGAATTGATAAATGAAAAGAAACCAAATTAAGGACTTGTTATTCTTGTCATTCAAAATTTATTTCAAAATATCCTTTGCAACAAAAATAAATTTGGCTGATTAATCAAATTAAACGTTTTCAAATGAATTACTACATCATCTACAAACCCTATAAAATGATCTCCCAATTCACCTCTTCACACAAAAAGAAGTGCTTGGATCTTTTGGATTTTACTTTTCCAAAAGATGTTTATCCGCTGGGAAGACTAGATGAAAACAGCGAGGGGCTTTTGATTTTAACCAATGATAAAAGTTTGAATTTTAAATTATTAAATCCTGAATTTGAACATAAACGCATTTATCTTGTTCAGTTACAGGGCATCATTACCCCCGAAGCCATTAAACAAATTGAAGCGGGTATTACCATTGCTTTGGATGCAGGTCCATATATCACAAAACCCTGTAAAGTAAAACAGGTCAAGAAGCCGGAAAATCTCCCGCCTCGGGGGCATCCGATAAGTGACTTACTCCCCACATCCTGGATCGAACTTACTTTAACCGAAGGGAAATATCACCAGGTACGTAAAATGACTGCAGGAGCGGGTTTCCCTTGCATACGATTAATTCGTATTGCCATTGAGGAAATTCGATTAGAAAGCATGCAACCGGGCGATGTAAGAGAGCTTAAGCGTGATGCAGTCTATAAAAAATTGCATATAGCAGGTTAACGATACCCAATAAAGCGCCCACGGAAACACCGAAAACACAAAGGAATGCTCAGGAAATGCTCGGAAATTGCCTTTCTGGGTGTAGGAAACAGATTTCCTGAATAAAAAACTCCACGCAAGCTGTATTCGCTGTATCTCGATGTTGAAAAATAGACTCCTATCCCATTGTGAAAAACATTTAATAACAAATTAGTTTTGCTGTGATAGACAATAAAAATTCATTAACTTTGTAAAAGAGATTAAAATGCATTATGAGCGGATTAAAAAAGATTAAAAAGGCACTTATTTCGGTATATTACAAGGATAATTTAGAACCTATTATTCATCAATTAAATGCACTTGGCGTAAAAATATACAGTACTGGTGGTACTCAGGAATTTATTGAAAAGCTTGGCGTTGAAGTAACTCCTGTAGAATCATTAACCTCTTATCCCTCTATTTTGGGTGGACGTGTAAAAACATTACATCCGAAAATTTTTGGTGGAATATTGAGTAGACGCGACCTGCAAAGCGACATTGATCAATTGGAAGAATATGAAATTCCTGAAATTGATCTGGTTATCGTTGATCTATACCCTTTCGAAGAAACCATCGCGTCAGGAGCTGCAGAGGCTGCTATTATTGAAAAAATTGATATTGGTGGCATTTCTTTGATTCGCGCTGCTGCGAAAAATTTCCAGGATGTGGTTATCATTCCTTCAAAAAAGGAATACGAATACCTCCTAAATATTTTAACTGAAAGCAATGGATCGTCTACACTTGCTCAACGCAAAGTATTGGCTGGTGCAGCTTTTAACATTTCATCCCATTACGATACTGCGATATTCAATTTTTTTAATGGCGATAATGACACCGTTTTCAAAAAAAGCATTCAGCATTCACAAGTGTTGCGTTATGGCGAAAACCCTCATCAGAAAGGTGTTTTTTACGGCAATTTAGATGAGATATTTACACAATTTGGAGGTAAAGAATTATCATATAATAACCTCCTGGATGTGGATGCGGCCGTTAATTTGATGGCTGAATTTAAAGATACAACTTTTGCTATTTTAAAACATAACAATGCATGTGGTTTAGCATCTCGTCCTGTTTTAGTTGATGCCTGGAAAGATGCATTGGCAGGAGATCCTACAAGTGCTTTTGGCGGTGTATTGATCACCAATGCTACTATTGACCTTGCAACGGCTGAAGAAATAAATAAATTATTTTTTGAAGTGATCATTGCTCCGGCATACCAAACCGAAGCAATGGACCTATTGAAATTAAAATCAAAGAGAATTATTCTTCAACAAAAAGATGTAAAACGCAGTTCTAAATCATTCCGCACCTTATTAAATGGGGTAATTGCACAGGATAAAGATCTAAAAACAGAGACACAAAATGATATGCAAACCATCACGAAAATTGCTCCTACAGCGAGCGAGTTGAGTGATCTGGAGTTTGCGAATAAAATTGTAAAACATACCAAGTCAAATACCATAGTATTGGCAAAAAACAACCAGTTGTTAGCAAGTGGGGTTGGACAAACATCACGTGTTGATGCTTTAAAGCAGGCAATTTTAAAGGCCGATAATTTTGGTTTTAGCCTGAAAGGTGCTGTAATGGCATCAGATGCATTTTTTCCGTTTCCTGATTGTGTTGAAATAGCTGGTAATGCGGGTATTACAGCAGTGATACAACCAGGTGGTTCTATCAAAGATAAAGAGTCGGTAGCATATTGTGATGCCAATGGAATGTCAATGGTAATGACCGGTACACGACATTTTAAACATTAAAAAAAACTGCCCCTCCAGCCTCCTCAAAAGGGAGAAGAAGGTGGTTAGAGAAATTTGAAGTAAAAATTATTAATAAAATATTGGATCGAGAAACGGAATAAATCCGAAATTAAGATCCAAAATTCGAAATCAAAATTATGGGTTTATTTAGTTTTTTAACACAAGAAATTGCGATTGACTTAGGAACGGCCAACACGCTGATCATTCATAACGATAAAGTAGTGGTTGACGAGCCGTCAATTGTTGCTGTTGATCGAATTACAGGTCGATTGATCGCTGTGGGTAAGCGTGCGATGTTAATGCACGGTAAAACACACGAAAACATAAAAACCATTCGTCCGTTAAGAGATGGTGTAATTGCGGATTTCTATGCTGCTGAGTTAATGATCCGCGGAATGATCAAAATGATCAATCCCGAGAAACGTTTGTTTACACCTTCCTTGAAAATGGTTATTTGTATACCATCTGGTATTACAGAGGTTGAAAAACGAGCTGTACGTGATAGTGCCGAACACGCAGGTGGTAAAGAGGTTTATTTGATCCATGAGCCTATGGCGGCCGCAATTGGTATTGGTATTGATGTGGAAGAGCCGGTAGGGAATATGATCATTGATATTGGTGGTGGTACCAGCGAGATTGCTGTTATTGCATTGGGCGGTATTGTATGTGATAAATCGATACGTATTGCAGGGGATGAGTTTACATCCAACATTGAAGAGTACATGCGCAGGCAACATAATATATTAATTGGTGAGCGTTCAGCTGAACGTATTAAAATTGAAGTAGGTGCAGCTATGACGGAAATTGACAATCCTCCACCTGATTATGCTGTTCATGGACGAGATTTGATGACAGGTGTTCCTAAAGAAATTTATGTATCCTGTGTGGAGATCGCACATGCGCTTGATAAATCAATCGCAAAAATAGAAGAGGCGATCATGAATGCATTGGAAATGACCCCACCGGAACTTTCTGCTGATATTTTCAGAACCGGTATTTACTTAGCAGGAGGAGGTTCCATGTTGCGCGGATTGGATAAACGTATCTCATTAAAAACAAAATTACCGGTACACATTGCTGAAGATCCATTGCGTGCTGTTATCCGTGGTACAGGTATTGCACTTAAAAATGTAGAAAAATTCCCTTTCTTGATGAAATAGAGATTTAGTGAATTTGAGAGATGGAGAAGTTGTGAAATAGAGAAGTGGGAGTGGGTTTGCGATTTGTTGAAGTGTGTACAAGTAAATAATCAAAAAAAACAAATAATAGTTAATAACGAATTAATATGAGGATCAAAGGCTGAAACTTTATTGTTTGTGGGGCTTTGGGTATAACCACTTGCAGGCTACCCAACTCTTGATCCTCAAAATAGTTTTTAAAATCACCAATTCATTAAATCAAAGACTCTCCAATACCTTAACCCTCTAATTTTCTATTTTAAGTAGATGCGTAACCTTATTACTTTTATTTGGAAAAATTATTTCTTTTTTCTGTTTCTTTTAATTGAAGTGCTATGCATTTATTTAATTGTTCAAAATAATTATTTTCAAAAAGCAAGTTTTGTTAACTCTTCAAACCGGGTATCAGCAAACATTTTAAAGACATCAGCTGATGTGGAAGAATATTTTTTCTTAAAAAGTGAAAATGAAAAACTGGCAAAAGAAAATGCCGAACTTCGGTCGCGGTCCTTGGTATCGTTTTCATTATTAGAGAACAATCAATATTTTGTTAATGATACAGCTTTTCGTCAAAAATACTCCTACATCAGCTCCAAGGTGGTAAACAATTCCACTAACAGGAGAAACAATTACCTTACGCTTGATAAAGGTTCGAAACAGGGCATAAAAAATAACATGGCCGTTATTACAAGTACCGGAGTGGTGGGACAAATAAAAGATGTATCAGAAAATTTTTGTACCGTAATGTCGTTATTGAATAGTAAAACAACGATAAGTTCAAAAATAAAAAAAGATGGTTCCTACGGCCCACTTACCTGGGAAGGCGAAAACTTTGCCTACGCAACACTTCATGATATTCCAACGCACGTAAAGTTAACCAAAGGTGATACCATTGTTACCAGTGCTTATTCACTAACATTCCCGGAAAATATTTTGATAGGAACTGTTGAAAGTTTTGAACGGAAATCAGGAGAATATTTTTTTACTGTTAACGTAAAATTATCAACCGAGTTTAAAAAATTAAGTCATGTTTATGTGGTAACCAATATGATGAAAAAAGAACAGGAAGAGCTGGAAAGCAAATCAGAAATAGACAAGTAAAGAATGTCAATTTGAGACTGTCTAATTTGAGAATGTGCTAATTGAAATTGACACAATTAAGAAAGAAGCTCTTTTGTTCGATAATGCCGCGTTAGGGATTGCAGCGTAAATCCTTTTCTTTTTAGAAAAGATTGAAGCGTAAAGCCCGACCCTTTCTTTTTTCAAGAAAGGGAAACGCCCAAATAAATTAAAATAAAAAAAGCGTGTTAAACGAAATTATCAGGAATATTGTTCGGTTTGCTATACTTGTAGGAATACAAGTACTTGTGATCAAGAATATTGAGTTGGGACGATTTATCAATCCTTTTATTTACGTATTGTTTATAATTGGCTTGCCTTTTGAAACACCAAAATGGTTATTGTTATTCAGCGCATTTGCAATGGGTATTACCATTGATCTGTTTTATGATACAGCAGGGATGCATGCGGCAGCCTGTGTTTTTATAGCTTATTTAAGACCGGGATTGTTAAAGTTATTTTCCCCGCGTGATGGGTATGAATTCGGAACTCAGCCAACCATACAGTATTTGGGAATACCATGGTTTCTTTCCTATTCAGGGATTTTAATTCTTTTGCACCATCTTATTTTGTTTTATATTGAAGTATTCAGGTTCTCCGAATTTTTCTCCACATTCTTCAGAGTTATTGTTAGTTCAGTATTTACAATACTCCTGGTTGTTATCAGCCAGTATCTCTTTAATCGTAAAAAGGCCCAAGAATGAACCAGCTTTCAGAACGAAAATATATTATAATGGGCGTTATAATACTTGTTGGATTGATCTATATCTTTCGTCTTTTTTACATCCAGGTAATTGACGATAGTTATAAATTAGATGCCCGGAATCAGGCATTTCGTTACAATACCGAATTTCCGGTACGCGGTTATATATACGATCGGAATAATAAATTGCTTGTATATAATGAAGCAGCGTATGATCTAATGGTTTTACCAAAAAAGATCAAAAATCTGGATACAATGGATTTTTGTAATCTTGTTGGGATCACGAAAGATGTATTCATTAGAAAAATGAAAAAGGCAGTGCAGGCGCCTAACTCACCGCGTAAACAATCCATTTTCGAAAAACAATTATCTCCCAAGGAGTATGCTTCTTTACAGGAACGGCTTTATCGCTTTCCCGGATTTTATGTACAGTCCCGTACGCTAAGGAAATATCCAAAGAGAATTGCAGCACACATGTTGGGTTATATTGGTGAAGCCAGTAAAGAAACAACTGAAAAAGATCCCTACTATAATGAAGGCGATTACCTTGGAATAAGCGGAATTGAAAAAACGTACGAAAAAGCATTGCGTGGTAAAAAAGGGATGCACATTATGATGGTGGATGTACATAACCGCGATAAAGGCAGTTATATGAACGGTTTGTATGATACAATGGCAATTCCGGGAAAACCTCTTACTTCCACAATTGATGGCGATCTACAGGAATACGCAGAATTGTTGATGCAAAATAAAATAGGCAGTGTGGTAGCAATTGATCCGAGCACCGGTGAAATACTATCAATTGTTACAAGCCCTACGTATGATCCCAATTTATTTGTAGGAAGGGCCCGGAACAAGAATTATGGTCTGTTATCGCAGGATAGTATTGGTAAACCATTGTTTAACCGTTCTACAATGGCATCCTATCCACCAGGATCAACATTTAAATTAGTAATGGCGCTGATTGGTTTGCACGAAGGGGTTTTGACTCCAGGTACGCGTTATCCATGTGCAAGAGGTTATCCGCCACTTGGTGGGCATCCCAAATGCCACCCGCATCCGTCACCCCAGGATCTGGTTGGTGCAATTGGAACGTCATGCAACTCTTATTTTTCGTTTGTTTTTAAAAGTGTTATTGACGATAAAAAATATCACGATACCTATAAAGCCTATGCAAATTGGCGTGATATTGCTGTGAGTTTTTGTTTGGGTACAAAAACCGGATCGGATCTGGCAAATGAATTAAGAGGAAATGTGCCGAGTATAAAATATTACGATAAGGTATTTGGTAAAGGTTCGTGGAAGGCGAGTACTGTTATATCTTTAGGAATTGGCCAGGCTGAAATGGGTATCACCCCACTTCAGAATGCAAATTTGGTGGCAATTATTGCTAATAAAGGATGGTATTACACCCCTCATATTGTAAAGGCAATAGGTGGTAATCCAAACGATACTTTATTGGATAGGTTCAAAGTAAAACACAATACGATGATCACGGATACCAATATTTACAATGAAGTAATAAAAGGTATGGCGAGAGCAGTAGAAGGTGGAACAGCCGGTGCACTAAAAATAGAAGGAATACCTTATGGTGCAAAAACAGGAACAGCACAAAATCCTCACGGAAAGGATCACTCCGTATTTGTATGCTTTGCACCCCTTGAAAACCCTAAGATTGCAGTAGGTATCCTGATTGAAAATGCCGGATTTGGTTCTACCTGGGCCGGCCCCATTGCACGAT
This sequence comes from Bacteroidota bacterium, assembly GCA_040388745.1. Taxonomy (GTDB): domain Bacteria; phylum Bacteroidota; class Bacteroidia; order 2-12-FULL-35-15; family 2-12-FULL-35-15; genus 2-12-FULL-35-15. Next base: position 6,836 of record JAZKBF010000014.1, on the reverse strand, counting down.
TGATGATGGAGAAGTATTTGAAAGGTAAAATTACACGGCCTGATCTGGAAAAACGAATGATAGAAGGTGATTTGATCCATAAAGCAAAACCAAAACCCGTTGAGACAAAAAAACGCCCCTAGTATTTTTCATAATATCGATTGGATAACGGTATTGATCTACCTTGTGCTGGTGATTGCAGGGTGGATGAATATTTATGCCGCGGTATATAATGAGGAACATTATATTATCACTGATACCTCGCAAAAATACGGTAAACAGATGATCTGGATCATAACTGCCTTTATGCTGGCATTTATTATCCTAATTATTGATGAAAATTTTTATACTGCTTTTGCCTATTTCATTTTCGGTGCATTTTTGCTTGCCAATATTGCCGTACCCTTCCTCGGAAGGGAAATAAAAGGCAGTCGTTCGTGGTTCAGGTTTGGAGATTTTGGTATTCAACCAGCGGAATTTATGAAATTTGCTACCAATATTGCCCTGGCGAAGTTTTTAAGTAATCAAAATATAAAAATTGCCGACTATAAAAATACCTTTATAACATTATTGCTCATTGGCGTTCCGTTGCTTATTATAAAGGGGTTACAGGACGAAACAGGTTTAGCCATCGTATTTGTGGCTTTTATTTTTACGCTGTACCGCGAAGGCTTATCTGTAAACTATTTACTATTGGGCTTCCTGGCGATCATATTGTTTATCCTGGCCTTATTGATCAACAACATCTACTTATTCATTTTTATTATTTCGTTGTGTACTATAGCGCTGTTATTTATAAAACGTAACCGTAAAAATCTATTTATTGTTGCGGCAATAGGATTAGTAGCCTGTAGTATGGTGAAAGGAACCAGTACCGTGTATGAACACATGGAGCCGCATCAAAAGGTGCGTATTGACGTATTATTGGGCCGTGGTACTGTAGATCTGAAAAAAGAAGGATACAATGTGAACCAGGCAAAAATCGCTATTGGTTCCGGAGGGTTTTTGGGTAAGGGATATTTAGAAGGTACACAAACAAAATATGATTTTGTGCCTGAACAGGATACTGATTTCATTTTTTGCACAGTAGGTGAAGAATGGGGGTTTGTGGGCAGTGCATTTGTTATTATTTTGCAAATAACCTTGATATTGCGGATCATATTTATGTCGGAACGGCAGCGTTCTCCTTTTAGCCGTATTTATGGGTATGGCGTTGCATCCGTTTTGTTTTTTCACCTGACCATAAACATTGGAATGACGATAGGACTTGCTCCTGTAATTGGAATTCCATTGCCTTTTTTTAGTTATGGCGGGTCCTCCCTATGGTCATTTACCATACTGTTGTTCATTTTTATAAAATTAGATTCGCATCGATTACAGATCCTGAGATAGAAATTCTGTTTTCAGAGATCCCAGGTAAACACATAATTAAAAAGAACGCAGATAACGCGGGTTGTTTATGATTAAAAATGATGTTTATTGATCCGTTCATTTGTCAAATATTAATTTAATAGAACACGGACCAAACGGATGTTGACAGATGAAATCAACGAAAATCAGTAGCATCCGGCATGGTTATTCCAATCAAATTATACCCTAATTTGGTTGTAAAGATGGGGTATGATAAGGATCATTTTTATGTATAATTAGCTGGGAAACAGCGTGGAATAGGGAGAGGAGTCAATTGTCGCGTTTTTAAATCAAAAAAATATTTATTTGTATGTTAAAAATATTTTGTACTATTGTAATGCGTTTCCGCTGTTATACATTCTTGTAACAAATCAAACCACAGTTTTCTATCAAAATATTATAATCAAAACATCTTATTTATTTACTAGTCTATCCTAAATTATCATTCCGATAGCCTTCGGGCCGATTGATAAATATTAACCAAACAAAAAAAACATGTACGACATTATTGAATTAAACAACAAACTTGTTGGTGAACTTAAAGAAATTGCTAAAAGCTTAAATCTCCCTAAGTATGAAGCATTAAAAAAACAAGAGCTCATTTACAAGATCCTCGATCATCAAGCAATTAATCCTCCTGCTACACCATCAAAACCTACTGAAAAACCTACTGAAAAACATATCGAAAAAAACACTGAAAATAATACCGATGAACAAAAAACATTGCGTCCACGCAAAGTTAGATTAGATAATATTGATACCGAATCAAAAACAAAAGAAACACCGTCTCCTTCATTTTTTCATGATGAAGATTTTACCTCTGGAAATCATAAACCGGAAGAAGCAATTGTGAATAAAGAAATTGCTCCTGAAGTAGTATCCAATGCCTCTGAAACTCAGGCAACAGAAAATTTTGCACATCAGGAGCCTGAAAACGTAACAGAACATAGTGCTGAACATGTATCGGAACATACGAATGACAATCCCGGTGTTGAACGCAGAGATAATCAAAACAGAGGTCGTTTTAATCAACGCCAGCAGGACCTTTATAATTTTGATGGTATTGTTGTAAGTGAAGGGGTATTGGAAACAATGCCGGATGGTTACGGGTTTTTACGCTCTTCGGATTATAATTATTTGACCTCTCCCGATGATATTTATGTATCACAATCACAAATAAAATTATTTGGTTTAAAAACAGGTGATACTGTTCGCGGAAGCATCCGTCCTCCAAAGGAAGGCGAAAAATATTTCCCTTTAATAAAGGTGGAAAAAATTAACGGACGTGAGCCTGCTTTTGTTCGCGACCGTGTGCCATTTGATTATTTAACACCACTTTTCCCTTACGAGAAATTTAATTTAACTGGTCATCCTCAACAAAATTTATCATCACGTATTGTTGATCTGATCACTCCAATAGGTAAAGGACAACGTGCATTAATTGTTGCTCAACCTAAAACAGGTAAAACTGTTTTACTAAAGGATATCGCAAACGCAATCGCTGCTAACCATCCGGAAACATATTTGATCATTTTATTGATAGATGAGCGTCCGGAAGAGGTTACAGACATGGCACGCAGTGTAAAGGCTGAAGTTATTGCTTCTACCTTTGATGAACCGGCCGACCGTCACGTAAAGATCGCAAACATTGTTTTGGAAAAAGCAAAACGAATGGTAGAATGCGGACATGATGTATGTATTTTATTGGATTCGATCACGCGTTTAGCAAGAGCTTACAATACTGTACAACCTGCATCAGGTAAGGTATTGAGCGGTGGTGTGGATGCTAATGCACTGCATAAACCGAAACGTTTTTTCGGTGCTGCACGTAAAATTGAAGGAGGCGGATCGCTTACTATCATTGCAACAGCGCTTACTGAAACAGGTTCAAAAATGGATGAAGTTATCTTTGAAGAATTTAAAGGTACCGGTAACTCCGAGATCCAACTTGATCGTAAAATCGCTAACAAACGTATCTATCCTGCTATTGATATTGTTGCATCAAGCACACGTAGAGAAGATCTATTGATCGATAAAGAAACACAACAACGTGTTTGGATACTTCGTAAACATTTGTCGGATATGAATCCTGTGGAAGCTATGGAGTTTATGAGAGACAGAATTAAAAACACCCATACCAATGAGGAGTTTTTAATTTCAATGAACGGGTAAGACTAATTTAACAATTTGACAATTTTGCAATAGGCAATTATTAATATGCTGATGTGCTTAGTTTGACACTTGGCAATTAAACAATGTGTTGAGGTGCTAATTTAAAATTTGTTAGTATTCTATTTTTAAGAACCACAAATTCGTGGGAACATTATTATGAAAATAAATTTAGGCATTAAATTAGGGATAGTTGCAGGAATAATTAATTGCATTGCCTGGTACATTATTGCGAATTCACTTGGCTATTACTCCTTTGCAGTAGAGCAATACCGCTATTACGCAACCTTACTGCTTTTATTATTTGGTATTACAATTTCTATTTATTTAGAGCGTAAAAACAAAGGCGGTTTTATTGATTTTAAAGATGCTGCCAAATGCGGTGTTCTTTTTAGTGTCGCACTCTCTTTGATCTTAGCCGCGTTCAGCTCCATCTATTATAAATTTATAATTCCTGATGCCGTTGATTATTTTGTAAGTGAAGCAAGAAAGTCAATGATAGAAGGAAAAGTAACAGAAGAAAACATTACTAAAAGTTTAGAAACAGTAGTTAGCTATTTTGGTTTCTTTCGTATGTTCATGTCAACCTTAATACTGGGTGTGATATTATCCCTTATAGGAGGCGGACTACTTCGCAAAAAAAATCCACAGCCATTTAGTGCTAATTAAAATCCTCAGATTGTAATTTTCTTATTCAGAAAGGGCAGCTGCGTTAGCGGCTACTTTCTTTAGAAACTTCTCTTGTTCCGGTGTTAGAACTAAATTTTTGTTTTCGGCCACATCAAGCTTTACCAGCTTTCTCAATCGGGTAATGCTTTTTGGAAGGGCGGTTAATTTGTTATGATTTAAATTAAGTTCTGTAAGATTACTTAGTTGAGCAATAATTTCAGGTAAAACGGTCAATTGATTGTTCTTTAAATCAAGTGTAGTAAGCTTTCTAAGTTTGCCAAGACTTTCGGGAAGAGTGGTGAATTTGTTATTTGCTAAAGAAAGATTTTCAAGTTTGGTGAGTTTAACCATAGTCAGGGGCAGTGCAGTCAACTTGTTAAAATATAAAGACAGGTATTCCAGATTAACAAGTTTACCAAAGCTTTCAGGGAGTATTGTTAATTTGTTGTGGTCCAGTTCGAGCCTTGTAAGCTGCGTAAGCTGTGTAATGCTCTCCGGAAGGGTCATTAATTCGTTGTTACTTAACGACAACTTTGTAAGATTAGTGAATTTACTAATCGTTTCAGGAAGGGTAGTTAATTGACTGTGGTTTAAATTAAGACTATACACCTTTAATGGCGTTTTTAAAGCTTCAGCGAGAGAATAGTACGTTTTATCTTTTTGTCCGTAGCTAACTATAGTTGCTAAAAAAAGAATAGATAGAGATGAAAATATTTTTTTCATGATCAATTTGTTTTAAAAAAAATTAAAATACATTGTAATGTTTACAACGAAATTGAGGGTTAAAAAGCTTACACACAATTTTCTCGACAAGCTCGAAATGACCATGCGCGCAGTCATTTCGAGCTTGTCGAGAATTGCGGCTGATTACCATAATAATTTAACTTATATAAAGTCTAATAATTTTAAAACTACTAAATCAAAGATAAATAAATTTGCCCAATTTAAAATCTACATTTTTTTAAAGAACAACCTTCTCCCCTAAGTCCTTAAAATCAATACCATCAAAGTTTCCTGAACTCATCATTAATAAATTTTTTGTCGAAAAATTCATTTTCAACAGATCAGTCAACAATAGTTTTGAATCGGTGTACACTTTTATATTGTTGCCACCAAAGGCTTGTTTTACCTGGTCTTCAGTAATTGGTTTTAATTTTTTATGCTCAATAGTATGCGGATTAAAATAAACAAAGGCTTCATCAGCCAATTCCATTGAATCTTTATACTCTTTTAAAAAATCTTCATTCAAACTGCTGAATGTATGCAACTCCATACAGGCAATAAGTTTACGATTGGGAAATTGTTTTTTTACAGCCTGGGTTGTTGCTTTTAACTTTGATGGAGAATGTGCAAAGTCTTTATACATTGCTGTTGCAGCATTCTTTTTTATTACTTCCAAACGTTTGGCAGCCCCGGTAAATGATCGAATGGCCTCATAAAATTGCTCATCACTTACTCCAATTTGATTGCTTACCAAACGAGCACCATTCAAATTCATTAAATTGTGCTCTCCGAAGATCTGAAGTTCACAATTTCCATCAGCAAATTTGCAGTTTGTTAAAACAGTGATCCCATTTTCAATTTTGTGTTCAGGAATAGCGTATGGGAATTTTTTAATATCTGAACGAACTTTTTCACCTACTGCTTTCACTTCTTTATCCAATTCGCAATAAACGATGCTTCCGTTCGGTTCTATAAGGTTGACAAAAATATTGAATTGGTCCACATAATTCGCGTATGTAGGGAATACATTGATATGATCCCATGCAATACCACTTAAAATGGCAATATTGGGCTTATATAAATGAAATTTAGGTCTGCGGTCAATTGGGGAGGACAAATACTCATCGCCTTCAATTACGGCAATTTTGGCTTCTTTGGTAAGCTTTACCATGGTGTCGAATCCTTCTAACTGGGCACCTACCAGGTAATCACAATCTATTTTATGATAATTAAGAACATGCAGGATCATGGCTGTAATGGTAGTTTTACCATGGCTTCCGCCAATAACAACGCGGATCTTATCTTTGGTTTGCTCATAAATATATTCGGGGTATGAATATATTTTTAACCCTAATTCCTGTGCTTTTAATAGTTCGGGATTATCAATGCGTGCGTGCATACCAAGTATAACGGCATCAAGGCCCTTGTGGATCTTATTTACGTCCCAGCCTTCCTGGGCGGGCAATAAATTTAGTTTTGCCAACCGGCTTTTTGAAGGTTCAAGTATCTCATCATCGGACCCCGTAACAATAAAACCTTTTTTATGCATAGCAATGGCCATATTGTGCATTGCACTACCGCCTATAGCTATTAGATGTACGTTCATTTGGTAATAAATTTAATTAGGACAGGAAATTGAATAGAATCAGAACAAATATAATATTCCAGCCCAATTATTACAATTTAAAAGCGATAAAACCAATAAAAGCGGTATAATGGTAATATGTCTTTTTTCCGTTTTTTGTTTTGCATTAGGATTTTTTTTTCTACCTTCGCAGTCCTTAAACGATAATAGGAGAGGTGCCTGAGTGGCCGAAAGGAACAGTTTGCTAAACTGTCGTACTGGGAAACCGGTACCGAGGGTTCGAATCCCTCCCTCTCCGCTT
>JAZKBF010000013.1:122093-214741 GCA_040388745.1 Bacteroidota bacterium | reverse complement strand
TCAGCTGCTTGCCAGCTATCATCAGAATTGTATTAATGGAGCTGCTGTGTTGGATCATTTCAGTACTTCCTCCCCATTGGGATATTATCATTATACCTTGTATTATTACGATAGGGCAGGTAATTTAATTAAAACCGTACCACCTAAAGGGGTGGATGACACGAAAACAAACCGTGGCCAGCATCCGGCACACACATTTGTAACGGAATATGCACCTAATTCATTGAAACAAATTGTTCGCCAAAAAACTCCCGATGGTGGTGAAACTAAATTCTGGTATGATAACAAGAGCCGTTTACGTTTTTCACAAAATGCGAAACAATTGGCAGATACAGATTATTCATATACAAAGTATGATAATTTAGGACGTATCACTGAGGTGGGCGTACTAAACAATTTAGATACTTTGCAGGTAAGCAGCCAAAGCTATCCTGTAACAGGAAATGAACGGGAGCGTACTATTACGGTGTACAGCGCAGCAGCAGCAGGTATCAACTATTTTAATAACAAACCACAGCGCTATTTACAAAACAGGGTGAGTTATAGCTATACCGATGTGGATGGTAATTTAGCTACTACCACCGATAAAGTATCCACGTATTTTAGTTACGATCCTCATGGCAATGTGGAGTGGGTGATACAGGAGCAACCTGAATTAGGCAAAAGCTATATTGCATATTCGTATGATGTGATCAGCGGAAGTGTTTTGCAGGTGAGTTATAATGAAAACTTAATTGATAGATTTTTCCACCGCTATACGTATGATACCGACAAACGCATTAAAACAGCACAAACCAGTAAAGATGGTCTTACCTGGGATACCGATGCATCCTATAAATATTATGCGCATGGTCCTTTAAAACGCACAGTTATAGGGGAAGACAGTGTACAGGGAACCGATTATGTATATACCATACAAGGCTGGCTGAAAGGGATGAACCATAGTAGTTTGGATGTTGACAATGATCCTGCCCATGATGGAAAGGTTTCAACAGCGCATGCTTACACGGCAAAGGATATATACGGAATGGTACTGGGTTATTACTCGGGTGATTTTAACAGGAGCAGTTCGCCCTTTAATACCACACTTGCAGGTACTGATCTTTTTAATGGTAATATCAGCAGCTGGACAAATAACATCGGGCATGTAACCGGCAGTCTGAAACGCGAACAACTTACCGGAAATAAATACCGGTATGATGAACTAAACAGGCTGACTTCTGCGGATTTCTGGTATTATCAGAGTGCTGTGTGGAATGATACAACTACCTACGATGAAGCATTTGCTTATGATGCAAATGGAAATATTACCAACCTCTTGCGCAAAGGATATAAAAACGGCAGTACGGTAGATATGGATAGCTTAACCTATAAATACGAATCGGGAAATAACCAGCTGAACTGGGCAAAAGATGCAGTTACTTCATCACCTTATACGGATGATATTGAAGGACAAAGTGCAAATAATTACACCTATGATTCTATTGGAAATTTGATTGCCGATGTGGATGAAGGCATTGATACAATTAGCTGGAACGTATATGGCAAAATAAAATACATTGTAAAAAGCAATGGCGACAGGATACAGTTTTTATACAATGCAGCCGGGCAAAGAGTACGAAAAGAAGTGATCCCCAATGCTTCTCCTGACCTTGTGACAAGTACCTATTACACAAATGATGCCAGTGGTAATGCTATGTCTATCTATGAACGAACCAGCTCGGGTACATCACCGGCTTTTACAGCTACATTAAAAATGGTAGAACAGCCCATTTATGGCAGTGACCGTATTGGTGAGCGCATGGAAACAGACCTGACGGTTGCAACATTAACATATACCGATATTGCACCACCTGTAGCAGGCAGCTTGGCTATAGTTCACATGGATACATTGTCGTCAGCATATTTGCCTGTACAACGCAGTACTAAAATAGTTAAAAAAAGCCCTTTCGTTTCTTATTCCCTGCAAAGCAATTATGCCGGAGTAAAACAGCTTGGTACAGATGGAACTGCAGCAGTTAATGATAATATACTTTTAAGTGCAACCAACGTAACACAAGGCAGGTACGCAGCAAAAGTAAAAGATGATTGCGGTAAAGTTTTATTAAGTGCGAACAGCATAACCTTGCAGGGGTATATTAACAGAGCCAATCCTGCTGTAAAACAGGTATGTTATGTATATGATGGTAATAACCACTTATTGATCAACGGAAGTGGTATTAAGGCCGGCAATCAAAGCCAGATGGCCTTTATAAAAGTACCGGGTACTGAACAGCAGTATTATTTATTTACCATTGGTGCAGATAAACTACCTTATGTTCACACCATTGACATTGCACAGCGTAAAGTAATTTCCAAAAACGCTTTACTGGATAATACGGTAGGGTATGGTTATACGATGAAGGTATTGGAAGATTTAGTAGGTACGGGCAATTCTCAGTTATACCTAAGAAGAATAAAATCAACCAAAGATTCAGCTTATGTTATGTCTTTTGAAATAACATCGGGAGGTATTGGTTCCGGAAAAATTTTAGCTAGATTTGTAAGTAAAGATATCAATGGTGTTGGCGAAATAGATTTGAATCCTGATGCAACAAAAATGTTAGTAGCCAATACAAAAGGTGGACCAGCTATTTGGTGGTGGCACACCTCAAGTAAAATAGGTGAACTAAAATTGTTCACATTAAATGCAGGGCATAATGCTATTACTGCTACTTCCAGTGTTTCGTTGGGGAGCTACAGCAGCGCAAGATCTGTTGCGTTTAATGCAGATGGAACCAATATATATTACAACAGATATTACAACGGAGTGAATAGTTTAAGAAAATACAGCAGTACGTTTACTTCACCTTACCAAGTAGTTGCATCGCAAGCTTCGGGTGATATACGCAGAGGAAACAATGATAAATTATTTTCACCTAAGCCGGGAGACAAATATATTTATACTGTAACCGATGGCACTTCGCCTACTTATACGGCTAATGCGTTAGGAGCTTCTTCAGGTACTATGTATACGGGTGGGGTACAAATGAATAAACATATTATATCGCATGGGTTGAATTGTATGAGTAATGGATTTTATACACGTAATATGTTACATAAAAGTTATGAACTGAAAGATCATTTGAGCAACGTTCGAGTTGTGATTACCGACTTGAAAGCATGGGATGACGATGGAGATGACATACCAGAAGGAGGAGAATATACAGCTGATGTGAGTGCTTACAATAATTATTATGCTTTTGGTAGTCCACAACCTGGTCGGACTTTTAATCCAACAGCATACCGATACAATTTTAATGGAAAAGAATCTGACCCTGAAGTAATAGGAACAGCAGGCGGAACAGTCGATTATGGAATGAGAATTTACAATCCAAGCTTAGGAAGATTTTTATCTGTTGACCCTCTTACAAAAAAATATCCAGAGTTAACACCTTATCAATTTGCGAGTAATACTCCAATTTGGGCTATTGACTTGGATGGTTTAGAAGCTAGAATATATACTGAAACGCAAGGTTCTGGACATACATTTATAAGCGTTGGCAAAGATGATGATATTGTTGTATATACTTATGGAAGGTATGCAGGGACTACCCCCGAATGGCATGGAATTAATGCACTTTCAAATGGGCCAGGTGTATTGGTGAAACTGACAGGAAAAGATGCCCAACGTTATATCAGAGAAAAGCTTAATATAGATGATGCTAAAGCTTTTGAAATTACTGATGTTAATGAAAAAGATGTTGCTGATTTTTTTGAAAAGGCATTAAATTCTTCAAATGAATCACCTGACAAAGGTCAATTTAAAGACAAGGATAATGCTCGTGTAGTTGATGAATATAAATTATTTAGTAACAATTGTACAACTAAATCTTGTGAAGCACTGAAAGAGGCAGGAACAGGTGCAGTAAAGGATAAAATTGTAATTCCAGCTGCTTTGCAGTTAGAGTTAGGTGAAAAAAGTATAGACCCAAAATCGCCAGTTAAAAATGTAACTGAAGCAACAAAAAAGGAGATAAATTCTTCGACTACAGGAGGAAGTGGTGGTACATATTAATTAATTAATATTAAAAACTTATGAATCTACTGACAAAAATATGGATTAGCATTTCAATTATCTTGCTAGGTATTATTATTTTAAAATTACTTGATGCCCAAGTTTCTCTAAAATATGAAGTAAGTGAACCAAGAGCAATACTTGGGGATAATAAAGATATTGTGCATAGAGAGAAAGAATTACAATCAGGGATAATTTGGCTTTGGGTTGTTTTTTCATACGTTTTAATTTCAATTTTTGGTTTCATAAAATATATAAGAACAAAAAATAAAGTATAAATTAAATGTGCCCTCTCCCCGTACGAGCTAAGCTGAAGCGTTGGTTATTTGTGTGGTTGTGCTTAGGTTGTTTTTGTAAAATGTAAGCTGTGGTTACTATACAATTTATATGTTGTTAAATAATTTACGTAAAGGTGAACATAAATTCCCACGGAGAAATGATATAAAACAGTACGAATATTCGTTTTCATCATTCAAAGAATGTATAATCTCAAAAAATTAAGAAAATATTTTAAGATGAGAAATTATTTTTCATTTTAATGTAACCTCAATACAAACTGTAGTAATTTATGTGCCCAGAGAATTACCTTTCAGAGCATACATCGCAGAACCTCCCTTTTTTATTTTTCTCGTAACGTTTTTTTGTGGCTTGTGTAATTTCAGTTTTAAAACGGTTTTTATCCGGAATAGAACCATCAAAAACTTCTTGTGGTGTTAATCCATGTAAAGAGATTGGATACCTTTCATTGTTATTATACAATTGAAATTCCTGAAGATATTTGCGAACCTGCTCTTTGTTAGTTATTTTTTCATTTGGCAAAAATTCGTGTTTAAAAATATGGAATACGCTTTCAATTTCATTGTTGGTGTATAAAAACTCTTTTGTTCTGGCAGTTTCCTTTTTTATCTTATCACTATCCAGGCTTTCAATCCATTGCGTAACCTCTCCTTTATTTTCAGATCCACCATCAGAAACTATTGTTATAAGCTCATTTTGGTTAAGTAATTTATACATGGCAAAAGTTTCATGCAAGAGATTAGCGATCCATTTAGAATTTCCATTTTCAACAATTCCCTTATGTAAAATATTTTTAGAGCAATTGTCTTTTATAATCACTGCACGTACAGTACCGTCCTCAATAGTAGGAATCAGGGTGGTATCAATGTGGATGTACTCAAATATACGTGTAGCGATTAATTTTTCTGCAGGTTTTTTACCTTTTCGTTTTATAATACGCTCAGAAACAAGCTTAGCATATTTGTAAAAAGTAGAACGGGAACAAAATAATTTACCCATGCGCATAAGTGAATATAAAATAGTAGATAATTTTTTGCGCCCATTTGCCGGTTCATTAATTGCATCCTTAATGATGGAACACTCTCCAATAGTTAACTGGCAAGGATGAGTTTTAAAGCATAAATTAAGTACAGAAGCAGTGCATTTTATTTTATTTTTCCAACGGTAATATTGCTGCGTAGTAACGTTGAAAATTTTACAAGTATTATCAAAAGGGATTTCTTTTGCGAGGTAATCAATGGTAGTGATAATGTAAGCGGCATTGTTTTTAAACACGGTTTTATATCCCTTTATTCCCCGCGCATAAAATAGAAAATGAAGCACAAAGCCTTACACAAAGCCGTGTAGATTTAAAAATAATTTTTCTTTTTTGATTTTGGTTATATTCCTGATACTCTGAAAAAAAAGTACTTACCCAAGGATATCCAAACAGTTCAACATGATTGTTTTTTCGCCAATAGTCAATGGTTGTTTTAGGTATTTGCGCCAGTTGCTCAGGTGATAGCATTCCGGCATAAAAAAAGAATTGCACTAATGGATGATAATTTCTTTTAGTTGCATTTGTCCTATTCATAAAATATTTATTTTGAATAGGAGTAAATGTATAATGAGCAATAGTTGAATTTTTAGCAATGTTTGCATTGTTGTTACCATGTAATTTTTTACCGCAATTTGTAATTTATTTGTCATGAATGAAAAGTATTTTAGCAGTTGCTAAACGTTACCAAAAGATTGAATTAAGAATACGATCAAGGATATAAACAAACCAATCAAATAATAAAATAATAATGAAAAAAATATACAGTCTGAAGCTGGCAGTAATAACAGCTATAATAATAGTTTTAGGAATAAACGGTTGTAAAAAGGAAGATAGTGCGCCTGTGCCAACGCCAGCAACAACTAATCCACCAGTTCCAACGTCAAACCTTTATTTTCAGGCTACAATAAACGGAACAGCAGTTGCATTTAAGGATGGTGTTGGAGGCTATGGAGCAGGTGGAGGAAGCGAAGGAGGAACTGAGCCGTCCGGTTGGCAGGAAGGACAAACCAGTATGGTTACCAAAGCGTTTTCTGCGCAGAACTTGGGAGGTATTCAAATAATGAAGGGATTTGTATATCAGCCATCGAATACTCAGATAGATAGTATGTTTGCAGTAAAATCTTACCCCTATGGGAAGCAATCCCCCAGTTCAAATATAGATGGAGTAGATGGAGCCAGAGTGTTTTACTATGATAATAGCGGTGTAGAGTGGACAACAGATTTAGGTACTGCAGACCAAACCGGAAGTACTTTTAGTATTACTGAGCATATAGTTAATGAAGTTGGGGTTTCTCATCGTATAAGTAAAGTAACATTTAATTGTACGCTTTATAATTCCTCAGGTGGATCTATGATTCTTACAAATGGAGTTTACAGAGGGCGTACAGTTTATTATTAGGTTTATGGATCAGGTTATTATTTTAGTTTTTAAAATATTACGCTACTCGAATTGGATGGCTTAATTTGTTTGAGTACGAAAGTCATCCGTAAAAACACCCAATTTTATCCGTAAAAACACGGTTTTTGTGGCTATGTTGATTTTAGTTCTTGAAAAAAGTTATATCATTGGTAAAATTATTAATTCTTATGGCTACAAAAAGTACTCCTTCAAATAATAATGTTAACACAAACAATAACACGAATAATGTCAATGTAAATGTTAATGTTAAACATCCCGAAACAAAATCATCTCAAAAAAAATCCAATCCTAATTGGTATACGAGAACAATTTTGGGAGGGATTATCGCTTTAGCTTTATCGCTTTGTCTATATTTAATAAAGAAGAATTTAGATGCAAAGAGTGGTGCAACTACAACCCCTGCACAATACAATGCAAAAACGTTTAATGGTATAAAACAAAATTAATTTATGAAAAAAGTACTACAAGTAATTTTAATTACTGTTTCTGCTATGGGTATTAGCAGTTGTAAAAAAGGAGATGAAGCAAAACCTGGCAATGCCAATGTAACAGCTCAGACTTTTTCTGTTCCCACTTGGTCAAGTAATTCTGATAAATGGTACGCTTTACTTCCAGTGCCAGAAATAACAGCAAGTAATATCAATTCAGCGGCTATTCAGGTATATTTTAGTAAGGACAATAATAGCTGGACAGCATTACCTAATACAGTAGTAGCATCAACTAATTATTTCATGGGCTACATCACTTCAGTTGGGACCGTTGAAATCACATGGGTTTTTAATGGTGCAGGCACAGGCAATTCGCCAAACGCATTTTTTTCAGCAACAAGCCTGTTTAAAGTGGTTGTAATTCCTCCTGCTGCCATTGTTGCTAATCCAGACTTAGACTTAAATAATTACAATGCGGTTAAGGCAAAATTTAATATTGCTGATTAGTATTTTGTTAACGGAGAATACCTACAGTCTAAAGTGCTGGGTAAGATACAAGGTATTATTGTGAATGGAAACCTTAAGAATTGTGAAGCCATTCGCTTTAAGGTAGATTGAATTCAATAGGGATATCATCCTGTTAAAAGCATATTTTTAAACAAAATTTACATACCTATTACAATGTAATGTTTTGCTCAAATTTGTAATTTATTTGTCATGAATGAAGGGTATTTTAGCGGTTGCCAATGTCAGCGGAAGGTGTGTAAGCTGCCATTTAAACATTAGAATACTTTCAAAAAATGAAAATAAAGATTTCCGGTAAAAAGCTGAGAGCGTTTACTTTGATGGAGCTTTTAATTGTTCTTATTATAATAGGGATCTTAGTTTTGCTCGCATTACCCAACCTGATGCCATTAATTTCAAAGGCGAAAAGCACCGAAGCACAATTACAGCTCGAGCATATCCACACACTGGAAAAAACTTATTTTTATTTACACTCCAAATACAGCAGTGATTTTACAGAGATCAGTTTTGAACCGGCAATACTTACTACACAGGGTGGAAATGCCAATTACCAGATTGAAGTTGTAGAATCTACAAATACAGCTTTTAAGGCACGTGCGAATGCAATTACAGATTTTGACGGTGATGGAATACTTAATGTGTGGGAAGTAGACCAGGATAAACATATTAAAGAAATTACTCCTGACTAATGCAGTATGTAATTGATACTTGTTTACTGCTTTTACTTGCAGTTGTACTGTTTCAGGACTTGAAACAGCGGCAGATCTCCTGGTTTTTAATTCCGCTATTATTGGTCTCTTTTATAGCCCAGGGACTGTTTCGGATTCCGGCAAATGAATTGATGCATTATACGATGTTTAATATCTGTTTTATTGTTGTTCAGTTAGTTGTTTTAACCGCTTACATAAGTATTAAAAATAAAAGACTGGTTAACATCATCAATTCATACTTAGGAATAGGTGATGTATTGTTTATTGCTACCGTAGCGGCAGCATTTTCACCGTTTAATTTTATAATATTTTATATAGCAGCATTGCTATTTACGTTACTTGTTTTTGTTGTGGTTAACCTTTTGACAAAAAAGCTTTCGAAAGAAATACCGCTTGCGGGAGCAATGGCAGCTGTGATGATGGCATTAATCCTGGTAAACCAATCGATGCTGGGATTTAACTTTTACAGTGATGATTTTTTAACCGCATGGTTTATTAAATGATAGAAATCGATTACATATCATTAACTGTTGATCTGCAACATGCGATCACTCCACAACAAGCGTGGCACTATAGCATTGTGCCAAAACAGGTGGAAGGAACTAAGCAGCTGGTACTGTATGTAAGTGAAGATAAATACCATCACCAGTTGGCAGATGAGTTGGAAATGCTTTTTGGAAAAACAGTAGTACTCGAAAAAGCCGCTACAGGAATTATACAAAAAACATTAGGAAAGTATTACAGGAATACCAATACACACGCCACCATAAAGCAAGTAAGTGCCGGCAATGTAAAAGCCGATGATTTTTTACCCATGCTTATTGCCGAAGCCAAACACTTGGGAGGAAGTGATATTCATATTGAAGCTTACGAGGAAAAATGCCGGGTACGGATCCGTATTGATGGTTTATTGATAGAACGTTATACCATCAGTAAAATGGATTATCCTTCTCTTATAAATAAGATAAAGATCAAAGCCAATCTTGATATTTCAGAAAAACGTTTGCCCCAGGACGGACGGATCTTCTTTAACAGCGACAACAATAAGTTTGATATCCGTGTTTCGGTATTGCCAACATTATATGGCGAAAAAATTGTATTGCGTATCCTGAGCAATGATGCGGCTAATATTGATATTAATCATTTAGGATTTGATGAGAAAGAATTATATGATTATTTAGAAGGGATAAAAAAAACACGTGGACTTATCCTCATCAGCGGTCCTACAGGTTCAGGAAAAACCACCACCTTATATGCTACCTTAAAAATTCTTAATAAGGAAAAAGCAAATTTAACTACCATTGAAGATCCCATTGAAGATACGGGATGCTGAAACTGCGCAGATGGCTGTGCGAGTATCATTAACAGGGCATTTGGTTCTCTCCACCATTCATACCAACTCTGCCTGGGGGACTGTTTCACGTTTGGCTGACATGGGAGTTCCACCTTTTTTACTAGCAAGCGAACTGAATACAAGTATTGCACAACGCTTGCTGCGCTTATTATGTACAGAATGTAAAGAAGAAAAATCATTTGAAGATAAATTTTTTCCAAGGACATTTAAAGCGCCCCGACCTGTTCATTCACATTATATTGCAAAAGGCTGTGAGCATTGTTACTATACCGGTTATAAAGGTAGAAAAGCAATTTATGAAGTAATTCCAATTGATTATGAATTAGCGGACAATATAAAAAATAACACATTTTCAATTGAAGATCTCTTAAAGGAGAGAAAAATAAAAACGTTGAGAGAGAATGCATTTAATTTATTTGAAAAAGGACTTACTTCCGTTGAAGAGATCTATCCGGTATTGTTGAACAATTATTAATATTTTTTTTGTGAACATAAAACGACTTAAGAAGCTATTTTTTGTATTTCTGATTTTAGCAACAACAATTGTAAACGCCCAACAGGACAGGTTTACAGTAATTGAAGAAAAACTGAAAGAATTGTCAATGCAAACTCTTGGTTTAAATGAAAAGGTGGAGTTATCGGTAAACGGTATTGCCATCCAGGAATTCATTCGCGCCCTTGCCACCTCCAATAATTTAAATGTAAGTGTTGATCCTTCGCTTTCTGCCAAGGTGATCAATAATTTTTCCAATGTTACGGTTGCAGATGTATTATTGTTTCTCTGTAAAAAGTACGACCTTGATGTTACTTTTATTGGGAATATCATGTCCTTCTCACAATACGCTGCACCACCTGCGGCACCTGCCAAGTATACCCCAAAGCTGCTGAATATTTCCTACGACAAAGCAACAGATTTACTTAGTTTGGATCTGTCAAATGATAGTCTGGCTATGGTTGTAAAAGAGTTAACTAAACAATCACAAAAAAATGTAATGTTTTCATCTGGTTTGGCCGGTAAAAAAGTAAGTGGATATATTCAAAATATGCTATTTAATTCCGCCTTGGAAAATTTTGCTTTTGCCAATGAGTTAAAAGTTACCCTTACCGAAGATAATTTTTATTTGATTGAAAAAATGGATGCCGAAGCTTCGAATAAAAAAGGTAATAGTTCTTCTCAAAATTCTCATTCTGCCAAACCGGGACTAAATGTAAAAGCAGATGAGAATAAATTAGTGAGTGTGGACGCGGTAAATATGCCTATAGCAGATGTTTTAGCAGAAGTTTCTAATGAATTAAAAATAAGTTATGTCTTGTTTACTGAGCCTAAAGGCAATATCAGCCTGACTGTGAAAAATGCAACCAATGATGAATTTTTAAATTACTTATTTAATAATACGGAATATACCTTTAAAAAGGAGGGTGATATCTATTTGATCGGAGACCGTAATATTGAAGGAATACGTGGAACAAAAGTAGTATCGCTGAAATACAGAACAGTTGAAAAAGTAGTAGATTTTATTCCTGCCGATTTAAAAAAAGATGTCGATATAAAAACGTTTACTGATCAAAACAGTTTGATTTTATGCGGTTCGAAACCACGCATGGATGAGCTGGAAGCTTTCATCCGCGATATCGATAGGGTAGTGCCTGTTATTTCAATTGAAGTACTGATCGTTGATATCCGCAATTCTCATGCCGTAGCTTCAGGAATTAAAGCTGGCCTTGGCACAGCTCCAACAAAAACCGGTGGTACTGTTTTCCCTGAATTGAACCTGAATTTGGGTGCAAATTCAATCAATTCAATTGTTGACGGTATAAATGGCTTAGGCGTAGTAAACTTAGGTAAGGTAACCCCTAACTTTTATTTAAGTCTTCAATTAATGGAACAAAATGGCACCATTAAAATTAATTCTACCCCTTTATTATCTACTCTTAATGGTCATGAAGCCAAAATGAATATTGGAGAAACCCGTTATTATTTAGAGCAAAACAGTAATGTGATAGCAACTACCAGTACCACTACTCAAAACACTCAAATATATAAACCTTTGAATGCGGAGTTTGCAATGACCATTAACCCAATTGTTTCAGGTGATGAACAAATTACAATGGAAATTACAGTCAAACAATCCTCTTTTACTACCCAAACAGGTACAAATGGTCCTTATGGTACAAGTTCAAGAAATTTTCAATCTCTTATAAGAGTGAAAAATCAGGAAATGATCATGCTTGGAGGGTTGGATGATGATTCGCAAGACGAGTCATCATCAGGTGTACCGATATTATCACGTATCCCTATCATTAAATGGTTTTTCAGCAGCCGTTCTAAAAAGAAAAACAAAAGCAAGCTTACTATTTTCATAAAGCCAACTGTAATTTACTAAAATGCTTAAAAAAGTTGATTTTAAAAATATCATCCAGAGCAAAACAGCGGTAGGGGTAGAAGTTATACTATTACCTGAAAATGCGTATGAAATAAACATTGTTATTCTCAAAAAAGTAAAGTCTGTACTTACAATTGAAAAACAAAAAGAAGGAAGTGTAAGTTTTGAAGAGCTGGCTCAATTTATAGATACTAAACTTCCTATCATATTAGTTTTAAATGGCAAAGGAATTATTCACCGGAAAGTTACTTTTTCGGAAAACGATACTCAGGTAACACTATTAAATAAAGTACTTCCAAATGCCAATCTAAACGAATTCGATTTGCAACAAACAAGCATCAGTTCATCACAGGGATTTGTTTCGCTTATTCGTTCCAGCGTTATTAACGAAATTATAGAACAACTAAAAAAAAATAAACTAACTGGTATTGCCGGTTGTTTATTAGGACCTTTCGTGATCAATAACTTGTTGCCATTGATTAATACAGATATCATTTCAAACGAACAGTTAAGGTTTAGTTCATATCAATTGCAAATAAGAGAACAGCAGATTACAGAGATAGGAAGTGCTGAAGAGGGAGGGGAGGAGGCCATAGAGATTGGAAGTGATAGTATTCAGCCAAAATTATTGATTGCCTTTGCTGCTGCATTATCTTATTTCTTAGGTGCTGATGCGGGCATAGCTAAATCCGAAGTAATTGATAACATCAAAGAAGAATTTAAACAAAAACAAAAATTTGAATTTATAGGCTGGTCGCTTTTAATTGCAGCATTTTCTGTTCTATTAGTAAACTATTTTGTTTTTAATCATTACTGGACAAAGAACAGTGGCTTGAGTTCAACGGTTGCTTCAAACCAATCCGCATTAAATAGATATGATACATTAAAGGTAGAGTTTGCAGAAAAAAAAGAGTTTTTGCAGCAGAATGGTTTATTGGAAAACTCTCGTACTTCATTTTATGCGGATAAGCTTGCCGGAAGTTTGCCTTCATCCATACAATGGATAGATGTGAATATCCATCCGGTAAAGAAGAAACAAATAAACGATGAAACGGAAGGCTTCTTTTTTGAAAATAAGAGTATCAAAATTTCCGGTAAATGTCAAAAAAGCACTGATTTGAATGATTGGATGAAAGATGTGAAATTAAAATCGTGGATCAGCAGTGTAACGCTATTGAATTATACGCAAGATAATGCAACTGATGATGGTTTGTTTTTAATTGAAATAAAATTGATTCATTAGAAATGTTTAAAAATCTTACATATAAGAGAAAAAACCAGCTATTAATAATAGTGTCTGTATTGGCACTTTATCTGATTTATGCGTTCGCGGTAAAAAAAACAATAGAGATATACAGCGAATATACTAAAGCAGAAAAACAGATTGAATTAGCCGCCAATGCTCCGGCAATGGCCGCTCAACTTGAAAATCAGTTATTAAAAATGGATTCTAAAATTGGAAAGCAAAATATAAATGGACAAAATACGGAGCAGGCATTATTGGAATTAATAACAAATTATTGTCAGAATAATCATGCTGTATTGCGTGAGTTTCCTGAAACCACAATTGCTAAGCAAGGTGATCTGTTTATTGAAACTAATCTTTTTGTGGTAGAAGGAGAATTTGCTTCATTGATAAACCTCGTATATATTCTGGAGCAGAAAAACAAATTAGGGAAAATATCATCCGTAAGATACCAGTTAAAAAAAGATTTTAAAACGAAAGAGATGACCTTGACAGCAGCCATCTACTTACAAAATGTAAAACAACAGCATGAAAAATAAAATTCTTATTTCAGCATTAACAAGTGTTATTTTCACTCTTCTTTATTCCTGCCAGGATTTTATTGAAGTAGATTTAGCAAAAAAATCAATAATTGTTTTGGCACCCACCAACAATACCGAATCATCCAGTTCCTCTCAACTGTTTTGGTGGGAAGAATTAAAAGGCGCTGAAAAATATAATTTGCAAATTGTAAAACCAGGTTTTTCAGCTGTTAACCAATTGATATTAGATTCAACTATTACCAATAACCAGTTTTCATATTCACTTTTGCCTGGTGTTTATCAATGGCGTGTAAGGGCAATGAATAATTCCAGCTATACACAATACATAACCTATAACTTAACGATTGATAGTTCATTAGATTTAAGTAGTCAATGGGTTTCATTAATGAGCCCTGCTGACAATTATTCATCAAATAATTACACACATGCCTTTGCATGGCAGCCATTGATGAATGCAGATTCTTATTTGTTTCAGATACTATTATCCGGCTCAGTGATCAGCACTCAAACATTAGCAACAACTACAGCAAACTATACCTTCATAGCAGAAGGCACCTATCAGTGGAGAGTATTGGCACAAAACAGCAATTCAACTTCATTAGCTGCCAATGCTACCCGCAATATTAATATTGATAATACTCCACCAACAACACCTGCTTTAACCCTTCCAACAGTAAATGATACAGTTTCAAATCCCGTTAACCTCGAATGGACACCTGATATTTCAGCAACCATGGACAGTGTATTCGTATATGCCGATACTAATTTGACTGTATTAGTTGCAAGTACGCTAACAACCGACTTTAGTTTTAGCTTTACCGGAACTATAGGCCAGGATTATTTTTGGCGCGTAAGATCAAGAGATGCAGCTGGAAATTGGAGCGCATATTCAACCAGGCGTAAATTTATAATTGCACCTTAATAATGAAAAATAAAAAACTGTTATATATTTTAATCCCAATCGTTCTCTTGGTTTGGGGCATTATTATATATAGAATATTTAATGTTGTAAATGCTAGTAATTCCAATGAGGTATTAAAAAGTGCTATTATTGAAAATGTAAATAATGAAAGTTTAATTGATACCTTTTCAATTCACCCAAATTACCGTGATCCATTTATAAGTAAGAGAGCAAAAAAACCGACTTCAGAGAATAAAGCAGTGTCACCTATAACTAAGCCCTCTTTGATTAAAAAAGTATCCAACACAGCCCCAATATCTGATAAATGGCCAAGTATTGTATATAATGGTTTAATAAAAAATGAAAAATCAAACAAACAGCTTGCCTTAGTTCAGATCAATGGCCAGTCAAATATTCTGCAAATAGGAAATGTTGCTGAAGGAGTAGAATTAACGAAAATATTTCGTGATTCAATTGAAGTGAAATTCAATTCAGAGAAGAAATTTATAAAAAAGTGATTTTTTCCATTATCTCCATGATATTAATTTTTTTTTCCCTGCTGGCAGACGTAGCTGAAAAAAATGAGGTGTTAGGCTTGTAAAGGCTCTGAAATCAGGTCTATTGAGACCTGATTGAATGCAATAATTTTATTATTCGGAATTTTGTTAAAAAACAGACAAACCAGTCCTCCAAATCACTTTTTTGCCTCTCCTTAAAAGCCCTAAAAAAAGAAAAACCCCTTGATTATCAAGGGGTTTTGTGTAGCGAAAAGGGGAGTCGAACCCCTGACCTCAGGGTTATGAATCCTGCGCTCTAACCATCTGAGCTACCTCGCCATATTTTTTTGAGGGCGCAAATATAACATTTCTTCATTCATAAAAAACAGCTTTTGTATATTTTTAACAAATTGCATTCATTGACCAATGGAATTTTTTTATATATTGCGTCAATTTGTAAGAAACATACAATTAATATGGCAAAGAAACAAAGTACAATCAAAAAGGTGAAAAAAGCTGTTAAACCTGCTAAAGTAGCGAAAGCCATCAAAAAAGAGAAACCGAATAAAGTGGGTAAAAATATAAAATCGACTTCTAAGCCATCGCCAAAAGTGGTTGCAAAAAAAGTTGTTGCCAAAAAAGTGGTTAAGCCTGTAAAGAAAGTTAGCAAAGCCGCGGCTCCTAAACCAGCTGCTTCTAAAGCCGGAAAAGCGGCTAAACCTGTTAAAAAGATCGTAGAAAGTAAAAAAGTACAAAAGCCAGTTGTTAAAGCTGGAAAAAAAGTTATACCCCAAAAAGCTGTTAAAGCGGGAAAAGAAATTGTAAAAAAAACAACTACATTAGTAGTACATGCTAAAGCTAAAGTTGCAAAACCTGAAAAACCTGCAAAACCAGCAAAAAAAGAAAAACCTGCTAAAGCTGAAAAATCCAAGAAAGAGCGAATAGATGAAGATGAGGATGAGGAGGCTTATAAAAAACCGGCTAAGAAATCAAAAGGTGGCAGAAAGCCAAAAAATAAAAATGATGATGATGATGAGCCTATCGTAGAAAACGATATTTTGATAGAACAGCTTATCAATAGCACAAAACGTTTAAAAAAACCTTCTAAAGTACCTAAACAACTGAGAACGTTCACCAATCCTATGGCTTCATTGACCGTAGCGAAGTTAACAGATAAAAAAGGAGCTTTTGTACCTAAAAAAGAACCTAAAGGAAAATTTGAGTTAGAGTATGTTTTACATACTTCAGCCGGTATCCTTTATGAATTCCTGACTTCGCCAAGTGGTTTAGCAGAATGGTTTGCCGATGATGTTAATATTCATGATGGTGTGTTTACCTTTTTCTGGGAAGGAAGTGAGCAAAAAGCAAAATTACTGGGCTTTAAAGACGACAAATTTGTTCGTCTTCAATGGCTTGATAAACCCGAAGGTACCTATTTTGAGTTCCGTATTGAACGCGATGAACTTACAGGTGATATATCATTGATCATTACTGATTTTGCAGATGAAGCAGCTGATCAAAAAACCTCTAAGTTGCTTTGGGACAGCCAGATAAATCAATTATTACACGTAATCGGATCTTACTAACATAAAAAATATTTAGAGAATTAGAGATTTGGAAATTTTGCTTGTTTGAAGATTTTTTTTAATCTCTAAATCAGTAAATCTCTAAATCTCTAATTTTTTTATTGATGTGAAAGCTATTTTCAAAACCAATGTTTCTTTTTTACTCCCCTATATCCTGTTTATTGTATTGGGCGCTGTATTGATTGTAATAAATACAAAAACAGAAACGCATTTAGGCTTCAATACCTTACATTCTTCCTTTTTCGATTCCTTCTTTTACTACATCACTAATTTGGGAGATGGCATAATGGTGCTATTGACTGTTATTATTCTATCGGCAGTTAAATACAGGTATGCGGTTATTGTAGGACTTTCCAATATTATTGCTTCAATAATCACTCAACTACTAAAACAAACCGTATTTAATGATGTAGTTCGTCCGAAAAAATTTTTTGAAGGCATTCAGGATCTGTATTTTGTACCCGGGGTGGAAAATCATTTATACTATAGCTTTCCTTCCGGACATGCCACCTGCGCCTTTTCGTTATATTTTGCATTGGCACTTTTAGTGAAAAACAAAGCACTTGAATTAAGCCTGTTTTTTGTCGCTCTATTGATAGGGTATTCCCGTATTTATTTATCCCAACATTTTTTTGAGGATGTATATGCCGGTTCTCTAATAGGTATATGCACTACATTTATTGTCTATTATTTTATTCAAAAAAGCAATAGAAATTGGATGGACGGATCGCTTATTACATCATTTAAAAGGCAATGAAATAGCTAAAATGAATTCAAAAGTTAAATCGTTATTATAATCAGCCGCACTTTCTCGACAAGCTCGAAATGACTGCGCGCGTGGTCATTTCGAGCTTGTCGAGAAAATTGTGTGTAGGCATTTTAACCATCAATTTCGTTGTAAACATTAAAATGTATTTTAAATTATATAATGTCTAATGAATTCAAACATTTTACGATATAACATATTAATTGCTGTAGCAGCCTTATTACTATTCGTTCCTTTTTTAGGAGCAGTACATTTATTTGACTGGGATGAAATAAATTTTGCGGAATGTGCCCGTGAAATGCTTGTTACAGGCGATTATTTTTCTGTGAAAATTAATTTTCAGCCCTTTTGGGAAAAGCCTCCACTTTTTATATGGATGCAGGCATTATCAATGAATATTTTTGGAATAAACGAATTTGCCGCACGTTTACCAAATGCAATTGCAGGTTGTTTTACCTTACTGGTATTCTTTAATATTGGAAGAAAACTGGTTGATGAAAAATTTGGGTTGATATGGGCGTTAGTTTATGCAGGTTCATTTTTACCTCATTTCTATTTTAAATCAGGGATCATCGATCCCTGGTTCAACCTTTTTATTTTTAGCGGAATTTATTATTTTATCCTTTTCAGCAATAATAATAATAATTCACAAGCTCAAACAAATAATAAAAGCACCAGGCTATTACTCTTTTCAGCGCTATTCATTGGCCTTGGCGTATTAACAAAAGGTCCGGTTGCAGTGTTGGTTTTTGGTTTATGCATTGGTGTTTACTGGGTCATCAAGCGTTTTCAGCCTATCATTAGCATCAAACAGATCTTTATTTTTGCAGGTACAGTTGCTTTTGTTGGCGGATTATGGTTTTTGATGTTGGCTTTAACAGGCAATACAGCCATTATAAAAGAGTTTTTTGTTTACCAGGTGCGATTGTTTAATACCCGGGATGCGGGACATGGAGGGCCGTTTTTTTACCATTGGATCGTTTTATTGATCGGTTGTTTTCCTTTGTCAATATTTGCATTGAGAGCTTTTAATCCATTCCCCTCAGGTGATACCCCTTACCAAAAACATTTTAAATTATGGATGATGATATTGTTTTGGGTGGTTTTGATCTTATTCAGTATCGTGAAAACAAAAATTGTACACTACTCCTCCTTATGCTATTTCCCTTTAAGTTTCCTTGCTGCCTATGCTGTTCATAAATTAATGAATGCGGAACTGGTTTGGAGAAAATACACAAACTTCCTGTTAATACTGATCGCAAGTCTTCTTGGCATTGCTATTTCGGCCTTGCCTTTTCTTGATAAGTATAAACAACAAATTATAAGTGCCGATATTATCAAGGACAAGTTTGCGGTAGAGAATTTAAAAGCCAATGTACATTGGACCGGTTACGAATGGTTGATTGGAGTGGCATTGATAGTTGGGGTAGGAGCGATGCTTGTATTAATAAACAGGAACAAAGTAAAAGAAGGCTTGATCGGAATTTTTATAATCAGTCTGCTTGCCGTAAATATGGCCTCTTTAGTAATTGCACCTCGTATCGAAAAATACTCGCAAGGTGCTGCTATTGAATTTTATGAATACCTGCAAAATAAAGATTGTTATGTAGAAACTCTTGGTTTTAAAAGTTACGCCCATTTATTTTACTCCCATAAAAAAGAGCAGGCAAATAAAAACAGTTATAGCCTGGATTGGCTATTAACGGCCGAAATTGACAAGCCCGCCTATTTTGTGAGTAAAATTACCTCTGCCGAAGATGTAAAGAAAAGTCATCCTGATCTAAAAGAGATCTATCGCAAAAATGGATTTGTGTTTTTTGTAAGAACAGTGGGGAAGGGGTAGGTTTTTAGGAGAAATTAGCGCTATAATCCTTACAGGTTTTTTAAAACCCGTAAGGATTTATTAGTTTAATGCTATTATGCTCGAATATTTAAAGGAGGTTTACTACTTTTTTCTCTTGTAGATCTTCGATTTACTCAATCCCATCTTATAGAAAAAATGAGTGAAAGAAACACGTAAAACGCCTAAACCATACTCCATACTTCGTTTGAAATTGATCGAAGATGCATCAGGGAAATACTTCGTGGGACAAGTAATTTCGGCAATTTCGAAGTCGGCCATAAAAATTTGTGAGATCATTTCATTATCAAAAACAAAATCATCGCTGTTGGCTTCATAGTCTACGGTTTCCAATACTTCGCGTGAAAAGGCACGGTAACCGGTATGGTATTCAGATAGTTTTTGATTGAGCAGTATATTTTGTGATAATGTTAAACAACGGTTAAAGATGTATTTATACATTGGCATTCCTCCTTTTAAAGCACCTTTACCTAATATGCGTGATCCAAAAACTACAGGATACAGGTCATTGGCAATAATGTTAGCCATTGAATGAATTAAAAGTGGAGTGTATTGATAATCAGGGTGAAGCATTACTACAATGTCAGCATTCAGTTCAAGTGCTTTATCATAACATGATTTTTGATTACCCCCGTAACCCCTGTTTTTTTTATGTTGGATAACATGCTTAATGCCAATACGTGTAGCTACTTCCACAGTATTATCTTTACTCATATCATCTACAAGTACTACCTCATCTACAATATCAAAAGGGATCTCATTGTAGGTTTTTTCAAGTGTTAAAGCGGCATTATAGGCCGGTAATACAATTACAACTTTTTTATTTTTTATCATATGCTTGTTAGCTTAAAGGCAAAAATAACAATAATATTTTTATGTGGGCTATTAATAAAATAAGCTCTTGAAATCTCACTTAGCAAGCTTATACAAATCAATTTCTTTTGTATCTAGTGGATACAGCAGGTAACTTTTGGGTACCAATTTATTTGACAAATTTTTCCTGAGAATAAAGTAGTTATAGTGTGTGTCGCCATCATCTGTATTAATATAGAAATTTCGTATAAAATATTCTCTAAAGGTATAGTCACCACCCATTTCAGGGGCTATGCTAACTATATTTCCATGAGGTATTATTTTACCAATATTATAAATATCAGATAATAAATTTTTATCCCGTTTGGTCTCACCAATTTTTGAGATCGTAAATGTTAAAGAAAACAACAGAATCAAAAAAGTTGTCCATTTAGCATATTTATAAAAATTTCCATCTAAGTTTATTTTTTCTACAAGATAGCTCATTCTATTAGCGAATAAGGCTGCACCGGCCATGGTAAAAAAAGGTAAGGTGGTAAGTAAATAAAAACCTCGTTGCTCAAGTGTGATCATTAAAGGCAAAGAGCCCGAAAATCCAATTAACAATAGCCAGGTGATCTTTGTAAAATGTTCATTTTTATTTATGGGTATAGCCTTATATTTTTTGCTGAACAAATAAATAAAAAGCATTAATATAAACATGGGGATCAACTCTGTAAACAACCTAAACATTATCTCAAATCTATTATCAGTGGTTGTGCGCGCAGTATCATTAAAGGTTCTGCCCAAGCGGTTTTCGAAGTATAGTTTAAATACATCGTAAATGTTATTATTAAAAAAAATGAGTATTGTATATATTAAAACAGGTGTTCCAACAAGAATAAGAGAGTAAATAATGTTTTTTTTGAAGGAGATATTTTTATTGTTTACCAGCCAGTATGAAAACACAGCCGTGATGGGAAAAAGTCCTTGAATTCCTTTGGTTAAAGTGGCTAGGAAAACACATACTCCGGCAAGTATTAAATAAAAGATGACATTTTCTTTTTTGAAAAGAACTTTACTTAAATAGTAAACCGACATGGTTGTAAATAAGGCCATTACTGTTTCTTCAACATGATTGGAGTAGGACCAAAAGCAGATGGGAATTATAATAAAAAACAGAATAGGCAACCAACTATTTTTGCTTATGTGCTCATCATCAGAAAATAATGTTTTCCAGATTCTATGTATGTAAATAAGGGTGAATGTAAAACAAACGAAACAGAACAATCGTTCCACATACATGCTGGTTCCAAAAGCTTTATAAAAAGCAGCCAGCAGGCCAAAATAGAGGGGAGGCTGCTCACGGAAAATATCATAATAGGTTAAGCTAAAATGGGGTTCCCAAAAAGTGCCTAAGCCATCAGCTAAATTTTTGGCTACACTGATATAAAGCATCCCATCCATGAACACTCCATCTTGTATGAGCTGTGAAACGGTTAATACTAAGATAGCGGATATGGTAAACAACCAAAAAGGCAATGTTTTCGATACAAAAAAATGTTTCATTTTTTATCGGCTAAACCTGTTAGGACATTTTGGAAAGAGGTACCATTTTATTCTGATCGGGATCCCACAATTTAAGGCGGAGACACGCTGCAATGTCCCAAGGTTTAAGAGTAGTGACTTTGGGACTTTGCAACTCAGGGATCTTTGCCATTGCTTCGGGCAGGCGGTAAAATGGAATCCTTGAGTTAAGATGGTGAATGTGATGATAACCGATATTAGCAGTAACCCACTCAAAAAAAGGATTCATTTCCATATAACTTGACGATTCCAATGCAGCATTGGCATAACTCCAATCTGTGTTACTTCTGAAAACAGCTTCGGGGAAGTTATGCTGTGCATAAAAAAGATAAGAGCCAAGCATGTGAGAAAGGAAAAATGGCAAAAAGAAGGCAAGGAACCAGGTTAACCATCCAAAGTGAACAAAAAGGAAAATTGCGATGCTGAAATGGATAAAGAGCACTACCAGCGAATCCCAATGTCTGCGTGGGCTACTTAAAAAAGACTGAATGCACATTCCATACATAAATGTAGTAAAATAGGCAAAAAACATGTTTATCGGATGGCGGATTGATAGATATACCATGCGTTCTGTTTTGGAAGCCTCCATAAATTTTTGCTTGGTCATGATAGGGAATGAGCCTATATTGGCACTAAACAGCTTAGCATTATGGTTGTGGTGGTGATCATGTGAACGTTTCCAGATGTTTGGAGGAGTTAGCATGTATATTCCAAAAGCAGTAAAGAGAACGTTGGCTAAAGGTGATTTGTGAAGAATGGTATGGTGTTGATAATCGTGGAAGATAATAAAACATCGGGCAAGCAGCATTGCGCTGAAAATGCTGCAAAGTATCCTTCCCCAGATATTAGGGATATAAATTGTGCCAATAATAAATCCACTCAGTAATAAAAGTGATGAAATTGTATGAAACCAACTTTTCCACCGGATCTCGCTCGCGAATGGTTTTGTTGCAATAATTAGTTGTTTACCTTCAAGCATTGTATTAATAAAATTTCAAATTTCAAGTTTCAGGTTTGTGTTGTTAATTAAAGGTTTCAGGTTTAAAACCTTAATTGCTCGTTGCATTACATAGAACTTGAAACTTGAAAAGCGCAGTATGTCAACTTGAAGCTTGAAACCAATTTAGTGCTTCAACTGATCCTTAAATACTTTTTTGAATTTTTCTACTTTGGGTTGAATCACAAATTGACAATAGGATTCATTCCCATTTTGATTAAAGTAATTTTGGTGATAATCTTCGGCAACGTAAAATATAGTTAAAGGACTTATTTCAGTCACAACTGGCTTATCCCAGGCACCGGAAGCATTTAATTCTCTTTTATATTTTTCTGCCAGTTCTTTTTGAATTTCGTTCTCGTAAAAAATAACAGAACGATATTGAGTTCCATGATCATTTCCCTGCCCGTTAACCTGGGTAGGATCATGGGTTTTCCAGAATACAGACAATAATTCGGCATAGCTGATCTTAGCCGGGTCATAAACAATTTGACAAACTTCGGCATGTCCGGTAGTTCCGGTACACACTTCTTTGTAAGATGGATTTTGAACTGTACCTCCGGAAAACCCTGATTTAACAGATTGTACACCATCTAACAGTTGAAATTGGGCTTCTACGCACCAGTAACATCCTGCTCCAAAAATTGCAGTATCCATAGTAGTATTTATTTTAGTTGTTAATGGTTCTTCTGATTTAGATTTTTCCGAATCTTGATTGGTTGACTGTTGAACACATGACGAAAAAATTGTATTACTTGATACAAATGCTAACAGCAAAAAAAATTTATTCATTCAAATTTATCTTCTTAAAAATTATTAATAATAAACTGATACGAATTTACGAATAAATGATCACAGATTAACGAATATAAAAACGAATTTACAGGTTACGGATAAACGAATGGTTAAGAATTTACGAAACAGTGTGTAAAAAAATAGCAAACATCGTTTCGTAAATTCGTTTTTTATTCGTTTATCCGTAACCGCTACTTTGCTCTCAGATCTTTTGAAATTTCTCTAAAATAGGTTGAAATGAACTGCGGATCTTTGGCACTTAATAACGACAGACTCCCGCTTCCAAGTATCCATTTATATTCAACCTTTGAAGGGGATATTTGAGTTCCTGTTTTATCAACCCCGGTTTTATAGGTGATAAAATTTTGAGTACGTTCTGTAATATTTTCATCGCTTAGGTTGGTTATCCAAATGGCCGGATCGTCAAGCTTGATCCAAAGAACAACCCGTTTTACAGTTCCATTATCCAATAAGCGTTGTAAAGCTTGTCCGTTAAGCAGTGATTTTTCTCCACCAATAATATTTAATTCTTTTACCTCTATGAGTGAATCATTTAACAGGCATTCTACCACGGTAGCTCCATTGCTGTGTGCTATCAGGCGATTGAATTTTTTATCTTTAAGTTTATTCAGTTCCGCTTTAGCATTAGGGCCGGCCAAAGAAAATACTTCAGATGGAACGTGACCATCTTTTTGGCTTGCTGTCGCCATAGGATCGTTTTGTTGTTTTGGCATAACAAATGAAACAATTACAACCCCCGAATCAGTCATGTTTTTTTCTCTGTTTTCGGTCATTTCTTTGTAAATCATACCGGTAAACGGGCTTTTAAGGCTGTCTTCTAATCTTTTATTTAGTTCCTGTTCAGCGTACATGCTTAATACAATTCCTTCATTAAATGAAGTTTTCGTTTTTAGTTTTTTAGTTTTTATTTTAGTTAGCTCCTGGCGTATTTTAACTTTATCCTGTTTAAGTTTCGTTTTTTCAACAACGATATTTTTTTGGAATTCATCCCATAATTTTTGATCATTTTTGAGGGTATAATAGGTGATCGCAGAAAGTTTGTCCAATGATGGATCATTATACACAACTCCTTCAATTTCAGCATTAAACAGGTTGATTTTTGCTTTTAGTTCATTTTCTTTATTTATAAGTAAAGCTAATTCCGATTTAGTTTGATCAGCTGTTGATCCTTTAAGTTTTTTATCAAACAATTTTTTCTCTTCTATCAATTTCGCACTTTCAAGTGTTAGTTTTTGATTTTTTTCGGAATAAAGTTGAAAACTGTTTTTTGCGAGTCCGCTTGGAACAAGGTTAAGAGAAGGAAGAGTTGCTTTTTCAGATTGTTGTGCCTGGCAGGTGATCGAATAAATGACCATAAAGATCAGGATCATCGGTAATCTATAAATTGCATTATTTTTAGTAGTTCTCATGCTTGGCTATTAATGATATTTATTTAATTTAAAGATGCACTTATTGTGCGTTTCCATTATTGCGCAAAAATACAGTAATTGTTTTTATTAATAAAAAATCATATTAACATTTAATGAAGAATTCGGGGTTCAGTTTTTTCCGTTTTGCTAGTTAATTTTATCCTTCAAAACTTTAAAAAGAACATACTTTTTTATAAATCGAAAATTATTGTGCAGTAAAACTTGGTGATAATCAGCCTTTTAATATTTTTTATGAAAAAAATTTGGTCAGAATGAAAATTTGCATTTACTTTGCAGTACAAAGTACTTTTAAATAATCAAGATTATGACAGATTCAAAAGAGCATTTACAAACAATAACGGATATTCGTTCAATGATGGAACGTTCATCTCGTTTTATTTCATTAAGCGGATTATCAGGGATTTTTGCTGGCATTTTTGCCCTTTGTGGTGCATACGCTGCATATGTGAAATTAAACTCTCTTAATGGAATATATCGATTATTAAACGATAGCGCTTTTGTGGATGTTGTGGTTTTTCTATTGATGGATGCTTTTATAGTATTACTCGCTTCAGTGACGGTTGGTATTATGCTAACGATCCGCAGCTCAAAAAAGAAAGGCATTAAAATCTGGGATGCTACTTCAAAACGTTTATTGATTAATTTATTGATCCCTTTAATAACCGGTGGGTTGTTTTGTTTGGTTTTGTTATCTCACGGTTTGGTTGGATTAGTGGCACCTTCATCATTATTATTTTATGGCCTTGCATTAATTAATGCAAGTAAATATACATTGAATGATATTCGCTACTTAGGAATTTGCGAGATCGTATTGGGTTTGATAGCCTCATTATACATCGGTTATGGATTACTCTTTTGGGCAGCAGGATTTGGCGTACTTCATATTGTGTACGGTGCTGTGATGTATTACAAGTATGAGCGGGATTAAGACGATCGTTCTTTAAGCAAATAGTCTATCAATAATAACAGGTAAGTCGTGAAAAATTATATTCAACATTTAAATAAAGCTTTTGAAAACCGGATACGTTTGGGCATCATGTCTATACTGATGGTTAACGATTGGGTGGAATTTAGCTCCATGAAAGAAATGCTTGATATTACGGATGGTAACTTGGCTTCTCATATTTCAGCATTGGAAAAAATTGAATACCTGGAAGTGAAAAAACAATTTGTTGGTAAAAAGCCAAATACAACATACTCTGTAACTCAGTTGGGAAAGAAAGCATTTAATGAACATTTGGATGCATTGGAACAATTAATTAAAAACAGGGATTGATATTTTTTTGCGTTTACACTTTGAATTACAAAGTACTTTTAATAAAAAATGACATGAAAAAACTGACAGCACCGCAATTAAGAATAAGAATTAAAAGTTGGATAATCTTATTCATCGTTTTTTTAATACTAAGCGGAATTACAGCATTTCCAATTGAAACGGAGCTTTCTATATTTATGGCTCATTCTTCATCCTTTCCTCAGTTCGTACAAAATTGGCTCTGCGCAATTTATAATGCTGTAAAAGAAACGAACGCTGCATATCCCTATTTATCATACGGAACTGATTGGTTAGCATTTGCACATATTGTAATTGCAACAGTATTCATTGGTCCTTTAAAGGATCCTGTTCGTAATATTTGGGTCATACAATTTGGAATGATCGCCTGTGTAATGATTTTCCCTCTGGCACTTATTGCCGGGCCAATAAGACATATTCCTTTTTATTGGCAACTGATCGATTGTTCCTTTGGGGTACTTGGTATCATTCCACTTTACATTACTCACAAGCTTATAAAACAATTAGAAAATACACAAATCACAATTAAATAAAACAAACATGAAAAAGAACGACTGGATTTTAACCGCATCGGTAGCTGCATACAGTTACCTGTTTTACCAACAAAATTTAGGAATTAATTTTTTGGTATTTACAATTTCTCTTATTGTTTTACTTTTTTTTCGAAATGTAAAAGTGTATCAAAATAAAAGTTGGATCGTTGCAGCCATAGGAAGTTTATTGAGTGCTTTTTGTATTGCCTATTATGGAAACGGTTTATCATTTATAGCCAACATAATTTCGTTGTGTGTGCTTTCTGCATTCAGTATTGATCCCAAAACATCAATTCTTACTTCTTTCTTTTTCTCTTTATATTCGATAGGTGCATCCTATATTTTTATGATATTGGATACCATAGAGCGCGGTCAGAAGAAAAAAATAACAACTGAAAGTAAACCGATTTCCGTAAAGCTCATGCTTTATATCGTGCCGCTTTTAATAGCCTTCATATTCTTTTTTATGTATAAGGCCTCCAACCCCTTATTTGATAATTTAACCAAAAAAATAAATCTTGATTTTATTTCTGCTGGCTGGATTTTCTTCACTCTTGGTGGTTTTTGTTTAATGTATGGTTTCTTTTACCACAAAAACATTCAAGTAATTGCCAATAAGGATCAACTGGCTTCTAATTCGCTTTCTGTTGAAAGTACTGAAGGGAATGGTTTTTTTACCAATTTTTTAAGCATTGACAATGAAAAATTATCCGGGATAATTTTATTGCTTTTGCTTAATACCTTACTGTTCACTGTAAATATTCTGGATGTGAATTTTTTATGGTTTGATGGTGCATTGCCAAAAGATCTGAGCTATTCAGCATTTGTACACCAGGGAACAGGAGCGCTGATCACCTCCATCATCATTGCTATTCTTATCATCCTTTATTATTTCCGTGGTGGCCTAAATTTTAATAAAGGAAATAGATCACTGAAACTTTTGGCTGGTTTATGGATCTTGCAAAATGCATTTATGATCATTTCAACGGCTTATCGAAATAATCTATACATCAATGAATACAGTTTAACTTATAAACGGATCGGTGTATATATATGGTTATTGCTTGTCCTGATAGGCTTGATGACCACATTTGTAAAAATTTTGAAAGCAAAAAGTAATTGGTATTTATTCCGTACCAATGGCTGGCTGTTTTATTTCGTACTCCTTTTTAGTTGTTTTATTAATTGGGATGTGATCGTTACAAATTTCAATATTAACAGGGCAGAACAAAAACACAAACCTTTGGACGCATCTTATTTAGTTTCCCTTTCGGAACGGAATATTCCTCAATTACTGGTATTAAACGATTCCATAAAAAATCAGGCAAACACTGATGATATGTACGATACACGAAGCGATTCCTATAATTATGTTGAAATAAACTATAAATCTGCATTGAATCATAAGCTATATCGTTTTCTTGACGAAATGGATAAAATGGAATGGCAGTCGATCTGTTTTGAAAAAAAACGTGTTTATCGTGAGTTGTCTTTAATGAAACAAAATATTAAAGAAATAGACTTGCAGAATTATTACCTGCAAACGTTGAAACCTCTTGCTATGCTTACTGATCTTCAAACAATTTATTTTTCAATTAATAATTTGAATGATCTACGCGAATTGAAGATGTTTACTTCTTTGGAAAATTTATATTTGAATTCGAACCGATTTGATTCCATTGATTATTTCCCTGCAATGAATAATCTTAAAATTCTTTCTTTATCGAACAATAATATCAAAAGTATTTCTCCACTAAAGAGTGTGCCTAATATTTTGTCTCTTGATCTATCAGACAACAAGATGCTTGATTTTTCAACCTTGCCGGTTTTTAAAAAATTGGAATCTCTTAGTTTGAATTTTAACAATATCTCTGATTATTCGCCATTGCTTAGATTACCAAATCTGCTTGAGCTAAACATTAGTGGAACTGTTATCAATAAAGGAACTATATTACCTACGATGCCTAAACTTAAAAGGCTGAACCTGCAGAATACCCAAATATCGTTGATTGATACTGCTTTATTTGAAAGGTTCAGTTCCATTGATAATTTGGAATACCTTAATCTTTCGGATAATCACTTACAGAATTTATATCCTCTTACTACTAATTTTAATGTAAAAAAAATTGTGATTGAAGAAGAACAAATGGGTCCAGTATTCAAATTATTAAAGTCTTTGAACGTGTCAAGAAATCGTCTTGAATCACTTTACCCACTTCTAGTTTATTCGGATCTGGAAGAATTAGATGTAAGCGGTAACCAGCTGATAGAAACAACTTCATTGTCTCAACTGGTTAATCTCAAAACACTTTCAATAGAAAATTGCGGAATAAATAATATTGATTTTGCAAAAAAACTTGTGCACCTTCAGGTATTATATATATCAAACAATAACATTACAGATTACACCCCTTTGTATAAATTAAAGGACTTAAAACAATTGTATGTTGGAACAGTGAGTAAACAAGTACTCCAACAATTGAAAAAAGAATTGCCGAATACGAACATTGGTGCAATTGTAATTAAATAAAATATTTTAATTGAGCTCGGATTGCTGAATATCCATATCTAATTATAACAAGACCTGTCAGGTTTTTAAAACCTGACAGGTCTAAAACAACAGAATTTAACTAACACGCAATAGGTTGGAGTCTCCGAAAAATAAAAAAACATGAAACCAATCACCAAAACAATTTTATATCTGACCATATTCAGCATAGCAATGGGCTATCTGGAATCATCAGTGGTTGTTTATTTGAGAAAAATATATTATCCCGATGGATTTAAATTTCCACTAATACCTGTTTCGCCTGATATTGCCATTACAGAATTTTGGCGCGAAGCAGCTACTATCATTATGCTTATTGGAGCTGGAATAATGGCTGGAAAAAATGCTGTGCAACGGTTTGCGCTTTTTATATACAGTTTCGCCATTTGGGATATTTTTTATTATGTTTTTTTAAAGGTACTTCTCAATTGGCCCGAATCACTATTTACATGGGATATATTGTTCCTTATCCCTTTTCCTTGGGTTGGGCCTGTAATTGCACCTTGTATTGTTTCCCTCACTATGATTTTTCTTACCCTGATCATTGTCTATCACCAGGAAAAAGACAGACACGTTCACATTAGTTTTATAAACTGGATGTTCCTGATTTTAGGAAGTATTACAGTGATCTGTTCTTTTGTCTGGGATTATATTATGTATTTATCTGTAAATGGAACCGACAAAGTCATTTGGACACTTTCAAGCAATACCAATCTGTTTGAAGAAGTTAGCAATTATATTCCGCAACAGTTTAACTGGTGGCTATTCGGAATAGGAGAAGGATTTATTTTGATCGCGATCTTTCTAATTTTAAAGAGACTAAAGAACAACCCCAAAACAACAATTATTAACTAATAACTCAAAAAATGAACAATAAATTAATTAGAATAATGGCAGTATCTTCTGCAATGAGTTTAATACTTTTATACTCCCGAATGGCATGGACAGGGAACTTCTACTATGCCTCGCTGATCTGGAATCTCTTTCTTGCCTGGATTCCTTTTATATGTGCATTAATTCTGACCGAGGTCAGCAAACGATCGAATTCACGGATCCAGTTAAATTGTTGGTTTTGTTTATGGTTGGTTTTTTTTCCTAATTCACCATATATTATTACAGACCTCTTTCATCTGCGTTTACGGGAAGGTATCCCGCTTTGGTTTGATCTTATTTTAATACTTTCATTTGCATGGAATGGTTTGTTATTAGGTTTCGCATCGCTGTTTGAAATTCAGCGGTTTTTAAAAGATCGTTTTTCCCTAAATTATGTACATGCTTTTATTACCGGGTTAATGGTCTTATGCAGTTTTGGAATATATTTGGGCAGATACCCACGCTGGAATAGTTGGGATATTATTACCAATCCGATCAATTTGTTTTCTGATATTTTAAATCTATTGATACATCCTTTGAACAATCCAAGAATGATAGGTGTTACATTGATTTTTTCTATATTTTTGTTAGTGAGTTATTGGACATTATTTTCATTGATAAATCATAATAAACATGAGCAACAATAAATCGTTTTCAATTTCCAACAGAATAAAAAGTTTTGGTTTTGCAATTGAAGGCATTATCACATTTTTCAAAACCCAACACAATGCCTGGATTCATGCTTTTGCAACGGTTATTGTTGTTGTTTTAGGATTTGCTTTAAACGTAAATAATACGGAATGGCTCTTTTTGATTACTGCAATTGCATTGGTGTTCATTTCTGAAATGTTGAATACTGCTATTGAATTTTTAACAGATATTGTTTCACCGGATTATAATCTAAAGGCTAAAAAAGTGAAGGATGTAGCAGCGGGAGCTGTTCTGATTTCCGCAATAGCAGCGGTTGTGGTAGGGTTAATTGTTTTTTTACCGAAGCTTTGGTAATTAAACACCAATTTTTTTGATGGGGGATATCTAATTTTTATCAATAAGCAGATCCAAACTTACCCGCATAATATCGCCCATATTACTACATTTTAAAAATTGAGGGTGAGCATAATGTTTTGCTAATTCTTTTTTTAAGGTATCTTCCTTTTCCGGTAAAGAAAGTGTGTCATTACACATTGCATCTAATAGAAGAGAGGTTCTGTTTTTTGAACGTTTAATACGCTTAGCAATAAGAGTTCTTTCTTCTTGTTGATATTGCTGCATTGTTTCCTCATTTAACTGCTTTATACAAAGATCAACAAAATGTTTATTTTCCTTAAAGTACTGAGGTAAGTAAACTGTTTTTTTACCCTCATAACATTGCTGATCAAAGTCTATAGCACGAAAACGGTATTGAACATCATCAAAATCAGCAGTTACATCAATAACAAAATTATAAGCCCTCATATCGCCCAATAATCGTACAAAGCAGCGCTCGTTAAACTTGACAAATTCCTTTGCCATCCGTACTTCATTTACTTCTATCCATTTATATTCCGGCTTCGTAAACATATCACCGGGAATACCTACTATATGCTCCTCCACAAGTGTATCCTGATCAACTAAAAAATTAATGCGGTTTGGTGATAAAAGATCTTCGAACTCCAAACCATATACACGGGAAGCATCAGCGATCTTTACATAATAATAATCATGATTATCGTTGTATTGATTTACAATGCAGATACGAAAAGGTTTAGAGTTTCCAAATGCACAAAAATCAACCCTGTCAACCAATAGATGCTCCATCAATGATTCATTACCATCAAATTTCATCATGGCATACATTTTCACTAAGCGATGATGAATATCCTCCATTTCGGAAGGTTGAAACATTACAGTTTGCCAAAGAGTATCCTTACCATGCTTATCTTTTTGTGGAATGCTAAAAAAGTAACGTAATAATTCACTATAGGTAAATGGGATTTTTACCAGGCGGCTATAGTTAAATAAGTATTCCTTCAAAGATTCATTAATCGGGTAAAATTGTTTCTTTTTAGAAATGATATTCATGTCCATGACTAATAATTTAATTGCAAAGGGTAAGTAATAGTAAAGCTGTGTTCCTTAGCTTCGTGTTAACTCCGCCATTTATGGCGGAGATGCAAGATGCTACAATACATTAGGCTTTAGCAATGATTTTTAAAATTGTATTTACTAATGAAGTCCTCATATTCATGAGAGAATGTCACTTTTTTATGATGCTCTTCTTGCCCATCAATGTATGCTCTTACCTTATCTACTATTGACTCGCTAACGGATACTGCAAAATACTCATCAGCCCATTCAAACTTAGATGCAGTCAATTGTTGCTTGTTAATCCAAAAAGCAGATTCTCCTTTTAAGAGTTGAAGTGTTTTAGCGATACTCGTGTCAGCATTTAAACCGAACAGGCAATGTAAATGTTCTGTATGTCCATTAAGCCTATCAATAAAAATTTGTTTTGTCTGCGCATTTTCTTTGATATGGGACATCACCTTTTCCTTTACTTCTTTTGTTAGAAAAGGATATCGGTTCTTAGTGCTCCAAACTGCATGAATCATTACTTTTACAAAAGACATTTTACTGTGTTTTTTTCATGGCTAAAGCCTGATATCGTTTAGTACTGTTATTCACTCCGCCTTAAAAGGCGGAGTTACCGGGTTATACTATCTTACTGTTTTCAATAAACTACAAATCAAGCGTCCCCTGTGAATCTTCATCCTCTTCACCCAATTTTTTCTTTTTCTTTTTTTCTTCGGATGGTAATTTTATTTCTGCATTTATCATCTGATCGATCGAAATAATATTTTTCTCTTTTGGTTTTTCCGGACTTGTTGATTTTTTTAAGGCTTCCAATGGTGACATTCCACTTTCTTCAAACTCCTCCAAAACATCTTCATCTATTGGTACTTCAACAGGTGCTAATAAGTTGATCTCTTTTACTTTTGAATAAGAGAGTTTATTCCCTTTTGCTTTATAGCCTTTAACACCAATGAAATCAACTAAATTGATTTTTTCATCCGGCAGTTCTTTATCTTTTACCTTACTGAATTTTAATTCAAGGACCGGAATAGCATCCGTGGTGGCGATCTCTAACTTAGATCCTTCACTTTCACTAATGAACAAAACTTTTTTATCCATTGGTTCTACAAGGAAACGTTTAACAAAATAGGTTTTGCTTTCTCCATCCAGATAAACAGCCGATACAGGTTTGGTCGGATTGAATTTTTCGATCAGCACCATATCTTCATCAAAATGTGTTGAAAGATCAAACCCGATAACTTTGTAATTACCGCTTTGCATGATGGTTAATATTTTATCATCAGGTCCAAAACTACCCAGGAACGTTCCACGTTTGTCGGTGTTCAAACGTTGCACAGTATCATCAAACCAGATATCAAGTGCACCAAGTGTTGATACACCTTTTTGTTTCAAAATAATTTTTTTGATAGAGTATTTTGTAACCACATTACCCATTGAGCTACGGCCTTTCACTGCCAGATCAGCAAAATTAATATCCCATTGTACTTTGCGTAATCCGGGCATAGGTTTTAAAAGTACTTCTACAATTTCTGATTCGCCATTCGGATTAGCAGTGAAATACAATACTTCCGAACCTGCGGTTCCTTTCGTTAATTCATATTGTTTGTCACGCGTTACACCCGTTACCGGAAAACGTTTCATAAACACAGCACCATTTTTTCCATCACGATATATCATGTTGTAGATGGTACGTTCATCATTCTTTTTATAAACCGCAATATGTATCAAGTCCTTACCCACAAAGGCTTTGTCTTGAACTTTGGTAACCATCATTGTTCCATCTTTACGGAAAACAACAATATCATCAATATCCGAACAATCAGAAATGAATTCGTCTTTTTTTAATCCGAAACCTGCAAAACCTTCTTCACGATTTACATATAATTTTTCATTGGCAAGCACAACACTTGTAGCTACAATGTTTTCGAACGATTTAATTTCCGTTTTACGTTCTCTTCCAACACCATATTTCTTTTTTAAATTTTTGAAATACTCAATTGCATACTCAATCAGGTTTGCTAAGTGATGGTCTATCTCAAGGATACGAGCATCTAAAGCACGCATTTTTTCATCCGCTTTAGCAGAATCAAAACGAGTGATACGTATCATTGGTATCTGTGTCAGCTTTTCAAAATCGTCATTGGTAATTTCGCGAATGAACTGCTTTTTATATTTAGCAAAACGCCCATCCAAATAGGTAAACAAAGCTGTTTTGTCAGAATAATTTTTGAAATCAATATACATTTCATCCTTAATGAAGATCTTCTCGAGAGAAGCAAACATAAAGGCTTCCTGCAGCTCTGCTTTTTCAATCTCCAATTCTCTTCTTAATAATTCAAGCGTATTGTGTGTTGAAATTTTAAGCATTTCATTTACACCAACAAACCGTGGCTTGTCAGCTTCAATGATACAGGCATTTGGAGAGATGGAAAGTTCACAATCGGTAAATGCATATAGTGCATCTATAGTTTTATCAGGTGAAATTCCGGGAACTAAATGAATAACGATCTCTACATTTTCGGCAGTATTATCTTCTACTTTACGGATTTTGATCTTACCTTTGTCGTTTGCAGATACAATCGTATCGATCAAAGAGCCCGTAGTAGTTCCAAAAGGGATCTCATTGATTACCAATGTTTTTTTATCAAGCTGCGAGATTTTTGCACGAACACGAATTTTCCCACCACGCAAACCATCATTATAGTTTGAAAAATCCGCCATACCTGCAGTTGCAAAATCCGGCATGATATCCGTTTTTTTACCACGTAAAACAGCTACCGAAGCATCACATAACTCGTTAAAATTATGAGGTAACATTTTACAGGCCAAGCCAACAGCAATACCTTCAACACCTTGCGCTAAAAGCAATGGGAATTTTACGGGCAATGTTTCTGGTTCTTTATTACGGCCATCATAGCTCGTTAGCCAAACAGTAGTTTTAGGATTAAAAACCACTTCCTGAGCAAATTTTGAAAGACGTGCTTCAATATAACGAGGAGCCGCAGCTCTATCACCTGTCAGCACATTCCCCCAGTTACCTTGAGTATCGATCAATAGATCTTTTTGTCCTAATGCTACCAAAGCATCACCAATAGACATATCCCCGTGAGGGTGGTATTTCATGGTGTGCCCGATAATGTTCGCTACTTTATTATAACGTCCATCATCCAGGTCATTCATCGAATGTAAGATCCTGCGTTGTACGGGCTTTAAACCATCCTCAACATAAGGTACCGCACGTTCAAGAATTACATACGATGCGTAATCCAAAAACCAATTTTGATACATTCCTGAAACGTGAATTACATTGTGTAAGTCATTTCCATCACCTGTTATTTCTCCGTTTGTGTTTTCTTCGTTGCTCATGTATGCTTTATCTTTTTTTATTAGGAGGACTTTTCTCCAAAATTTATATTTACACAATTGCTCCGGAGGAGCGAACTGTTTGTAGAATTAAACGATCCAAATTTGTTTAGCTCCGTAGGAGCGACCTGTTCATTCAATCCATTCAAACAAATATTTTTTGTCGTATTCAATTTCAAATTTTAAAAGAAAATCAAGGTATTCCTCACTGAAGGTTTTCTTTTTATGATGCTCTTTCTGATTTAAAATATATTTAATTACATCATCAATTTGGCTTCGAGAATACGAGAAAGCACCAAAACCCTCTTGCCAGTTGAATTTACCTTGTATCCATTTTTTTTCATTAATAAAA
Organism: Bacteroidota bacterium; assembly: GCA_040388745.1. Taxonomy (GTDB): domain Bacteria; phylum Bacteroidota; class Bacteroidia; order 2-12-FULL-35-15; family 2-12-FULL-35-15; genus 2-12-FULL-35-15. The sequence continues at coordinate 178,470 of JAZKBF010000013.1, read as the reverse complement.
TTGGATGAACCTGCTTTTATATCTCTAACCAAATCAGAAATCGCAATTGAGGGTTTTAATCCAATCAATAAATGTGTATGGTCTGGCATGGAAAAAATCGATAACATTTTTTGTTCTCGTTTTTGAACTATGCCAGTAATATATTTATGGAGCTCCTCCCGATTATTTTTTGATATTAAATTTTCTCTGCCTTTTACTGCAAATATAATCTGAATATATATTTGTGAATATGTGTTTGGCATTTTATAGGTCGCTCCTATGGAGCTTTTTTATATTATTCACTTTCTACAAACAGGTCGCCTCTATGAGGCTATTAATAAATGTTTCCAGTTATTCAGATTATTGGTTAAGTTAATTTCTTATGGTAATCTCTTATTGCTCAACCAGATCCTTCTCCACCACCAAATTCTCAATAATAAAATCCTGGCGTTCTTGCGTGTTTTTACCCATGTAATAGCTCAACATATCTAGGATGGTTCTGTCTTTACCAATAATAACAGGGTCTTTACGGATATCTTTTCCAATGAATAATTTAAATTCGTCCGGTGAAATTTCACCTAATCCTTTAAATCGGGTGATCTCCGGCTTTGATCCTAATTTTGCAATTGCTGCTCTGCGTTCTAATTCGCTGTAACAATAAATAGTTTCCTTTTTATTACGAACTCTGAAAAGTGGAGTTTGCAAAATATATACGTGTCCATTTTTTACAAGATCAGGGAAAAATTGCAGGAAAAAAGTCATTAACAATAAGCGTATGTGCATACCATCCACATCGGCATCGGTAGCAACCACTATATTGTTATAACGCAAATTTTCTATTCCGTCCTCTATATTTAATGCGGCTTGCAAAAGATTAAATTCTTCATTTTCATAAACAATTTTCTTTGTCAGACCGAAAGCATTTAAGGGTTTTCCTTTCAGACTAAATACCGCTTGTGTATTCACATCACGTGTCTTCGTGATTGAGCCGCTTGCCGAATCTCCCTCACAAATAAATAACGTTGTATCTAATTTACGTTCATCATTGGATGTTTTATGGATCCGACAATCACGCAATTTTTTATTGTGCAGGTTTGATTTTTTCGCCCTGTCGCGTGCCAGTTTTTGAATACCTTGCAGATCCTTACGTTCACGCTCATTCTGAATGATCTTTCCAAGAATAGCCTGTGCAGTTTCGGTATTTTTATGAAGAAAATTGTTTAATTCTGTTTTTAAAAAATCGCCTACAAAAGCCTTTACAGATGGGCCTTTAGGACTAATTTCCTGAGAACCTAATTTGGTTTTTGTTTGAGATTCAAAAATTGGTTCCTGCACTTTTACGCTCACAGCAGCAATAATAGAGGTACGAACATCTACTGCTTCAAAATCCTTCTTGAAAAATTCACGTATGGTTTTTACTACTGCCTCACGAAATGCGCCCTGATGCGTCCCGCCTTGCGTAGTATGTTGTCCGTTTACAAAAGAATAATATTCTTCACCATATTGCTGATTGCTATGCGTTAAAGCTACTTCAATATCATATCCATTCAAATGAATAATAGGGTATAGGATAGATCCGGAAATATTTTGTTGCAAGAGATCCAACAACCCATTTTCGGAATGAAATTTTTGCCCATTGTAATTGATCGTTAAACCTCTGTTGAGATAAGCGTAGTTCCACAGCATTTTCTCAACATACTCGTTGATGAAATGGTAGTTTCCAAATATTTTTTCATCAGGAATAAAGGTTACAAGTGTTCCTTTGCGGGCATCTGAAGCAACAATTTTTTCTTCTTTTGTTAGATTTCCACCTGAAAATACGGCTTCTTTTGTTTGTTCCTCACGATAGGATTGTACCTTAAAGTAACTGGACAATGCATTTACAGCCTTTGTACCAACACCATTTAATCCAACCGATTTTTTAAATGCTTCCGAATCGTACTTGGCACCGGTATTTATTTTAGACACCACATCAACCACCTTCCCCAAAGGGATACCACGTCCGTAATCTCTTACGCGAACGGTTTTATCTTTAACGGTAATGTCGATATTCCTTCCATTACCCATCACAAATTCATCAATACAGTTATCGATGGTTTCTTTGAGCAGGATATAAATACCGTCATCAGGGGAGGAGCCATCGCCCAACTTACCAATATACATACCCGGGCGCAAACGGATATGCTCATTCCATTCCAGCGTCCGGATACTGTCTTCGTTATATTTTACTTCTTTTTCTGCCATTTTTATTAGTTCTTCCCGGTAATTATCGGGTTTAGGTATTAGATATTGGTTTTAGATTTGTCAATTTACAAAGATATATTTTAAAATAGACTTTTTATTAGTTAAATATACAGTAATGGATATAAAGGTTTCGCGGTTTTAATAATGTAAAAATAGTTAGCATGGGGCTTTTCATTTGGGCGTTCCTTTCTTGAAAAAGAAAAGGGCGGGCTTTCCAATCAATCTTTTCTAAAAAGAAAAGGATTTACGTGGAATTTATCCTGAGCAATTGTCGAAGGAATCCCTAACACGGCATTACAAATTGGAAAATGAGATCAAATCATTTTTTATCATAAAAATCTGCCAGATCCGCGTTCCAATCATACACCATGCATTAATACCATACAGTGTCCAGTTGGCCATTCTACAAAAAACTCTCAATTGCCAATCGGTACGAATCCATTCCAAAACCGGTAATAGAACCCTTGCATTTAGGAGCAATCAATGAGGTATGACGAAAATCTTCACGTGCGTATACATTGGATATATGAACTTCAATAACAGGCGTTTTTATGGCAGCAATTGCATCGCGCAAAGCTACTGAAGTATGCGTATAGCCACCAGCATTAAAAATAATTCCATCATAGGAGAAACCAAATTCATGCAATTTATTGATCAGTTCACCTTCTACATTACTTTGAAAATATGTCAATTCAACATTTTTGAACCTGTTTTCCAATGTTTTATAATATTCCTCAAAAGTTTGATCACCATAAACAGATGTTTCTCGTGTACCTAATAAATTAAGGTTGGGGCCGTTTATAATTAGTAGTTTCATATTTGTTTTTGACTGAAAATGCACTGAATTCAATAAAAGACTTTAGCTTATTGTTTTTTATTATTTAAGTAACATTTGTTTGTTAGCTAATTTTTGCAAATGTAAAGATAACCCAAAATATGTATTTGTAAATTCGTAATAGAAAATGAACTGGAAAATATACATACAAGGGTTTAAATCGTTTTTGGCTTTGGAGAAATCTTTGTCGAAAAACTCCATTGAAGCCTATATGCATGATGTGGAGAAACTGATCCAGTTCCTTGAATTTAAAAAATACGAAATTAGCCCTAAAGACATAGAACTCAAGCATTTGCAGGAGTTTTTGAAATGGATCAATGAGTTAGGCATGAGTGCCGGAACACAGGCACGGGTGATAAGCGGAATAAAAGGCTTTTATAAATATTTATTATTGGAAAATGTGTTGAGCAATGATCCGACAGCATTGCTCGAAGCTCCCAAACTTGGTCGTAAATTGCCTGACACATTGAGTTTTGATGACATTAACAAAATTATTGAGGCCATAGATTTGAGTAAACCGGAAGGAGAGCGAAATAAGGCTATGCTTGAAACACTTTACAGTTGCGGATTGCGGGTAAGTGAACTGGTAGATCTGAAAATGTCAAACTTATATTTTAATGATGGTTTCATAAAGGTAACAGGTAAAGGTGATAAGGAACGCCTTGTGCCTATTGGAAGTGAGGCTGTTAAACAAATTACTATTTACAAAAATGAAGTTCGTTGTCATTATGTTCCCAAAAAAGATAATGAAGACTTTCTGTTTCTAAACAGGCGAGGAGCGAAGCTTTCCCGCGTAATGGTATTTATTATTATTAAAGAACTGGCTTTTAAAATTGGATTGAAAAAACATATTAGTCCGCACACCTTTCGACATTCATTTGCCACACATTTAATTGAGGGAGGAGCCGATTTGCGTGCGGTTCAAGAGATGCTTGGTCACGAATCTATTACTACTACGGAGATATATACCCATCTCGACAGGGATTACCTGCGCCAGGCGATCATTCAGTTTCATCCCCGGTCGTAATTGTTTTGATTTTACTCCTGAATTGAATTTATATACCTTAAAATTTCTTCGGATTGATTGGGTTCAAACCATTTTATTTTTTCATCTCTATGAAACCACGTTAATTGGCGCTTTGCGAATCTACGTGTGTTTTGTTTTATTAATTCTATTGCAGAATTTAAATCTAAATTGTTTCCCAAATGATCGAATAGCTCCTTGTAACCTACTGTTTGCAATGCATTTAAATGTTTGAAGTCTTGTAATGATTTTACTTCATTCAGTAAACCATCCTTCATCATTTCATCTACTCTTTTATTTATACGATCATAAAGCAGTTCACGTGAAGTGTTAATCCCAATTTTAATAATATTAAAATTTCGTTTTTTTACTTTTCCTTTGCGAAGCTCTGAATAAGGCTTTCCTGTTGTTAAACATACTTCAAGTGCCCGGCTCACCCGTTGTGGGTTTTGTAGGTCAACTTTATTATAATAGTTAATGTCGAGCTCATTTAAAAGTTTTTGCAAACCTTCGATCCCATCTGTTTTTAACAGTAAATTTATTTTATTTCTTATTTCCTCATCTGCTTCCGGCAATTCATCAAATCCTTTGCAAACCGCATCAATATATAATCCTGAACCTCCAACTAAAATTACTTTTTCATTGGATTGAAATAATTTTTCTAATAAATCAATGGCTTCTGTTTCATATTTTCCAACATTAAAATCATCGGTAATGCTGTGCGAATTAATAAAATAATGGGTGACTCCTTGAATTTCAGTTTCTGTTGGCTTGGCAGTGCCAATGTTCATTTCTTTAAAAAACTGGCGTGAATCAGCAGAAACAACAGGACAATCAAAGGTTTTCGCAATAGCAATACTCATAGCGGTTTTACCAACTGCTGTTGGACCTACAATTACTATTAAGTTTTTGGATGACATATTAATTTGAAAATGTTCTGATTTGCAAAAAATGCTCAGTTAAGCTCTGTTTAAAGGCAAAGCTTTGGGTTGTATATTGTTTTGCGTGAGGGATTCCTTCGGCAGGCTCAGGATAAATTCCACGAAAATCCTTTTCTTTTAAAAAAAATTGAAGCGGAAAGCCCGACCCGAAGGGGCACGCCCTAATAATCCAAACTGTAAATAAAATTATTAATCTTCATCACGATGTCCATCACCATGATCATCTGACTCAGAATCACCAAATTCATCATCTTCTTCAGCATGTTCTTCTTCAGCTTCTCCAGCGTTTTCTTCTTCGCCTTCTTCACCCTCTAATACCGCTACTTCATCATCGCTGTGAGCATTCACGTAGGCTTCATCATCTGCATGAGGTTCATCCTCATCAAAATCATCCTCATCTGAAATAGCAGGCACCACATTTGATATTTTGTATTGTTTTGGAGCTTCTCCAACAGTTTTAACGCAAATTGGGTAACTTACTTTGGCATCATCAGCTACTATTTTTACCAATTCAACCAAAAAGGTCCAGGCTGTTTTTGGATCATATACATAAACAAATTTTTGATGAGGATCCTCTATTAAGGAGGCCATTTTGCATTTGTTCATTTGGCGTGTGGCAACATCAGTGTTCCGATGTTTACCGCTATCATTAGTTGCAGGTTTCAAAGTGATCTCATCACCTTTGCGCCACAAATAATCACTGCTAAAAAAAGAGGCATCGTGTATATTATCAAAATTAATTGATTGTACGATGGTAGTATGAAAATCCTCAAAGGTCTGAGCAGATTTAATTTCTATTTCCCGATAAATTTCTTCGTTGTCTTCAAACGATACCCGAAAACGATAAACAGCCATATTTTTTATATTTTTTTAATTATAAAAGCAAAAATAATAAATATCAATTAAAAATGGAAAATTAATAATTGATAATTATCAATTACTTTTCAGACCTAATTTTTCTCCTTCTTTTATCATAAACTGGATAGCTTCTGTTGGGTTATTTTGAATAATACCATCCAAAATGGCTTCACGTATTGCATTTTTGATGATACCCACTTCTCTTCCTGCCGGGATATTAAATTTTTTCATAATATCTTCTCCGCTCACTGGTGGTTGCCAATTACGAACATTATCTTTCTCTTCGATCTCTTTCAGCTTATGGCGAACCACTTCGAAATTCTGTAAATATTTCTGAACTTTATATGCATTTTTAGAAGTAATATCTGCTTCACAAAGTTTCATCAGATCATCAATATCGTCTCCTGCTTCAAATAATAACCTGCGCACTGCACTATCCGTAACATCAGTTTTTGCAAGCACAATGGGCCGTAAATGAAGCAACACAAGTTTTTGTACGTATTTCATTTTTTCGTTGAGCGGAAGTTTTAGTTCAGCGAAAATGATCGGGACCATTCGGGAACCTTTGTCTTCATGACCATGAAAGGTCCAGCCGTGGCCGGGTTCAAAGCGTTTGGTTTGTGGTTTGGCGATGTCGTGCAAGATAGCCGCCCAGCGCAGCCATAGGTCATCAGTCGTTTTACAGATATTATCAAGCACTTCCAGCGTATGGTAAAAATTATCCTTATGTGATTGGCCATTTCTGTTGTCCACACCATATAACAATACCATTTGCGGAAAAATATGATGTAACAAACCGGTATCAAATAATATTTTAAAACCAATGGATGGAACAGGAGCAAGGATGATCTTATTCAATTCATCAGTGATACGCTCTTTCGAAATGATCTTTATCCTATCCTTATTTTTAGCTATACTTTCAAGTGATTTCGGCTCAATCGTATAATTAAGTTGTGTTGCAAAACGGATGGCGCGCATCATCCGGAGCGGATCATCAGAGAACGTAATATCAGGATCTAATGGAGTGCGGATGATGCCGGCCTTCATATCATCTATCCCCTTAAAAGGATCCAGTAATTCTCCATAATTACTTTCACTTAACGAAATTGCAAGTGCATTGATGCTAAAATCTCTTCTGTTCTGATCATCCTCCAAAGTTCCGTTTTCTACAATAGGTTTGCGGCTTTCGGAGCGATAAGATTCTTTTCGGGCACCAACAAACTCAATGTCATAATCTTCATAAACAATTTGGGCTGTGCCAAAATTTTTATAAACATTTACATGATATTTATTACCCAATTTTTTTGCAACTTTCTGTGCCAGATCAATACCGCTTCCAATGGCAACAATATCAATATCTTTACTAGGTCGGTCCAGCAAAAGATCGCGTACCCAGCCGCCAATAACATAGGCTGGGATATTCATTTCGTTTGCGCATTCCGAAATTATCTTGAAAATAGGATGAGTTAATTTTGTTTTCACAGATCAGGCACCAAATTGATTTAAATGATGATCAAGGTGCTTCCATTGTATGATATCCCATTCGTTAGGAGTCATTTTACCGAAAAAAGGATGAGTCTCCTTTGTTATTCCCTGAGGTCCGACCTGTTCAAATTTTTTAACAACGCTAATCAGCTTGTTGGTTTCCTTTTCAAATTCCCGTTGGTCAATAAAAATAAAAGCTTTGTCAGTAGGCAGGTTGCGAGTAAATGGCGTTTCATCCTTTGTCATTTTTTTTTTGAAAAAGCTTCCCAATAATATTGAGATCAATCCACGTTTAAGTTTTAGATCACCATAAGCAACCAGCAAAGGTTCCTGGCAATGGGCAAGCATTTGAGATACATTCATTTTTCCCCACTGAGCTTGAGATTGCGGAGTAAGTGTTTGAATACGATTAAGTATTTCCTGATTGTCAGCTTTATTGAATAGACTTTTCATTTTGCTCATTAATTTTTTATATATTTATTTATTATGTATTGGTTACGGATAAAAATAAATGAGAATTTACGAATCTGTGGTTGTAAAAAATAGCAACCATTCGATTCATTATGATTTTTCACACCCCAGAGAAAAACATCGATTCGTAAATTCGTATCAATTCGTTATCTGTATCCTTTATTTTCTTATAATTTTTATTTCGCCATTTAAAGCCACTTTAATAATAGAAGATGGTTTTGCATTATTAGTTTCTTCCTGACGGAAATTTACGATGTAATCCACTTTGTTTAGAATATCGAGTTTGATATCGCTAAATGACGTTGGAGTTGCTTCTCCGCTTATGTTTGCAGAAGTTGAAACAAGCGGTTTTCCGAATTTATGGATCAGGGTATTACAAAAATCATCTTTCACTAATCGGATACCAATACTGCCATCTGCCGCAATAAGCTTTTCTGCAAGCATTCTGCCATCAGGGTAAATAATGGTTAATGGCTCTTCTGCTGATTCTAATAATTCCCAGGTAACTTCAGGCACTTCTTTAACATGGCGGTTGATCATGGTTTCGTTACACACCAATATCACCATGCTTTTATATTCAGCACGTTCTTTTATTTTAAAAACTTTTGCAACAGCATCTTTGTTACGCGCATCGCATCCAATGCCCCAAACAGTATCAGTAGGGTAAAGTATTACCCCTCCTTTACGAAGTACTTCTATTGCATTTTTGATTTCTTCTTCCATAGTTTTACTACGAATTACACCCGCCACACTGAATGTTCCAATTAGTTCATGCAGGAATTTTCACGAATATACGAATTCTTCTATTCAGTTTACCCGGGTTTATAAACGTAAAATTAAGGCAATTTAAAATTGGAAGTGTATTACTATGAAATTAATACTTTTCAACGGTTTTAGATGGTCTGGTTATAGGAAGGTGGGCAATTTAAAGGTTAAAAATCATTTATTCTTTGGTTTGTTTTTGTCATAATTCCACAAACCGTAACTTTTTGTCCAGGCTTGGGTTTTATAGCGATACCAAAAATGTAGCAACATAGCAAAAACAAAGACAATGAGTAAAATGATCCAAAGTAATCTGCTTCCCCAAAGGAAGTAAATGACACTTGCTAATACAATATATTTCAAGATCCTGAACCAAACCGGTTGGGCATGTTTTGAAAATGCCACCTCTATTTCACGTTTAAAGGTTTTTGAAAATGCCATTTTTTATCAGGTTAATGTTTCAATTTTTGAAATTTATTATCGAGCCAAATTTATTCAGGTTTTTCATCCATTTCAATGTCTTGAAGCATGTGCGACAATATTGGCTCACATTTTTCACGGCAGGCGGGGTAAAAATGGCCATGTTTCCAAAAAATCGATTTTGGCGATAAACCCCACCAGAATTCGGCAATTGCCAATGGTTTCATCTTTTGTTGAAAAGCGTATTGCAGTAATTTTGGAGCAGCACATTCTCCGGCTCCGCTGGGCGGATTAGTGTTGTTATAGCTTTGGAAGATTTCACGTAAGCTTTTTTCTTTACCGGCCTGATTCAGGAAATGATACTGATCAAAGAGTTTTTCCTGAAGAGCAGTAGAGTTTTTTTTACGCAATTTTTGAAGTTCATCAATTTTCGCTATGCTTTCAGCTGTTTTTGTTTCTTCTAATGCCTTGATTTTCTGGTTAATACTGGTAAGTTCTGTCATACCTTTATTCAGAAAACTACCCTCTGTAAGCATATCAAAAATAGGCGGAACAAATTTAGAATGATGGTTACAACCCGCTAATTTACCTGAAAATGCAGCCAGATAACCTAACTTATTTTGTTCGGTTTTAACTACTAAAACACCGAACATCTTTCCAATAATTACGCTTTCTTTTCCATCAAAAAGACCAAAGTTGTGTTCCCATTCTTTCTGTTGCTTGAGATATACCTGGAGTTCCGCACATGCTAATAAACAGAGTGGATGAGGCTCATATTCAAATGGATAGGTGAACCGGTCCGGCAAGGAATAAGCGGCAATTGATTGATCAAAAGGGATGAAAAATTTATCTGTTGGAGATATTGGTTGTGTCAATTTTTAAATTTTAATTTTCGTCCGATTCTTCACTTGTTTGCTTGGATTAAAACTTCTGTCGGTATCGATAAATAAAAAATAAATTTATACCGCTAATAAAAAATTGCACCCGCGCCAACTCCAGCAATATTACTTAGGTGATGTTGGTGTTTAGGAATTCTTTTTAGTTAGTTTTCTAACTGTCTTAAAGCTTTCCAAATTAATAAATGCCAAAACATTAAAGCCATAATAGTGAAAAAAGGTAAAGAAATTAAACTGATAAAAAAATTAGTTAACCATTAGACCAATACCGATCTTAAAAACATTGAAATGGTTTTTTTCCTGTACATAATTTTCGAAACCTGCCGGAATAAAGGTGTTCCCGGTTTGATAAAGGTCTTTTGATTTATAGGTAAATGATTGCAGAGATGCGAATACATAGCCTCTGTCACGAAATGTAAAATTTGATGGTAGGAGGTATTTTATACTAATGAATTTTCCACCTTTTGTATCATAGTCTATCTCGTTAAACTTACTTAACTTATAAGGAGTCTGTCTGAAATCAATATAAAACTGGTCAACTCTCAGGTGCAATCCCCAAGTGGCGTTGATAATTGAGAGCCTTGAATTACCTGTAGTGAAAATTGGCAGATATTTTACACCAATATCAAAAGTATTATTTATTCTATAAATGGCCTGCAAGCCATAATAAAAAGTTAGACCATAGTCAACAGGCACCACATTATCAAGGTATTCCGGTTCTATTTTTTGTTTAGAAGGGGCGTCTTGTACTGAGAGGCGATTAGTAGTAAGGAAAGTTCCCAGACCAAAATCGTCAGCTACCCTAAGCCTCCTTTTATTTTTATTAAATATGGCATACAGGAAAGGTAACCTGGCATCTATACCAGCACCTATACCTGTATATGTTTTCTCATTTACTCCTTTTCCCGCAATTGACTGGGTCATGCCTGCTTGGGTTTGCCCGGCTGATGTACTTGATGTTCTGGCAAGAGTATAGGATTCATAAACATAAGACTTATCCCTCAAAAACACTAAAAATATATCGGCATCAATTATACCGTAAGGTATTTCATCTTCACCTGCTATTACTTGCGAAAATAAAACCGATGGAGAAAGATTACTTAAAAGTAACACGAAGGAAAAGGCTAAGCAGAATTGTATTTTTTTTAGTTTCATATATTTTTTAAAAAAATTGAAATTTTATATTGGTTGTTTATCTATAATTTAGAGAAGGTGCCGAATGTTTCATTAAACTTAATACTAAAGGCTTATCAAATAAACGACTGCAATTCGTGCAACTTTCGGTAAGCGCCATTTTTAGCAATAAGGTCGGTATGGGTACCACGTTCAATAATTTCGCCTTTTTGCATAACAATTATTTCATCGGCATGTTGTATGGTAGATAAACGGTGAGCAATAACCACAGAGGTGCGGTTTTTCATTAATTTATTTAAGGCATCCTGCACCAAACGTTCGCTTTCGGTATCTAAAGCAGAGGTTGCTTCATCCAATATCAATATTGGAGGGTTTTTTAATACAGCTCTTGCAATGCTTACCCTTTGGCGCTGTCCACCTGATAATTTGCTTCCTCTGTCACCAATATTAGTCTGATAACCTAACGACATTTCTGAAATAAATCCATGTGCATTGGCAATTTTTGCAGCTTCTATAACCTGTTCTTCGGTAACGTTTTCAATACCAAAGGCAATGTTATTAAATATAGTATCATTAAATAAAATGGACTCCTGAGTTACAATGCCCATCAATGCGCGCACATCAGTAAGTTTAGCATCTTTTATTGAAACTCCGTCAATTAAAATTTCACCTTGTGTAGGGTCATAAAAACGAGGCAGCATATCCGCCATCGTAGTTTTTCCGGAGCCCGATTGCCCAACCAATGCAATGGTTTTACCCTTTTCAATTTTAAAATTGATGTTATTTAATACCCATCCCGCTTCGTTTTCGCGATACGCAAAGGATACATTTTTATATTCAATTTCTTTTTCGAAACTGTTCAATTTTTGTGGATTAACAGGGTCTTTAATGGTAACATCAGCATTCAGTATTTTATTTACCCTTTCAGCAGAAGCCAATCCTTTTTGAATGTTATAATAAGCGGTAGTAAAGGATTTTGCAGGTGCTATCAATTGTGAAAACAGGGCAAGGTAAGTGATAAAAACAGCTCCACTCATTGTTGGATGCTCCCCAAGCACCATTTGGCCTCCAACATATAAAATGGTAACAAATACAGTAATTCCCATAAATTCACTTAAGGGGGACGACAGGTCAACTCTCCTATAAACCTTTACCATCAGGTTAGTATAGGCATTGTTCACTTTTACAAATTTTTGCTTTACATTATTTTCCGCATTAAAGGCTTTAATGATACGTAATCCTCCTAAAGTCTCATCCATTATAGACATTAGTGTGCCCGTTTTTTCTTTTTCTTCAGTAGAAGTCCGCCTAAGTGACTTTCCAATTCGTCCTATAACAATACCTGCAATAGGCAGCAATATAAGCGCCATTGCGGTAAGCTCCCAGCTCATCAAAAACATAAATACCAGGGAAATAACTATAGTAACCGGTTCTCGAAAGATCATCTCCAATGAACTCATAATGCTCCATTCAATCTCCCGAACATCAGATGTCATGCGGGACATAATATCTCCTTTGCGCTCATCGGAATAATAGCTTAATGGCAATACCAGTATTTTTTGAAACAGGTTATTACGCATGTCTTTTACTACACCATTTCTGATGGGTGCGATAAAGAACATCCCAAGGTAACGGAATAAATTTTTGAAGAAAATGGTGATGATAATAAATATACAAATGCCCACCAATGCGTGCATTTGGCTATGTGCTTCAATATCCTTTGCTAATATATAATTTATATTATCAATGATAGAGGAGGAGGAAAGGTGAAATTCCGGCTTTCCCATTTTTTGAAGTTCTTCCATTTTTTTGCTGTCGTCAGAAAATAAGACCTGCAAAAAGGGGAACAGCATAGCAATAGAAAACAAAGAAAAACCGGCCGACAGAATATTGAATGTAATATTAAAAAAGGCATAGCGCCAGTACCCCTTTATATATTGGAGTACACCAAAAATATTTTTCATGCCGCAAATATAAGCTTTGTCGCTGTTAATTGTTAATTTTGGGTTTTAAAATTATATTTCCAAAAATGGATTCAACACGTCAGTTAAAAGTATCGCGATTAATACAAAAAGAACTTGGTGAAATTTTTCAGCGAGAAACACGCCTTTTGTTTGGTAATGCATTGATCACCGTTACACAGGTGCGGGTGAGTCCCGATCTTGGGATCGCAAAAGTTTATGTTAGTTTATTTAATGTTCCGGATACCAAAGAATTACTAAAATTAATTCAGGTTCATACCAAAGACATTAGAATAAAACTTTCCGGCAGGATCAAAAAGCAAGTACGTATCATCCCTAACCTTGTGTTTTTCCTTGACGATTCATTGGATTATGCAATGCGTATTGATGAACTATTAAAAAAATAATTGGGCAATTTTGCAATTGTGCAGTAGGCAATTTTTAAAATAATTGATCAATTGGGGCAATTTTACCGTAAACAATTAAGAAAACAATTGAACAAATTAAGCCATTGAACAGTAGCCATTTAAAAGTAATTAATCAAATATGAAATTGGGGCTTAAATTAATTGCCTACTGCTAAATTGCAAAATTAAATATTATGGCAATTGATAATTTTAGAGAATTAACAGTTTATAAAAAGGCCTTTGCTCTTGCAATGCAAATTTTCAATACATCAAAAAAATTTCCTACTGAAGAAAAATACGGTTTAACATCTCAAATTCGCAGGAGTTCTCGATCGGTTTGCTCCAGTATTGGAGAAGGTTATAGAAAGAGGCAATATCAAGCTCATTTTGTGAGTAAAACAAGTGATGCTGATATGGAGAATAGTGAAACCCAGGTTTGGTTTGATTTTGCCCTTGCTTGTGAATATATTGATAAAAAAGTTTATGATGAATTACTAAAGCAAAGCGAGGAGATTGGAAAGTTGCTTGGTCACATGATTAGTTTCCCTGAAAAATATACGAATCAAAAAGACAAAAAGTAATAAAATGGCGTACTGCAAAATTGTTAAATTGTAAAATTGTCTTTTAAATTGTTAAAAATTGCCTACTGTAAAATTGCAAAATTGTTAAATTGTCTAATTTGAACCTCCCTTTTTTCATAGCAAAACGTTACCTGATCTCAAAAAAATCACACAATGCCATAAATATTATTTCTGGCATTTCTGTGGCAGGGATCTGTATTGGAACAATGGCGCTGATAATAGTGCTTTCGGCATTCAATGGTTTGTCGGATCTGGTACAATCGCTCTATAATTCGTTTGATGCGGATATTGAAATTACTCTAAGACAAGGCAAAACGTTTATTCCTGATCCTACCGAGTTCCAATCATTAAAAAAAATAGAAGGCATTGCCTATTATACAGAGGTGATGGAAGGCAATGCATTATTAAAGTTAAATGACAAACAATGTATTGCCACAATAAAAGGTGTTAGCACCGATTTTGAAAGGATGACCAATTTCGACTCTCTTGTTAGTGATGGAGAATTCAATTTGGAAAAAAACAATATTGTTATTGGTAAAGGGATCAGTTATATATTACAAAACGGACCAGATGATGTGTTTACTCCAATTTCTGTTTATGCCCCCAAACGTGGCAGCGTAAGCACTTTTGATGCTGAAGGTGGATTAAACGAATTAAAAGCATATCCGGCAGGTGCTTTTTCAATTAACGATGATTTTGATTATAAATATGTGATCATGAATATTCAAAAGGCGAGGGAGCTGTTCGATTATACAACCGAAGTTAGTTCTATTGAATTGGGTATTAAAGAGGGGGCTGACAAAGAAAAAATAGAACAACAAATTCATTCACTACTTGGTGATAAATATGAAGTAAAAAATCGTCAGCAGCAAAATGCCTTGTTGTACAAAACATTAAAATCTGAAAAATTATGGACATTTATCATTCTCGTATTCATCTTGATAATAGCCACTTTCAATGTGATCGGTTCACTAACGATGCTGATAATTGAAAAGAAAAAAGACATTACCATTTTGCATAATATGGGAGCCGATATTCAATTGATACGAAGGATATTTTTAATGGAAGGCTTACTAATAACAATTATCGGTGCAGCAGTAGGACTTATACTTGGAACTTTTGTTTGCTGGTTGCAGATAGAGTTTTCCTTAATTCGATTCACGGAAGGATACGTAGTAGATGCATACCCGATAAAGATGGAAGTAACTGATTTTGTTATGATAACAGGAGCAGTATTATTGATAGGCTTTTTTGCAGCCTGGTATCCGGTGAGGGTATTTACGAAGAAGCACTTAGCGTTTTAAACAAATTTTTAACACAGAGGACACAGAGTAAAAAAAAGAGTTTCACAGAGAATGAAATGTTTTTTTCTCTGTGAAACTCATAAAACTCTGTGCTCTCGGTGTTGAAGCTACTAAACGATCTCCATCTCCGTATATTTCTTCTCCACTTCATCTAAAATACTGATGATCTCGTCATACGAGTAAGTAGTAACCAAATTAGTACGATATTCTTTAAAGTTCGGTAAGCCTTTAAAATAATTGGTATAATGTCTGCGCATCTCCACAATTCCGGCATGTTTGCTTTTCCATCTGATAGAAAAATCCAGGTGTTCTTTACAAACATTCACACGGTCAGTAATAGTAGGTGGAGCAAGATGTTCACCTGTTTTGAAAAAATGCTTTATCTCATTAAAGATCCATGGATAGCCAATACTCGCCCTGCCTATCATGATTCCATCCACACCATAACGATCTCTCATAATTTTGGCTTTTTCAGGTGAATCAATATCACCATTTCCAAAAATTGGAATTTTAATACGTGAATTATTTTTGATCTCCCCAATCAAGGTCCAGTCGGCATCGCCTTTATAAAGTTGAGCGCGTGTTCGTCCGTGAATGGTAAGTGCTGAAATACCTATATCTTGTAATCGTTCCGCTACTTCAACAATATTTTTAGTGGTGTCATCCCATCCTAAGCGTGTTTTTACAGTTACCGGACGATGTGCTATTTTCACGATCTCTGAAGTCATCATCACCATTTTGGGAATATCCTGCAATAAGGCAGCACCAGCGCCTCTGCAGGCAACCTGCTTTACAGGGCAACCATAGTTAATATCTATCAGATCGGGGTGCGCGTTATCAGCAATAATTCCGGCTTCACGCATGGAGTTAATATCAGATCCAAATAATTGAATCCCAATAGGACGTTCATATTCAAAAATATCGAGTTTTTGAACACTTTTTGCCGCATCACGAATCAGACCTTCAGAGGAAATAAATTCGGTATACATTAGATCCGCTCCATTTTTTTTGCATACCGCACGAAAAGGCGGATCACTCACATCTTCCATCGGAGCCAGCAATAATGGGAAATCGCCTAATTCTATGTTACCTATTTTTACCATTTTTTCGATTATCTACTTCAATTACAAGAATTGCCTACAGCAAAATTGTAAAATTGTACAATTGCTTTTTGTAGATTTGCTGCAAAATTACCCAAATAAAGACATTAATGCAAAATATTGAACCAGAACGCCAATCATGGCTTAAATTAAGCTTCCTTTTAGTATACATTTTCGCATTGGGTTTACTCACTGTTTTAGGTGGTGATGATGATATTGTAATGAACCTGGACAACCCCAATACCATTGCAACCTTGAAAATAATTCAGGGCTTGAGTGTACTTGTTGTTTTTGTTTTCCCTGCCATTCTGTTTGCTGTTTTCTGGACCAAACCACGTATTCACTATTTAGGTGTTACCACCAGGCCTGCAGTTACCACATTATTGATTGCCGGGATAGGAATGTTACTTGCGATGCCAATGATAAACTGGTTATCCGATGCTAATCAGCACCTGAATTTACCTGAAGCGCTTAGTGGAATAGAAACATGGATGCAGCAAAGCGAAGAAAAAGCAAAAATTCTTACTGAAGCCTTTACTAAAGGGACTTCGGTGGGTGTACTGATCTTAAATTTAATTGTTATTGCATTAATGGCTGCGCTTAGCGAAGAGCTTTTTTTTCGTGGTGTCCTGCAAAAAGTATTGATCGATTGTACTCGTAATAAGCATGTGGGAGTGTGGATCGGTGCTATTTTATTTAGCGCATTTCACATGCAGTTTTTTGGATTTTTACCACGTATGCTGATGGGGGCTTACTTAGGTTATCTGTTTTTATGGAGCGGCTCCTTGTGGCCCGGTATAGTAGCACATTTCATTAATAATGGAATGGCGGTAGTTTTGATCTGGCTGGTAAATAGAGGTGCTATTCCTGATAATGCTGATAAAGTGGGAATAGAAGAAGGTGAATGGTTGTATGTTGCTACCAGCCTTGCAACGGTTGCCATAAGTTTGTTTTTGGTATACAGAATTGAGAAAAAACGTAAAAAAGCTTTATTATTCAGCCAGGACCAAACTTCAGAAATCGGAGAAATAAACGACTAACAGGGTAAGCTTATCTTTAGAGTTTACCACCAATAAGGGTAGGAGAGGTTTAATTATTCTTTCCTTTTTACTAAAAAATAATAATCATTTTCTATCGGCAGGTAGCCATATTCATAGCAAAAGTAATAGGTTGTACCTTTTTTTGTAGTGTAGGCATTGGTATAATATTGGAAATTAAAACCGCTTTGTACCAGTTTGGCTTTGGTTGTTTTTGCAGTTTCAGCAGGAATAAGCTCTCCCAGGATCCTTCTGTTTTTTCGTAAAATATTATTTACGTTCCTTACATAATTGGTAGTGTCGCTATTCAATTTATTGTTGAAAGCATTCCGGCAAAGATCCGAACAGAATTTTTTATCTGCCCTACCTTTTATTAGCTCACCACATTCAGGACATTCTTTTTCCATAATAAATTTCTAAACCATACAAATGTAATTTTTTCGTTCAAGAAACCAAAATCAATTAGAAATTGAGTTCTTAATTTTAAGAAAAACCATGCTTTATCGCAAGTGCGATCCCGATCCTGCAACGAAATTGTGGGTTAAAATGCTTACACACAATTTTCTCGACAACCTCGAAATGACCACGCGCGCAGTCATTTCGAGCTTGTCGAGAATTGCGGGCTGATTACCTTTAATGAATTATTTATATAAAGTCTATTTTACCAGGATAATCAATAATGGCCATATATCACGAAAAGCTCGGGATGACAAATAGCATTCAAAAATTCATATAAAGAGTTACAAACCAATCAAAAAAGTATTAACTTTGTCTTTTGATGAGCTTCACCTATCCAGCATTTTTATTTGCACTCTCGGCAATCGCCATTCCCATTATTATTCATTTATTTAATTTCCGGAAGTTCAAGACTGTTTATTTTAGTAATATTCGCTTTTTAAAAGAAGTTAAAGAGGAAACCCAAGCTAAATCCAAACTTAAGCATTTATTAGTTTTAGCTGCACGTATTCTGGCTATTAGCTTCCTGGTCTTCGCTTTTGCGCAACCTTTTATCCCTGTTGAAAACAAAAAAGTAGTGGTTGGCGATAAGGTGGTAAGCATTTTTGTTGATAATTCCTTCAGCATGGATGCGATCAATGTAAATGGAACACTGTTGGATGATGCCAAAAAACGTGCTTCAGAAATTGTTTCCGCATATAAACCTACCGATCGTTTTCAATTGCTTACCAATGATTTTGAAGGTAAACATCAACGTTTAGTAAATAAAGAAGAATTTATTGAACTTTTGGATGAAGTAAAGATAAGTCCTGCCAGCCATAGTCTCTCCGAAATTGTAACCCGTCAAATGGACGTTTTGCAAAATAAAGGAAATGAAATTAAAGTATCCTTCATCGTTTCCGACTTTCAAAAAAGTATTGTAAATATTGACAAAATTAAAAATGATACCGCTATCAACTTTAATTTTGTTCCTTTAATTGCCGTGCAAAAAGACAATGTTTATATTGATACCTGTTGGTTTGAGACTCCCGTGCGGCAATTTAACCAAATAGAGAAATTGCATGTTCGCATTAAAAATGTGTCTGATAAAGTTTTAGAAAACAATTCTATTAAACTATTCATCAATGAAATTCAAAAAACACCTGCGAGCTTTAATGTGGATAAAGAATCAGAAACAGAGGTAATTCTGTCTTTTTCCTCTAAAGAAACAGGTTTACAGCATTGCCGTATTGAATTGAACGATTACCCTGTTACGTTTGATGATACATTCTATTTTAGCTTCGAAGTGGCTAAAAATATTCCAGTGTTATGTATAAATTCTTCAAGTTCGGAAATTACAAAGTCTGAAAGCCCTTATCTGAATAAGCTTTTCGGATCCGACTCATTATTTGTTTTGAAAAATTCCCCGGAAAACAAACTTGATTATTCTTCATTATCCAATAATAAACTGATCGTATTAAATGAATTAAAAACGATCACATCAGGCTTGGCGCAAGAGCTGAAACGCTTTATGAGTAATGGCGGAAGTGTATTGGTGTTTCCTAATCCGCAAAGCGATTTGAACTCATATAGAGAGTTTTTATTGGCCGCAAATGCTAATTATTACGAAGCTTTGGATACCATAAATACTAAAGTAGATAAAGTGAATCTTGAGCATGATATTTATAAAGATGTATTTGATAAAAAGACATTCAGTGCCACCAACCTTAATTTACCAATAGTAAGTAAGCATTATAGGATCTCAAAAACAACAAAAAGTAACGAAGAGTATTTACTCAGGTTACAAAATGATGATGTTTTTTTAAGTAAATATGATGTGGATAAAGGAAAGTTATACCTCTCATCCGTGTCGTTACAACCGGATTTTAGCAACTTTGGTAAACATGCTATTTTTGTTCCTACACTATACAAGATCGGGATCTATAGTCAGAGCACTCAACCATTGTTTTATACCATTGGAAGCGATGAAGTTATTGAATCTGCTAATGTTTTAACGGGCGAAAATGTATTTCACATTCGTAATTTAAAATCTGATTTTGATATTATTCCTGAGCATAAAGTGATGGATGCAAAAACCGAAATATTGGTCCACAATCAAATTGCCAATGCCGGTAATTATAACTTGTTTGCCGGTAAAGATTTGATTTCAGGGCTTTCCTTCAACTTTAACCGTAAAGAGTCTGATCTAAATTGTTTTACCTCTGAAGAACTAAAAGAACAATTAGTAGATAAAAACTTTAACAATTTCAATATCCTGGAAACAGGCACACAAGACCTAAAACAATCCTTAATGGAGATCGAGCAAGGTAAAAAACTTTGGAAACTGTGTATTATTTTGGCTTTGTTATTTTTAGCTGTTGAAGGTTTGTTATTACGTTTTATGAAGGGATGAAAATTGATTTGAAAATTATCAAATCATCAAATTATCAAATTACCAAATTATGAATATACTCATCAAATCCGCTCACATTATCGACTCTAAGTCGCCATACAATGGTAAAGTAGTGGATGTGTTAATTGAAAATGGAATGATCAGTTCCATTAAATCAAAGATAGTTCCTCAAAAAAATGTTAAGGTAATTGAAGCTAAAAACCTTCATTTGTCGGCCGGCTGGTTGGATATGCAGGTAAGTTTCTGCGATCCCGGATTTGAACACAAAGAAGATCTAAATAGCGGTATAAATGCTGCCATTGCAGGTGGGTACACAGGGGTAGCCGTTGTATCATCAACAAATCCTCCAATTCATTCCAAAGGCGATGTTCAGTATATTAAAAATAAAACGGTCAATTCTATTGTAGATGTCCATCCAATTGGTACTGTATCCTACAGGCAGGAAGGAAAAGATATCTCCGAAATGTATGATATGCAGCAGGCAGGAGCAGTAGCATTTTCTGATGATAAAAAACCGATCACTGATGCAGGATTGTTAATGCGTGCCTTACTTTATTCACAAAATTTTGGAAGCCTCATTATCACTCATTGCGATGAAAAATCTATTTCTCAGGATGGTAAAATGAACGAAGGTACTACTTCCACAATACTTGGTTTAAAAGGGATACCAGCACTTGCTGAAGAATTGATGGTTGGCCGGAATATCTTTTTAGCAGAATACACAAATGCACCTATTCATATTTCAAATATATCTACTCAAAAATCAGTAAGCCTGATCAAACGAGCGAAAGCAAACGGACTGAAAATTACAGCATCCATAAATGCATACAACATTGCACTGGATGACACATCTTTGTTGGGCTTTGATAGCAATTATAAACTGAACCCTCCCTTACGTATTAAATCGGATATGGAAGCCTTGCGCAAAGGACTTGCTGATGGAACAATTGATGCGATCACCAGCGACCACCGGCCACAGGATATAGAATCAAAAGATATAGAATTTGATTACGCTTCTAACGGGATGATTGGCCTGGAAAGTGCTTTCGGTCTGATCAATACGAACAAGGGCAAAATTAAATTGGAAACGATTATTGAAGCGCTTACAACAAACCCTCGTACTATATTAAAGCTCGAACAACCTAAAATTGCTGAAGGACAGCAAGCAAATATCACTTTATTTGATCCTGAAGCTGAATGGATCTTTGAGAAAAAGAGTATTCGGTCAAAATCGACCAATACACCCTTCATTGGAACAAAATTCAAAGGGAAAGTAATTGGGATCATTAATAAAAAACAATCACACTTTAATTAATATGCTTTGGGCGTTCCACTTTCTGAAAAAGAAAGTGGCGGGCTTTCCGCTTCAATCTTTTCTAAACAGAAAAGGATTTCCGCTGCAATCCCTAACGCGGCATTACAGTCAAAGAACTTAAATACATTCTTTGATATTTAAACGAAAATTAAAGGATACTGCTCAATCAATTACTAATTCAAGCTCATCAACTGCTCCTCTATCGCTTTTATCTTCGCTTCAGCATCCGCTTGTTTTTTCTTTTCGTTAGCAATCATCTCAGGCTTTGCATTTGCTACAAATTTCTCGTTGCTCAGCTTTATTTCCACCGATTTTAAAAACCCTTTATTGTATTCAAGATCTTTTGCTAAACGTTCTTTTTCAACTGCTATATCAATGTTTTGTGAAATCGGAACGTAAAATTCGGCATGCTTCAAAACAAATGACAGTGCGCCATCCACCTTTTGGTTTACATATTCAAAACTGCTTAAATTACATAGTTTGATTATAATTCCATCATACGATTTTATGATCTCACCTTGATTTACCTTTTCAAATACTTTTAATTTCTCTTTCGGTGAAATATTTTTTTGTTTACGAATAGTCCTGATATTCGAAATTACTTCCATTACCACTTCAAAATCCTTTAAAATAGCTGTGTTTTCCTTTACTGCTATCGGCCATTCTGCAACAATGATGCAATCTTTCTCTTTACGTTCAGCAATTAAATGCCAGATCTCTTCTGTAATAAAAGGCATAAAGGGATGCAATACTTTCAATATTTTTTCAAAGAAAATAATTGTAGCATCATACGTTGCTTTATCAATTGGTAACGATTTACCATCAACAAACTCCGGTTTGATCATTTCTAAATACCAGGCACAGAAATCGTCCCAAACCAATTTGTATGTGGTCATCAATGCTTCACTCATCCTGTATTTCGAGTATAGATCATTAATTAAATTTAATTGTTCATTAAATTTAGTATCAAACCATTCTACAGAAATTTTGCTTGCTTCAGATTGTTTTCCATTTGCGTCAACTTCCCAACCATTAATTAATCTGAATGCATTCCAGATCTTATTGGAGAAGTTACGTCCCTGCTCACACATACTTTCATCAAAAGGCAGATCATTTCCGGCAGGAGAGCATAATAACATACCAACTCTTACACCATCAGCACCATATTTCTCAATTAATTCAATAGGATCAGGAGAATTACCCAATGATTTACTCATTTTGCGTCCCTGTTTATCACGAACGATCCCTGTTAAATACACATTGGTAAAAGGCTTCTCTCCTCGGTATTCATAGCCAGCAATGATCATACGCGCTACCCAGAAAAACAAGATTTCAGGAGCTGTTACCAGATCATTAGTAGGGTAGTAATACTTAATATCTGCACCATCAGGGTTTTTGAACCCATCAAACACACTGATAGGCCATAACCAGGAAGAGAACCAGGTATCAAGTACATCTTCATCTTGTTTTATTTCATCACTTTTGACTTGTGAATTTTTGACTTTTAACTTTTCTATCGCTTCTTCTTTAGTTTTACAAACCACTGTATTCCCTTTATTATCATACCATGCAGGGATCTGCTGTCCCCACCACAATTGACGGGAGATACACCAGTCGTGTACGTTTTCCATCCAGTGTTTATAGGTGTTTGTAAATTTTTCAGGAATTAATTTTATTTCACCATTCAATACATTTTCCAAAGCAGGTTTGGAAATGGTATCCATCTTTAAGAACCATTGCATACTTAGTTTCGGTTCAATAACAGCATCGGTCCGCTCGGAATATCCAATTTTATTTTTGATATCTTCGATCTTCACAATTAAGCCCATTTCATCCAGATCTTTCGCAATCTTTTTACGAACCGCAAAACGATCTTCACCAACATAAAACTGTGCGGCTTCACTCATTTTGCCATCAGCAGCAATGGTATCAATTACTTCAAGGCCATGTTTAACGCCAAGATTATAGTCATTAATATCATGAGCAGGCGTTACTTTTAAGGCACCTGTACCAAATTCAATATCGATATAATCATCAAAAATAACAGGTACGCTCCTGTTGATAATAGGTATGATCACCCGTTTGCCTTTCAAATGCTTGTAACGCTCATCTTCCGGATGAACACATATGGCGGTATCTCCCAAAATCGTTTCAGGACGCGTGGTTGCAATCGTAATATATTCGGTTGGTTCCGAATTTTCAATTTTATATTTTACATAATATAATTTTGAATTTACTTCTTTATGAATAACCTCTTCATCTGAAACAGCCGTTAATCCTTGCGGATCCCAGTTAACCATCCTTACCCCACGGTAGATCTGGCCTTTAGCATGTAAGTCGATAAAAACATCAATTACGGCTTCACTCAGATCGTCTTCCATGGTAAACCGGGTACGGTCCCAATCGCAGGAAGCACCTAGTTTTTCGAGTTGTTTAAGAATGATCCCACCATATTTATCTTTCCACTCCCATGCGTATTTTAAAAATTCTTCCCTTGTCAGATCAGATTTTTTAATTCCTTTTTCTTTTAATAAGGCAACAACTTTTGCTTCGGTGGCAATAGAGGCGTGATCGGTACCCGGTACCCAACAGGCATTGTAGCCTTGCATCCGTTTCATACGTATTAAAACATCTTGTATGGTATTATTAAGCATGTGCCCCATATGCAATACCCCGGTAACATTGGGAGGAGGAATCACTATGGTGTACGGTTCGCGTTCATCGGGTGTTGATTTAAAGAATTTATGCTTTTGCCAATGGGCGTACCATTTATCTTCTGTAATTTTTGGGTCGTATGTTTTTGGAATTTCCATAATAATTTACGTACTTCGTTTATTAATTGGCGTAAAGTTAATAAAATATTTTCCTGAATTTCTTTTTTGGCATGATTTATGGATTAAACCAAAATAAGAAATTTAGCCCTTAATAATAAATAACGATTAAATTTTGTTCTACCATGAAAAAAGTGATTTTTACATTAAGCGCAGTAGTTCTATCAACAGTGTTTGTTCAGGCGCAAACAGCGGCTAAAACAAACGAAAAACCTTCGGTTGCTGTTCAGGCTGTTAGTACAAGTCTGGCTGAAATGACATTTGAAAATGATGTTCATGATTTTGGTACAATTGAATATGCCGGAAACGGAACCTACGAATTTAAATTTAAAAATACAGGAACAGAACCCCTGATCATTAGCGATGCTAAAGGTTCATGCGGATGTACTGTTCCTACTTATCCTAAAAATGTACCTATTAAGCCGGGTGAAACTCAAGTTATTAAGGTTACCTATGATACAAAGCGCGCAGGCAGTTTTACGAAAACAGTTTCTATAAACTCAAATGCTAAAACAGCTCAAAAGG
Organism: Bacteroidota bacterium; assembly: GCA_040388745.1. GTDB lineage: Bacteria > Bacteroidota > Bacteroidia > 2-12-FULL-35-15 > 2-12-FULL-35-15 > 2-12-FULL-35-15. Next base: position 153,513 of record JAZKBF010000013.1, on the reverse strand, counting down.
TGATCACTATTAAAGGAGTTGTTCAGGCTGCTCCAACTGAAGAAGCTTTTCCGGCAAACGGAAAAAAAGAAGATGGCGCAATTCCATTTGAAAAACATTAAAAAACAGAAAATAAATATAAATAATAACTAATAATTAAAATCCCCAAACAATGAAAAAGACATTTTTATCAATCGGATTAATGTTATGTGTTGCAATCGGTGCTAATGCACAAGAAACAACTACACCAAATCCTTTAAACCCAAATGCTCCAAAATTTAAATTTGAAACAGAAGTAATGGATTATGGAACTATTGCGCATAATGCTGATGGTAACCGTGAATTCAAATTTACAAACGTAGGTAAAGAGCCATTAATTATTTCTAATGCAGTAGGTTCATGTGGTTGTACAACTCCTAATTGGCCGAAAGAACCAATTAAGCCGGGCGAAACAGCTGTTATCAAAGTTAAATATGCTACAGACAGAGTAGGTGCGTTTGAAAAAACAATTACATTGACTTCCAATGCTGACACCCCTTCTAAAGTAATTAAAATTAAAGGTGTTGTTAATCCTGATCCAACTCCGGCTCCAACTCCAGCACTTGCAACTCCGGTTGAAATGAAAAAATAGTTTGTTTTGTTTAATTAGTATCTCTCAAATCCCTCTCTAAATTTTTAGAGAGGGATTTGTAGTTTTAGGATTTGTTGATTCATAAGAAGTTTTAATTTTTAATCAAACCGGTACACAGTTATCTATCTAAAACACTAACTTTGGCGGCAATTAAAAATAAATAAAATGCCAAAAATATCTCTTAAAGGCAATAGTATGCCTTCATCCCCAATACGTAAATTAGTTCCTTTTGCAGAGGCTGCAAAAAAATTAGGCCGGAAAATATATCATTTAAATATTGGACAGCCTGATATTGAAACACCACAAGTAATGATGGATGCAATTAAAAATGCAGACATTAAAGTGTTGGAATATTCACATTCGGCAGGATTCGAATCGTATAGAAAAAAGTTAGCAGACTATTATAATGGTTTTAAGATCAATATTGATTCAAATGAGATCATCATTACTACCGGTGGCTCAGAGGCTATCTCAATAGCGATGATGGCATGTTTTAACCCAGGTGATGAAATTATTATTCCCGAGCCCTTTTATGCTAATTATAATGGTTTTTCCTGCGCTGCTGATGTAATTATAAAGCCTGTTAAATCATATATTGAAACCGGATTTGCTTTGCCTCCAATTTCAGAATTTGAAAAATTAATTACTCCAAAAACAAAAGGGATCATGATCTGTAATCCCGGAAATCCAACAGGGTATTTATATTCAAGGGAGGAGCTGGAACTATTGAAAGCACTGGTGTTGAAGTATGATCTGTTTTTACTTTCCGATGAAGTATACCGTGAATTTTGTTACGATGGAAAAGAATATGTTTCGGTAATGCATTTGGAAGGCATTGATAACAATGTGGTTTTGCTTGATTCTATTTCGAAACGTTATAGCGCTTGTGGAGCACGGATTGGAGCATTGATCTCTAAAAATAAGGAAGTAATGGCGGCCGCTATGAAATTTGCGCAAGCACGTTTAAGTCCGCCAACATTCGGACAAATAGGAGCGGAGGCTGCTTTAAATACCCCCAAAGAATATTTTGTTAAAGTTCAAAAAGAATATGTTGAGCGTAGGGATTTTGTAATTGAAGAATTAAACAAAATGGAAGGTGTTTTTTGTCCGAAACCAAGTGGTGCCTTTTATTGCATTGCCCGTTTGCCAATAGATAACTCTGATAAATTTTGTCAATGGTTATTGGAATCATTTGAACATAATGGTGAAACCGTAATGTTAGCGCCTGCTACGGGGTTTTACTCCACACCAGGATCAGGGATCAACGAAGTGAGATTAGCTTATGTATTAAATAAACAAGACTTAAAAAATGCAATGATCTGCTTGGAAAAAGCGTTGAAAGTTTATCCTGGAAGGAAATAGAGGAAAAGATGTAATATTTAATATGTAATAAGGTAGTGTAAATTAAGCTGTGTTATTTCCATCAATAACTTTTACATATTACTATATTACATATTAAATATTACCTACATAATCAAACGTTTTTAATTTTGTTTAAGCATCTCATAAAAGCATCACGCATTCCTTCAAACTGTGTTTCTTTGAAATAATTGTTTGTTTGGTGCGCCTCGTTGATGGATTCGGTTGAATGCATAACCTGTTGGTTTAACCATTGAACCATTTGTTGTATTTGTTCAGGATTCATAGGATGTAGTTTTAAATGTTAGTTCTAATATTTTTATTTATGATCTTAACTTTTTCTTTTTTTGTATTGGAAACCTCCTTTAAAAATTGCACAAAAGCATCGCGCATTCCCTCATACTGTGTTTTCCTTCCGTAATTGTTTGTTTTATCTGCGTCATCAATAGACACGTTTAAACGCTCAATTTCAAGATTCAGCCAATTAATTATTTGTTGTAATTGCTCAGGATTCATCAAGCTTTAATTTTAAAATTTGAATAGTTGTACGGCCATAACTACAATTGGTTACATTTTAACGATAATTGGTATCATTTTATCGATTGTTTGCGCGAATATACAATAATTTTATTATGAGCTCTCAAAAAAATCGGAAATGATCAGGATAACAATAGCGGATTTAAAAGAATCATGCGTCTTTAGAGGCGGTAGGGACTAAGTTCAAGCAATTTTAGCAATGTTTCTGCTTAATATTTTAAATTGGCATAGCTTAGTATGGAAATAAAGGATGCATAAATTTTTGTAGTAAAGGAATTTTAAATTAGGAAGTGATAATGCTTGATTCCAAGGGAGGCGTAACTATACAATACGATCTCGTTAAATTAAAAAAAACGATTTTTAATAACGGCCGTTATTTTATTCAAGGCTGAATTACGGGAAGATCAATGTTCAAATCAAGCGTTGTTAAGTTTATTCAAGCATCTCATAAAAGCATCGCGCATTCCTTCAAACTGGGTCTCTTTGCAGTAATTGTTGGTTTGATGAGCTTCATTAATGGTTTCATTTGAATACATAACTTGTTGATTTAACCATTGAACCATTTGTTGTATTTGTTCAGGTTTCATGGGGGATGTTATTAAATGCTACTTTTTGTCTGTTTAGTCTTAACTTTTTCTTTATCTTTTTCTTCTTTCGTGCTAGTAAACTTGAGTAGGAATTTCTCAAAAGCCTCACGCATTCCTTCATACTGTATTGCCCTGCCGTAATTGTTTGATTGATGGGCTTCCTTTATAGAGTCGGTCAAATGTAGGATCTGGAGATTTAGCCATTTAACCATTTGTTGTAATTGTTCTGGATTCATAGGCCGAAATTTTTGATTTGAATTCTTGTACGCTTGCTATGTATAATTAGTTTCATTTTGTTTGTAAATAGCTGATTGTCATTGTTTTTAGGTGCTTAATTTCATTAATAACTTGGAACGTAAATTCTTAGAATTTACGAATCCGACAAAGAATTATTAATTTAGTGCCGAAATATAAAGTATAGAATTTCAAAAAATATGTTTGTTAAGTTCATCGAACAATTAAAAGTACGCTTTCAAAAACCTTTGCCTGGAGAGGACGCTCAATTTTTGATGGCGCCCATAACAAGGCAGCGTTTTCAGCATATTGATGCGGTAAAATACAATCCCCGAAAGAGCGCTGTATTAATTTTATTATTCCCAGTGGAGGAAAGCATTCATACATTATTGATCCAGCGCCCGGTTTACGATGGTGTGCATAGCGGACAAGTCGCTTTCCCTGGTGGTAAGTTCGAAGAAACAGATATCGATCTATCACATACTGCTTTACGTGAAACTTTTGAAGAAGTAGGAGCGCCCTCCAATGATATTGAAATTATTGGTAAACTAACCGATCTATATATTAATCCAAGTAATTTTTTGGTATCTCCTTTTATCGGTTTTGTTAGTAAACAACCTGATTTTGTTATGGATGCGTATGAGGTACAAAAAATAATTTCTGTTGACCTGTTTAGTTTGAATGATAAAGGGATCAGATCCGAAAAAACAATTACGCATAGTAACAGTTATAAAATAAAAACTCCTTATTATGAAATAGAGGGTTTAACCGTGTGGGGCGCAACAGCAATGATGATAAGTGAATTGAATGTTATAGTTGAAGAAGCAAAGCTCATTTCTATTTGATTGTTGAGGGGATTTGGGCGTTCCAATTCTGAAAAGAATTGGCGAGCTTGGAGTTTATCCTGAGCGAGGTCGAAGGGCTTCAATCTTTTCTAAACAGAAAAGGATTTACGCTGCAATCCCTAACGCGGCATCATCAGTAATGATTGGACTTTTGATACAATTCTAAATTTTTCGGAACAGAGGGACTTACACTTGTTTTTCCAGAATTTCAAAAATTCTCACCATTGATAAGGTATCTAACTTGCAATATTCCAATAGATCTTCCCTTGTTTCGATAATTTTGAATAGATCTGTTTCGGTTTGAAGGTGCTCAAAGGCTACCATAGCAATGCTTCCACTCGATATTTTTAAGTTTGTATAACTTAGATCGGGAACCAGGGCGTGTAATATGTTTTTTATCGAATAGGAGTTTTTCATTGCCGGATGATAATAGTTCCGATTTTGAAAAGGTAACATCAGGTCAACAAAACGTTTCAAACGTTCATCAATTTGGGCAGTATATTCCGGAAAATCTTTCTTTAAGCTATTCAATATGTTGCGCTCCATTAATGCATCATACACTAAAATAGTTCCGTTATTTTCAGTGTGTGTTAATAAACTTTCTAAAAAATGTTTTCGTGGATCTGCCCCTTGTTCGGCCAAAAAATAGAAATGTTCAACGGGTGCTTCTTTGTCTTTTTTATAATGCAAAGAATATTGAAAAGGAATATGCTGGTAAGGCTTGGTATTGTTATATATTGGAACAGCAGGCATAAAACTTTCAAAATCCATGAAGAACACCGGGTAGGTCACTTTTTCTAAAAATGTTTTAATAGAAGCAATATCCACTCTCGCTTCGCCTTTCTTAAAAGCTTGAATATGAATATTTGCGTTTTTATCCAAGGCATTGACCTCCGGAATTTCAGCTATTGTTTTAAAACCTTGATTGTATAAATTAAATTGCTCCGCTTTTTGTATTCCTGTTATTTCGAATACCGAATTTTTAGGGACATTTTTCCAGCAAGTACCCATGAAATCGCAGTTGTACGGGCTAAAACAATGTTCGCCAATTTCAATAACCGGCATTTGAGGATTGGCAACAACCAGCATGGAAGAATTTATTTTTTCTTCTACCAACACTTGATTATTCAACGCTTCTTTTTTTACTGAAGTGAAATTAAAAAGTTCGTTTAATTTTAGTGCTCCTTGTTTTACATATTGATTATTAATAGTAACAAGGGAAATGTCTTCAAGAGGTATTCCGGAGTTGGTGATCACCCAGTATTGTAGGGATGCATCAAGTAAATAGGTTTGAGAAATTTTAGTGGAGCTTTTTACTTCATAAGCGTACCACTGATCGTTCTTTTTTACTAAAATATCAAGTATAGCAAGCACTTGGCCATGTTGAAAAGCGGCTTCATATATTATCTCTACACCATCTTTAATAAGTTGCTGTGTTTTTTCAACAGCAGCAATATTATCAGAACGCTTTTGCGGAGTTGCGTCAACACCACCGGGAAAGAGGCGCTGAGCAAGTAATCCAACATTGTTACCTCGGCTAAAAATAGCCTTTTGTTCGGGTGAAGTGGGATCGCGCATTTGAATAAAATTTTTATACAAATGCAACGATTTGGCACATTGAAGACCGCGTAAAAAGGTTGATTTACTTAAAATATGTTTTTCCAAAAGAATGTAATATGTAATATATAAGATGTAATATTTAAGAGCGGGGTTGAAATATTACTTATTACATTTTAAATATTACAAAATTTCAATACTCCTGTCTCAAATCCTTTTTTAAAACTCACGCTTAGTATCCCATTGTTCCAAATAATCGGCCACTCTGCGTACAAATTGTCCGCCTAATGAACCATCAACAACCCGGTGATCATAAGAGTGTGAAAGGTACATGAAATGACGAATGCCAATCAAATCACCGGCTTCGGTCTCAATAACAGCAGGTTTTTTCTTAATTACACCTACTGCTAAAATTGCAACCTGAGGTTGGTTAATAATTGGTGTGCCCATAACATTACCAAACGAACCAACATTGGAAATGGTATAGGTACCGCCTTGAATATCGTCAGGGCTGAGCTTGCCGTTACGTGCACGGTTAGCCAAACTATTTACTTGTTTTGTAAGTCCGATCAGATTTAATGTATCTGCATTTTTTATTACCGGAACAATTAAGTTACCTGATGGTAAAGCGGTTGCCATACCAATATTTATATTTTTTCTTTTGATAATTTTTGTTCCATCAAGAGAAATATTTATCATCGGAAAATCTTTGATCGCTTTCGCTAAGGCTTCAATGAAAATAGGAGTGAAGGTTAATTTTTCGCCTTCGCGTTTTTCGAAATCCTTTTTTACTCTTTCGCGCCAAAGTACTACATTGGTAACATCCGCTTCAACAAATGAGGTAACATGGGCTGAAGTGTGCTTACTCATTACCATGTGATCGGAAATAAGTTTACGCATTCTGTCCATTTCAATTACTTCATCACCTGCATTTAAACTTATAGCAGGTTTACTGTGCGAAGCTCCATTTCCATTGGTTGGTGCTATTACTTTTGCAAGCGGCTGCTCGGGTTGACTTTGAACAATAGCCGTTTGTTTTCCTTTGTTGGGGATGTATGCTAAAATATCATTTTTAGTGATTCTTCCGTTAGCGCCAGTTCCTGAAATCGATTCCAATTCAGCCACTGAAATATGCTCCGCTTTTGCAATATTGCGTACAAGAGGAGAGAAAAATTTACCGGATGATGAATTTCTTTCTATCGTTTCAGTTTCTGCAATTGATGCAGAAACTTGTTCTTTTATTACTGTGTTTGCCTGAACAGGAGCAGTCGTTTTTACTTCCGGGGCTTCAACAGAAGCATTTACATCCGTAGATATAATTGCGATCGCCTTTCCAACTTGTACAATATCGCCCTCGTTAAATAAGCGCTTAATAAGTATTCCGGCAGCAGTTGATGGAATTTCGGTATCAACTTTATCAGTGGCAATTTCCAGTACTGTTTCATCAGCAGCAATTAGATCGCCTTCTTTTTTTAACCATTTAATGATTGTTGCTTCTGCAACGCTTTCGCCCATTTTAGGCATAATTAACTCTACTTGTGCCATTCTGTTTTAAAAAGTTAAGTATTTATAAAATGTCGGTATTTTAATTTAATGTGTACAAAAATATATAATATTTTAGGATATATCAATAACCAAAAGTAAAGCCCCTCTTAACCTCCCCGAAGGGCAGATTTTGGAGGGGCTTAAATAAAAAAGCAGGCCTGTAAGCCGGGTTCTGTCGAGTTCTATCATTTATCTAGCCCTTTCGTCACCGAAAGGATCAAGCAACCTACCCTCCGAATTGAGCGAGCAGCTCTAAAACTTCGGTTTATTTGGTCTTTCAACTCCCAAGGTTTACCCGAAATAACTGTTGCCAGCTACTCCCGTGAGCTCTTACCTCACATTTTCACCATCACCAAACATTGCTGCCTGGCTGTATTTTTCTGTGGCACTTGCTGTTTCCATATTGCTATAGAACCTTCCAGTTAGGAAGTGGGATGCTCTGTGTTGCCCGGACTTTCCTCTCCCCTTCATTAGTAGAAGGGCAGCGATAGAACAGCCTGCGGTTGCAAAGGTAGCCAAAATTACCGAGGTGCAACTCATGGTTCTCGCAGAGTTACGCAGATTAATCATAGAGTTTCGCTGAGTATAAAAAGGAAAAAGCTAACTGATTAAAATTTCGGTAGCGCCAAATCCATATTTGCTATAGGAAGCATCATGGAATTGAAGGTTTTTGTAGGAGGAAAGTATGGTACGAACTTCTTGTTTTAATCTTCCATTGCCAACACCATGAATAATGACCAATTTTCTATAATGCTCATTGATCGAAGTATCTAAGGCAGTTTGGAAATGTTTTAATTGTACTAAAATTATTTCGGCATTGCTCATTCCTTTATAATTGTCCAGTAATTCTTCGATGTGCAAATTTATTTCCATCTCGTACGCAGGGTTGTTGATGGCATGTTGCTTGGATTTTTTTTGTGAATCCGAATGTGATTGTTTCTGAAATAAGATTTTAGACAGGTCCAGTTTTGTTTCGAAATTAGTTTCTCCAGAATAGTCATTCATACGGTAAACATCCATTATTAAAGCCTTTTCCGGAATAAAACTGTTTTCCGTGAAAGCATTTTCCTTATAAAGTTTTATTGGTTTTAATTTAACCATTTCACTTATTGGAGCCTGATGCTCATGTTCTTTTGCATCAAAAAATAAAGCTTCAATTTTAAAAGTAGAAAAATCACTCAATTCTTTTCTGTCAACCGTTTCAATCAATAATGATTCATAAGGTTTGGCAGCACCTGTTTCAAGAGTTTTGAAATTGCCGTTTTGAAACAAAGAGTAAGTAAACAATAATTGATATGCTGTATTATTGATAAGCCATACATTAATGTCTGAGTTAGTAATATCGTTTATCTTTTCAGGTGAGAAGGCTACGGAAATTCTTTCTTGTTCCGGTTTTTTAATCCCCAGAACCTTCTTTTCAAGCGGGGATTGATGTGGATTCGATTTTATTTGGGAAGATACAATAGAGTGAATAGTTTTTTCCACTGGTTGTTCAGTTTCAACTCCATTATAAATTAAAACCAGTTGTGAAACCGAATACGGAATTTCGAATCCATCTTCAATGGTAATACCAACAGTGGTTTTGTTGATCAATTTACTTACCGTTCCTTCACCTTTTTCGTTTAGAAAACTAACTTTATCACCCATTTTAAAATTCATACTACAAATTTAAAACATTAAATTGGTTGTAACAATAAAGGAAACAGAATAGAACGCAGATGACACAGATTTTTATGATTAAATATGTTTTTTTTTATTTGTGTGCTTCATAACCGTCAGCGGGATCAGCGTTTCATTCAAAATGTTTAAACTAAAGATTAATAGCAAATGCACCTGAATCCATTACCGAGTAATAAGATTTTTTTAGTCTATTACATTCAGATTTCCACTTACTAATATTGTATTCGGAGTTAGACGAATCGAAAATGATGATTTTTGAATCATATTGTTTTTCAATTTCTGAAAAATTGAGGAATGGATTTTTTGAAATGATGAGATAGTCTATGGATAATGGTTTTAAAGGTAAGGTCTTTGTGTTTTTTATCATCCCTTTTGCATTTATTATTGCTATTCGTTTTTCATAAAACTGTATGAAATTATTATTTATAGTAAGGTCATTCGTTTTGAAATTGTTTGACACTATGGTAGTTTTATTTATTCCTAAATCCCACCAATTATGCTTTACCCGGAATAATTGGCCACTTTTATTATTAGCAAAAGCGGTATCCGTAAGAAATACATTGCTTTTAGAACTTATGAAATCCATCCCACTTGTTTTCGGAATATTGTAAATGATAAAACTTTTTTGTTGAGATTGTTGGTGTTGTTCTATTAACTGTGAACATAATATGGCTATGGCAAAAGTTAGTGCAATTATCAGATAGTTGAATTTTCTATTGGTGAAATAGAAGAAAAACAATATAATTAACCCATAAAGAAGCCATGTTTCCATCACTGAAATGGAGATGCTGTGAAGCAAAGCATAGGGCCATTTTTCAATTATTATTACCGATTGATTCAACAACCAAACACACCAGCCAAATCCCATTGCCAGATAACCTGCGATTATTGAAACTTTAGCTAAAGCAAATAATGCAATACCCAGGTAAATAATGGCGGTTGAAATAGGGATAACAATTAAATTGGATAACAAAAAATAATTTGGAAACTGGTGGAAATAATGAAGCCCCAAGGGAAATGTGGCTATTTGAGCAGCAATTGAAACGGAAGTAATGGTCCAGATCTGGTCGAGTAACCAGTTTTTCACCTCAAACCAATTATATATTTTTGGTTGTATATAAACAATTCCGATCACTGCCAGATAAGAAAGTTGAAAACCCACCTCCATTATTAAAAATGGATTAAAGAGCAACAGTAAAAAAGCGGATGCTGCCAAAGTATTATAGATATTAGTGTATCTATCGTATGCTTTTGCAATAATAATAAAGCTAAACATTGTAGCAGCACGCAAAACTGATGGAGACATGCCGGTGAGTGCGGCATAAAACCAAAGCAATAGAATAAGTAAAATTGCTTTAATAATGTTTCCATATTTAAATTTATCAAAAAAGAAAAGTAGCCAATTGAAAATTACATACACAATTGCAACATGTAAACCCGATACCGACAATACATGAAGTGCCCCTGTACTGGAATATGCTGAAATGATATCCGCATCCAGCTTATCCACGCAGCCTAATAACAAAGCTGAACCCACCGCAAATTCATCACCATACAAATGATTTGCTTTAAGGACATTCAATAAACCATCTCTTAAATTTATGGAATGACGCATTAAGATATTTCCTGAATTTTGGCCGTTATAAACCCAATCGCTATTTTTTATATATGCCTGATGATATACATTATGAAAAGCCAAAAAACGTTTGTAGTTAAATTCTCCGGGATTTTGTGGGGGAGGGACCTCTTTAAAATCAACCTTCATCACTATTTCATCGCCATACTTTAATTTCAAAGAGTGGGAATCTTTTTTAAAATAAACCATTGCTTTGCCAGAGACACTTTTCCATTTTTTTCCTTGTTTTACCTCAAGGACTTCTACAACAACTTTCAACGATTTTTCTTTTTCCAAATAGGGTTCTGTGAGCCTGGAATATATGTACTGCGAAGTATGGGTAGATCTCGAAAAATGATCAATCGAAAATTTTTCGGTATTAAGAATAGTTAAGTGGTACGAAAATATAAACAGGGCGCAATTAACAAGCAAACCGAACCACCAGGAATTCCTATAGGAAATTGTTAATCTGGGGACCAGTATTAGCAAGCCAATAATTAGGGCTACTATTAATATAATATATAGGCTATATTCTAGTTGAAATGGAAAATAAACTGCAGTAATAATACCTGCTAAAAATGGAAGTAGTAAACGGATAAATGGCGCTTGATTCCAAAGGTTCATAAGTATTGAGTATCAAGTATGGAGTATTACGTATTATGATTTTATATTAAGTATATGAGTATTACATCATTGTACTCCCTTCTTAATACTCTGTACTTTGGCCTATTTCCAGCGATATTTGAAACTTTCGTATTTGCCTTTTATGGCCATTGTCAGCTCTAATTGCGAAGCATTTTGAATAAACTCATCACTCAGATTCAGATATTTAATAAATGCATCAAATTCTTCTTCGGTTAGATCAATAATTTCATGTTTGATATATAATCGAAATAGATCTTTTAAAATGTCGCGCTTGAAATCTTCATTTTCCCACTCGGCAACTTTTTGTTTTGACCTTGCAAACTTGCTAAACCGCTCATATAAATAAGTGATGGGGCTTTCTATTGCATCAATTCCTGTAACTGTATACCTTTTTTTTATACCGAGTTTATCAATATCCTTTTGAATTTCATTTAAGTTTCGTGTGGCAAATACACTTACTTCTTTTAATGTGAAATATAGCTTTTCGAGAGGGATATTAATGTAATACTGTTTTTTAGCCGTAGAATCTTTTAAGGTTATTTTTTTAAGTTTAAAGCCAAGTGCTGATAGCATGATGGTATCAGATTGTAATGCATTGACTGAGAATTTGCCTTCGGAATCTGCAAAGATCCCTAAGTTTGTGCGTTTATTAATGATCATTAACTTGGGTAATGGCAGTTTACTGTCTTTGTCGTAAGCCTGACCATTAATGGTTATGGTCTGAGCATTGATAGTAATAGCAAAGCAAATTAGTGCGAATACTAGTGCAGTTTTTTTACAATGGAAGGATAGGGTAGTGGTTAGTTTAAGCTTTTCGCGGATCTGTTGTTTTGTTGATTTAATCATTGAATTATAGAACTCTTCTAATTTTCCAATACCTGAATTCTTAAATTATTCTGTATTAGTTTTTGTCGTCAGGTTTTATTTTCTTTTTGTTTATCAACTTAGATTTTGACTCTTCTCTGCGAAGTAAACGTTCTATATTTTTTTGATGAGTTATTAAAACCATAATGGCAATTAATATTGAAAATATAATTAAAGATGGTGTGGTTGTTTTGAGACCAAGGATCACAATTATTGGAAATGCAACAGCAGCCGTCATTGAGCCTAATGATACATAGCTTGAAACAAGCAAGACGGTAATAAAAATCCCTATTGATATAAACGCAGCAAAAGGTAGGATCGCCAATATGATCCCAAGTAAAGTAGCTATACCTTTCCCGCCACGGAATGATGCAAATATTGGAAAAATGTGTCCAACTAAAGAAGCGATTCCTAATACCAATTGTAAATTAATAAACTGGTTAGAGCCCACTGTATAATCACTTGAATTAGCTAAACTGACAGCGACAAAACCTTTTAATACATCAATCAATAATACAGGAATTCCCGCTTTTTTACCCAGAACCCTAAATACATTAGTTGCACCTGCATTTCCACTTCCATACTCACGTACATCAATATTGTAAAAATATTTCCCTATCCATACGGCAGTTGGAATAGATCCCAACAGGTATGCACCAAGTAAAAATAATATGTTAGTTGATGTTAGCACTATTCTTCAACAGTTTTAGTTTTGCGCAAAAACAAAGTTTTTTTGCTTGGCGGACAAATATTAAAATTATAGTCCGGAACTCCTTTTTCGCCAGCTTTTTTGCGTTTATCTGGTTTCAACTCTTTAATACTTGTGTTAAATGATTCCAGCGATGATACAGCCAACATTGCTCCCCGAGTATAGTTAAAATAATACCAGTGGTTTTCATCTACCTGCAAATATATATTTAAAATGTCTCCCCCGCGTTTTTTTATCAGTTCAATGCTTCCATCAACAAATTTATTTATTTGAGTTTTGTTAATATTACCAATTCCAATCTGTCCAATAGATGTATAAGAACGAGTAGTATTGTTCCATTTCATTTTTACATCATTAAGGAATAACGTTTTCTTTAATTCATCCGGGAATTTTTTGTAAGAGCCGTAAAGATTCAATTGTGAAATAAGTTTATCTGCCTGTTCTTTACCTAACATTTCCCGTAACCCTTTTTCAAATACCGGACGTGATTGATCAGTTGCTTTTAAATCGGTTGAAGTAGAAATAGCTTCACTCATTTTACCAATTGCACCATCATCAAAGAAAAAATCGATAGACATTATCATATCAAACAAAGTTGAATCTGTTTTTAAACGATGGGTACCACTTCCAAAAGATTCAATCTTGACCTGGCCGAAATCCCCACCCAGGTTAATTTTACCTTCTCCATAAACTTTACATTCTGCTGTACTTAAACTTAAATAATTTCCCGGTAATGAGCTTTCTACTAATTTTTCTTTGTTTGATATACGATACTCACGGGTGCCCTTATCAAAAAATAAGAAACCATCTGCGGGCAATACGAAAGAATCACTATTTGATTTTTTTGGTGATAAGAAAGCAGAATATAAATGTGTAGAATCAGTGGTAACCATTATGGATGCAGCAATTGATCTGCCCGCTGCGTCAACTGGTTCTTTTGAAATTGGGATGTAAATTGAATTAGGATCAATTTCCGATTCAAATTTAAACCAAGTTCTAGGTGTTGAGGCGCAATCATGCGTTATACGTGCCGATCCGTCAAACACTAAAAAAGTACTTGCCGCTTTTAACTTTACCTTTCCTTTATATTCAAAATTAGGACTTAAGCCGAATTTTGAAGTATCTCGGATCTCAGTTTCAGCATAGGTTTGGAAGGTAGTATCAACTCCAATGTCGCTGAAATAGAACGTCCGCTTTGCTTTTAATTCATCTATATAATCATAAAAGCCCGAACCTGCATAGCTTTTGCGCGCATAAGCATTTACTGTACAGTTATATAAATTGTGATATTTGGTAATTGCGTTTGCTATGATTTTTGAATTGGTGAAAGTACGTATAACGGCACCCTTATCAACTGTTACGTCACCCTTATCAGGATAGATACGTGCATCGGCTACGTTTAAATACGTTACACCTTTTGCAGAGATCACCAATTTTTTTAAATCATATTTACCGGAAGACGCATGAAAACGTAAGGAGTCTTGTTTTGGATGAACAGAAATAAATTCAGGACCTTCCAGATCCAAATCACTTTTAGTGTCTGCTGTTTGTCCCTTGTCAGTACCAATTTCAATGGCACTATTATCCATAAACCATTTAAAACTTTCCATAAAACAAATATACTGGTTTGCAGGAAATTCCACGATAGAGCCTTTTCCGTTTGACTTAAACTCTCCAACTCTTTTTTCAAAATCGACATGTGCATTTACATTAGCTGTGGAAAAAGCGGTTACGCCTGTTGCTTCATCTTTCAAAATGAAGTTAGCTGTATCAGAATCAAATAAAGAAGATTTAAAATGAATTAATCTGGCATCTAATTTGGCATTTGAAAAATCTGCGGCACCTCCACCTGTAAGTTCTTGTGGTGTAAGGGACAATTGGCCATTAAACTCCGATTGCCCATTATATGCAACAAATTTTTTCTCTTTACTATTCGAAACATTCATTATATCTTTTGCAGGCATCCAATGCACCTTTACATTTTCACCATGTATTTTTGGAAATTCAGGTTTTGTTTTTTGTTCTTTGATATCAAAAACCTGAGCAATTGCTTTTGTTGAGTCCGGATAAAATATAAAATCATTTGACGTTGTAACAGAAGTAACGTAGCTAAGAGTGCCGGCACCCTTTAATCCCTGGTTGCTCAGCTTGATGGCACTGTTATAGGTTCCTTTACCACCATATACTGGATATCCCGCAGCAGGGGATTGGGTAATAAAACCTAATGAATAATCTTGTTGTAATTTCAGAGACTCCCTAAATACAGGGAAAATATCCGCGGTGACCATTTCTCCTTTAAAGATCAAGCCTTCATTAGAAAAGTTATCCAAACTATCAATGGTAAAAGGATCTAAGTGGAAATAAAATTTATCTTTAGGGTACTTACCATTCTGAATTTGTTTTTTGGAATAATAAGCATAGGAATCTTTAAAACTATTAAAGATCGGAAACTTAGGAAATGGTTTTACACCGGATTTGTTGTCAGGATTATCAATTTCCAAATTACCATTAATTTTTTCGATCACCGTTTTTACTTTCACTAAAGGGAATTCGCCATAGGCATCCGGCTCACGGGATTTAACAGTTAAACGAAGTGAATCCACATTTTTGAGTTCAATAATAAATTTATTATAATCAAATGAAAATTCCTTACCAAAAAAGTCGAAACGTCCTGCATGAACAACTCCTCCAAAAGTGAAGTCGCGATTTTTCTTTAAGATAATTTTTTGTTCGGAAGGATAAATTGTTACACTTTGGGAGTCACTCATGAAAACTTGTTGCACCCCAAAAACTGTCATATCATAATTTAAAAGATTGATGCTTGCATTAGTTGCTCCACGCGCAACGGAAGGAAACTGAATCACATCATAATCGAGCTTTGCAGAACGAAAAGCAATGTATTCATATAATTTTTCATTCACATGTACTTCATCATCTTCAGTATCATAAGTAATAAGACCTAAGGTTGATAAACGTACTAAATTTGGCAGCACATCGTTTGGCGAAAATTTTAAATATCGAGCGTATTCGTTACCTGAAAAATCACGGGAGTTTCCATTCTTCTTAACAAAATCGCGCATTTGAATTAATGGATTAATAGGATCCATACCTTTTAAACGATCGAAAAGATAGGATCGAAAATAAGTGGATGATTCAAATAAGGCATCCTCTGTAGAATTGCCAACAAGCATTTTTAGATCTATTTTAGGATCATCAATCTTCCAGGAGAGCTCTTCAAAAAACATATCAATTTTGTGAAATGAATTAAGGTAGGGCGATTTAGAAATACCATTATTGGTACGGATAAGGGATAACATACGGGTACCAACCATAAATTTCATGTTAACACTCGGATGTGTAATAGAATCTTTATCAAAATAAAATTTGATATTAGCACTTTCAGTTGATAGTTTATCTTTTGTAATTCCAATTGTTTTTGCTCCAACGATCAAAAACTTTTTCCCTTCCCGTTTAAAAATTAATGATGCATCTTCTTCTTTACTTCCTGATCCTAAAAATTTTGAACCGCGCATACTAAAACCACCATCATAATCAACATCTTTAGCGATATCGGGAATTTGCATTCGTTTGCTGTAAGAATCAAATCTTGGGTATGAAATATTACTTCCTCTTTCAGAAACAACTTTTTCAGTTAAACGTCCAAGAAGTGGTTTTTTAAAATAATTATTATTATAAAACATTACAGAATCGGCTGTAAATCCACTGGTTTTAAGTGATATCTGATATTTTTTTAATTCAGCCCATACCATATTTTCCTCTAAACCGGTACGTACCCAATTTACCTTTCCTCCATTTCCAATGAATACTCCCGTATATGGATAATAAATACCTTTTGTATTATACACGATGCCACTATCATTTTGATTATTAAAGCAGCGTAAGTTTAAACTTGGAAAAATTATAATAGGCACACTATCATATTCAAATTTATAATTATTGTTACTTGAAGCAAATTCTACTACGGCTGATTTGTAAAAAGTGTTTGAAGCAAACAAATTCTCGCTCATTTCTAAATACTCGGAATAGTATTTTATAATTTTACCATTCAGAATTTTATTGATACATTCCTGCCATGAAGAAAAATTATCTTCACTCTGATTTGAATTCACAAAGTTCATTACAGATGTAAGATAGCTTTTGTATTCGGGTAAAATACGCAGCTTTTTCTTTATCATCTGATTGCAGGAGTTGTAAGTGGCCTTCTTTAAATTAGCATTGTATTTAGGTGAGTTCCAGGCCAATGTGAACTGCTCCATATATTCTTTTATTTCTTTTTTACCCATATTCGTTACTTCAAACATGGTTCTTATTTCTTCAAGAAATTTTATCGGATCTTCGGTATATTGCTTAATTGGGTTAATTTGAGCAAAGCTTTTTTGAGTAACAATAAATGCAATAAATAGTAATATGATATATTTGAAACTTTTCATTTAAATTTAATTTTTGATTTGTGATTATGAATGAACGAATGCTAACCAGGTCACTCTTTTCTGTATGGTACTATGGTTTTCGTAAATTCGTATCAATCGTTGTTTGTTCTTATAATTTAGTAAAATGTAACATTGTCCATTGATCTTTTACAATCTTTTCTTCTAATTTTAAACCAAGAGGAATAGCCTTCTCGCTTAATTCATTCACATCCGTTTCAAAAAATCCACTTAACAGCAAGTTACCATTTTTTTCGAGAGCTTGAACATAAACGGGTATATCATTCAATAATACATTTTTATTGATGTTTGCTAAAATAGTATGAAAAAATTTCCCAGCCAAAATTTCCGCATTCCCTTTATGAACAAAAACATTGTTAATATTGTTTTTTTGTAAATTTTCGATGCTGTTTTCGTAGCTCCAGTCATCAGTATCAATAGCTGTTATTGGATTGGCACCGATCATAGATGCTAATATTGCCAATACTCCTGTGCCACAGCCCATATCCAACAAGGATCTATTTTTGACATCCAGCTGCATTAATTTCTGGATCATTAATTGAGTGGTGTTGTGATGCCCAGTTCCAAACGACATTTTCGGTTCTATTATTACATCATATTTGAAACTCTTTTGGGCTTGGTGAAATGGTGCTCTGATATAGCATTTTCCATCCACATCAATTGGTTGAAAATTGCTCTCCCACTCTTTATTCCAATTTTGTTGCTGAATAATTTTGGTACTAAAACTTATTTTGAAAAGGTCGGAATAATTTAAAACCATTGTTTTTACCTCATTTTCATGATACTGTTCTTCCTGTATGAAAGCGGAAAAACCATTTTCGGCATCAACAAAACTTTCAAAACCGATCTCAGACAGTTCAGCGATCAATATATCGCTTCCTTGTTCTTTAGGTTCAACGTTAACAATAAGTTCGATATAATTCATGGTGTAAATATTCAACGCTTGCTGAGTTCCACTGAGGGAAGAAGCTAAATGTTCTAATTGTTAATAACTCTTTTCAAGCTCTTTTATTGAGAGACAGGGGGGATTTCTTTTACGCAACTACAGAATTAATTACAGCAGCGAAATCGGCTGCTATAAGGGACGCTCCTCCAATTAATCCACCATCCACATCAATACAAGCAAATAATTCCTTTGCATTTTTTGCATTGCAACTTCCTCCATAAAGTATGGAAATAGTGGTGGACACTTCTTTTCCGTATTTTTTATTTATTTCGGAACGAATATAATTGTGCATTCCCTGTGCCTGGTGAACGGTGGCTGTAACTCCCGTTCCAATAGCCCATACAGGTTCGTAAGCAATAATTAGTTTACTGAAATCAGCTGGAGATAAATGAAACAAAGCTTCTTTTAGTTGTTTTAGAACAGCTTCCAAATGCTGATTTGCATTCCGCTCCACCAGATTTTCACCAATGCAAAAAATGGGCGTTAATTTATTTGCCAATGCTATGTTTACTTTTTGGGTAAGCAGGCTATTGTTTTCTCCAAAATACAATCTACGCTCAGAATGTCCTATGATCACATAATTAGCGCCAGTGGAAGCGATCATTCCGGCAGATATTTCGCCTGTATAAGCACCATTTGAAAGATGATGACAGTTTTGAGCAGCTACCTCAAACCCTGTCAATGATCTTAATTTTTCAGATAATGCAGCCAAATGTATAAAAGGTGGAGCAATTATTTTTAAAACCTGATCATTGGAATGTAAAACTAATTCTTGAGTAATTGCATCAACGAGCTGTGTTCCCTCATCAAATGTCATATTCATTTTCCAATTCCCTACTACTATTTTTTTTCTCATAAATATAATTTTATTACAGATAACGAATCTATACGAATTTACGAATTTATACTAAAAAACGAAGAACACACAGATTCGTAAATTCGTATAGATTCGTGATTCGTATCCTATTGTACCCTTATCCGCGGATCTAAAATACCATAAGTAATATCAACTGCAATATTTATTAAAACAAATATAACAGCAAATACAAGTGTAGCACCCATTACAACCGGTAGGTCATTTTTGTTGAGCGCATCTACTACCTCATAGCCAATACCTTTCCAGTTAAAAATAATTTCAACAAACACAGCTCCGGCCATCAATCCGGCAAACCAACCTGAAATAGCAGTAATTACCGGATTTAGGGCGTTTTTTAGGGCATGTTTAAAAACTACTTTATAAAAAGTTAAGCCCTTTGCTGTTGCAGTACGTATGTAATCCTGTGAAAGTATATCTAATAAAGAACTGCGTGTTAGCTGAATGATAATAGCCAATGGACGCAAGCCAAGTGTAATAGTTGGCAATATCAGATTTTTTAAAGAAAGGTGTTCTTCACCGAAATCATCGGTAGTATATAAGGAGCCTACATTGTTTAAGCCAGTGAAATCACGTAAGATAAACCCGAAAAACCAGGCGATGATCAGGCCGATAAAAAATGACGGCAATGCCATTCCAAAAATGGCAAATATCAATGCTGATTTATCAAACCAGGAGTTCTTTTTTAAAGCTGAAAATATACCCAATAAAATTCCAAAAAAAGATCCAAAAGCAATTGAAGAAAACGCCAATACAGTTGTTTCCGGAAGGGTTTCAATAATAATATCCGACACTTTACGCTTAGTGATGTAAGACCTCCTTAAATAAGGATATTTGAGAACTATTGTTTTAGTGCTGCTTATTGGAAATAATTTTTGATAAGATGAATACTTGTCCGGATTCAGATACAGGTAATGGTCCTTATCGTTAGGATCGTGAACTGAGATCACTGATAGATCATTAAGGTACATCAAAAATTGGGTAGTAATGGGCTTATCGCGCCCCAGATCTTTATTGATAGCATCAATAGAAGCCTGATCAGCACGCTGACCAAGCATCATACGGGCAGGATCGCCAGGTAATACATTGAACAGAAGAAACACTACGGTAATAACACCAAGCAATACCAGGAAACCATAAAATAAACGCTTAATAATAAATTTTACCACAATTCTTACTTCTTAAAGTATTTCTCTTTCACATCACTAAACGATGGAAAAGAGTGATAATGCCACATGTCAATCACGGTTCCCCCTTTTATTAACATTAATCCTGGATTAGACCGGATCATTGTTTTTAAAACGGTTCCATCTGAATTATAAAAATCTACAGTTGTTTTTGTTTCCTGTTTAAACTTTTCAATGGTCTCTTTTGTGGATGCTGTAAGTAAAATAAAAGGAACACTATCTTGTTTACAAAGGGCAGCAAAATCGTTAATTTTACCAAATACATCTTTTTCTGTTTTGTCTAAGTCATAACAGATCAATAAAAAGTTATAGTCAGGATTTTCTATAATATCCTGGGTGTAATCAGAACCCTCAAGGTTGGAAATTGTGAAGTCTTTAATTTTAGGATCAATTCCTTTTTTAGTTACTTCCGTTCTGCTACTTATATAATCGTAATTCTTATCCCAGTTTTCAGGCCATTTATCAACTTCAGTTGTTTCACCTGTTTTTTTATCTTTCAAGGTATAAAAGAATTTTACTTCATCAGGTATGCCTTTTGTTTGCTCCGGAATGTTTTTTCCAATAGCGTAAGGCCTGAAATCAATAACAGGTAAATAATTATAAGTATAAATAGGAAAAGCGGTAGAAGCAGCAATTACAAGTACCAGCAGCGCATTTTCAAAACGTTGTCCGAAAATAGGGGTAATGAATTGTTTCCCTATAAATAAAATAATTATCAATACTAACAAAACCAGATCTTTTGTAAACGATTGCCAAGGTGTAAGCGGAATAGCATCTCCAAAGCAACCGCAACTCAATACCTTTTGAAAGTATGCGGAGTAAAAAGTAAGAAAAGTGAAAAACACGATCATTAACAAAAGCAACCAGAGGGTTAACTTCACTCTGGCACCCATTAATAACGTGAAACCCAAAATTATTTCAAACACGCAAATAAAAATAGCTAGAGGAAGTGCAACAGGAATTAAAAAATGGGTTCCGAACACTTCAAAATATTCAACCAGTTTATAAGCAAAACCTACTGCATCATTTGCTTTTATAAATCCGGAAAAGATGAATAATAATCCTGTTAGAATTCGGGCGATGTTGGTTACAATTTTCATTTTATTTTTATTTTTGAGAGTTATGATTTGAGCGTTTAAGCTCTAAACTCTTAAATTAAACTCATTTCTTATTTTTCACTTATTTTGATCAGGGCAAAAACAGCATAATTGATCATGTCATGGAAATTGGCATCGATCCCTTCAGATATAAGTGTTTCCCCCTTGTTGTCCTCAATTTGTTTTATACGTAATAGTTTCATTAAAATCAAGTCAGTTAGTGAGCTTACACGCATATCTCTCCATGCTTCTCCATAATCATGATTTTTGTCTTCCATCAAATTCCTTGCCTCATTTGCATGCAGATCATATAATTTACTTACTTCATCAGCAGGGAGCTCCATCCGAAGGTCATTTTTCAAATCCAATTGAATTAAGCCAATAATGGAATAATTAATAATGCCAATATATTCGGACCGGATATTTTCACTGATTTTTTGAGTACCTTTGTCCTCTATGTTCCTGATACGCTGGGCTTTGATGAATATTTGATCAGTAATTGAACTTGTGCGTAAAATACGCCATGCAGTACCGTAATCTTTCATTTTTTTAATGAAAATATCTTTGCATAAAGCAATTGCAGTTTCGTATTGAGTAGCAGTTTTATTCATTTTCTCTTAAAAATGGTTGTATTATTATAGTTTACTAATTTAGCACCGTCATTCAATTTTTATCAATCCAACAATTCAATAAATGGTTGCGCAAGATACAGTTTTTTATGAAAAAGTAGAACAGATTTTTAACCACAATTCCCCCCCATTAATAATGGGTATTTTAAATGTAACACCCGATTCGTTTTTTGACGGTGGAAAATTCACATCTGAAATTCAGTGGCTTGAGCATACTCAACAAATGATTGATGAAGGTGCTGATATTATTGATATTGGTGCATATTCTACCCGACCGGGTGCAACTGATGTGTCTGAAAAAGAAGAGATGGAACGCCTGGTTAACGTTATAAAATCTGTTCGGAAACAGTTTCCCGAAGTACTGATTTCTGCTGATACATTCAGAGCGTCCATAGCGTCAAAAGCAATTGATGCAGGCGCTAATATTATTAATGATATTTCGGGAGGCACTATGGATGATACAATGTTTTCAACTATCGCTAAATTAAAGGTGCCCTATATTTTAATGCATATACAAGGAACCCCAAAAACAATGCAGCAAAACCCGCATTATGAAAATGTAACAGAAGATGTGTTTGCTTTTTTTACCGACAAATTAAAAGAATTAAAAGAATTGGGCGTTTCAAAAATTATCCTGGATCCGGGATTTGGATTTGGAAAAACACTAGAACATAATTATCAATTACTTGAAAATCTCGAAAAATTCAACTCAATTGGATTGCCAGTATTAGTTGGATTTTCAAGAAAATCAATGGTTTGTAAGTTGTTGAAGGTCAGCCCTGAAGGTGCATTAAATGGTACTTCTGTTTTAAACACCATTGCATTAGAAAAAGGGGCTAAAATACTTCGGGTGCATGATGTGAAGGAAGCTAAGGAAGCAGTAATGATCGTAGAATATTTAAAAAAGAATAAAAATCCGGATAAAAATTTTTAGTAAGAATCTGTTTACTATAATACCAGTCCAATTCGCTTGATTTTATCTGGAATAAGATTCGCCTGTTTGCTTTTTTACTATCACAAAAATTATTTGTTTTTATTAGGAAGATTTTAGTTATAGTTAACTGTAACTGTAAATGCAGTTCCACTTGAATATACCCCTGCAGTTTGATTTGCATCAACGTTTAAAGTAGCACCAACATTTAAATTTTGTACACCACTTTCATTTAAAACACCCGCTCCAGTTTCGGTTGAAGGGGAACTTGTAAAATTATCCACTGTCATAAAATCATTATTATTAGTATGGGTTAGGGTGCAATTTGTTGGAAGGATAACAGTATAGGTGTAATAAGCTTGCCCTGAAACACTAAAAACAGCGGCAGAAACTGAACCAACAGAAGTTGGGAATAAAACGCCTCCAGCTCCACCAATTGTTCTTGTGCCTGTTGGAGATAGAACAACAGTGCCACCCGATGTGCTTTGAACACTTATATTTCCAAAATTCATATCAGTGCCTCTATGGCTAAGGGTTAGTGGTACTATAATAGTTGCGCTTGCAGTTGCAGTAGCATTTGATTGAGCAATAGTATTGAAAGCCAATGCAGACATTAAAGTTGTGATCCCGAATTTTTTTGCCAATCTTTTCATGATTTTTTTATTCATTATACAATGCATTTCTGCACATCCTTCAGGATTTTGACTGCAAATTTATATTCGGATCAGGCTAGAAATTTTAATGTTCGTTGAAACAGTATTTAAGATATTTGAATGGAATGGAAAAGTGGGCATATTAGATTAATATGCTTTAAATTTTTGTTGTAGTTTTCGAAAAACACAATCAGAGTGGGGAAGAGGAACAAGGAAATTAGAAGCCTTTTTAAGATAGCGTGTAGATTATCTGGTTAATAATTGAGGTGCAGTATGTGGTTAAAAATCAGATAGATGTCGTTTTGGGGAGATGTTTACTAGAAATGACTGGAAAGCTGATCTTAGAAGTTAAAAAAGCTTTTTTATTACTTTTTCTGACTGTTATACTCCTTAACTGAAATTATTTTTCCTTTATGTATTACAATAATAAATGGGTCGATAAATCCATTTTTGACCAATTCGTTTTTAGCTTTTAACGCTTGATTATAAGAACTATAGCTGCCGGTAAAGTATTTTGTTCTGCCATCGTTTTTATTTGTGTTGGATTCTACTTCAGTTTGCAATTTAACAATAACTGCTAACGTGTTTTGAGGAAGCCCGTTTTCATGTGATGCAATCTGAATTGAATAAGTTGGGTTGTCGCCATATTTTGATCGTTTGATAACATCATTTTTATTAACAACTACTTCTTCCACCTTGGCTAGTTCGGCCGGAGATAAAACTCTTTCCGGTTTATTTTCCCCTCTTAATATTCCAACCAATAGATCCACCGATGGATCACCAGGTTGTTTTCCTGAGGATTTTATACTTCCGGTACTTTTGTCCGGACTTATTATAAAGGCATCAGAAAATCCTAGTTCGTTAAGTTTAGGACGTATCGCGTCTATCTCAGCGCGACTATTAAAGCCAGTAATGCGTACTTTGTAAAGTCCGTCCTCACTCACAATTATTACAGGTTGTTTAAAAATTTTATTAAGTTTTGATTTCAGCGCTTCGGCATTTGATAGCTGGCTATGCGCTCTTACCTGTATAGCAAAACTTCCTTTCTCTTCCGGTACTGAACTTTCAATGGCCTTAACAGGTATCACTTTTGTTTGTGAAGGTTTTATAATAAAAGCTCCTGCAAACCCCTTTTCCTCAAGTTCAGGAATTAAGGCTGTTGCTTCATTTCGGTTATTTATTCCTGTAATACGAACTTTGTATAATCCACCTTCATTTACTATTATTATTTGCTGATTAAAAATTTTGCTCAGTTTTGTTTGGGTAATCTTAGCATCTGCTAGTTGTGTGTGTGCTCTTGCCTGTACCTCAAAATTACCTATCTCATTTTGTACAAGATCTTTTTGGATTTGTGTTTTATCAATTAGCTTTTTTTCCATCAAGGCAAAAAGCTTTAGTGAATCAGAAGGTAATACCTTTACCTCCGATTGTTGGTTAGCCAATTTTATCGAATCCTCTTGGTTTTTAGATATCATTGCTAAAGGTCGGCTGAGCGTGTCAGAAATTTGTGAAGAGGTTATAACCTTGGGCTCCTGTTGGTTATTAGCAAATTTTATTGAATCCTCCTTATGTTTAACCATTAATGCTAAAAGCATTTTTAGAGTATCTGAAATTTGGGGCGTGCTTATCACTTTTAGTTCTTGTTGCTCGGTATTGGCTTTGTTGTTAACAAGATCAGGCACACTGTCAGGTTTTGAAACGAGTTGTTTCTGTGGAATAGAATTAGAAATTCCTTTCACATTAGGTTGAAGTGAAAAATTTAAGCCATCAACAACATCTCCATCAATACCGCTTTTTATAGTAAACGGAATAGAAGATGGGCCGGAGGTCATTTGCAATTTAGCCATTTGATCCGAATCAACTTTTGCATAATAAATGCCGGGCAGTAACCCAAAAAAACTAAAATAACCATCCGATTCGGTCAATGTTTTATTAACTAATACTGAATCCTGAGTATAAAAGCCAACCAAAATTCGCCCCAATCCTGTTTCTGTCTGCTTCTTTTTTATGTAAACTGTTCCAGTGGCTTCACCAACAATTGATATTGGAATTTCAATCAATTTTAACTTATTTGGCTCAATGGCAATATTCATTTTTGGGTTCTTGATCCTCCAGGCCATATTTTCAAAACTGTTAGCATCAAGTTCCACAAAATAATCAGTATATGGCTCCAATCCTGAAATAACTATGGTGGTATCTTTGCTTATTTTTTGAATACCACCTCCAGTCATCATAATATTAAGGCCGCTAACTTTTTGTTCATTCGCGTTTTTTTTGCCATCATTATTAATATCAAGGAATGGTAAAAAAATCAGGCCACCCCGGCCAACATTTGTATTTACATTAATGTCCACATATTTTATTTGAGGTTGATAGATCAAACTGCCGCTTGCAAACTCCGAAAGCGATGTTGTATTGTTGCTTTGAAATGCAGTGAAACCTACACGGGCATACGAAAAGTCATATCTGAAACCAATTTGGTAAAGAGTTAAATTATTAATGAGATTGTGTTGATACGATGCATTAATAACACCATATTTTTTAAAACTTTTTTCAAAACTATATTTAACGATACTGATTTTGTTAAGTTTATAATCAAATCTTATTTGAGGCGTAAATAGAATACCTCCTGGAAGAGTTGTTGATAGTGACACATCACTGAAAATGGAGGAATTAATTTTATCAATAATAAACGCTGTAGTAGTAATATTCATACTTATTCCGTGAGAAGCACCAGACAATGAAAACTCCGGGATTGTATATTTTGTTGGTGGTAAATCTGTGTTAGGATGTTGAATCAGATTTTGGCTGAGGGTAAATCGTGATAAGCCCGGAATAGTTAAAAGCTTGAATGGCTTCGAGATCATCATTCTTCTTTCTTCGGTATAATTTAATCTTATTACTTGCTGACCAGGATTGTATTTACTGTAATACAGTTCTAATTGAAGATCAGAAGGCAAATGATAACTCAACAATCCTTTATATCTTACCCCATCAACATATTCTCCGGAGAAAAGCATATTGGATCCCAATCGTATCGAAGTATTAAAAAACGAAAATCTTTTAGTTGTTGTAATCGATGAATTGTATTCTAAGCCTCCACCAATGGTAACAAATCGGGTTAATCCATAGTTTATTCGAGCCTGCCCGAATAAACTGTTTTTATTGTCTTCAATTATTCCTGAACTTATTTTATATTCTAATTCTTTAGGTGGAAGAAAGTTAAAAGGGATACTAAAACTCTGTTTTGAGGTTAATTCTTCGCCCCAAGGTCCGTAATAACGCAGGGTAACATCCGTACTTCCATAAATAAGGGGTACATCAAAAGTAAAGAAACCTGATGCATCTGCCTTTACATAATCAATTAAAATATTATTCACATATAGTTCTACCGTCCAATTTGGTTTTGTGTAGTTGCTCAAGGTATAAGAACCAAATGATTTCCTGTTAACAGTCCTGGCATTGGTTATTTGTAAGCCGATAACAGGATTAAATATGGATGAAACTGACTGTGTTGCAATTTTTCCTGCCAGAACTTGTCTCACGAATTTATTTTCATTATTAGCATATCTCCATAGATAATATTGTTGTTTTTCCAAAAAAGGTTGATTTGCGTTATACAGAAGTAAACTATTGAATTCTCCGCCAGCTATGATAGCACCAAGGCCTAAGTTGAGACGAGTATTGTTTTTCCCATTCATCTGCTGGCTTGAATTTACAGACCAATCTGCAACTCCAAAATGAAATAAGGGATATGTTCTTGCGATGGTCGTATCCGCCTTCATATGGCCTCTTAATCGATCAAAGTTTGAATGCATTTGCTCTAATCGCATCTCTCGAATTGCTGGTAGTTCTAATTCGGATTTTAACGAAATGGTAAGGGTCCTGAAGTTAAATTTGGCTTCTAAGCCAAAAATTTGCTCGAAATACTTGGATTTAAGATACAAGTTTGTTTCAGTGACGATAAAATCATTCGGGTTTAGGGTATAGGTTTTACCCTGATAAATGATAAGGTTGTTTACTCTATCAATCTGGTAGGTGTTTTTTTGGTCTATAAAAAAACCGGATACTACGTCAAATCCATTTCCAGGAACGGATCTTATCTTCAAAAAATTAAAAACATCAACTACCGGAAGGTAAGCATCCTGCCCTCTAATAGCTATAGGGATTTCACAAGTACCTAAATTTTTTACGTAGAGAAATACTAATACTTCGTCTGATTCCATCGAATAGTCAGGCTCTGTAGTTTCTGCGAATATTTTTGAAGGGATAAAAAAGAAGGACAGGAAAGCTACAATTACGAAACCTAAGCCTTTCCGGATAGAAAGGAGTTGTTTCCCTTGAAGTCGTTTGGTTGACAGTTGTTTTGATTCGTTTTCTTTTTGCGAGGGTTGAAACTGGCTGAAAAGATCTGCCCTACCTTTCCGAAGCGGGCAAGGTTGAAATGTTTTAACAAATGGAATATTTAGTTCTATTTCCATGATTATCAATCCCTTCCGGACTCTTAAAAGACACTCTTCGCTATTCTGCCTGGTTGGCTTATGCGTTGGTTCTCAATCTTTGAGAGTATGGTTGGCCACCTCCTTTTGGTGAGGCTAAGAGGTGCTTAGAACTTATTTAGTTATAGTTTACGGTAACAGTAAATGGCACACCACTTATATAAGTGCCTGGAGCCTGAGCCCCTCCAATATTTAATGTTGCGCCAATTTTTAATTGTTGAGTTCCAGTACCGCTTAACGTTCCTGTTGTTGAGGGTGTACTGGTAAAAGTATCGATGGTCATGTTATTGCCACCACTGCTAATAATACAGTTTAATGGAAGAGTAATGGCGTATGTAAGATTGGCTCCACCTGTAATATCAAAAGAAGCAGCCATAACTGAACCAGCAATAGCAGGAAGAGTAACACCACCTGTTCCAACTCTTGAACCACTGGGATCTAAAACTACTGTTCCGGGAGCAATAACTGCCATATTACCAAAACTCATATCTACTGTTTTTGCAATTCCAATTGGTTGAGATGAAAGAGGGGAAATAAAGCAAACAAAAAAAATAAATACAATGAAGAAACCTCTCCCAATCTCCCAGAAGTGGGGGAGATGCTCCTCACTAAAACGCCTGCTTTTGGCTCTTTCATTCATCGTTTTTGATATCTTTTTAAAAACTCACCCATTGTTCTCCTTCATCCTTTACAACAAGAATGGATTGTTAATGTAATTCCAACTCCGCTTCTGCTAATTTTGAACCTTTATCTTCCGCAGATGCCGAATAGGTTATTAGTAATTTTCCTTTGTTGTAGTCGATTCCTTTTTTTAATTCAATTTTACATTTTCTTAACATTCCGGGAGTATAAACGGCAAATCCATCTATTTCGCCAACCTTTGTTGTTTTGCCGTTGGGTAAAATAAGGTTTACTGTAATATCACCATAAACAGAAATGTTTCCGTTTCTGTTAAAATCAAGTTTAAGAACCGGAATGGAATCATTTACTTTTTGAAAAGATATATTGGATAGGCTAACCTTTGCTGTGGTTTCTCCTTTGCGAATAATTATGGGAATGGTAATTCCAAATACCGGAATTAATTTTACAGAAATTGAAGCTGTATCTTTTTGAATTTCTTTTTCGCCCAAAGGTTTTACATCCGGCATTGCTCTAAAATAGAGGTGGGAGCGGTATTCACCTGGCACAATTTGGTCAGTTTTTTGTAATTGTATTTTTACAACTTGCGATTCATTCGGACCTAAAACTACCTGGCGCGGGAAAATACGAAGGTAAGGGTCTGCAAAATACTGGTTGGGATCAGGTTGTGTAATGTTTTCAAAATTCCCATCTTCTTTCATGCGTATTTGTACAAAAGAAATAATATACCTGGAGGTATCACGCCCTGTATTGCTTATATTAATTGATTGCGACTTTTTGGTTTCATCAAAAACGATTCTCTTTGGGAAAACAAGTAAATCGCCTTGTGCTGTCGACCTTATGGAAGGTGCTAGTAATAACACTGATACTATCAAAATCAAAGGATAATTAAGAATTAAAAATCGATAATTGTTCATTTTAAATTGTCCAATTTCATTCATACCTTGTTTTTTAAACTTCATTTTATTTTTATTTATTTTTTTAATTTTAACAAAAAAACATAGTTTTAAATTGGTAATGGTAAAATGGGTTTTACGTTGGAGCTTTACTTAACAAATTTTATGAGTTTAAATACTGGAAAAAAAATCCTATACTTAAAACTATTTTCATTTTATTGGTTAAAAGAAACGTCATGCGTTAGCATGACGTTTTCTTTTTTCCTAAAAAAAGTTTAGTTATAATTTACGGTAACTGTAAACGGGGTACCACTTATATAAGTACCCGGAGCTTGGGCCGCTGCAACGTTTAATGTTCCACCAACAAGTAACGTTTGCGCACCAGCAGTTAAAGTTCCTGTTGGTGTGGGCGTGCTTGTAAAAGTAGAAACGGTCATAGTATTGATACCACTCGTTATTGTGAGTGGAGCTACTGGAAGAGTAATGCTATAAGTAGAAGTACCCTCACCTGTAACATTAAAAGAAGCAGCTGTAACTGTACCGGTAACGTTAGGAAGAGTGACACCTCCGGTTACAGTTCTTCCACCAGCAGGAGTTAATACTATAGTTCCTCCAGTACCAGCTTGAACGGCCGCAGTACCAAAATTCATGTCAACAGTTTTGGTAATTGCGATCGGAATTATAATTGTAGCAGAAGCAGTAGCTGTAGCCGATGCTTGTCCAAAAACGCTGAAACCAGATCCAATCATTAAGATTGAGATTGCGGAAATTTTTGTAAGTTTTTTCATGTTTTTTTAGATTAGTTTAAATTGTTCTTTTTAATTACAATAGTTGTTGTAATGTTTGTTTACTAAGCGAACAAAACGCTGTTTCAATTTTAAACCAGAATAAAACCAAAACACTAATTTTTCGATTATCAGGCCATAAAAAAATTAAATTAATCTAATTACCTTTTTTAAAAACAATGTATTAAATTTTTGAGCTAAGCCGTATTTCGAAAGTTTTCGTCAATTTATCTAGATATTCTTACTAAGTGTCGAAACGAAAGAAAAACAATAAGGTTTCATTTTGTTTGAAGTTTTTAACATAAAATTTACGCACAAACTATTAATTTGCTCATTATGAGCGCTTTATAATAATCTGGTTCGTGAAAATTGTTTATAACCTATTGATTTAATGTTAACTATATGAAAAAGCAAGGAACATTATATTTGAAAATATATTATTTTTTGCTTTTTATTTATAGTTTATATTTATTTGAAAACATTCTTTTTACGAAAAAAAATATCTTTTCAAATAAATATTGCATTTTCCATTCAAATAACTATCTTTGCAATCCTAAAAATAAAATGTAATTAAAATGAAAGCAGGAATTCACCCAGAAAACTACCGTTTAGTAGTATTTAAAGATTTGAGTATTGATTACTCTTTTTTAACTAAATCATGCGTAGAGAGCAAAGAAACCGTTAAATGGGAAGATGGTAATGAATATCCAATTATTAAATTGGAGATTTCTCATATGTCACATCCTTTTTATACTGGTAAAGTGAAATTGGTTGATACAGCAGGTCGTGTTGATAAATTCCGTACTCGTTACGCTAAAAAAGGAGCTTCTGAAGCTACTGAAGCTAAAGAAACTCAGGAATAAAAGAAAAATAGATTTATTCAAAATCCCTCTTCAAGCAATTGATGAGGGATTTTTTATTTTAAAATTGTGGTAGTATCGATTGCCGCAGATTCACAGATTAAGCAAATTATACTTTTAATAAGTCTTACTAGTTCTGCCACCCACTTTCTCGACTCCGCTCGAAAT
>JAZKBF010000013.1:0-122083 GCA_040388745.1 Bacteroidota bacterium | reverse complement strand
AAATGGCAGCGCGTGTTGCCATTGCAAGCAAAGTCGACCCTTATATTTCTTATTTTTTGCGTGAGGGATCCCTTCGACAAGCTCAGGATAAATTTCACGTAAATCCTTTCTCCAGCTTTTTGCTGGAGAAAGATTGAAGTAAAAAGCCCGACCCAAAGGGGCACGCCCTAATCCCTAAAACAATAAAAAGAATAATCTATGAAGCTGTGACAATCTTTTTTATATTTGTTGCAGAGTTTCACCCTAAAATTAAAATCTAAAAATTATTATGAATATACACGAATATCAAGGTAAAGCAGTATTAAAAAGTTTTGGAGTTACTATTCAGGAAGGTATTGTTGCTGATACACCAGAGAAAGCTGTTGAAGCTGCAAAAGAATTACAAAAACAAACCGGTACAGGATGGTGGGTTGTAAAATCGCAAATTCATGCAGGTGGACGTGGTAAAGGTACAATTGTAGGAACAGATCAGCATGGTGTGGCTCTTGCAAAATCATTGGATGCAGTTAAAACTATTTCTACTAACATTCTTGGAAATACACTTGTAACTATCCAAACAGGTGAAAAAGGAAGAAAAGTAAATAAAGTGTTGATTGCTCAGGATGTATATTATCCGGGCGAAACTCCAACAAAAGAATTTTATGTAAGTATTTTGCTTGATCGTGCTAAAGGCCGCAATACCGTTATGTATTCAACCGAAGGTGGTATGGATATTGAAACGGTTGCTCATAATACTCCTCACTTAATTTTTAAGGAAGAGATCGATCCAAAAGTTGGTTTACGCGATTTTCAATGTCGTAAAATTGCTTTCAACCTTGGTTTGAATGGTGAGGCTTTTAAAGGAATGACAAAATTTATTGCTTCTTTATATAAAGCGTATGAAGCTACTGATTCCTCTATGTTTGAAATAAATCCAGTTTTAAAAACTTCCGATAATAAAATTATTGCTGTTGATGCGAAAGTATCTTTGGATGGAAATTCTCTATTCCGTCACCCTGATCTTTTAGCCTTACGCGATGTTACAGAAGAAGATCCAACAGAAGTTGAAGCAGGTGAACACAATCTTAACTACGTGAAACTGGATGGTAACGTTGGTTGTATGGTTAATGGTGCAGGTTTGGCAATGGCCACAATGGACATTATTAAACTTTCAGGTGGCGATCCGGCAAACTTTCTTGATGTAGGTGGTACCGCAAATGCTACACGTGTTGAACAAGCATTCCGTATTATTTTAAAAGATCCTAAAGTAAAAGCTATTCTTGTAAATATTTTTGGTGGTATTGTTCGTTGCGACAGAGTTGCACAAGGTATTGTAGATGCTTATAAAAATATGGGTACTATCAATGTGCCTATCATTATACGTTTGCAAGGAACTAATGCAGTGGAAGCTAAGAAGATCATTGATGAATCAGGTTTGAAAGTATTTTCAGCAATCACATTGCAGGAAGCTGCTGACTTGGTGAAGAAAGTGTTGAGCTAATTTCTAACTTATTTTCCTAATTTATTTGGGCGTTCCCCCTTTCTTAAAAGAGAAAGGGGGCGGGCTTTTCACTCCAATCTTTTCTAAACAGAAAAGCCTGCCCGACTGAAAGACATCAGTCGTTCGGGCGGGGATTTCCGTTGCAATCCCTAACGCGGCATTATCAATGAAATTGGAACGAAGCCACTTATCAATAGATTATCAATACCAGATATATTTTTATTATTCGTTAAAAAAAAGAGATTCAAATTTGAATCTCTTTTTTTTTGTTTATTTAACCACTACCAGTTTATTTGTTTTGTTTCCTAAAGGTGTTTTTAATTCACAAAAATATATACCCTGCGGGAGCTCTGATGAATTCATTTTTACAGAATGATTCCCCGCAGAGATAGTTCCATCAAGGAGAGAAATGATTTTTTTTCCATGCATATCAAATACTTCTAAGGTAACTTTTCCCATTTCAGGGATAAAAAAGTTGATCGTTGTACTTTCGGCAAATGGATTTGGAAAGGTATTGAGTTTTATTTGGCCACTTACTGAACTGCTACTAAAATTGTTTATTCCTGTGCTCATTGGTGGACTTTTGAAAAAAGCGGAGACAACCGAAGTCTGGACCATAGCACCGATGTCAAATTCAGTAGCGGCATCGTTTTCCATACAGTCAAAATACCTGCGTAATAAAGGATAAGGTTGGTTTTCATCCACACCTGCCGGGTATAAATTCTCGGCACTTTGCACTTCTAAATTATAGGGGTTAGAAGAATTGAGGTGTGACATAGGACCATATACCGGAACTCCTGGAAATGGGGTAAGTCCTGCGTATGCATGTTCGTTCACCAAAGGGTTTTTAACAAAGTTACTTCCAAGACCGGTGATATAGCATAGATCCTGTGGATTATTACCGAATTGTGTGTCGAGATTAATTTTGGCATAATCAACGTAACGTTGGTTGCCTGAAATATTATTCCCCGAAAGGTAATGTGCAACAATAAATTCCCATGAATATCTTGTGGATTGAGCAAATGAACCGTAGCCGATCCAGGCGTTAACATCTGTGCGGTTTGCATTGTGGTAGTAATTGGAATCGGTTCGTACCACTGATAGCGATTCTATAACAGTATTTATATACCAGTTTTTAATTTGAGTAACTATGTTGGAATTTACAGGCCAGTTGGTAATAGTGGCATACGCAAGTGATGCCTCGGTTTGCCTGTGTTTATAATTATATCCCCAGCCAACAGGATTTTGTGCCCAGTAAACTGAAAATAAACTATCATAAACAGGCATGCCTGTACTCTTATATAATTCGGCAGCAGCCCATGCCCGCTCGTCTGCATCACCTTCATCATCTGTATATACGCCTGAGGAAAAATTTTGAGGTAAATAAAATCCTCCGGCAGGTGCTTCGGTGGGATGAGCTAAGAGGTAAGTCATTGCTCTCTTTGATCTTGCGAGACAGGTATCGGCATATACCGGCCAAAAGGGGTGAAAGTGGCGATATGCAGCAGCCATGGAGGCTGCGTAGGTTCCGGTTGCAAAAGTTGTTTTCTCCAAAACATTTCGGGTAGCATTATCCAGATCAGGCATAGTGCTTGCCCACTGAGAGGATGCAATTAAATGATATACACCTCCATCGGGAGCTTGCATATCTCTTAACCAATCTATTTGCCATTTTGCTTCATCCAATATATCGGGCACACCATTGCCGCTTTCCGGAATATTGTGCTCATTGTCTCCGAATTTTTCGGGATACAGATCATGGGCAAGAAATAAGAAGTTCAGTGCGCCTGAAGCTGTTACTGTATATTTTCCATAATCACCGGCATCGTGCCAACCATGAACCGCATTCACATTTGCACCGATCGGTTCTCCATTATATAGTGGAGAAGATGATTGTGAAGTGTGTGAAGTGCCATCAGTGAGATGACATGCCCCGCGTGCCCATAGAGGACCGGCATAAGGTGTTGGTAAAGAGGTACCGCATCGTTGGTAGTACAAACCTCTGGAACAGTTGTAATATACAGAATCGTAAACATTGCTGTTAATTTTAAACGGATATGATCGCCCAACACCGGGTACATAAAGAAAATACTTACCGGGAGTGGTGAAATTTTGAAAATTACATTCATAAATTTTTTCACCACTTAATCTTGCGTCATTGGCTCTGAATGCAGGTACTCCTGTGTATGCCACAGCACTTGTAGTTGCATCACGCACTTCGAAGCTGGCTGGAGCAATCTGCATAAGGCCGGCACTACCTAAATAATTGCCTGTATAACCATATTTGGGACTTTGGGGCAAATAGCCTATCTGGTTAACTTTTACCGAGTGATTGATGTAATTATGATCATCATACACAAATGAAAATTGTTGAGGAGAAGGGAAATTATTACCGGCTTTGTCTTTAACGTTTGTAACAGTGAGTTGATAATGTTTACCATTTTTCATGTTAGAATTGAAAACCAGGTACAATTCATATTTTACATCAGGATTTGGGAAATTTTCATCAAAACCAATAACATGATAACGCATGCCCACCTTAGTAGGTTGTTGGGCCGTTAAGAAATCTGTATCATCTGTGCTAACCATTGTATAATGGTTAAGAACCTTAATATCGGTAGTGTCATAATTGCCACTTATATCCAAATGAACAGCGTGTTCCGAAAGCATTTCATAATTTGTAATTGTATTTGGTGAAAGATCCATAGCATAAAAGTTATCGGCATAGATCACTTCAGAGGCTGAGGCGCTTAAATAGATATATTCAATAGCTCCAAGATTATATTGTAGGGTTTTTAAAGAATCAATTGGGATCTTAACCAACTTATAGGTACTGGTAAGTACTCCTCCGGGTATATAATTTGTTATATCAATTGTATTGCTGCTGTAAGGCCATCCTGTAATAGATAGGAAGGTTGATGTAGCAGGGGCATTTGATTTTGCATAAAACCACAGTTCATCATACTTTGAAATGTCAGCCCTCCATGTATTCTGACAATGAAGATCTATACCTGCACCAGCCCATTGGGTGGGATTACCCAGCAAACAATAGTTGCCCGCATACGGGTTGGTGTTATCTGCGCTTCCATTACTGAACGTACAGCTTCCTATAGAAGGGGTTTCTCCATCCCAAAGTAGAAGGTTTTGTGCTGTTGTTAAACAGGTAATAAATGTAAGGCAAACAACAAGTAGTAAGTTTTTTTTCATTTGATCATTAAATTTAGATTTGATCAGGCAATTTTTGGAGAGTGATTCTTGTGTAAGGTACAAAAAAAAATTATATCATTAAATTTCCGGGTTTTGGGAAATAACAATAGAAATGTTGAATTTATTGAGGATTCAGGACTGTTGCGTGCTAACAATAAAAATGGACTTATGGAAAGATGCTCGTATGCTATTTCAATAAATTAATTTTTTGCAATTTTTCGTAATATTTGCAATAGGCTGTCAATGGGCAAATATCACATTTAGGTGAGCGTGCAACACAAATATAACGGCCATGTAAAATCAGCCAGTGGTGGGCAATGGCTATTTTATCTTTAGGAATATATTTGACCAACTGTTTTTCTGTTTCTAAGGGTGTGGTTGAATTAGTAGTTAATCCTAATCGGGCAGCTACTCTAAAAACATGTGTATCCACAGCCATTGTAGGTTGCTCGTAAACAACGGATGCAATTACATTCGCTGTTTTACGTCCAACTCCTGGTAATTTTTGTAATTCATTTACATCTGATGGGATCACTCCTTTAAAATCATCCATTAGCATCTTTGCCATTCCAACAAGGTGTTTGGCTTTATTATTCGGGTAGCTAATGCTTTTTATATATTGGAACACTTCATCACTGCTTGCAGCTGCCATTACTTCAGGCACAGGAAAGGCCTTAAATAAGGCAGGTGTAACCATATTTACTCGCTTATCGGTGCATTGTGCAGATAGTATCACTGCTACCAGCAATTGGTAAGGATTTTTATAATTTAATTCTGTTTCAGCGATCGGTTGATGTTCACTGAAATAAGCTACTACTTTTTCGAAACGTTCTTTTTTTGTCATTTACCTCACCCTTAATCCCTCTCCATTTGGAGAGGGGTGTTACTCAGCCCACTCTATAAGATGAAGGAGTTATGGCATTATTTAATAAAATTCCTTTTAGTAATTATTGTGTACTCTCTCAATTTCAGTTCCGTCTCCAAATGGAGAGGGATAAGGGTGAGGTTTTTTTTAATACTTCCACAAATCCAGCAATTGCTTCTCAAATCTAGATTTCGCCAAAAAATTTATTTCCAGATCAGCATTCATTGGAACCGGTGTATCTAAACTCGCACAACGCATAACAGGTGCATCTAATTTCTCAAAACATTCTTGTGAAATAACAGCAGCCAATTCACCGCCAAATCCGCCAAACAATGTATCTTCATGTAATACAATCGCTTTGCCTGTTTTATTTACAGAATTAATTATCGCTTCTTTATCATAAGGTAATAGGGTACGTAAGTCAATTAGATCCGCTTTAATTTCAGGATGTTTTTCAAGTATTTCCATTGCCCAATGAACTCCTAAACCATACGTTACTATTGTAAGATCATTACCTTCATAAATTAGCTTTGCTTTACCGAATGGGATAGTGTAATAATCATCAGGTACATCTCCGGTTAAACTTCTGTACAAACCTTTATGCTCAAAAAACAGAACAGGGTTGGGGTTTTCAAAAGCAGTTAATAATAAACCTTTTGCATCAATCGGGAAAGCAGGATAAACTACCTTTAATCCGGGAGTGTGCGTGAACCAGGCCTCATTGCTTTGTGAATGAAATGGCCCTGCTGCAACACCGGCACCTGTTGGCATCCTTATTACAACATCCGCATTTTGTCCCCAACGATAATGTGATTTTGCAAGATTATTAATTATCTGATTAAATCCTTCCGTAACGAAATCCGCAAATTGCATTTCTACCATTGCTTTCATTCCATTAATGGATAAACCAAAACCACTGCCAACAATTGCAGCTTCACATAAAGGAGTATTACGCACTCGCTTTTTGCCAAACTCTTCTACAAACCCTTCGGTAATCTTAAATACTCCGCCATACTCTGCAATATCCTGTCCCATCAGTATTAAATTCTGATGCTTCCGCATTGCAAAACGTAATCCGTCAGAAATAGCGTCAATAAAGCGTTTGTTGGTTTTGTTATCTTGTGGTTTCGTCTCGTTTAACTCAAAAGGAAAGTACATATCACGCAACTCAAATTCTGTATTTGGGGGAGGTAATGTTTCTTTAGAAGCGATCTCAAGGCCTGTTTCGATCTCCTCTTTTATCTCAGCACGAAATTCTTCCACCATCTTTTCTGTCAATACTCCGTCTTCTAAAAGGAATCTTTCAAAATTATTCAAAGGATCTTTTTTGCCCCAGATCTCCAATAATTCTTT
This sequence comes from Bacteroidota bacterium, assembly GCA_040388745.1. Lineage (GTDB taxonomy): Bacteria > Bacteroidota > Bacteroidia > 2-12-FULL-35-15 > 2-12-FULL-35-15 > 2-12-FULL-35-15. Next base: position 115,178 of record JAZKBF010000013.1, on the reverse strand, counting down.
CGGAACATATTTGGTACCAGATGCTTCCTCATGCCCGCGCATCCGGAAGGTCATCAGTTCCAGTAAAACAGGATGAGGATTTTTACGAATGGATTCTGCGATACGTTTAACGGCATCATATACTTCCAACACGTTGTTTCCATCTACCTGAACGGCTTCCATACCGTAGCCTATGCCTTTATCTATAAATTGTTTGCAACGGAATTGTTCATTACTTGGTGTTGACAAGCCATACCCATTATTTTCAATAGCAAAAATTACCGGTAGATCCCATACAGCCGCTACATTCAATGATTCATGAAAATCACCTTCACTTGCACCACCATCGCCTGTATAAACGAGTGTTACTTTATTGTTTTCTTTCAATAGATTACCCAAAGCAATGCCATCGGCCACGCCCAATTGAGGACCAAGGTGAGAGATCATTCCAACAATATTGTATTCCTGAGTGCCAAAATGAAAAGAGCGGTCGCGGCCCTTCGTAAAACCACCCGGTTTGCCCTGAAATTGCGAAAATAAACGGTTCAAAGGAATATTACGTGAAGTAAATACACCCAGGTTACGGTGCATTGGCAAAATGAATTCATCCTTTTCCAACGCCATTGCAGCTCCAACAGACCCCGCCTCTTGTCCAATTCCTGAAAACCATTTGGAAATTTTTCCCTGGCGCAACAGTAACAGCATCTTTTCTTCAATCATTCGTGGCTTTAACAGGCCTTTGTAAAGAAAAATCAGGGTATCATCCTTATGTTTTTTTCTATCATAACGGATAGGAGTTTCTGCTGTGATCATATATTGTTTTAGATTTGAATCACGGTAAAATTATATAAAAAAAACACGCTGTAAAGGGAAATATTTTTCGTAAATTTGAAACTGCAAAACCATCAATTTTAATGATCCAGCAAATAGCCATATATATCGTTTTAACCCTTGCTTTGGCCTATGTAATTAGCCGAATATATAATAGTATTAAAAAAAAGCAAGCCTGTGGTAAATGTGTATTGATGGAAGCGGCAAAAAAAAGTAAATAAGTTTAATTTTTTAACAATCAAATTAAAACCAAATTTAATTATGAAAAAATCACTTTTAATATTTTCGTTTTTATTAGTTGCATTCAGCAGCTTTGCAGGTAAAGAAAAGAAACCGAAACTGGAAAAAGGTTTGTATGCCGAAATAGAAACTAACCGCGGGAAAATATTAGTACAATTAGAGTTTGAAAAAGCACCTTTAACGGTTGCCAACTTTGTTGGGCTTGCTGAAGGTAAAATTAAAAATACAGCAAAAGCAATTGGTATCCCTTTTTATGATGGATTAAAATTTCATCGTGTTATCGCTAACTTTATGATACAAGGTGGTGATCCACTAGGAAATGGTATGGGTGCACCCGGCTATTTTTTCAAGGATGAGTTTTTACCTGAATTAAAATTTTCCGGTCCAGGAGTGTTAGCAATGGCTAATTCTGGTCCGAAAACCAATGGAAGCCAGTTTTTTATTACTCACGTTGCTACACCATGGCTGGATATGAAACATACTATTTTCGGGCATGTGATCAGTGGACAGGATGTTGTAAATGCGACAGTTCAAGGTGATACTATTGTGCATGTAAAAATTATCCGTAAAGGTAAAGCTGCAAAAAAGTTTAAAGCCGACAAAAAATTTGCTGAACTGAATGTTTAGTTATTTTCAGTTACGGTTTTGTATCGTTTTTTCTTTTAACAGTAATAAATAAAGTATTTTCAATTTAATTCATTTGGGCGTTCTCTTTTCTTAAACAAGAAAAGAGGCGGGCTTTCCACTTCAATCTTCCCTTCCGCCAGTGGGCGGAAGGGAAGGATTTACGTTACAATCCCTAACGCAAAAAAAGAAAATAAAAAATACGAGTAAGCTTTTTAAATACTTTTTCAAAAATGATCGCAACAATTGAAATAAGCATGTATCCTTTAACGGATCAATACAAGCAGAAAATAATTGATTTTGTTTTACGTTTAAAAGGGAATAAGAATATTCGGGTTGAAGTGATTGGCTTGAGTACACAACTTGTTGGGGAATATAATTTGTTGATGGAAGTATTAACAAAAGAAATGCGAACCGACTTTGAAAATGGAAAAGCGATGTTTATTTTGAAAATTGCCGGGACTGAAATGACCAAGGAAACATTGCCTGACGAATTAAAATAGACCTTTCAAAGAATTTCTAATATTAAATAATACTCCTGATAAATGAAAAAAACGATCCTGCTAATTTTTGCAGTTGCCTTAGCAACATTGGCTTTTAAGAATGATGGTGTTATCGGCAACCTATTTCCAGCAATGGAATGTGAAAATTACAATGGTGAAAAAATAAGTTTACCGGTTGCAACAAAGGATAAATACACTGTTCTTGGAATGGCTTTCAGCAATGACGCAGAAACGGATCTAAAAACCTGGATCACCCCGGTTTACAATAAATTTGTTGTAAAGCCCGACAACTCTAATGCAGGAGCTTTTGATGTTAGTTTTGATTATGATATCAATCTTTTTTTCATTCCTATGTTTACAGGATTAAATCAGGTAACAAGCAAAAGTTCAAAAGAAAAAATAAGATCCAAAACCAACAAAGAATTATATCCTCACCTGTTATTTTATGAAGGCTCTAAAACCTACAAGAAGGAATTGGACTTTGAGAAAAAGGATGTTCCCTATTTTTTTGTACTTGATAAAACAGGGAAAATAGTATATGCTACCTCCGGAAAATACGACAGTAAAAAGCTGGATAAAATCGTTGATATTCTTGAAGAAAATTAAATTGTAGGTTTGATTAAATTAGTGTACACTTTTGGTCATTCTGTAAATTAGTAATCAATAAAAAGATCCCTCGGCTCCGCTCGGGATGACCATCGATTCAATTGAATACCTTTGCACTTCGCCATTACATGCCTTATTCAGTGTAGAAAAAAGTTTCCTCGAAGCGGTCGGAATTACTCAATCTTTGTCCAAGACCTTAAAAGGACAATTTTATTTCGTTACCACCACCTTTTGCCTCATCATTTGATTGTTATTATTAAACCCAACAATAAAATAAATACCAGTGCTTAGGTCTTCAATATTTATGGTGAACTTATTTCCACTATTCAATTCAAATAGTTGTATTTGTTGGCCTGATTCATTCATGATCGTATACACCCCATCGCTTGTTGATTGAATTGTAAGCGAGCCATTCCCGGGGTTAGGAAAAATGATCAGTTGATTGTTATTGTTTGGTATTTCGCTAATCCCTGTAATATTTACATTAACACAAGTTGACGTATCTGAACATGTATTCATTGAAACAATTACTGCATAATTACCATTTACGGTTGCTGTATAACTTTGGTTTGTTGCACCCGAAATAGGGGAAAGGCCATTGTTACAATCCAGCCATTGATATACTGCTCCACTTTGATTTGCAGAAATGGTAGTTTCATTTAAAATAGTGGTCACATCCGGCAATGGATCTACATTAATGGTTGTAGTTGCAGTATTGGAACAATTATTTACATCTGTTCCTGTAACGGTATAGGTGGTGGTAGAAGAAGGTACAAAACCAATTCCATCTATAACTCCTCCTGTCCAGCTATAAGTAGAAGCTCCCCCTCCTGTTAAAGTAACAGTTGTTCCAGCGCATACCGCAGTTATACTTGCATTAGCGGTAACAATTGGCAATGGATTAACATTAATAGTGTTAGTTGCCGTGTTGGAACAATTATTTGCATCTGTTCCCGTAACGGTATAGGTAGTGGTAGAAGAAGATACAAAACCAATTCCATCTATAACTCCTCCTGTCCAGCTATAAGTGGAAGCTCCACCTCCTGCTAATGTAACAGTTGTTCCAGCGCATACCATAGTTGCACTTGCATTAGCAGTAACAATTGGCAATGGATTAACATTGATGTTTTTTGTTGCGGTATTGGAACAATTATTTGCATCTGTTCCTGTAACGGTGTAAGTAGTAGTAGAAGAAGGAACAAAACCAATTCCATCTATAACTCCTCCTGTCCAGCTATAAGTGGAAGCTCCACCTCCTGTTAATGTAACCATAGTTCCAGCGCATACTGTGCTGGTGTTTGCATTAGCAGTGACAACGGGTAATGCATTAACATTGATGGTTTTCGTTCTGGTATTTGAACAATTGTTTGCATCTGTTCCCGTAACTGTATAAGTAGTTGTGCTTGTAGGAATAAAACCAACTCCATTCATTACTCCTCCGGTCCAGCTATAAGTGGAAGCTCCTTCACCTGTTAATACAACTGTTGTCCCGGCACAAACAGTGGAAGCACTTGAATTTGCATTAACAACCGGCAAGGGATTAACAGTAACAAGTACAGCTTTGCGGGTTAAGCTTGGTGCACAAGTACTGTCTTGTACATAGTAAGTTTTGTTTACAGTTAATACAGGGGTTGTATAATTAGCGCCTCCACCAAGATAGGTTCCAGCTGATTCTGCACTATACCAGCCAAGGATCCCTACGCCACTGGCCGAAAGAGTTGTACTTTTGCCACTGCAAATTGTTTTGTTTGATGTGGAAGGTGCAGGTGGGGGAATACATTCAACCTGACTGTCAGTCATTTTTGCCAAAAAAATATGAGTATAAATACCTGTTTTTGGAAGTGTATCATTGCCGAACCAGCAATTATTATTGAAATTGTGGAAATTGCCACTTAAATAAATGGATTTATTTTCGCTGCAAGCTACATCGTATGCAAAACAGTCGGTTTGATTCCCGCCCGAATTTTTTTGTGCCCATTGGGCAATCCCGCTGGTATTGAATTTATAAATGAATACTGCAGATCTTGTTTGCTGCTCTGTTATTGTTACTCCATCAAAAGCAAGTGTTTCTCTGAATGCTCCTGCAATATAAAAATTTCCATTTTCAGAAACTGTCAATGCCTTTAATACTAATGGTTCCTCCGGCTTTTTTTTGCGTGCCCATGAAGCAGTTCCCTCAGTATTCAGTTTCGCAATAAAAAATTCTTCACAGTTGGTAGGAGGCAAACACGTTTCAGGAACATCAAAACTAAACTGCCTTATCTTCATCGATTTGTCATAAGTACCTAATGCATAAATATTGTCCTGAGAATCTAAACCAAAATCCCGTATGGATGCGCCACGAATAATTTCAACATTTTGGATCACACCAGTAGCATTTATTTTAATCAAGCCACTGCTTGAAGGATAGTCAGTGCCCTCATAATAAAAGGTAGTACCAATTTTAAACTCATTGCCATCAAAGGTGGCAGCTAAGTAAATGTTATTATTTGAATCGTTTTTTAAACCTTTAATAGTGGCGGCCGAACTTGAATAGGTCTTTGACCATATCTCATTCCCTGAAGCTGAAATTTTGCCTATTCCTAAAATAGGAACAGTTGAAAAAGGCGTGGAATAAGCATAAATTAGGTTATTGTTTTCGTCATTCACTATGTTACTTATAATAGTGGGATATCGCTTTAACCATTTTCTATGTCCGAGTGGATCAAAGGCAGCAATAAAACTTTCGTAATCTCCTCCGTTGGTAAGAGTTGTATCGTCAAGGATCAGGTCGTTTGCAAAAATACCAACAACATACGTGTTATTGTTCAGGTCTATTGACAAATCGGCCAAGGCGGTATTCTGTCCCCCAATGAATTGCGTCCATATCAATTGGTTGGCATTATTCAATCGCGCGACATAATTGCCCCTGTAGAGATAAAAAGAAGAATCAATATAAAAAATTGTATCACCTATCTTTGCAAAATTCTGAAAAGTTCCCGAAGTAAAAAGATCCCCGGCATCATTGGTTCTAACCTGTGGCTCAAAAGAATCGGATGCAAAATCCTTTCCAACCTGGCTTGCCCATATCCATTGCTGCGCTTTTAAATTGACTTGAATTGTAAGAAAAACAATTACTGCGAAGGTATTTCTTAAATTTCTCATTTGATTTTAATTTTAAATTATGTATTAAAAGTATACTGGCTTTTTAGGCTTTACTTTCAATTTTCGTTAAACTGGCTTTTATCAAAGACAAAAATTTAACATCTAAAATTGACAAATTTTTTTTGTTTTAATTTATTTCTGATGGGTAGTAAGCCGTTTTTATTGATAGTCAATAAAATGAATATAATTAAGATTTTAATTTGTTAATTAATTGAATTTCAGTACATTTACTAAAAAACAAATCCTTTGAAAAAACTAATTACTAACTTCTATTTTGTAGTCGTTCTATTCAGTGCCATCCTGTTTCATTCTTTGGATCTATTCTCACAGGAAGGTAATGGAGGTACGCTCTCCTTTTTTGTTTCTGATGCTGAAAATGGTTATGGAACTCCAGCGGAAATTTTATTCAGCAATGAAAAAAAATCCTTTCGTTTGAAAACCAACGAAGCCGGGCATCTTCTTTTTGAAGGAGAAGAGGGGAACTATACTATACAGATATCTGCAAATGGCCATCATCCGCTTTCCACTTATTTTATTGTAAAAAACGGACAATCCCAGAACATCAATATTATTATGGACAGATTGAATAAAACGTATTTAGAATATAAGAATTATGAATCGGCTGTAGTGGAAGGTTATGTGGTGGATATTGAAACCGGAAAGCCCCTTGCAGATGTGAATGTTGAACTTTCTGCTGAAAAACTTTCTGTTAGGACAAATAAGGAAGGATTCTTTTCAATTAGTCCAGGTCATTTTGCTGTCATTACAAAACGCAAAGATAAAGGGGTACGGAGTGATTTTTCATTTAGCATAAAAGATTATACTTCAAAAACAATCGAAAATCTATTGCTGCTTCCAGATAAAATAAAATTAAAAATTGTACTTAAAAAGGGGAGTGGTAATGATTCAGAAAAATATGTTCAGCATATTTTGGATGGAACAGCACAAGATGTTGAGATGTACGAAAAATCTATTCCTCAAAGTAATTCGCAAAAAACGAAAACAGATATAAATTCCTTTGCAACAGGATGTGTTATACCAACAACAATACGTGTTGGAACAAGCTGTTCCTGTACCAGTTGTACCAGTGTGGATGTAATGAGTTTACAGTATTATTCTGAAAGTGGCATTGATGACGAATGGATATCGAGCTGGCAATTTGAATCATTGGCTGCCGGTTCAGTACCTTACAGAAGTTATGGAGGGTGGTATGTTAATAATCCGGTTAATGTAAATTTTGATATTGCATCTTCCACTTGTAACCAGGTATGGGGATCAGCAGTATATACGAATGCGCAAAGCGCAGCGCAAGCTACTGTTGGGCAAATTGTAACAGCAAATGGTATAGATCCGGCACGATCGGAATATTCTGCTGAAAATAATCAGGGAGGAACTTCGTTCAATTGCACTGATTGCAATGCCGGTGGGAGTGGAGCATATAGTTGCTTTTCGGATAACCAATGCTGCGGACAAAGTCCTGCAGGGCATGGAAGAGGGATGTGTCAGTGGGGGACACAATATTGGGCGCAAAACGGACAAAATAGTCAATGGATAATTGACCATTATTTTATTGCAACTATTGGTTATTCAATTTGTGGTTCCAGCATACCGCCTTCCAATCTTTCTGTCACAAATTCCAGCTGTCCACAGATAGGAGTGACTCTTAACTGGAACGATTCAGGCTCAGGATGGGTGATGGATATTTCTGCTGACAGTAATTTTACTGCTTATTTTAATAAGAGTATTGCTAACCTTAATTCGATTGTTTGTCCGGGAGGGTTTTGTGAATACCCGAATTGTTCAGACTATCTTCAGTTCAAGCCCGGTACAACCTATTACTGGCGTATATGGGATGGTAGTACTTATACCTACGGTTCATCATTCACTACACCAATTTGCAGTACACTTGATGTTAATTGTTCCGGTAGCATAGATGATTCGGGTGGATCAGGAGGGAACTATGGTGGTAACGAAGATTACACATTCACGATCTCTCCAAACAATGCAAGTTCGGTATCCCTCAATTTTTCAAGTTTTGACCTGGAGGCAAATTCAGATTCGTTGTATTTATATGACGGCCCCTCAAATGCATCAGCACTCATTGGTGGCTATACGGCATTAAATTCGCCTGGAACTGTTTCTTCCACTGGAGGGGCAATTACATTGCATTTTATTTCGGATCCATTTGTTAATAATGATGGTTTTTCTGCAACATGGACCTGCACAAGCGCGCCAACAGGATCAGAAGACCTTGGAAATAATTTGTCGGCTGTAGAAATTTATCCGAATCCGGCAAACGAAGATGCGTACCTTCACTATGTATTATCTGCTCCCGGATTTTTTACAGTAAAACTTTTTGATGTTCTGGGCCGCGAAATCAGTTTGCTAAGCAATGGTTATCAAACCGCTGGCGACCATACTATTCACATTGATGTTAATGAATTAGCTTTATCTGAAGGGATCTATACGATACGTTTTATAAATGCCGTTGATCGCTCAACAAATATTAAATTAATAATTACAACATCCGAAAGATGAAAAAAATTACTTTCATAATCTGTTTTATTTGTTTTTCAATAATTAAAACATTTTCGCAAACAGGCATAGGACTTGATTGTAATCAACCCATTGATCCGGCTACCGGAGCAATACAAGCGAATGCAACTTTTGCAGTAGTGGGTACAACTTGTACTCCCTGGGTGCGTTTGAATTTTATTTTGGGACCATGGTCATCACCTTCCGACCAAACATTGCATAGTGGAAAAACATGGAAACAAACCTATGATGAAATTGTGAATGGCTTTACCAATCAAGGGGTTCAGGTATATGGATTAATAAGTGACCAGGCATCGTCCAATCCCAATGCTGTACTGCAATTAGAAACAAGTACAAACCAGGTTGCCACAGACGCGTGGATATCAGAATACGTAGGCAATTTTGTGGATATTGTTGGTCATTTCAGAACCCGGGTGACTACTTACGAGTCGTACAACGAGCCAAACAACTGGAGTAATGGATCGGCTATTGTTCATCCAAAATGGTTCGCTAAAATTTTGCAGGAAGTTTATATGGAAACAAAGTTCTATAACGGACATGATTCAGATCCAACATGGCAGGTTAAATTAGTGTCAGGCCCTATATTTACGCATGCTTTGGATAATGGCGCTTCTTATATCGGATCTACTTATAGTTATGGAATCAATGATTTTGCCTGGACATGGATCCTTGCCAATAAAGGCACTTATCCATTGGATGGTTTCGGAATGCATATCTACACAACTCAAGGAGATTCTGATCCTGCAGTGGTTGTTCCCGGAATGAATGCTAATATCAATGCTTTCTGGAACAGTATCATTAATTATGAAGGAGCTACTTCAAAAAAAATATGGGTTTCGGAATTTGGCTGGGAGTCGAATGTTGTGGGATATCAAGGGCAAGCCGACAATTTAACCACCGGTTTTAATTTATTAAAAAATGATTCACGAATTGCCTTAGCAATATTTTTCAGTCTAACCGATTGGCCGGGCGCAAGCTGGGGGCTTTATGAATTTGGAAATTTTGCACCGGCAGATCAGAAACTTTCTTTCCATGCTTTTAAGAATCAGGTAAACTGCCCTGGCAGCGCTTTTCCAACTGATCTTCTGGCTACTCCTGACTGTTTAGGCTCAGTAAATTTCAGTTGGACAAATTCCGGATCGTCTTGGTTTATTGATGTTTCTACTGATCCTAATTTTGGAATTTTTTCAAATAAGGATATAAGTAATCTTACTTCAACAACTGGTCCCTCGGGATTTTCTCCTTCCATAACTTTTCTTCCTAACACTACTTATTACTGGCGAATTTGGAGTGGTACTTCCCATACAAGTGGAAATAGCTTTATCTGTGTTTCTCCAACCAGTATGCAGGTTACAGCGGATTGTTTAGGTAACGTAAATTTTGACTGGACAAATTCAGGAAATGGTTGGTTTATAGATGTTTCCACCGATGTAAATTATTCTACTTTTTCAAATAAGGATGTAAGTAACCTTAGTTCAACTACTGCTCCTTCGGGATTTTCCCCTGCTATTACTTTTCTACCTAACACTACCTATTATTGGAGAATATGGAATGGTACTTCCCATATAAACGGAAATAGTTTTATTATCCAGCCATGTATTATTCCAACAAATCTCCAGGTTTTTATGGGTTGTTTCGGTGATGTTGCTTTTAACTGGTCAAATTCGGGAAGCGATTGGATGGTAGATGTTTCCTCTGATCCCAATTTCAGCTTTTATTATAATACCAGTGTTTCAAATCTAACTAGCATCACAGGTCCCTCCGGTTTTGCATGTGATATAGGCTTTGCACCGTGTACACCAGGTTCACTGTCATTTCAACCAAACGTAACCTATTACTGGAGGATGTGGAATGGAACCACGCACACGAGCGGAAATAGTTTTACAGTCCCTGCCGCCTTGGCTGCACCTATAATTACACCAAGCGGAGCGATCACTTTTTGCCAGGGAGGCAACGTTACATTAGATGCAGGAGCAGGATACACAACCTATACGTGGAGTAATGGGGCAACCACTCAAACTATTAATGTTACAAGCTCTGATAGTTATTCAGTAACAATTAGTAACAGCAATGGTTGTTTGGCAAGTTCTCTCTTAACCACTGTAACAGTTAATCCTTTACCAACAGCGCCCACAATTACTCCAAGCGGAGCAATTACTTTTTGCCAGGGAGGAAGTGTTATACTTGATGCTGGAGTTGGATACAGTACTTATTTATGGAGTAATGGGGCGAGCACTCAAAGCATAAATGTAACAAGCTCAGATAATTATTCGGTGACTATTACTGATGGGAATGGCTGTTTGGCAAATTCGACTGTAACTGCAGTAACTGTTAATCCTTTACCTGCCCAACCTATCATTACACAAAATGGAAATGTTTTAACATCAAATTATACAACCGGTAATCAATGGTATTTTAATGATAATATCTTAATTGGGGAGATCCAGCAAAATCTTACAATTACTCAAGTCGGTAATTATCGCGTAACTGTTACGGATGGGAATGGGTGTACCTCTTCATCGGCCACCTTAATCATTATTTCCACTGATTTTAAATCCGAACATACCACAGTTGCAGAGCTCAATCCAATTTCGGTTTATCCTAATCCCAACAATGGCGCTTTTATACTGAGGTTTAATCTACTTTACGTTCCATTAAAAATTACAATACTTAATTTATTGGGCGAACAAATTTATCTTGCTTACACAACCAACAATACCGGAGAGTTTACTATAGATCTTCCTGTCGATAATACCGGCATTGTTTCACAAGGAGTTTATTTTATTCAGGTAATAGCAGGAAGTAAAATGTATAACCTGAAAGTAGTATGTACCAAGTAATATGGGTATTAATATTCGGATGTTATTGGCAATAAGATCAAAAAGACTTTAGAGTAATATTATTAATTGTTAGCAGAAAGCGATTGGAGAAATTCTCACTCCAAAATAAATAAGACCAATTGAAAAAAATATTAGCTGAAATAAAAGATGAAAACATTTTACATATTTATCTTCCTTTTTATTTTTACAGTTGGGCAATTAGTCGGACAGACGGATAGTACAACGAAACATTTAGATTCATTAATTGAACAAAAGGAATATCCTTTTGAAATAGGTATGTGCTTAATTTATAATTCTAAACCACAATTAATCTATTCTCCGGATATTCGCCTACCCGTTTCAAAATATATTAACTTCTATTTTGGTCCCTCATTTTTAATTCCATTAGATACTTTACGACTCAAGCATGCTTATGGTTTTCGAATTGGAACAAATTATTTATTATGGAACAAAAAAATTAAACCGACTATCAAATTAGAATTTAGCAGAATAAAATATGAATTTAATTCAGTTCTGTATGATTATGCTGTTCCTAATATTCCTGTTAAAGCAACAGTATTGAACCAACATAAATCTTTTGGTTTTAATCTGATTTCAGGCGTCAGTTATGACCTCAAAAATAGATATTTTATTAGTGGAGGTGGGGGTATAAATCTCTTATGGGAAAGAAATATTGACCCTGGTACATACAAATACTATGGAGAGGAAAAATCTTTAAAATTTAGTTATCATTTTACATTTTCAATAGAAACAGGAATATATTTTTAGTTATGCGGAAATATTTATTTTTCATTCTGGTGTTTTTCCTATCATGTAAAAAGGAAAAACAAGAAGCTCAAACTATTTATCCACTGCCCTATTTACCAGTTTACCCTGGTTCTAAATGGATATATTTGAATGAAGCTGGGGATACCGTCATTCAATCTACAGCACCGGAGTATCAATTGCATCAATATAACAGCAATAATATTGGTGGTTATATGACAGATTATGTTTATGTTCCATTTTGGAATGGTAAGCCCGTTTACGGATACTCTACACCAATAGACAATATGACTGCTGCTTTTGGCCCTCATGGATTGACTCAGATTGGTTATTTAAGTGAAAAAAAAGGTGAGCAATGGTGGACTTATAGGTCACAATATACTACTTCATATAGAGTAGTTGAAAATATTGATACAAGTATAACAGTAAATTCGATTAATTACGACAATGTTATTAAGGTATGCGACTATGGTCACTATGGAGGTAATGGACCTCAATTTTTAGCTTATGTTAGTTATTATGCAAAAAATATTGGATTGATTAAGGAAGATTATGGAAACAAACATATTGATTTGATAAGTTATTATATTAACCATTGAAAATAAGACTAAAGCTAAGACAACGGACACAAACAAGCATGAATTAACCTTGAAGTAATTACAGACGCCCTTTAATTTTTTTTAAGTTCTTCATTATTAAGGCATGTATTTTTAATGATCAAATAGGCTTATTACATAATGAATAGCATCTTAACACTTTAATTGCTTAAATAAATAAGAATAATTATCTTTACTAATCAATTAACCATTTAACAAAAATAAAGGATGAAAAAATCATTACTTGTTATTGCATTTGCATTTTTATTATCTCCCTTATATTGCTTCGGACAGAGCGATTATACTGACATAGTTGTTTTAAATAATTATGCTCAATCATTTAATAAAGCCTATCAGAATCATCCTGAAATTCCGAAAGGGGTATTAGAGGCAGTGGCATTTAGCAATACCCATTTTAAACATATTCAACATGCTTCTGCACAATCTGAAAGTTGCAGTGGTATACCCAATACGTATGGTGTTATGGGCTTAACTTTAGATGGACAAAATTATTTTAGAAATAATCTTGCATTTGTTTCAAATTTATCAGGATATACTATAAATGAAATTATCAGTGATCCTGAAAAAAATATCCTGGCCTATTCGGATGCTTACGTTGCTGTTAAGAATTCTTTGAACATAACAAGTAGCACCATTGCCGATCAAATAACTGTATTAGCCAATTTAAGTGAGTTACCTCAGCAAACAATAGGGGAGAATTTTGCACTAAACACCCAGTTGTACGGCTATTTACAGTTTTTAAACAATGTTAATTATCAGCAATTATACGGTTTCCCGAACTACAAAATTGATTTCAAAAGTGTTTTTGGGGCAAACAATTATGCCGTTTTAGGTTCAACAGGCTTAACAGTTACTGATGAAAGTATTTATAATAATATAGGACAACAATTTCAAACAAAATCACTTCAATCAACTGATTACTCTCCTGCATTATGGACAGCTGCAGGATCTTGCAATTACAGTTCCCGCAGCGGCACAGCTATTTCGGCAGTTACAATACATGATGTAGAAGGAAGTTATGCCGGGTGTATCTCCTGGTTTCAGAACTGTGCATCAAGTGTTTCTGCACATTATGTTGTTCGTTCAAGTGATGGACAGATCACTCAAATGGTTCTTGAATCAGCAAAAGCCTGGCATGTAGGTAGTGAAAACCCATATACGATAGGTATCGAACATGAAGGCTATGTGAATGATGCTTCCTGGTATACTACTGCAATGTATACACAATCTGCTGCTTTAGTAAGAGACATCTGTAACAGCGGTTATGGTATCAGTCCATTAAGAACTTATTACGGACCCGGATGCTCAGGAGGTGCATCATCATGCGGCTTAGGAGCTTGTACAAAAATTAAAGGTCATCAAATGTTTACCGGCCAGTCGCACAATGATCCGGGGCCTAACTGGAATTGGCCAAGATATTATTTGCTTATTAACAATAATCCTACTATAACCACAGTAAGCGGTGTGTCCGGAAACTCTTACGATAGTGGTGGTGCAGGAAGTAATTATGCTGATGATGAGCGAACACTTACTTTAATTCAACCATCTGGTGCAACTTCTATTACTCTTAATTTTGCATCGTTTGACACCGAATTAAATTGGGATCACTTATTTATTTATGATGGTGCTACTACCGCAGCTCCACTTATTGGAAAATATACCGGTACAAGCAGTCCAGGTATTATCACATCCAATGGCGGCTCCTTGTTACTTGAATTTCGCTCTGATTGTAATACCACATCAACCGGTTGGGCGGCAAGCTGGACAAGCAATGCAGTACCTCCGGCACAAGCTGATGTTACAGCACCTACTACGACTATAAGCACCACTAATGTTTGGGAAACAACCAATTTCACAGCTAATTTTGCAGATGCCGATGAAGTTGGTGGCAGTGGTTTAGAGAAGAGTTATTACCAGGTGCTTGATTATGATGGAACCGAATGGCGTGCCAATGCTAACAATGGTTTTTTTGCAGACAATTTTGATCTTGCTATTCATCCGGATTGGACAAGTGCGGTTGGAACATGGAGTATTAATGGTGGTTCATTATTTCAGGCAGATGAGGTATCGAATAATACCAATATTTATGCAACGTTGGATCAAACATTATCGAATCGGTATTTGTATAATTTTTACGGAAAAATTGATGGCTCAGGAACAACAAAACGAGCGGGTTTCCATTTCTTCTCTGACAATGGAAGCCTTACCAATCGTGGAAATTCATACTTTGTTTGGTTCCGTGTAGATGATGCATTATTGCAAATTTATAAAGTGGTAAATGATGTGTTTGGTACAGCTCAAATAAGTATTCCATTTACAACTGTTGCCAATCAATGGTATGATTATAAAGTTATTTATGATCGTGTAAGCGGAGAGATCAGCATATACAGAGACAATCAATTTATTACCAGCTGGACCGATCCTTCTCCCATTGCTTCCGGAAATGCGATCTCATTCCGGAGCGCAGAGGCGAATTTTGCTATTAATGAATTAAAAGTGTATCGTTCTCGTTTAGCTGCGTCAGCAGCTATAACAGTAGGCGCTGCGAGCACAAATGATATCCGGTTCCAAAATCCGGATCCTACTAACTGCTCCGGTAAAATAAAATCAATTTGTGCTGATTCAGCAGGAAATTTATCGGCTATTTTTTATCAGAATATCAATGTTGATTGGACACCACCATCGGCTGTTAGTACTATTAATGATGGTACCGGAGCCGATATTAGTGTTACTGCTTCATTAACCGATCTATCTGCTAACTGGACTGCATCCGCAGATCCTAATTCTGCCATTTCACGTTATTGGTATGCGATAGGAACAACACCCGGGGCAACAAATACTGTTAATTACACTGATAATTGGTTTAACCAATCAGTTACTGCCACCGGTTTAAGTTTAGTGGCCGGGCAAATGTATTATTTTTCTGTTAAGGCCGAAGATGGTGCAGGTTTGCAATCAACAGTATTTACAAGTAATGGACAAACTGTTCTATTAACTTCCATTGATGAGCAAATAGCAGCAAATGGATTATCTGTATATCCGAACCCATTTACGAATAACACAACTATCACTTATCAGTTAAATAGTACTTCAAAGGTTGATGTTACTTTAACTGACGTATTGGGTAAAATAATTGTTTTGTATGCTAATCCGGATCAGGCTGCTGGTAAACATGAAGTGGTAATAAATTCAACTGATCTGCAACTTGCTAAAGGAATGTATTTTGTGAAATTAGAAACCAATATGGGAAGAAATTTTGTAAAAATTATTGTTAAATAATTAGCCTTACTTTATAGTGGTTTGTTTTCATTTGGACGTTTCCCTTTCTAAAAAGAAAGGGACCGGGCTTTTCACTTCAATCTTCTATAGCGCCTCCTGGCGCTATAGAAGGATTTACGTTGCAATCCCTAACGCAGCG
Source organism: Bacteroidota bacterium (assembly GCA_040388745.1). Lineage (GTDB taxonomy): Bacteria > Bacteroidota > Bacteroidia > 2-12-FULL-35-15 > 2-12-FULL-35-15 > 2-12-FULL-35-15. The sequence goes on along the minus strand of JAZKBF010000013.1, from coordinate 99,055 downwards.
TTAATAATAAAAAAAGGTTTTGTGCATCAATTGCATATAGCCGCCTGAGTATATGTTAATTCAAACAATCGCTTAAACTCTTTCCAGCACGTGTGTAATGGCAGTAGAAGCTGTTCCACCAATACTTTGGATAAGACCAATATTGGCTTCTTTTTTTATCTGATTTTTCCCTGCCCTGTCGGTAAGTTGCAGGTAGGCTTCCACGGCTTGGTATACACCCGAAGCACCAATTGCATGGCCTCTTCCTTTTAATCCGCCAAATGTGGATACAGGGATTTTTCCATCCGAAAAAATTTCTCCTTTTTCAGCCAGTTTCCATCCTTCGCCCTGATGGGCAAATCCCATAGCTTCAAGTGAAAGTGTGGAGATTATAGAATAGGCATCATGCAGTTCGAAAAAATCAACATCTTTTGGCTTTATTCCTGCCATCTTGTAAGCTATTTGTCCGGATCGTTGAATGCCTTCTGCCGCCAAAGCATCGGCTCTGTGATTTATACCAACATACTCGGTAGATGATGCTGAGCCGGTTATCTTCACTTGTTGTGTTTTACTTCTATTATTAGAAGCACGTCTGGATAGTACCAAAGCCGCTGCGCCATCACATACGGGTGATGCATCATAAAGTCGCACATGCTCAGCAATATATTTAGAGTCCAGGTATTGATCAATCGTTATTTCTTTTTGGAACAAGGCATTGGGATTATTATTGGCGTTTTTATGTGCATTAACGCTAAACATACCAAATGCATCAGGTGAAACTTTGTATTTGTTAATATACATTTTCATTAACTTAGAATTTAATGTAATGAATGATTCGCCAATTCCACCTTCTGTTTCCCAATCAGAAGCAGTAGCAATAGAACGCGTGATAAAATTTTTATCTTCATGTGACATTTTTTCTAATCCGCAAACCACCACTGTTTCGCATAAGCCACTCATAATTGCCATAAAGCCTGCACGTAAAGCAGCTCCCCCAGAGCCACACGCAGCCTCAAGTGTAACCGATTCAATTCCTTTTAATCCTGCCGCTGTGGCAACCAAAGGGCCCAATTGCTGCTGATTACATAATACTCCCGAAAGCATATTTCCTAAAAAGATGGCATCAACTTTTTCAACACCGGCATCTTTCATAGCCAATACCACAGCTTGCGCGCCCATTTCGCGAATACTTAATTCGGATTTTTTTTCAATTTTTAACTGACCTACGCCTGTTATGTACACTCCGGTTTTTGGAAAAAATTTCATAGTTTAATTTTAAATGAATTGTGAATTATTTTAATTGAATTACTGCATTTTGGAAATAATTTATTTTTTCGGGACAACAAAATTATTCTTATAATTTCTAAGTGACTATGATGGATATTACTGTTAATAGTGATCTACTGCACTTATTGAATTATTATTAATTATAAAAATTACAAATTTTACAAACAAAATATTGATACAAATTTTGAGAAAATAGTAGGTATGATGAAAAGAAATTCGCCAGAACATAAAAAATGATAGGTGATAGTTGTTAAATTATCGTTGACAAACAATTTTTATTTAATGAATTCGTTTACATAAAGAGTTCCCTCCAATTTTGTAGTTGAAGTAATTAAATGAGTAGCCGAATACTGGTATAAAATCGCCAAAACAGCTAAATACGTTGGTTGCAAGTTTCAAAAGACGGAGCCCGTTATGGAAATATTTTGTCGTAAAATAAAAGACTGAAAATAATCCGGAACGATAAAGAGAACAGTTAAGGATAGTTAAAAACCATTTATTTTATTTAAAAAAATTACAACATGAAGACAATGAAAAAAACATTACAATTAGGCTTTTTAGCATTGAGTTTAATATTCTCTCTTAATAATGCAACCTCCCAAACTATTTCAAATGATTTTTTTGGGGTAAATGCATGGATGCCCGACACTATTGGAAATTATTTTGCATGTCCGGAAGCTCCTTGTTATTTTAACGGAAAATTGCATAAAAACTGGCAAAAAGTTAAAGGCAGTGGTGCTACTATTGTTCGTTTTGGTGGTATCAGCGCTGATAGAAATAAGCCAACAAATTTTCAATATATCAGGATGATCGATTCCATTAGGGCAAATGGTATGGAGCCAATAATTCAGGTCCCATTTTTTAACTATCGTTATACGGCCCAGGAGGCGGCAGCTATTGTAAACTATATAAATGTGGTTAAAGGAAAGAACGTTAAATACTGGATCATTGGTAATGAACCGAATTTGAGTTATTCATTTACTACAGCAGCACAAATAGCAAATTATTTTAAACCATTTGCTTCTGCTATGAAAAATGTGGACCCTTCCATACTTATTATCGGACCAGAACCGGCCTGGTATGATCAAGCTATTATTAATGGTTTAACTACTCCCGGTGGACCGAGTGATATTACAGGTAAAGACGGAGCAGGAAGATATTACCTGGATATACTTTCTTTTCATACTTATCCCTTTAACGGAACTCAAACAAGGGCACAGGTTGTTTCAAAATTAACTTCTGCCGGTTCTTTGAAAGATAATTTAATTGCCCTTAATGCGAGGTTAGCGGCAGCTAATTCATATCATGGCAGAACAGGAGCGGCCGAGTTAAAAACGGCTATTACAGAGGCCAATGTTGATTATAAAAATTCCAGTACTGATAATTTGAACGGAGTAGGTGCTAATAGTTTTATTGGCGGACAATTTGTTGCAGAAATGATGAGTGTTGGAATGAAAAACGGTTTGGACATTTTTAATTTATGGAGTGTGGTAGAAGGAAACTCAACTGCACTTAACATTGGTTTTTTAGATAATTCAACCGGTAACAAAAAACCTTTGTATTATCATTTTAAACTGCTTGCCGATAATTTTAGAGGAAATTATGTGAATGGTACAACCAATCAGGTAAACGTTAAATCGTTTGCGTGCCAAGATGGCCAGCAGGTTGTTGTAATGATCTTAAATGAGGATCTGACCAATAATTTTTCGTATACTGTAAGGTTAAATACTACGGCAATAGCAGGAACCAGCGCATTGAAAATTAATGCGAATGCAGGATTGGCAAAAGAGTTCACTGACGTTATTCAAAATCAGTCAACCACTTTATTACTATTTGATGCGAATGGAAATATTATTAAAAAAAGTGAATATAAACTTTCAGGAAATGCAAATTTAAATCTTCCTCCTACGGTTACAATTTTGTCTTCTTCTCAAACGGCAACAATAACTCCTGCCGGACCAACCAACTTTTGTGTAGGTGGAAGCGTAATGCTGAATGCGAATACAGGTACAGGATTTACGTATCAGTGGAAAAAAGATAATATTGCCATAAGCGGAGCTACCAATTCATCTTATGCAGCAAGTGCATCAGGAAGTTATTCGGTTGCTATAACAGTAGCAGGAGTTACGAATACATCTTCAGCAATTTCAATTACAGTAAGTCCGATTCCTATAGCAACAATAACGCCTGCAGGGCCATTATCATTTGCCGCAGGTGGTAGTGTAGTATTAAATGCTAGTACAGGAACAGGATATACTTATCAATGGAAAAAAGACAATGTAACTATTGCCGGTGCTACGAGTGCGTCCTATACCGCTTCAGCAGCGGGGGCCTATCATGCAGTAATTAATCAGGGAATATGCAGTGCGGTATCCGCAGCAGTGGTAATTGCTATCACATCAAATTCAGCCGTGATAACACCTGCCGGGCCTACCACATTTTGTGCAGGTGGAAGTGTAACATTGAATGCGAATATAGGTACAGGAAATACATATCAATGGAAAAAAGATAATGTCGTTATAAGCGGAGCTAACGGTTCATCTTATATTGCAACCATATCTGGCAGTTATACAGTAGCTATAACTACATCAGGAATTACAAGTACATCCGCGGCAGTGATAATAACAGTTTCGCCAATGCCAAATGCAACAATAACTCCTGCCGGACCAATATCGTTTGTTGCGGGAGGTAATGTGATACTTAATGCCTCAACCGGAACAGGGTATATATATCAATGGAAAAAGGATGGCGTTAATATTAGTGGCGCAACAAATTCTTCCTATGTTGCTACTTTGGGTGGCAGCTATCAAATAAAAATTACGCAAGGTGCCTGCACAGATTGGTCTGCCCCGTTATTAATTACTATCCTGCCTGCAGCAACAATCACTCCTTCGGGGCCAATTAATTTTTGTGCCGGTGGAAGTGTAACGTTGAACGCGAATACAGGTACAGGAAATACATATCAGTGGAAAAAAGATAATATCGCTATAAGCGGAGCTATCAATCCATCTTACACAGCAACTGCATCAGGAAGTTATTCAGTTTCTATAACTATTGCAGGACTGAGCAATACATCTTCAGCAATTGCAATTACAGCAAGCCCTATTCCAACAGCAATAATAACACCTGCAGGCTTAACTTCATTTATTACAGGTGGTAGTGTAGTGTTAAATGCGGGTACAGGAACAGGATATATTTATCAATGGAAAAAAGATAATATAGCTATTATTGGAGCTGTTAATGCATCCTATACCGCTTCAGCAGCTGGATCTTATCAAGTAGAAATAGATCAGGGAATATGCCATGCATTATCAGTGGCGGTAGTAATTACTATCTTACCAGCCGCAACAATTACTCCAGCAGGTTCTACCACATTTTGTACAGGAGGCAGTGTTACATTAAATGCCAATACAGGTGCAGGAAATACATATCAATGGAAAAAAGACAATTTAGCTATCAATGGAGCTACTAATTCATCATATACTGCAACTACAACGGGGAGTTATTCTATTGTAGTAACCAACGGAAGTTTAGTAAGTACATCTGCTCTTCTTGCCATTTCAGTTGTGTCTCTTCCAATGGCAACAATCACGCCTTTAGGAGCTACAACTATGTGTTCGGGTTCTGTAGGCTTACAAGCAAATGTAGGTTCGGGATTAAATTACCAATGGATAAAAGATAGTAATCCTATTGCTGGAGCTACCAATGCGTTATATTCAGCTTCAACATCTGGATCTTACCAGATAAAAATTACTCAAGGTTCGTGTATAGCTTTGTCGATACCCATGATAGTGAAGGTTCAAAGTGGTTTATTGGCTTCTATTACTCCAGGTGGCCCTACCACTTTTTGTGCGGGTGGAAAGGTAGTATTGTACGCCAGCGCATGTTCAGGCTATCAATATCAATGGAAAAGAGATGGTGTAAATATAGCGGGAGCAAAATATTCAAGCTATATCGCATCAGTTTCCGGAAATTACCAGGTAAGAATAACTAAAAACGGAGTAAAGGACTGGTCAGCATTATTAATGGTAACAGTTAATAGCTGTAAAGGACTTTTGGCAAATGAAAGCAAAGATCCCATAACGGATTCAGTAGATGATTCATCTATCATTTCATCGGTAAAAGATTCTGAAATAGCTGAAGAAAATAATTTTGAGATAAATGTATTTCCAAATCCTACCAATGGAAATTATATTATTGAATTGGAAACTGAAAATTCCGAAGAAAATAATTTTGAAATTGTAGTTACTAATATGATCGGTCAAACAATTTATCACAAATATTCTACTTTTTCAGGTAAAAAAGAGCAAATAGGATTTTCTGAAAATGATCCGGGAGGCATTTATATAGTTAATGTAAAGACGAAAAATAAAATTGCGACTAAAAAAATTATTTTTAATAAATAAATTTTTCATGAGCGAATCATAAAATAAAACCCATCCTGCAAGTTGAGCAGGGTGGGTTTTTTAATTTTTTATAAAAAATTTAATCTTAATTGCGGATCTACACATTTACCAATCCCAAACAATCAATTCTTTTTCTTTGGAAAATATACCTAAAATTTTTTTTACGCATGCTTTCAATTTTAAAAATGTATTTTGATCCTTGATAACATAATCGAATGCACCGAGTTTAATGCTATTGGTAGCAACTTCTGCCGACTCCATAGCGGATAACATAATAACTTGTGTGTTGGGGAGAATTTTTTTTATTTTCACTAATGTTTGAGGTCCGGTTAAAGCCTTTTTATTGGGTGCACTTAAAATATAATCGAGGATAACTACATCAGGCTTTAAAAAAAGCTTTTCAATACAAGCCTCACCTGTTAGGAATGTTTCAATTTTTAAATTTGGATTTTGTCGAAACTGAAACTCTAATGATTTTAAATACATTGCGTCATCATCAACAAGGAAAATAGTTATATCTATCTGATCAGGCAGAATTAAATTTTTCATATTAATAATGTCCGGACTCTGGGATTCCTGAAATGGTACAGTTTGTTTCATGCTGATTAAAGTATTTAATTGTTTAATTCAATTTGAATATTTGAGTCGGAAGCTATCGGGTTTTTCTTAGTTCTTTTCTTAATTGCTAAATAATTTTTCTTTTTTGGTAATTTAATGTAAAATAATTTTTTTTGTGATTGTTTTTTCTGCGGATTTAATTGTCAAAATATATATCCCAGGTGCACTATCTTTCAAATCAATAATTTTATTTTTATCCGGGTTTGAGGCATCAAGTGCCTGCGAAAAAATCACTTGTCCTTTTGCATTGCAGATATTAAGGGTGGAAGGAGGTGAGCCTTCTTTAAAATCGATATTAAAAATTCTGCTTGCCGGATTTGGGTAAATACTAAGTGTGTTATCAGAGTAAATTTCATTGATTCCAACTTCTGTTCCCAATCTTCCGAAGGAATTCAATTTAAGAAACATTATTCCGTCTTCCTGACTAAAACTTTCACATTTTCCAACGGCAATATATCCTCCATCTGAAGTTTGCCGCGTTGAATAGCAATGCTCATTATCGTTGCCACCAAATCTTCTTGTCCATAATGTATCACCTTCCGAATCAAGTTTAAGTATCCACATATCGGGAAGTGATAAACCAAAGCTTCTTGTTATTGCTGAAACAATATAACCGCCATCAGATGTTTTCTGAATCATTTTGTCTGTATCTTTTTCAGTGCCTCCATAATGTTTGTCCCAGATTATAGTACCGTTTATATCAGTTTTGATAATCCTGACATCTATATTTTTACCTGCAGTGCTGCTATCTCTAACACAGAAAGTATATGAACTATCACTATTCACAACAATAAAAATTCCTTCATCTAAATAATTTCCACCATATTTTTTTGTCCATAAGGTATCTCCAGTTGAATTTGTTTTTACCAAAAAAGCATCACCATTTACTCCATAACTATAAGTTATTCCAAGCATAATATATCCACCGTCTGGAGTTTGCTTTACAGAATTTCCTATTTCATAATTCGGACCACCGTAATATTTATTCCATATAATATCTCCATCGGGATCAATTTTTATTAAATATGCCTGATAAGAATTGTTTGGCGGGCTATTGGAACCACCGGTAATTACATAGTTGCCATCAGATGTTGGTATAATTTCTTGTCCCTGATCATTTCCCCAAGTCCCATAAGTTTTGGTCCATAAAGTATCTCCAAAATTATCTATTTTAAGAAGCCAGGTATCATAATCTCCTCCACCAAAACTTTGACTGTATCCAATAATAAAATATCCGCTGCTGTCGGTGGCCTGTAGGATACCAAAAGAATATTCAGGCATATTGCCTCCATATGTTTTAGTCCATTGTATGTCCCCGGTGCTGTTTGTTTTGATAATATAAATATCCATGTCATTAATGATATCATTGGTGATTTTCCCCGTAATAATAAAACCACTATCTTTTGCAGGTATTACGTCCAACCCATCCATAGCATAGGCACCGGAATAATTTTTTTGAAAAGTTACACTTACCTGGGCGTGTATAAAAATTGGTAAACATTGCATTAGCAAAATAAAGAATAATTGAAAATGGGTTTTGTTTAAAGTTTTCATATGCATTAGCTTTAGATTTTATTAAAAAATTGAATCGATTTTATTTATTGATAAAAAATTTTCTCTCTAAATGAAGCTTGATCATCTGTTTTGATTTCAATGAAATAGATACCTTTTTGTTTCACAGATAGATCAATTATTAATTGAGAAGAATAGTTGTATTTTTTTTTATCAACGACTTGTCCAATGCAGTTAGTAATTGTTATTTCAATCTTTTGCGCTTCAGGTAGATTTGAATTAATTGTAAAATTATTGCTTGTTGGATTCGGGTACAAGTTGAAATTTTTTTTCAAACTATAATTGTTAACAGAAGTTGTGGTTGATATTGAAAAATTCCACATTAATTCATCACCTATCCCTACGTAATTATTATTTGCCAAGTCCTTAAATACGCCAGAAGCCATTTCTACGTTAACACTGCTTTCAAGAGTAAAATTGTCAGGGTCTATTGTAACTATATTACCAGATACAATTACATTTGCTCCTGTAACATCAACAGTTTGAGTTACAAATCCATCTTCCTTGATAATTATATTACCTGTTCCTTTTTGTACAACTTCATTGAAAGTAAGAACCAGATTAGAATTATTGGGAACATCAAACGCATTGTCTAATGGATTATAAATAGGTGCCAAAGGTGCTGTTATGTCTGGTCCCTGAGAGATTTTGGCTAAAAAAATATCTGTTCTGCTATATGGAAATAAAGTAGTACTTCCGAAAACACCTCCATTTATTAAAGTTCCAGTTGCATAAACATTACCAGATGCTTCAGCGCAAATTCCGTTTCCCGCTTCGTAGCCCAGTAATTCTGTGACATCAGGTGATCCACCTATGGAAGTTACCCATTCGAAACCACCGCTATTATTTATTTTTGCCATAAAAATTTCAGCACTATCAATTCCTGTAACTGTATAAGCACCGAAATTTGCGGACATACTAAACTGTCCTGTAATATAAATATTGGTACCATCGCACCCTATACCTCTTGCACGATCAATAAGTGGACCTCCAGCAGAGCTTGCCCATTCTATGTTTCCAGAATTATTATAACAAGCAACAAAAATATTCGCCTGACCAGTGGTAATTAATTGAATTGTATCAAAATATGCTGAGGCATTAAATTCGCCTGTTATATATATTTTATCTGCATCATCTATGGTCAGTGCCCATGCAAGATCATCATAATCACCGCCCGAATCTTTAACCCAAATAAGGCTGCCATCCGAAGCATATTTTGCCAAAAAACTATTAAAATATCCAAGAGGACTCAATAAAATGGAAGAACCAAATATTGCACTATCCTTGTACATACCAGCAATGTAAACGTTTCCAGCAGCATCACATTTAATGGCTTTTGCTTCATCTCTACCGGCACTTCCTGCTTGATTTACCCATAGGAAATTTCCGTTCATATCATATTTTGCAATAAAAATGTCTCTATTTCCGTTTCCGTAAATGGTTGTTCCACTGAAAGTGGCCGTATCCGTGAAAAAACCACATACATAGACATTACCAGCATAATCATAAGTAATTCCAAGAGCCTCATCACCGTAATATCCACCAGCCTGGTTTGCCCAAAGCAGGTTTCCATTCAGGTCATATTTGGCTAAAAAAACATCATTCAATCCACTAGAAGTTAATGTAATTGCTGAGCCTTCAAAATTAATCGGAGTTTCAAAACCTTCAATTTCACCAGCAACATATACATAATTCAATTTATCGCAAGCAAGCGCATGGGCATAATCTCCGTAAACTCCACCAGCGGTCCTCGTCCATATTAATGCACCTGTAGAACTGTATTTTGCAACATAAATGTCATGATTTCCATATGCCGTTAAAATGCTATCGCTGAAATTTGCATTCATTTCGTATTTCCCGCTTATATAAACATTACCAACTATATCTGTAGAAATACCATATCCATAATCATAAGCAAATAATCCTTCTTCTTTGGCCCAATCGAAATTTTGAGCTTGTAGTTGGAAAAAAAATAAATTTAGTAATATCAATACAAATAATCTTTTCATTTTAGTATTTAAAATAAGAACAAAATACTTCATGCAAAAATATACCTCAAAGTGCAGTTCATTTTTGATTTTCGTTGGTCTGTTCTTTTGTATAGTCGAAACCTTGAAAATTATTGTTTGGTATTGCATATAAAAATCCCAAAAATTTAAAAGGGAATTCAATTAAAAAAGGAGTAAGAAAAAATCAATATTTGTTGAAAGGTAATGAACTACAATTTTATTTTTTCGGCTATAAGAAATAACGAATGAACGAAAATTAGAAATAGTAAGAATGAAGAATACGTAGTTTTGACTAAAGAAATTATCAATAAATAAAAAGTCATGGAAGCTATTTTGGAAGTTAGTCTTGAATCTGATCAGGTCTTTCAAGCCTTTATTTCTGAATCCCAAAAACTGAAAATGGAGTCAGAAAATAAAATCAACTTGTTTTTGAAAAGCCCGGTAAATGAAGATAAAGGCAATGAACATATTAAAGATCAATCAGAAAAATTCAATGGAAATATAAAATTTGATGAAGTATTTCAAGAGAGAGGTGAATACTCTAGCAATGAGCTTGCCGGTATTTATTTTGAAGGAACTCAGTATTTTGATTTTAAAAATGTTTATTTTATTAATAATACCGGAATCGCCAATCTGATCGATCTTATAAAAACACTATTGAGGCAGGGTGTTGTAATTAAATTTGTGAATGTCAGCGAAAAAATAAAAGATAAATTTAAATCAATGGGTCTGGAGTTCATCTTCAACTGTTCCTAAATCCATTTAGCGATGAAGCAATTTTACTTTCACAAGTTTGAAGATAGAAAGCCTTATGCAGCTATTCCTGATAATAAATTCAGGACTTTATTTTTTCAGTTTGCCGGTATTGTAACTATTGCATTGGGTTTCGCTTATTTATATTGGCGATGGAGATTTTCACTTAATCCGAATGCATTATGGTTTGCTTTGCCTTTGGTACTTGCTGAATCATTAAGTTTTTTTAGCACTGTAATGATAGTTATCAATTTCTGGTCGAACAAAGATGCAGAAAAAGCTCCCCCTGTACATTTTCTATCTGATATTGAGGATCTTGATGGAAGATTGGAAAGGCCTGTGAAAATTGATGTTTTTATTGCTACCTATAACGAAGATGTTGAATTAGTGCGTCAAAGTATTTTGGATGCAAAAAAAATGAAGTATCCTTTTTCGGATGTTATAATAAAAATTTATGTGTTAGATGATGGAAGAAGGGATGGAAGGGATAGTACAAAAGAAAACATGAAGGCAGTGGCGGATGAAGAATGCGTTGAGTATATGATAAGAGAACATAATAAAGGCTACAAAGCAGGGAATCTTAAAAATGCGCTTGAACATACAAAAGGTGATTTATTTGTTATTTTGGATGCCGATACAAGGGTATTTCCAAATTTTCTTATTAATACCACCGGTTATTTTAGAAAAGAGAAAGTAGCTTGGGTTCAAACTCCACAGTGGTTTTATGATACCACTGAAGCACAGAAATTAAGTTCAATTATTAACGCCAGATTAAAAATAAAAAATAAGTATTTATCTCGGTTTGTTAACATTGTTTTTGGAAAAGTAAAATTGAATGAGGATATTTTTGGAAATGATCCCCGTCTTTTCTATGATGCAATATTAAGAAAAAGGAATTTTTACAACGCTGCCTTTTGTTGTGGTGCCGGATCCATTCATCGCAGGGAAGCCACCATGAGTCTGGCGATAAAAGATTTCGCTGACGGTTTAAAAAAATTGGAAACAGATCTGATCGGTAAAAAAATAAATACTAGTGAAATAAATGATAAAAAAAACATTTTGCTTCTGGAACAGGAAATAATTCCATTTAAGTTTCATGCTTCTGAAGATATATATACTTCTATCATGTTGCATGCAGATAAGGAAAATAAATGGGAGAGCATTCAGCATGCGGACATAGAGTGTAAAATGCTGTCAACTCAGGATTTGGATAGTTGGATAAAACAACACCAGCGTTATGCTGCAGGATCATTGGATATCGCATTTAAAGACAATCCAATTTTTATAAAGGGGCTTTCACTGGGACAAAAGATCTGTTATTTCAGTACAATTTGGTCCTATTTTGCGCCACTGTGGATATTGATTTTTTTGCTAAGTCCAATTGTCTTTTTTTTCACTCTTTCACTACCAGTAAAAACCTATAGTTTTGATTTTTTAAAATACTTTCTTCCTTTTCAAATTATGAATACAATTACCATGGCCTTAGGCTGTTGGGGCATATCCACAAAAAGGGGAGATCAATATTATATCTCCAGTTTCTGGTTTATGTTAATGGCATTAATTTCTGTTCTGAAAGGTAAAGAAGTAAAATTTAATGTTACCCCAAAAGGAAAACATTTCGCCAAAAACACTCAACACATTTTACCTCATATTGTTATCATTTCCCTTACTTTATTAGGAATAGCTTATAATGGCGTATTGATGATAAAAGGATACCATCCTTGTGTTTCGGGTTTTTTTGCAAATTTTTTCTGGTGTATATTTAATATTATTGCTTTGAGTATTATGATACGTGCTGCTCAATGGAAGGCATTAGAAACCGACTAGTTTGGTCTTGAAAATTTATAATTTTAGAAATCGAGATCCGCCAATTTTGAATACATTTTTTTTTATCTGCTTAAAAATAAATAATTAGCACCTTGTTTTTATCCATTCGAAAAATGAAAAAATATACGTTTCTATTTAAGCCTTTGTTTTTCATTTTTAGTCTTTTATTTGGAAGCTGGTTGGTGCTTAAAATTGAAAAATTAAAGCCATCTGATTTCGGTAAAGAAAGATATCTTTTTGAAAGCGAACCTGTTCCTTCTGTTGCAAAATATGACGAACAATATTTGAAGAATTTATTTTTGGAATATAAATTCGGAATAATTAACAGCAGACAATTGGATGAAAAACTGGATTTCTTTTTTAATCCCACCGGTAAAGCTGGAGTTAAGGAAAACTAAACCTCCATTGTTTCTGAAACCCTACCATTATCAAACCTTCCCAAAACCAACCATTAAATATCCGAATTTGTCTATTTAAAATTATCGCCTGACGAAAAGGAATGTATCTATCGTTAAATCGATAATAAATTTGTTCCCGAAATTACCGGATCGGCAATAATTGAATTGGACTGAAGTCGAAAGTTGAGTCGAATTGAAAGAATCGCAGTTTAAATAACATCCTTAGGATGCCAGTTGTTGATTTTTAATATAAAAAATTTTAAAAAAATCATGAAATTATAATCTATGAATATTTTACTGATTGACGATGATGAAATGATCTTGGCTGCGATCTCTTTTAAATTAAAAGAGAAAGGATATATTGTACATATAGCAGCAAATGGAAGTAAGGCTGTGGATGTTATTGTTGACAATACTTTCGACTTAATTATTTGTGATCTGATGATGCCAATTATTTCTGGTGCTACTTTTTTAAGTATGCGTGAAAGTTTTTTTGCGGGTAATGTTCCTGTAATTGTCATGTCTTCACTTGGTGAGGGAGACGAGATGTTAAAAAAATTGAATATCAATTTTGAATTTTTTCTGAAAAAACCTATTCAATTTGAAAAATTGTTTGAAATAATTGATCAAATCAAGATCAAAACAATTCAAAAAATAGGGATTGAGTAAATCTAATGAATCAATAAGATACTAAAATCAGTTATAAATGTTAAAGTTTTAAATTATAAAATGAGAATTACAAATATCAGATCGTACACTTAGGTTATGTTTAGGATAGTTTATGTTTTTTATTATTTAATATAAATAAGAGGATAAATATGAAGGCAATAAAATTCAAAAGATCAATGTGGCATCCACAATTTAAAATATCAAACAATTATTTTTTATGTTTTGTAACTTTTGCTTTATTTCTATTTTCTGATACTTTGGAAGCTCAAACATTCCCCGCAGGCTTTAGCCAAGTGAAAGTTGCCTCTATTATATATCCTACGTCAATGGCATTTGCACCTGATGGAAGGATCTTTTGTACTGAAAAAGGTGGAAGAGTTAAAATTATAAAAAATGGGGTCTTACTTGGTACTTCTTTTTTGCAAGTTTCCGTTAATCAATTAAATGAAAGAGGTTTAAGTTCAATTGCAATAGATCCTGATTTTAATAATAATCATTATGTATACATTTTTTATACAACGGCTTCAAGTCCCATTCACAATCGGCTGAGCAGGTTTACAGCAAATGGTGATGTTGCCGTTGCCGGTAGTGAGGTTCAGATATACAATTTTGAAGCTGTTATAAACTCAATTCATAATGGAGGAGGGATGGTTTTCGGATCAGATGGGAAACTATTTTTGGCTTTGGGTAATGACAACGTTAATAGTTATTCGCAAGATTTAAATAATTACAAAGGAAATGTTTTAAGAATTAATACAGATTTTAGTGTTCCTGCAGGAAACCCTTTCACAGGATCAGAAGTTGCAAAAAGAACCTGGGCATACGGATTCAGAAATCCATGGAGTATTGCTATTCAACCGGGAACAAATAAACTTTTTACTAATGATGTAGGAGAGGGGACATGGGAAGAAATTAACAATATTTCGACCGGTGGAAAAAATTGCGGATGGCCAGCTGTAGAGGGTATGGGTACTAATTTGGCTTATACAAATCCTATTCTTACATACCATCATGGGGCAACAGGAACTGATTACGGTTGTGCGATTACAGGAGGTGCTTTTTTTAATCCATCTTCTTCCAATTATCCGAGTCAATACACAGGTAAATATTTTTATATCGATTACTGTAATAACTGGATCAATTATCTTGACCTTTCAAATGGGGTTCAGAAATTTAATTTTGCCACTAATCTTGCCAATGCATTAAATTATATTAAAGTGGGCACTGATGGAAATTTATACTATTTCAGTATAAGTACGAATTCATTATATAAAATTATTTACAGTAATAATAATTCTCCGGTAATAACTGATCAGCCAGATAATTTATCGGTTTCCCAAGGGCAACAAGCGGTATTTAATGTTGCCGCATCTGGAACAAATCCTTTAACCTATCAATGGAAAAAGAATGGAATTAATATTACAGGGGCATATTCTTCCTCATATACAATTAATAATGTTCAATCTACAGATGCCGGACAATACACTGTGTACATTAGCAACAGTTTTGGAAATGTAACAAGTAATGCAGCTACGCTTAGTGTGACAGCATTTAATGCAAAACCTGTGGCAACTATCGTAACCCCAACTAATGGTACCTTCTATCGTGATGGAAATACTATCAGTTTTTCAGGAAACGGGACCGATCAGGAAAATGGAATTTTACCCGCTAGTGCTTTTAGCTGGGAAGTTGAGTTTCATCACGATTTGCATATACATCCCGGACCCTACATTGCACCTGGTTCAAAAAATGGTTCCTTTATCGCTTCGTTTGGTGCAGAAACTGCAGCCAATGTCTATTTTCGTTTAATTCTTTACGTAACTGATTCTCAAGGATTAAAAGATACTGCTTTTGTAGATATACATCCCGTTACTTCAACTTTGAGTTTAGCTTCCCAGCCATCAGGGCTTCAGCTTCAACTTGAAGGATTGGCCCATTTAACCCCTTATTCAGTATTATCAGTATCTGGCATGACTCGTACATTAGGATTAGAAACTCCCCAGGTATTAAATGGAATTAACTATGTGTTTGACCATTGGGCACATGGTGGAAATGCCACTCAAAATATATTGATCACAGATAACAATGCAACGTATACTGCCGTATTTACTGCCAATGGTACAGCATCATGCACTGCCGTGGGAACTATTACCAGGGACTATTGGGCCAATGTTATTGGAGGTTCAATTTCGGATGTGCCTGTAAATACAACGCCTACAAGCAGTAGCCAACTTACGATCTTTGAAGGTCCGACCAATGCCGGTCCTAATTATGGTAGTAGGATAAGAGGATATATTTGTCCACCTTCAACAGGTAATTATATTTTTTGGATTGCAAGTGATAACGAAAGTGAACTCTGGTTAAGTACAAATGATCAACCAGGCAACAAAATAAAAATTGCCTTTGTTGCTGGATTTACAGCCTCAAGAAATTGGACAAAATATCCAGAACAAAAATCTGCTTCCATAAATCTTACTGCTGGAAAAAAATATTTCATAGAAGCTATACATAGAGAAGGAACAGAAGGAGATAACTTAGCAGTAGGTTGGCAACTTCCCAATGGTACACAGGAAAGACCAATCCCAGGTACCAGGCTATCACCATATTCAACCAGTAATTCACCGGTTGTAACGATTACTTCTCCTATAAACAATACAAGTTATCCTAGCCCATCAAATATAACCATTGATGCTACGGCTTCATCAAATGGAGGTACCATATCAAAAGTAGAATTTTATAATGGAACTACTAAAATTGGTGAAGACATAACCGCTCCTTACAGTTTTACGTGGGTAAATGTGATGACAGGAAATTATGTATTAAAGGCAATTGCCACCAACAATAATGGCCAAACAGGAACTTCGCCAAGCGTAAACATAGCAGTAACAACTTGTCCAACTCCTGTAATCACACCATTAGGTCCAACAACAATGTGCTCAGGTTCTGTAACCTTACAATCTAGCACAGGTTCAGGATATATTTATCAATGGAAAAAGGATGGAGTTAATATTAGTGGTGCAACAAATTCCACATTCACTGCTACAACAACAGGTGCATATCAGGTAAAAGTAATTCAAGGCTCTTGTATATCATGGTCGGCTCCAACATCAGTGAAGATAGCAGGTGGGCTGAGCGCTTCAATCACACCCGGTGGTTCAACAACTTTTTGTACAGGAGGAAATGTAAAACTATTCGCTAATACCTGCTCAGGATATACCTATCAATGGAAAAAAGATGGAGCCAATATTCAGGGAGCGATCAATGCTACATATACAGCGTTAACATCTGGAAGTTATCAGGTGCAGGTGACACAATCCGGTGTTAACGCATGGTCAGCGTTGGTGGTTGTTACAGCAAATGTATGTAAAGAACTGGAGATCATTCCGAATGAAGAAACTGATCAAGAACAGGTTATTTCAGATTCATCTGATCCATTGGATAAATTTGGAATGAATATATATCCAAATCCTAACACAGGTCTTTTTACAATAATTTTAAATATATCTTTAATTACGGATGAAAACGTAAAGATGAAGATCGTGAATATTTTAGGTCAGGAGGTTTATAATAAAGAGTATGTAATTAAAGATAATTATTTTAAAGAAATTGTAGAATTGGATAAGACGCTACCTACCGGAATTTATACGCTCCAAGTTATAATTGGAGATAAAATTGAAAATACAAGCATGATTTTGTCAAGATAGTATCCTGGTCTTATTTTTTTGACTTGTAAATTGGTAATTATTTTTTTTAATATTTTTATAAATAGATACATTGAAAAATTTAATGGACATACTTTCCGGTTTTGAACCAATAAGTCTTTCTGATATGGAAAGTGTTGCGTTAATGAACAGGACAGATACTAAATTTGTCTTTAGATTTGATCAGCTTGGGGATTTCTTAAAAGAAATTTCAAATGACTATAGAGTGTTAGAAATAAATGGGATCCGTGCAAGCAAATATGAGACACTTTATTATGATACGGTTGATTTTGAAATGTACATGGCTCATCACAGAAGAAAACCATGCCGATATAAGATCAGGCATCGTATTTATGTAGATTCCAATCTTCACTTTTTTGAAATCAAATTTAAAAACAATAAAGGAAGGACCATAAAAAGCAGAATTAAAAGAAAAAGTACAGATCTGACCATTGAAGGAAAAGCGGAACAATTTTTAAGTGAAAAAACAAGTTTTTTGGCTAAAGATCTTTTCCCTAAACTATGGTCAAATTGTTCAAGGATCACTTTAGTAAATAAGTTTTCCAAAGAAAGGCTTACCCTGGATATAAATCTTCAATTTAAGAATGATCTTATGGAAAAAAACTTATCTAAAGTGGTCATAGCTGAAGTGAAGCAGGAAAAACTCGCACCTTCACCCTTTATCAAATTGATGAAAAAAAAAGGTGTCAGATCTGGTTCGATCAGTAAGTATTGTTTTGGAGTGATATTTCTTTACGACAAAATCAAGAGAAATAATTTTAAACCAAATTTACATATCATTAATAAGATTAATGATTATGAGAGCAACCCCAAGCTTTCTATTAGTAAAATTGAAACTTATGAAAGCCAACCTGAGCTTTCTGTATGCTAACACTCAACACTAAATTATTGATTTTTCTTTAGAATAATATTTGTCTAATAATAGAGTAAACTTATTAGCATTTTCTATTACTACTTATTGAATTGCTTTCTATAAGATACACATGAGATAAATATGGATAAAAAAAACTAGGAAGGTTGTATTATTTGATATACGCTATAAATTAAGAGAGAAACTTTAATTTAATAAAATGTATGCGTATATGCCACTCCAATCACATAATTGGTTAAAGGATCTTTTTGATTAATGCGTTTGTCAATTAAATAATATAAATTTAGTTCATCCGTTTTGCTGAACATGTAACTGCACCCGGCAAATAATCGAAATTTTTTGCTGACTAATTGATCCCAATCAACGATTTTTGTTTGTAATTCCGATGCCACATAGGGAGTAAATCGATTTAAATCGTATTTAATAGTTATTTTACTTCTTGTATAATAATGTGGAGTCGTACCGTTTTCGCTACTATACATATCTTCTAACTGGTATTGGATCCTATGCCTGTAAACTAATGTTATTGGCTTTATCTTCTTTTTTAAAGTTAAGGTCCAGTAAAACCGGTGACGCAGGCTTAAATCCTCTGTTTTGTTCAGTTTGTTAATGAATCGATAGTCTAATGATGTTTGAATGTTTTTATTGAATTTGTAGGTAACGCCAATATCCGAAAAAGTATAATTTAATTGCGTAATATTTTGGCCAACTCTTGCTGCCTGTTGGAAATGCAGAAGGACCTTCGGAGTTGCTAATTTCTCCAAGGTGATAGAAGCCCACAAATTTGCATCATTCCTCTGTCCATAGCCAAATTGCGTAAGACAAAACAGATTCAATAAAACAAAGGGGACAACTATTCTTTTCAATTTATTGTGTTTGAAATTATTTATTACTAGCAATTTCAGTAAGCGCTGCAGGTATTACAACAGGAGTTTTATCTTCATAATAATATAATTTAACAACGGCGGTGTCTTTTAAAAAATTTACTTTTCCAATTGACACACGATGAATGTTAAGTCCAGTTCTTTCTTTTAAATCCGTTATCAATGCCGGATGACGATCGGGTCTGATCATTTCAATATTTTCATATTGAATCGATTGTGAAAACTCTTTTTTCTGAAATAAACTTCCTTCCAGGAAAAAAGTAATTAAAAGTATTAAGCCATTTAAAATACTTAATTCAAAAGCGGAAGCTTTACTGATAGAGGTGATCAGTCCTATTGCAATTGCTAAAAACAGATAGGTCATATCTTTAGCTGAAATGTTCTCGGTACGATATCGCAACATCGAAAAAACTGCAAATAATCCAAAGGCTGCTCCTAATCCCATGTCCACCTTATTTAAAAGGAAGGTGATCATAAAAATGATAAGATTGAAAGTGAAAAAAGTAAAGAACAATTCTCTCTTTTTATAATTGGGATAATAAATAAATCGGATCAGGATCAAAACAGCGATGAGATTAATAATTAAACGCGTAAAAAATTTATCAGATAATTTATCGATCTCAACGGAAAAAAAACTATCAGCTTGTCCTTTTTTTTCTTTTTTTAAATTATCTTGTGAGGATGATTCATCAGTAATAGAAGTTGATAATGTTTTATTATCTTCTTGGGAAAAGCTTTTAAATTTAGGTATTAGCATAAATCCTATCAAAAGTATACCTACTAATAATTTCATGTTTTTTTTCATCAGGTCAATTTTATTAATATTTGAATAATTATAAGGATTGTGAATTTTTAATAAAACTCATACACATATTTTTTTGTAATTTCCAGTTCGTTGTTTCCATTAAAAGTTTTCTTTTCCACTTTTAATCCTTTATTATTATAAATAAAAGTTTCTTTTTTTATCAATTTTTTTTCTGAATTGTAAATTTCTTCTGCATCTTTTTCTCCTTTTTTATTGTATGAGAAAAGATGTATTTTAATTATTTTTGCATTTATTATATCCAGTTCGTCTTCCTCTGTTTTATCGTTGTGAACATTATATTTATAGACAGTTTTGATATTGATTTTTTCGATCTGTTCAGAATTATTTTTGGGAGTTTTTCTTTCTTTCTGTTCGAAATAGGTTTCTTCTATTTTATTATTATTCACATCGTATTTTGTTGTTTCGCCTTTTTTTATACTTCCATTACTATTGAATTCTGTTTCTTCAATAATTTCCGAATTTTTATTAAAAGCAACATAGTAAGCTTTATATGTATTTTCTTTTCCATTTTCTGCAGTTGTAACAAATTCAGTCATGGATTTCATTTTATTTTTTTTAATATCCTTTTTGCCCTGAGCAAGCGAATAATTTAGGAGGGAATTAATAAGTATAAATGCAAAAATAAATTTTAACTTCATTGGGTTGGATTTTGATTGAGCTCTATTGTAAAACATTAATATCTAATACTTCTACTGTTTGTTTGTTTTTTGTGATCTCAACCTCTTTAATAACTGCCAGGTCATTAGCATATTGATTTACTAAATTTCTATATGCACCGGTCGAATCTCTGGAATAAGCAAATATTTTATACGAACCTTTTTGTAAAAATTTGAATTCGTAAGTACCATTGTAGGATGTTCTTTTACGTTCCCCATAGGAAAAATCATCTCCATAAATGATGTAGATATCGATATCCGGAGCATAGGCGGAGTCGGCTAATACTGTGAAATTTTTGTTGTAATATTTTGCATATACTTTCCCTTTAATAGAAGATGTACCACCTTCACCGGCTTCTTTTTTACAAGAATTAAACAGTAATAGAAAGCCGATCGAAAAGAGGAGTAAATAAAATGATCTCATGATTATTTTTTGTTTAATTGTTATATTTATTCTTTTTTTAAATCAAATTCTTCTTGTTGAAAAATGTGATTCCCAATATTGATATAAGTTATTTGTTAAAATAATTTTGATTTTTGTTGTTGTACACTTTATCGTTTAATCTTTTTTTTGTATTTATTCCACAGGCTCCATAAATAGGACAATAATTTATAGAACTGGTCACTAATAAGAATGCCGCAACTATTAATCCGATAATGAGAATATTTCCTGAAATAATTTCTGCAAAAAATAAAACAATAACTAAAACTGAAATGGAAACCCTAACTACTTTATCTATTAAACCCAAATTAGCTTTCATGGAAATATTTAAAATTTAATTTCGAATTTTCTTATGATTATTACTTTTATCTAATAATTTAAATGAAAATCGTTGTGGAGCCTTAATATTCTTGTAAAGAAGACACAACGTTTCACAATTTTTATGTGATTTTTGTGCCTTCATTTACAAATTTTTTTTATTAGAATCTTTCTGAAATTTTTTAACCGTTTTGTGAATATTTTTCACTCATAGCTGATTTTTTAGCTTCTTCAAATTTGGATTTTCCTTTCTCAGACAGATCTTTTATATTGACTTTCACATCTTCAAGTTTTGAATTGATGCTTGCTAAAAGATCGTCAAACTTATCTTTCACTTCACCTGCATAATCATTGCTTGTATCCGTAATTTTTTTTCGGGTTGTTGAACCCTTTTCTGGGGCAAATAATACACCAAGTAGCACACCAGCGGCTGCGCCTGCTAGTACACCGAATAATACCTTTCCTGAATTCATTTGTTTTGCTGTTTTAAGTTTGTGTTTTTTAGATAATGATAATTTACGGGTCAAAACTAAATGGGAATTAAAGCGATTATTTTAATTTTCGTTAATCCAATATTTTATATAGATGAAAGTGAAAAATTATTATCTGGTCAAGTGTTGGGATCTGGTATTGCTTTTTATTTTAAAAATCAGATCGCCTTCTGCTTTGTTCTCACCATATCATAGCATTGATCCAACTCACTTCTTTGTTTCTTTACCAAAACTGAAACCGCACCTGGAACATCTGGGTCCATAATAAAATCATCATAGGTTTTCCTGATAATATCTTCGCTATATTCACATGATAATAAGATGGCTTGGTTATTATTTTCAGTTAAAGCGTTTTTCATACTCATCCATGACCTATACAAATCACCAAAAATTTTAGTTTCATCATATTTAGGAGCTTTCTCATGTGGTGGTATTAGCTTTCGTAACTCATCAGAGAACTTTTTACTTTGAGCGCTAAACTCTGAAAATAGGGCCTTTAAACTTGCATCATCGGTTTCTTTTGTTGCAGTTTTATAACCTTCATATCGATCATTATTAATAATAATTAATTCCCTTAACGTTTCCAGGCCTTTCTCCTTAATAGTTTCCATTATCACGTAATTTAAAATCGTTTTATTTTTTAATTGACTGTTTTGTTTATCAAATTTAAATGATAGCTGTTTTGTCGCCTCACTATATTCGATGACAATGGACTTTTAATAGTCTTAAATAGAAAAAAAATGTTTGGCCCAAAACGTTTTGAATTAATTTTAGAATTTATGTCAATTTGATTTCAATGTTATGTTACTAAAACTTACGATCGTTTTAACGCATCTAACAAATCGTGCAAAAAAAAATTGATTTCAATTGCTTAATGCACAATTACGCCAGCTCTAATTTTTTCTTTTCTTTTTTGTTTGTCGATGAAGGCTTATTTGTTGGTTTTTCAATTGGCTGTATTTTTCTTATTACCTTTTTGAATGCGTTCAATCCGTTTACAAAATCTTTTCCAAGGTCAATAAGAATTACTTTTCTTTCATGTTCAATTAAAGCTTGCATATCACCTATTGCCTGAGCTCTTTTTAACAGATCGAACGTATACGCTTGTTCCGGTATTTGAATACTGTCGGATGAGCTACAAATGAATTGAATGAAAAATCCGGTATTAGGTCCTCCTTTATGGTATTGTCCTGTAGAATGGAGATAACGTGGGCCATATTGTATAGTTACTGGCAGATGCAAACTTTCCTGCAAATTAGATTGTATCTCTAAAAAACATTTTTGTGTTTCCGGTTCTTCCGGTAAATAGGCAAGCAAGGCAATATAATCTCCCGGCTTTGTTAATGCGAAAAAGTTTTCTAATAGTAATTTTCCGTTTATGTTTTCATCCTCTAATTCTATTTCTTTATGCGATTCATAATAATGCAGCGAATCTTCAACCAAAGCGATTTCCATTTCAGGAAGTTTTCCGTCCTGTTCAACTTTTTTTAATATTTCATTCGTGTATATTTTACTTTCCTGTACATTCGGTTGGTCAAAAGGGTTTACACCCAATATAGCTCCTGCTGTTGCAGTTGCGATTTGCCATCTGAAAAATTCCTGTCCCAGATCAAGTTCATCTTGAATTGTAATGCCTATGGACGGAAAGTTCTTTGGAATAAAATTTGTTGATTTGCTTGATTTTGTATCATTCTTTGTTGAAAACTCCATAGATAGGAAGAAACTGTCTTTTCCATAAGTAGACGTTTCAGATAAAGGGGTGCCATTTATTGGCAAAATACCTTTGCCATTTTTGCCGGTACTTTCTGCCAACAATTGTTCCAGCCATAATCCGAAAGTAGAGAATGCCGGTGGCATAAGGTAATTAAGCTTATCACATCCTTGTAGAGCTAATTCTGCGATCGTTGCTCCTAAAACAATACCCGGATTTTGTGATACAGGAATTTGAGGACCACAACTCTTGATCATTAATTGCGTTCGCAGAAGAAATTCTTTTACATTAACACCCATTAATGCAGCAGGAACAATCCCAAAATAGGAAAGTGCCGAATATCTTCCTCCGATGTCCGGGAAATTTATAAAGATTTTACGGAATTTTTTTCGCTTCCCCAATCCTGCTAATGGTGAGCCTTTATCCGTTATCGCAATAAAATTTTCACCGGCTCTTTCTTCCTTTATTTTATATACCTGATTATAAAAATAGTCGTAAAAAGCCATTACTTCGGCTGTATTACCCGATTTACTGGAAACAATAAATAAAGTTTTAGAAATATTTATTTTTTTTTCAATATCTCTGATAGCCTTTGGTTCAGTGGTGTCCAGAACAATTAATTGGATGTTTTTATTTACGCTTTGGAAAGTTTTTTGAAAAACCAAAGGAGTCATACTACTTCCTCCCATTCCTAAAAGTACAATGTGATTGAACTCAGCGATATATTTGGAATTACAAAATTCTTCAACTTCAGGTAATGCTGCTAACATGTTATCTGCTGCATTCAGCCATCCTAAAGAAATAGTAGAAATTTCATTTTGTAATTCCCCTTCATTCCATAAACTTGCATCTTTATTCCATAAGCGTTGCCCGAAATTTTGTTCGTGCATTTTTTTTAATCGAGCATCAATACTCTTTTGATATTTACCGAGGTTTAAATTTTGGTTATTCATAAATTATTTTTTAAATGTTTTTAATGTTTATTTAGTTTTTTATATTTATTAAATTTATTTTCCTAGTGAAGGATTTTAAAATCATGATTCAGTCATTTGTTTAATAAAAAAACTCTCATACAGAGTGTCATTGCGAGGGTTTTTACCCGAAGCAATCTCATATGCTTATTTGAGATTGCATCAGTCGTACGTCCTTCGCAATGACGTACAAAGTTTAATCCCGATAGTATGGACGGACCTATTTAGATCTGATTATGCTGCGTATTGAAATCCCCTATGCTTAATTCAATCCGGTTGTTTTTAAAATCTACGTAGTTGCCCAACATAGAATTGTGAATATTGGCACATGATATAGTTGTATGTTTTTGAACAATGCTGTTTTTAATGATGGAATCTTCAATTATCGAATTATTTCCAATTGAAACATGCGGACCAACAATGGAATTTATTAGCTGAACATTTTCACCGATATAACAAGGTTGGATGATCACAGAATTAATGGACGTATGAGTTTTCGAAATGTTGTTTTGCTTTTTATTAAATTCCAGTACCCGTTGGTTGGTATAAACTGTGGCATTTTTATTTCCGCAATCAAGCCATTCGGTTACTTTACCCGGACTGAATTTAATTCCTTTGGTTTTCATATTCTCCAAAGCATTGGTTAGTTGGAACTCCCCTTTATCCTTGATATTATTGTCGATCAGATACTGTAATTCTGCTTTTAAATTAGCACCGTCTTTAAAATAATAAATTCCAATGATGGCAAGGTCTGAAACAAAGTGTTCCGGTTTTTCAACAAAATCTGTGATCTCATTTTGAGCATTCACTTTCACTACTCCAAATGGTTTAGGATCCTCAACTTTTTGAACCCAAATGATCCCTTCTTTAGTGTCATCTAATTCAAAATCGGCTTTAAATAGTGTATCGGCAAAAGCCACCACTATTTTTCCATCCAATGCCTCTTTTGCACATAATATTGCATGGGCAGTTCCAAGTGCTTCTTCCTGGTAATAAATGGAACTTTTAGCACCAATATTCGTTGCAATTTTTTTCAACTGCTCTTCTGTTTCTTTTCCAAAATTGCCAACAATAAAAGCTATTTCATCTATTGATTCATTACATACTTTTGCTATGTCTTCTACCAGTCTTTGAACAATTGCTTTACCGGCAATAGGAAGAAGCGGTTTAGGTGTAGTTAATGTATGTGGGCGCATCCGCTTCCCAATACCAGCCATTGGTACAATTATTTTCATAATTTTAATTTATTTATAGATTTATTTGTGGATTTAATACTTGGGCAATTCAATTTGATCTCATTTAATTGGTCCATTAAATAAAATTTAGGATTCAAAAGTATCGCGAACTTTTTACCATTAAAATTCAATTCGTTGACATCATTATTTCGATAGCCGAATTGAAAAAAAGAAAGCTTGGTTTATTTTATTTTTTTTGTGAAGCAGCGCAGATCGACCCAAAACCTTTTGGGATAATTAAATGATCAGGATTTCGTATGGAATTAATCACAGCAATGCATCTTAAAAGAAAAAAAATGAAACAAATAACTGCTCTTTCCATCCTCACATTATTTACATTTACACAATGTGAGCAATCAAATTCGCAAACAAAAACAAAAACAAAAAAAGAAATTATGGAAAATGAATTAACAGTAAATCTGGATAACTCGGTGGTTTTTGGTAACAATCAATTTGCCAACGATCTGTTTGAAAACTATAGTTTTTCCGAACAACACAATGATAAAAATATCTTCTTTTCTCCTTTCAGTATTTACTCTGCTTTGGCTATGACAAGCGAGGGAGCAAAAGGCGAAACTGCTCTTGAAATTCAGAAGGTGCTTCATCTTCCGGAAGGGGATACTCTCAGACAATCAGGTTTTGAAAATTTAATAACCTCCTTAAATTCTGGCAGTACCCTTTATAAATTAACCACCGCAAACGCTTTGTGGGCACAAAAAAAGTACACATTTTTACCTGCATTTATAGACGTTAGTAAAACCCGTTATAAAGCAAATGCAGAAAATTTAGATTTTATTGATCAGCCCGAAACAGCCCGTAAAACAATAAATACCTGGGTAGAACAAAACACAAACAATAAAATAAAAGAGCTTCTTTCCCAAAAAGATATTACAAAAGATACCCGTTTGATCTTAACCAACACTATTTATTTTAAAGGAGAATGGGCGCGCCAGTTTGAAGTGGATCTTACCAAAGAGGAAGACTTTACAACCTCAAACGGCAGCAATATAAAAACCCAAATGATGCATATTCAGCGTGGATTCCCATATTTAGAAACGGAAGAAGCCCAGGTTTTAGAAATGCCTTACAAAAACAATGAGCTTTCTATGATAGTGATATTACCTAAAAAAGGACATACTTTGTTAAGCATAAGTAACACTAAACATTTAACTGTTTTCTTAGGTGCTAAAATCAATCATGAACGTTTGCAAATAGCATTTCCGAGGTTCAAAATTGAAGCAAAATATTTAATGAAAAAAGATTTGTATAAAATGGGTATGTCTGTTCCTTTTGGTGATAAGGCTGATTTTTCAGGAATGACCGGAAGTAAAGAGCTACAAATAAACCAGGTTATTCACCAAACTTTTGTTGAAGTAAATGAAGCAGGAACAGAAGCGACTGCAGCAACTGCGGTGGGCATGGAAGCCGGTGGAATGCCAAAGGCACCCAAACCGTTTATTGCCGACCATCCATTTATATTTGCTATAAGACACAATGCTACCGGTGCAATTTTATTTATGGGTGCGCTAAACGATCCCAATGAAAAATAAGGATATAATAATAGGAGGGATACTGATAATATTATTTATTTTTAAGCACAGCAGTTTGGATTATTTAATTTGGTTATCATAAAAACAGTAATGAATAATAACACACAAATAATTTTATTTGACGGTGTATGCAATTTGTGTAATGGATTTGTTCAATTTCTGATTAAAAGAGATCCAAAAGCCAAATTCAAATTTGCCTCCTTACAATCGGCAAGCGGACAAACGTTACTGCATAAATTTGGATTACCAAAAGATGATTTTCATTCTTTCGTTTATATTAAAGGCGACAACTATTTCGTTAAATCTGCTGCAGGTCTTAATGTTTTGAAAGATATGGGTGGGCCATGGCAATTGTTTTATGTTTTCATTATCATTCCCAAATTTATAAGGGACTTTATTTATAGTGTTATTGCAAAAAAACGCTATAAATTATTCGGTAAACGTGATAATTGTATGGTTCCAACTCCGGAAATTGAAAAACGATTTGTGGAATAATTTATATTATAATTCATCCTGCACACTTATTAAGCTAAAGTATTAGGCTTAACCTCTGCAGAAATAAAGAAGATATTCGGTTTATTAAACTCCCGCCAAGAGCATAATATTCCACCTCAAATCGGGCTTAAAGCTATTTTAAAATTCAATTTTTACCAATATTATGCCCCTCTCAGGGCTATGGTAAACATCTTTAAAATTAAAATCGTATATTTGCGGGAATTTTAACCCAAAAAATTCAAATATCGTGCTGTTTTTTCTCCAAAATACCGGCTTCAAATTCCAAAATTTTATCTTATGCAATTAGATCCAAATAAATTTGTAGGTGAAGGCCTTACTTATGATGATGTACTATTAGTACCAGCATATTCAGAGATACTTCCACGTGAAGTAGAAACGACATCCTATTTCACTAAAAAAATTAAACTGAATACTCCATTGGTTTCCGCTGCAATGGATACCGTTACCGAATATCAGTTGGCTATTGCCATTGCCCAGGAAGGTGGTATTGGTGTATTGCATAAAAACATGAGTATTCAGGAGCAGGCCGATCAGGTGCGTAAAGTAAAGCGCTCCGAAAGCGGAATGATACTCGATCCGGTTACATTGCTTGAAAATGCAAATGTAACGGATGCTTTAAATCTGATGAAAGAATTTAAGATCGGTGGTATTCCGGTGGTAAATGCTAAAAATCAATTAATTGGCATCGTTACAAATCGGGATTTGCGTTTCGAAAAAAATCACAAACGACCGATAAAAGAAGTAATGACCAGTAAAGACCTTGTTATTGCTAAAGAAGGAACCGATTTTAAAAAAGCAGAGCAGATCCTTCAACATCATAAAATTGAGAAGTTACCTGTAGTTGATAAAACAGGCAAATTGGTTGGTTTAATTACCTATCGTGATATTATTAAAGTTAAAGTGCGCCCCAATTCAAATAAAGATAGTTTAGGACGTTTGCGTGTTGCAGCAGCAGTTGGTGTTACATCTGATATTTTGGATCGTATAGATGCATTGGTAAAAGCAAATGTTGACGCTATTGTGATTGACACAGCCCACGGCCATTCTAAAGGAGTACTTGAGGCTCTTAAAAAAGTAAAAAAAGCGTATCCTGATCTGCAAGTAGTGGTGGGTAATATTGCAACTGCTGAAGCTGCATTGGCTTTGGTTAAAGCGGGTGCTGATGCTGTAAAGGTAGGTATTGGTCCGGGTTCTATTTGTACTACCCGTGTTATTGCAGGTGTAGGAGTTCCTCAATTAACGGCTATAATGGATGTTGCCAGAGCTTTAAAAGGCAAAGGTGTGCCGATCATTGCAGATGGAGGAATTCGTTTTACAGGTGATATTGTAAAAGCGCTGGCCGCTGGAGCTGGTTCTGTAATGATGGGTTCAATGCTTGCGGGTGTTGAAGAATCTCCCGGAGATACCATTATTTTTGAAGGACGTAAATTTAAAGCATACCGCGGAATGGGATCTATTGAAGCCATGCAAAAAGGTTCAAAAGACAGATATTTCCAGGATGCGGAAGATGATATTAAAAAGTTAGTACCCGAAGGCATTTCAGGTCGTGTTGCTGTAAAAGGTAGTCTTTCTGAGGTTATATATCAGTTTGTTGGAGGTTTACGTGCCGGAATGGGATATTGTGGTGCAAAAAACATTGCGACTTTGCAAAATGCAAAATTCATCCGTATCAGCAGTGCAGGTATCCGCGAAAGCCATCCGCATGGAGTAACTATTACACAGGAAGCACCTAATTATAGCCGATAATTCAGTTTCAGGTTTAAAAATTTCAAGTTTCACGTTCTGTGTATATTTCAGTTTACCAAAACTTGAAACTCTTAAAATTAAGCTTGTCAACATGAAACCTGAAACTACATTTTCCCTTAACAAATTTTAACAAAGCAGCCCCTCACTATTAGGGGCTGTTTTCTTTTGATTCCTGTTAATAATAGCTACATTTGTTACCCTAATTAAAAAATCATTCATTATGAATAAACGAGTTTTTTCAAAAACATTATTACTACCAGTTGCATTATTTGCTTTTACCAGTATTAATGCTCAAAAAAATAGCGATGCTGTACTTATGACAATAGGCTCAACCAAAGTTACAGTTGCAGAGTTTGGGAATGTATACCACAAAAATAATACGAAAGAAGTTGCCAATGATAACAAATCCTTAAATGATTATGTTGATCTGTTTGTGAACTTTAAATTAAAAGTAAAAGAAGCTGAAGAAATGCGTCTTGATACAGCTAAAGCATTCAGAGATGAACTTGCCGGTTACCGTAAACAGCTTGCACAACCATATTTAACTGATAAGGATGTAAACGAAAAATTATTGAAAGAAACATATAATCGTTTACAGGAAGATGTTCGTGCATCTCATATTTTAGTGAAAGTTGCTGAAACAGCCTTTCCTAAAGATACTTTGGAGGCCTATACTAAGATAATGAGTATTCGCGCAAGGATCTTAAAAGGAGAAGACTTTAATAAAGTAGCCTCTGAGAAAGGTATTTCTGATGATCCTTCATCAAAAGAAAATGGTGGTGATCTGGGTTATTTTACTGCTTTACAAATGGTTTATCCATTTGAAACTGCTGCTTTTACTACCAAAGTGGGGGATATATCAATGCCGGTGCGTACACGTTTTGGCTACCACATCATTAAGGTTGTTGATAAAAGAAAAGCACAAGGTGAAGTTTTAGTTAGTCACATTATGGTGAAAACAGGGCCTAATTTAACAAAAGAAGACTCCCTGAATACCTATTCGAAGATCACTGAAATTTATAATAAACTAAAAGCAGGTTCTAAATTTGATGAATTAGCTACTCAGTTTTCTGATGATAAACAATCTTCAAAAAAAGGAGGCGAATTGCCATGGTTCACTACTAATAAAATGCCTTATGAATTTGAAAAGGCTGCTTTCGAGTTGAAAAATAAAACAGATTTTTCTGCACCCGTTAAAACTAAATACGGATGGCATATTATCAAGTTGATTGATAAACGCAGCTTAGCTTCATTTGACAATATGAAAAATGAATTGAAAGATAAAATAACAAAAGATTCCCGTTCACAAGC
Organism: Bacteroidota bacterium; assembly: GCA_040388745.1. GTDB lineage: Bacteria > Bacteroidota > Bacteroidia > 2-12-FULL-35-15 > 2-12-FULL-35-15 > 2-12-FULL-35-15. The sequence continues at coordinate 68,287 of JAZKBF010000013.1, read as the reverse complement.
CGGACGTGCATCCTTAATTGCAAAAGTTAAATCAGAATATAAATTTAAAGAAAACCTTTCTGCTCGTGATGAATTTTATCCTCTTGTAGATTCAACACTATTTGAAGGACATTGGAACACTGCAAAGGCTTCATCATTAAAAAAGACAATGTTTAATTTTAATGATAAAGTGTTTACACAAGCTGATTTTACTAATTACATCGTAAATCATCAAAGTAAACTTGCTAAAATGGATGCAAAAATGCTGATCAATAAAATGTATATTCAATTTGTTGATGAAATGGCTGTTACTTATGAAGAATCACGTTTAGATAAAAAATATCCTGAATTTAAAGCCTTAATGGAAGAATATCATGATGGTATTTTATTGTTTGAACTAACGGATCAAAAAGTATGGTCAAAAGCGGTAAAAGATACATTGGGTTCTAAAGAGTTTTACGAAAAAAACAAAGCAAACTATATGTGGGATGAGCGTGCAGATGCATCTGTTTATAGCTGCTCCGATGCTTCAATTGCTAAAGTGGTTCGTACTTATTTAACTGATAATAAAACGGAGAAGGACATTTTAGCTGATATCAATAAAGATTCACAATTAAACCTTCAGGTTGAAACCCGTCTGTTTAGCAAAGCTGACAACGAGTTTGTAGATAAAAATTGGAAAGCCGGTATTTCAATTGATATGGTTTCTGAAAAAGATAAGAAAGTTGTGATCGTAGCAGTAAATAAAATACTTCCTGCTGGTCAAAAATCGTATGCTGATTCAAAAGGTATGGTTACTGCCGATTATCAAAATCATTTAGAAAAACAATGGCTTGATCAATTAAAGAAAAAATATTCCGTGACAATTGATAAAAACGTGTTGGCTACAATTAAATAAATTTGACAATTGATCAATTTATCAGTAGGCAATTAAGAAGTAATGTTGCAATTATATAATTGAACAATAGGCAATTCGTGATTCGTAAAATTGTAAAATTGCTTACTGATAAATTGTTAAATTAAATAATTGCTTACTGATAAATTGTAAAATTGAATAATTTCCTTCTTAACCTTTTACATACCAATTGAAACAGCTACTCCCGTATATTTTAGGATTATTATTGATTGTTTCATGTACATCAAAAAAAGATAAAGATGGGAATCGTGAAGTCATTGCCCGTGCCAACAATGCTTTTTTATACAAAGATAATATTCAGGATATTATTCCCGTTGGCACTTCATCCAAAGATAGTTTAGAACGATTAATAAAATATATCGACAGCTGGGTACGCGAAGCCTTAGTAATTCAAAAGGCAGAAGATAACCTTACAGAGGAACAAAAAAATGTAGAAAAACAATTACAGGATTACCGTAATTCCCTTATCACATATACGTACGAGAAAGAATTAGTAAAACAAAAATTAGATACTACTATTGGTAATCAGGAGATAGAAGAGTATTACAATAATAACCGAAATAATTTTGAGCTGAAAGATAATATCATAAAAGTAGTTTACGTAAAAGTGAATAAAAAAGCACCGGGAATTAATAAACTTCAAAAATGGTATAAATCGGATGTTCCCAAAGACAAAGAATTGCTTGCAGGGTATTGCCATCAATTTGCAGAAAATTTTTATTTAGATGAAAATTCATGGCTTTTATTTGATGATCTTTTGAAAGAGATCCCAATTCAAACCTATAATAAAGAGCTGTTTTTGCAAAACAATAGATTTGTTGAAGTTACCGACTCTACCAACAGTTATTTTTTAAATATAAAAGGATTTAAAATTCGTAATAGCCTTTCACCATTGAGTTTTGAGAGAGAAAATATAAAAAATATCATTTTAAATAAGCGCAAATTGCAGCTGATCACTAAAATGAAAGAAGATATTTACAATGATGCGGCCAATAATAAAAAAATTGAAATCTATATCAATGATAAATCTAAAAAATAATAAGAAGTCTTTTACAGCAGCTACGAACAAGAGGATCTGCTCTTCACTAAATCACCTGCCCGGGCTTTTTGCTTTGGTTTGTGCTTTAGTTCTTCTTCCTTTAGGAGATTCAGGGAAAGCCTTAGCACAAGGGAAAGTAATTGATCGCGTTATTGCTGTAGTTGGTTCTAATACTGTTTTGCAATCCGAACTGGAATCACAATACCAGCAAATGGTTTCATCGCAAGAGCCGGTGAATGAAAATTCACACTGTAAGTTATTTGAAGAGCTTTTGTATCAAAAATTGTTATTGGCCCAAGCGCAAAAAGACAGTTTGTTTGTTACCGATGCCCAGGTTGAACAGGAACTTGACAGACGTATTCAATATTATATTCAGCAGTTTGGCTCTGAAGAACGTTTTATTGCTTTTTATGGTAAATCCGTTGAAGACTTTAAAATTGATCTGAAAGACAATGTCCGCGATCTGCTATTAGCACAACAAATGCAAGGTAAAATAACAGCTGATGTGAGTGTTACTCCTAATGATGTGAGGACGTATTACAAAAGTATTCCTGAAGATTCTATTCCATTTATTAATGCTGAAGTAGAAGTGGGCCAGATTGTTAAAAAGCCTCAAACTACTCCCGAAGCAAAAAAAGAAGCAAAACAAAAAATTGAAGATATCCGCCAACGTATCATGAAAGGGGATAGTCAGTTTCCTGCAATGGCTGCATTGTATTCCGAGGATCCAGGATCTGCAAGTAAAGGTGGTTTGTACGAACATATCCAACGCGGACAGTTTGTACCTGAGTGGGATGCCTGGGCCTTTAAACTTAAACCTAATGAGATTAGCGAAGTATTTGAAACCGTATATGGCTATTTTATTATTCAATTGATCGAACGCAGAGGCGATGAAGTAGATGCCCGAAGCTTGCTTATTGCCCCTAAAATAGAGCCAGGCGATCTGTTAAAAGCAAAACAATCTTTAGATACTATTTATACAAAAATATCTGCCGATACCATTTCCTTTTCTGAAGCAGCAGCAAAATATTCGGATGATGAAGAAAGTAAAAATAGTGGCGGTTTGATGGTAAATCCAATGTCAGGGGCCACACGTTTTCAAATGGATGAAATTGGCCAGATCGACCAAACAGTTGCATTTGCTATAGATAAATTGAAAGTAGGAGAATTCACAAAACCAATGCCAATGACTTCGCGTGATGGTAAACAAGCTTATCGTATTGTGTTTTTAAAAACCAGGACTTCCCCGCATCGTGCAAATTTGGCTGACGATTATCAAAAGATACAGGCTGTGGCTTTGGCTAAAAAACAGCAAGATGCAATACAGGTATGGATCAAAAAGAAATCAGTTAATACCTTTGTTCGTATCAATGATGATTATAAAAATTGTACGTTTAATAATAAGTGGATAAACTAATAAATTAGAGAATTGGAGAGGTAGAGAAATGGAGAGTTGAAAAATTACTAAATCTCCAAATCTTCAAATCTCCAAATCGAAAAATCACTAAATCTCCAATTGAACATGTATAAAACAGATGTAGAAGCCGTAGATGCCTTTGTAGCTAAATACAAAGAGTTAAACGCTGAAATAGGTAAAGTAATTATTGGTCAGGATGAAGTTGTAAAAGATGTATTGATCTCTATTTTTAGCCGTGGACATTGTTTGCTTATTGGCGTTCCCGGATTGGCTAAAACATTATTGGTGAATACTATTTCCGATACATTAGGTCTGACCTATAACCGTATTCAGTTCACTCCCGATCGGTTCCGAAATTTTAGGTGAGGATCGCCATTTTAAATTCATTAAAGGCCCTTTGTTCGCTAATATTATTTTGGCAGATGAGATAAACCGTACTCCACCAAAAACACAAGCAGCTTTGCTTGAAGCAATGCAGGAGCGCAGCATTACAACAGGTGTCAAAAGATATGAATTGGGAAATCCATTTTTTGTATTAGCTACACAAAATCCGATAGAGCAGGAGGGAACCTACCCTTTACCGGAAGCACAGTTAGACCGTTTTATGTTTAACGTTTGGTTAGATTACCCAAAATTCGAGGATGAATTATTAGTAGTGAAAAGTACAACTTCTGATAATAGAGTTGAATTGAAAAAAATACTGAGTGCAGAGGAGATCATTTATTTTCAAAATTTAGTTCGCAGAATCCCGGTTACAGATAACGTTTTGGAATACGCTGTAAAATTAGCAGCTAAAAGTCGCCCCAATACAGAACATGCAGCTGGCATTGCAAACAACTATTTATCATGGGGAGCAGGACCAAGAGCTTCACAATTTTTAGTGATAGGCGCTAAATGTCATGCACTGATTAAAGGAAAGTATTCTCCGGATATTGAGGACGTAAAAGCAGTAGCAGGAGCTATTTTACGCCACCGTATTGTACGTAATTATAAGGCAGAAGCAGAAGGAGTAAGCGTTGATAAAATTATTGAAGAATTGATGAAGTAAAATTCAATTCTATTGATTGTCTTGATCCTGACAGGTTTTTAAAACCTGTCAGGATTTTTTTTTAATAAAGTTCAATCGCTAATGACATAAAACAATAGGAGAGGAGAAATTTTATTTCCCCGAAATATATTTTTTCCATGGTTTCCAATAATAATCATTCCATCCAGATTTAACACCTGCACTATGTTTATCCGGAACATTTGCATGAGTCATGTGTAAGATCACATCTTTTCCTTTAGGCTCAAGTAGAATGATAAATGTTGAATCAATATCTTCTTTATCCCAATCCTGTGCTTTCCAGCTTTGAACAATAAGTTTGTCTTTCACCAACTGAAGATTTTTTCCGTTAATATAGCCACCATGTGCTGAATATTTACTTCCTTCTTTTGCAGAAATTTTAGCCTCTGCACCAGTTACTAATGAATGTTTTTTAGCATCCATATATAGATCATAAAGAGCTTTTGCTGTAGTATTTTTAAACACTACTTTTTGAACAATTGGTTTTGGCACGTGATTAGGCTTTTAATTTATTGCTATTAATTATAATTACCATTCAACCCATTCCCCTTTTGGGTGAACCCATATAGAAGAGGTTGGTTTAGAAGCATACATTTTATATAATCCGGAATTTTGGAACTCAGGACTCATATAATATTTCATCATTCCTTCTTCACTCATCCAAACATCAACTCCTAATACTTCTAAAGCTTCCGCTGAACCCGGAGCGGCCATTCTAACGTAAAAAGCATGAGAAACTATTCCGGCTGCACGTGTAGCTTTTACATTTTCTTCCATCGCTGCGTTATGAATTGCTTCTGCTTCTTCAAGTGACTTAACCGTTCCACGCACCAAACCAACGATCTTATCATTATTTCTATTACTTGGAGTTGGAAAATTGAAATTCAAAAAGTTTTCCAATTTGCTCCATACAATTGCTTCTCTTGAAGCAAACATCATATTTGCCCCTCCTTGAACCTGAGGATCACTAAAAAACGTGTTAAGGCCATCCAGGCTATTCCAAACGTCCATAAATAATAGATCTCCATTAAAAGATTTGGCAGCATTTACAGGCATAAAGGTCATGTGGCTCATGTCACCGAGCGACTTAGCTGCTGCTACTCCTTCCGGATTACCTGCAGTTTGATTATGTAATTCACAAGTAGCTTCTATACTTGTTGGTTTAACTTTGCCCATCACAGTAAGCAGATTAAAGGTCATTTTTGGTTTCATAAGTTTTTTTTAATTGTTAATTTTTTTTGGATTTATTGTAACAACCTGTCAAATACCAAAATAAAGAATGTGTTCTGATATTTAACATAGAATTATACACCTTTCGCTTTCATCCTCTTTTTCAAATCCTCAATACTTAATAATATAACTTCATTGGTTGCAGGCAATCTGAATTGAGGTTCCAACTCATGATCAGCAACCGCAGAAACTGCATCTTTAATAGCAAGCCACGTGGCACAGGCAAGCATAAAAGGTGGTTCAGCAACAGCTTTACTTTTACGTATTGCATTTGGATTAGGCGCGCTTTGTAATAATTCTGTTCTAAAATCGCTTGGAATGTCCTGTACAGAAGGGATCTTGTATGTATCCGGAGAATGATTGAGCAAATGTCCTTTATCATTCCATTTCACTTCTTCGGTGGTGCACCAGCCAACACCTTGTATATATCCACCTTCCACCTGTCCTACATCAATTCCATGATTGATGGAATCTCCTACATCATGTAAAATATCGGTTCTTAAATTTTTATGAAAACCTGTTAATGTATCAACAATTACTTCGCTTACACACATTCCAAAAGCAAAATAATTAAAGGGTTTACCCCATCCTGTAACTTTGTCCCAACCAATGTTTGGAGTTCGGTAAAAACCGGTTGCGCTCAAACTTACCTGGTTAAAATGAATTAAGGGCATTGCATCAGCAAAAGGCATTTTGTGGTGTGGTAATAGCTTATCAGAGATATAATTGTTCTCAAAAATAATGTTTTCAGGCAAGGATTGTTTTTCAGGCCGTTGCTTTGAAAATTCAACAGCCATCACTTCCGCAATACGGCTCTTAAGTGTATCAATTGCATTTTTAACAGCCATCCCATTCAGGTCAGTTCCTGCAGAAGCAGCAGTAGCAGATGTGTTTGGGATCTTTGAAGTATTGGTAGCGTTTACTTTTATTTTGTCTACGCTCACGCCCAGTTCAGCTGCAGCGATCTGCATTATTTTGGTGTTCAATCCCTGGCCCATTTCGGTACCACCATGATTCACCAACACAGTTCCATCTTTATAAATATTTACGAGTGCGCCTGCCTGGTTTAGAAAGGAAGTGGTGAAAGAAATACCAAATTTAACCGGTGTTAGTGCAATTCCTTTTTTATAAAACTCATTAGAAGCATTAAATTCATTAACAGCTTTTCTTCTTACTTGATATTCCGAAGAAACCATCAACTGATCATAGATCGTATGCAAACGGTTCAATTCAACTGTTTGTCCGTAGTGCGTTATATTATCGGAATCAATTCCGTAAAAATTAAGCTTCCTTAAATCAGCAGCATCTTTCTTTAGGAAACGAGCCATCCGATCGATCACTGCCTCCATAGCAGCCATACCCTGAGGTCCGCCAAATCCTCTGAAGGCTGTATTAGAAGGGTGGTTTGTTTTGTATGCTTTGCCGATTACGTGCATATTTGGAATGTAATAACTACCATCAGCATGCAGCATAGCCCTTTCCAGGATAGCCAGACTTAAATCGGTAGCGCAACCACCATCAGCATTTTGTTCAAATTTGATGGCTGAAATTTTTCCATCTTTATCAAAACCCACTTCATAGCGGATAAGATAAGGATGTCGCTTGCCGGTGATGATCTGATCATCATCCCTGAAAAGATGTATTTTTACAGGTCGTTTGGTAGCATTACAAAGTAAAGCCGACCATGCCGCCACCCAATTGCCCTGTGTTTCCTTACCACCAAATGCTCCACCCATCCTGCGTGTTTCCACTACCACTTCGTTTTTTGCGATACCGAGTACTTCCGCAATAATAGCTTGTGTTTCAGAGGGATGTTGTGTGGAACTGTACGCGGTTATTTCCTGATCTTCGCCTGGTACACAGAGGCAGGATTGGGTTTCTAAATACCAATGTTCCTGTGCACCTGTTTCAAGTTCACCTTCTAAAACATGTGTGGCAATTTTTAATGCAGCATCCGCATCTCCACGTTTCATGGTGCGTGCAGGACCTAATAGTGAATTTTTTTCTATCGCAGTTCTGATATCTAAAATAGCCTCTAAGGATTCATATTCAATAGCTATTAATTTTTCGGCAGCAATTGCAATTTCATTTGTTTCAGCTGCAATAAGCACAATGGCTTGTCCTACACATAACACTTCATCAATTGCCAAACAAACTTCATCATGAACTACAGGCCCCATTTGGTTCATACCCGGTATGTCTTTATAACAAAGTACAGCATGAACACCTTTCAGTTTTTTTGCCGCTGATAGATCAAGTGATTTTATTTTAGCATGAGCATGTGAACTATAAACCACCCTTCCAATAAGTAGTTGAGAGTTTATTTGAATATCATCAATATATACGGATTCACCGCTTACGTGCTTAATGGCACTATCGTGAGGAATGGAGTTGTTCATGGTTACGAATTACGAATCATTAACGAATTTACGAAACTGTGTTTGTTGAAAACGATTACACCGATTACTAAAATGATTGCACCGATGTTATTATATTGTTCAATTGCCTATTGTAAAATTGTTAAATTGCTTCAATTGCCTACTGTAAAATTGTTAAATTGCTTCTATTGCCTAAGAAAAATTATCTATCTCTAAATCATCTATCTCTGAATTGTCTACCTTCAAATTATGTATTGGATCCGTTTCAGTCCAGAATTTCAATAATAAATTTTTTGCTGCAATTGTTCTGAACTCGGCACCTGATCTGGCATCCGAAATAGGGGTAAACTCTTCAGCGATCAATTCCATTGCCTGCTCAACAGTACTCCTTACCCATAGTTTACCGGTTAAGTATTCCTCTGCTTTCGATACACGCTTAGTAATGGCAGCCATTCCACCGTATGCAAGAGTTATAGCCTCCACAATATTATTATCCAATGTTATGCTAAAACCTGCACTAACAGTAGAAATATCAAGATCTTTTCGTTTTGATACTTTATAAAATTTAACAATTGTTTTTGGAGAAGGTCTTGGAATAATAATGGTAGTAATAATTTCATTTGGTTGGCGCTCAGTTTTGCGGTAACCAAGAATATAATTATTCATATTAATTCTCCGCTCACCATCAATACTCTGTAGTTTAATTTCAGCATTGTATGCCATTAGAGTGGGCAACGTATCCCCAATAGGGGAACCGGATCCTACATTTCCACCCAGTGTTGCCACTGATCTGATTTGTCGGGAACCAAATACTGCAAGTGTTTCATACAAAGCCGGAAATTCATTTTTAGCAATTTTTTTCACCTCTTCGAGGTTCATTCCAGCTCCAAATTTGATCAGGTACTCCGTTTTTATACATTTTTTTAAGTCCTCAACTCCGGATAGGTCAATAATTTCATTCAACAATTCATGTCGTTTCGTCACTCGCAAAGCTACATCTGTTGCGCCATTTACTAAAACAGAATTTGGCATTTTATTTCTTAATTCCAATGCTTCTTGTTTCGTTTTTGGCTGATAGTATTTTTGTTCAGATGTGTTTATTTCAATTGAATGGCTTTGATCTTTAATTTGTAGCAAAAGCTCTATTACGTGTTTCTCATTGGTAGTAAATTGATCTGTACTCTTTTGAGCACACGCTTTTGCTGCCGCTTCAATAATAGGTTTGTAACCGGTGCAACGACATAGATTGCCTGTTAACGAATCTTCAATACTTTCTTTGGTTGGTTCATTTTCGTTTTTATAAAGAGAGAACAATGACATGATAATGCCGGGAGTACAATAGCCACATTGACTTCCGTTACATTCTACCATTGCTTTTTGAACAGGGTGCAACACTTTTTCTGCACCATTGTTTTGAGATAAATTTTCAACAGTTATCAGTTGTTTCCCTTGAAGCATAGGTAAAAATACCAGGCAGGAATCCCAGGCTTTATAACTTATTTTATTGTCAGGGTTTAATTCAGCAATTACCACAGTGCAGGCACCACAATCACCTTCGGCACAACCTTCTTTAACCCCTTTGTGAATGGGGCTGCTGCGTAAATAATTCAGTACAGTAGTTGTAGGCTTAAATTGATCATTAAAATCAAGGGTTTGTATTTTTCCGTCTAATACAAAAGAGATGTTTTGTTGCATAGAAAATCAAGGGCTTAATTATTTTAATAATCCAATCAAGCTTGAAAATTAATAAAAAATCTGTATTGTTCCTGATAAATAAACAGGATGTAGAACAAATATCTCCTTTTGTGGAAAACAGTTTGAATTTAACCGGAATTATCGGACGAAAGAATAATTTTGCAACGTAAAAAAACATCCGCTATGCCTTGCTATATGGGGTGTTTAAATTAATTAACATTTAATGGCAAACTCTGAATTTCTTCTGGTCTTTTTAAAGGCTCTTCGGCACAAAATTTGCGTAGTTACAGTATTGAATATATTTCGCTAAAAATTCCGCAAAATCTTCTTCAAAATATAATTTTTTTGTTCTATTAATTAAACACATTACTAATGTTATTAAAAAAAAATATCACTTTAATTTTACTCTTTGTCTTTTATTTGGGCGCAACTTCATTTTCTATCGCAAGTGGTGATTGGCAACTAAAAAAAGATGAAAAAGGCGTTACGGTTTATACGCGAAATTCTGAAAATTCCGCTTTCAAAGAATTGAAAGCCGTTGCCTACGTTAAAACTTCAATTTCAAGTATAGTAGGCCTTCTGTATGATTTTGAGAAATATCCCGAATGGGTATATAAATGTGGTACCTCAGGTACACTTAAAACAATAAGTGAAAAAGAATTGATCCACTATCAAACAGTAATTGCACCTTGGCCTATCAGTAATCGTGATTTTATAGTAAATATAAAAATTGGACAAGATGAAATAACAAAAGTAGTTTCCATAAGATCGTCTGCTAACGGAACCTATATCCCTGTTTCCCCTGATTATGTTCGGATAATGAACTTTAATGCATCCTGGACACTCACCCCACAAAAAGATGGAACTGTTGAAATTGTTTACCAATTGTTAGTTGATCCTGCTGGTGCTGTTCCTGCATGGGCAGTAAATATGGCAATTGTTGAGGGACCATTTGAAACCATGAATAAAATAAAAGAAAGGGTTTTCAAAGAGGAGTACCAAAAAGCAAAAATTTCTTTTATTAAAGAACCGAATAAAATTTTAAGTAAAAATTAAATTTGGAGATGGTCTGCCATAATTCTATTAAGACGGGCTCGATTTCTAATTTTTGCTAAAGTCAAATAAACGCTGATATATTCTCAAACCAAAATTTCGGTAAAATCTATTTAATAAACATAAGACTATTTTATTGCAGATGTTGCGTTAGGGATTGCAACGTAAATCCTTTTCTGTTTAGAAAAGATTGAAGTGGAAAGCCCGGCCCTTTCTTCTTTAAGAAAGGGAAACGCCCTAGTGAAAAGCTTTAAAGCAATTATTTTTAAGGACAATCACAAAAATCATTTTCCATTTTCAGATCAATTGCTGTAACAACTCTTGAAATGGTATCACAATCTGCAATTACAATACGAAGCTTTTTACCAGAAGTGGTAGTACCCTCTATTGCGTAGGAAGGACAAGGTTTGTCATGTACCTGACTTTTATCGTAATTCACTTTTCCTTTACCGAGCGACTCACCTTTACCAAGTAATTCTCTTATTTCAGATTCAGTGATGTGCCTGCATTCCATTCTACAAGCAGCATGTTTGCTATACTCCAGTTTTTGCCAGCCAAGTTCTTCTAATTTAGCCGAACCCGGCATCTGACAACCTTTTCCTTTATATACAAAGCTTACAACAAGTACTCCCAGCAATAAACCGAACCCATATAATTTTAAGCGTCTAATTAAATCGGAATGTTTTCCTTGAATAGCCATGATTGGAGGTAATATTTAATATTTAATATTTTTTAAAATGAAACGCAACTTACCTATTACCTATTACCTAAACTTACCTATTACATATAAAATATTACATCATTATATGCCTGACATCAATAGATTGATATCCTTATAAGGAAGTTTAAACATTTCTCCCAATACACGATTAGTAAGTTTACCATTGTAAATATATATTCCATTACGAACACCTTCATCCTTGCGCAACATATTTTTCACACCACCTTCTTCGCCAATGTTTAAAAGAATAGGAGCAAAGATGGTACTTAAAGCATAAGAAGCAGTACGTGAAACACGTGAAGCTATATTAGGAACGCAATAATGAATAACACCAAATTTCCTGAACACTGGCTTGGCGTGATTGGTTACTTCGGAAGTTTCAAAACAACCACCCTGATCAATACTTACATCAATGATCACTGAACCTGTCTTCATTTCACTAACCATTTCAGATGTTACCACCAATGGAGTACGACCATGTTGCGAGCGCATTGCACCAATAACAACATCGGCTGTTTTTAAATGTTTTGCCAACACACGCGGCTGAATTACGGATGTGAAAATTCGTGTACCAATATCACTTTGTAAACGTCTTAAACGATAAATAGAGTTGTCAAACACCTTTACAGATGCACCTAGTCCCAATGCAGCACGGGTAGCAAATTCACCAACTGTACCGGCACCAATGATCACCACTTCAGTAGGGGAGATCCCGGAGATACCGCCTAAAATAGAACCTTGTCCGTTGTTAACATTACTCAAATACTCTGCTGCAATTAATATAGAGGTGCTGCCTGCAATCTCACCCATAGAGCGGATCACCGTATAAATACCATCATCATCTTTTATCCAGTCGAAAGCTATTGCAGTGATTTTTTTAGCCATCAATTGTTTAAGGAAATCTTCAGGCTGAACAGTAAGTTGTAATGCAGAAATGAGCGTTTGGTTTTGCTGCATCATTTCAATTTCTTCAGGTGAAGGAGGTGCTACCTTTAAAATAAGGGTTGCTTTATACACTTCTTCAGCACTATATACAATTTCTGCTCCGGCTTCACTGTAATCGTGATCTTGAAAATTAGCCATTTTGCCGGCATTTGTTTCTATCACTACATGGTGTCCGTTATTAACCAGCAAAGCAACTGCATCAGGAACAAGGGCTACACGGTTTTCCTGAAAAGAGATTTCTTTTGGAATACCAATAAATAGTTTGCTTTTTTTACGACCCACTTCAAGCGTTTCTTCTTGTGGCATTAAAGCTATTTGGGTTAACGATGCAAGAAGTTCTTTGGATGTTTTCATTTTTTTAATGAATGTAAGTTTGTAATACGTCCAGCAAAGTTATGAAATCTAACGACTATTTATTTAAATAGGAGAGGAGTTATCAAAGGTGAGATGTTAATAGAATGAGTATTGAGATGTTAGCCCATAGTTCTAAGATCTAACATCTCTATTCTAGCATTTAAATGTTGTTTGCTGAAACGGTGCGGATTTGATCTTTCACAGTGATATCAACTCTAATATGATCGGGAGGAAGCAGTTCCGCTATTCTTTCGGGCCATTCAATAAAACAATAGGCATTGGAATAAAAATAATCCTCGTAGCCCATGTCATAAGCTTCGGCTTCTGAATTAATTCTATAAAAATCGAAGTGGAAAATTTTTTCACCTTTTTCTGAAAGATATTCATTCACTATTGAAAATGTGGGACTGCTCACCGTATTGTTTACGCCCAAAGCTTCACAAACTGATTTAATAAATGTGGTTTTTCCTGCCCCCATCTGTCCATAAAAAGCAAATATTTTTTTATCCGGAAAGGCCTCCAGTAATTTTTTTGTGGTAGATGGGAGGTCTAGTATGTCATTAATAATGATTTGCATTAAATAAAGTTTAGTTAAAGAAATAAAATTTACACCTGATTATTCTTCGATAATCTATAGTAGACTGGCGAGTTGTTAAACAGATTCGTAAATTCGTAATAATTCGTTTATCTGTAACCTACTTCGCGCTCAATGTTATAAAAGGAATAACCATTTCTTCTAATGAAACTCCACCATGCTGGAATGTATTGCGATAATAGTTTACGTAATAATTGAAATTGTTGGGATATGCAAAAAACTTATCTTCTTTCACAAACACAAAACTTGTACTTACGTGTTGTTTAGGTAAAAATGCATCAGCAGGATTCCGAACCTCAAATACATCTTTCTTTACGTAGTCAAGGCTTTTACCTTGCTTATAGCGTAAATTAGTATTTACGTTTTTATCACCTACCACTTTGGATGGTTCGGTAACTTTAATGGTTCCATGATCAGTTGTAATTACAAGTTTACATTTTTTAGCTGCAATTTGTTTTAAAATATCATGTAAAGGAGAATGCTCAAACCATGATAAAGTAATAGAACGATACGCTTTTTCGTCATCAGCGAGCTCTCTTATTATTTCCATTTCGGTACGGGCATGAGAAAGCATATCTACAAAATTATACACGATCACATTCAACTTATTTTGCATCAGGTTGCTCATGTTTTCCGATAATTTTTTTCCGGCTGCATGATTAGTGATCTTATTATAACTCATCTTAACATCTTTACCAAGTCGCTTTAACTGCTCCTGGAGCAATTCCTCTTCGTGTAAATTTTTACCGCCTTCTTCCTCATCATTCAACCATAACTTAGGAAAACGTTTTTCAATTTCAGAGGGCATTAGCCCAGCAAAAAATGAATTACGGGCGTATTGAGTAGCAGTTGGTAAAATACTGCTATATAGATCTTCGGTTTCAATATTAAAATATTCAGAGATGATGGGCTGAATAATTTTCCATTGATCGTAACGCAAATTATCAATAAGTACTAAAAAGGTAGTTTCAGGCTTTTCAAGTAATGGAGCTACTTTGGCTTTGAAAAGTGTATGCGAAAACAAAGGAGGATTTGGTGTTTGACCATTCAACCAACCTATATAATTACTTTCAATAAACTTACAGTATAACTTATTGGCTTCTTGTTTCTGCATTTTTAAAACTTCTATCATGCTCTCATCCTTGCTGGAATCTAACTCCAACTCCCAATACACAAGTTTTTTATACACCTCCACCCATTCAGCCCAATTTAACCGATCACCTAAGGTCATACCGATCTGGCGAAATTCCTGCTGGTAATTGGAGGTGGTTTTTTCGCTGATAAGACGTTTGTTGTCTAAGGTCTTTTTTAAGGAAAGTAATATTTGATTAGGGTTAACAGGCTTTATCAGGTAGTCCGAGATTTTAGACCCGATTGCATCTTCCATCAAAAACTCTTCTTCACTTTTTGTGATCATTATAACAGGCAGTTCAGCATGCTTTGATTTTAGACGATTGAGTGTTTCTAAACCTGAAAGACCGGGCATATTTTCATCAAGCAATACTGCTGAAAAGTGATTTTTTTCAACCAATTCCAAAGCCTCATCACCGCTATTAGCCGTTTGTACTTCGTATCCTTTATCTTTCAAAAATAAAATATGCGGCTTTAATAGATCGATCTCGTCATCAGCCCAAAGTATGTGTATCTTATCCATATTATAAATTATTTAATATTGGTTTCAATTTTGAAAATTTTAATCTAAACGAATGTACTCTTAATTATATTGTTTTAAAGTTTTTAACATTATTTGGGACAATAGCGGTTTCACCAAATCTTGTCATTCAGAGCTTTTTGCGATGGATCTTACTAAAATTAAAGTTTGTCCATAGACTCATTCAGTTCAAATTACTCAAAATATTAGCCTCAGATTTATAGATTTTAAAATTATGATTCAGCACTGTTTGTTTGATAAAAAAAAACTTATAGGGGAGCGTCATTGCGAGGGTTTTTACCCGAAGCAATCTCATACTAGTATGGATTGCTTCAGTCGTACCTCATTCATTAAAAATATCCCGCTGCTACTCTTTATTCACTCTTCAACTTCCGAATAATATCAGTTAAAGATTTACCCAGATGTTCGATAGAAGCATGTAATTTTTCATCTTTCAGTCTTCCGTTTTCATCAAATGCTTCTTTTGCATGCGGCACTGCAATTTGTTTTGGTAAAACAATAATCTTAATGTTCCCTAAAATCCATCTTAAAGCAGAAAGACCACGTAAACCTCCTAATGCCCCATCCGAAGCGCTCATCAGGCAAGCCACTTTTTCCTCAAATGCTTTTAAGGGTGTCATTCCTTTAACTGGGCGAGAAACCCAGTCAATAGTGTTTTTTAATACACCGGAAACAGAACTATTATACTCAGGAGAAGCAATCAGAAAACCGTGATGCTCAATCATCAGATCCATCAGTTTTTTCGCGTTTTCAGGCATTCCATGTTCCTTTTCAAAGTCCGCATCATAAAGAGGCATAGGGAAATCACGTAGATCTATTACTGTTACCTCTGCCCCCGCATTTCTGGCTCCTTCAGCAGCAATTGCTACTAATTTTTTATTAAACGAGTCTTGACGGGTACTGCCCGCAAAAGCCAATATCTTTGGTTTAGATTCCACTTAATTTTTTTAATTACAATTTTAATTCAATAATATCCGGTTTCGGATCAATATTCGTTAAAGGTATATTTTTAATAGTTGAGAAAAAAGTGTTAGGAAAGAAAAAATGGTAAGAGATTTCTAAGTGGGGAGTTTATGTAAATATAATAAAATGGATTTTTTTCTATTTTCGAACTTTGTCCAATAGCTTTCTGCTTTGTGGTAAAAAAAAAACGCAAAGATTCAAATCAAAGCTGATATCAGATGCAGAGCAGTTTGCGTGAGGGATTGAAGTGGAAAGCCCGGAGCGCAGCGAGGACTTGCAACGAAAAGCCCGACCCGAGCGCAGCGAAGGGACACGCCCCAATTGATAATAATTTAATCCCTGAAAAGAAACTTACAATGCCGCCAATACTTTTCCTTTAGCCTCACCAAATCCAATACGTACACCATCTTTTTCGCAATAACCGCGCATGATCACTGTATCATTATCATTGATGAATTTACGCTCGCTGCCATCTTTCAATGTAACAGGTTTGGTTCCTTTCCAGGAAAGCTCAATCATAGAGCCGTATGAATCAGGTGTTGGTCCACTGATGGTTCCGGAAGCCATCAGATCACCAATATTAATATTGCAGCCATTTGAAGTATGATGCGCCAATTGCTGTTCCATGGTCCAGTACATAAATTTATAGTTGGACTTACAAACATTATTTTCTTCGCCTTTTTCGGGTTGAATTGAAACTTCCAGTTTAATGTCAATGTTTTTCTCTCCTTTGTATTCAAGATAAGGGAGTACTTTGGGTTCTTGTTTGTAACCAGCAGTACGAAATGGTTCCAGGGCATCCAATGTAACTATCCAGGGTGAAATAGTAGAAGCGAAATTTTTAGCCAAAAATGGCCCAAGTGGAACATATTCCCATGTTTGAATGTCGCGTGCGCTCCAATCGTTGAATAAGGCTAATCCAAAAATATGATCATCAGCGGCAGCTGTTGAAACAGATTCCCCTAATTGCGTTTGTTTTCCAATGATAAATGCCACTTCCAATTCAAAATCCAATAATTTAGTAGGGCCAAAAACTGGAGAATCAGAATCAGCCGGCTTTGTTTGTCCCTTGGGGCGGTGAAAAGGTGTGCCTGAAACAATGATGGATGAAGCACGTCCGTGATAGCCTACCGGTAAATGTTTCCAGTTAGGAAATAAAGCATTGGCAGGGTCACGAAGCATAGTTCCTACATTTGTTGCATGATCAACACTTGAATAAAAATCGGTATAATCGCCCACTTTCACTGGCATTTGCATTTGCACATTACTCATGAAATTTAACACCTTATACCTGGCATCTTTATTATCACGCAAATCGGGATTATTAATGCTCAACAGGTTAGATATGCGGTGACGAATGGATCTGCATAATGGTTTACCAAGCGCAATAAAATCATTCAGGTATTGATTACTGAAAACCGAGTCATCAATTTTGAAATCATCTAAAAACCCCAGTTTATTAAGTACGGATAAATCAAGCACCTGATCTCCAATAGCTATACCTACGCGGGAGTTGGAACTTTGAGTTTTGAAAATTCCGAAAGGTAAATTCTGGATTGGAAAATCACTATTCGAAGGTACTTCGATCCATGATTCTAATGAAGGGTCGTTTGCTTTTATCATTCGGCAAAAATAGCAAATTCAATGAGATAATAGGGTCATTTGAAAATGAGTTTAAAGTATTTGGCAAATCGCGGATCAGGTTGTGTTAATTTGGAAATTGGTTATTTAATTTTCAAATTAACAAATTTTTTAATTATCTAATTGATTTATTATATCTTTGACTTTTTGCACAGGACATAATTGTTTTATGAGAAAAATTTTTATCTTTTTTATTTCGTTACTATCCTCCTTTCCGGCACTATCTCAGGAAAGACTGGGTATGGCCAATAGTAACTATTCCAGTGTTAATAGCATATTCCTTAACCCCTCATCTTCTGTTGATTCGCGAACTTTAATGCAGTTCAATCTGGTTGGGGCCAATATATATGTGATGAATAACCTGGTGTACATGCCAAAATTCAGGGTTTGGATGGACAAGAGTTCTGATTTGCAGGATCCCCAACTTAATACTTCCGGCCCATTCAAAAAATTTTTATACACAAAAGCTGAAATTAACGGGCCTACAATGGTTGTGAGCAATAGAGAAATAGGCTATGGTTTTTTTATCAGGGGGCGAGTGGAGGCAAGTGTTAATAACATTCCAGAAGAACTAACCAGTTTATTGATAGAACAAAAGATCGACACCACTAAAAATTTTGATATTGATATAAGAAATACAAGAATAAGCCAAATGGCTTGGGTAGAATACGGGGTGAATTTTGGAAAGATGTATTTCAAACATGGAACTGAAATGATAACTTTAGGAGGTAATGCAAAGTACCTAACCGGAATAAACATTGCCTATGGTAATATTTTTAGATTAAATGCGCAAGTAAATGATACCAAGATAGATATAGCAAATTTTAGAGCTAAAATAAGATACAATGAACCAGGGTGGAATACCGGGAAAGGAATTGGTATAGATATAGGAATAACGTATAAAAAGACCCTTAAATATTTAGAGAATTATTATGCAAATTCTCCAAAATCGAATTGTAAATACATTGATTATAAATATAAATTTGGTTTATCTTTATTGGATCTGGGGGCAATACGATTTACACAAAACACCTTTAAAGGTGATGTTTCGGGAAGTACTTTAATTACAGATTTCAAACACACAGATATTGACTCTGTGATCCGTGCCGATTTTAATGTAACTCAGCAAAAAAATCAACCTATAATGGCTTGCCTTCCAACAGCTATTAGTGCGCAGGCTGATTTTAATCTAAGCCACAATTTTTATTTTAATGCTTCTGCAATACAGGGCTTAACTACTGCAAGAATTATTGGGGTACAGCGTACCAATTTAGTATCCGTAGCGCTTCGTTACGAACGTAGAAATTTTGAAGTAGCCATTCCTCTTACATTACACCGGTATATATATCCTCAGCTTGGATTTGCTTTCCGGTTTAGGACTTTTGTGTTGGGCGTGGATAATGTGCTGCCTTTTGTTGTAAAAAATAATACGTATGGGGCAAGTGTATATTTCAATTTGGGCATTGCCTTATTTAAAAATCCTGCTTGCAAGGCATCTAAACCAAGGTATAATGCTCCTAAAAAGAAGTATGAAGGTTATACATTCCTTAATTTAAAAGATAAACCCAAGCGAACAGTTGCTGGTGATGGAAAAGGTGAAGCACCAGGTGGTACAGGTGCTAAAGGCAAGAAATCTGCTAAGAAAAAAGGCAAGAAAACAGGAATAATTAAATCAAGAAGAGGTAGAAAACTATAATATTCTGGTTTAAAGCTGAAGACTGTATAATACGCAGAACTGAAGAAATCAAGACCATTTCTCAGCGTCTTAAATTTGTTTTAAACTCCATTCATTTCGTTTTATATATAGCTGTCTAGCAAGGCTTCAATCCTTATTTTGAGGCTACACTAAATTGAAAATTCAAACAAAAACCCCTGACAAGTTTCAAAACTTTGTCAGGGGTTTAATATGAGAACATACGTCCTATAAAAATCAAACAGCCTCTTATCGATTACGCCTAAAGAAGGCTAATTAGCGTAAACTTCTTCTACAATACAACTGAAGCAGGTTTTCTGCTCATCACCTTTTTTACTGCATTTACAATATTCACTGTATCCAGGCCATATTTGGTCATCAACTGATCGGGTGTTCCACTTTCTCCAAAACTATCATTTACTGCAACCATTTCAATTGGTGTTGGCAGTTCACGCGCAAGTAACTGAGCGATACTATCGCCAAGGCCGCCATTCATTTGATGTTCTTCAGCAGTAACCACACAACGTGTTTTTTTAGCTGATGCAATTACTGCCGCATTATCTAAAGGTTTGATGGTATGAATATTTATTATTTCCACACTAACTCCCTGAGCAGCCAATTGTTCTCCTGCTTCAATTGCTTTCCAAACTAAATGTCCTGTTGCAAAAATGGTTACATCTGTTCCTTCGTTCAGCATTACTGCTTTACCGATCTCAAATTTTTGATCGTTAGGAGTAAAATTAGGAACATTCGGGCGGCCAAAACGAAGGTACACTGGTCCAACATATTCAGCAATAGCAATGGTTGCTGCTTTGGTCTGGTTATAATCACAAGGATTGATAACTACCATTCCAGGTAGCATTTTCATTAAGCCCAGATCTTCTAATATCTGGTGAGTAGCACCATCTTCGCCAAGTGTTAAACCTGCATGTGAAGCACATATTTTTACATTCTTGTTAGAATAGGCAATTGACTGGCGGATTTGATCATACACTCGTCCGGTAGAGAAATTAGCAAAAGTACCTGTAAATGGTATTTTGCCACCAATAGTTAAACCTGCAGCTATACCCATCATGTTGGCCTCGGCAATACCAATTTGAAAAAACCGCTCCGGATGGTCCTTTGCAAAAGCATCCATTTTTAAGGATCCTGTTAGATCAGCGCACAATGCAACTACGTTAGGATTGTTTTTTCCTAATTCAGACAATCCAGCTCCAAAGCCGGAACGAGTATCTTTTTTTTCAGTATAGGTGTATTTTTTCATGTTTTTGGTTATGCTATTTTCTTGTGGTTTAAAATTTTAGCCATTTCAGGTTTTATTCAGCCTTTTCTATTATCTCTTTTAAAGTATTTGGTGCAATAGGTCTGGTTAAAAAGTCAGAAATATCAGCGTACGTTTTTGCCTTTTTTTTATCATCAGGTGAACTTGATGAAGTTATAATATAAATTGCTGTCTTTTTCCCAACTTGAAGTTTAACAAATTCATCCATAAATTGCCATCCGCCCATCACCGGCATATTTATATCTAAGAGTATAATATCAGGCATATCTTCCTTAGAGTCAAGTATTTCTGTTAAAGAGTTTAACGCCACTTCACCATTATTATAAGTTGAGATCTTGATCTCATTATTTAAATTTTTGATAATTGTTTTTAATATGAACTGATTAATTTCCTCATCATCAATGATACAAATGCTTTTATTCTTTTTCATTACTTAATAAATTACTTTTTTTTAATAAACGATTCTATTGATCCTTTTCTGCACTCAGCGCTTTTTAATATAATTTGATAGCTGTTGACGTTCCTGATTCCACCTTAAACATTTTTTCGATAGTGTAAATAGTTTCCTTTGCATTTTTGGGACGGAATTCTACACGATATCTTCCCGGTTGTAAAACAATGGTTTCATTCGTTATATTACTGATCAAATTACAAACCCATACCATTTTGTTTTTCTCTTCAACATATAAACTTCCGGGACCCTCACTTGGTTTGGCAATAACCACACTTCCTGCTTGTGGGATCTCAATAAAAGTGGTTTTGCTTTGTGCAATATCTACCTTATTTACCTTGATACGGGGCAAGGTTAATATCTCCAGATCGTACTTGCCGACAATGAACTTTTCTGTTGTATTAAAATTCTGAATATGAAGTGTTTGCATGTCTTCATTTCTACGAATGATACAATTAAGATTTTTGCTATAATCCGTATTGCCCGACATCTTTAAATTAAGATATCCTTGTGGTGCATCCACAGCAATAATATTATGCTTACCGGGTACTAATTCGATGCCGGTTTTTTCAACCGGGGGGATGGTATGTACAACCATTTTATAAGTTCCGATCGGATCAATAATTAAAGTATCGGGCAATCCTCTGTGATTAATTGTGTGCATATAATTATAACGAATGGCCCCTGATTCCTCATCATAAAAAGTCATATTTACATCTGTTTCAGTTGGTCGGCCTATCTGATCGTTTAGGTTTACCTGTACAGAAGTATTATTCAATGCTTGTGAAATTACAATACTTAAAATGTTCTTAAAGCTGGTTTCGCTCGAAGCATCATAAAATTTTCCGATACAGCCAAATGAATTGATGTAACTTTGGTCCAGTCCAACGCCAATAACAAAAGGTTTTAATACGATCCCCTTTTTTTGAAGGGCAAGAGAAACGGCACAAGGATCGCCATCACATTCTTCAATTCCATCGGTGATCAAAATAACAATGTTTCTTACACTCGCGCTTGAAGGAGAGGGGAAATCATCGCCACATTGCTCTAAAGTATAAGCGATAGGTGTAGTTCCTTTAGGAACAAGCGTTTTAATCCTGTTTTTTATGGCGGTAATATTATCCTTGCCAAAAGGCACCTCCAGTTTGGTGTCGGTACAGCTGCGTTGCGGGCGCAAAGGCACTTGATGACCATAGGCACGAAAGGCTATCTCAAGATTTTCTGTTCCTCTTATACTGTCCAAAAATTCGCTTAATAGTTTTTTTGACAGGTCCATTTTCATACCACTTTGCCACTGGCCGAACATACTATATGAACAATCAAAAACAAATAAAATACGCGTTAAAGGTTGAGATTTCTGGGAAAGTAAGTTAAAAGGGAGAAAGTTAAAAGTCAAAAGAAGCAAGCAAATACTGCACTTTAATTTTAATTTCTGAAATTTGAAATTATTTTTTTTCATTTTTAAAACTTTTGACTTTTGACTTTTTTCTCTTTTGACCTGGAGTTTAATAATCCCCCAAACTTTCCGCATTCTGACTCAAAGCCTGTGCCAATTGTTCATTGTTAGGAGCAACACCATGCCATTTATGACTACCCATCATAAAATCAACGCCATGTCCCATTTCGGTTTTCATTAATATCAATACTGGTTTTCCTTTACCTGTATGAGTTTTTGCTTTTTTGAGCGTTTCCACTACTTCTGATAAAATGTTTCCATTCATAGAAAGAACGTCCCATCCAAATGCTTCCCATTTAGCTTTCAAATCACCCATTGGTAAAACCTGGTCTGTAGAGCCATCAATTTGTTGTCCGTTCACATCAATAGTTGAAATAATATTATCAACTTTCCTTCCTGCAGCATACATAGCAGCTTCCCAAATTTGACCTTCCTGCAACTCGCCATCACCGTGTAAAGTGTAAACCAAGCCATTATCTTTGTTTAGTTTTTTAGCAGCAGCAGCTCCAATAGCAACCGACAAACCTTGTCCTAAAGAACCTGAGGCAACACGGATTCCCGGTAAACCTTCATGAGTAGTAGGGTGGCCCTGTAAGCGGGAATCCAATTTACGGAAAGTAGCAAGTTCCTTTACCGGGAAATATCCCGAACGAGCCAACACACTATAAAAAACTGGCGAAATGTGCCCGTTGGAAAGGAAAAACAGATCTTCTCCAATACCATCCATGCTAAATTTCTCAGGATGATGATTCATTGCATCAAAATAGAGGGATACCAAAAATTCTGTACAACCTAATGATCCACCGGGATGACCTGAATTTACGGCATGGACCATTCTAACGATATCCCTGCGAACCTGGGTACTAACTTTTTCTAATTCTGATAATGAAGCCATATTTTTTATTTGATGATGTGTCTGGAAAATTTATTAACTGATAAAAAAAATCTTTAAGCGTTTCCCTTTCTAAATAGAAAGGGGGCGGGTTTGGAGTTTATCCTGAGCCCAGTCGAAGGGCTGCAATCCCTAACGCAAAATTTACAATAAAAGCATCTTAGGATACAATTATTAATTTTTCACAAAAAAACAATAAAGCAGTGTTTTGTTGTGATTTATAAAATAACGCTCAAAAGTATCTATTTTTAAGCGTTTGACGAGTATTGTTGAAAATATTAATTTATTGTTGAAAACTCAATTTTATAATTCTCAGAAGTATTTATAAAACGGCTAATTTTAGTATCTTTACAGGCTAAAATAAATAGTGAGATAGAGAAGGAAGAAATGGAGAATTTTTAATTCTTCAAATCTTTAAATCTCCAACTCTCCAACTTACCAAATCAATAATTAAAATAAACATGGCATTACAGTGTGGTATTGTAGGATTACCTAACGTTGGGAAATCAACTCTTTTTAATTGCTTATCAAATGCAAAGGCGCAGGCAGCAAATTTTCCTTTTTGTACAATTGAACCAAATATTGGGGTAATAACTGTTCCGGATGAACGGCTATCTACTCTCGAGAAATTAGTTAAACCGGAACGCGTGGTACCTACCACTGTTGAAATTGTGGATATTGCCGGTCTTGTAAAAGGTGCGAGCAAAGGAGAGGGGCTGGGAAATAAATTCCTTGCTAATATCCGTGAAACAAATGCAATTATACATGTTTTACGTTGCTTTGACGATCCAAATGTAGTACACGTTGATGGTACTATTAATCCGGTTAGGGATAAAGAAATCATTGATACTGAATTGCAGTTGAAGGATCTGGAAACTGTTGATGCAAAACTAAAACGCGTTGAAAAACAAGCAAAAACCGGCAATGATCAGGAAGCAAAAAAGGCTTATGAGGTATTGTTGAATTTGAAAAACTTGTTAGAACAAGGCAAATCAGCTCGTTCCGCAAATCTTTCGGAAAAAGACATGGTCTATATTGCTGATTGCTGTTTATTAACTGTAAAACCTGTTTTATATGTTTGTAATGTGGATGAAGCAGCTGTAAAGGCGGGTAATAATTACGTTGATGCAGTTAAAGAAGCGGTAAAAACTGAAAATGCCGAAGTATTGATCATTACTGCTCAAATGGAAGCAGAGATCGCTAGTTTGGAAACTTATGAAGAACGTCAAATGTTTCTTGCAGACATGGGACTTGCAGAACCGGGTGTAAATAAACTGATCAAAGCAGCATATCGTATCCTAAATCTTCAAACATATTTTACAGCAGGTGTTAAGGAAGTACGCGCCTGGACCATCATTAAAGGAATGACGGCCCCTCAAGCTGCCGGTGTTATTCATACTGATTTTGAAAAAGGGTTTATCAGGGCTGAAGTAATTAAGTATAACGACTTTATTACCCTTGGTTCAGAAGTAGCTTGTAAAGATGCCGGCAAAATGGGCGTTGAAGGAAAAGAATATGTTGTGAATGATGGCGATATGATGCATTTCAGGTTTAATGTTTAAAAATTAGTTAAAAGTTAAAAAATTGAAAGTTTAAAAGATACCTCAAATTAAACGTTCAAACTTTAAATTTTCAAACTGGATTAAATAATGAATTCTTCAACAAATAATACTCAGCAACAGCTACAATACATCGAGGATTTCTTGATTAAAATTGGCAATGGGGATTATAATTCCAAACTCCCTATTGCTGATGAAAAGGATGAGCAATTGCTTGCGGTGCAAGTGGGAATAAATATGCTTGTTGAAGAACTGAATGAAACCACCATTTCCAGAGTTTTTCTAAATAGCATATACAATGGAATAAATGATGTACTTATTGTACTTAACCAAAATGGTGAGATCCAAAATACAAATCACGTTGTTGAAGACCTTTTATTTTATACCCAAGGTGAATTATTGAACCAATCCATTGAAAAATTATTTCCGATAAGCGATATTGATAATGTTCGGAATTCCATTAGAACTACCTACGAACAAAACAAAATTCGGGAAATAGGTTTGAACCTTAAAGCTAAGGATAATTCCATTATACCCGTTTCGTGCTCATTTTCTCCATTACATAATAATCGGCAGGAGTATTCCGGCACATTGCTGGTTGCTAAGAATATTACGGCACTTTTAAATGCAAAAAATCAACTTCAGGATAAAAATGATGAATTGAATTTATTTGTTTATAAAGCCTCCCACGATTTGAAAAGCCCAGTGGCTTCAATGATGGCTTTGATGGCTTTGTATAAGGAAAGTGAGAATGAGCAGGAAAAGGAAATGTTCATTGAAAAGATAGGCGATTGTACTTCCAAGTTAAACATCATAATGTCGGACCTGCTGGTTTTGGGGCGGATAGCTTATGGAGAATTAGAATTTGAAAAGATCGGTATTAAAGGAATAATTGATAGTATATTAAAAAGTATTGAATTTGTGGAAGGGTTTAAGGATATTGATTTTAATATCGTTTTCGAAGATCAGGCTAAATTTATAAATACAGAAAAAGGGTTATTTCAAACTATTTTATTAAACCTTATCGATAATGCTATAAAATACCGGAAAAGTGGGATTGAGAGATCTTTTGTCAATATTGATATTTCCAATCACGAAAAAGGAATCTTATTTAAAATTGAGGATAACGGGATTGGAATTGCTGAGGCTCAGCAAGGCAGTATCTTTAAAATGTTTTACCGTGCCACTTCTGCATCAAAAGGTACTGGATTAGGCTTGTACATTGTAAAAACAAGCGTATTAAAATTAGGTGGGACCATTTCTTTTGACAGTACTTTTGGCAATGGTTCTTCTTTCACGGTATACCTTCCATGCCAAAAATAACGTATCATTTGAAAGCAATTCAGCTTCATGATCTTTCCCCAAAGGACTATTCAATCCAATAAGTTATATTTAACAGCATACATTACAATGCCTGCTGTATTTTTAGCTCCGGTTTTTAACAAAATATTTTCCCGGTACGAATCAATCGTACGGGGACTCAGGCATAGTTTATCCGCTATTTCTTTATTGGTATATTCTTTACAAATTAAGTTAACAACTACAACTTCCCTTTCTGATAAATGCTGACTTGAAAAGGAAGGATTTACTTTTTTCGACTTTACCAAACCTTTTAGCATTGCGCTTGAAACGCGTGCATCAAAGTAATAACCATTTTCTAAAACTGAATTGATCGCCTCTACCACCTCTTGAATATCTTTATCCTTTGGTAAAAATCCACTTGCACCTTTTTCCAACAGGTGCGTAATAAAGGCATCGTCAGTATGCATGGATAATATAATGATTTTAATGGCCGGATAATTTTTTTTAATTGCAATTGTTGTTTCAATGCCATCCATTACCGGCATTTCTAAATCCAAAAGTACAATGTCAGGCTGCTTTAAACTTAGTTTTTCTAATAATTCCTTTCCATTTGAAGCCTCCATTATAACATCCAATTCATCATATTCCTTTAACAAAGAAATAAGCCCCTGTCGGAAAAGGAATTGATCATCAACTACAGCTATTGTTTTTTTTAGTTCCATTGGTTACTTATTCTTTACCTATTAAATATTACATTAAATAATAACTAAAGGTGTTTCTATTATTATTTTCGACTCCTTATTTCCTATTATAATATATTGTAAAACAGAATTGGTAAGTTGTGCCCTGCTTAAAATACTTTTTAATCCGATCCCATCACTTGATTCAGCCAATTCCTGCATCATTTCGTTTGATAATCCTTTCCCATCATGAGTTATGGTAATGGTCATAAATTCATTTGTTGCACTAATTGTTAATTCAGTAGTTGAAGCGGAGGCATGTTTAATAATGTTATTGATCACCTCTTTTATCAACCGGTACAATTGAATTTCATTTTTTTTCTCGAGTTGGATACTATCCACATTTAGTTTTAAATAAATATCAATTGCTCCGGATAATTTAACCTGTCGGCACAATTCAGTTATTCCTTTGATAAAACCTAATTTCACTAAAGTAGGTGGCATCAAATCATTTGAAATGATCCGGATCGCTGCAAGGGTATCTCCGATCAATAGATTGCTATTGGTTAACAGTGTTTCTGTCAATATTTCATCATTTCTGTTTCGTTGAATTTTAGTCAGGTTTAATTTTAACACATTTAACATCATTCCAACATCATCATGAATATTTGCTGCAATTTTTTTTCTTTCCTGTTCCGCTACTTCTATTGAGGCATCTAATAATCTGCGCTGATGGATGTTATCATTTTCCTTTATCAATGCTATATTTGCCAGCATTTTTTTTTGATATAACAAAACAAAAAGCACAATGAAAGAAACAAGGATCAAGATCCCCATTGTTCCAATAGCAACTAATGAAAATACATCTATCTCGCTCTTGCTTTCCAAAATCCTATACAGATTAAAATGTTATAAAAAATATTTAAGAACTGAGGTATTGTCCACAATGCATCATAATAAGACTCTTGGTAGGTTTTTACATAATTACTAAAAGCAAAAACTAATAAATTTCCCGAAAAATAAAATAATACACCGGAATTTATCCAAAAGAAGGGTTCTGACAAAATATTTTCAAATATTAATTTACGCATTACGAATAGAAATGATATAAGCGCATAGAGAGATAAAAGTAAAGCTGAAACAGAGGATGAGAAATTATCTATGGCCTTTAAACCGTTTATTTTATAATCAATAAATGCAACTATTGAAAATACAGGGATAAGAAAAAGCAAATAGCTTGACCTTAAATATTTTCTAAAAAACATGCTGTAAAAAAAACTGAGAAGTATAAATTCAATAATGGTATAAAAACGAAAGATAAACATGTTATTAATACCTGATTCTGAAAGCACAAAATTTATCATTTCAGTAATAAAAGAAACGGATACATATACAAACAGAGGGATCAGATAACCTTTTACAGTTTTAAAGCACAGTAAACCAATAATTAATGTAGGTAAAGAAAAGAACGTGGTTATATATCCCAGGTAATCATAATAAGTGTTGCTATTCATATATAACAAATAAAAAAGACGGATTAAATCCGTCTTTAAAAATAGTCAATTTTCCGAACTATTCCATTATGTATTGGTATTTAGCGGATTGTTTACTCCACAATGTGTTGGACAGGCTATACCTCTCTCTGCCAGTAACCCAGTATACAAATCGTTTTCGCTTGTATTTGCACCAGCTATTATTAACTGCTTAACTCCTGAATTATCAATTGCGTAATAAATACGTATTCCAACACAACCTGTCTGGTTAATAATAGCCAGAATAGCATCTTCTCCATAAAAATGGCCTTTGGTTGCACCCGGATTTGCATCTCTGTAATTACGTGTCCATTCTGCAGCTTCTGCTAATGTAATGGAATGATTTTCTTTTCCTGTAAAGCTCATAAAAGTTATTGTTTATTAGTTAAATATTATTTTCTGCTAAAGTATTGATTTATGACCAATGATCTTCATCACCCCAATTTATCAAATTCTGTTAAGTTGTTGGCAAACAGGCGATTGTTGGATTAAAGTGTTTTAAATACCGTAAAAACACCTATGATTTACAGTGTTTTTACGGTACTCAAAAAAAGGGTGTTTTCACCTAAAAAAATTAAAGTTCTATGGAATAATTTTGTGAAGATTAATAAAATAATGCTGTTTTTATGTACGAAAATTCGAAAATTGAATTAACAAACAAAAAGAATTTGGCAAAGTGGTGTACGGAGCTTAATTGTGAAGAAAAGGATTTGATACATGCTGTTTTAAGGATTGGCAATAATGTAAAAAGTGTAAATGATTTTTTAATACTAAATCGGAAAAAGAAGGAATGATCAAACTTAAAAAATTTTATCAACCATTTTTTAGTGAATCTCAAATACAAAAAGTATGGGAAAAAGCACTGGTAATAGAAGGTATAGACCCTCAAATTTACCGTTTAGATAATTGCGGTGCGCTGATAAAAAATGTTCTTTATTTAAATGAATTTAGTTCCCTTTCTATGGGCTGGGAAATTGATCTTATACAACCCAGGAGCAAAGGAGGGACGGATGATCTGCCTAATCTGCAAGCTTTGCAATGGGAAAATAAAAAAGCAAAAGCAGAGTGCTATCCTTTTTGGAAATGTATTGTTTCGGAGGATAGAAAAGGAAACTGTTATTTAAAATAATTAAAAATAAATTTAAAATTATCAGCCAAATTAAATTCTGCCTTTAACAATTTTCAAAAACATCCAGGATGAATAAATTTAAAACAATCATAATTATAGATGATAGTGAAATTGATATAAGAATCAGCAAAAAAGTTATTGAACAGTTGAAAATTGCCGGGAACGTTCAAACATTTTCTAATGCTGTTAAGGCGCTTGAGTATTTAAAATTTTTCCAGCAAAATGAATCTTATTTCAATGTGATTGCTCCTGTGCTCATCCTTCTCGACAATAAAATGCCCATCATGACAGGATTTGAATTTCTTGATGAGTTTAATGAACTTACTTTTTTTGAACCAAAACAAATTGATATTTTTATGATCTCTTCTGATTATCCAACACATATTGAAAAAGCTCTCAATAAAAAATGTGCCGGTTATATCGAAAAACCATTGACAAGTGATAAACTTTTAATTCAACTTGAAAATATAAATGACAAAAAACGTTTCATTAAAAATTGCTAATGAAGAGTTTTTTTTTCAAAACCATGAAAAAGACAAACTCGAAACGGAGCTGATCATTGCAAATGAAGAACTTAAAAGGGCGAAAGATCATCAAAAGGAATACATAAATGAGTTGGAAGAATTGATGTTTATAACTCATAAATTGCGCCAACCTATAACTCAAATTCTCGGCCTTTCAATCCTTCTTACTGACTCCTGTTATACTCAGAACCAACTAAAAAGGATGATTGATATGATAGGGGAATCAGCACGATCTCTTGACAATTTTACAAGAGAATTAACAACATTTACTCAGCGCAAAAAAACGAAATGTCAATAAAAACAGGCGAAAAAGTCTGTTTTTATTGACATTGAATAGGTGTATCTTATAAATTCTTATGTATTTGCAGCCATAGATTCTATTACTTCCATGTTAAAATTATCTTTTGCTTGAATATAGGCTACCCTGGCGTGTTGCACAGCACCAAATTTGTGCTTATCAATATCGGCAGATAAACCTAAATATACTTTTGATAAATTTAACATTCGTGCACGTTTTAAAACTTGATAAATAGCTTGTTTGTATACTTTGTATTCAAAAACGTATTTATAATCCATTCCAATAATCATTGGAGAATAATGTGCCGAACCAATATAACACCAAATAACGGCCACTGCTTTTCTTTCGGGACGTGAATCAAATTCAGGTTTAAGCTTCAAAACAACAAACTCCCAATTTGGATGCTTTGATAATTTTTTTAATGTATCTTTTGGGTAAGCGAACATATTAAAGCCCTTGTTTCTTTGTTCCACATTTAAATATAGATCATGATAATATTCTGTTTCTTCTTCTGTTAATTCTTTTTTGTATTCAATTTCAAAAGCATTTTCATTTCTAAATACTTCTGTTCTAACATTTTTTCTGTTACGATGTGATAGTGATTCTATAAGTTCGTCTTTTGTATCCCATTTCAAATTTTCAATAATGTTAGAGTTAGGCATATTGACTGGGGCAAATCCTTCTTTCAAAAATAATTCTTTTAATTCAATATCTTCTTTATCCAAATCTCTAAGTAATAATGAATTGGCATTTATCGATTCCTGAATTTTTGTAACTCTTTCCAAAAGCATAGTAAATGCATCTTTCCATTTTGGATGATTTGGATTGATAAAATAGTGATGCCCTTCACTGAGCATCGAACCCATTGTTAATGTTTTTGAGGTAAGATAATAAGGATCGGTTTTTCTTTTTTCTTCGATCTGAATAGATACCGATTCTAATGCAAGCATATCATCTTTAGAAATTCCTGAAGTGAAAAAAGTTGCTAAAACCGGTTGTTTATCTTTATCACGAATAATAAAGTAATAAAAATCCCAGTTTTCTTCCGGTTTTGGGTTATTGCTGAATACATCTTCTAAGGACAAAAGTCCTTCCCAATCAAAAGAGCCATTTGCTCCAAGGAGTTTATCCCATTCTGTTTTGTCAATAGCTTTAATGCTTCTTTCCTCTTGTACAGTTAGTTCTTCATTTAAATGTGTTTCTTGTTTATTTATTGGAACAAATGAGTTTGGTTCGGTTTTAGTTTTAAACGCTTTGCGTACATCATCTATTGTTCTGTTTTCTTCTTCCAACACCTTTGGATAATGATAAACCAAGGCATCAACAAATTCTTTTATTTCATTTTTTTTCACCTGGCGGTTAATTGAAAAACGCACACCGGTATTTCTAACGGAAACTGCAGGAAACAGGGCAAGATTAACAAAAAAACCATCATTTAATAAGCGCTTAACCATATTATAGCCCACTTTGGGTTGTCCCATGGCCACAAAACCAATAGGAGTGAGTGGATGGGACATTACAGTAAGATCTGTTTTAGCGATTAGCTGACTGCAATAATCTATATTTTCACGTAATTCTTTCTGTATTGGATAGATATCGTCCGACAAATGAATTTTTGCAGAAGCTATCGCAGCACCTATAATTGGCGGAGCTAAAGGATGAGAATAAATTAAGGGGCCACCAAAAATACGAACCTTTCTATAAGTTTCTTCATTTGGAAAAATTGCTAATCCTCCGGTTACCCCAAAGCCTTTACCCATTGTGGTCATTAGCATTATTTTTTCGTGTTTTGGAACTTTACTATTAGTGTATCCCGTTCCGTTTTTTCCATGCCAGCTCATTCCATGTGCATCATCCACATAAACATGCAATTGTTCGTATTTATCCATTAAGTATAATAAGCTATCAAAAGGAGCCACATCACCATACATGGAATAAACACCATCTATCAAATACCAGATTTTTTTATGCGTTTTGCTTAATTGTTTCAATTGCTTTTCTAACATCTCCATATTGCTGTGACGTATCATTTCGATAGGCACACCTTTTTGACGAAGCAATTGAGCCGCAGTTTGTACACTAAAGTGAACTTGCTGGTCTAAGATTATGGCATCCTCATTTGTTATAAGTGTTGGAATTACTGAAATATGAGCAGAGGATGTAGAGGAATAGGTAAGGACATGCCTGTTATCAAACATTTGAGATAAATATTCCTCTAATTGCACGTTGATACCCGAAGATAAATACCCACGGGATATACCATACTGTGTTCCATACTTTTGAGTAAAATCAAGGGCTCCATCTTTTAAACGCTGATCCAGCTCCAAGCCTAAATAACCACACGTTCCAAAATTTAATAACTCTTTTTCAAAGATCGGCAACTTCCTATCCGACATTGCATTTATATCCGATACTAAATGAATTACACCTCTTTGTTTTGCATCAGTGAGTAATTCATCAATTGTATCCAAAGAGTTATTGTGATTGATTTTTGCCATATTATGAATTTATATATTTTTAAAATGTACCTTTGTATTAGGCCAAACTAAACGAAAAAAACATCAATAAAGTTACAGTATCGAGTTAATAAGTTATAATATCTTACATATGGTTCCTGCCACCGAACCTTTATGCAGAACTCATAAAAACTAATGAAAAAGATATTATTAGATAATAATGAAATTACCTTAGAATTAGAAGGAGGAATTGTCACAGCAAAATTTAAAGTGAAGCACTTTGATTTGCAGACAGTTCAGAGGTTAGTTGAAGATAGGAAAAAGGTAACCAAAGGAATAATTTATCCTGTAATAGCCAATGTAGTATCTGTAAAAAGTTCTACAAAAGCAGCCCGTGATTTTTTTGCTTCCGAAACGGGTTGCGAAGGAATTAGTGCAACTGCGGTGATCATTAATTCTCCGGTAGGAAGCATTATTGGTAATTTTTATATTCTTATTAACAAACCTCTGCGGCCTGTTAAGTTATTTACTGATAAACTTAAAGCAAAAAAATGGTTAGTACAATTTGTGGAAGAAGATCAAAAAATAGGATGGATAAAAAACTAAAAATATAAAATTTCTTTGCATAATGAATATAGCATTATCAAGGCTAAATACACTGGGATTGTTTTTACAACTTACTGAATATATATGACAACTACTAAAAAAGGATGAAAAAGAGACTATTAGAAAATAATGAAATTAGCTTAGAATTAGAAGATGGAATTGTTATCGCAAAATTCAATGTGGAACACTTTGATTTGCAAACAGTTCAAAGATTAGTTGAAGAAAGAAAAAGGGCATTCAATGGCATACTTTATCCTGTGATTGCCAATGTAATATCAGTGAAAAGTTCAACAAAAGCAGCTCGTGATTTTTTTGCTTCCGAAAAAGGTTGCGAAGGAATTATTGCGGCAGCTGTAATTATTAATTCTCCCGTAGGTAGCATGATAGGCAATTTTTATTTGCGTCTTAGCAGGCCTTTACGACCTAGTAAATTATTTACTGATGAATCAGAAGCAAAAAAATGGTTGGCTCAATTTGTGAAAAAAGATTTACCATTGTGAAAGAAACTAAAGATATAATACTCCTTTTGGACAATGAATTTAACACAATTGAATTATCCAATGGGATTATTATCGCAACATGGAAATCCCCTTTTATTAATTTGACCATTGCCCAAAAATCTGTAAGCAGCAGATTAGCAATTACCGGAGAACAAAAGTATCCGGTTTTAATAAGGATAGGATCAACAAAAAACAGTACAAAAGAGGCCAGAGACTTTTTAGCTTCAGAAAAAGGGTGCCAGGGATTAGTAGCAGCAGCTATTTACGTTGATTCTATTCTAACTAATATGCTTGCTACTTTTTTTATCTTCCTGAATAAACCAAAGATTCCTACCAAAATATTTAAAGACGAATCAAAAGCAATGGAATGGTTGGAGCAGTTTGTCGTTAAAGATATTAAAAATTGATTGAAAAGAAATGTCAATTGACAATGGATCGTTTTTGATTTTATTTTCTATATCCTGATATTTAATTTATTCTAAAAGTTCCAAATAATCATTCTCTCATTCTACTATTTTATTTTTAGATTTATTCATGAAAAAGCTACTGTTGGAAAATGATGAAGTAAGGATAGAATTAGAAGAAAAAATTCTCTTCGCTATTTGGAAAAGTACATTTGTCGATTTGAAAATTGCTCAACAGGCAGTAGCATACAGGTTGGAAGCAACTGATTTTGTTCCATATCCAATGATAATAGATATTAAATCAATAAAAAGTATTACAAAATCATCTCGTGATTTTTTAGCTTCAGAAAAAGGTAGTGAGGGAATTATTGCTGCAGCATTTTTAATAGATTCAAGTTTGGGAAGAATTTTAGGTAATTTTTTTATTCAAATTAATAAACCTTTAAAGCCGACTAAAATTTTTACTGATGAAATAATGGCAAAAAAATGGTTGGCCCAATATGTTAATAAAGAGTGACAAACATATTTATTGTTGGGAAATGGATAGTAACTAATCGAAAAGAATATTTTAGATTTGTTCTAATTGAAAACCATGAAAAAGCTACTTTTAGAAAACGATGAAGTCTGTATAGAAGTGGAAGATGGAATTCTCTTTGCTAAATGGAAAAAATCTTTTGCTGATTTGAATGCAGCTCAGCAGGCAGTAAAATATAGGTTAGAAAGCACTAACTTTGTTCCATATCCAATCTTGTTGAACGTTCAACAACTAAAAAAAATTACAAAATCTGCACGCGATTTTTTAGCTTCCGAAAAAGGTTGTGAGGGAATTATAGCCGGAGCATTTTTAATTAACTCAAACTTCGGAAAGTTAATAGGCAATTTTTTTATTCAAATTAATAAACCTTTAAGACCATCGAAACTATTTACTGATGAAGTAGAAGCGAAAAAATGGTTATCAAAATATATTAAAAAGGATTAAAAAATTAATATGAAAAAAAAAATTAATGAGAAAATCCTGCTTTTAGATAATGAATATGGGAGGTTTGAACTGGAGAACGGGATATTGATCGGAATCTGGAAAAAATCTTTTGTTGATTTAAATTCGGCAAAAAAAATTGTTAATTCTAGATTAATGGCCGCAGCCGGACAAAAATACCCCCTTTTAACAAAGATAAAATCAATAAGAGAGAGCACTAAAGAAGCAAGAGTTTTTTTAGCCTCTGAAAAGGCTTGTGAAGGTTTAATTGCGGGGGCTATATGCGTTGATTCTGCTTTAGAAAATATGATTGCGACTATTTTTATATACATGAGTAAACCCATGATCCCAACCAAAATCTTTAAAGATGAAGCAAAAGCTAAAGAATGGTTAGCGCAGTTTGTTGTAAATGATTTTAATGGGATTTCGGTTGAAAAATAAATGCTCTTTTCTTCGGGTTTAAAAAATGAAAATTAATGTTCTTTTATTTAGGAAAATGATGCCAGCGGCACCAAATGTTTATAGAAAAATATGTCATTAGATTTTTCGACTCCGGCTGGAGTCGAACCCTGGCATGAATAACAAATTCTATAAACATGTGAATCCTCCGGATTCTTTAATTGTAAAATAATCATTTGCACATCACCTGCATTCAATTGGATTATTTTATAGTATCCAAATTTAATTTCCTCAATTTAGGAGCAATTTTAGCGGTAGCAGCAACTATTATAATTGTCATAATTCCTCCAAAAGCTACAGATGCTTTTAATCCCATAGCACTTGCTGCAAGGCCCGATTCAAAAGCTCCAATTTCATTTGACGAGCCAATAAAAATGCTATTTACGGCCGACACACGGCCTCGCATTGAATCCGGTGTAGACAGTTGTAATATGGTATGACGTATCACTACACTAACATTATCAAAAGCCCCTGTTAGGAAAAGAAAAAATAAGGAAAGATAAAAATTGGTGGAAATACCAAATAGTATAGTAGCAACTCCAAAAGCGCCAACAGATAAGAACAAATTTCTACCTGCATTTTTTGTTGGTGGTTTATAGATAATTATTAATGCCATAATTACTGCACCTAAGGCCGGAACTGCGCGTAAAAAGCCTAATTCCACAGCACCCACATGTAATATTTTATCGGCATAAGCGGGAAGCATTGCCACAGCCCCACCAAACAAAACAGCAAAAAGATCCAATGTAAGCGCCCCTAATATTAACTGGTGCCCAAAAACAAATTTTATTCCTGCTGTTAAACTTTCTTTTAATGTTTCTTTCTTTTCCTTTGGCGGTAATGGTTTGGAAGCAATGAATAAAAACGACAGAACAGAAATAACGATCAATATAATATTCACTTCATAAGCAACAGTAAAACTAATAGCACAGATAAAACCGCCCGCTGCCGGACCTAAAACCGATGCAACATGCCAGATGGTACTATTCCAGGTGGATGAGTTGGTATATAATGCCCTCGGAATAATTTGTGCCATAAAAGAGGGGAATGCAGCTGCTAAAAAGCCCCGGATAACACCAATTCCACCTATTACTATAAAAATGGGGGTGATACCGTAGGTTTGAATGACCGTGGAAGTATCTAATGAAAAATAGAGTAGGGTAGAGGTACAAATAATGAGTAAGGAAGTAAATAAAATAATAATATGTTTACGATTAAAGGAATCGGCCACATGTCCTGATA
Source organism: Bacteroidota bacterium (assembly GCA_040388745.1). Taxonomy (GTDB): domain Bacteria; phylum Bacteroidota; class Bacteroidia; order 2-12-FULL-35-15; family 2-12-FULL-35-15; genus 2-12-FULL-35-15. The sequence continues at coordinate 31,182 of JAZKBF010000013.1, read as the reverse complement.
CTAAGGAAACAATAATAAATGGAATAGCTTCCGCTAATCCGATCAAACCAAGTGCTAATACATCTTTGGTGTGTTGATAAATTTGCCAGCCAATTATTACACTTTGCATTTGTATAGCAAGGGTCAAAAAAAAGCGGGTGGTTAAGAAGAACAAAAATTCTTTGATCCGTAAGGCTGCAAAGGGATCGTGTTTGACTTTAGAAATTGAATCGTTCATAGATACATGTTTGTCATCACCCGTCATCCCGAGCCCTTCGACTTTGCTCAGGATAAACTCCATCGAGGGATCTTTTTGAATTTAATTCAATGTGAGATTAAAGATTCCTCCACGTTGGTCGGAATGACTTTGGGCAAAAAAAAGTCCCGCAAAATTGCGGGACTTTTTTTTAATTTTCTTCTTTTTTACTTTTCTTTGATTTTACTTCTTTCGGTTTGCTGATCTTGATTTTTATTTCTTGTTTTTCTTTGTCAAAATCAACATCAATTACATCACCTTCACTTAAATGTGCTTTGATGATTTCCTCTGCCAATGGATCCTCAAGATACTTCTGGATAGCACGTTTTAATGGACGTGCACCAAACTGAACATCATAACCTTTGTCGGAAATAAAATCTTTAGCCTCATCAGAGATTTTGATATTGTATCCCAATCCATTGATACGACCGTATAAATGTTCAAGTTCAATATCAATGATCGCATGAATATGATCGCGGGTCAATGAATTAAATATAACCACATCATCAATCCTGTTTAAAAATTCAGGAGCAAAAGCTTTTTTCAAAGCACCTTCAATAACACCTTTTGCATGACCATCTGTTTCTTCTATTTTAGCAGAGGTTGCAAAACCAACACCTTGACCAAAATCTTTCAACTGACGTGCACCAATATTTGATGTCATGATAATGATCGTGTTTTTGAAGTCGATCTTTCTACCTAAACTATCAGTCATCTGTCCATCATCCAATGCCTGTAACAATAAGTTAAATACATCAGGATGTGCTTTTTCGATCTCATCTAATAATATAACAGCATAAGGACGTCTACGTACTTTTTCAGTCAACTGTCCGCCTTCTTCATATCCAACATACCCCGGAGGTGCACCAATTAAACGTGAAACAGCAAATTTCTCCATATACTCACTCATGTCGATACGAATAAGCGCATCGTCATTATCAAATAAATATTTGGATAAAATTTTAGCCAATTGCGTTTTACCAACACCAGTAGGACCTAAGAATATAAATGAACCAATTGGTTTGTTAGGATCTTTTAAACCTGCACGGTTACGTTGAATAGCTTTCACTACTTTTTTAACTGCATCATCCTGTCCGATCACTTTGCCTTGCAATAGTTCCGCCATTTTGATCAACTTATCGCCTTCATTTTGTGCAATTCGTTGAACAGGAACACCTGTCATCATGGCAACAACTTCGGCAACATTATCTTCAGATACTACTTCACGATGGGTTTTGCTGTCTTCTTCCCATTGTTTTTTAGCTACTTCAAGTTGCTCTAATAACTGACGCTCTGTATCGCGCAAACGAGCAGCTTCTTCATATTTTTGAGAACGAACAACTTTGTTTTTCTCTTCTTTGATCTCTTCTAACTTCTTTTCAATTTCAACAACATTTTTTGGAACATTAATGTTGATGATGTGTACACGAGAACCCGCTTCATCCAATGCATCAATTGCTTTATCAGGCAAATGGCGATCGGAAATATAACGTGATGTTAAGGTAACACAAGCTTTAATAGCTTCGTCAGTATATTTAACATTGTGATGATCTTCGTATTTCGATTTAATATTGTTTAAGATCTCAATGGTTTCTTCTATTGAAGTAGGTTCAATGATCACTTTTTGGAAACGTCTTTCTAAAGCACCATCTTTTTCGATGTACTGACGGTACTCATCCAAAGTAGTAGCACCAATACATTGGATCTCTCCACGTGCAAGGGCTGGTTTAAACATATTGGAAGCATCTAAAGAACCTGAAGCACCTCCGGCACCAATAATGGTATGGATCTCATCAATAAATAAAATTACATCAGGAGATTTTTCCAACTCATTCATTACTGCTTTCATGCGCTCCTCAAACTGTCCACGATATTTTGTACCGGCAACCAATGAAGCAAGATCCAGAGTAACTACACGTTTACCAAATAATACACGTGATACTTTACGCTGAACGATACGTAAAGCCAAACCTTCCGCAATAGCAGATTTACCAACACCCGGCTCACCAATTAAAATTGGATTGTTTTTCTTTCTACGAGATAAAATTTGAGATACGCGTTCAATTTCTTTTTCACGTCCAACAATTGGATCAAGTTTTCCTTCTTCAGCAGCCTTTGTAAGGTCACGTCCGAAATTATCCAATACAGGAGTTTTTGATTTGCTGTCAACACCTTTTTTAGGGTTACCTGCGGCAAATGTATCATCATCAGCATCTTCATCTGGTGGAGTACCCGGAAATTCAGCTTTTGGATCTGATTTCGATAATTCAAGTTCTAGTTTCATAACTTCGTAGTCTATTTTATATTTGTGCAACGATTTTGTTGCCACATTGTCTTCGTCTTTAAGAATTGATAGTATTAAATGTTCCGTACCAATAACAGCGCTTTTAAAAAGCTTTGCTTCCAGGTAAGTTATCTTTAAAGCTCTTTCGGCTTGCTTCATCAATGGGATATTAGCCAGGTTACTAACCTTGTGATTGCCTGTACCAATTGATTCTTCAACTGTTTTGCGCAGTTCTCCTAAATCAACACCCAATGATTTTAGTAGACGCACAGCCATTCCTTCGCCTTCGCGAATGATGCCCAGCAAAAGGTGCTCAGTGCCTATATAATCGTGACCTAAACGAAGCGCTTCTTCGCGACTGTATGTGATCACATCCTTTACTCTTGGTGAAAATTTAGCTTCCATGATATGCTTGAATTAAATGTATTAATGTAAAAAAACGATTTACGAATTACATATACCAACAAAAATAAGGTATTTAAAGACGAAATCAAAAGTACTTATCGATTTAAATGCTGTATTAAACACAAATTATAATTATCAACAAAAATAAACGCTAAAATGTTAATAATTAAATCTAAAAATTTTAATATTAAAGCTGAATTAAGTAACTTCGAACTCCTAAAATTTAATAAGGATTATCAATTATTGTGCTAATTAAATTTTATGACAAAAATGCAGGTGTTAACTAGTCTGATTAACAATTATCACAATAAAAAATGTTAATGTTTCTGGATAATGCTCGACTTTTAAGCGATAAATTGTTTGCGTGAGGGATTCCTTCGACAAAAAGCTCAGGATAAATTCCGTGGAAAGCCCGGAGCGAAGCGAGGTATGAAACGGAAAGCCCGACCTGTAGCGTAGCGAAAGGACACGCCCAAATAATCATTACGATATTTTTTTAATAAATAATAAAATCTAAAAATCAACAATTCAAAAAATGGCAGACGGAGAAAAAATTATCAGGATCGATATTGAGGAAGAAATGAAAACAGCTTACATTGATTATTCGATGTCAGTTATTGTTTCCCGTGCGTTACCTGATGTGCGTGATGGTTTAAAGCCTGTTCACCGCAGGGTGTTGTACGGAATGCTTGATCTAGGGGTAATGTCAAACAGACCTCATAAAAAATCTGCCCGTATTGTGGGTGAGGTGCTTGGTAAATATCACCCTCATGGTGATACATCTGTATATGATGCCATGGTGCGTATGGCCCAGGATTGGAGCTTGCGTTATCCATTGGTTGACGGACAAGGTAACTATGGTTCTGTGGATGGTGATAGCCCGGCTGCAATGCGTTATACTGAGGCACGTTTGAAAAAGATCGCGGAGGAGATGCTTAATGATATTGAAAAGGACACTGTTGACTTCCGTCCTAATTTTGATGACAGTTTAACAGAGCCTACCGTTTTACCAACCCGTATCCCTAACCTGTTGATTAATGGTGCATCCGGTATTGCTGTAGGGATGGCTACCAATATGCCACCTCATAATTTGACCGAAATTGTGAATGCAACAATGGCATATATTGACAATCGTGATATTGATGTTGCAGGGTTAATGCAGCATGTTAAAGCACCGGATTTTCCAACAGGAGGGATTATTTATGGTTATGAAGGAGTAAAGGATGCTTTTGAAACAGGTCGCGGACGTATCATTATGCGTGCACAAACAAATGTGGAGATCGCTGATAATGGTCGTGAACGAATTATTGTTAACGCTATTCCTTACCAGATCAATAAAGCGGAAATGATCCGTAAAACAGCTGATCTAATCAATGATAAAAAGATAGAAGGCATTTCGGATATCCGTGATGAATCGGATAGAGATGGGATGCGCATTGTATATGAAATAAAACGTGATGCCATTACCAATGTTGTATTAAACAACCTATTCAAATATACCGAGCTTCAAACATCTTTCAGTGTAAATAATATTGCATTGGTTGGCGGTCGTCCGATGATGTTGAATTTGAAGGACATGATCATTCATTTTGTGGCACATCGTCATGATGTGGTTACACGAAGAACCAAATTCGAACTTGCCCAAGCTGAAAAACGTGCGCATATCTTAGAAGGTTATTTAATTGCGCTTGATCATTTAGATGAAGTAATTAAATTAATTCGTGCCTCTTCAACCCCTGGCGAAGCACAGGATGGCTTGATGAGTAACTTTGGATTGAGCGAACTTCAATCTAAAGCGATACTAGAAATGCGCTTACGTGTACTGACTGGTTTAGAGAGAGATAAGATAAAAGCGGAGTATGCAGAATTAATGAAATTAATTGATCATTTAAGATTGGTTTTGAGTGATGAGGGCATGAGAATGCAAATTATAAAAGACGAACTTATTGAAATAAGAGACAAATACGGTGACGGTCGTAAAACCGAGATCGTATATGCTGCAGGTGACTTTAAAATTGAAGATATGATTGCCAATGAAGAAGTGGTGATCACTATTTCTCACATGGGGTATATCAAGCGTACTCTGTTATCTGAATATCGTACACAGGCTCGTGGTGGAAAAGGTGCAAAAGGAAGCACTACCCGAGATGAAGATTTTATCGAGCATTTATTCATTGCATCAACGCATAATTACTTGTTGTTGTTCACTGAACAAGGTCGTTGTTTCTGGATGCGTGCATTCGAAGTACCTGAAGGAACTCGTCAATCTAAAGGAAGAGCTATCCAAAATTTAATAAATATACCTCCTACTGATAAAGTGAAAGCGTATATCAATGTGAAGAACCTGATGGATGAAGAGTACACAAAAAATAATTTTATTATTATGTGTACAAGAAATGGTATCATCAAAAAAACAACTTTAGAAGCTTATTCACGTCCTCGTCAGAATGGTATCAATGCTATTACTGTTAGAGATGGTGATGCTTTGTTAGAAGTTTTATTGACCAATGGAACCAATGAGATCATGCTTGCATCTAAAGCCGGTAAAGTAGTACGCTTTAACGAAGCCAATGTTCGCCCAATGGGTAGAAATGCTTCTGGTGTACGTGGTATCAATATCGGAGATGAAAAAGGCAACGAAGTAATTGGTATGATCGCAATGCCTGATCAGTTGAGCAATGTAATGGTGGTTTCGGAAAAAGGGTACGGTAAACGTTCTGATATCGAAGAATATCGTGTTACTAAACGTGGTGGTAAAGGTGTGAAAACCATTAACATAACCGAAAAAACAGGTAATTTAATTGCTATTAAAGATGTGACAGATAAAGATGGTTTAATGATCATCAATAAATCGGGTATCATTATTCGTTTGGCGGTTTCTGAATTACGTGTGATCGGAAGAGCTACACAAGGTGTTCGTTTGATCAATCTGAAAGCAACCGATGAAATAGCTGCTGTTAGTAAAGTAGATATGGAAGAGGTTATTGAAGAAGTAGCTGGCGCTGAAAACGGAACAGAAGGTGAAGGTACTGAAGGAACATCTGATTCAGGCGATTCTGAAAACACAGAGCCTGGAACTGGTGTGGACGATAAAACAGAATAATAATTATTTTTAACTGAGCCTTTGTATTTTTTATATGAGGTATTTAATTCGCCCTCCGGTATAAAACGGGGGGCGAATTATTATATAATGTTTAGTAGTTGAATTTACATTTGTGTTAGCAGTAATTTTAAAATCAGTCTAAATTATAATTATTATGAAAAAAGGAATATTACTGCTTTTCGGACTTATTTGTTTTTCAATTGGAAAAGGTCAAACAATACCTTCATTCCCTGGAGCCGAAGGATTTGGAGGAAAAACAATTGGTGGAAGAGGCGGTCAGGTGATCTATGTTACCAATCTCGATCCCAGCGGACCTGGTTCACTAACAGAAGCCTTAGCTACCCCAGGGCCTCGTTACATTCTTTTTAAAGTAAGCGGTATCATTAATGCCGCAGCTGAGGTTATTTATGGTGATTTTACATTAGCCGGACAAACTTCTCCGGGAGGCATCATTGTTAGAGGTTTTATTATTGATGAAATGTATGATACCATTGGAACAGGAGATAATATGATCATACGTCATATTCGTTCCCGTCCAAATCCTGATACTAACATAATTGGACAAGGATATGTGCTGGATGATGCATTTCGGTTTGATGGTGCTTCGAACACCATTGTAGACCACTGTTCATTCGCTAATGCCATTGATGAATGTGTTCAGATGTCGAATTCAACCAATATTTCGCTTCAGTATTGTTCATTGGCAGAAACATTGGGCGATCATTTTTATTTAGGTGGCATGTTGATGAACTATTCGAACGCTGAACATCCACAGGATAGTATCAGTATTCATCATAATATATGGAATAGGATAGGAGGCAGAATGCCGGAATTCAGCTGTGAATCTCCTTTTTGCGGGTCCCGCCCATTAAATGTTGAGCTATCAAACAATTTGATCTGGGATCAGCCCATTAATATATGGTACAATTCAAACATTGATCAAACAGCGCCTATGCCTGTTGATTCTTTTTTCCTGAATATGAATTGGGTAAACAATTACAGTGTAAGCCGACCTGATTATACCAGCGGTATGATAGCACACGATTTTATGAATTTTGCTGATAATCGTTTTTACGCAAGTGGTAATAAAATGAATTTATATCCAACCTATTCGGATTATGATCTTTTTTACTGCTGCAATGATTTTTCCACATCAGGTAATAACCCAAATACTGATTTTGGAATATTAACCCAGGAGTTGGTAAGACATCCTTTTCCATTAATTACATATACACCAACAACTAATTTAACCAATTATATTTATTCAAATGCAGGGGCCTTTCCCCGGGATAGTATGGATAGGCGTTTGTTTAGTCCATTACCTAACAATACACCCGATCTAACACCAGTGGATTCCATTGATCATTTCCATGATGCATTTATTCTCGATTTCAACTCCGGAAATCCTCCTTCAGCGCTTATTGATTCTGACAATGATGGTATGCCCGATTATTGGGAAACTTCGCACAGCTTAAACAATGGAGTGCAGGATCACAATGGAACAGGTCTTTCCAATTCCATTACTGGAATAAATGGTTATACCAATTTAGAGTGTTATATCAATTGTTTATCTGATTTTTTAATTTCCGGGCAATCCAGTTTTGACTGTGGGATAACAGGAGCAACTTCTGTAGAAAATATAAATAAATATGAGGAACAGGTGTATGTTTACCCGAATCCAAGCAAAGGTGATTTTACCGTTTTAATGCCAAAAGCAAGTAAGGAAATGAAGATATTTAATTCGCTTGGACAAGAAATTTACAGCTTTGCAACAAAAGGCTTAACTTCTCTGAATTTAGTTCTGAATGAAAATGGCTTATATGTTATCCATATATTGATTGATAATGAGGTTATTATAAAAAAAATGGTGGTTTGTAAATAAAAATCATTTTTTATTAGTGCAAGTACGATTTTATCGATTTTGCATTTAGATAAATTAGTAAATTTGACCTCCATTTCAATTGATCCAATAATTTAAACGGCTTGAATAGGGCAAATTTAAAATATCAATCATTAGCAAAGGAATTAATCGACATATTATATTTGATAGTATCATAAAAAAAGAAAAAAACATGAAGAAAAAATTAAGAAATGTTTGCAACCTGGTTGGTTTGTTGTCAATCACAGCTGCTACTAATTTACAGGCGCAAGCTGTATTTGTTGATAAAGTGGTGGCACGCCCTGATGGGATGGCTATTGCTTATGAAAAATATAAGCTGCCAAATGGTTTGACCATCATTATTCATGAAGATCACTCTGATCCAATTGTAAACGTTCAAATAACTTATAAAGTAGGTTCTGATCGTGAAAGTTTTGGTAAATCAGGATTTGCACATTTCTTTGAGCACATGATGTTCCAGGGATCAATGAATGTGAAAGATGAAGAGCACTTTAAACTTATTTCTTCGGCAGGTGGTGATATGAATGGGAATACAACCCGCGACAGAACTGTTTATTATGAAACAGTACCAAGCAATCAACTTGAGTTAGCTTTTTGGCTGGAATCAGACAGAATGGGTCTTCTTTTGGATTCACTTACTGCAAAAAAATTCGAAAATCAACGTGATGCTGTAAAAAATGAAAAAGGTCAGGGAGACAATCAACCTTATGGCTTGATGAGTGAATTAAAAGATCAAACACTTTACCCACTTAAACATCCTTATAACTGGCCGGTAATTGGTTTTGTTGACGATTTGAACAGAGCAAATTTAGAGGATGTGAAAAACTTTTTTCTTCGTTGGTATGGTCCAAACAATGCAATTTTATGTGTTGCAGGTGATGTAGATCCAAAAGAGGTGATTCGTTTAGCAGAAAAATATTTTGGACCTATTCAAGCTGGTCCTGAGGTTAAGAAAATGAAAGTTGCAAATTTTGTTCTCCCTGCTGATAAATACGAAAGTTATAAGGACAATATTTATCTTCCTTTGAATTACAGAACTTATCCAACTGTTCCTCAATACCACCGTGATGAACCGGCTCTTGAACTTTTAGCTTCTATGATGGGCGATGGAAATAATTCAATTTTTTATAAGAATTTTGTGAAAAGTAAATTGGCTATTCAGGCTGGTGTTGGTTATGAAGGAAGTGAACTTGCCGGAGAATTTTCAATGTTTGTAGTTGCTTACCCTCCTGAAGATTACAATTTTGCAAAGATGTTCAACGAATTGGATGGAAAAGTAAAAGCGACCATAGATGAATTCGAAAAAACAGGAATTACTGAAGAGTCATTACTTAGAGCTAAAGCAAAAAAAGAATCTTCTATAGTTGATTTAGCTTCAAGTGTTTCCAGCAAAAGTTATACTCTTTCAGATTGGGAAAGATTACTTGGGAAACCTTTTAACATGTTGGATGAAATAGATCGTTATAATAAAGTAACCAATCTTGATATTTCACGTGTTCTGAATAAATATTTAAAAGGTGCAGGTGCTGCAATCATTGACGTTTACCCTAAAATGGCATCAAAGGATACAGCTAAAAGTTATAATCCGTATGCTGAAATGAAGCTGGGGCCTGATCCGGAATATGCTAGTTTAAAATACAACAAGCCTGCTGAAACATTTGACCGTACTAAAAAACCAGGTGGCACAGCTTCAAAAACACCAAATGTTCCTGATTATTTTTCTCATGATATGAAAAATGGATTGAGAATATTAGGGACCAAGGACTCTGAAACTCCTAAAATTGTATTATACATGGAGATAGCAGGTGGCGATCTTGTTTTAAAGCCTGAAGAATCAAAAAAAATGGGGCTTTCAGCACTTACTGCTGATGTTATGAATGAGGGGACTCAAAATTTTACAACGGAGCAAATTAGTGCTGAACTTGAAAAGTTGGGTAGTAATATTTCATTCAGCGGAAGCAAAGAGAATACAACTGTTGTTGTGGAATGTCTGAAAAAAAATCTTGATGCTACATTAAAATTGCTTGAAGAAAAATTATTAAAACCGAGATTTGATGCTGAAGATTTTAAACGTGTAAAAAAACAATATAAAGAACAATTGAAGGATGAGAAAACAAGTCCTCAAACGCTTGCAAATAAAGCATATCAAAGTATATTGTTTGGAAACTCGCCTTTTGGCACTTTCCCTTCTGTGAAAAATGTTGATAAGCTTGAACTAGAGGATGTAAAAGACTATTACAATAAATACTATTCTCCTTCTGTTGCAACTTTAACGGTAGTTGGTGATATTTCTGATAGAGAGATCCTTCCTAAACTTGAATTTTTGGAAAAATGGGTAGCCAAAGAAGTTATTATTAAACCGGTAATGACTGTTCAGCTTCCTGAAGAGCCTCAGATCTATGTTGTTAATAAAGATTTTGCACCGCAATCTGTAATTTTGATGGGTTATACTTCTTTACCTTTTGATGCAACTGGCGATTATTTTAAAAATTCTGTTGTTAATTTCGCTTTTGGTGGTGCATTCAACAGTCGTATTAATCTTAACTTAAGAGAAGATAAAGGATATACGTATGGTATTCATTCCAGTTTCTCCGGAAACGCATATAAAGGGACTTATACCGTTTCAACTTCTGTGAAAAGAGGCTCCACAGCACTTTCTTTAAAAGAGGTTATGAAAGAAACAAAAAACTACATTGATAAAGGTATTACTGATGAAGAGATCAATTTTACTAAGAGTTCTCTTTTAAACAATGAGGCCTTAAATTATGAAACATCCTATGATAAGGCATTGTTCCTTAATAAAATAGGGCGTTATAAGTTGAGTAAAGATTTTACTGTTCAACAGTCGAATATATTAAAAAACATGACCAAAGAAGAGTTTAATCAGCAAATTAAAAAAGCTTATAAAACCAATATCGCCATCGTTATTGTGGGAGATAAGGATATCATAAAAGGTCAGTTAGATAAGATCGCAAATACAAAAGATGTGAATGAATCCATGAAAGTGGGTAAAATAAAGGATTTCACATTCGATTAAAAGATTACTGGTTACGGATAAACGAATATTTACAAATTTACGGAACGGTGTTTGCTATTTAAAAGGTTACTAATAGCGAATCAAAACAAATTTACGAAACTGCGTGCTCATACTTTGTTTCGTAAATTTGTAACCATTCGTTTATTAGTAACCAATCTATAAATTAAATTTTAAAAGTATTACTTATGAAAAAAGGTTTTTTATTCCTCTCTCTTTCGCTACTTGTTTTCAGTTCAAAAGCGCAGCAAAATCAACTTCAGAATACAAACAATGCATTAAGGTCAGGTGAGCTCGATAGAGCAAAAATCGCTATAGATCTTGCATCAGAACACGAGTCAACCAAAAATTTGACTAAAATGTGGCTTTATCGTGGTAAAACATATTTAGGGATCTATGATTCGAAAACTTACAAAAATCTGGATACAGATGCAGCCCTAAAAGCCGTTGAAAGTTTTATTAATTGTTTAAAGGGAGATAAAGACAATATTTATAAAGATGAGGTTACCGGGTTGCTGGTTGCGAGTGCGTTAAGGCTTTATAACAATGGGCTTGATGCTTATCGTGGTGGTGATTATGTTAGGGCTACCAAAAATCTGACGGTTGTATTTGAAGCGTTCCCTTACGATAAAGATAAAACCCTTACCAGAAGCAATATTACTCCTGAAACTCTTAATTATGATCTGTATTCTATTTCCAGAGATGCGAAAGACCTTGGAAAAGCGAAAGAATACCTTCAAAAATTAGTTGATGCACATTATAAAAGCCCCAAAATTTATATTGATATGAGCAGAATATTGATCTCTGAAAAGGATACAGTTAAAGCGCTTGAGTATATTGAAATGGGTAGAAATTTGTTTGAAGATGATGTAAAGTTAATTACGGCTGAACTTACTGTTTACATTCAGCAGGGAAAAACAGATGTTCTTTTAGTGAAATTAGATAAAGCGATAGAGTCCGCTCCTGATAATGAATTGCTTTATTATACACAAGGCCTTATCTACAAAGACAAAAAGCAAGTTGACAAAGCAGAAATTTCATACAAAAAAGTATTGGAACTTAAGGCTGATCACCTTGATGCCAATTATGAGTTAGGAGTTTTATATTTTAACCGGGGAGCGGAATGGAACACTAAATCAAGTAACCTTCCATTAAGTGAAACAAAAAAGCAAAAAGAGTATGATGAAAAGGCCAGTGCTGATTTTAAAAGTTCAGTTCCTTATCTTGAAAAAGCGCATGAATTAAATCCTAATGATGTAAGTGTTATTCAATCATTAATGAAAGTATACGGAAGAATTGGAGATGATGTAAAATTTGCGGCAATGAAAGAGAAAGCAGATAAATTTAAAGCAAAAAAACAATAGATAATTGCCAATTGAAAATGGATAATTATCCATTGATTAAAAACTGAATTTATGAAAAAAATTGTATTCTTATTGTTGATGACCATTCCTGTTTTTAGCGGGTACTCACAGCGGGCAAAAGAGAATAATGCTGTGTTTTATTTTAAAGATTATAACACAAACAAAGATACTGCTTCACTCAGAAAAGCAAAGGAGTATATTGATTTGGCATCGGAACATATTGATACTAAAGATAAAGCTTCTGTGCAAGTGCTTAAAGGTCAGATATATCTGGCAATTTATGAAACTAACAAAAGAGCTGAAGAAGAGAAGTTAATGAGTATTGCTGATCCGAATAAAAGAACTTTTGCATCCCTTCAAAATACTCCAACAGGTGAATTGAAAATTGCACATCAGGCTTTTGTAAAAGGAAAAGAATTGGATGTAAAAGGAAATTATACTGCTGAGGTAAAGGCCTTAACCAATATTGGTATTTATTTCGACAATACAGGAAGGGCTAATTTTAACGGCAAAAAATACCCCGAAGCATTGGCGGCTTTTGAAAGCGCTTATGAGATCAGTGGAAGTTCTGATACCACCGTACTTTATTTTTGTGCCACCTCCGCAGAAATGGCGAAGGATTATGATAAAGCGAAGAAGTATTACCAAAAAATGATAGAGACGAACCAGGGGCAGGGAAATACCTATGCTTCATTAGTTACGGTATACAAAATGGCCAAAGATACAGTAGGAGCGATGGACGTATTAAAAAAAGGAAGAGCAGCTTTTCCTACTGATATTAACCTGGTAATAAGTGAAACGAACTACTTTTTAGAAATTAAAAAAAGCAGGGAAGCCCTTAGCAACTTAAATATCGCTATTGAGGCAAAACCTACTGATCATAACTTATATTTGGTGAGAGGTAATATTTACGATAACCTGGCAAATCCTAAAGATGATGCCGGTAACGACCTTGAAAAGCCAAAAGACTATGCCGAAAACATCAAATTGGCTGAAGCTGACTATAAAAAGGCAATTGAATTAAAGTCCGATTATTTTGATGCACTTTATAACTTAGGTGTTTTATATAACAATCAAGGGGTAGTGCTTAATAAAGCAGCTGATAAAATAACCGATACTAAAAAATATACAGCAGCAAACGAAAAGGCTACTGAGCAATTTAAAAATGCCATGCCGGTGTTAGAAAGAGCGTTAGAATTGCATCCCAATGAAAAAAATACAATGATTGCTTTAAAACAAATATACGCGCGCTTGCAACTGTTAGATAAGTTAAAAGCCATAAACGAAAAATTGAAGAACTAAAGGCTTCCACCTTAGTTCGGATATTTTAAAGCGGGGGACTCAAAAGGTTCTCCGTTTTTTATTTGAACAATTGCCAAACAACGCAATTCTCGACAAGCTCGAAATGACCGCGCGAAGTCATTTCGAGCTTGTCGAGAAAATTGTGTGTAAGCATTTTTAACGTTAATTTTGTTGAAAACCGGAGATGTACTTTTACTTATATAAAGTCTTTTGATAAAATTGAAATATGATTTTTTGTTCTAATAAAATAAAGCTGCTACTGCTTATTACAATGCTAATCAGTATCAATATAAGCCATTCCCAGACAATAAGCATTGTTGAAAAAGCAACATTGCCGGCTGTACTTATTCAATCTTCTGGAATCGAGGTCGTTAATAAAAATTATATCTGGTCACATAATGATAGTTCGGGAAATCCCGAGTTATATAGTTTTGATTCAACCGGGACATTGCTCCGTACCTTAAAAATTTTAAATGCCACCAATATTGATTGGGAAGATATGGCAAAGGATACTTCCGGTAATTTTTTTATTGGTGATTTTGGTAATAACAATAATACCCGTCAGGATCTGAAAATTTATATTATTCCTGACCCTGCAACTATATTGGTGGATAGCGTTATTCCACAGGTGATCAATTATACCTATTCCGATCAGTTTGCTTTTCCACCACCAGATTCACTGAAAAATTTTGATGCCGAAGCGATGATTGCTTTTCAGGATTCACTTTATATATTTTCGAAGGATTGGTCGAATCCATATAGCGGATATACAAAACTATACAAGCTTCCTTCGGCTCCTGGAACGTATATGGCAGAATTGATCGACAGTTTTTATACAGGCCCCGGACCTACCATTCCATATTCTATTACTTCGGCAGACATCAGTCCCGACAATAGTAAATTAATGCTGCTGGGTTACAATAAATGCTGGTTATTTACCAACTTTACGGGCAATGATTTTTTTTCGGGGACAAGTCAGCTTTTTAATCTTCCTTTATCCCAAAAAGAAGCAATTGGTTTTATTACAAATGATGACCTTTATGTAACTGATGAGTTGGTGTCGGGATTTGGGAAAAAACTGTATTATTTGAAGATCCTACCAGATCCTACGGCTTTAAATGAGTCGGAAAATGAAGCTTTGAATTTTACCGTATTTCCAAACCCATTTTCAGAAAAAACAAGCATTTCAATTTATACAAAAGAAGCCGGAAATTATACCGTAATTATTTATAATGAACTCGGGCAAAAGGTGTTTTTGAAAACATGGTTTTCTTATAATGGAATTGCTCATGATATTACCATAGATGAATCTGTTCTTAAAAATAATCCGGGGATCTTTATAGTAGAAGTGACCTTGGAAAATAAACAGATTTGCAGAAAAAAAATTGTTAAATTTTAGAAAAACAGGTGATTATCCGTTCAAATTTGTTTAAATCCGTGTAAAAAATGATAAAAAAGCACCCTAAGGCCCTTATTTATTTATTTCTGTCCGAAATGTGGGAACGTTTTGGATTTTACCTGATGCTTGGAATATTTTTCCTTTATATGACCGACACCGAGCGTGGCGGTTTGGCAATGGGAAAAAAGGAAGCATCCGATATTTTCGGAACCTATATCGCACTGGTTTACCTTACTCCGTTTATTGGAGGTTTGCTGGCCGACAGAGTTTTAGGTTACCGGCTTTCAATCACTATTGGAGGGATTTTAATGGGAATAGGGTATTGTGGGCTTGCCATTCCGGGACCCACTGCTTTTTATGTTTCACTATTTACTATTTGCATTGGTAATGGTTTTTTTAAACCAAATATTTCAACCTTGCTTGGGAATGTATATAACGATGATAAATACAAACTATTAAAAGATTCGGGGTACTCTATTTTTTACATGGGTATAAATATCGGGGCTTTTATCTGTAATTTTTTCGGATCCTATCTTCGAAATACATTCAGCTGGGGAGCGGCATTTTCGGCTGCCGGCATAGGGATGTTCATTGGTGTTATCATTTTCTGGATCGGGCAGAAGCATTATAAACATGCTGATGTCCGCAAACCAACCAAGAAAGAAGATATGCCGGTAAGTCAAATTTTAGGCTTAACACTTCTTCCTGCTTTAATTGCAGGATACATCGGCTGGATCATTCCGGGAAATATTTTCGGTAGCGATAGTACGGATGCCTTTATATTTGGTGCATTGCCTGTTGCCGGGTATTATGTATCCCTGATGGTGCGTTCCAATGCCGAAGACAAAAGACCTATTTCTGCTCTGCTTGCAGTGTTTGCTGTTGCGATCGTATTTTGGGCCATTTTTAAACAAAACGGAACGGCTTTAACAACCTGGGCCGAAAGTTATACTGATCGGGAAGTCCCTACGGCACTTATAAAACCGGCAAAAGCGCTCGGCATGGTACAGGAACCTGTGTATATGAAAGACTCTGTGCCTTATGCTGATGCACAATTCCGGATTGCACGTGATGCGAATGGCAAACCTGTGAAGACCTTCGACTACCCTCTGTATTTTAGAAATATTCCTCCCGACAAATTACCAGCCGAGGGTGAACGTGTAACACTTGTTTCTACAGAGTTGTTGCAATCTGTGAATCCTTTTTGGGTGGTGTTATTAACTCCACTTCTAGTCTTTTTCTGGGCCTTCCTGAAAAGAAGAAATAAAGAACCCAGTACCTCATGGAAAATATTTTACGGATTATTTATTACTGCATTATCTACCCTGGTGATGGTGGGAGCAACGTATGCCTGCCATAACGGGCTGGAAAAGAGTACAATATGGTGGCTGATCGGTAGTTATGGTGTAATTACAGTTGGTGAACTTTGTTTAAGCCCAATGGCATTATCATTGGTTTCAAAACTTTCGCCACCACGTTTGACTGGTTTAATGATGGGAGGCTGGTTTCTTTCCACTTCAATTGGAAACAAAATGAGCGGAGTTCTTGCCAGTTTATGGGACGGCTATGAGAACAAAGCAAATTTTTTCTTAGTGAATTTTATTCTTGCATTAATTACCTCGGCCGTTATTTTAATGATGATCAAATGGCTGAACAGAATTATGAAGGAGCATGGGGTTTAGATTCATTTGGGCGTTTTACTTTAAATGATGTTATTTTGCTCAGGTTCAATATATAAATTTTTGGGCGTTTCCCTTTCTTGAAAAAGAAAGGGGCGGGCTTTACGTTTCAATCTTCTCCGATAAAAATCGGAGAAGGATTTCCACTGCAATCCCTAACGCAGAATTTGCGATGAAATAGAATTTTCAAGCCATTGAAAGAAGAGAATAAAATTACTTGAATGATATTAATCACTCAGGTAGAGCGTATTGCTTTTTGGCAAAATCATTTTAAGCCCTATTTCAATTTTTTAGAGGTGATTGAATCTTTGTGGATATCTATATAAATGGTATCCTTCTTTATCTGATAATTGGAGATTGACACTTTTATTGGTATCTCTTTCAATTCTTTGGTGCCTGATATGTTTGCACCTAACCATACACTACATATAGTAACGGCAGCACCAAATATAAAACTAACTATTCCTTCAAAAACTCTTCTTTTACCTTGTTTTATTTGCTGTTTTAAATGGGTTTTCTGCAATTCATCTAACGACTCTTGAACTTCTAATGCTACAGGGTTGCTTTTTATAGCATCAATTTTATTTTGTAATCTGTTAAGTTCTTCATATCCAGAAGGCTGTATTTGCCATTGATTGTTAGCCGAAGTTTTATCTATTTGTTTATTGTTAGCTAATTCTTCAAATGCAAAGTTGTAATATGTGGTGTCTTTAATATCATAGAAATAATCTCTAATAGCTTTTTCGGTTAAATTAGAGTTTTTGCCTAACGTGCGGTTCGTTTAAGTATTTTAAAATTCTTTGTTTAGTTTTTTCTAGTTCTGTCATTCCGCAAACATACAAATAGTCCTTAAATTATTAACCGGAAAGCTGAACTAAAAGCAGGTAGTTGGTATAAATCTATTTAACATAATATTAATTATAAGACAAAAGGGGTTAAATACAAAGTCGGGCTTTGATGATAATTAATTAGATTCCTTCTTAGTCTGCCTTAATCGATTTCATCAATATCTTATCAATTCTATTGCCATCCATATCCACTATTTCGAACTCATAATTTTTATGCTTTAGCGTAGCTCCTGTATTTGGGATATTTCTTAAATTCTCCAGAAGGAATCCTGAAATGGTTGTGTATTTTGAAATATTGTCCTGGATAATTTCTTGTTGAAAATATTGGTTAAGTTCATAGATCAACGTTTTTCCATTGATCAGATATGTGTTATCAGCCCTTTTAATGATATTGAGTTCATCTGATTCGTCTTCGTCCGGTAAATCACCAACAATGGCCTCAATCAGATCATGTAAGGTTACAATACCTTTAACGCCTCCATATTCATCCAAAACAATGCCTATGTATTGTTTTTTTGATTTGAAAGTATTTAATATTTTAAAAGCCGGTGTGCTTGAATTAAAGTAAATAGGATTATTAATGATGTCGTCTATTTTAAAATTTTTAATGTTGTGATTTTCTAAAAAGTCCTTTATGGTTATAACTCCTTTTATTTTATCTATTGATCCATCACCAACGATAAATTTAGAGTGAACGCTTTCCCTTAACTGGTTGAAGATTTTTTCATTATCGTCATTATAATTAACCCATTCTACCGCCTTACCATTTGTCATTAAGGACTTGGCCGTTTGGTCGGTAAAGGAAAAAAGATTTTGATGTACCTGGCTTTCTTCCTTTTCCAAAACACCCTGTTTCCCTGCATTTTTGAGAATAAACAAAAGATCTTCCTCGCTTATTTTGCCATTCCCATTTTCTTTTACATTAAAGATCTTCAAAATCAATTTAGTAGTAAATGACAATAGCTTTACAAACGGAAACGTAGCCAATGTAAAATACCTGATGATCGGAACGCAAAACATTGCAATTTTTTCGGAATTATTCATCGCAATGGATTTGGGAACTAGTTCTCCAATTACGATAGAGAAATAGGTGATTCCTCCAATCACAATTAATAAAGAAACAGAATGAACATAGGGCTGAAGGAATGAAAATGATGACAAAAAAACTTCCATATCATCCGTAAGGGTAACTCCGGCATAAGCACCCGATATAATACCTATTAACGTAATACCTACCTGTACTGACGAAAGGAAATTCTCAGGGTTTTCAAGTAATTTTAATATGGTTTTAGCTCTTAAGCTTCCCTGGGATGCTAAGTATTCAATCCTGTTTTTATTAACAGAAACTAAAGCTATTTCCGATAATGAAAAGAACCCATTTAAAAATGTTAAAATAAAAATGATCAGTAATTCCATTCAATAGACTTTATATAAGTATTTATTAAAATACCTGCCCGACTGAATAACATCAGTCGTTCGGGCGGGATTGAAGGCCTATTTGGAAAGTCATTGCGAGAATTTCAGTCCCTTCGTCAGGCTCTGGATAAACTCCGCAATCTCAAACAATGATGGATGTGAGATTGCTTCGTACCTCGCAATGACGCTCTGAATTTTACAAATTTTTTAAAACACAATGTTTCTATTGTTAATTAGGTAAAACCAATTTCTAGTAGCTCTATTTAACATAATGTTAAGGCTTACATATACCCTGCAATATTAGGAGTAATTGTAGTGAAAAATAATGATGAAGGACATGAGAGAAAAAAACAGGAGAATCTGCAAGATCTGATATAAATAAAAAAACTGTTTTTATTTCACAATAGTAACAATGCCAATAAATCTTTTAGGTTTCTTTTTATTGTCTACAATATCTACTATGTACACATAGGTATCAAATAAAACCAACTCTGCTCCTCCTATAACTTTGCCATTCCAATGTTTGTCAATATCGTCTGTATAAAAAAGCATATTTCCCCACCGGTCGAATATCTGCATTTTAAATTCTCTGAAATTTTCGCTTTTACAGTAAAATTCATCATTTATACCGTTTCCATCAGGTGAAAAAGAATTTGGAACATAAAACGAAAATTCAGGATCAATAGCTATGCACAAAGTGGTAGTATCATAACATCCATTGGTATTGCCTACAATAAGTTTAACACAATATGTTCCTGTTTCGGAATAAGTATGCGCTGGATTTTGAAGGTTACTAAGGTTCCCTGAAGAACTTGATAATGAATCACCGAAATCCCAAGTCCAGGAAGTTGCCCCTGTTGAATTATCAGTAAAATTCACTGTAGGTGCAAGGATACCTGTTGAAAGCGGAGCTGTGAATATTGCATTTGGAAACGAAGAAACCTGTATCATATTTGTGTTTGTATAAGTAAAGATACAACCACTATTAGTGGTAACAATCAGTGTAACCGAATACTGGCCGGGGGCAGTGAAACAATGTTGCACAATAGGCAAGTCTCCACCAAAATCCCAATTCTGTGTTGCAATACTTCCACCAGTTACAGTAGAAATATCTGTAAAATTCACACACAATGGAGCACAGCCCGAAACAACATCTGCATTAAATGCAACGGTAGCTGCAGGTAAAACAGTAATGGTTACGCTGTCAATTGCCGGAGGCGAACAGCCATCATTAGCGGTAACTGTATAAGTGGTGGTAGCAGTGGGTGATACAGAAAGGGATGCTCCTGTACCGGCACCTGGAGCCCAGGAATAAGTATACGATCCGTTACTTCCATCAACTGCAAGTGCAGAGATAGTTGCAGAGGCTCCATTACAAATAGAGGCCGCAGCATTTGCATTTACAGAAAGAAATGGATTAACAGTTACTGTTGCAATAGCCGTATTTGAACATCCTGCTGTAGTACCTGTAACTGTGTAAGTGGCGGTGGAAACAGGTGAATCTGTTATCTGAGCCGTTGTAGCTCCGGTGGACCATAAATAAGTGCTTGCACCGGAGGCTGTGAGGGTTGCTAAACCACCAAAACATATTCCAGGTGAGTTAACAATAACTGCAGGCGATTGATTTACAGTAACTGTTGACACCGCATTGCCTGAGCAGCCAGAGGTAGTTCCTGTAACCGTATAGCTTGTGGTTGTGGAAGGTGTAACACTAAGCGGATTTGCTGTCGCGCCTGAGTTCCAGGAATAGCTAGCTCCGCCAACAGCCGTTAATGTGGCTGTTTCCCCGGCACAAATGGTTGCCGAATTAACAGTTATGCTTGGGGAGGGACTTATTGTAACTGTTGCAATTGCAGTAGCGGAGCAGCCGGATGTAGTCCCAATTACTGTATAAGAAGTAATTGTTGTTGGAGAAACGGTTATCGGATTTGTGGTAGCTCCTGTTGACCATACATAAGTTGTTCCGCCTGCTGCTGTTAATGTTGTCGTTTGTCCCGCACAAATAGTTGGTGAATTAACTGTAACTGTCAAACTTCCTGCAGGGGTAACAGTGGCAATAGCTGTCCCTGAACAACTCCCACTTGTACCTGTAACAGTATATGAAGTAATTGATGAAGGACTAACGATCAATGGATTAGCAGTAGAACCAGTTGACCACAAATAGGTAGTGCCGCCAACAGCAGTTAGCGTTGCTGATTGCCCAGCACAAATTGTTGGTGAATTCACTGTTATTGTTAAACTGCTACCAACCGTAACGGTAGCAATGGCTGTGCCCGAACATCCTCCACTGGTGCCGGTGACGGTATAGGAAGCTGTTGAAGCAGGAGTAACTGTAATTGGATTAGTTGTTGCCCCAGTTGACCAGGAATAAGTGGTTCCACCAGTGGCAGTGAGCGTAGCAGTTTGTCCGGAACAGATGGTTGGTGAATTAACAGCAATTGCAAGAGGTAATGAATTGTCGACTATAACAGTTACAACGGCTGTATTGGTACAGCCATTAATTGCATCAGTGGCAGTTACGGTGTATGTTCCGGCAGCAGTGACTGTTGCAGGATTAGCAGCATTAGTAAGCGATCCCCCGTTCCAAACCATTGTGTTGCCGGAACTGGTGCCGGTAAGTGTTACAGAAGCTACCGAGCAAGACAGATCCCCGCTGCTAAGGGCTGTAACAGCTGGTGGTGTGGTATTAGTTGCAACAGTCACCATTGCTGTATCCTTACAACCGTTTGCATCTGTTGCAGTTACGATATAAGTACCTGTTGCAGTTATTGAAGCCGGGTTGCTTGAATTAGAAAGCGAACCACCATTCCAACGCATTGTTCCTGTGCTGCTAGCAGATAATGAGATCGTAGTATTTGAACAAGTAAAATTTCCGGGAGGTGAAATGGTAACTGTTGGAGGCGTTGCTAAAGTTGACTGAGTAGCAATATCAATGTTGGCCCAAAGCAATGCAACATCAGAAGCGGTTGCTACACCTGGTCCGACAGAAATAAATTTTATACAGCCCGGTTGATTTTCGCAAGGTACAGGATTGTCATCTCTGAAAAAGTTAATAGGTTGAGTACCGGTAGCCGGGCGGTATATGTTACCCGAATCGTTATAGGTTCCAAAGAGTGTTCCGTCAACATAAACTGAAATAATATTGGTACCACCATCTCTGACAAAAGTTATAAGGTAATAGGTATTTGTATTAAAATAAGGACATGTGCCAACATTACCATTCGGATATAAATTCAGGCAGGAATCTAAAAAATAAATACCTGCATCTGAAGTACTGTTTGAAAAATCAATTACTCTTGCATACCCTCCTAAAGTGGTGAACCGTAAGAACATATTTATAGTATAGCTGCCGGAGATCAGGCCAGAATTTGGATATTGCAGCCCTCCCCCATCATTAAAACAAAAAGCATTGGATGTAAGGCAATCTCCAGCGGTGGTTCCAGAGGTTTGAACTCCATAAGAACCTGCAGCTGCGCTGCATGCCAATATCTGTGTTAATGCAGGTCCTCCGCTTTGTTCGTTCAGGTTATTGTTGAACAAATATTGATGCGTTTGTGATCTGACCAACAGGGGGGCAAAAATCATTAACGTAATGATGGTTTTTTTGAAAATTTTTGGGATGAAAATAAATGAAAGAATGGCCTTAAAACATGACGTAAAAAGAGAGCGCTTTTTGATTAATGAAAAAAAATAGGATGTTTGATTTTCCATATTTTGAAATATAAATAGCATTTAAAGGAAGATGGTAAAAACAATGATTTCCAAATGGGAAGAAAAAAAATCACAAACCGGGTAAGGCTACCCAAGGCAGAAATTTGAAAAGTGTTTTTGTGAAATTTTTTCTCATTATAATTATCAAAAATCCTTATAAATAAGCATAAAATTTAAACGTGATGCTATATTGTTTTGGGATCTAATAGATGCTAAAAACAAGTTCACTATGACCTCTTGTCATTACGAATACTTTTATTTTACCAATGTTACATGCCCTATTAAGTTACGCTTTTTTCCGGTCATTTCCTTATAACTTAATCGATAAACGTAGGTATTCATCTCCATAACGTCCCCTTTATTATTCTCAGCTCCGTTCCATCCTTCATTTCTATCGGTTGTTTTAAAAACTTGTTTTCCCCACCTGTCAAAAATCAATAATTCAAAATTATCAGGGGATATACCATGAGAATAAATATTAAAAATATCATTACGATCATTTTTATTTGGAGTAAACGCGTTCGGAATAAATTTGGTAATAAGATCAATAACTTCAATGGAAGAAGTTATTGAATCAACACATCCATAACTGTTAGTTGTATAAAGTGTTACGAAATATATTCCAACATCATTGTAAGTATGCTCTGGATTTTCGAGGACAGAACTTGTTGAATCACCAAAATTCCATATCCAACTGGTTGCGTTTGTTGATGTACTGGTAAAAAACACATTTGGCGCGATCATATCAATTTCGTCAGGGAATACAGTGTAATTTGCATCCGGCTGAGGAAATACATTGATCATACATGAAAGGGAATCGGTACTGGTACAACCTGCTCCAAAACTTGCCGTAAGTGTAACTGTGTGACAACCCGCCACTGTGTATATATGAGAAGGATTAATTCCATTTCCGGTAGCACCTTCGCCCAAGTCCCATGAATAGGATGCTCCAAAGTTACCGGCAGTATCCGCTGTAAAATTTGTAGTAAATGTATTACATCCACTTAGGGTATCTGCAGAAAAACTAATAGTAGGTGGAGGGAAAGTTGTTACAAATGTTGCTGCTGTATCAGCGCAAGTCCCGGTAGTACCGATAACCGCGTAAGCGGCTGCAATACCACTGATGGTAATAGTTGCAGTTGTTTCGCCAGTTGACCATAAATAGCTTGTTGCTCCTGTTGCTGTCAATGTAGCGGGAACACCTACACAAGTATGGGCTGAATCAACAGAAATAGGACAATCAACATAACATGGTGGAGGTGCTGTAAAAGTTTGAGTAAATGTACAATTTGGATCGCTCGAAAATACAGCGGTAACAGTACATGCAGAGCCGTTAGCAGGAAGCCCGGTAAGCGTGTAACTTACAGTTGTTGCATTAAAAGGCGCGTTAAAGACCTGTGTAGCTCCTGAAGAACTATTAGAAACGGTTAGTGTGCCGGTTGTTGGAGGTGAAACATAAGTAACATCACCTGTTAAATCATATAAATTGGATGGACTTAAACAAAGCCCTGCTGTTGCTGTTACTGATGAAACTGAACAAACTATACCACAGTTAGTAGCACCGGTACCACCCGTTTGACCAAGAGAAATAGTAGTGGGTTGATTGGAATAGTTTGTAATTAATAAAACATAAACTTCTCCCACAACAGCACTTGGAATATTACCTGTTTCGTTCGCTGATGAGGAATAGCTACAACCACCAGGAGACCCAAATGGAGTAGGAACAATACTACTAGCAGGTAATCCTGATGAACAAGCAGCAGCAGATGATGAAAAGGGCCCCCAGATAATGAAATCAATATCAAGATTGGCCGAATTGGTCATATTTAATGTAATTGGACCTGTAGTTGCAACTTGTAAATAAAACCAGGCGGGATTCGGTTGAGTGGCTAAGCATCCATAGGCAGGACCTACAGGGGCAGAGGTATTTGTTCCTGCGGGGAAAGAAGCCGGTACAGAAGTGCAAAATGGACTAGCTGTAGTACAGTCACTACCTTGAGCCATAGTGTTTTTAGTGAAAAAACTAATTAGAACAAAAATAATTAGAACTGTTTTTTTCATATACAATATCGGTTTAAATAGATCAAAAAATCAGAGTGTTCAACTAATGATGTATAAAGTTGCGTAATAGTTGCACTAAATATAAAAATGTTAGTAAATCAAAAAACTGTTGATAATAAGTGTTGGTATTCGTTTTTTCTTTTATAATTTAGCGCACGAATATTTCCGTAAATATATAAAATTATACAATATGAAAGTAACTGTAGTTGGAGCTGGAAACGTAGGGGCAACGTGTGCCGATGTTATTGCTCAAAAAGAATTGGTAAATGAGCTTGTTTTGCTTGATATTAAAGAAAACTTTGCTGAAGGTAAGGCCTTAGATATATGGCAGACAGCACCTGTAAATTTGTATGATACAAGAATTACGGGTTCTACAAATGATTATTCGAAAACAGCAAATTCGGATGTGGTTGTAATTACATCAGGTTTGCCACGTAAACCGGGCATGAGCCGCGATGATCTTATTTCTACCAATGCTGGTATTGTTAAGCATGTTACTGAAAATATTTTAAAATACTCCCCAAATGCTATAATCATCATTGTTTCCAATCCGTTGGATGTAATGACCTATTGCGCTTATTTAACTGCAAAAATAGATCCCAAAAGAGTGTTTGGTATGGCGGGTATACTTGATACTGCGCGTTACCGTGCTTTTTTAGCTGAAGAGTTAAATTGCTCTCCAAAAGATATTCAAGCAGTATTAATGGGTGGACATGGCGATACAATGGTTCCATTACCTCGTTATACCACTGTTGCAGGAATTCCAGTAACTGAACTTATTTCAAAAGAGAGATTAGACGAAATTATTGAACGCACAAAAAAAGGCGGAGGAGAAATTGTTAATTTACTAGGTACATCAGCTTGGTACGCTCCAGGAGCATCTGCTGCACAAATGGTAGAGGCGATTGTTCGTGATCAAAAACGTATTTTTCCTGTTTGCGCCTGGTTACAAGGTGAATACGGTTTGAAAGACATTTACTTAGGAGTACCCGTTAAATTAGGGAAAAATGGTATAGAACAGATCATTGAACTTAAATTGAACGATGAAGAGAAGAAACTGCTTAATGATTCAGCAAAATCTGTTAAAGAAGTAATGGCTGTTTTGGATACGATGAATTCTACTATCGCAAAATAAATATTTCGTTTACTACTCCTACCCTATCCACCTGAATAATTTTCAACATTATTCAGGTGGATTTTTTTTTAAACGATCTTTACATGGGATCGCTTCGCCATTAAAAACTCTTGAAGAGCATAATTGAAATTTTGTAGAACCTTACAATCCTGCAATGAATTGAATTGTATTGAACTATAGACAGATCTATTTCGCCATTAATTCACCGTCAAAAACGTCAACTAATATTTCCTTATGTTTCTGATCAAAGGTGTTTAGGCACCATATTTTAAATAGCAATTGCTCATTGGGGGTGATCTTTCTCATCGCTTTTTCTAATTCTTTTCGAAAAAGAAATTGATCAAAACTAACCTTATCCAATACATACTTGTACATTTCAAACATTTTGAGAATAATAGATTTAATTAAAAAAGAAATTTTTTTTATTCAAAAACACTTTCTAAGTTGCCTTGCAATACTTTGGTGTTTTTCAATTATAGATGTGATAAAACCTGCTTCATCCCTGTCTCTGTATCTTTCAAAACTCTTGCGGAGCTGACTAATGATCCGCTCGTGATCTTTGAGAAGTTCTTTTAGCATTTCTTTGGAACAAAGTAATTTGTTCATCTCACCAAAATAGGTAAGTGCGATCAGTTTTTTCATGATTGCCGATTTTCTGTCGGTAATAAGTTCAGTGTTTATAAAACGTAAATAATCAAGGCTTGCTTCAATAAGAGCCAAAGAATATTGAAGACTTGAATTTACTAAGGGTTTTTCTTCGGTATCGACTATAACAGAAAGCCGGGTTTTAGTAAGGATCATTTTTGTGTTTTTTTATTTCCGAAACAGTTCAAATACTAACGCTTTTTAATCTCTCAATCCTTTGATGAATTGATTTTAAAACAAATATATTACTGTCTATACCAAACAATTTTGGTTTTCGATAAAACGGAACTTTAAATAGTTCAAATAATAATTTTACTATTTGGTCCTATTTCCTTTTTCTATTCGGAAAAAGAAAGAATAGAACTATACAATATTAATGTCCAGATGGTTTCTACTCCAGTTCTCACAAAAGTTGGAATTCCATTCTATTAATTACTTGGCGATAAAATGGTAGCTTCTAACGAAAATAGCAGTTGACAATTATTTTATAGTATAATTTTGAAGGGAGATGGTTTGTTCGTTTTTTATATTGGAAATCATGAAATCAAAAAATGTTTTTTTTACAATTATTTTATTTGCAATTGCATTTAAAACATCGGCACAGGAGTTTATAAGTTCTAATGTACGTGTTTTTAGAGAAACTGGAGAAACCATTTCTTATTCAGAAAATGAAATTGCAATAATAAAATTAAACCCCCAAACAAATCAATTTAGGGCTGATTTTTGTGTTTTGTTAGCCAGGAAAAATGATACAATAAAAGCACCGAATCAACAATTAAGCCTTGATTTTAGAGGTCAATTTCCAATTTCAGATTTAGATTTTTATGATCTTGAAGGCGAGTCACAAAAAACGTATACAATTATCGGAGAGTTAACAATAAATAATATTACGAGAAGCTACACTAAAATCGATTTTGCTTTACACCGTTCCAATTTCCCAAATATTTATTCACCAAATGTGCTTAGCTATCCTTATAATATTAGTTTTCAATTAGAAATAAACCCTACTGATTTTTGTTTGGAAAGCGTATTAGAGGATTGCCCAAGATCGATTTTTGTAGAAGTCAAAGATGGAATAATAAATAAATTTATCAATGGTAATGGAAAAGCCGGATGCGAAAACGCGTATTAAAAATGATTTCAAAGAAAAACGGAACTGCCAAATAGTCAACATGAGGTGCAAAAAAATATTTTTTAAGTTAAGGTATAACCAATAACTATAACAAAAAGAATTATTAAAATCATCCAGTGATTAAAATTATTTTTTGGTGACATGAAATGACCTGAAGGTGGATATATGCCTAACGTGTTTTTATTTACCATGTTTTTTATTCAATTTATATGGCAAATTTAAATGTGCTTTTTAAGTAAAATTATTTTTTTCGTTATGATCGCATTTTCAATAGCTGAATTCGATTTTTTATAATTCTATATTTTTTTTCAATTTTTACCAGCATTAAAATATCATCAGATCTATCAGGCATTCCGCCTTATCAAGCGTAAAAATAAAAGCTTGACCACCATTTCGTTTCTGGATATAAAAATAAATGGTATCTGTGATTTTATTGTAAATTCCACCACTCAACGTACGATTTGGCTTGCCTCTTTCAAGATGTTTTCACCCCATAAATTTCTCTCTGTTATTTCTTAGCTTTTTTATTTTATTTATGGTTCATCATTTTATCTTCTACATCAAAAACAGCTATTAGATTTCTTCTTATAACGATAGTAATTTATGTAATAGCGAAAAAAAAATACATTTTTTCTTTTCGACTGTAATATTTGCATGGAAATTTCACAATAAAAAGGATAACAATTCTCCAGATAAAAAATGGAAAAAGCAAAAAAACATTTTCTGAGTTTTTGTTTCTTGTTTTGTTTTGTATCGGTTTTTCGAGCACAACAAGGGATGGTTGCTTCCGGGGGAGACGATATTGGCGTGGGAGGTTATATGAGTTTAAGTATAGGACAGATCGACTATTTGACTGTTACAGGATCGGGAGAAGTTTTTACAACTGAAGGATTACAGCAACCTTATGAAATTTTGGCAATTGAAGAAACTGAAAACAACCCCATCATTTCTGTTTATCCTAATCTCTCATCAGATTATGTATTTCTGAGTGTCCTAAATATGAATATTGAAAATATGGCTTACGCACTTTATGATGTGCAAGGAAAGCTCATTGAGAAACAAAAAGTGGTAGAGAACCAAACTTCTATTTCATTAATAGAATTTGCCAATGCAATTTATTTATTAAGAGTATTTAACAACGACAATGAAGTAAAGGCATTTAAGATCATAAAAAATTAAATTTAATTGAATAGACAATTATTTAACATGTTTTTAATTAAAACTAAACCTAAGGTTCATACTTTTTGTCATCATTCTATTTTTAACATAAAGAAGGTTGAAGTTTATTTCCATCTTATTTCTTTTTTTATATTGTTTTTTTTGCCCCTAGTTTGGAAAGGAAAGGGGGCAGAAGTTTTTGCACAAGCTCCACAAAAAATGAGCCACCAGGCTGTAATTCGTAACACAAGTAATAATCTTGTGGTAAACACAAATGTGGGAATCCGGGTCACTATTTTACAAGGATCTTCAGACACATTAGAAGAATTTAATCAAACCCTAATAGTTTATGTTGAAACCCATCTCGCCAAAACAAATTTTAATGGGTTGGTAACACTACATATAGGCGATGGCGCGGTATATTTTGGAAATTTTTCTACCATTAATTGGGGGGCCGGTCCATATTATATAAAAACGGAAGCAGATCCAACAGGTGGAGCAGCATATAGTATAAGTGGAACTCATCAGCTACTGAGTGTTCCTTATGCATTGTATGCAGAGAGAGCAGGAAATAGCACTCCAAATGGATTGATGGGAGCAACAGGCTTGATAGGTGCAACTGGAGCAAGCGGTAATAATGGTGATATTGGGTTGAATGGGAATACGGGGTTTACCGGAGAAAAAGGAGAAAAAGGTGAAACAGGAAATACTGGGTCAATTGGAGATCCAGGGTTAACAGGAGCCACAGGTTCAATTGGCGAAACCGGAAATACCGGATCAATAGGTCCTACTGGTTCTAATGGAATTACTGGAAACATAGGATCAACAGGTTTATTAGGTTTTACTGGAAATTCAGGTTCCACTGGTAATAAGGGGAATACGGGAACAACAGGATCTATAGGAGACACGGGAATAACAGGTTCTACCGGAACAAAAGGAAATATCGGTTCAACAGGTTCCACTGGTGGAATTGGAAGTACAGGCTCTATTGGTTATACAGGCGTAACGGCCTCTACTGGTGCCACAGGATCGAAGGGTAATACGGGCACCACAGGAAATGACGGTTCAACAGGGAATAGCGGTTTTACTGGATCAACGGGAAGTATTGGTTCAACAGGTTCTACTGGTGGAATAGGAAGTACAGGCTCTATTGGTTATACTGGAAGTACAGGCATAACATCATCTACTGGTGCCACAGGATCGAAAGGTAATACGGGCTCCACAGGAAATGACGGTTCAACAGGTTATACTGGCTCAACGGGAAGTATTGGTTCGACAGGCTCTGCTGGTGGAATTGGAAGTACAGGTTTAACTGGAAATACAGGTTTTATTGGAAGCACGGGGTCAACTGGAGGTGCAGGACTTACAGGTCCTACAGGAAATACCGGTTCAAATGGTGATGCTGGCTTAACAGGAAGTGCTGGTTCAACTGGTGATACGGGAAGTGCAGGTTCAACCGGTGATACGGGAAGTATAGGTTCAACCGGTGAGACAGGAAGTGCTGGTTCAACTGGTGATACGGGAAGTACAGGTTCAACTGGTGAGACAGGAAGTGCTGGTTCAACTGGTGATACGGGAAGTATAGGTTTAACCGGTGATACGGGAAGTGTAGGCTCCACCGGTGATACGGGAAGTACAGGTTCAACTGGAATTATTGGTTCTACTGGCTCAATGGGAAATACAGGTTCCTCAGGATCAATTGGAAGTACTGGCTCAACTGGTTCTACTGGAAGTTCTGGTTCCTCAGGATCAACAGGAAGCACTGGTTCAATAGGAAGTACCGGCTCAACTGGAGGTACAGGTTTAACAGGTGATACTGGTTCTACAGGCTTAACTGGAAGCATAGGTTCAACTGGTTCTACCGGAAGTGCTGGCTCAAGTGGAAGTACAGGCTCGACAGGTGATATAGGAAGTACTGGTTCAACAGGAAGCACTGGTTCTATCGGCTCATCTGGTTCAACAGGAAGTATCGGTTCGACAGGAGCTATAGGTTCTACCGGAAGCACAGGTTCAACTAGTTCTACCGGAAGCACTGGCTCGACAGGAAGCACTGGTTCGATAGGTTCAACAGGAAGTACTGGCTCAACAGGTTCTACGGGAAGCACAGGCTCAACTGGAAGTACTGGTGGTACAGGAAGTATAGGTTCAACTGGTGGTATAGGTTCAACCGGAAGCACTGGAATTACTGGTTCTTCTGGCTCAACAGGAAGTACTGGTTCAATAGGCTCCACAGGAAGTACCGGTTCAACAGGCTCAACAGGAAGTTCAGGTTCAACTGGTAATACAGGAAGTACTGGTTCAACGGGTGATACAGGTTCAACAGGTTCTACGGGAAGCACAGGCTCAACTGGAAGTACTGGTGGTACAGGAA
>JAZKBF010000012.1:127783-175724 GCA_040388745.1 Bacteroidota bacterium | reverse complement strand
AGAGCGCTGAAACCAAAAAACTTAAAAAAATGCCTAGATCGGTTAACTCGGTGGCCTCAAGAGCCAGAAGAAAAAAAGTCCTAAAACAAACTAAAGGTTATTGGGGAGCAAGAAAAAACGTTCATACAATAGCGAAGAACGTTCTTGAAAAAGGTTTAACATACGCATACCGCGATAGAAAACAAAAGAAACGTAATTTCCGTGCTATCTGGATTCAACGTATCAATGCAGGTGTTCGTCCTTATGGATTGTCTTACTCTCAATTTATGGGTAAAGTACATGCTAATAAAATCGACTTAAACCGTAAGGTATTAGCTGATTTAGCAATGAATAACCCTGATGCTTTCAAAGCTGTGGTTGATTCCGTAAAATAGAATTTGATTCTAATATTTGAAAAGGGATTCAGTGTAAACTGGGTCCCTTTTTTTTTGCTAAAATTTTCTAAGTTCGATTAATACAATTGATCTTGGTATGTTAATTTGGGCGTTCCGCTTCCGGCCGATTCTTTCTCTCTCAATTGGAGAGAAAGAATCGGCAGGAAGCGGGCGGGCTTTACGCTTCAATCTTTTCTAAAAAGAAAAGGATTTTCGCTACAATCCCTAACGCAGCATCGTCCAACCAATAAAATATTATTTATTATAATCATTGCCTTTTGCTAGTGATCCTTGATAATAAAGAAATTGAAATAAGTAAGAAAATGTCCTTTTTTTTAAGTAAAATTGTCTTCCCAAAAACAACACAACATGAGCAAAAAAATTCTCGCCAATGATGGCATTGATGCACAAGGAAAAGCTTTACTTGAAAAAGCCGGATTCACTGTTATTACTGAAAAAGTAGCACAGGAAAATTTAATACAAGCGATCAATGAGCAAAAGTATGTTGGCTTGACAGTGCGCAGTGCAACAAAGGTTCGTAAGGATGTTGTTGATGCTTGTCCGGGTTTGAAGTTGATTGGGCGCGGTGGTGTAGGTATGGATAATATTGATGTGGACTATGCACGTAGCAAAGGAGTTGAAGTTGTGAATACTCCGGCAGCCTCCTCACATTCAGTAGCAGAATTAGTATTTGCTCATTTATTTAATTGTGTACGTTTTTTATATGACAGTAATCGTCAGATGCCAGTTAATGGTGATACACAGTTTGATGTTTTGAAAAAGAAATATGCTAAAGGAGTTGAATTGAAAGGTAAAACTATTGGTATCATTGGTTTTGGACGTATCGGGCAAGCAGTTGGTAAAATTGCACTGGGTTGTGGAATGAAGGTGGTGGCATACGATCCTTTTATTCAAGAGGCTGTCATTAATTTAGATATTTATGGTGTTACCGAAAAAGTATCGGTTAAAATAAATACGGTTCCTCTTGAAAAATTATTAGCTGAAAGTGATTTTATTACACTTCATGTTCCGGGTGGAAAGGTGATCACTAAAAAAGAATTTGATCTGATGAAAGATGGCGTATGCATTGCAAATGCTGCACGTGGGGGAGTGATTGATGAAGCTGATCTTATTTCCGCATTAGATTCGGGGAAAGTATCACATGCTGCATTGGATGTTTTTGAAAATGAACCTACACCTAAAAAAGAATTATTATCGCATCCTAAAATATCTTTAACACCGCATATCGGAGCTGCTACTGAAGAAGCTCAGGAACGTATCGGTATTGAATTAGCAGAGTTAATTATTTCTAAGCTGTCGTAATAAATGGCAACGATCATCCCATTTAAAGGTATTCGTCCTGCAAAGGATAAAGTTCATTTAGTTGCTTCACGCTCTGTTGATGGTTATAGTACTGCTGATTTAAATGAAAAACTTAAAAACAATCCATATACATTTCTTCATGTGATCAGTCCGGATTTTAGTGACGGAAAAAAAACTATACCGGGGTCAGACGAACGATTGTTAAAAGTTAAATCAACCTATTTGAAATTTCGTAAAGAAGATATTTTTGTTACCGATCCTCAGCCTTCTTATTATATTTATCAGCAATTAAAAGATGGTATTGTTTATACCGGAATCATTGGCTGCAGCAGTATTGACGACTATTTTAACGGCATCATCAAAATTCATGAGCAGACACTTACCGAAAGGGAAGAAAAATTAAAACACTATCTGGAAGTTTGTGATTTTAATGCAGAGCCTGTTTTGTTTAGTTATCCTAATGATGAGGTTATTGATGAACTAACCGTAAAATTAATACAATCAGAGCCTGTTTATGACTTTACCACTACCGATAGGGTAAGACATAAATTATGGATAATAAACAATCCAACACAAGTTGCACAGATACAGGAACGTTTTTCAAAAATTCCGGCTGTGTATATTGCGGATGGACACCACCGTTCAGCGTCTTCCGCTTTGCTGGGCAAAACAAGAAGAAAAGAGAATCCAAACTATACAGGCAAAGAGGCGTTTAATTTTTATCTTGGTATATTTTTTCCGGAAACACAACTGAAAATTTTTGATTTTAACAGGGTCGTAAAAGATTTGAATGGCTTATCAGTAAAGGAGTTTATTGATAGGTTATCGGAAAAATTTAGTATCACCGAAAAAGGAGAGCAGCTTTATAAACCGGTAGCAAAACATAATTTCAGCATGTACCTGGAGGGCAAATGGTATTCTTTAGACGCAAAAAAAGAAATTGTGCATAATGAACAGCCGGTTGGAAGTTTGGATGCCTCCATTCTTACTGAACATATCCTCTCCCCTAAATTAAATATTCATGATCTTAAAACGGATAAACGTATAGGTTTTGTTGCTGGTATTAAAGGTATGAAAGAGTTGAAAAACCTTGTTGATAGTGGTAAATACAAAGTTGCGTTTGGTTTATATCCCGTTGAAATGAGCCAGTTAAAACACATTGCTGATACCAACAATATTATGCCTCCTAAAACCACATGGGTAGAGCCTAAAATGAGAAGCGGTTTGGTCATATATAGTTTGAGTGAGTGAAGTATATTATAATTACCACAACATAAACGAAAAATGGAACAAAGCGATAAACCAACAAAAGAAACTTTTGACAATTGGCATAACGACCCTTCTAATTGGAAATGGGGGATTTTCTACTTCAATAAAAATGATAAAAGAATATTTCCACCTAAGAAAATTAAACAACTTGGATGGACAGTCAATTTCGCAAATCCAATTTCAATTTTAGTGTTATTGGCCTTAATTTCGGCAGTTTTAGTTTTATCAAAATATTTTTAATCGCTATAAATTAGAAACAGTTTTTTTGCTGTTGTTAAAGCTACGCTGCATCTTATATTTGAAAAACTTTAAACCTGTACTATATCATAATAATGTCAATCGTATCAAACCTAACCAGCGTAAAATCTTCACTTCCTGCTAGTGTTACTTTAGTAGTTGTTACCAAAATTCAACCTGTTGAAAAATTAATGGAAGTTTATAACGCAGGACACATTGTTTTTGGTGAGAATAAAGTACAGGAAATGCTTGATAAATATGAGCAACTTCCTAAAGATATTCAATGGCATTTAATTGGTCATTTACAAAGCAATAAAGTAAAGTTCATTGCTCCGTTCGTATCCCTCATACAATCAGTAGATAGTTTAAAATTGTTGCAGGAGATCAATAAACAAGCACTAAAAAATAACAGAATTATTAAATGTTTGTTGCAGGTATATATAGCTAATGAAGAAACAAAATTCGGAATGGATTTTTCCGAAGTTGAACAATTACTTTGTTCGGAAGAATTAAAGCAATTTAAAAACATTAGTATTGTTGGCTTGATGGGAATGGCTACAAATACCACAGATCAAGGTCAAATTGAAAAAGAATTTCAGTCATTAAATATTTTTTACAAAAAACTTCAGGCTTCCAATTCTTCATTTCAAATTCTAAGCATGGGCATGAGCTCCGATTATATGCTTGCAGTTGAAAATGGAAGTACATTAGTAAGGATTGGGAGTTCTATTTTCGGAAGTAGAAATTAAATTTATTATTCCTAAACGGATTAATCCCATTACCAGCCTATTACAAGAGCATTTTGTTGTTTTTTCTCACTCAGATAACTTAAATTTTACACATAAAACGCGCCTCTTATTGCGTAAATCTGCATTGTCTGCGAGGAATATTTTTCCTTGAAATTTGCCTAATATCTTACTCCATCTGTAATCCTAATTTTATTTTTTTTTCGTATCTTTAATCACACAATTTTCTTTTCAGAAAATTACGGAAATCTTGAACTATTAATATTAAAATATATTATGAAACTACAAAATTATGCCTCAGGGAAATGGATCACCGGGGAAGGTGACGGGCAGGCTTTATATAATGCAATCACAGGTGAACAAGTAGCAACAGCATGTAGCAAAGGGCTTGATTTTTCTGCGATGATGGATTATGCCCGTAAAGTGGGTGGTCCGGCCTTACGTAAAATGACTTTCCAGGAGCGTGGCCTGATGCTGAAAAAATTAGCTTTACATCTTACTACTGAAAAAGAAAAATTTTATAAAGTAAGTTGGGCAACAGGTGCAACCAGAGCTGATAGCTGGATAGATATCGAAGGTGGTATCGGTAATTTATTTACATACGCGAGTTTACGTAGACAATTTCCGGATGAAACTTTTTGTTTGGACGGAGATGCTGTAAAGCTTGGTAAAAATGGCACATTCATCGGACATCATATTTGTGTACCCAAAGAAGGTGTTGCGATTCATATCAATGCATTCAATTTTCCTGTTTGGGGAATGCTTGAAAAAATTGCTGTTAATTTATTAGCCGGAGTACCTGCAATTGTTAAGCCAGCAACCATAACTTCTTTTTTAACTGAAGCAGTTGTGCGTGAAATTGATGCATCGGGTATTCTTCCTCCTGGCGCCCTGCAATTAATATGTGGAAGTGCAAATGGAATTCTTGATCATGTTATCTCACAAGACATTGTAACGTTTACAGGATCTGCAAGTACCGGCAAAATGTTAAAATCACATCCACGATTACTTGAAGAAGCCGTTCCGTTTACAATGGAAGCGGATTCATTAAACTGTTGTGTATTGGGGAAAGATGCAGTGCCAGGTACAGCTGAGTTCGAAATTTTTATTAAAGAAGTACAACGTGAGATCACGGTAAAAGCCGGACAAAAATGTACCGCCATCCGTAGAATTATTGTTCCAGAAAATTTGATAGAAGACGTACAAATTGCATTGGGTAAACGTTTGGCGCAAACTTCTATTGGCGACCCGCAGGTAGAAGGGGTTCGTATGGGACCATTAGCAGGCAAAACTCAATTAAAAGAAGTTGCTGAAAAGGTAATGCAATTATCCAAAACACAGGAAATTGTTTTTGGTGATATGGAAAAATTTGATGTAACAGGAGCAGATAAAAATAAGGGTGCATTTATGTCGCCTATTTTATTTTTAAATAAAGATCCGTTTAAATATCAGGATGTACATAATATTGAGGCATTTGGTCCCATCAGTACCATCATGCCTTATAAAACAATTGCAGATGCCATTGAATTAGCGAAGATGGGAAAAGGTTCATTGGTTTGTTCAATTATAACCGGTGACGATAAAATTGCAAAAGAATTTGTAATTGGTGCAGCTTGTATGCATGGCCGTATTTTAGTTTTGAATGCTGATTGTGCGAAAGAAAGCACCGGTCATGGTTCTCCAATGCCAATGCTTACCCATGGTGGCCCTGGCCGCGCAGGAGGTGGTGAAGAAATGGGAGGGAAGCGTGGTGTATTCCATTATCTGCAACGTACCGCTATTCAAGGTTCTCCAACTACATTGACCAACATTACTAATAACTACCAGTATGGTGGAAAGTATTTAGAGAAGGATATTCATCCCTTCAAACGTTATTTCGAAGAATTGGAAATTGGTGAAACTATAATTACTGCCAAACATACAGTAAGCGAATCCGATATTGTGAACTTCGCCAATGTAAGTGGCGATAATTTTTACGCTCACATGGATGCCACATCGCTTGAAGGGACCATTTTTACAGGTAGAGTGGCACATGGATATTTTGTTCTTTCCAAAGCAGCAGGTTTATTTGTAGATGCAAAAAAAGGCCCTGTTCTATTAAACTATGGATTAGAAGAATGTCGTTTTGTAAAACCCGTTTATCCGGGAACTACTATTGGTGTGCGTTTTACCTGTAAGGAAAAAATTGCTCAGGAAAAAAAATCTGAAGAAGATATTGCGAAGGGTATCGTTAAATGGTTAGTTGATATCTATGATGAAACCGGTGAAACAGTTGCTATTGCAACTATTTTAACAATGGTGAAAAAGAAAAATCAGGATTAGATTATCTGAAATCATTTATGATTAAAAAAATAAAAAAATGTATATCTAATGAGTAAAGTTAATGTAAACGATTATCTGACTAAAGAAGAGATACAGCAGCTCTTAAAAAAATCTGATTGGAAAGCAGCATTGGAGTTTTTTCACACCTGGCTCTGGATTGCTTTTGCCTTTGCTGTTTCAGGCCTTTGGCCCAATCCATTTACAATTATAATTTCTATGTTTATAATTGGTGGAAAGCAATTGGCTTGTGCAATTCTGATGCATGATTGTGCACATCGGAGTATGTTTAATTCCAAATGGGCTAACACTTTTTTTGGTAACTGGTTAGCCGGATATCCCATTTTACATGATGTGGAACGTTACCGACCCTACCATATCGAACATCACGTAAAAACTGGAACAGATGATGATCCTGATCTTTCACTTACCAAAGGTTATCCTACAACACTAATAAGTTTTACAAGAAAAGTAATGCGAGATCTAATTGGCGCAAGTGGCATCAAAGGTCACATCGCTGTTTTAGTTATGCACTATGGTTATATCAAATATGAACTTGGTGGAAGAATAATAAAAACGAAACAACAAGGTGGTTTTTTTAAAGGTATAACAACCTTTGGAAAAAATATGGCAGGGCCTGTTGCAGCAAACTTTATTATTTTTGGATTTCTTTGGTTGTTAGGAGCGCCCTGGCTTTATTTATTGTGGATAGGGTCCTTACTTACCACCTATAACTTTTCTCTGCGTATACGTTCAATTGCGGAACATAGTGCTGTTCCTGATCGGTTGGATGATTATAAAAATACGCGGACCATTTATTCCAATTTTTTTGAAAAGATCCTGTTTGCTCCACATCATGTAAATTATCATGCCGAACATCATTTACTTATGACCGTTCCAAGTTACAATTTCCCTGTAATGCATGGGCTTATAAAAGAACGAGGGTTTTACAAAAAGGGACTTCTGAAAAAAAATTATTTCCAGATCCTGAAACTTGCAATTAAAAAATAATTGGACTTCTGATTTATTATGTCAGATAAGTTTCATCTTAAATTATTAATATTTAAAATATTGAATTAATTTTTTAATAATGATCTTAAAAACGTTGAGCCTTTTTAATAAAATAACTAATTTCGGAATTAAGCTGGAGTTATCGTTTGAAAAGGCAGAAAAGATGCGGCTCGTAAATGTGATTTGCTTTTTGGGTGTTCCAATTAGTTTTTTTTATACAATTTTATTTGCAATTACATCTCACTATTTTCATGCTATTGTTTTCTTTTTCGGCTTGTTTGTTTTTGTTATCCCCATACTTATCAATTCATGGAAGGGCTTAAAGTTATCGATTCCTGTTGCAACAATTTTTATTCCATTGTTCTGGGCTTTTGTTACCATTACTTCAGGCAGAGAAACTGGTTTTTACCTTGGATTTATAGTGTTTTGTCTCCCTCCAATATTATTTTTTCCAACTTTTCGTGAATCATTATTTTATTTATGGACAGGAATTGTGTTGTTTGTTTTTTCAATGATCGGCTTGATGATATTTCCTCCTGTTGATGTATTCCCTTTTGCAATGGGGCTTTTTCTTATTAATTTAGTTACAGTTGTTACTACAATTATAATTATAACCTATTTTTTTAAAAAAGAATTAGACGAAAGCAGAGTGAAGGTTCAGGAAAAGAATAGGGAGATTTCGGATTCAATTAATTATGCAAAACGCATTCAATATGCGATGTTACCTGCTGAAGATTCTTTTCAAAAAAAATTAAACGATTATTTTGTTTTATACAAACCAAAGGATATTGTTGCCGGAGATTTTTATTGGATGGAAGAAATAAATGGAAAAATATTGATCGCTGCCGCTGATTGTACTGGCCATGGAGTTCCAGGGGCTTTGGTTAGTTTAGTGTGCCATAATGCGTTAAATAGGGCCGTTTTTGAATATAAATTAACTGATCCTGGTGAAATACTTGATAAGACAAGACAATTTGTAATAGAGCATTTTTCAAAAACGGATGAAAAAGTTAAAGACGGCATGGATATTTCGTTTGCTTCAATTGATAAAATTACAAATGAAATAATTTGGGCCGGTGCAAATAATCCTCTTTGGTATTTTCAAAATACTGAACTTAAAACAATTCTTTCTAATAAGCAACCCATCGGTATTTCAGAAAAATCAAGTCCATTTCTTTCTCATAAAATTCAGTTATCATCAGGGGATAGCATCTATTTGTTTACTGATGGATATGCTGACCAGTTTGGTGGAAAAAAAGGAAAAAAATTCAGGTACAAACAAATGCAGGAGGTTATTATTGCTAATAATCATAAATCAATGCCTGAACAAAAATGTATTTTGGATGAAACGATCGAAAGCTGGCAGGGCAATTTGGAGCAGGTGGATGATATTCTTATAATTGGAATTAAAATATAGATGTTAAAATTACTTTAGTTAATATTAAACTAAAGTTTATTGTTTGTTTAAAATTAAAAAGAAGTTATGAAAAGCGGAATTAAATTATTAATTATTTTTCTTTTTTCTGTCAATATTGCCTTTGGAAAAAAAGGTAATACAAAAATTGATAGTTTGTTAGCAATTCTTCCTAAAGTAAGCGATACAACCAAGATTAAAACTCTAATTGAAATTACTAAACATTATAAAAGACTTGGAAATATCTCCAAAGCAATAGATTTCTGCGAGCAGGCAATTGTTTTATCAAAAAAGGAAAAGAGTGCTTTTTTTCTTGCTTCTACATTTTATTGGATGGGAAATATTCATAATGGAACAGGAGATTTTTCAACTGCACTCGATTATTTTCTAAAATCGTATGATTTGATGGAAAAAATGTCAAATAAAAAACCAATGTATAATCTATCTAATTCTATTGGTAATACCTATTTAGCTC
This sequence comes from Bacteroidota bacterium, assembly GCA_040388745.1. Classification (GTDB taxonomy): domain Bacteria; phylum Bacteroidota; class Bacteroidia; order 2-12-FULL-35-15; family 2-12-FULL-35-15; genus 2-12-FULL-35-15. Next base: position 166,556 of record JAZKBF010000012.1, on the reverse strand, counting down.
AGAAAAATTTAACAAAGGCTCTTGAGTTTTATAATAAAGCTTTTGATCTGGCATCCGAATTGAATGATTTTTATGGCATGGGAATAACTTTAATTGGAAAAGGAAATGTATATGCAGAACAGAAAAAATATAACGATGCAATAGATGCATTTTATAAAGCAGGTAATAGATTTGACAAAACTCAGAACAAATATGAATATGCCATCGCACAAACTAGTCTTGGTAATATATATTTAGAAACAAATGAAAATGATAAGGGACTTAAAGTATTTACCAGCACCTACAAAATTATGCAAGAGCTTGAAGATAATTATGGAATGGGGCAAGTTTCGGTGGGGATTGGAAAAGCCTATATGCAGGGAGGTAATTACACAAAGGCACTTGTAAATTATTATAAGAGTATTTACTTATTTAAATTATCTGCAAATAAATATGATTTAAAAAATGTGTACGAAGAGGTGGCTATAACATATAATAAACAAAACAAGAATGATAGCGCCTTTCATTATATGCAGTTGTTTACCTTACTCAAAGATTCGATATTCAGCGATGAAAATTCAAAGTTGATTGCGGAAATGCAAACAAAATATGAATCTGTAAAAAAAGAAGAAGAAAATAGATTGCTTCTTACACAAAATGAATTATCCGAAAATAAGATAAAGCAACAAAATCGATTGCAAATAGCTTTGTCATCATTTCTTGTCATCATCTTTATTTTCTCTGTCTTTTTATATCGAAGTAATAAACAAAAGCAAAAAAAGAATAAGATTATTTTATTACAAAAGGAAAAAGCCGAGGAACAAAGAATGCTTCTTGAATTTAAAAATAAAGAAATTGTTGATAGTATCACCTATGCTAAACGTTTGCAGGAAGCTATTTTGCCTCCAATACAAATGATAAAAAAACATTTACCTGGATCGTTTATTTTATATAAGCCGAAAGATATTGTTGCAGGTGATTTTTATTGGATGGAAGTTGAAAGTTCTGAACGTAAAAATGAAAATAAAAATATAGTGGAAGCGGCTGAAGAAGTTGAATATGTTCCTCCTGTTTGTGAGAGGATATTAATAGCAGCAGCAGATTGTACCGGACATGGAGTGCCTGGTGCAATTGTAAGTGTGGTTTGTTCTAATGCAATGAATAGGACAGTAAAAGAATTTGGTATTTCCGAGCCCGGAAAAATATTAGATAAGGTGCGTGAACTTGTAATAGAAACGTTTATTCGTAAAGATTCGTATGAAGTGAAAAGTGAAGTAATGGACGGAATGGACATTTCTATAATTAGTATTGAGTATGGACTTGGTAATGACGGAGGAATTTTAATAAAATGGGCAGGTGCAAATAATCCATTATGGATTATAAGGAGAATGGAGAGTGCTGTGTTGGAAATGGACACTTCTCCTAACAGCCTTCATCCAACATCCGAACTAGAGCTAATTGAAATAAAGCCTAACAAGCAAGCAATTGGAAAAACATATGCTCCTATGCCTTTTACTACCCATAGTATTCATTTGAACAAAGGGGACCAGCTTTATCTATTTACCGATGGGTATGCGGATCAGTTTGGCGGGGAAAAAGGAAAGAAATTCAAATACCAGCAATTAAAGGAAAAGCTTCTTTTAAATGCGCACAGGTCTGCGGGAGAACAAAAGGAAATATTAAATAGTACGATTGAAAATTGGAAAGGTAATCTCGAACAAGTGGATGACATTTTAATTATTGGAATAAGTTTATAGTATAATATTAATAAATTAATCTGAGTGCCTTCCTCTCTTTGGAATTAATGACCTATTAAATGAAAAAAATATTTCTGCTTTTATTTATTTTCATCTTAATAAATTTTCAATATTCAATCTTAGCTCAACAAGATCGAATTGATTCTCTACTGGTTGTTTTGGAAACATCCAACGATGACACTATCAAAATAAATACACTCAGCGAATTAAGCAGATCACATGCAAGCACAGGAAGCTACAAAGATGCTTTAAAATACGCAATTGATGCTCAGCAGCGCTCTCAGAAGATCAATTTTAAAACGGGACTTGGAAATGCTTTCAACAACATTGGTGCTGTTTATTGGAATGAGGGTAATTATGAAAATGCTTTGGAAAATTATTTCAAAGCATTGGAAATTCGCACGGAAGCTCATGATAAAAAAGGTATATCAGGCTCTCTTAATAATATCGGATTGGTGTATATGAATCAGGGGAACTACGAAAAATCAATGGAATATCATTTGAGATCTTTGAAGATCCGTGAAGAGACAGGAGATAAAAAAGGAATATTCAGTTCATATAATAACATTGGAAACATATACAAAAATCAGGGTAACTATGAAAAGGCTTTAGAAAATTATTTTAAATCCATGAATATAAATGATGAAAACGACTTGATACTTCCGGGTAACGATTTGAGTAAAAAAGGAATAGGGAATTTTTACAATAATATTGGATTAGTGTATATGAATCAGGGAAATTATGAGAGATCATTAAAGAATTATTGGAGATCGTTAAAAATACGGAAGGAAATTGGTGATAAAAAGGCTGTAGCCGACTCCTATAATAATATTGGAAATGTATATATGGATCTGGTAAATTATAAAGAATCGTTGAGCAATCATATAAAGTCATTGAAAATTCGGGAAGAAATTGGTGATAAACACGGAATAGCAATGTCAAATGTCAATATTGGAGGTGTTTATTTAAAAGAAAATAAGTTTGTTGAATCTTATGACTATCTTAATAGAGCATTAATTTTATTTAAAAAAATTGGAAATAAAGACGGTGTAAAGGATGCTTATTTTTCTTTATCTGATTTATTTACCCAAAAAGGTAATTACAAAAAAGCTTTTGAATTTCACAAATTATATTTTGACAGCAAGGACACTCTTTTTAATGAGCAATCCAGTAAGCAAATAGCAGAGATGAATACTAAGTATGATAGTGAAAAAAAAGATAAAGAATTATTAAAAAAGGATTTGGAAATAAACAAACAGCTAATTGAAACGGAAAAACAATACTTGCAACGCAATGTTTTTATTATTGGTTTTGTATTAGTTCTTATGCTTTCATTTTTTATATTTAAGGGATATCGCAATAAACAAAATGCTAATAGATCATTAGAGAAAAAAAATACCTTAATTGAAAATCAAAAACAATTGGTAGAAGAAAAAAACGGAAAAATAACAGAGAGTATCAAGTATGCAAAACGTATTCAACAAGCTATTCTGCCTTCCAAGGCGATGATCAAATCGCTTCTTCCGGATTCATTTGTCTTTTTTAGGCCCAAGGATATTGTCAGCGGTGATTTTTATTGGATCCATGCAATTGATAATGATCAGGTAATACTTGCTGTTGTTGATTGTACCGGACATGGAGTTCCCGGAGCGTTGATGAGCATGATGGGGTATAATTTATTAGAGCAGATAGTAAAAGAACACCAAATTTATGAACCCGCAATAATATTAAATGACCTAAGTAAATTAGTAATGGATTCATTGAAACAAACCAATGAATTGACTTCAATTAAAGAAGGAATGGACATGGCAATTTGGAAGATCAATTATCGAAATTTTGAATTGGAATATGCAGGCGCCCGAAACTCTCTTTATTTGGTAAGAAACGGAAAATTAATGGAAACTAAAGCTGATCGAAGATCAATAGGTATTTCTTTACCTAATTCTGTTCCATTTTCTAATTATAAAATAAATATTGAAAAGGGCGATTGTTTATATGTTTTTTCAGATGGTTATGCAGATCAGTTTGGAGGGCCTAATAATGAAAAATTCTATTATAACCCTTTTCGCGAATTGTTAACAGCTATCTCTCACCAAAGTATGGAAGATCAAGAAGAGAAATTGGAAAAAGTAATTTCGGAATGGAAGGGGCAAAAGTCACAGATCGATGATATTTTGATAGTAGGGGTGCGAGTTTAGTTCAAAAATATCTTGCAATGAAGAACTAGGCAAGTGTTTTTGTATTTAAAAATAATTAGGTTGGTTTATAATTTTATTTTAAAATTGAATGAAAAAATTACTGTGCTATTTTTTTTCTTGCATATTATTTCTGATGTCTTTCATTGCACATGCACAGCAATATAAAATTGATTCTCTGATCACTGTTTTAAAAACAGCGATCGAAGATACCTCCAGGGTAAACACACTTAATACTTTAAGTAGGCAATATTCAAATATTGGGGACTATGAGCCTGCCCTGCAATATGCTCAACAGGCGCTTCAGCAAAGCGAGAAATTGTTATACAAAAACGGTGCAGGTGCTGCATATAATAATATTGGGGTTGTTTATTGGAATAAAAGCAATTTTGAAAGTGCCTTGAATGTTTTTATGGATGCTTTAAAAATATGGCAGGAAATAGGTAATAGACAAGGAATGGCAAATTGTTACAATAATATTGGACTTGTTTATTGGAATCAGGGCAATTACGAAATGGCAGTGGATAATCTTTTAAAATCTCTAAAAATTTGGGAAGAAATAGGAAATAAAAACGGAATTGGAATGGCCTATTTAAATATAGGAAACATATACCTAAACCAAAATAAACACGACAAGGCTTTGGAGTTTTATAATAAGTCATTAAAAATTAATATTGAAGCAGGAAACAAAAATTTTATCGCCACTAATTTTAATAATATTGGAATCATTTACGAATACAAAGGCAATTTTGAAAAAGCATTAGAAAACCAATTGAACGCACTTAAAATTCGGGAAGAAATCAAAGATAAAAAAGGAATAGCAATGTCGTATAATAATATTGGACTTATATATTATGAATTAGGTGATTATAGTAAGGCGTTGGATAATCAAACCAAATCGCAAAATATCAATGAAGAAATTGGGAACAGGCAAGGCGTTGCTGTTTCTTATACTAATATCGGCAATATATTTATTAAGCAAAAAAAATACGAAGATGCTTTGCATTATAACAATCTTGCATTAAGCTTATGTAAATCTATCGGTTATAAGCAGGGTATGAAAGATACGTATTCTTCCTTAATCGAATTAAATGACAAAAAAGGCGATTATGAACAAGCACTTGCGTATCATAAATTATATTCTGATATTAAGGATACCCTTCTAAATGAACAGTCCAGTGAGCAAATAACGGAAATGAATACGAAATACGATACCGAAAAAAAAGACAAAGAGTTAATAAAAAAAGATGCAGAAATAAACAAGCAGCAAGCTGAAACCGAAAAACAAAACTTACAACGTAATGCATTTATTATTGGTTTTGCTTTGGTTATTGTACTTGCGTTTTTCGTATTTAGAAGTTATCGTCAGAAACAAAATGCCAATGAACTATTAGAGGAAAAAAATGGATTAATTGAGAATCAAAAGCTCTTAGTGGAAGAAAAAAATAATAAGATTACTGATAGTATTAACTATGCAAAACGTATTCAGCAAGCAATTCTTCCATCTGAGCAATTGATTAAATCTTTACTTCCCGAATCATTTGTTTTTTTTAAACCGAAGAATATTGTTAGTGGTGATTTTTATTGGATTCATGCAATCGATGAGCATCAGGTGTTACTTGCTGTGGCGGATTGTACAGGACATGGTGTGCCAGGAGCATTAATGAGTATGATGGGATATAATTTATTAGAGCAGATAGTAAAAGAACATCAAATCTATGAACCCGCAATGATATTAAATGAGTTAAGTAAATCGATCATGGAATCATTGAGGCAAACTGATGAGTTAGGCACTTTCAAAGAAGGGATGGATATTGCGATTTGTAAAATAAACTATCAAAATAACGAGCTGGAATATGCCGGAGCCCATAGTTCCCTCTATTTGATCAGGGAAGGAATCTTGACGGAAACGAAAGCGGATCGAAGGTCCGTTGGAATGTCAACTAAAGCAACGCAGTTTTTAAACCATAAATTAAAGATAGAAAAAGGTGATTGTTTATATGTTTTTTCAGATGGATATGCTGATCAAAAAGGTGGACCGGAAAATAAAAAATTTTTCTATCAGCCCTTTCGTGAATTACTGACTGATATTCATCAATATGGAATGAAAGAACAGGAAGAAAAAATGGAAAAAGTAATTTCTGAATGGAGAGGTAGTCTCGAGCAAATTGATGATATGTTGGTAATTGGAGTGCGAATTTAATTTAATAAGTAAAATGAAAAAAACAGTAAACTATTTTGTATTAAGTATTCTGATCTCTCTTGCTTGTTTTTCTCAAGCTCAGCAAATAAAAATCGATTCGCTCCAAACCCTATTGAAAAATTCGAAAGCCGATACTATAAAAGTGAATGCATTAAATAGTTTAAGTGGTCAATATAGAACAATCGGTAACTATGAATTAGCACTAAAATATGGACAAGAAGCGGAACAGCTGGCAATAAGTTTAAACTTCCAAAATGGATTAGCATTTTCTTATATTAACATTGGAAATACTTTTTACTTTCAAGGGGATTACGAAAAGTCATTGGATAATTACTTGAAATCTTTAAAAATTCGGGTTGAAATTGGAGATAAAAAAGGAATAGGAAATTCTTACACAGGTATCGGTAATATTTATTACAATCAGGGAGATTATGAAAAGGCATTGGAGAGTCATTTGAAATCTTTAAGAATCAAAGAAGAAATCGGGGATAAAAAAGGAATGCCCGCTTCCTACAACAATATCGGAGGTGTTTATTTAAACCTTGGAAATTTGGATAAGGCATTGGATAATTATCAGAAAAGTTTAAGGATCTCTAAAGAAATAGGAGATAAAAATGGAGTAGCAATGTCATATAATAACACCGGACTTATTTATTATAGGCAGGCGAATTATGAAAAAGCATTAAATAATCATTTGGAAGCTCTAAAAATAAGAGAAGAAATTGGAGATAAAAATGGAAAAGCAATGTCATATAATAACATTGGACTTATTTATTGGGATAAAAAAAATTACGAAAAGGCACTAAGCAATTATTTGAAATCTTTAAAGATTAATGAAGAAATTGGAAACAAACGGGGAATCGGCTTATCTTATATGTATATCGGAAGTATATATACAAAGCAATCGAAGTTTGAAAAGTCCTATTATTATCTTAATCAGTCATTGATGTTGTTTAATGAAATAGGATATAAAGATGGTGCTAAAGAAGCGTATTCTGTTTTAGCTGATTTATACGACAAAAAAAATGATTACAAACAGGCTTTAAATTATCATAAACTATATTCTGATATTAAAGATACACTCCTTAATGAGCAATCCAACAAACAAATTGCTGAAATGAATACCAAGTATGATAGTGAAAAAAAAGATAAGGATCTAATAAAAAAGGATGCGGAAATAAGCAAACAACAGGCTGAAACCGAAAAGCAAAATTTACAGCGTAATGCTTTTATTATTGGTTTTGCTTTGGTTATTGTACTTGCGTTTTTCATATTTAGAGGTTATCGCCAGAAACAAAGTGCCAATAAACTTTTAGAAGAAAAAAATGGTTTCATTGAAAAACAAAAACAATTAGTTGAAGAAAAAAATGATAAGATCACTGATAGTATCAACTATGCAAAACGGATTCAACAAGCTATTTTGCCTTCCCATGAGCTTATCAGATCTTTTCTGCCCGAATCATTTATTTTTTTCAGACCCAAAGATATTGTAAGTGGAGATTTTTATTGGTTCTCGGAGCAAAAAGGTAAATTGCTAATTGCAGTTGCCGATTGTACAGGACATGGAGTTCCCGGAGCATTTATGAGTATGATTGGAAATACACTTTTAAATGAAATTGTAAATGTTAAAAATATTGTTGAGCCCGAGCAAATTCTTGATCACCTGAATAAAGGCATAGTCAGCTTGCTTCATCAGGGTGAAGGATCAACAACGCAAGATGATGGCATGGACATAACCATACTTTCCATTGATAAAGCCAACAACGAAATAGAATTCGCAGGTGCAAATCATTTCTCATACTTCTTTCACCAAAATCAGTTAGAAACTTTAAAAGGAGATGTTTTTTCAATAGGTGGAATGTTTGGAAGATCGGATATAAATTTCGCAAGCCAAAAAATAAAAGTGGAAAAGGGAAGTACCATTTATTTATTTACTGATGGCTTTATTGACCAGTTTGGAGGCGAAAAAAGTACAAAATTTTTATCAGGTAGATTCGAGCAATTGTTGAAAAATATTCAACCACATAATTTGGATGATCAACATGAAAAACTTATTGTTGCCTTTGATGATTGGAGAGGAAGTAATAAACAACTTGATGACGTTTTAGTTGTTGGAATAAAAATTTAAATTTCAACCATATTAAATTTAAACTGTAATAATTTGGAATAGCGCTCCCCTGACGAAAGCATATCGCTATCTTCCTTATTATAATGCCAGGAGATAATAACCTCGTTCTTTTTAGATAATTCTTCTAACAATAAAAGAATTTTAAACAATTGTTTTGAGCTGGAGGTATTAAAGTATTCAAGTTTAAAATTAAAATTAGTGGAAGGATTTGGATCTTTTGCATAATTTTTTATCCATTCAATGCTTGTCGAAAAAAAGCCAACAGCATCTTCAGGAAAACATCTTTGTGTAATTTCAAAAGTGCCGGAATTAGCATCCAGTATTATTTCAGGGGTATCGCTTGTTGCTTTTATATTTAATGCTTCCATTATCAATGCTTATTGTTTTTCTGATACCTTAACCTGAATTTCGAAAAAAGAATAGTCAGCATCTATCTGATTAAAATGATAGGTCAGATTATTTCTACTTTTCATTTTTATATCTATGAATCCAAGTCCGGCACCTTTCTGTCCTTTTTTTTCATCCTCCATTATTGTCTTATCGAAAAGGGTATCCAATTCTTCAAAATTAGCCTCATTCACTTTATCCAACGAAGCGCTTAATGATTCAATTCTTTTATTCAAAATTAAATTTCCGGTAGTAAGGGTGTATTCACCGTTCTTTTCTCCAAGCATCAAAATTCCGGATTTTCCTTCTTTCCCGGTTTCTGGTTCATCAGCATGTTTGTATATGTTTTGAGAAAGTTCAACAATAATATTAAAGATCTTTTTCCGAAGCGCCAGATCCTGCTTATTACCAATATTTCCCTCTGTCATAGAAAGAATGCTTATTAAGCTTTCCTGCGTAAAATCAACCTGGTATATGAGATTGAGATTTTTCTCCAAAATAAGTTTTTCTAACCCTTCTATCCAGGTTAACCTATCTATGTTTATATCCTTAAAACCCGGCTCAACCTCTGGTACGGATACCTTTATCTGAAAATAAAAATTAGAAAGCTCGGTATCGATCTCTTTAAAATCGTATGATAATTTGTTCCCTGATTTCCTTGCCATTTCAATCAACCCAAGTCCTGCGCCTCCTTTTTTTGAAAGTTCACCCTGAGCCAGGATTTCCTTATAATACTCTTTCAGGCTTTCTTTGTCCAGGCTGTTTACTTTGCTCAGTTTGGATTTTAAGGAATCAATATTTTTATTTTCAATGATGTTACCTGAGGTGATATAATAATCATTTTCCAGGCGCTGAATAACAAAAAAGCTTGAATTGTCAGTGCTTTCTTGTGTTTTAACATCCTGATGACGGGTTATGTTTTGTAAAGATTCAAGCATAATGAAATACACTTTTTTCTTTGTGGAGGAAGATTCGCTGAAATTTTCCATGTTCGTTTCAGCAAGCGATAAAATTTTATTCGAAAGATCAATTGAAAAACCTCCGCGATAAATATAGCTCAAGCTATAATGATTCATCTGGCGATACAAATCAAAGATAAAGGATGGATTTTTGTTTTCTTGAAGATTCACAAACAAAAGGTTTTAAGGAATTTAAAATCAGAGATTTGTTTCTTTTTAATGAAGATTTCAATAAAAAGAAACAAATCTATTAAAAAATTCGAAATTTAATTTTACAAATGATCAAAAAAATACTTTTTGCTGGTATTATTTATAATTAAATGAAAAAAATATAAATCCACAGCCAATCTTGTTACTTGATTTACTAAAAAAATTAAAACAACCTCATTTTGCTCTCAAGTAATTGGCAATAATGGGTTTTCTTTATACGTATCCAACAAAAAGAGCTCGTTTACCCTAAAAATATAACATTATTTTGATGCTAACTTGTTGATTGCTAGCGACATAAAAAAATAAACCCGTTTCATGGCCTAAAATTGTGTTTTAATACTGCTATAAAAACATATTCATCTAAATTTTGAGACTTTCTTTAGAAGATATACCCTAAATGTTTCATTATTAAGGATTTATTTAGTTATCTTTGTTCTCCAACCAAATCATAAAAATCATGTTTGAAATTTTAAAAAGTTTTGAGACGAAGTATGGTTACCTTAAAAAAAAGGGTTTAACTATCGAAGGATTGGCTATGGTAGATGTTAAAAAGAAAAAACATGTTATTAAGATCAGCAGACCGTTGATATTTGATAACAGGTTGATTCCTAAGCGTTTCGAAGGGTTGGATGTTAAAACGAATATTAAACTTGGTGCAGAAATGCCAATTGAGTTTAATGTTGACCGTACTCAACCTGATTGGCATAAAACCCAATACATATGGGCTCCGGAACGTTTTATCAAATATGTTGAACGTTGCGAAAAAGAGATCAAAGCAGAATTGGACAGCCCTCTTATGACAAGAGTTGAAATGTTGGACGCATTGTGTTTTGGTAATTTTGAGGAACATAAACAGAAAAGTCTGCAATTGATCAAAGAAGGAAAATTGCCAGCTTATTGCGTGAACTAATTTATAATTAATTAAGGGTTAAGCATTTTTTAGTTTATTAAAGCACTCTGAGTAATCAGGGTGCTTTTTTATTTATATTCGTGCCCCAAAGCAGAGATTTAGTGATTTGGAGAATTGAAAAAAATCACTAATTCTCCAAATCACCAATTCACTAAATCATCAATTTACCAAACACAGATTCGTAATTCGTTTAAAATTCGTAATTCGTAGTATATGGACAGATCATACGTAAAATCAAACACAGCCGATGGGATTGCAACCATCACATTTTTTCATCCCCAAAGTAACTCATTACCAGGCGCTTTGTTAGTTAAATTGGCCGAAGAGATATCCAAGGCCGGAAATGATAATAACGCCCGGGTAATTGTATTAAAAAGTGATGGTGATAGTACTTTTTGTGCTGGAGCATCATTTGATGAATTGATATCTATTAAAGATTTTGAAACCGGTAAAAAATTCTTCTCCGGTTTTGCTATGGTTATTAATGCCATCAGAAAAGCGCCTAAGTTTGTGATCGCCCGTGTTCAGGGTAAAGCCGTTGGTGGTGGGGTTGGTATTGCATGTGCGGCCGATTATACATTAGCTATTGACGTAGCAGTGGTAAAACTTAGCGAATTAGCCGTTGGTATTGGTCCATTTGTAGTTGGTCCTGCAGTTGAACGCAAAATTGGAACCTCAGCATTTACCTCACTTTCAATTAATGCTACCGAATGGCATCATGCCGAATGGGCAAAAACAAAAGGCTTATATGTAGAGATCTATAAAACAATTGAGGAATTGGATGCAGCAGTAGCAACCTTAGCTGAAAATCTTGCCAAATCAAACCCTGAAGCCATGGAAATGCTTAAAAAAGTATTCTGGAAAGGAACAGAGAACTGGGACACGCTCTTAATTGAACGTGCCGAGATAAGCGGGAAGCTCGTACTTTCTGAATTTACAGTGAACGCCATCAATAAATTTAAAGCAAAGTAAAATAGATAATGATTACGCAGATTTTCGAATGATTACACCGATCATCTGCGTTTATATATCGGTGTAATCTCTCTTTTATTTCTAATCGGTGTAATCACATTATAAATGACAACAAACGACATTTCATTTAAAACTCCATTAGGCCGCCTCCTGAAAGTCGGCTTTGCTGAAGGAGTTTCCTTTATCGTTCTATTATTTATAGCAATGCCTTTAAAATATATGGCTGATATGCCTGCACCTGTGCGTATTGTAGGAATGTTGCACGGTGTTTTATTTATTGCTTATGCAATAGCACTTTTGCAGGCGGGATTTGTTTATAAATGGTCTATCAAAACAATAATAATAGCATTCCTGCTCTCGTTCATCCCTTTCGGTACCTTCTTTCTGGACAGAGTTTTGAAAAAATAAAACGCTTCTATATCCAACATTTCATTCTTTTGCAAAAATATATTAATGAAACGGTGCGTGAGGAGTGAACAAACGCGATGCCGTGTCGCCTGTGGGGAGCAATCGTTTGTTCTTGAATTTTTGTTTCTTTTTTTTCAAGAAAAAAGAAAAACACACAGTTTTTGTTTAATTATTTTGATTTTTTAGAAATAAAGTAAAAAATAGTAGAAGGAACATTACTACCTCGAAACCTCGATCTTTACCTTTTTCCCCTTTATCTTTTCATTCTTAACCAACTGAACCACAGCCTCAGCCTTTTTAGTAGTTACCGCTGCATACGAAGAATGATCCAACACTTCTATCAATCCCAATTCCTCTTTTTGTAAATTCCCTTTTTGAAGCAATAAGCCTACAATGTCCACCTTATTAATTTTATCTTTTTTCCCCGAAGCAATGTAAAGTGTCACCCATCCCGACTTTTCCGGGATCACATTTTTTTCCGGTAATGTTTCTTCAGCAGGCGATTCCTTTATAAATGAAGGGACATATTCCGTTTCCGACAATAATAAATAAGAAGTTCCTTTTGCATTCATACGTGCTGTTCTGCCATTACGGTGGATAAAAATATCTTCGCTATGTGGCAATTGATAATGGATCACATATTCAATTTCCGGAATATCAAGCCCGCGGGAAGCAAGGTCTGTAGTGATCAACATTTTATGACTTCCATTCCTGAATTTTATCAATGCACGTTCCCTGTCCTCTTGTTCCATCCCACCATGAAAAATCCCATGCGCCAATCCCTTATCCCAAAGCAAGCTGCTGATGCGGTCTACAGCTTCCCGGTGATTACAAAAAATTAACGAAGCTTTATTTTCTAACTTACAGATCAATGAAAATAAGGTATCCAGCTTATCTTTGCCTTCTGCTTTAACTATTTTTAATTTTAATCCTTGTGGTTTTGTTGGAGTAGTACTCAAATAATTAAGTTCGATCGGGTCTTTAACACCAGTAAAATCTGGTATTTCCTTCATCTTGGTAGCAGAAGTTAAAATTCGTTTACTCAATTTTTTCAGTTCATGAATAATGAACGACATTTCCTCTTTGAAACCAAATTCCAACGATTTATCAAATTCATCCAACACCAATGTACTAACCGTGTTCGTATCAAAACTATTTCGCCTGATATGAAAAGCAATTCTTCCTGGTGTTCCAACAAGAACAGAAGCAGGATGTTCAAAATTATTTTTTTCAGTTTTGGTAGAGTGTCCGCCATAACAGCAATTCACTTTAAAGCCCGTGTTCATTGATTTAAAAACGGTTTCAATTTGTATAGCCAGCTCACGTGAAGGAACTAATATCAAGGCTTGAACCCCGGCTTTTTTCGGATCCAGATTTTGTAAGATCGGTAATAAAAATCCCAATGTTTTTCCCGAACCTGTTGGAGACAGCAGTATTACATCATTTGCCTTTTTTGCTGCTTCAATCGAAGCCAATTGCATTTCATTTAGTGAAGGGATCTTTAAATGCTCCAGTACTTTTTGTATCATTATTGTTTTTGTTGGAGTCCAAAGATACGGTATTAATTGAGGGGGAAGAGAGTAGGGGCGAGGTAATTTATAATCCTATGTTTGACTCAGTTTCTCTTTGCAACTTTTTATTCATTTTGGGCGTTCCCTTTCTGAAAACGAAAGGGCCGGGCTTTCCACTTCAATCTTTTCTAAACAGAAAAGGATTTACGTTACAATCCCTAACGCAAAAAATCATTCCCAGAAGATTTCAGTAACGGTGCGGCTGGAGTCCACGAAAAGAGCGAACTGCAATTTTTTCAGGCCACCTTTGAGTTGGCCTTTGTGTGAAAGAAAAAATTGGATTTTTAGTGCGTATTTTTCAGAAAGCAGGTGGCACCAACCACTTATTTTTGGCGAAAATAAACTTATGAAACAGCGCGTGAGGATTGAACAAACGCGATGTGGTGTAGCTAGTGTGGAGGAATCGTTTGTTCTTGAATTTTTGTTTCTTTTGTTTCAAGACAAAAGAAAAACACACAGTTTTTCCTGAATTGATAGTGGTCTCATCAATGGAGCTAAGAACTCAAAACAGAACAGAATTTTACAAAAACTAATTCTTAAACATTTTGATCAGTTGGGTCAACTGAACTTTCAGGTCTTTACGATTAATGATCTTATCTAAAAAACCATGTTCAAGCACAAACTCAGAGGTCTGAAAGCCTTTTGGCAGATCCTTACCTATCGTTTCTTTCACCACACGCGGCCCGGCAAAGCCTATCAACGCTTTCGGTTCAGCAATATTTAAATCGCCAAGCATAGCATACGATGCAGTAACACCACCCGTTGTAGGGTCAGTAAGAAATGAAATATAAGGGATCTTTGCTTCTGCCATCAACGATAGTTTAGCGGATGTTTTAGCCATTTGCATCAACGAAAATGCAGCTTCCATCATACGTGCTCCACCAGATTTAGAAATGATCATTAATGGAATACGTTTTTCAAGACAATAATCTATGGAACGGGCAATCTTTTCGCCTACCACAGCACCCATCGAACCACCAATAAATGTAAAATCCATGCAGGCAATTACCAGGTCTTCACCACCAACAAGGCCATGTGCACTTCTAAGGGCATCTTTTAAATTGGTTTTCTTTTGTGAATCAACCAAACGGTCAGAGTATTTTTTTGTATCCGTAAAGTTTAAAGGATCGGCAGCAGTTAAATTTGCATTTAATTCAAGAAACTCATTGTTATCAAAGATCAGTTCGAAATATTCTGCAGAACCAATTTTTTCGTGATAATCGCAATCAGCGCAAACATAAAGATTTTGTGCATGCTCATTTGAAGGTGTTAATTTTTTACAAGAAGGGCATTTATACCACAATCCTTCCGGAGTTTCTTTTTTCTCCTTGGTAGAAGTAGTAATACCTTTTTTTATTCTTTTAAACCAACTCATTTTTTTAATTTTTGATTTAGATATTGGGTGAATTTTTGATTTAGAGATTTTTTAAATTTTTAAATTCTTCATCTCTCTATTTCTCCTACTCTCCAATTTCGTTATGCAATTGTAATTGTTTTATCTAAATAAACATCCTGAATGATATTTAATAATTCAACACCTTCTTTCACTGGTTTTTGAAATGCTTTACGCCCGGAGATCAAACCTTGTCCACCACCACGTTTATTGATTACAGCTGTACTCACAGCTTCTGCCAGATCAGTTGCTCCTTTTGATTCTCCGCCTGAGTTGATCAAACCAATACGTCCCATGTAGCAATTAGCAACCTGGTAACGCGCAAGATCAATTGGATGGTCAGTAGTTAATTCCGAATATACTTTAGGATGTGTTTTGCCATAGTTTAAAGCAGTATATCCACCATTTTTATCCGACATTTTTTGTTTGATGATATCCGCCTGAATAGTTACCCCTAAATGGTTTGCCTGTGCTGATAGGTCGGCAGCAGTACTGTAATCAATTCCATCTTTTTTGAAGGCATTATTACGGGTATAGCACCATAAAACGGTTGCCATTCCTAATTCGTGAGCACGTTCAAATGCTTGTGCTACTTCCACAATTTGTCGAGATGATTCTGCTGAACCAAAATAAATAGTGGCTCCAACAGCTACCGCTCCCATGTTCCAGGCATCTTCAACAGAGCCGAACATGATCTGGTCAAATTTATTGGGATAAGTCAAAAATTCATTGTGATTTATCTTTACAATAAAAGGTATTTTGTGAGCATATTTACGCGATACAGAAGCTAAAACACCGTATGTAGATGCAACAGCATTACATCCACCTTCAATCGCTAATTTTACTATATTTTCTGAATCAAAATAAATTGGATTAGGAGCAAAGGAAGCACCTGCACTATGCTCAATTCCCTGGTCAACCGGTAATATACTCATATAACCTGTACCGGCTAAACGGCCTGTATTGTATAGCTGATGTAAGCTCCGTAATACTTGCGGATTACGATTGGTGTAAGTGAAAATACGATCAACAAAATCAGCGCCTGGCTGGTGAATACTGTCTTTTGAAATGGTTTTGCAATGGTGATTTAATAAACTATCAGCATTTGAGCCCAATAATTCTTCAATTTTTTTATTTGCCATCTTTTTAAATTTATTGATTTGTAGAATTAGAGAATTAGAGAATTAGAGAATTAAACAAATCTCAAAATCACTAAATCTCGATTTTCATTTTTCGGAAGGCAAAGCTACTAATTTTTATGTACTTATGAAAAACGATTTTTGAATTGTACTTTTCCAATACTGTTCAACTATTTTCAACCATATAAATATAAAAATCAATAACGGATTTAGGCTTTAAAAAAATTCACTGAGGAGATTCCAAATTTTCAGGGCAAAAACAATAAATTGATTGGTTAAAGATAAATACCTTGAAAAAACAAAACCTTTAATATTAATTTTCGTACAATCTTTCAAATTGAGGGCAAATTAAATTGTAGTGTTTTATTTTCAAATTAAGTTGTACATGAAATTAATTTATTAAATTCGTAACCTAATGAAACAGCCTTACCACTTTAATAATAAGCCCGTTTACGTATTATCTTTGGTTTTAAACAAACCATCTTCACTTTTAGGTGAATTATCGACTTTTATGTTCGTGGTGATTAACCATTTGTCTAAAAAAATAATTGATTTTTGTAGCCCTCTCAATACCTTATTTTTTGTTTTTCTTTCCCTTCTTTCATCTTTATCCTTTTCCCAGATCGATGTTATTAACAATGGAATTTCTGTTAGTAATACCAACGACAGTGTTATTATCAGGGGCAATGTAACTCATCAGGGTAATGGCAGCATTGCAAATTCAGGTAGTTTTTATATTTCTGGCGATTGGATAAATAATAACCCTACCGGAACTGTGTTTTCTACTGGAACAGACGGCTGGCTGCATTTAAATGGCGGCATGCAAAATATAGGTGGCAACACAAATACCCATTTCAATAATCTGGATCTGGCAGGTACTGGCGTGAAACAGCTCAATGGCGTAAATACTGAAATTGAAGACACCCTGGCGCTTAATGATCGTGAATTTGCCTCTGGCGATAATACAGTGCTTGTGATTGCTAGTGGCACAGGAGTTATTACCCGCTCAAATGGATTTGTGAGTAGTACCAATGATGGAGGACTTTCTCGCAATACACTATCTACAAACACATACTCTTTTCCCGTTGGTTCAAGTACAGGAACTTCACTCTTCCGTCCTGTTGATGTAACCCCCAATTCAGTATCTGCAAATACTTTTAAGGTGCGGATGGCCAATGTCAACGCTACTAATGAAGGATTTGACCTCACAACAAAGGATGTAGATCTTGGCGAAATAAACCCCAATTTTTATCATAGGATCAACAGGGTCAATGGTAATTCATTTGCAGATATTACAATTTATTTTGATAGTATTGTAGATGGTGATTTTACTGCTATGACGCAGTGGGGAACTACAAGCCAGTGGGAAAATCTAGGAACAGTTTCTACTACCAGCAATTATGGATTTCCAGGGATAACAAAAACCGGGATCTATAATTTCTCTACCACACCTTTTGCATTATCATCAGAAGTAGGTGCGAGTGTTTTTGTTCCAAATGTATTTTCTCCAAATGGTGATGGCTTTAACGATGTGTTGCGTGTGCGCGGGAAAGGGATTGAAGAGCTGCAATTTATTATTTTCAATCGTTGGGGAGAAAAAGTATTTGAAACATCGGATGTCAACTCAGGATGGGACGGCACTGATAACGGTGACCCAATGAATTTATCAGTATTTGTTTATGTTGTTAAAGGAAAATACAAGAATGGGAAATTCTTTGACGAAAAAGGAAATGTTACCCTGATGAAATAAATTTTAATGTAATATTTAAGATTTAATAAGTAATATATGAAACTCATTACTTTGAAACCGAAAGTCATATTTTTTAGCGTAATTGTAAATATTATATTTTACATATTACCTATCACGTGTGCTTTCGCTCAGGATATTCACTTTTCGCAAACAGGTATGACACCTTTGCTTGTTAACCCTGCATTAACAGGTTTTACCGGAAATGATCACAGAGCCATCTTAAATTATAAAAATCAATGGATCGGGATGGGATCATCAGGAGCAACTTATCGCACCGCAATGTTTTCTTATGATACCCGCTTATTAACTAAAAAATTTAAAACAGGTTATATTGGTGCAGGTATTAATGCTTATAAAGATGTTGCAGGTGATTTAAAGCTTGGAACTACCCAACTAAATCTTTCCTTTGCCGGCATTGTGATCATCAACAAAAAACAGTCGATATCCGGGGGGATACAAGGAGGTTATGTTCAAAAAAGTATCTCTACTGCTAATATGAAATGGGACAGCCAGTATGATGAAGGTGCTGGAGTATTTAACCCTTCGTTGTCCTCCAATGATGTTGTTTCTATTCCTCCTTATCGCTATGGCGATTTTTCAGGTGGTCTTTCCTGGAATTATAGCTCCAAGCAAAGCTATTTGAGTGCCAATAATCAGTTAAAAGTAAATTTAGGGATCGCTGCCTTTCATATCAATCGGCCAAGTCAAAAATTAAATCCATACAATACCAACGCTACTGATGATCTGTATTCAAAATTTATTGTTCACGGTTCTGCTGTAATAGGAATAGCTTCTACCAAATATGAATTTCAACCATCTGCCATTTTATTTAAACAAGGCTCAGCTTTTGAGTTAAATATGGGCGCAATGATCCGTTGCAAAATAAAAGGTGAATCAAGGTACACAGGCAATGTGGAGGCAATGGCCATATCATTTGGAGCGCAGTACAGAATTGGAGATGCTTTAATTCCTATGGCGATGTTTGAATATTCCAATTATGCACTTGGTGTTAGTTATGATGTCAATACTTCCATGCTAAAACAAGGCACAGGATCCAAAGGCGGACTTGAAATTTCATTGAGATTCACTACTCCGGATAATAGCAACCGTTCTTCTTCAAGATTATTAAAATAGCGTATGAGAAATTATTTTTACATCCTGCTAATTATTTTAGGGATGACATATCAAGTTAAAAGCCAGGAAAATATGGACTCAGTCGAACATATTATTACAAATGTAGGCCAAACTATTAATACACCTTATGATGAATTCTCCCCGATCATATC
This sequence comes from Bacteroidota bacterium, assembly GCA_040388745.1. Classification (GTDB taxonomy): domain Bacteria; phylum Bacteroidota; class Bacteroidia; order 2-12-FULL-35-15; family 2-12-FULL-35-15; genus 2-12-FULL-35-15. Next base: position 147,309 of record JAZKBF010000012.1, on the reverse strand, counting down.
ATCAGATGGTTTAATGATGATTTTTACATCAACCCGCCCAATTCTAAAAGAAGATATCGCCAAAAAAGTACAGGGATTTGAAAATGTTTATGTTTCATATTATAATGATATGGTCTGGAAATGGAGTGAAGCAAAAATGTTGGGAGAAACTATAAATCAACCCGGGAAAAATAATTCTCCTATTGCTCTTTCTAATGATGGACAGCGGATGCTTTTATACAGGGGCGATCCGGACGGAAATATTTATGAATCTGTTTTAAACGGAGATGAGTGGTCAGAGCCTGTTAAACTGCCTGAACCTATCAATTCGAGTAAACATGAATCATCAGCCAGTATTGCGCCTGATGGACGAACCATTTATTTTGTTAGCAATCGCAAAGGAGGAGAAGGTAAATTGGATATTTGGTTATCCCACCAGGATAATACTGGCACTTGGGGAAAAGCTGAAAATCTTGGTTCAACTATCAATTCACCGGAAGATGAGGAAGGTGTTTTTATTCATCCTGATGGAAAAACACTTTACTTCAGCTCAATGGGGCATAATACAAGCGGAGGTTTTGATATTTATAAATCTATATTTGAAAATGGTAATTGGAGCTCGCCTGTTAATCTAGGTAATACTATTAATACCCCTGAGGATGATCTGTTTTTTACATTAACTGCTGATGGAAAAACAGGTTATTATTCAACAGCTTATCTTGGAAATGTTGGTTCACAGGAGCCCTTAATTTCCAAAGAAAAAACAAGTGCAACCGATTCATTGATACGGGTGATCCTGGATGCACAGGTTTTACTTGAGGAGCAGATCAAACGGGTTCAAAACGCTAAATTGGTGATAACAGATCTTAAGCAGGAAAAGGCTCAGCAGGTGTTAAAAGAAACTCAGGTTCAGCTCAATCAAATGGCGCAGGAGGTTCAAAAAGTGATAAAGGAAGCACAGGCGCTGCTGGTAGTAAAGGAAGTACTGGTGAATATGGGTATCCCGGGTTCCAGCAGCGATACAATAAGTATCCTTTCAACAGGTAGAAACAATAAGGCTGTTGCTCGAATGACAGCAAACATGCGCGAAGGAGGCTTTGGCAAAAAAGATATTTATGAAATAAGTTTCAAAAATAAAAAAACAGAATCGAACCTTACCTTATTTAAAGGGATTGTTATGGATTTTGAGACACTTGATCCCATTGGTACAGAAATTGAAATTTCTGACAATGATAAAAATGAAATTATAGCAAACATACAATCCAATAGTGCTACCGGAAAATACCTTGTTTCACTGCCTGCCGGTAAAAATTACGGGATAGCTATAAAAAAACAAGGATATTTGTTTTACTCCGAAAATTTCAACATTCCTGAATCGGAAGCCTTTAAAGAAATAAATAAGAATATTCAATTGCAAAGATTCAGTGTCGGAAATAAAATAAATCTAAAAAATGTTTTCTATGATCAGGGTAAGGCTACGTTAAAACCTGAATCTTTATCTGAAATTAACAGGATCGTTAATTTAATGAATTTAAATATTGATATTAAAATAGAAGTAGCCAGCTATACAGACAGTGAAGGCTCTGCCGAAACAAATTTAAAGCTCTCACAGGCAAGGTCTCAATCGGTGTTGGATTTTCTTTTCTCTGCCGGTATTAGCAAAGAGAATGTGATAGCTAAAGGATATGGAGAGGCAGATCCAATAGCCTCTAATGATACCGAAGAAGGAAGAAAATTAAATCGCAGAACAGAGATAAAAATATTAGAAGAATAAATTATTCAGTCCTCTTCATCTACTTCTTGAAGGGAATCTGGACTCTTAAAAAATTAAAGACATGGAAGCAAAAAAGTATATACTTGCAACTGGACTAATATTTGTCTTATTTTTCTCCCTTCCTTTCGATAGGGACCAGGGAGGTTCCTCCTCTTTTGCCCAAGATAATATGGGTATTGGAACGCTTACACCTGCCCCAAGTGCCATCCTGGAATTAAAAACCACAAACAAAGGGCTTTTAATTCCGCGGATTACAGATACCAATAATATTGCTTCCCCTGCCACAGGATTGTTAATTTATCTTATCCCTACAAACAATTTTTATTATTTCAATGGAACATATTGGAAGTCTATCATTGCCGGATCAGGTAATGGAGGAGCCAATGGTACAACAGGCGCTACAGGTGAGGTGGGTTCAACCGGTGATACAGGATCAACCGGTGATACAGGTTCAACGGGGACTACTGGTTCAGCAGGCTCTACAGGTGATACAGGAAGCATTGGTATAACAGGTGCAACAGGTTCAGGAAGTACAGGTTCTTCCGGCTCAACTGGGGGTACTGGAAGTACAGGCTCCGCAGGTTCTACTGGTTATACAGGCTCTACAGGTTCGATTGGTATTACTGGTGGTACAGGTTCATTTGGTGATACTGGTAATACTGGTTCAACAGGGGGCACAGGAAATGCAGGTTCTACAGGTTCAACTGGTTCTACCGGAAGTATCGGCTCAACAGGGGAAACAGGAAGTACTGGAAATACGGGTTCAACAGGAAATACAGGAAGTACAGGAGGTACCGGTTCAACTGGTGGCACAGGAAGTACCGGTTCAACTGGTGGGACAGGAAGTACCGGTTCAACTGGTGGGACAGGAAGCACTGGTTCAACTGGTGGGACAGGAAGCACTGGTTCAACTGGAAATACAGGCTCAACCGGCTCAACCGGTGATACGGGTTCAACTGGTGCTACTGGAAGTACGGGCGCAACCGGCTCTACTGGAAGCACAGGCTCAACAGGTAGTACCGGCTCAACTGGTGCAACCGGCTCTACAGGTGGTACCGGCTCAACCGGACTTACAGGGGCAACAGGTAATACCGGATCAACTGGTGCAACCGGCTCCACAGGTGGTACTGGCTCAACCGGCTCTACAGGAAGTACTGGGGCAACAGGTAATACCGGTTCAACTGGTAATACTGGTTCCACTGGTTCAACAGGCACCACTGGTTCCACTGGTTCAACAGGCTCTACTGGAAGCACCGGCTTTACTGGTAATTCCGGTAATACTGGTTCAACTGGTTCAACAGGTTCAACTGGCATAACAGGCTCAACCGGTGATAAAGGATCCACAGGTTCAACAGGACCTACCGGAAATGCAGGCTCAACCGGGGCAACCGGTTCAGGGTTTACCGGTTCTACTGGAAATAGTGGATCTACAGGTGCAACAGGTAATACAGGTAATACAGGTTCAACCGGAGCTACAGGTAGCACAGGTACAACCGGTTCAACCGGCTCCACAGGTGATACAGGCTCAACAGGTTCAACCGGAGCTACAGGTAAAACTGGCACAACCGGTTCAACCGGCTCTACGGGCTCAACTGGTACAACCGGTTCAACCGGTTCAACCGGCTCCACGGGCTCAACTGGTGCAACCGGTTCAACAGGAGCGACTGGCTCAACCGGCACAACAGGTTCGACTGGCTCAACCGGTTCAACAGGAAATACGGGTTCAACAGGAAATACAGGATCAACTGGATCTACAGGTTCAACCGGGTCGACCGGAACAACTGGTTCTACCGGCTCAACAGGTTCAACTGGCTCAACAGGGGCAACAGGTAATACTGGAAGTACAGGTAATACCGGAAGTACCGGTTCAACCGGAAGTACTGGTTCAACCGGAAGCACCGGTTCAACCGGAAGCACCGGTTCAACAGGATCAACGGGTTCAACAGGATCAACGGGTTCAACAGGCTCAACAGGCTCAACTGGTTCAACGGGAAGTACTGGAAGTACAGGTTCAACAGGATCAACGGGGTCAACTGGTAATACGGGAAGTACAGGTAATACGGGAAGTACAGGTTCAACGGGAAGCACAGGTTCAACAGGAAGCACTGGATCAACTGGTTTAACCGGCTTAATGGGCTCAACCGGTACAACAGGTGCAAACGCTACAACAGTAATTGCTGGCTCAGGAACAGTAAATGCAGTGAAAATTGTAATTGGTGATGGTAGTGTAGGCGGAGGGGATATTATTTATAAAACCTCTACCACTAAAGGTGGAATGGTGCTCATCGCACCAAACGGAACCTGTTGGAAAGTAACTGTTGATAATTCCGGTAATATCACAACACAATCTGTTGTGTGTCCTTAAATAGTTTAACTACTGAAATGCAAAATAGGCATTATGATGAAATTGTTTTTTTGCAGTTCAGGTATAAAAAATAAAAAATGAATTTTGTAAGAATAAAAATCATTTTAATCGCAGCAACAATTTTTACACTCACTTTAGGTGAGGCGTTAGGCGTTGCGTCTTATGCTCAAAACGTTGGTATCAATACAACTGGTAATGCACCTAATTCTTCAGCTTTATTAGATATAAATGCAAGCCCTGGAAATAACAAAGGGGTGCTCATCCCGCGCTTACCTTTAACTGCCACTAATAACGGGGCTCCAATCTCGCCCTTGCCTGGTGTTTCCGAAACAGGGTTGATGGTGTTTAACACGGCCACGGCTGGTGTAGCGCCAAATGATGTAGTTCCGGGTTTTTATTACTGGAATGGCACTGCATGGGCTCCTTTAGGAGCAGGAGGATCAACAGCTGGCGGTTGGACAGATGATGGAACCGTTGTGCGACTTACCACAAGCACTGATTTTGTAGGGATTGGTACTGCAAGTCCTGCAGCAACTTCTGCATTAGATATCACTTCTACTACAAAAGGCATCCTTATTCCCCGAATGACAACTGCACAGCGTGATGCGATCGCAACTCCTGCATCAGGTTTACAGATATATAACACCGATTGTAAAATGTTGAATTATTGGTCCGGCAGCTGTTGGATCTCCATGAGCAAGGCACTTCCCTGCCCTGGTGCTATTGCAAGCGCTCCTGCTTCAACCGTTTTTTGTGCCGGCCAAAGTAGAACATATACCATTGCTGCTGTGCCGGGTGCAAGCACATATACATGGACGGTACCTGCCGGAACAACAATAAATTCAGGGCAAGGAACCACTTCAATAAATGCTACGTTCGGTAATATTTCAGGTAACGTTTGTGTGGATGCTTCCAACAGTTGCGAAACAAGCCCTGTAAGGTGTATAAGTGTGAGCGTGGATCCTATTCCAAATACACCAGGAAACATTACCGGTGTTACAAGCATCAATCCTGGCCAAAATTCGGTGACTTATTTTGTTGCATCTGTGAATGGCGCTAGTACGTATACATGGGTTGTTCCGGCAGGTGCCACTATTGCTTCGGGAACCGGTACTACTACTATTGTTGTTAATTTCGCTTGTAATGCTTCCTCGGGTAATATTTCTGTTACTGCCAACAGTACTTGTGGTTCAAGTCCCGCCAGTGCTTTAGCGTTAACAATTACGCCTTTGCTTGCAGTTAGTGCTGGTGCTGCAGTATTTGGCGGTACCACTCAAACTATAGGAAATGTGGCAACCGGAGGAACTGCTGCATACACCTATGCCTGGCTTCCGACTGCTAACCTATCTGCTTCGAATATAGCGACTCCCATTGCACAGTGTGCCGGTTCTACAACCACCTATACTGTAACTGTAACAGATTCACGGACTTGTACAGCAACAAACACTGTTGTTGTTACAAGAAATATTGCAGTTAATGCCGGTGCAGCTGTATTTGGTGGTACAACTCAAACTATTGGTAATACCGCCACAGGAGGTGCAGGAACTTATTCTTATGCCTGGCTTCCTAATAACAATCTCTCCAGTTATACAATAGCTACTCCGGTGGCCCAATGTACAGGGGCTACTACTACATATACAGTAACAGCAACCGATGCTAATAGTTGTACGGCAGCAAGTACTGTGGTTGTTACAAGGAATCTTACAGCGAGCGCAGGAGCTAATCAGTCGGTGACCTGTGTTGTTATTGGAGGAAGCCCCACTGCTGCCGGTGGAAATCCGACATATACTTATTCATGGAGTTTAGGGACTGGATTATCCAGCACAACAGTTTCCAATCCAACTTCAACAGCAACATCCGCAATCACTTATACAGTAACTGTTACTGATGCCAATTCTTGTACAGCAACCAGTTCTGTTACCGTAACACCACCTTATCCAGTGCTTGGAGCCAGCCCTTATACTATTAACAATACCAGTACTGGAGCAACTGGTACTATCCAGAATTTTTTGGTGCCTTGCGGAGTAACATCAATAACTATAGAAGCCTGGGGTGCGCAAGGTGGGACTGGAGCTGGTCAGGCAGGGGGATTGGGAGCCAGAATTAAAGGGACCTTTGTGGTGACTCCGGGAGATGTGTTGAAAATATTAGTTGGGCAGCAGGGCGTTAATGGTCCAAACTCCAGCGGTGGTGGTGGTGGTACTTTTATTACTACTTCTGCTAATAGCCCATTGGTGGTGGCTGGTGGTGGTGCTGGTGGATCCAGCGCGGGTGTTGGGGGAAATGGTTTAATCACAACAGCTGGTGGAAATAGTAATTGTTGTTCAGGTGGTACTGCGGGTTCTGGAGGAGGCGCGGGATGTTCTGGTGGTGGCGGTGGGCTTACAGGGAATGGTACTGCAGGAACTTGTTCCACTGGTGGAGGACTAAGTTTTACCAACGGAGGTACTGGTGGGGCAGGAAATCCTAGTAATGGCGGTCCCGGTGGATTTGGTGGTGGTGGTGGTGGCGAATGGTCGTGCTGTGGAACTGCCCCGGGAGGAGGAGGGTACTCAGGAGGTGCAGGTAGTACCGGTGGCATTGGTTATGGTGGTGGCTCTTTTAATGGAGGGACAGCTCCAAGCAATTCAGCTGGAATAAAATCGGGCCAGGGGCAGGTTGTTATAACCTATTAGAGATAGAAATCATTAAATTATCTGCTTAAAGCAAAATGCGGAAATTAATGGGTTTTAGGGAAAATATTTAATGAAAATGTATAGATTAAAAAATGAAATTACTTGGTAATAAATTCATTTTATTAGCATTAGCAATATTCTCCCTCACTTTAGGTGAGGCATGGGGTGTTGCTTCTTTTGCCCAAAATGTTGGTATCAACACCACTGGGAATGCACCTAATTCTTCTGCATTGTTAGATATAAATGCAAGCCCTGGAAATAACAAAGGGGTGCTCATCCCTCGCTTACCTTTAACTGCCGCTAATAACGGGGCTCCGATCTCCCCCTTGCCTGGTGTTTCCGAAACAGGATTGATGGTGTTTAACACGGCCACGGCAGGTGTAGCACCAAATGATGTAGTTCCGGGTTTTTATTACTGGAATGGTACCGCATGGGCCCCTTTAGGAGCAGGAGGATCAACAGCTGGCGGTTGGACAGATGATGGAACCGTTGTGCGACTTACCACAAGCACTGATTTTGTAGGGATTGGTACTGCAAGTCCTGCAGCAACTTCTGCATTAGATATCACTTCTACTACAAAAGGCATCCTTATTCCCCGAATGACAACCGCCCAGCGTGATGCTATCACAACACCGGCAACGGGATTGCAGGTTTATAATACCGATTGCAAATCATTGAATTATTATACTGGCACCTGCTGGATAGCTTTGAGTAAATCGCTGCCCGATCCTGGGATAATCACCAGCACTCCGGCAACTACCGTTTTTTGTGCAGGACAGGTCAGAGCTTATTCTATACCCGCTGTTCCGGGAGCAACGTCTTATACATGGTCGGTACCTGCCGGAACAAGCATTACTTCAGGGAATGGCACCACCTCTATAAGCGCCACCTTTGGCAATATTTCCGGTGATGTATGTGTAAAGGCAAGTAATGCTTGTGAAACCAGTGGTAAAACATGCCTTGCTGTTAGTGTGGATCCGATACCTAATACTCCCGGGAATATTACTGGTATTACAAGTATTAACCCCGGACAAAACTCAGTAACTTATTTTGTTGCTTCCGTAAATGGAGCCAGTACTTATACATGGACTGTTCCCACAGGTGCCACTATCACTTCAGGAACGGGTACTACCACTATTGTGGTTAATTTCGCCTGTAATGCTTCCTCAGGTAACATTTCTGTAACCGCTAACAGTACTTGTGGGTCAAGTCCTGCGAGTGCTTTAGCATTAACCATAACCCCTTTGCTTTCGGTTAGTGCCGGTGCTGCTGTATTTGGTGGTACCACTCAAACAATAGGTAATGCGGCAACAGGAGGAACGCCAGGTTATACCTATGCCTGGCTACCGACTGCTAACCTTTCTGCATCAAACATAGCAAATCCAATTGCACAGTGTGCAGGTTCCACTGATACTTATACAATTACTGTTACAGACACTCGCAGTTGTACAGCTACTAGTACTGTGGTTGTTACAAGAAATCTTGCAGCAAGTGCAGGTGGGAATTTAACGGGACCAGGAGCAATTGGTGGTGCACCAACGGCTACCGGAGGAGCTGGTTCATATACCTATTCCTGGACCACGCCTACTGAACTTTCGAGTTCAACTATAGCAAACCCTAATGCAAAGGCCTGTAATACTACCACTTTTACAGTAACTGTAACGGATGCAAATTCTTGTACAGCAGCGAGCAGTGTTACAGTTACAAAAAACCTTGCAGCCACTATAGCTGCAAACAGGACATGTAGTCCAGGTACTGTAGGTGGCACAGCAACTGGAGGAGCAGGAAGTTATACATATGCCTGGACTGGTGCAGGACTATCCGCCACCAATATAGCCAATCCAAATTCAACCGCAGCTGTCACTACAACTAATGGCGTTACAGTTACGGATGCAAATAATTGTACAGCAACCGGCTCTATAACAATAACACTGCCTGTAACAACTCCAGCACTGCAACTTTTTGGAGCTAGTGTTTTCACAATAAATAATACAAGCACAGGGTACACCGGTAACATTCAGAGATTTGTAGTCCCTTGTGGAATAACTTCTATTACCATAGAAGCATGGGGGGCTGAAGGCGGTAAAGCTTCCGGCTATGCGGAACTCCCGGGTAAAGGGGCAAGGATGAAAGGTACTTTTGCTGTAACTCCGGGACAAGTATTAAAAATATTAGTGGGACAGCAAGGTGAATTTGGGTCTAATGATGGTGGAGGGGGGGGAGGTACTTTTGTTACAGACAATTCAAATGTTCCATTGATCATTGCAGGTGGTGGTGGTGGTTCAAGTTATACTGCTCCTCGTGCCGGTATAGATGGTACCACAGCAAATAGTGGTACTGCAGGTCAAAGTGGAGGTGCTGGGGGAAGCGGTGGAAATGGTGGAACGAGCGGAGGGTATTCTGGTGGCGGAGGCGGTTTAACTGGTAATGGTGGTAATGGACCTTCAAGTGGCCAGTGCGGTGGCACTTCGTTTGTGAACGGAGGGGATGGAGGAACTACAGGAAGTGCTTGCAGAGGAGGCTTTGGTGGAGGTGGTGGTACGCATGGAGGCGGTTGGGGTGGTGGTGGAGGTGGTGGCTATTCTGGTGGCGGTGCATCCAATAGCAGCCAGTATGGTGGTGGTGGTGGTGGATCTTATAACGTAGGAACAGCTCAAAGCAACACGTCAGGCGTTAAATCAGGTCATGGGCAGGTTCAAATTACCTATTAGGATTGTAATTATCATAAGTTGATTGCAAAACAAATTATGATAATAAATAGATTAAAAAAAATGTTTATTGAAAATATATGTACTTTAAAAAAATGAAATTGCCTCGGACTAAAATTATTTTATTAGCAGCAACTATTTTCTCCCTCACGTTGGGCGAGGCTTGGGGTGTCGCTTCTTTTGCTCAAAACGTTGGTATCAACACAACTGGAAATGCGCCAAATTCTTCTTCATTATTAGATATTAACGCTGGTCCTGGAAATAACAAAGGTATACTTATACCACGTATACCCTTAACTGCTACTAATACCGGCAGTCCAATTTCACCATTGCCTGGTGTTTCTGAAACAGGATTGATGGTGTTTAACACCGCCACCGCTGGCGTAGCACCAAATGATGTTGTTCCGGGGTTTTATTACTGGAATGGTACAGCATGGGCTCCTATGGGAGCTGGTGGCTCAACTTCAGGAGGTTGGACCGATGATGGAACTGTGGTAAGGCTTACTACCAGTACTGATTTTGTTGGGATTGGTACTGTAAGTCCCGCATCTACATCTGCATTGGATATTACTTCTACCACCAAAGGGTTACTGATCCCGCGCATGACCACGGTACAGCGTGATGCTATTGCTACACCGGCAATTGGTTTACAGATATATAATATTGATTGTAAAGTGGTGGATTATTGGTCAGGCTCCTGCTGGATCTCGATGAGTAAATCTCTTCCAAACCCCGGTGCCATAACAAGCAGTGGTACTACTGTTTTTTGCGCAGGACAAAGCAGGACTTATACAATTGCTGCAATTGCTGGTGCCACTTCTTATACCTGGACGGTTCCTGCTGGAACTACCATTAATTCGGGACAGGGTACTGTTTCCATAAGTGCTACTTTTGGTAATATCTCCGGAAGTGTATGTGTGAATGCAAATAATGCCTGTGAAACCAGCGGTCAGTCTTGCTTAGCAGTTAGTGTCGATCCAATTCCCAATACTCCCGGGAACATTACCGGGCCTTCAAGCATTAATCCTGGTCAGCTATCGGTAAACTATTTTATAGCCTCTGTTAACGGAGCAAGTGCCTATACATGGGCGTATAGTGGCACAGGACTCACTATTGCATCTGGTACAGGTACTACCAGTATTGTTGTTAATTTTGCGTGTAGCGCTACTGCAGGGAATTTAACAGTAACTGCCAATAGTACTTGTGGTGCAAGTACAGCATCTTCATTGGCTTTAACGGTTACCCCTTTACTTGCAGCGAGTGCAGGAGGGAATTTAACCGGTCCGGGGGCAATAGGTGGTTCGCCTACTGCTACCGGTGGAACAAGTCCATATACTTATGCATGGAATCCTACTTCCGGTCTTTCCAGTTCAACAGCAGCAAACATTACTGCTACTGCTTGTACGACTACAACCTACACGGTAACGGTTACCGATTCCAGGAACTGCACAGCAACAAGCAATGTTACTGTAACAAAGAATCTTGTAGCTAGCGCTGGGGCGAATATAACCCGTTCGGGGGGGATAGGTGGAGCTCCTACTGCTTCGGGAGGTGCCGGTTCTTTGACTTATTTATGGAGCCCTACTACAGATCTCTCCAGTTCGACCGTGGCTAATCCTACTGCCCTTTGTGGTGCTACTACTACTACTTATACTGTTACCGCAACAGATGCCAATGCGTGTACAGCAACAAGCAGTGTTGTGGTAACTGGAGTACCGCAATCACAGGTTGCATACACTACACCTGGTACATACAGTTGGACATGCCCTGCAGGAGTTACATCAGTATGTGTAGTAGCAGTTGGTGGTGGTGGTGGTGGTGGTTACCAATGGTCGAGCGGTGGTGGTGGCGGTGGTGGCCTGGGATGGAAAAATAATATAACTGTCGTACCAGGAAATGTATATACCGTAGTTGTTGGTGTTGGCGGCTCAGTTCAAGCAAATGCATATAACGCTGGTACAGAAGGAGGGAATTCGTACTTTATATCCTTAGCAACAGTGGCTGGTTACGGATCCGGGCGTGGAGGGGTTTTGGGGTCAACAACAGTATCACCTGCGTATGGTGGGGGGTACAATGGAGACGGAGGCGGGGCTGGTGGACGTGGCGCTATTGGTGGAAGTTGGACTGATGCCGGTGCCGGTGCTGGTGGATATGCGGGGAAAGGTGGTAGTATTAATGAAGGAAATTATCAAGGTGCAGGCGGTGCCGGTGCTGGTGGTGGATATTACTCATCTACTTATGGTGTGAGCGCAGGGGGAGGAGTGGGCTTATTAGGTCAGGGGGCAAGCGGTACAACAAGGATTGATCCGGGTGGTTCCAGTGGTACTTATGGTGGTGGGGCCGGGGGGTCAGGTGGTGCCAGAGGGAAGTACGGAGAGAATGCTTCTTCAGGTGATAATGAATGTACCTGCAACTTAGGGATTTCTGGTGGAGCATGTGGCGGAGGCGGTGGCGGTTCCGGAACAAGCAGGGGAGGCGGCCCTGGCGGTGCAGGTGGTCTAAGAATAATATGGGGTTGTGGCCGATCATTCCCATCTACAAGTACCGGAGATTTGTAAATTTGAATTATTGCTGGATTTGAAAAAAAAGACGGTAATGGACAACAATTTTTTGTAAAAAAAGATGGTAATGTTGCAAAATAATAAAAGAACTCAAAAAATGAGAATTAAAAATATTTTAATCGCAGTAATTTTTCTTCTCTTCCTTCCAAATATCTGCGGAAGCGTTAGGATCTTTGCCCAAAATGTAGGTATCAATACTACAGGTAATGCGCCTAATTCCTCTGCACTATTAGATATTAATGCAAGTCCCGGAAATAACAAAGGGATACTTATTCCGCGTTTGCCTTTAACTGCAACCAATAATGGTACTCCGATCTCACCACTTCCTGGCGTTGCTGAAACAGGTCTTATGGTATTCAATACCGCCACAGCGGGAGTTTCGCCAAACGATGTAGTTCCCGGATTTTATTATTGGAATGGCACAGCATGGGCTCCTATGGGAGCAGGAGGGTCAACAGCCGGTGGCTGGACAGATGATGGAACAGTGGTGAGGCTTACCACCGGTACGGATTTTGTAGGCATTGGTACTGCAAGTCCTGCGGCTACTGCTGCATTGGATATTACTTCCACCACCAAAGGTATACTTATCCCTCGTATGACCACAGCGCAACGTGATGCTATCATAACGCCAGCTTCAGGATTGCAGGTGTATAACACTGACTGTCAGTCGCTTAATTACTGGTCAGGAACTTGCTGGATATCTACAAGTAAAGCGCTTCCCAGTCCAGATCCAATTACAAGTACTCCGGCTACAACCGTTTTTTGTGCAGGGCAAGTTCGAACATATTCTATTCCGGTAGTTCCGGGGGCTACCAAATATGGTTGGACGGTGCCTGCCGGAACCAGTATAACTTCCGGTCAGGGTACAACTTCTATTAGTGCTACTTTTGGAAATCTTTCAGGTAGCGTTTGCGTGGATGCTTCCAATAGTTGCGAAACAAGTCCTCCAAGATGTTTAAGTGTAAGTGTTGACCCTATTCCGAATACACCAGGTAACATAACAGGTGTTACAAGTATTAATCCCGGACAAACTTCGGTAACTTATTTTGTTGCTTCTGTGAATGGGGCAAGCACTTATACCTGGTCGGTTCCGGCAGGTGCAACTATCACTTCGGGCACGGGTACTACTACTATTGTGGTTAATTTCGCTTGTAATGCTTCCTCGGGTAACATTTCAGTAACTGCTAACAGTACTTGTGGGTCGAGTCCTGCGAGTGCTTTAGCCTTAACAATAACACCTTTGCTTGCAGCCAATGCAGGATCGAATATTTCTGGTCCTGCAACAATAGGTGGTTCTCCAGCAGCTAGTGGAGGAACAGCGGGATATACTTATGCATGGAGCCCAACTTCTGGCCTTTCCGGTTCAACAGCTGCAAATCCAACTGCTACTGCTTGTACGACCACAACCTACACATTAATTGTTACCGATTCAAGAAGCTGTACAGCAACAAGCAGTATTACTGTAACAAAGAATCTTGTAGCGAGTGCGGGTGCGAATTTAACCGGTCCAGGGACAATAGGTGGTGCACCAACGGCTACTGGTGGTAATAATGCTACATATAGTTATTCATGGAGTCCTACTACTGATCTCGTAAGTTCAACAGTAGCAAATCCCACTGCTAAAGCTTGTACCACTACAACCTATACAGTAACAGTAACCGATGCTAATAGCTGTACAGCAGTGAGCAGTGGTGTTACTGTAACAAAGAATCTTGTAGCGAGTGCAGGTGCAAATCTAACTATGGGAAGTGGTGGCTGTAGGTCTATTGGTGGTAGCCCAACGGCTACTGGTGGCAATGGTTCATATACCTATTCCTGGAATCCAACAACAAGCTTGTCAAGTTCAACTATTGGTAACCCATTTACTACTGTAAGTTCGACAACTACTTATACAGTTACTGTAACTGATGGTTATTCCTGTTCTTCAACTAGTTCAATGACTCTAACAACGGCAGCTGCTACTGTTACAACATTTACATCATCTACAACATGGACAGCTCCGGCAGGGGTTAGTTGTGTCCAAGTTCTTGTGGTTGCAGGTGGCGGAAGTGGCGGGAATCATAGTACAAGCAATGGTAACGGTGGTGGTGGTGGCGGTGGTGTGATCTATAACACGAGCTATGCCGTAACACCTGGTAATGTTTATACAGTAACTGTTGGAGCGGGTGGTACTGCGATTGCGAATTCTACCAGCGCAGCAGGGAATAATGGAGCGAATTCTGTTTTTGGTACTTTGACTGCAATTGGCGGTGGTGGTGGCGGTAGTACAGGTGCTGGAATGCCTGGGAAGAATGGTGGTAGTGGTGGTGGTTCCTGCGGTGATCGTTATGAGCCTGGCGTTTCTACTCAAACAGGAGGCTTTGGAAATTCCGGAGGTAATGGTGCCGGTACTTTACAGCCGGGTGGTGGTGGTGGTGGTGCTGGCGGTGCCGGAGTTGCTAGTTCCGGTCAATCTGCACCAAGCGGAAATGGAGGAGCCGGATACGCATGTGCAATATCGGGCTCAACACTTTATTATGCAGGTGGTGGTGGTGGTGGCGGTAACAGCAGTGAACGCGCTGGAGATGGTTATCATGGTGGGGGTCGTGGTTGCGGTAGTACTACCTACTATGCCTATAATAGTTATCCAGGCGGTATTAATGGAACAACATTAGGTTCCGGGTATCCCACCGCAATTGTAAATACAGGTGGTGGTGGTGGTGGTGGATCCTATTGGGCAAGTAATGGAGGTTGGGGCTCGGGTTCGGGTGCCGGAGGTTCCGGTATCGTTATCATAAAATATTAATAGTAGTTACCTTCTTTTATTATAAAAAATGGACTTGGTTTTTTATAAGGCTCTTGTAAAAAACGACAATAGTTAATTGATTCATAGGTATCAAGCCATCCGTAAAATTTCAGATGGTTTTTCTAATCAATAATAAAATGGAGAGGGTTATTCTTTTGTTGGAATAATGTTTTGGGAAATTAAAAAGGATATCCTATACCAATATTAAAGGCAAAAAAACTATACTTTTTATCATTTAAATCCCGATACTCTTGTTTCCAGGCGGGATCAAATAAATGTTCTATTACCCATCGCCTGTCTTCTAAAAACTGTGGGTCACGTACTTTTATACCAATATCCGTGCGAATAATAAAAAAACTAAAATCAGCACGAATACCGAAACCGGAGCCAATGGCTATTTCTTTATAAAACCTGTTGAATTGGAAATCGCCACCGGGCCGTTTAGGATCCGCTTGACGAAGCCATGTATTACCCGCATCCAGAAAGAGCGCCCCGTTAATTATTTTAAATAATTTCAAACGATATTCGATATTCGCTTCCAACTGACCATCACCAAACTGATCGGAAGTAAAAATTTTGTTGGAGTAGGAGCCAGGGCCCAGGGTACGTGATTGCCACGCTCTTATTCCATTAACTCCTCCACTAAAAAAGCTGCGCTCAAATGGCAAAACCTGGAAATTTTTTAATGGTCGGCCTATTCCTGCTGCGATACGGAATACTATTTGGTTTAATTCGCTTGAATTATAATAATAACGATAGTCAGCATCTAAACGCAGGTACTGCGAAAATGCAATACCTAATAATTTATATCTGTCGTCCTGATATTTTCTGATGAGGTTAGTATCGATGGAGTATGCCAAATCGGAGAGACCTCTTAAAATGTTACCTGAGGATTCTGCATTTATTCTCAAATAGGAAAAATTTTGCTGTTTTTTAATATCCTGTTCATCGTATATAAATGAATAACGGGTGCTGGTTGATAAATGGGGGCTGAAACTGTTAAGAATAAACCTGTTCTGAACCTGGTTGATCAGATAATCCTTAAATGCGGGTTGTAATTCAACATCCACATAGTCGATGACAAGAGGGTTTATGGTATGACGTTTTTTTATCGTTTCTTTCCATGTATAACCAAACGAAAAGTTGGTGATAGTGCGGGTATAATCCGGTCTGCGCTGATAATTAACTGCGGTGGCGAAGGTGGTTCGCGGATTTGAATATATAGAAGCTTTTACTTTAAAGGGCAATAAAAAACGAGGAATATTAATATTAAGCTCGGGACCAAACTCTGAGGTATTAAATAATTGCCTTGGGGCGGTTAGATCATTGATATTAACATTAGCTTCATTATTAAAGGTGTTTTGCGCCTCAACACCACCTTTTAGTCGTAATTCGAATACTTCAGCTCCTTTAAACAAATTTCGATTTTGAAAAACGAAACTTCCGGAAACACCCAACAAGTTTCCCGATCGGTTAGTTACTTCGGTTTCGACAGTAAACGATTGTTTTAAAATGGGGCTGAGTTGTATGTAACAATCCAGAAAGTCGCCACCGGGCTGGGTGAAAAAGATATTAATTGTTTTGAATGCTTTCAGCACAGAAAGCCGCTTATAGGTATCTTCTACATTTTTCAACTGGTATAATTCTCCTTTGCGGATAAAAATATCGTTAAGTAAAACTCTGGTTTTATACCTGAGTTTTTCCTTGTGAAGAATGTGGTAATCACCAACGATCAGTGTGTCTTTAGGATCGGAATCATTCTTTTTTGAAATAAAATCAGGTTGAATATAAATGTTATTGATCTTAAAACGTTGATGAGGTGTTTCAACAATTGAATCGGAATACTCATCGAATTTTTTTGCATAATTTTTTATGCCCATTGTAATATTTACCTTTCTATTACCAATACTGGTGTCGATCTCATAGTAAATATAATCCTTGGTAAATAAATAGTAACCGGTATTATTTAAGGTATTGGTAACCCTATCCCGATCGGCCTGGATAACATCCACATCATAGTTGTTCCCTTTTAAAATAAGGGTATTGGCGGTGTCACCGTAAACGTTATACTTAACGAGTTCATCCGGGATTTTGTAATCAAGTTTATTAAAGGTGTATGGGGCAGAAGCATTAATTTTATAATATACATTTGCCTTTTGTCTTTTCTTATAATGTATTGAATCCTGCACTGTACTTATAAAATAACCCTTATTATTTAAAAACATCTTAATTTGTTTAGATGTTTTTTTTACAAGGAACGTATCTACTATTACAGGTGGTTCACCAATATCTAAAAGCCATTCACCAAATAATTGTCTTTCGCTGTTTTTAGCTTTTTTTCCTTTGGCGATCCGTTTAACATTTCGCTTTTCAATTTTTTTATTATAACGGAGGCGCTTAAGTTTAATCCTCTCCGGGTTGGCCTGGTTATGCAGCCATAAATGAAAACGAAATAAAACTAAAATTTTTCGGTTAGGCTTTTGTTTTATATAGTTTTCAATATCCTTTTTGTCAATTTTTGTGTCTTTATCAATTATGAAGTTTTTATTAAGTAAAAACTCCTCTTCATGTAGCTTTTTTGTTGGGTTACAGGCAGCAAATAGTAATGGCAGTATTGCTATAAATAGTAGCTTACTGTAATTTGATAATTTGATAATTTGATAATTTGACAATTGTTAATTTGATTTGACAGTTTGACAATTTCCGAAAATTAATCTCCCAATAACTACGAATGCTGTATAATTATATTAACACCGTTTCGTAAATTCGTATAGATTGGTTATCCATAACCAATTAAACGGTTGCTAAATTACTACATTTGCTGAAATAAAATTTTATAATAAAAATGTTATCAAAAAATCAATTAAAGTTTGTTGGTTCCCTGAAACTAAAAAAGTTTAGAGAGGAACATAATTTATTTATCGCTGAAGGGACAAAAATTGTAACTGAGCTATTGCAATCGAAAATTAAGGTGAAACAAGTATTTGCCACTGCTGCTTTTTTGAGCAAAGTAAAAATTGAGAAAGGTATTGAATGGTCTGAAGTTAAAGAAAATGAATTGGACCGTTTATCAGCGCAGGTGACAGGAAATGAGGTTCTTGCTGTTTGTGAGATCCCCGAATATATCCTTAATTACAAGGACCTGACTGATAAATTGACCCTTGTATTGGATGATATTAAAGATCCGGGGAATCTTGGAACAATTATCCGTATTGCTGACTGGTTTGGTATAGAAACTATTATTTGCAGCAAAGAAACAGTAGATGCATTTAATTCTAAAGTTGTACAAGCCACAATGGGATCTATTTCAAGGATAAAGCTTCATTATATTGACCTGATCGAATTTTTCGAAGAATTTAAAAAAGAGCAACCTGCCAATTCTAAATTCCCTGTATTCGGTGCATTGTTAGAAGGCTCAAGTATTTATTCGCAACAATTGAGTTCTAATGGGTTTATTGTAATTGGTAACGAATCGAAAGGGATCTCAGGTAATCTATTACCCTATATTACAGATAAAATAAGTATTCCATCTTTCTCTAATTCTGGTGGAGCTGAAGCGGAATCACTGAATGCAGCTATTGCTACTTCCATTATATGCTCTGAATTCAGGAGGAGAGATCATAAATAATCTGCGGAGTTATATTCATTCGTTGTAATGTTGCGTTAGGGATTGTAGTGGAAATCCTTCCCTAACGCTATTTAGCGGAAGGGAAGATTGAAGCGCAAAGCCCGGCCCTTTCTTTTTCAAGAAAGGGAACGCCCCAATGAACTATCTTTTATATCAATTGTTAATTGAACCTAGGGTATTAATATCTCACACCAATAACACATACATCATCTACCTGCTCTATACTTCCTTTCCAGTCCTCAAACATTTTATCAATGATCAGCAACTGCTCTTTCATTTGTTTGTCTTGTATGCTTAACAATAATTTTCTCATTTTTAAAGCTTTGAATTTTTTTCCTTTTACGCCTCCAAACTGATCTACATAACCATCGGTAAAAATGTAAATACTATCGCCTTTTTGCAATTGGATCAAATGATTGGTAAAAGGATTATTTTCAGGGTATTTACCTATCGGTTGTTTGTTAGGTTTGTATTCAGTTAAAACGCCATTGCGAATTATCCAAAGTGGATTGTTGGCTCCGGCCCATTGCAATTGATCTGTTTTATTATTTAATGCGTAAAGTGAAATATCCATTCCGTCCTTTACTTCATCATTACTTTTTTCAAATTGCTCTATAACCAGTTCACGCGTTTTGTTTAATATTTTATCAGGTTCAATTAATTCAAATTCACGCAAAGCCCTGTTAAGTGCATTATTACAAACAACACTCACCATTGCCCCCGGTACGCCATGCCCGGTACAATCAGCAGCTGCGATAAAGATCACATCCCCCTGTTCACCACCAAGGTGCGACTTAACCTCTTCGATCCAGTAAAAATCTCCGGCAACAATATCTTTTGGTTTGTATAAAATAAATGAATCGGGTAACCATTTTTTAACCGACTTATCTGATGGTAAAATTGCTTCTTGTATTCGTTTAGCGTACGTAATACTGTCTAGAATTTCTTTTTGTTTTTTCTCTACCAAATTTCTTTGTTTTTCTGCTTCATCTTTTTGATGAACGACTTCCGCTGTTCTTTCTACTATGGTTTTCTCGAGTCGTTTTTTAGC
>JAZKBF010000012.1:0-127773 GCA_040388745.1 Bacteroidota bacterium | reverse complement strand
GTTCTCCAACGATAAAAACTATAAAGTAAAATAAGAATGAATAAACCAACAAGGGTGCGGAACCACCATGTTTTTGACCAGGGCGGACGAATAGTAAAAGGGTAATTAAACTCATTGCTCCAATAGCCTTCACTGTTCATTGCTTTTACTTTAAAGGTATAGAAACCATTTGGTAGGTTGCCGTAAGGTGCATCTGTACGGCTTGTTAGCACACTCCAATTTTCGTCATAACCTTCTAATTTATATTGATATTTTACTTTTTTACTTTGCTTTTGAGTGATACCTATAAAATTAAAAGTCAGGTAATTATTATTATAAGCTAAACTTAAATTTTTTGGTAAGCTGTACCAATTATCAACTTTATCAAAATCAAAACCTGCTACAATAACACCATTACCAAGTGTTAAGGAAGTATCTTTATTTTCTTCAAAAATTGCCCATGCAATGTTTTCGTTAAAAAGTTCAATGCTTGTTAATTGAATATTTGGAGGTGTATTATCTGATTTTTCTCCTTCTGCGTGAAAGGCTGTTAATCTATCGTTTGCGCCTATCCAGATGGTTCCTTTTTTATCTTCATGTATCGCGTTAGCATTACAACCAATGCCTAAAAAACCATCCTGGTACGTGTAATTTTTAAATAAGAGTTGTTGATCGTTGGATGAGTTGGCATACATTTTAGTAAGCCTGGCCATATAATTATTGGTTAATTTACTGAGCCCAAAGCGGGTGCCAAACCAAAGATTTCCTTTTTTGTCTTCCAATATCGACAAAACAACATTGTTACTCAGGCCTTCTTTTTCAGTGAAATGTGTAAAGTTTTTTCCATCATATTTACTCACTCCTCCACCGGAAGTTCCGAACCATAAATTTCCATTTTTATCTTCTATCATCGAGAAAACAAAATTATTGCTGAGCCCTTCGTTTTCTGTAAAACGGGTAAAGGATGCTTTTTGCTGAAGCCCTTTTTCATCGTTTATTGTTAGTTTACTTACACCACCGCCATAGGTGCCGAACCATAGATCCCCGTTTTTATCTTCAAGCATTGAAAAAACAACATTGTTGCTAAGGCCTTGTTTAATAGTATAATTTGTAAAAGACTTAACAAATTTTCCATTTACTTTTTTTAGGTCCTCTTGTGTTCCTGAATATAGTTTTTCTCCTTTTTCTAAGGCTTCAACTCTGTTTCCATCATATTTACAAACGCCTCCACCTTCGGTTCCAAACCAAAGGTTTCCTTTTGTATCTTCCATCATACACCTCACACTGCTATTGCACAAGCCTTGTTTATCGGTAAAATGAAAGAAGGATTTTCCATCATATTTAAAAACACCACCACCACTGGAACCAAACCAAAAGTTTCCTCTTTTATCCTTTAACATTGACCATATTAAATTGTTTCCAAGGCCTTCTTTAGAAGTGAAATGAGTAAAGGATTTTCCATCATATTTACTCAAACCTCCTCCATTGGTACCAAACCAAAGGTTCCCGTTCTCTTCTTCGAGAATAGAAAACACCGCATTGTTGGTCAATCCTTCTTTTTTTGTAAAATGAGTGAACGTTTTTCCATCGTATTTTGTTAAACCTCCGCCATAAGCCCCGAACCAAAGATTTCCGCTATTGTCTTCCAACATTGAGAAAACAAGATTGTTGTAGAGCCCGTCAGTATCCATATAATGAGTAAATGATCTACCATCATATTTAATAAGGCCACCACCATAAGTTCCGAACCATAGGTTACCGCTTTCATCTTCTAAACTGCCGGTTAAATAATTACTGCTCAGCCCTTGTTCAGTAGTAAAAGTTGTAAAACTGTTTCCATCATATTTGCACAAACCTCCAGCAGTGCTCAACCAGAGATTTCCTTTTTTGTCTTCTAAAATATTTTTTACATCATTATCACAAAGACCTTCCATTATAGAAAAATGGAAAAAAGATTTTCCATCAAATTTTATTATTCCTTCGCCTTCAGTACCAAACCAAAGATCTCCATTTTTGTCTTTTCTACTGGATATAACCGGTCTGTCGGTTAGACCTTCTTTTTCAGAGTAAATTGTAAAATTTTTGCCATCATATTTGCCGAGTCCTCCACCATTAAAGCCGAACCAAAGGTTTCCGCTGTTGTCTTCAACCATTGAAGCAATAATATTGCTCAATCCATCTTTTTCGTCAAAATGTGTAAAATATTTTCCATCATATTTTGTTACACCGCCACCATAGGTTGCAAACCAAAGGTTTCCGTTTTTATCTTCCAACATTGCTAAAACAGAATTGTTGCTCAGGCCTTCGTTCTCAGTAAAATGAGTAAAATATTTTCCGTCATATTTACTAAGACCTCCACCGGCTGTTCCTAACCAAAGGTTTCCGAATTTATCCTGAAGCATGCAATTGATATTGCCATGTTTTAAACCTTGCAATTTGCCGAAGGAACTAAAGTTTTGTGGGTTTTGATCTTTGGTAGAAGCATCTTTGGTAATTATTACCTCGGGGATACCGGCAACAAAATGGCTATCCACAACGGGTATCATTTTAGGAAGTAAAAAAATACCACTACCTGGTGTTCGTACTTGTGGTGAACCAGCTAAAACAATTATAGGATCACCTGCAATATGTACGTTAGTATTTGTGAGTATTACTTGTGGTGTGCCGGCCGGTACAACTTTTGGATTGCCAACTGTTATTACTGCCGGTAATGTAATGCTATCTATATTAGGAATATAGCCTTTAGCTTCAACAATTTTTGGTGCATTGATATTTGATCGGGTTTGATCTTCCTGTTGGGTACAGGAAAAAAGAAAAAAAATAATTCCACTTATTATTGCAACTATTTTACTTTTCATTTTAACAAAGCCATTTTGCGGTCCCTAAGATAATAAAATATTTATAGTTAAAGTACTTGAGTTATTTTGTATTTTTTGAAGTTTTTGGTTTAACTGGTTGGCTCTTTATTTTATTGATCTTTGCTTTTTTACCTTCAATAAATTCTGTTTTATCCAACAACGTACCATCTTCCTTGTAGCGTATCCATGTACCTGTTTTCTTTTCATCATTATCAAATGAACCAGTCTGCATTAATTTTCCATTTTCACGATACCATTTCCATTCACCCGTTATTTTACCATTTGTGTAATTACCTATCGCTTTTAGCTTTCCGGTAAGGAGGTAGTATTTCCATTCTCCGGTGCGTTCACCGTTTTTAAAATGTCCAGTAGCGGAAACAGAGCCGTCTTTGAAATGATCTTTATGCAAGCCATTTTTTAGTTTTCCGTTTTTGTCGTATTTGCTGTTATCGAATTTCATAATCGTGGGATTTTAATCGATGGTATTTTATATTGATTACAAACTATGCTTTAATGGCCCAACGTAATTTTGCTGAACGTGCACGAGGGTTGGTATTGGATTCTTCTGCTGATGGCCTGATGGGGTCAGGTGCAATTTCGCTGTAAATACCTTCACGAAATAAACTTTGAAATGATTTTTTAACACGTCTGTCTTCTCCTGAATGAAAGGAGAGGATTGCCACCCGGCCGCCAGGTACCAATGCAGCGGGAAGTTTTTCAAGAAATTTATCCAATACTCCAAATTCATCATTTACTTCTATCCGCAATGCCTGAAAGCATCGTTGACAGGATTTTTTGGTCAACTCCTTACGGGTATTTGCAGGAAGAAATTCCAATGCTTCTGCGATGATCTCTTGTAAGGCTTTTGTTGTGGCTATATTGGCACCTTTTTCTATTTTGGTAATTATAGCTTTTGAGATATGTTTGGAATAGGGTTCGTCTGCATTTGTTATGAATAAATCTTCCAATTGCTGTTGTGAAATCGTTTTTAAAAGCGCTGATGCAGGTTTCCCACTTTTAGGATTAAGCCTTAAGTCTAAAGGACCTTCGATCTTATATGAAAATCCTCTTTCAGGATTATCTATTTGCATGGAAGAAACACCCAGGTCGGCTAGTACAAAATTTAAAGGCCCTGATTCATAAACAACCTGATCAATACCTGAGAAATTCATTTTCTTAATAACTAAAACTTCCGGCCCAAAACCCAAAGCAGCCAAACGATCCCTCGTTCGTGGTAATTCAAAGGGATCTACATCAATGGCATACAAGCGACCACCCGGAACCAAACATTTAAGCATTTCCAAGCTATGACCACCATAACCAAGCGTAGCATCCAGTCCTATTTGTCCGGGAACTATGGTAAGGAATTTTAAAATTTCATTAACTAAAATGGAACGATGCATACCTGCCGGTGTGCGTCCCTGTTCCATAACCTTTGTAATGTCCTCTTTATAAGATTCCGGTTGCAGCTCTTTGTATTTTTCTTTAAAGGATTTAGGATGTGTGCCTTTGTAGCGTTCTCTACGGATGCGTTCTGGCTTTTTATCGTCCATTGGGTGAAATTACAATTGTTACTTTCATTAAAAATTCTTTTCTTTTTTTTTTCTGTACTTCAAGGAGCTATAAATTGAAGATGTGAGTTTATATTTCCATTTAAGATGATATAAAAACACATCAAAAGGTTTTATTGGGTGCAAAGGATCATCTTTTATTACTCTTTGAAGAAAAATTAAATCAAAGTTCTTATTTTCCGCTTTGGGATTAAATCTATTTAAGTTTCGTGTATAACTTTTGTAATACTCTTTAAAAAACATAAAACTGTAATCGAATTCATTAAGCTTATTGTAAAATAAGTCTATTTCGGTTTCACCAATAGTTGTTCTATGATTTGAAGTATCTAGAACCATTATATGCTTGAAACTATTATCAAGAAGAGGATGTCTTTCTATTTCTTCTGCGGTAAGGTTTTTTGCTTGATTTTGTTTTCGGGGTAATTTTTCTCTAAATTCCTTAATTATTTTATAGTATGATAAATTTTTATCATACACAGGTTTCAATCCAAAAGTGATAATCGTGAGTAAAATATCTAACATGGTTATTAGAAATAAAATTGATATTTTTCTTTGTAGAAACAGTCTGTAGGCTCTTTGGTCTTGTTGTATAAGAATTTTATAAATGTTACTGTGTCGCCAGCTATAGAAACGTTTTTGGGTAATCCAAAAATTCTCGGACTTTCTAATGTTTTGCCGTTTTCAGTATCAATTACGAAAAGATGGAAACCAGGATCGTTGTTTTCAAAGTCCCATTTTATTAATACAAGTTTTTTTGAATCTTCTGACCAGGCATAAATATCTTGCCAGCCATTCTGCGGTATTTTTATTCTATGTCTTCCTATTAGTTGAATACTGCAAAGGTTGTATGGTGAACCCATTCGAATTTCTCCAACGTTAGTCAATCTTATTTCAAAAGGTCGTTCTGTAGCTTTTATTGTCATTTTTTGTATGGCATTACTTAGAACAAGTAGCTAACCGATGTGGCCTCTTTTGGAAACGAAATTACAAGATTATAAGTGGCAAAAATAATTAAAAAATAAATTTATGCGGTTGTGAAATGGTTTTGCAACCGTGTATTTATTGCCCTTGAATGATGAATTATACTATAAATGGCCAATTTAAGCAATATTACAAGCTTCCTTTTTTCATTCCAATCGTTTCACGATATTGTCAAGATCGTCTACAACAAGATTGAAAATTATTTTGTTGTTAGGAAACAAAGTTTGCATATCATTTCTCAATTGAACAAATGGCTCTAATGCGTCTGGATCACTTGTTACAGATTTGTCGCATCCAATAGAAATTTCATAATTACTATCAACTTTTTTTGGATAAACATATTTTGTTACTTCTTCGTCAAAAAATGTTGTTTTCGTAAAAGCATCAGCAAGTTTGTCAACTTCGCCTTCTGTGATATTATTCTTATCAAAATCAATTTCGTGTTTCATAACACCGTATAATTTTGTCTCCATTCCCATATTTGCAAGAGTATCGGATAAATAAGCAAAAGAAAAAATTGGAACTATTATTATTAGAAGCCCGACTAGTCCAACACCCATTGTTCTCCACCAACTATAAAGTTGTCCACCTGCATTTATATGTGCTGAAATATTCTTTCCTTGAAAGTGTTGTATTAGGTAATGTGCAATGCCTGTGTAGACTAGTGGAATAATTTGATTTGGAATTTTGACTGTATCAGGGATTAAAAATATTCCGCCAAAAATTAATACAGTCGCAATAACTGTGTAAATCCATGTTTTTTTTGCTTTGTCGCGTTCATTAAAAACCTTAAAATTTTCAGCGATTATATAACCAGCAGCTAAAGGTCCACCGAGAAACGCCCCGACCCAAATAGCTTTGTCCTTGTATATTTTTTGTGTTGGTATCTGCTTGTCTAACGTTTGTTCCATAGCGTTTGTCGTCTATTAAATCAAATAATATGCAGTGCTCTGCATATTACTTGATTAGTAGAATCTTGTCTAACTCAACAATTTCCCCAAAGCATTATCAAACAATTCTTTCGCTTCAGCAACAGTTCCGTACGATTTTTCATCAATGATCATTTCTTTACCAGTCACATCACCAAGGTATTCGAATTCTGCACGTGATGCCATCATCAGGTCAATGAATTTATCTTCGTCTGATTTTTTTACAGAAACGATCACACGGCTTTGTGCTTCGCCAAATAAGAATGCATCTTTACGAATTTCTTCATCTGAGCTGATGTCAAAACCTAAGCCGTTTGTCATTGCACTTTCTAATAAAGTGATGAACAAACCACCATCGGCACAATCGTGAGCAGATTGGATTACACGTTCTTTAATGATTGTTTTTACTGCTTTTTGAACTTCATATTCTTCATCCAAATTAAAGGCAGGAGGAGGGGTGTTTTTTATTTTGTGGTAGGAGTATAAATATTCAGATGAAGAGATATCATCTTTTGAACTTCCAATTAAATAGATCGAATCACCTTCGTTTTTAAAGTTTAGGGTCATGCGGTTTGTCTTGTCTTCCAATACACCCAACATACCAATTGTTGGTGTTGGAAATACAGGGCCTTCATAAGAGGATTGATTGTAAAAACTAACATTACCACCTGTTACAGGAGTTTGGAATTTAATACAAGCGCTACCCATTCCTTTTATTGTATTTATAAATTGCCAATACACTTCAGGGTTATAAGGGTTACCAAAATTTAAACAATTGGTGATGGCAGAAGGTTCTCCACCACTACAAACTATATTACGTGCAGCTTCCGAAACAGCAATAGCACAGCCTATTTCAGGGTCAGCATTTACGTAGCGGGCATTACAATCTACTTTTAATGCAATTGCTTTTTTTGTTCCTTTGATATTTATGATAGCAGCATCTGATGGAGCATTGGTGCTCATGTTTACAGTACCCACCATTGAATCGTATTGATTATACACCCATTGCTTGGATGCAATGTTTGGATGAGAGATTAAAAATTTAGAAACTTCTACCAGGTCTTTTGGCACTTCTACACTTTCAATTTTAAATTTCTTAGATTCGGCATAATAAGCCGGCTCTTTGTGATCGCGGTGATATACAGGTGCTCCACCACCAAGCACTAAATCGAATGCAGGAACATCAGCTACCATATCATCTCCAACAAAAAATTTGATACGTTTTGTATCTGTTACCACACCTATCATTGCACAGTTCAGGTCCCATTTCTGAAATACTTTTTCTACTTCTTTTTCACGACCTTTTTTTACTACTATCAACATACGTTCCTGTGATTCGGAAAGTAAAATTTCAAAAGGCTGCATGTTTGCCTGGCGGGTAGGAACTCTGTCTAACCAGATATCCATACCGTGTTCACCTTTAGCACTCATTTCGGAAGTGGAACAGGTAATACCTGCAGCACCCATATCCTGCATGCCAATAACAGCACCGGTTTTAATAACTTCTAATGATGCTTCAAGCAATAATTTTTCCTGGAAAGGATCTCCAACCTGTACTGCAGGCAGATCTTTTGCGGAATCTTCTGTAAGATCTGCCGAAGCAAAAGTAGCTCCATGGATACCATCTTTGCCTGTTGCTGAACCTACAATATAAACGGGGTTTCCAACACCATACGAAGTTGCTGAAGCCGTTTCACCGACTTTTACAATTCCTGCGCTCATTGCATTTACCAATGGGTTCACGTTATAACATTCATCAAAAAACACTTCACCACCAACGGTAGGTATCCCGAATGCATTGCCGTAATCACCGATTCCTTTTACAACACCTTTTACAAGCCATTTTGTACGATCTAATTTCAGGTCACCAAAACGTAAAGAATTTAATTGAGCAATAGGGCGCGCACCCATTGTAAATATATCTCGGTTGATCCCACCCACACCGGTTGCAGCACCTTGATATGGTTCTAATGCAGAAGGATGATTGTGTGATTCTATTTTAAAGCAACAAGCCAGACCATCACCAATATCAACTAATCCGGCATTTTCTTCTCCTGCTTCAGCAAGGATATAAGGGCCTTTTTTAGGTAGTTTTTTCAACCATACAATTGAATTTTTATACGAACAATGTTCGCTCCACATTACAGAGAAGATACTTAGCTCTGTAAAATTAGGAGTACGACCTAAGATCACCTTTATTTTTTCATACTCATCCGGTAACAATCCTAATTTAGCGGCAGTTTCAACGGTAGTTAAGTTTTCTTGTGCAGTTGTTGACATATTTTTATTGTTGAATTTTTGTTGTTTAAAAATTATTTTTCTCTGTCATTCCGGGTCTTTACGAGGAATCTTGTTATTAATAATGATACTGCGAATGATAAAAAAGATCCCTCTTGGCAAAAAAGCCAATCCGGATGATATTGCCGATAAAAAACTATACCCTTCTTATCAATCTTAATATTCTCCAAGAATCCTCAAAAAGAACCCAAATTTAGTCAAATCCGCTCAATTGGGCTGAATATTTTATTTTGAATTTTCAACATTTTTGAATTGTCGTAATTGTGCTAAAACAAGTAGCTGGTATTCAGATTCATGGAATAGAACGCTGATGACATGGATCGTTTATGATTAAAGATGTTTTTTTGTTGGTTTTTATGATAAAATTTAGGATCAATTCAGTTTTATCATTCTTCATCATAAACGATCCGCGTCATCAGCGTTCCATGTACCTCCTTAAATTATCAAAATCGCTTATCCGATAATTTTTCTATTTTTGCTCAAGCATCAAAAAAAACAATTATGAGTTTCAAAAGTTTATTCCGTAAAAAATCGACTACTGTAATTTTAAGCCAGGGTGGTGATGGAGAGCATGGCTCTCTTAATAAAGTATTATCTGTTCGGGATCTTACATTCTTTGGAATTGCTGCCATTATTGGAGGAGGTACGTTCAGCGCCATCGGTAACGCTTGTTTTTCTGGTGGTCCGGGAGTAATATTATTATACATTATCTGTGCGGTAGCATGTGGCTTTACAGCATTGTGTTATGCCGAATTTGCTTCACGTGTGCCCGTTTCAGGAAGCGCCTATACGTATGCTTATGTTTCTTTTGGTGAATTGTTCGCCTGGATAATTGGATGGGCATTATTAATGGAATATTCCATTGGTAATATATATATCGCATTTTCCTGGAGTGGTTACTTTACCAATCTCTTAGATGGTTTTGGAATGCATTTGCCCGAATGGCTGACCATTAATTATAAAGCCTCTCATATGGCATTTACTGATGCTAAAGTAGGAGAGGGGCTAACAGCCTGGAATAATGCTCCGCAAATAGGAGGACTACGGATCATTTTTGACCTTCCGGCTGTTTTGATAAATGTATTTATAACATGGCTGGTATACAAGGGTACTAAGGAATCCAGGAACATTAGTAATTTAATGGTGACGATAAAATTAGCAGTTATAGTGCTGATAATAGTTGTAGGGCTGTTTTATATTGATATTGAAAACTGGACCCCTTTTATGCCGAATGGATTTGGAGGAGTAATGGCCGGAGTATCGGCAGTTTTTTTTGCTTACATAGGGTTTGATGCAGTATCAACTCTTGCCGAAGAGTGTAAAAATCCACAGCGCGATCTGCCACGAGGGATGATCTATTCCCTTGTTATATGCACTATTGTTTATATCATTTTAGCACTTGTACTTACAGGTATGGTCTCTTATTCCTTATTAGGAGTGACGGACCCTTTAGCTGAAATATTTAAAATAAAAGGAGTAAAATGGATGATGTTCATTGTGTCCATTGCAGCAGTTGTGGCTATGACCAGTGTAATGATCGTTTTTCAAATGGGGCAGCCACGTATCTGGATGACCATGAGTAGAGATGGTCTTTTACCAAAACGTTTCTCTTCTATTCATCCAAAATATAAAACACCTGGATTTGCTACTATAGTTACCGGTTTTGTAGTTGGGGTTCCTATGTTTTTTACTGATGAAAATTTTATTCTTGATTTTACTAGTATTGGTACCTTGTTTGCGTTTGTGCTTGTTTGCGGAGGGGTATTAATGCTTCCGGCACAAGTGGATGAAGGTAATGTAGAGACCAAAGGGAAATTCAGATTACCGTATATCAATGCACAGTGGATCTTTCCGGCAATTATTTTAATTGCGTTCTCTTGTGTGTTTTATTTTATTCCTGATTTTTTCAGTTCTAAATTTACATTCACAGCTGATACTATTGGTGCTAATTTACCTATGATCGTATTTTTTATTTTATGTATCGTTATTGCTATTTTATCCTTTACAAAAAAGCTTTCGCTTATTCCTGTATTGGGATTGATCTCCTGCTGCTATTTACTAACAGGTATGGCGCCATCCAATTGGATCTGGTTTTCCATCTGGCTTGCTTGTGGTTTGGTTGTTTATTTTTTATACAGCTATAAAAACAGCAACCTGGCAAAAAAATAGGGAATAAGAGTTATTACATGCGGATTAAGGGACGGATAAGTTTAAATAGTGTGCTGTCACCCTGAGCTTGTCGAAGGGTGTGCGATGGCTTGCCCCATATACTTCGACAGGCTCAGTATGACCGACACACAATACTAGTTTATTAATCAATTGGCGGCATCCTCTTCGCAACATTTTTCAAACACATAGCTGCCGGGAGCAGGTATAAGTTCAGGGAATTCAGTATTCCCTAATTGTTTTTTGGAAGTAATTAACTTTCCGGATTTTTTTTCAAGCCAATTGCTCCAGGGGAGCCACCAGCTGCCCTCATGGCTTGTTGCTGTTCTCTGCCACTCCTCGTAGCCCTCATCCAACACTCCTCCCATCTTATATCCGTATTTGTTTTTTGATGGAGGATTTACCACTCCCATTATATGTCCCGACTCCCCCAAAAGGTATTCGATGGGCCCCTTTAAAATTTCGGTTGTGGTAAAAGTTGTTTTGGCTGGCGAGATGTGATCTTCCTTCATACCAATAATAAATGCAGGTGTTTTTATTTTAAATAAATTAATGGGAACCCCGCAGATGCTAATTCCATTTCGTTTACTTAGTTTATTTTCAAGTACCAGTTGCCTCATGTAAAACAAATACATTCCTGCAGGCAAATTAGTATTGTCATTGGTCCATTCCATAACATCAAATGGAGGAGGTCTTTTTCCTTCAAGGTAATTGTTTACAACATAATACCAGATAAGGTCTTTGTCGCGTATAAGATTAAATGCCTTTTCCATGGTTCTTCCGGGCATCACACCTCCTTGAAGTATGTCACCTCTCTCCAATTTTCTTACCAATGCTTCTTCAATTACATCGCCCATTGGGCCAATATCAGTGAAATCAAGCATGGAGGCCAGGAAGGTAGCAGAATTAACCACATCTTGCTTTCTGGCTGATAGTATGGCAAGTGCAATACCCAATATTGTTCCTCCAATACAATAACCCAATGTGTTTACTTTTTCGGCACCCGTAATTTTCCGTACTACATCAATTCCTTTTAAAGCACCTTTTTCAACATAATCATCAAACTTTAGGTGTCCCATTTCGGAAGTTGGATTTTTCCAGGAAATAGCAAAAACTGTAAATCCTTGTTCAACCGCATAGCCAATAAAAGAATTATTTTTCTGCAGATCTAAAATGTAATATTTATTTATCCATGGAGGAATGATCAATAAAGGAATAGAATGAACATCTTTAGTAAGAGGAGCGTATTGTATGATTTCAATCAGTTCATTTCTATACACTACCGCCCCTTTTGTGATGGCAAGGTTTTTTCCAACGCTAAAAGTGATATCATCCGATTGAGTGATCCTTTGATGTTGGATATCATGCATCAGATTTTTTAAACCATCTATTATACTTTCTCCTTTTGTTTCTTTTGCTCTTTTTAAGGCCTCAGGGTTTGTCATTATAAAGTTAGAGGGCGAAAGAGCATCAAGATATTGTCTGCTGTAAAAATTAAGTTTTCTCTTTCTGTATTTGTCAAGTTCCAGTTCATTTATGATATTGGAAAACATTTGAGAAATAAGGAGGTAGTTTTGTTTCAGAAAATCAAAATAAGTTTCATTCCATTCAGGAGCATTAAATCTTTTATCATTTTTTTCGGGAGTAATGATCGGATACTCTTTTTCCCATCCTCCAGTCCATAAACGTTTCCAAAGTTCCTGTTGGTTTTGAATCAGCCAAAAATAATTCTTTTGAATTTTGAAAATTTCTTTTTCACTTGTAAGTATTTTAATTGCAAAATGTAAATAAGTCCGGGCCAGATCTTTTTCATCATGAATAATACCCTTGGAGTTCTCAACTAAATATTTTGCAACTTTCCCATTCGTTTTTATAAGATCATTAATAACAGATGGGTCGGTAAGATAGTTTGAATTTGACATTTTATAATTTAAAATAAGAAGATATATTTTTTCAATTTATTTTAATTCTGCTATTAAAATATGTACACTTAGAGCCTGTTTAAATTTTATTTAAACAGGCTCTTCTATTAAACATTCTTTCTTTATTTCTGTCATCTCGAAATGTTTCGGATCTTTATGATACAGAAACAAGTCCTCGCATGAATTGTCTGTTTTGCAATTAATTCAACAATTTTATTTTTTTTGATTTGTTACCGGTTCCTTTTTTGTTTCTTTCATTGTTTCCCCGTTAGTTTCGTTAGATTCTTTTTTCGCAAGTTTGGTCATTGAGTTCATTAGATCTGACCAAAGTGTAAGATTTGCTTTCCATGTAGAATCGATCTGAGAACTAATTTCTTCCAACATTTTTTTATTATTTGGTTTCATTATACT
This sequence comes from Bacteroidota bacterium, assembly GCA_040388745.1. Lineage (GTDB taxonomy): Bacteria > Bacteroidota > Bacteroidia > 2-12-FULL-35-15 > 2-12-FULL-35-15 > 2-12-FULL-35-15. Next base: position 114,658 of record JAZKBF010000012.1, on the reverse strand, counting down.
TTTGAAAGTTGTTAAAGAAGAATCCAAATTTTCTTTGATACCATTATTTAAGATTTCAAACACATGGGAAGAATCGAATGAAGTTCCTTTAATGTTTTTTTCTAATGCTTCAAAAAAATAATTATTAAGTTCCTTCATTTTATAAATTTGTTTCTCGTAAATTTCTGTAACACTTTCAAATAAATTATCGGAATAGTTATTTATTCCTTTTTCTTTATTTAAAGACCCAGTGAACAATGAGGTCATTGTTTTAGTTAGGTCTGAATACATTTCCATGTTTTTCTCAACAAAATTTAAGTTGGTTTTAAAAAATTTCGTAGTTAACAGGTCATCACTGAAAATCGTTTCTTTATTTAAAAAAGGGCCTCCTATAAGCTGATTATACATTTTAGCAGAAATATCCATCTGTTTTTTTATTGTTTCGTTCATTGCTTCTGTAACGTTAGTATAAAGTGTTTCTGAGGTTTTTGCATGGCCATTGCCGGACCCGAAATTGTTTTTCATTTTTTTATAGGTTTTAAATTATTAAGGATGTTTTGTATACGTTTAAAAAAAACATGCCAATTGAATTTTTGTTATCTGTAATTTATTCCCTTTAATTGTGTTTCTTAATAAATTGTGGTCAACTCCAATTGAATTATTTGCTTAAAAGGAAAATTATTTTTTAAAAAATAAATCGAAAGAGCTGGGGAAATTTTGTCCCATTTAATGGGAAACTATACTGTGAACCAATTGTTTTGGCTGTTAGATCAGAATCTAATTAAAATATATCGTTTAAACATTCTTCAAACCCTGATTATGAATTGCGCATAAAAAAGTATCTGAAACGTTTGTTATATGTATTTTTGTGATCAGATGTAAAATTTTAAATCATTTCCGGTGGATATGATCAAATAAGATTAGAAATTCGGTGAAGAAAATAAAACGAATACTAGCAATAGTTTTTTGTGCTTTAAGCATTCCGGGCTTATATGCTCAGGAACCAAGCGATTTCCGTAAAGGTGCCATGAAAAGCCGTCTGAGCGTGGGACCTGTTATGTCATTTTATAAAAATCATCCTGAACATACGGATGGCACTAAAGCGAAAACCGGTTTTTGCGCATCTTACAAAAGCGAAATTTTATTGGGTAGAAAAGTTAGCTTTTTAATTGGAATGGACTATTTCAACCAGGGTTTAACTTTCAGGGGCTATTACTCTGCACCCGGCAATACTTATTTGTTTGATAAAACCTTTTCATACACTCATGAAATAAGGATGCAGGAAATACAGATCCCTATCGGTTTTAAAAAAGCTTTTAACTACGAAAAAGATAATTTTTATACTCCTTATTACTTTGGCGGTGTTGGGGCACGCTATCTCTTCAAATCTTATTATGTAATTATAAACGATTCTACCGAAAATGTTGTTTATGATGGTAAAGGCACTATGGAATTTGAGCATCATGTTGTTGCAAAAGCTATAAATGCTTTTGTTTATGGCGGCTTAGGGGCTCAGTACAATTTACGTACCTCAGCAAAGGCCATTTTTATTGATGTAACTTATAAATATGGTATTTCACGCCTGCACTATGAAGGATATCAAAGATCCAATAATCTAAACATTAAAGAATCTCATGTATCATTTAGTATAGGATTAAAATTTTAGAGCTCGTACAATTATATTCTGCTTCCTAACGTTATTTCCTTCAAATGGTTTCAATTCTAAAAATAACGGTAATACTATTCTTTCTTAGTATTTCAATTAAAACAGTTTTTGCTCAAAAAGCATGGACTCCTGAAATGCTTGAAAAGGCTAATACTGCGAAAAATATTGATTATTTAACCGAAGAAGAAAAGTTGGTTCTTTTTTATTGTAACCTCGTAAGAATGGATCCCCAATTGTTTTTGGATACCTACGTAAAAAAATATATTGATTCCACGAAAAGCAACACGAGTTTCACAAAATCTTTGATCCAAACATTAAGTAAAACAGAAAATATGGAGGTTCTTTATCCTTCACAAAAAATATTTGCAATAGCAAAAGTTCATGCAACTGATTTTGGTAAGAGCGGTGGAATGGGACATGGGAACTTCAAAAAAAGATTTGAAAAGTATGGTAGAGAATGTAATTGTGAAATTGGTGAAAATTGTGATTATGGTTTTAATAAAGCCTTAGATATTGTAATGCGGCTATTGATCGATGAAAAGATAAGTTCTTTGGCTCATCGTAAAAATATACTAAATCCAAAATATAAAAACAGTGCTGTTTCTATTATGAAACACAAAAAGTATGCATGGCATTGTGTAATTGATTTTAGTTCCGCTTCAGCAACTGATTAATTACCTATCCTGAAACCTAAATTACCACCCGAAGAACGCTTGCTGTCTGTTTCAAATTCTATTACATCACTTAATATTAATGTTTCCAAATGCCGTGCTGTACGATCCGATGATGCCAGGTCGGATAAACGCAAGTTTTGATTTTTAATACATTCTCCGATAACCTGACGTACCGTTCGTGCATTACCAAAATGCTTATCTCTATTGTTATAGATGTGATTAAAATATTTTTTTAAATGAGCTTCGGCCTCTTCATCAGCCGAAATTTTTTCTTTCGCTAATATAGAACCTGCAATAGAATACATTTCATCCGGTGAATAATCATTGAAATTAAAAGTCCGGTCGAACCGTGATTTTAAGCCGGGATTGGAATTCACAAATTCGTGCATTTTATCAGGATAACCTGCCACAATAACACCAAAATGCCCACGCAGATCCTCCATGCGTTTTAAAATTATTTGGATCGCTTCATGCCCGAAATCGTTAGCCCCTGAATTGCCGGTTAATGAATACGCTTCATCAATAAATAAAATACCACCCTGAGCCTCTTCAATTTTCCCACCGGTTTTTATAGCGGTTTGGCCAACAAATCCCGCAACAAGTCCTTCTCTGTCCACTTCCACAACATGCCCTCTTTCAAGCAAGCCCAGGCCTTTATAGATCTTTGCAATTATTCGGGCAACTGTTGTTTTTCCAGTCCCGGGATTACCTGTAAATATACTATGCAAGGAAAATTTGTTGAGAACATCTCTACCGGTTTCTTTATAAAAACGAACTAATTTTACTAACTCATTTATTTCTTCTTTAATATTACTCATGCCTGTAAGAGCATTCAATTCAGCTAACCCTTCTTTCAGTAATTTTTCGTTTACATCTAATTTTAATTTCTTTGTGTTGCGTCCTTTAAATACTTTTTCAATGTCAGCATATTCAATAGTTGAAAGTGTTTCGTTTGATAATTCTGCAACATTTGCAGTATCCATCAATCGTAAACCTAAATTCATTTTGGCTTCATCAATAATGGAATATACATATCGGGCATTACCAAAAGCATTGTCACGCGTCCGATACGCTTCAACGAGCATTTCTTCTAAAAACAGTTTAGAGTCTGAAGTTAACATTACTCCTTTTTTCATACTTGCTAATTCTGCAATTGAGATCATTTCTTCAGGCAAATAATCGTCAAAATGAAAATAATGATTAAAACGCGATTTTAAACCCGGATTAGAGTCAATAAATTGTTTCATTTCTTTCGGGTAACCGGCACACATAATGGCAATATCCCCGGTACCATCCGACATTTCTTTCAATAAAATCTCTAACACTTCATGACCAAAATCGTTTGAATCTTCTTTTGCTCTTGTTAAAGAATAAGCTTCATCAATAAATAATATACCTCCTTTAGCTTCTTCTATTATTTTTTTAACCTTAGGCGCTGTTTGCCCTATATATTGGGCTACCAGATCAGAGCGATCTACTTCTTTTACATGTCCTTTTGATAAAAGGCCCATTTTTTTGTAAAGGCGGCCAAGCATATTTACAACAGTAGTTTTTCCGGTTCCGGGATTTCCGGTGAAAATACTATGAAGGTTTAATTTTCCTGAATCTTCAAAACCTTTTTCTTTACGGAGTTTGGTGAAGTTGATATAATTAATATGATTGCGAATATTTTTTTTCACTTCATCTAAACCAATTAACTCGTCCAATTTTACAAGCAGTTGGTCAATGGTCTCTTCATTTACAGGTTCAGGTGAAATGATAGGGGTAACGTGTGCTTGTTCTGCATTAACGAATGGTTCTAATACACCTTCTTCATTGCTTTGTCCCATCTCAAAAGGGACAAGAGCAACAAGAGTATCCATAAACACAATTTCTACGGTATATTTATCGTCTTTCCAGGAACCAGAAAATTCACTTCCCCAGCCTGCGTCAAACGTATAGATCAAATTTTGTTTGTCTTTTTCTATATACCCTGTGCGGAAAGTCTGTCCTTTAGGTTGCCCCGCATCATCATAAAAATTAAAGGTGAATTCATAATTCCAATCAGTTGTAGTTTTGGTTTTTATTTTAAATTCCACCCACAAATAGGGCGTTTGATTACGATCAAACTTTTTAAAATAGGTTCTTTCTTTTATTTTCCAACTATCAAAAACACCTGAAAATAATTTCACTGATTCAACAGTAAAGTAAGGATTGACAGTAGCCGTGACTTTACCAACATCTTCAACAAAAAAGTTTTTTGATCCTACCAGTTCATCATCGATATACGCTTCCCATAAATAACTTCCTTTTGTCCAAAAGGCTCCTTCAGTGGCATTCCCCCATCCATCACGTACATATATTATGTTTTCATTTATATTGATAACCACGGAAGAATCAATGCTGCATAATTCGGTACGTTTATCAGAAATTAAAGAAAATGCTTTTAGTGTAACCTTGGCCTTCCATTCTTGTTCATCAAACAATTTATTATAAAAAGAAAATTCCGTACGTAAATACGTAGTTTCCATTTTATCAAATACGGTACGGTATTTTTTTGTTGCGTTCACCATCCATTCGTCTGATGAGAACACTTTCATGTCTTTGAACTTATAATTTTTTGCCATCACAAGATCTTTTTAGATTTTATATAATTTGTTTTATATAGTTTAAATCGGCAAGAAATACCAATTCCCAAACATAACAGGGGCAGTATAATTGTTGAAATGAAAGAAAAAAATCATTAAAACAAATGCTCTAAAGAATTTTTATTTTAATTTTTCGAGGAAACCGTTCCAAAATTTTTATTGAAATTTTTTACATAGGGGAGCCGGGTGCCTTATCAGCGACAGGAGCTTTGGGTAACCAACATCCTTCGTATTTAAAACTTAATTTATTATAATAATCACTGCTGTAAAATGCCACTTTATCCAATATCGTATCTACTTCCGATTGATTTAACCCTGCGGCTTCCCTCAAACTCAACACATAGATCCAGTTTTCTTTTTTACACATCCAGCAATTATACATTTTATAATTTATTTCTAAAAGATCCAGGGAAAATTCATCTTTCTTTTTGTCGGGCATCTGAAACATAGCACTCATCACCTGCAAATAAAATTTTCCGGGAGTAGTAGGGAAATCAAATACATCGATCCACACAGTAGCATCCTTTATTTTTATGGACCATTGCCCCTCTTTTGCACCACGACAAGCCAATACGTCCATTTTTAATCCAACAATACTGGTTTCAATTAAGTGTGCTACTTCTTTTAATTGCATGATTTAAGTTTTAATTGAATATAAAAATATAAAATATTATCACTGAGGATCGCCTGTTCTCTTAGAGATATGCCTAACTCAATTGGGATTCCATTGAAAGTGCCAGATCTTTATATGCTTGAACCGTTTCTTTTTTCATTCTCTCAACTATGTTCTTCACCGAAAGGATATCATCGATCAGTTCCACGCTTTGCCCGGCACACCATAATGATTGGTAATTGCCTGGTTTAATGGATTTTTCAAGTTTTTTCATCCCGCTCAATTGCACCCACATTTTGAAATATTTTTTTGTGGTTGAATTATTAGATAATGTTTTTTCAAGCCAATTTTGTTTGTAACCAATTTTTTGAGCAAATGGTGTATTAATAATGGTACAAGGTGTTCCTGAAATTTTTTCAGTAAGTACAATATCATTCATCTTTGAAGATACGATCGCGTTCTTGTAATCATTACTAACTGTGGCTTCAATGCTCGCAATAAATCGGGTACCTACCGAAACACCTGCAGCACCTAATGAAAGCATAGATAAAATACCTTCACCATTTGCAATACCGCCCGCTGCAATAACAATTTTATCCGGGAAATGGTGATGTAAAGAGGGAACTAAAACCTGTAATGTATTTGGGCCGGCATGCCCACCTGCTCCTTGTCCTACTGCTATAAAACCATCACAGCCCAGATCATAACATTTTTGAGCATGCTCAATATTGGTTACATCGCAAAATACTTTGGCACCATACGTATGTGCCTGTGTGATCACTTCTTTCGGGCTACCTAAAGAGGTGATGTAAAAAGGAACTTTTTTTTCTACACATATCTTCAGGTGTTTTTCGTAAAGAGGGTTCGTTTTTTGTACAATTAAATTAACTCCATACGTCCCTAATACGTTTAATTTGCTTTTTTCAGCATTCAGCTTATCTAATATCTGTTCGAATTCTTCATTTTTCCTATAATTCAAACTTGGAAAAGAACCTGCAATACCACTATTCATAGCCGCTATTACCATTGCATCATTACTCACCAAAAATAAGGGTGCCACGATCATTGGGAAATCGATATTTAATAGTTGTGTAAGTTTTGTTTTCATTTTCGTAAATTATTTTGATGGATAAGTAAAATAGTTTATTTTTGGTTGCTTGTAAAGATACAATAAATATAAAAATAGAGAATTAGGGATTTGGAGATTTAATAAATTTACTAAATCAACAAATCTCCAAATCAACAAATTTTCAAATTCGCAATTAAAACTATGGCAATAACGCGTGTATTCGAAATCATTCCTCAATTACTTGAGAAGTATAATAAACCAGATGCCCTTGCAGCAAAAGAAAATGGCCAATGGGTAAAATATTCAACTCAACAATTTGCGGATTCAGTTAATTACCTGAGTTATGGTTTACTTGGTTTAGGTATTGAGCGGGAGGATAAGATCGCTATCATTTCGAACAACCGTCCTGAGTGGAATTTCGCTGATTATGGTATTCAACAGTCCGGTGCTGTTAGTGTTCCTATTTATCCAACTATCAGTGAAAACGATTTGAATTTTATTTTGAACGATGCCAAAGTGAAATATATTTTTGTTTCCAGTGCCGATCTATACAAAAAAGTAAAGGCTGTGGCTGCAAATGCTCCAACCGTGAAGGAAATATATACGTTCAATAAAATTGAAGGTGCTAAACATTGGTCGGAATTAGTAGAAGCCGGTAAAAAAAATCCTAAAGCTTCAGAAATTGAAGTAATTAAAAAATCGATCAAACCAAACGATCTACTTACAATACTCTATACTTCCGGTACAACAGGAAACCCCAAAGGGGTAATGCTTTCGCATAATAATTTATTGAGCAATTCATTTGCGACACAAAATCTTTGTCCTTTTAACGGAAGTTGGAAAGCATTAAGCTTTTTACCACTTAATCACGTTTATGAGCGTATGTTAACCACTTTATATATGTTTAAAGGGATTTCCATTTATTATGCCGAAAGCCTTGAGACCATTGGAGATAATTTAAAAGAAGTAAAGCCGGAAGTATTCTCTACAGTGCCTCGATTACTTGAAAAAGTGTATGATAAAATTGTAGCTAAAGGAAGTGACTTAAAAGGAATTAAACATAAAATGTTTTTCTGGGCACTTGATTTAGGTTTACGTTATGAGCTGAATGGAGCTAACGGATGGTGGTATGAATTTCAGTTGAAAATTGCAAACAAATTAATTTTCAGTAAATGGCGTGAAGCATTAGGTGGAAACATTGTAGCTGCTGTATCCGGTGGTGCAGCTTTACAACCACGTTTGGCTCGGGTGTTTAATGCAGCAAAAATTACCGTTTTGGAAGGTTACGGTTTGACTGAAACATCTCCTGTTGTTGCTGTTAATAGCTTTCAACCGAATGGTATTCATTTTGGAACAGTAGGGCCCGTGATTGACGGAGTTACTGTTAAAATAGCAGAAGATGGAGAAATATTAGTGAAAGGTCCGAATGTAATGTTGGGTTATTACAACCGTCCGGATGCCACAGCTGAAGTGATTGACAGTGAAGGTTGGTTCCATACAGGTGATATAGGAATGTTTGTAGAAGATCGTTTTTTGAAAATTACAGATCGTAAAAAAGAGATTTTCAAAACTTCAGGTGGGAAATATATTGCACCTATGATCCTGGAAAATAAGTTGAAAGAGTCGCCATTTATTGAGCAGGTAATGGTAATTGGTGAAAATCAAAAATATGCATCTGCCCTTATTGTTCCATCATTTGTTTTCTTAAAAGAATGGTGTATCAGAAAAGGAATTCCTTATGCTTCTAATGAAGAAATAATAAAAAATGAGGAAGCTAAAAAACGTATCCTTCAGGAAGTTGAAAAAGTAAATGAAGGCCTGGCGCAATTCGAAACTATAAAACGTCCTGAATTGTTACCACGTGAATGGACAATTGAAAATGGTGAAATGACCCCTAAGCTTTCCTTTAAACGTAAGGTGATCATGGCTGCTAATAAAGATCTGGTAGATAAAATTTATCGTGATTAAAAAAATTATGATCCGATTTGAAAAATAAATTGGATCTATTAAAATAAAATTTTGTTATAAAAAACACCATGCTAAAAAGCATGGTGTTTTTTATTTTAATTGGTTGTCTTTGTTTTTTATCAAACCGCTCACATTTGGTGGAAAAGTCATTCCGAACATGTTTCGGAATCGCTGGATGCTGAAACAGGCACAGCGTGGGCAGATTAATGGGTAATTGTGCTAGCACCCTGGTATTATTAGCATTATAGGTACTATTTACCATATTCGTCACATGGGACATTCGCAGAAAATCAGATTTTTAAACTAATTTATTCTGATATAAACACATGTTTCAGCATTTGCTCCCGGCACTGTAAAAGTTGAGCCACCGTAGCTTCCATAAACAGTAGCTACAGATGCAACAGAAGTAACTTTAATAACTCCGGTATAAAAATGACCGCAGGATATAGTGTTCACAAAATCATGGAATGTACCGGATGAAGTTCCCGTGCCTGATAAAAATACCTGCCCTACAGTGAACCCAGGGCCGCCAGTAACGCCTAATTGTCCGACACAAGAATAAAAAGTAAACATATAAATGCCTGGTTGCAGTGTAACCCCGGCAGTTGTATAACTGCCTCCCACCGGGCAATTTGCACCTACAGGAAGCGCTCCTCTGCTAACATCAGCAGCAGCGATCGCGCTTTGAGCATCCGTACCTTGCCATGATGCTAAACCAGCGGCATTGGAGACAAGCACTTTGCCTGCACCTTGTGTACCATCAACTATTTTTACAGCTCCCTGCACTTCAAGTTTTGAACCTGGAGATGTTGTTCCAATACCTACGCTACCATTTCTCAATAACGTAAATCCGGGAATGTTTGTGATTCCATCATTACCAAAAAAATCTACAACAATATTGGCATATCCTGTTCCGGCATTAACACCCGGATGAACCGTTAACACCCGGTTGGTTGTTGTATTCCCTGTAAAATCAAAATCCCTGTTTGATACATTGGTTTGAAGGACTCCGGATGCGGTATTTACTACTCTCAGATCACCTGCTACATGAAGCCTGGTTAACGGTATATTCGTTCCAATACCAACATTGCCATCAGAAGTTACACGAACTCTCTCTGAAACACTTGTTCCATCATGGGTGTGGAACGACAAAAAAGTTTTAGGTGATGTAGCAAAATTCGTTTCGGCATTCATATGATAGCCACCACCTAATACAAATGCTGTCCCGTCATAACCATAAGCTTTAAAAGCGGCAAGCGCGTCACCGGCAAGTGCAGCACTTGGAAGCGCGATTGTACCTCTGGCAAAGCGACCATTTAAAGATGGCACAGAACCAAGAGCATTATATGAAGTTAAATAGAGATCATCAAGAGTCGTTCCTTCACTGGCAATCTCCACTTTAGAAGCGGGAGCGGTTGTTCCAATTCCAACATTTCCTAAACCATTTACGAGCATTTTAGACACTCCATTATTTACTACATTTAGCGTATAGGTATTGATCGAATTAAAGCCGGTATTATCCTTTTGCATTACATAAATTCCAGAGTTAGTAAAACCAGCATCTATCCCACCAATAAAAGCAGCCGTTTTATTTGTTTCTCCACTGAAATTTCTCACAACCTTTAGGGTAGTATCAGGTCCGCCAATTGCACTTCTCACGTCTAATTTTGCAGTTGGCACTGTTATACCTATACCAACATTCACCGCATCTGCACCAGTTCCACCAAGAATAAGGGAGTTGCTTGCAGAAACCAATGCATTGTATCCTATTGAAGTGGCGTTTGTTAACTGAGTGGCTGTGCCAGGACCTGAGTTATAACCAATAAAGGTATTGTTAGAACCAGTGGTGTTCGCGTTTGCAGGGGTAGCGGTATAACCTGCATTGTTTCCTATCGCAGTATTTTGAATCCCATTTGTTGTTGCTGTTGGTTGATTAGCATTTAGCGCCCTATAGCCAATAGCCACATTGTCGCTGTTCCATGCAACACCGCCATTACTGAAGGATTGGGTATATAAGGCGTCCTTTCCAATTGCTGTATTTTGGCTTGCTGAGGTATTGGAAAAAAGTGCCCGAAAACCGTTGGCTGTATTTTGGGTACCTGTGGTATTTTGGTAAAGAGAGGTAGTTCCGCTGGCAGTATTATACTCGCCTGTGGTATTGAAGTTAAGTGCTTGCATTCCGGTGGCAGTGTTATTCGCTCCCGTGAGGTTGGTGGCAAGCGCTTGCCATCCTGTTGCAGTATTATTACTTGCAGTACTATTGGAATAAAGCGAAGAAAAACCGTTGGCTGTATTATAATTTCCTGTGGTATTTGCATAAAGTGCATTTGCTCCATTGGCAGTATTCTCTGCTCCTGTAGTGTTGAGATAAAGGGCCTGATAGCCATTGGCGGTATTTTTGTTTGCTGTGGTGTTGGAATAAAGGGCCTTAAATCCACTGGCGGTATTGCTGTTTCCTGCAGTGTTGCTGAAAAGCGCATCTCGTCCGAGGGCCGTGTTATCAATTCCAGTATTTGCTGATGCTGTGGTAGAACCTCTGAGTGATCGATATCCCAGAGAAGTGTTTGTATTGTCGTATGCTACTAAGGTGCTGTTTGCATAATATTGAGAATAATAACCTATGGCCACTCCATTGTAACCTGCTCCGTTCGAATAAAGTGCCTTAAAGCCATTGGAAGTATTATCATATCCTGTGGTGTTGGAATAAAGTGCCTGAAACCCATTGGCAGTATTGTCATATCCTGTGGTATTACCCATAAGCGCTCCGTATCCGGTGGCGGTATTGAAGTATCCTGTACTATTGGTTTGAAGTGAATAATTCCCAATAGCAGTATTTTCAATACCATTTGTGGTTGCAGTTGGCTGGTTAGCAGCTAATGCATAGTAACCGATGGCAACATTATCAGTATTAAAGGCTACACCGCCATTACTGAAGGATTGGGCAAATAATGATCGGTAGCCAATTGCTGTATTGTAATTACCATTAGTGTTATTATAAAGTGTGAGCATTCCTACTGCGGTATTATAGGATCCCAGGGTGTTGTATGCAAGCGCATTTCCGCCTATGGCGATATTGGAAGTGCCTGTAGAATTTGTAAAAAGCGTCTGAAATCCAAGGGCAGTATTGTTAGCTCCAATGGTGTTGTTGACAAGCGAAGAAGATCCAACCGCAGTATTTCGAATTCCTTCTGATGTGGTCGTTGGTTGGTTAGCAGAAAGAGCATTGCTGCCAATGGCAACATTATCACTGTTCCATACAACACCGCCATTGCTGAAGGATTGGGTACCTAATGCATAAGCTCCCATTGCTGTATTTTTTTCTCCGGTGGTATTGCCCATAAGTGCAGTATATCCAATTGCTGTATTGAAGCTCCCTTTAGTGTTGTTCTGAAGGGCTTGAAATCCGTTGACGGTATTGTAGTTTCCTATGGTATTAGAATATAGCGCCCGGTATCCATTGGCGGTACTTGAGTTTCCGGTAGTGTTTGCATTACCTGCCTGATATCCAAAGAATGCATTGGCTAATGTACCATCTATCCTTCCTGCCTTTTGGTTATTTACCCTGATATTAAACGGTACATTATCGGTTGTACCAATAAAGTTCGTGCCATCAACCGTGCTTGCATTTCCAAGAAGTGCCCATGCATTTACAGCGCCATCAGCTCCGGTAGCACCAGTTGAACCTGTAAATCCAGTAGCACCAGTTGAACCTGTAGTGCCTGTATTCCCAGTTGATCCTGTATTTCCAGTATTCCCAGTTGATCCTGTATTTCCAGTATTCCCTGTTGATCCAGTACTTCCAGTTGATCCAGTTGATCCAGTACTTCCTGTATCTCCTGTTGAACCTGTGCTTCCTGTATTACCTGTTGAACCGGTACTTCCGGTTCCCCCCGTTGAACCTGTATTACCTGTTGAACCTGTACTTCCAGTATCTCCTGTGGAGCCAGTACTTCCCGTGTCTCCTGTTGAACCAGTACTCCCCGTATCACCTGTTGAACCAGTGCTACCTGTACTTCCCGTGTCTCCGGTTGAACCTGTATTTCCTGTATCACCAGTTGAACCGGTACTTCCTGTATCTCCAGTGGAGCCAGTACTTCCCGTATCTCCGGTGGAACCTGTACTTCCGGTATCTCCAGTACTTCCTGTATTACCGGTTGATCCTGTACTTCCTGTATCTCCCGTTGAACCTGTAGCCCCGGTTCTTCCTGTAGCCCCAGTTCTTCCTGTTGATCCGGTAAATCCAACATCACCTGTTGCGCCTGTTAATCCCTGCAGTCCTGTGGCACCAATTAAACCGGTTGCTCCAGTTGATCCGTTGATCCCTGTTGCTCCAGTAGTGCCGGGAGTACCCGGAGTTCCGGCAGTTAATGCATAAGATGCAGTATCTGAGTTTAAAGCGTAAAAAGCGTAAGGCACAGCCATAAACTGTTGAATGCTCATTAGTTTATAATCGCCATCGTTTTTAATAGCTACTTCAACTTTTAAAAATTGATTTGCCGTGGACCAGGGAATATCAATAAGAAATTGGTATTGTCCCAAAGAAGTAACACTGCCATCTCCAATGATCAAAGAAAATAAACCGTATCGGTCGGTATTGGTAGAATGTGTTTCCTGGTATAGAATGGGCCCGGTGGTGCTGCCACTTAATATGGAAAAACGGATTCCAATGGTTTTATTATTTTCAGCCTGACCATTCAAATTAATGCCGGCTACCTCTTTACCATTTTCATCAATTACAACAGCTTGATAGTTAATGCCTCGCAACTGTGCAAGCCCCACCTGGCTAAAGGAGAGTAGCGCTGTAATTAGTATAAATCGAGTAATTATTTTCATCAATTTACAATTTTAATTTTTTTAATCCTACTTGTTAATTTTGGTCGTTTTTTGATACCAAATGATCCAAAATTTATAGAAAAAAGTATGATTTTTATATCTTATTTTTTCGTCCCCTCTTTTATTGTCTTGGCCTTCTCTCCAACCGGTAAGGTTGATTGCAATATATGCTCAAGGGCATCTTCTAATTTTGCAATTTTTAATTCTGAACTTTTTTTACCAGCTTGCCAACTTTCAATTAGTTTTTTCAGTTCTTCGTTTTGTTTTTGCTGATTTTGGTTTGCTAACTGCAAAGTATCAATTTCCGACTGCTGACTATCTATAATTTTCTGCTGCTCTTTTATTGCATTTACATTCGCTACCAAAATAGAGTGCATGTTGAAGTTTAAATACCCATCTGCATCCACTCCAACCGCCTCGGGAAATATTTTCTGTACATCCTGGGCACTGAAACCAACATTCAACGTATTAAGTACTTCTTCTTTAAATTTACGTTCACCAACATTTTTGTAATGATAAGTGATAGGCTGCAATTGCATAATCTCTTTAAGTCCTTTTGTATAGATACCTTCAATGTTTTTGAGACGCGCATCTGAAACAATCGTCCAGGTTGCTGTTGATGGTTTCCGGCCTTGATCAAGTGAAAGTTCAAGTTGACCGCCAGGTGTTGTTGTTCCCATGCCTATATTGCCGCTTGGCGCTATTGCTAAGGCGGTGTTGGTAATGCCTGTTGCATACGTATTAGAAGTGCCAAATAAAATCCATGATCCGGGTCCGTCTTCATTGTACATCCAAATACCAGCTTTAGGTTTTGTGGGGTTATTATTTGGCGATCTCCAAAATATGCCTGAGTTATGAAAGGTATTTGTAATGTCAGATGATATTAGGATCCCACTATTAGCAATACTTTGAGTTAATGATGTCATAGATGCATTGGTAGTACCTGCAACATCAAGTTTTGCACCTGGAGTTGTGGTTCCAATGCCGACATTTCCGTCTCCTCTAATAAACATCCTTTCTGCTCCGCTTGCCCTAAACTTAAATCCTTCATCCAAGTTATCAAATGTTTCAAATACCAAATTTGAAAGAAAGGCCGCATCTCCGGTACTCTCCAGGAAAATTTTTGCATAGTCAGTATTCTGGACTGAGAACATGAGTTTACCGTTTAATTCTAATTTTTCTGTGGGACCAGTTGCTCCAATGCCAACATTCCCTGCACCATTTACGAGCATTTTAGAAACTCCATTGTTTACTACATTTAACAAATACGTATTGATAGAACTAAGGCCGGTATTATCCTTTTGCATTACATAAATTCCAGAGTTAGTAAAACCAGCATCTGTCCCACCAATAAAAGCAGCCGTTTTATTCGTTTCTCCATTGAAATTTCTCACAACTTTTAGGGTAGTATCAGGTCCGCCTATTGCATTTCTCACATCCAATCTTGCAGTTGGATTTGTAATTCCAATACCAACATTACCATCACCCTTAATTGACATACGTACGGCTGAATTCGTGGTAAAGTTCATGAGGTCGTTTGTAAGAGTCGGAAATGCCATTTGATACGAAATGCTGCCTTCTGCAGGCGCAGCGGTGCAACCAAAATAAATGGACGCTTTTTTTGTTTGGCTGGTAAATAAATTAATACCTACACCAGTAGCATTACTTTCGTCATCAAACGCTGCAACTACATCAGAACTTGGTGTATTTGGAGAAAAACCATCACCGTCAACATAGAGTCTGGTTGGCGCATCATTTAGAGAGCCAATACTGATATTGCCACTTGAGCTAACTCTCATGCGTTCTATATTATTTGTTTTTGTTATAAAGTTAACAGCATCGGTTGTACCAATAAAGTTGGTACCGGCAAGAGTTCCAGCATTGCCGGTAAGTGACCAATCCAATCCTCCGCTTCCACCATTCAGTGAGATCCATTTAGTGCCGTTCCAGTAGTAATAACCGGGTATCACATTGTTTGGAGAAACACCTGCAGTAGCAGTATTATATACAATTAAGCTGGTTGCAGCACTTGCAATGGTAGTTATATCGCTTGTTCCGGTAAGGGCCAGTCGGGGAATCAGAACGCCCTTATTGCTCGAACTTACATCCAATAAAGCTGAAGAGTTGGGTGTAGTGCCAATACCTACGCTTCCTGAAAAATAATTCATAGTTTCACCAACGGTATAAACTCCATAGTGAGTTCCCGCAGTATGAGTCAGATCTAAGTTTAATCCATAAACAATTCCTGCGCCAAATGTGGTTGCGCCTGTACCTTCGAAAAGACTAAATCCATTGCTACTTACCGGAACAACAATAGCCTTGATGGCCGAACGAAGTGGTGTTACCGTCCCCCCAAAACTTGGCGCATTGACTTCAAGCGTTGCATAGGGGGCGGTGGTTCCGATACCTACATTACCGCCCTGAAATACTGCGGCATAATTGGTAGTACCGCCACTTGCTGTAACATTCAGGCCAGTATTTACTGCACTTGCTCCATTCCATATTCCTGTAGATTGAATATCCACTCCGATTTTTGTAATAGAAGCTGTGGCAGATGTTGCTGTGTTTGTTAACGCATTCCCGGTATATGCTAAGGTTTTTGCTCCTGAGGCGACTGTGTGCAAAACAGATGTTGGACTTGGGTTTCCGATACCTACATTTCCTAAGTTGTCCGCTACCAAGGCTATACCGCCACCTGTTCTTAGTTGAACACCTCCATTTCCAATGTTGTTGATAGAAAGTCTATTTTCCCGGAAGTTAATGTAACTATAAGAGTCTGTTGATCCGTCACCTCTGACATTGATGTACTGATTAAACATACCGGTGCCACTTGGACCATCACTCACAATGAATGGATGACCTAATGAAAGAATAGATGTGTACGTGATCTTCATCATCTCTACAAGGTTATTTTGAGCGAAACCATTTGAGTAGAATGATAGTTGGCCTGCATACTGACCTGCAGTAACACCACTAGTTGATACATCTTGAGAGGCTTTAATTCTTGCAACAGTTGACAAGGTTCCACCACCTTGGGTTCCACTAAAAAGAAGATTAGATGCGCGCCCGTAATCAATACCTTCAGGAGTTGTATTTGTAATAGAAATTTGAGGTGAAGAAACGGAAGATAAACTCAACAAAGATGATGGGGAGGTGGTCCCAATACCTATATTGCCTATCGAATCAACAATCATCTTTTGGGTGTTGTTGGTGCGGAAGCGCAGGGACCTATTATCAGTAGTTCCCAAAAAGTTTGGACCTCCGGTGGTTCCTGCATTGCCAAGTAAACTCCAGTCGTTCCCTCCACTGCCTCCGCTTATTGAAATCCATTTTGTTCCGTTCCAGAAATAAAAACCTGGTACTACATTGTTTGGCGAAACGCCAGCAGTTGAGGTATTATATACAAGTAGGCTGGTGGAAGCACTTGTAATTGTTACTACGTCCCCTGTCCCGGTGAGTGCTATTCTTGGAATGAGAACTCCCTTATTGCTCGAACTTACATCCAATAAAGCGGAAGTATTAGGTGTTTTTGTTCCAATACCAACATTACCTGAAGAAAGTGTTGCCCCGGTTCCATCAATTCCTTCACCAAAAATAATGTTTCCGATATTCAACGTGTTGGAATTTGTAGCAGTTGGGGAAAAAATGTTGTAGCCAAGAACGATATTATTAGAACCTGTAGTTAAATTGTTTCCAGCCGAGTAACCCATCAAAACATTATTGGATCCGGTAGTCAGGGCAGTTCCTGCTCCAAATCCAAAAAGTGAGTTGTTTGAAAATGAATTGCCACTTACTCCTTGACCTGCCAGAGTTCCCACCACTGTATTATTACTCCCCGTTTGATTATATCTCAACGTTCGAAAACCAAAGGCGATATTATTTCCGCCTGTGGTATTGCTAATAAGAGACATATACCCCAAAGCAGAGTTTTGAACTCCTGTAGTATTGCCCGTCAATGCATTTTTACCAATGCCGACATTTCTTATCCCTGTTGAATTATTAAAGAGAGAATAGTTCCCAACCCCAACGTTTTCAATTCCTGAATTATTATAATAAAGCGCAGCATGACCAAGGGCTACATTATCAGTACCACTTTTATTTGCAGCTAAGGAGTGCCTGCCCAATGCAGTATTGAATGAACCTACAGTATTACCAAGAAGTGACTGATACCCTATGGCGGTATTGCTGGCTCCTGTGGTGTTGGAATCTAGTGCCTGAAAACCATTGGCTGTATTATAACTACCAGTGGTATTGAAATAAAGCGCGGAATCTCCGGTAGCAGTATTAAAGTCTCCTGTAGTGTTGGAATAAAGCACCTGATAACCAATACCCGTGATATTAGTGGCAGTATTGCTATTGCCAGCCATATATCCGAGGAAAGTACGGCCGGTAGGGTCTATTCTTCCTGCCTTTTGGTTATTTACTCTGATATTAAAAGGTACGTTATCGGTAGTGCCAATAAAGTTGGTGCCGTCAACCGTGCTTGCATTCCCTAAGAGTGCCCATGCATTTGAAGCGCCATCGGCTCCGGTTGCACCAGTTGAACCTGTAATCCCTGTAGAACCTGTAATCCCCGTATCTCCCGTTGAACCTGTACTTCCCGTATCTCCGGTAGAACCTGTACTTCCCGTATCTCCCGTTGAACCAGTACTTCCTGTATCTCCTGTTGAACCTGTACTTCCCGTATCACCAGTTGAACCGGTACTTCCTGTATCTCCAGTGGAGCCAGTACTTCCTGTATCTCCGGTGGAACCTGTACTTCCCGTATTTCCAGTTGAACCGGTACTTCCTGTATCTCCGGTGGATCCTGTAATTCCAGTATCTCCCGTTGAACCTGTTGCCCCTGTTCGGCCAATAGCTCCTGTCCTGCCAGTGGATCCGGTATATCCCACATCACCTGTTGCACCTGTTGTCCCCTGCAATCCGGTGGCTCCCATTGATCCGGTTGCACCGGTTGCTCCGTTAAAGCCTGTTGATCCTGTAGTGCCGGGAGTACCCGGTGTTCCGGCAGTTAATGCATAAGATGCAGTATCTGAGTTTAAAGCGTAAAAAGCGTAAGGCACAGCCATAAACTGTTGAATGCTCATTAGTTTATAGGCGCCATCATTTTTAATAGCTACTTCAACTTTTAAAAATTGATTTGCTGAGGACCAGGGGATGTCAATAAGGAATTGATATTGTCCAAAAGATGTAACACTACCATCTCCAATGATCAATGAAAATAAACCATACCTGTCGGTATTGGTAGCATGTGTTTCCTGGTATAAAATAGGCCCTGTAGTGCTGCCACTTAATATTGAAAAACGGATTCCAATGGTTTTGTTATTTTCGGCTTGTCCACTCAAATTAATGCCGGCTACCTCTTTACCATTTTCATCAACAACAACTGCTTGATAGTTAATGCCCCGCAACTGAGCAAATCCAACCTTGCTAAAGGTAATTAGTGCTATAATTAGTAATAAACGAGTAATTATTTTCATTCAATTTACAATTTTATTTTTTACTCTATCTTACTATTCTGGGCTGGTTAAGTTTGGCGATTTTTGTGATGTTTAGCGATACACCAAAATTGAGAGAGAAACCACGGTTGTATAATTTTTCATCCGCAGCCGTTTCAATATTTTGTAATCCCAATATGTAATTATATTCGGCATATATTGAAACATAGCTCGATAGGATTATGTTTAATCCGGGCGAGATAAGAAGGCCAAAATCAGAGTTTTTTATTGATTTATTGTCTTTGATGTCGTAATTATCATCATTAATAGTTTGAGAAGCATCCAACAGGTAGGCATAATAGGGAGATACAGATATGCTGGGTTTTAAACGCCATTTGGTAAAACGATATCCAATACCTGCTTTTACATCAGTATATTGCATATTCCAAATATAATTAATATCGTTATAAACCAAATTAGCACCTGCTTTACGCATACCTATGTGCGCACGCGCAAATAATCCATTTTCATTTGCATATTGGTAACCAATGCTGTAAGCGCTTACCACATTGTAAGAATAGGCATTGTCCTCAATACCTTTGCTATCAATGTATTTAAATGTTGAAAATACTTGTCCCGCCTCAAGGTTAATGTAGGACTGTGCAGCAATGGGCGTACAGTAAAGTAAACCTGTAAAGAGTGTGAATGATAAGTAAAATTTGCAACTCATAGGTGCTTAGTTTATGGATTTTTTGACGATAGAATTTCTATTTTTGACGATCTATAAATCAACAAAAAATAATTGATCTCAGCTGTATACGTAATAATAGGATGATTAGTTTTGTTGTATGTTTAATTCATTTGATATGTACCCTATTTTTCAATCCTTTGCAAGATAATTAATAAAATTCACAAAAGTTTAAGTGTTCTACTTTTAAGTTAGGTTACAGAACAAAAGCTATATTCAAATAACTGTTTTGCTTATTGATTGTAAATACTGAACTGATCTTTTGAAGCCAATGATCTCTATATCAAAAATTGATTCTTATTGTTCTAAATAATAATCAATAAGTGCAGTGATTTCTACTGCCTTCATTTTTTGAGTTCCTTCTAAAAAAGAGTCTATAGCTGCGATGATCTCAGAATTTGAAATTTTGTCATTGCTTTCTGTATCATATTGTTTGAAACGATCAGGAACAGGACTGCTTTCTTGTCCTGCTGCAGGATCTGTAACATCAGGGTTTTCTTTCGCTTTGTTTACTATAGTTTCTTTCAACCGTTTAATTTCTGCTATTTGCTCTGCTTCTAAATCCACCTTAAGAACCTTTAACTCTGTTCTGCGGTTCAACTGGCGCCCCATTTCGGAATTATTTGAGGCAACAGGCTGACTGAATCCATAACCTTTATATTTCAGCCGTTCCCCATCAATACCCATTCGCACTAAATATTTCATTACCTCTTTGGCCCTATCTTCCGAAAGCATCTGGTTGTGCGCTGCTGAGCTGACGTTATCGGTATGGCCGGATATTTCAATCTCCAGGGATTCTAAACTGTTCATTAGCCTGATGGTACGATCTAAAGTAGAGTAGGACTCTTCACGCAGAGAGGCTTTTGTGTAATCAAACAAAATAAAATCGAGAACGATCTTTTTTCCGACCCCTACCAGCTCCATACTAATATCCCCCAGGTCTTTTTTATATCCGGCAGCGTTGGAGGTGGTTACATAAACCGATTTAAATAAGTAGCAGGGTTTACTGAAAACAATTCGGTAATCTCCTCCTTTTAGCCTTAAGTTAAAGGTTCCTGTGCTTGCAGAATTCTCATATTTGCCAACTACTTTGTTTGTATTATTATCAATCACTTCTATCAAAACCTTGAGGGGATTTCCATCTTCATCAAGTACTTTACCAAAAATAGTGGGATCTGTATCTTTAGCAATTGGCAGTATTTCCCTTTTTGATTCCAGTGTAATATCCTTTTCAATTCCTTTATATCCAAGTTTGTTTGAACTTTCAATGGAATAAGAGTATGGTATATAGCCATCGGCCGTAAATTCCAGATCATAATCTTTGTCGGCCGGAAGCGTAATAAGGTATTTTCCGGTAGCGCTATTTGACGCAAAAGTGCCTACTATCTCACCCGTTGCCTTGTCTCTCACTATAATTTTCGACACCATTGGATTTCCTTTTTTATCAAGAACACGTCCTTTTAGCAATCTCAAATTTCCTTGCATAATATTTTCCAAAAAGGTGATCTGGTAAATATCTTTTTCTCCCAATCCTCCAAGCCGGTTAGAAGAGTAGTAGCCGGTCTTCCCGTTTGCTTCCATTACAAAATATAGATCATCCCCGGAAGTGTTAATTGAGGGACCAAGATTTTTGGGTGAAGAGGCAACTTTAGTAGTATTGTCCAGAACGGACATAAAAACATCGTATCCCCCCATAGAATTATGTCCTTTAGAACTGAAAAAAAGTGTTTTCCCATCCGAATGAATAAATAAACCATCTTCATCCTCCAAACTGTTTACAGGCGCGCCCATATTTTTAGCCTCTCCCCATTTCCCGGTACTATCTTTTGTACTATACCATATATCAAAGCCTCCAAGCCCGCCTTTGCGGTCACTAACAAAATAAATTGTTCCGCCATCGGGAGAAATACAGGCAGAGGGTTCTTTATCTGCGCTATTGATCGGTTCCCCCATATTTACAGGCTCTGTCCAACTCGAGCCTTCCAAATGGGATTCATAAATATCTCCGTTGGTATTTAAGTCGTCCCGATAGATCAGCATTTGTTGACCATTATTTAAAATAGATATTGCCGAGTTATTCCGGCTTGGAACGTTTATTGTATCTGAAAAAGGAATTGCATTAGACCATTTCATTTTTCCTTTATCGAAATTCGAATAATAGATATGGTCTTTTAAATTTTTTATTTTATTTTCTATTAAAGGCTTACGGGAAGTATATACCATAATGGAACCGTCAGCCGAGATAAGAGGAGCATAGTCAACGAAAGGGGAATTGATCTGATCGCCAATGTTTTTAATTTCAACTTTGATAGAATCAGTCGGCACAACCGGCTGAACAACATTAGTGCCGCGGTATGATTGCGCATTGAGCGCGGTTGCCATTACCAAAAAAAATGAAATAAATCTATTTTGCATATTTTTTGTAATCGCCAGTTTCCTTGTCCTGAAAAGGAAACAGTTTTATTAGGATAATTTTCCAGCTAATTTGTAAAAGTAATTTAAATTTTATAAAGTTCGAAGTGTTTTTTTGACCACAAACCTAATACCTTTGATATCAGTATAATAACTGCGTTGAAAAGAGGTTTTTGATTCAAATTGAAACGTGCTTTTTATGATAAATGGAAGGGTTTTATTATAATTTCAGGAGATGGGTTACATTTAATTCGAATAATAACCGTTGAAAGTCAGGTAGTTACATATTTTTAGATGAGATTGCCAGAGGAGCTTACTATCCAAATTAAATTCTAAATAATAATATTGTGGATTTAAAAAATATCTTTATCTTTGCAATCCGAAATAAAAAAATCAAAATACCAAATAGGATGTATTTAACAACTGAAATTAAGAAAGAAATTTTCAAAAAATACGGTAAATCTGAAGCAGATACCGGAACTTCTGAGGGACAAATCGCTTTGTTCTCATTCAGAATTGACCACCTTACAGGGCACTTAAAAACCAATAAAAAAGATTTTGGAACTCAAAAATCTCTTATTGCTTTAGTTGCACAAAGACGTAGCTTATTAGATTATTTGAAAGCTAACGATATCGAAAGATACCGTGCCATCGTTAAAAAACTGGAATTAAGAAAATAATTGAGATCAGTCGATATTTTTATCAGAGAGCACCTCGCTAAACAGCTAGGTGCTTTTTGTGCATAAAAACAAGTCAAGGAATTATATAAAAGAGGTAAAGAAAACAATAAATTAAAAAAACAAAAACATGTCACAAATTGGAATTTCACACACATTTGAATTAGCGGATGGTCGCTCAATTACACTTGAAACAGGAAAGTTAGCGAAACAAGCTGATGGAGCAGTGGTTGTAAAAATGGGAAACACTATGTTGCTTGCAACAGTAGTTTCTAACAAAGATGCAAAAGAAGGAACAGACTTTTTGCCTTTATCAGTTGATTATCAAGAAAAATTTGCGGCTGCAGGTCGTTTCCCTGGTGGATTCTTCAAACGCGAAGCTCGTTTATCTGATTACGAAATATTAACCTGTCGTTTAGTTGACCGTGCATTACGTCCATTATTCCCGGATGATTACCATTCTGATACACAAGTATTAATATCATTAATTTCAGGTGAAAAAAATGTAATGCCGGATGCACTTGCTTGTTTAGCAGCTGCAGCAGCTATTACAATCTCTGATATTCCATTTAACGGACCTGTTTCTGAAGTACGTGTTGGAAAAGTTGATGGAAAATTAATAGCAAATCCTACGGTAGAAGAAATAGCAAAAGGAACATTAGACATGATCATTGCTGCTACTGATAAAGATATCATGATGGTGGAAGGCGAGATGAAAGAAATTTCTGAAGCTGAAATGTTAGAAGCTATCAAATTTGCTCACGAAGTAATTCGTATTCAGATCAAAGCTATCAATGATCTTGCTGCTAAAGTTATCGCTGCAAAAGGACCAATTGTAAAACGTACTTATAGCCATGAAACGAATGATGCAGAATTAAAAGAGCGTGTTTATAAAGCTCTTTATGATAAAGCGTATGCAGTTGCAAAAGCACAAAATCCTAACAAAAAGGAACGTAGCGCGGCATTTAAAGCTGTAATTACTGAATTTATAGTATCGTTGCCAGAAGAAGAAAGAAAAGCAAAAGAGTTTCTTTCTAAAAAATATTATCATGAAGTAGAATATGATGCTGTTCGTAGATTCGTATTAGATGAGAGAGCTCGTTTAGATGGTCGTAAAACAGATCAAATTCGCCCTATCTGGAGCGAAATTGGATATTTACCTTCTGCACATGGTTCTGCTATCTTTACTCGTGGAGAAACTCAATCATTAACTACTGTTACTTTAGGTAC
Organism: Bacteroidota bacterium; assembly: GCA_040388745.1. Taxonomy (GTDB): domain Bacteria; phylum Bacteroidota; class Bacteroidia; order 2-12-FULL-35-15; family 2-12-FULL-35-15; genus 2-12-FULL-35-15. Next base: position 90,724 of record JAZKBF010000012.1, on the reverse strand, counting down.
TAAATTAGATCTGCAATCTATTGACAGAGCTTTATACCAAGGACAAAACAATTTTATGTTGCATTACAATTTCCCTGCATTTTCTACAGGTGAAGTAAAACCAAACCGTGGACCGGGAAGACGTGAAATTGGACATGGTAACCTTGCTGAACGTGCTTTGAGACAAGTATTATCTACAGAAAATCCATATACAGTTCGTGTTGTTTCTGATATTTTAGAATCAAACGGTTCATCATCAATGGCTACAGTTTGTGCCGGTACATTGGCTTTGATGGATGCAGGTGTTAAAATTAACAAACCTGTTTCCGGTATTGCAATGGGTTTAATTACAGATGAAAAAGGTAAATATGCGATCCTTTCTGATATCTTAGGAGACGAAGATCATTTAGGTGATATGGACTTTAAAGTTTGTGGTACTAAAGATGGAATTACTGCTTGCCAAATGGATTTGAAAGTGGATGGTTTACCATACGAAGTAATGGCTGAAGCTTTGGAACAAGCTAAAAAAGGACGTTTGCACATTTTAGCTGAAATGGCAAAAACAATTACAACGTCAAAAGAAGATTACAAACCACACGCTCCACGTATTGTTAAAATTACAATTCCTAAAGAATTTATCGGTGCAATTATCGGGCCTGGAGGAAAGATCATTCAGGAAATGCAACGTGAAACTGGTGCTACCATTGTTATTGAAGAAATAAACAACATGGGTCATATTGACATTGTTGCTACTAACAGAGATGCAATTGATGCCGTTTTAGCTAAAATCAAAGGTATTGTTGCTCAACCGGAAGTTGGTGAAGTATACGAAGGAAAAGTAAAATCAATCATGCCATTTGGTGCATTTGTTGAGTTTATGTCTGGTAAGGATGGTTTACTTCATATCTCTGAAGTAGAACACCGCAGATTGGATTCTATGGAAGGCGTTTTAAAGGAAGGTGATAAAATACAAGTGAAATTAATTGGAGTTGATCCTAAAACAGGAAAATTCAAATTGTCTCGCAAAGCTTTATTGCCAAAACCAGAACAAACACCAGCTTAATAATTACCTCTTCCCTTAATCCCTTGTTTAAATTGAAAAGGGAGAACAGGTGAATGAATGAAGCTTAGTTCTATTAGTAAAATTGAAAAACTCCAACTGTAAATAGTTGGAGTTTTTTTTATCTAAAAAATATTCAATTCAGGTAGTGTATTACAATTGAATCTTCAAAAAATATTAAATACGAAAAGTATTGATTAACTTTGAAATATTCACAAATCGAAAAGCAAATGTTCAGATCAATTCCAATATATATTTTATCCTTGTTTGTTTTTTTTTCAGTTCAACTTGCTGCGCAAATTGAACCAAAGCCGGTAGTGGCTACAATCAACTTTTTAGAAATGGGTAATCACAAATGTGATTCGGCAGTTGTACATTTGAAAAACAAAGACATTAAGGGCGCAAATAAACTTTACCAGGCAGCTATTAAAGATTACAAAAAAGCCATTAAAGAAGATCCAAAATCGTATGCCGCTTTTTTTCGTTTAGCAATGGCTCAAACAAAAATAGAAGATCATAAAAATGCAGTAAAGAACTTTGATATCGCTGTTGGTATTGATACTGCCGTTGGAGCGACCTATCGTGAACGTGGAATTGCGCAATTAGCGCTGGGGAAAAGTAAAGAGGCTTTAGCGGATTATAATAAAGCAATTGATATAAATTTTGAAGATGCAGATGCTATTTACCAGCGCGGATTGATCTATGAAACAGGCAAAGATCCACAACTGGCTATTGATGATTATGCCCGGGTAATTGAAATTAAGCCGGATTATGAAAACGCTTTTATGAAAAGGGGGATCATTTATTACAATGTTAAAAAAGATTATGTACTTGCTGTAAATGACTTCAATAGGGTATTAGAAATAAATCCCGAAAATAATGAAGGTTATCTTTGGCGAGGAAAAACCAAATTTAAAGGAGAAGATTTTGCAGGTGCTGATAAAGATCTAAGCCGTTATATTGATATGGAACCAGGAGATATGGATGCTTTAATTACACGGGGCGCTTCACGAATAAATATAAACAACAATTCCGGTGCGGTTGAAGATTTTGATGAGATACTAAAAATTGACCCTAAAAATATTATTGCTTATATGAATAGGGGAGTAGCTAAAGGAGGAATGAAAAAATTCAAAGAAGCTTTGCTGGATCTTGACAAGGCCATTGAACTTAAATTTGATTATTCGCCTGCATACATTAATAGAGCTGCGGTAAAGTTTGCATCAGGTGATAAAAAGGGTGCTTGCAAAGACCTGGCAAAGGCCGATGGCTTGAATAATGAAAAAGCCTACAAACTTATTCAGCAATATTGTAATGATGGGAAATAGATGGTTTTGTTGTGTGCTTAGCATTTAAAAACATTTTACCTTCAGAACAATTGCTTACAGATCAGCTTGAACTGAATAGCTATTCAAACCTCACACCCATGGAACAAGAGAAAGGTTTTCGAAATATCTAAAACCCTTCTATTAATTTTTCTTTTTCCCCTACTCTGAAAACAATGGTTATATGGCTTCCATCAGGCGCATATTGAATTTTTACAAACCCTGTTTTTGTGTCATCCTGAAAAACCGCATCAAACTTTTTCTTTTTATGAAAATGTTTGATTTTACTTCCTGCACCACTCACGATATAACGATTAGCGCCTTCTTTAAAACATTGCAAATTATGGTCATGCCCTGATGCACAAATAATATTATCATATTGATTGAATGATCCCAACATTCTATTTCGCATTTTTTTATAACGAGGCTGTGGAAGATCCTGCGATAATAGACGGTTTAAGCCCATCAGTCCGAAAATTTGTAATGGTGTTTTGTTTATCAAAAAACGCAATGGCTGCTTACTTGCCGAATGATGTCCATTAGTAAACATTGGATGATGAGTTGTAATAATTACTTGCTCTCCATTCTGTTTGGCTTGGTTTAACAGGCTATCTAAATGAGAATAAAACAATTCTTTTGTATGTTTTTTCGATCGGATTTTATTCTTCTTATAATAATGTAAAAACCATTGAGTGTCAATAATAATAAGTCGAAGCTTCTCATTTAATAAAACCGTTTCAGGGCCCGGCAAACCATTGTGAGGTAAAAAAGTTGAATTGTTTTTGTTCTTAGAAATAGTTTTATCTTTTAAATATGTTTCCACATATTTTTCTTCATTTGAAAGCCGCTTTAATCCTTGCATACCCTGAGCCTGCCAATCGTGATTACCTGGAATGAAATAAACACTTCCCTTATATTTATTTAATATCTGTAACTGTGATTCCAGATGTGAAGCCGATTTTTTATCATTATCCTTTAATCCGCTTGGGTAAATATTGTCTCCTAAAAAAATTACAGCACTATTGGGATGTGATAACAGTTCCTCTTTTAGCATTAGCAAAGCTTTTCCGGGAATGGTGTCTTCACCGGCATCACCAATTAAATAAACGGAATAAGGAGGCATTATCTGCGCTGTGAGTGCCAGGGGGAATAAAATAAAAAAGAATTTTAATAGAAATTTTGACATAATAAATAATGTATTAAATTTTGTTTTTTTATTGAATTTTTTGAGCGGCTAAATTGCCGCATTAACTTGGATCAAAACAGTGTTGCGTATTACGATTATTCTTTAATAAAATTAAATGCTACTGATAAATGCTCAATGATATCAGAAGCGATCATGCTTTCTTCTGATTTTTCATGCGCAGCAAAATCTCCTGCTAAACCATGTAAATATACACCCAGAATGCATGATTGTTGTGATGTGTAACCTTGTGCCATCAATGAGGTAATTATTCCGGTAAGTACATCACCACTACCACCGGTGGCCATACCGGGATTCCCGGTTGAATTAAAATGTACATCCCCATTCGGGCAAGATATGGCGGTGTGAGCACCTTTTAAAACAACATAAACAGCATATTTGATCGAGAACTCACGTTGCATCTTTAGTCGCTCCAGGCTATTTTCGGTTTTGCCGATCAATCGTTCAAATTCTTTCGGATGAGGTGTAAACACACTATTCACTGGAATAAAAGAAAGCCATGTTTTATTTTCAGAAATCGAATTAATTGCATCGGCATCAAATACGATCGGAACAGTAGTATTTTGAATCAATAGCTTTACAACATTCTGTGTTTGTTTTTCAGTGCCAATACCGGGGCCTACTCCAATTGCATTGTATTTTTCAATCCGAATATTATCAGTGATAAAATTGACTTCACTATCTACTTCTACCATCGCTTCAGGAAGAGAAGTTTGTAGTATTTCATATCCGCTTTTTGGAATGTGAATTGTTAAAAGCCCAACTCCCGATCTTACGCAAGCTTTTGCTGCAAGCACAGCCGCGCCCATTTTCCCATACGTACCAGCAACTAATAACCCATGTCCGAAAACACCTTTATGTGCAATTTTACTGCGTGTTTTCAAAAAAACACGCACATCATTTTTAGTGATAAAATAATTTTTTGTTTGTGTGTGATTGATCTGATCGCGATTCAAACCAATATCTAAAACAGTAAATTCACCGATGTATTCAGCCGTTTCCGGAAACATAAAAGATAATTTCGGAAATTGGAATGAAAGTGTAAAACTTGCTTTTATTATAATATCTGTCGAAGCATTCAGCTGATCACAATACAAACCCGAAGGAATATCAATTGAAATAATAGGTGATGGTTGCTGATCAATAAAATTAATAACCTCAGCAATTAATCCATCTACAGGCTTATTCAAGCCAGAACCTAAAATAGAATCAATTATTACTTCAGTCATTCCTTCTTCATGGAAATGCTTTAAATGAAGATCCGAAATGGTATTGATCTCTTGAATGACAATTGTTTTAAGCGCTGAAAGCCTTTGTAAATTCGTTTTAAAATCATCCGATTGTATTTCAGAGTATCTGATAATAAAAACGTTTATTTTAAAATTTCTTTCAGATAATAATCGTGCGATCGCTAATCCATCTCCACCATTATTACCAAGTCCGCAAAAAACATTAAACTTGGTATTAGTATCGAATTGTTCTGTGATCCAATTTACACAGGATGTTGCAGCTCGTTCCATCAGATCAATTGAGGAAATGGGTTCATGTTCGATGGTAAATTTATCGATTTCGCGAATTTGATTGACATCAACTATTTTCATTTCAATAACCTTATGATGTAACTTATACTAATAATAGAAATGGTAAAAATGAAAGAATACTTAATGAAAACCGCGCCATTTTTAAATTTGGAATATAAATGAGCAGCTGTTAAACCCAGTGTAAATAGAACAGGTAGCAAGGCCGGATACATTTTAAAACTCGCAATAAAATTACCATGTAACAATTCTATAAAGGATCGCTGCATGCCGCAGCCCGGACAATCAATGCCTGATATCTGTTTGTAAAAACAGGGCATCATGTGATTTTCAAGCCAGTGTGTTAATTGAAGCATTTGCATAGAAATAAAAAAAAAGCCTTACCTATTTTAGGTAAGGCTCCTTTTTATTTATTTAATAGAGTATTAGTGCTTACCTAAAATATCACCCCATGGCATAGCTGTAAGAACAGTACCAATGAATGCAATATATATTACAAGAATAACGAAATACAATCCGGATAAACAAGTTCCAACGATCGCACATACTTTCCCTGCTTTTAAATTTTTTAAAGAAGCTTCAGAATAATTACCTGGATTTTGCTGATATAAAACATTTGCTTTCCCTGCCAATACTAATGCTATAATACCAAGTACTAAGCCAACAATACCATAACAAAAGCAACCTACAATTGAAATAATTCCCAATACCAAAACGGCAGTTGAATTAGGTAATTGTTGTTGTCCCAAAGGTTGAGCAAATTGTTGGTTGAATTGTTGATTTACGTTTTCCTGATTTGGTGTACCTTGATTTTGATTTTCCATGAACTGTTTTATAGTTTTAATTAATTTGTTACCGAAAATAGTAAAGTTTTAGCAATCACAGAAAAATATTTATGATTTAGTTATTTGATCATGAATATTTAAGATCTGTGGAATAAGCAATTGTTGTTCATCATTATGAATCACAAATTGAGAACGCTTTATTTTTTCTTCATCATTCAATTGGTTGCTGATTCGAAGTTCTACCTCTGCTTGGGTTACCTTGTCGCGTTGCATTGTTCTGCTTATTTTCAGCTCCAATGGGGCTACCACAGCAATCACTTTATCAACTAATTTATATGAACCACTTTCGAATAAAATAGCGGCTTCTTTTAAAATATATTTTTGGGTTGAATGTTGTTGTAGCCAATTCTCGAAATGCTCCCGAACGGCAGGATGGACAATGGAATTAAGCTTTTCTAAATTCTCTTTATTGTTAAAGACCAGGGAAGCTAATTTTTTTTTGTCGATTTTCTCCTCATTATTTAAAACACTGTTGCCAAAGGTGTTTAGGATGTTTGATCTCACTTCTAAGTTTGAATCTAAAATTTGTTTCGCTTCAATATCTGCATAATAAACAGGCACACCAAGCAATTCAAAAACTTTACAAACAGTAGTTTTTCCGCTACCAATACCGCCTGTTATTCCAATTTTTATCATTATGACTTATGTTACGCATTTATTAGCCCCATAGGGGCGGGATCTTTGTAGAAAACAGCAATCCCCATTCTATTAAGCTCCATAGGAGCGGAATATTTCGCCCCGATGGGGCTTATTGTTTTGATTTTTAATATTCTACAAAGATTTTGCCCCTCTGGGGCAAAGGTTAACATAAGATTATAAGTTTTAATAAATGAACTTTATTTTTGCTTTAGTCAACCCAAACAGGGTTTGAAACCCTGTTTGGAGCAAACTACAACTACTTCAGTACCACTTTCATTTTCTGGAATGCAAAATTTAAAATGTTGTCAATAAAGTCGTAAGGTTTATAACCCTCAAGTGCGGTTTGATGGAAAATGCAGGTAGCAGGGGTCATTCCGGGCAATGAGTTTACTTCTATAAATATTACTTCCACTCTGTTCACATCATAAATTCGCACAAAAGCATCTATACGTGTATAACCGTTTATATTTAATAGTTTAGCTGCAGCTCCTAATTTCTGTTTTACTATGTCAGAAATTTGCTGACGTTCGGCTTTTATTTTTGAATAACGTGCTGGGGTTATGTTTTGACCTTGTCCGGCTAAAAATTTTTCTTCCAACGACAAAACTTCTCCACCGCTCAATGCTTCTGAAGCTTCAAAAACATCGTATACAATATTGCCCTGAGCATCATACCTGGTAAGCATTCCACCTGTAATTTCAAGAAAATGATTCGCATCTCGTTTGCTTATTAACTCTTCAACCAGCAAAACCTGTTTTCTGGGGAACTCTTCTTTATCCTTGATGTGCAATACTTGTGCGGCAGTAGCATCTAGATTTTCCTGTTTACGGAAAATTAATTTTGCAAATGCTTCAAATTCTTCTATTGTTTTTATTTTACGTACAGCTGATGAACAACCATCATCCACTGGTTTTGCAATAAATGGAAATTGAATTTTTTCTTTAATGGTGTTCAGTACTTCATTTTTATTGGTGTTCCAGGCTTCATCTGAGATCAATAAATGTTCAGCAATTAAAAATCCGTTTTGTTTTAAAATTTCGTTGGTGCGGTATTTATCAATTGTGATCTGTGAACTTTCCACTCCTGAACCATTGTAAGGTAACCCAACTTGTTCCAGTTGTGCTTGTACAGCACCATCTTCGCCCGGACGGCCATGTAAAGCAATAAAAACACAATCCACCATTTTGGATAGATCCTGATAGGTTAATCGTTTTGGTTTAGCTAAATTATCAGTACTTGAATATTTTGTAGTAATGTCGGAACACTCCTCTATAATTTGTTTGACCAGATCGTGTATCTTGTAATTTTCGATCTTATCTTTTATGTCATCCGCATTGTCCTTCAACAAAATATTTATCGGGATCTGATACATTATATGTTCATCAGCATCACCTGTCAGGAATACCGGCACGGGTTCATACTTTGTGGAGGAGGCTAATTTCTCATAAATATTTCTTCCACTTTCTACAGAAATATGTCGTTCGGAAGAATAGCCACCCAAAATTACAGCCACCTTAATTTTATTGAGTTTTGCGGCCTTATCTTCTTTAATTGAGTTGTCTAATGTTAATAATAAGCTATCAAATGCTCCGCTGTTTTTGCTGGCTATAATGCGCTGTGCAAGCGAAGTACGAATAATATATGTTAAAAACTGTGACGGATTTAAACCGATCTCTGCTGCCTGATGAAAGAAAAATGAGGAGGGCATCATTCCTGAAGTTGTATTCGGATCGTTCAAAAATATTTTTCCTTCCTTTGAAATGAAGCCATCGATCCTTGCATAAACATCAAAGTTTAAAGCGTAAAACAAACGTTCACATTCCTTGCGTATTGCTTGTATTTGATCATTTGGTAGATCAATTGGTGTGATCTTACGGGAAAGACCAGGTAAATATTTTGAACGGTAATCGAATAATTCTTTTCCTTTTCTGATCTCTGTTGGTGGCAAGGCAATTACTTCAGCCTTTAATTTTTTTTCTTTGTTCAGATCATCTTTATCCTGAAGAACGATGCATGAAAATTCTTTTCCTTCAATAAAACCTTCTACAAGCACTTTACTCTCACCATCAAGGGCTTCCAGAACAGCACCTTCTTTTTCGGTTTCAAAAAGTACATTCAAATAGTCGATTAGATCCTGAGGATGATACAATAAACTTGTTACTTGAAAATTTGAACTCGAAACTTTTACAGGCATTCCGATACCTTCACGAATATCTGCAAGTACACGAATTAACTCGTTTTTTTGTTCAGTGCTTAATTTTTTCCAATCGCTTGCATCCACCCATTTTGTAAAAAAAGCCTTTTCAATGGCTTCCATAAATTTAAAATTGTTGTCATCATGCAAAATGCTAATTCCAATAGAAGAACCTTGATTAGCTGGTTTTATGACCATTGGAAACCCAACTTCTTTTTTTGCTTTTTCGAAAATACCTTTGCCTGCCCGAATGAAAGAATCCATTCGTTCGGGCGGGCAATGCCCTTTAATATAGCTTTCTCTATCAATTGTAAAAAAGGCAGGACTGTTAAATCCGGCATTTACCATCATGCGTTTTTGTACGCTTTTATCAATGCCAATTGCCGAGGATAGAATTCCTGCGCCTGAATAAGGTATTCCTAAATATTCAAACAGGCCTTGTATCTTTCCGTCTTCGCCAAATGGACCGTGCAAACATAAAAAAGCGAAATCAAAATGTTTTTTTAGATCTCCCGGTTCTATTTTTTGCCCTATTTTATTGATCAATTCAAGCTGTTGGTCGGAAGATAGTTTGCCGATCTGCTCGGCATAAATTTGAAAATCACCTTCTTTATTCGGTATAAATTCAGCTGGAGGATAGAAGTCACGAATACTGCCTTTATAAACAAATTCCCAATTAAGTAAAACAAAATTTCCAAAGCTGTCTATAAACACCGGAACTGCTTCGAACAATGATTTATTCAGATTATCGTAAACAGTTCTTCCCCCCGCAAATGATATTTCACGCTCTTTAGAAAAACCTCCGAAAATGATTCCTATTTTCATATATATTTTTTGACACGAATTACACGCATTGAACTGAAATTGAAATTGCGTGAATTGATGATAATTAGTGGAATTTGTAGCTTTGTGTTTTTTACAAATTTAAAATTAAGCAAAGGAGATTTTTAGTCTAACCGATTCAAGTATTCAACAAGTTTATTAACTGCCAATGCCCGGTGGCTTATTTTATTTTTTTCGGAAAGATCCATTTCAGCGAAAGATATTTTTCTTTTTACATCAGATCCTGCCTCTCCTGACCTCTCCTCCAGCCTATTTTCAATTGGATAGTGATTAGGGCCGAGATCAGGGGCAAAAATAGGATCGTAACCGAAACCTTCAGTGCCCTGTTTTTCAGTTAGCATAGTTCCATTAATTATTCCTTCAAACTGAACTTCTTTGCCATCCATTACCAATGAAATAACAGTTTTAAAACGAGCTCTTCGATTAGTAACACCTTGCATCTCCTTAAGGATCTTATTCATATTGTCGTCCGCATTTTTACTCTCACCAGCATAACGCGCTGATAACACACCAGGGCGACCTTCCAATGCTTCAACTTCTAAGCCTGTATCATCTGCAAAACAATTTGCATGATAGTTATTGTAAACATAAAAAGCTTTTTGTGAGGCGTTACCTTCAATGGTAGCTTGCGTTTCCGGTATCTCTTCCAGACAGTTAATGTCAGTAAGGCTCAATACCTTAATGGTAGAGGGGATCAGCGCCTGAATTTCTTTTATTTTGTTCTTATTTGCAGTAGCGAAAACTATTTCCATCAATTTGAAAGGGGCTAATTTGAAATGTGAAATTTTGGTTCTGTCTTCAATACATTTCACAAAAAATGGATATAAACACAAGTAATTCAAAGGTAATGAAACATTTTTGTTTCAACAAGCAGATTCAAATGGGAGTGGGGCTGCAAATTTTCTTTTTATAGTTTCAGTCCATTAAGTCGGGGAAAACATGATATAACCAATAAAAAACAGAGATTAATGGGATTTTGTCCTGCAATCATAGTGGTTGTGGCGACTGGCACTTTACTATTTTTAGTATCTTTGTATTAAATCTTGAAAAATGGAATCTGTGTTAAATACTATTGAAGAAGCAATTGCTGATCTTAAAGCAGGTAAGGTAATTATCGTTGTTGATGATGAGGATCGTGAAAATGAAGGCGATTTTATTGCTGTTGCTAATAAAGTTACCCCTGAGGTTATTAATTTTATGGCAACTCATGGCCGCGGACTTATTTGTGCGGCAATTACAGAAGAGCGTTGCGAAGAGCTTGGTCTTGAAATGATGGTGAGTAACAACACATCACAAAATACTACTGCTTTCACTGTTTCTATTGATCTACTTGGAGATGGTTGTACTACGGGGATTTCCGCAAGCGACCGCTCTAAAACTATTCAGGCGCTCGTTAATCCAAATACTAAACCTGAAGAATTTGGTAAGCCCGGTCATATTTTTCCGTTAAAAGCTAAAAAAGGTGGTGTGTTGCGTAGAGCAGGTCATACAGAAGCTACAATTGATCTTGCACGTATTGCTGGCTTCGAACCTGCAGGTGCTTTGGTTGAAATAATGAACGAAGATGGAACAATGGCACGTTTGCCGCAGTTGCTTGAAATTGCTAAGAAATTTGATCTGAAAATAATTTCCATTGAAGATCTGATCGCTTATCGTATTAAAAACGAAAGTATTATTACAAAAGATGTTCAGGTTAAAATGCCAACCCAATGGGGTAGTTTTGAATTGATCGCGTATCGTCAAACCACCAATGATCAGGAGCATTTGGCCTTAATAAAAGGAACCTGGGATAAAGACGAGCCGGTATTGGTGCGCATGCACTCCTCTTGCTTAACAGGTGATGTTTTTGGTTCCTGTCGCTGTGATTGCGGTCCGCAACTTCAAAAATCGATGGAAATGATCGAAAAAGAAGGCAAAGGGGTGATCGTATATATGAACCAGGAAGGGCGCGGAATTGGTTTATTAAACAAATTAAAAGCATATAAATTACAGGAAGAAGGACGCGATACCGTTGAGGCCAATATTGAATTGGGTTTCGGAATGGATGAACGTGATTATGGAGTAGGTGCCCAAATATTGCGTGATCTGGGAGTTACTAAAATTCGACTGATGAGTAATAATCCTAAAAAACGTGCAGGACTTATTGGTTACGGATTAGAAATCATAGAAAATATTGCAATTGAAATTGAATCGAATGAACACAATAGATTTTATCTGCAAACAAAGCGTGATAAAATGGGACATTCATTAAAATTAGATAAGTAAAAATAATTTGAAAATGTGGTGAGGGGATTTTCAAATTAGCACATTTTCAAATTAATTTTTTTTTATTTTTTTGTTTTTTCTGTTTTTTACATTACTTAAATAACGTTTAAACAATTCTCCCACAGTATCAAATTCTTCTCGATAAAATACTCCAACTCCCCGGGTGTATGGTCCGCTTGAATATACCTGATTAATATCATTAGCTCTGTTAAAGGCTTTAACCCTGAATTTTCCATCATCAGTTAGTTTGTAATCAATATTTACATCACCAACAAAATTGTTTGCATTTTGCGTATTAGGTGTATTTCTTCCAACGTTGCCATCTATTGATAGCTTATCGTTAAATAATTGGGTGGATAAAGCCAGTTCCAGCTCATCTTTACTGATCTCATCACCGGGGCGGTAGTTCACACCCACATCAAAATCGCTGCTTATTTTGCTTAACATATTACTAAACTGGTTGGAGAGCAATTCGCTGGTATTGGCTCCTGCAACAGAACCAACAGTGGGCCCTCCGCTATTACCTGCAATTGAATAAGGCGTTACAAAACTGTTAAGAATAAGCAGTGAAAAAATTTGTCTATTCATTTCAGCCTCGGTATTTATATAGTTTAAAACAGTTTGACTGATTGTTGCATCAACAGTTGGTAGTCCGATACTAAAATTAATTTCGGGTGATAACAGATCGCCTGTCATTAGAAGTTTTAAATCTACAGGGTATCGTTTTTTCAAAGTGCTTGACGAATCATCAGGGAAAAATGGTTTAAGTGAAGCACGAGCTTTATAAACAGTGCTCAGATTAATATCGGCTTTATAAGGGATCCCGCTCCATTTAATGACTCCACCTTTTTCAAGATCAAATCTTTTGTTGATTATATTTTTAAGCGTAAACAAATAATCACCACCTTCGATCACATAATCTCCATACATTTTAAAATCTCCTTTAGTAGTAATTTCCAGGTTGATATTTCCATTCCCCCTACTTCTTATAATATCTCCTACTTTTTGATCGAATATTAATTGAACTTCAGCATCGGGTGTCACTTCCAGATCAAAATTTAGTGTAAGTCCACCAAGTTGTACTTTGTAATTATTTTTTAGATCAAGGCTGCTGTCTTTTTTTATGAAGGTGATAAAATCAGTTGAACTCAGTTCTCCGGGACCAGAAAGTGGTATATAAAATTTGGTCAATTCTGTTTTAGAAAGCATATTTAATTTGTCCGGTTTATCATTGGTAACAATACTTTCGGTTTTTACATTTGCAGCAATTGAAATGTTATCGGTGTAGCCCGAAATGTTAACAATACCTGAAACATAAGCTTTCCCATAGTATAAACTGTTATTTGCTTCTGTTGTATTCAAACACATGAATTTTTGTGGCTGGATATCAAAATCGAGTTGGAAATTTTTGAAGTTTTTATGATAGACTTTCCCCGTAACTACTGCTTTATTATGATTGATGTCAAAAATATTTAAGTTCTCAACCCCAAATGAATTATTGTCGATGATAATATCGTGTGAAAAATTATAGGTGGTATTCAAATATCCAACTGTTATTTTTTTTGCATTAACACTCAGTACTCCTGATACTTTGGGTTCTAAAACAGAGCCTTTGATCTCAACATCTCCTGCAAAAAAACCTTTAAAATTCGGACAATAATCTTTTATGAATGGTTCAAATAGTTGCAATTGCATTGCTTGCAGATTCAGCTTCATATCAATATTGTCTTCCGTTTTTTTAGGATAATAATATCCTGAAAATAAAATATTAGGAACAATTCCTACAGTAAACGAACCGTGCAGATACAGTGCTTCTTTTGTGTTATCCCATACCGTTTTTATTGCACCATCACCCATGGCATTATCATTAATTGACAGTGAAGTGAAATTATTATTACTCAAAAATAGAAGTTCATGAAACACATCCGTTAAAACGGATTCACCATTTATGCGTCCATTAAAATTTAAGCCTGAAGGTTTTGTAAATAAATTTAAATTAGCCAGATTAAAATTTGTAAGAGATAATTTTAGCTCATCTGTTTTATTGTTGGATATTATTCCATTCAGAGCAATGGATTGGCTGGCGTTCTCAACTATCAGTTCCTTTACGGTTATGTAATTCGAATCGATAACTATTTCATTCGCTTTAGTGATTTTCCACGTGGAATCAGATAGTACAAATTGCGATGGTAATATTTTTAATTCTATAATATTATTGGGGTTAAAATGCACAAATGCTTTTATATCACCCTTGTTTTCATTTTTTGATTTATTATCCCATGTCAACGCTAAATTCACACTATCGGAATCGGTTGATGTAACGATATTAAAATCTTTTAGCCAGGTACTATCACTTAAATAAAGGTTCTCGCAACCCATACTGATCTGTAAGCCCTTATCTGTTTTCGCATTTATATTCCAATTTTTTACGACATAATCAGCATAGGTAATTTTGGTTGAATTGCCTGTTAGGTTCAATTCATTCGTAACTGAATTGAAGTTTCCTTTGATCAATGTTTTTGGTGCAATGGTTATTTTTGGAGCGAATAACTGTGTAATAGGATCGGCTTTTTTAAACAATAAACTGTATTCAAAATTTTGAGGAGAAATATTTTTCGGATACGATTTTTTATTGAAATAGGAAGGCAAGTAGTTGCTTAATAGTTTTTCAAAGGATACAGGTAAGTCCAGGATTTTAAATTTCCCCGTCATTTTTGCATCCATTAGATCCGAAAAAATTTTAATGGTTTTTACACCATTTTCTTCTTCCGAAACAAGGTTAAATGCACTAGATTTATAGGTTTCTTTTCCTTCCTGATAGATGGTGTTATCAAAATTAACCCGCCCTATCAAATTATCAATATTGTCGCCTGTAACATTGATTATCACCTGTGTTGAAAGGTTTGTTTTTTTCGTTGATTTAATAAAATGCAAGGCCGCAATATCTGCCCTGTTGATAGTAGTAATAAAATCGAGATTTGGTAGTTTGCCGGTAAAATCTACTTTCCCATTAAAATCAAAATCAATATTATCGTCTTGTACATTTAGCTTTCCCTTAAAGATCTGCTTTGCAATGTTGCCCTCAATTGCAATGTTCTTGTATGTATAGTTATTAAATTCTAAGCTGTTAATTGTACCTTTTAATCCGGCAGCAATTTTTTCAAGTGTTAAGCCTGATCCATCTACTGTTACATTTGCAGTTGCTTTACCTATTATTTCTGTTCCAAAAAACTCCCCAAAATCAAAGGCCGTTGATTTTAATTTCCCTTTGTAAAATTCTTTGTTTTTTTTCTCATCGTGGTTTACGGCAAGATCGGTTGACAAATTCCCTAATGCCGATGAAAAATTACCATAAGCATAAAAGTCGTTATATAAACCTGTGAACGTTCCTTTAAATTTCATATTGCCAAGCTTCGCTATGTTGCTT
This sequence comes from Bacteroidota bacterium, assembly GCA_040388745.1. Taxonomy (GTDB): domain Bacteria; phylum Bacteroidota; class Bacteroidia; order 2-12-FULL-35-15; family 2-12-FULL-35-15; genus 2-12-FULL-35-15. The sequence continues at coordinate 75,405 of JAZKBF010000012.1, read as the reverse complement.
GGTATTTCTAATGTTTGACCTGTTTCAAAAGGCGGTATAGCAAATTGTTTCAAGTCATAGTAATTCGTTTTTAACTGTTCAATATTTAAGTAAATAAGCGTTTCATCAATTTTAGGCAGACCGGTTAATTTTATATCACCAATAAATTGTGTAGTTGTGTTGGCTAATAATATATTCATTTTTTTTCCGCGTAAATCATTGATCTTCCCACTTATTTTACCGGAAACGATCAGCTTTTTATTCAAGCCTTTGAGGTCTGCGGCAAAGTAGGAAATATCACTCATTTCTAAGATAGAATGGTCAAAGTCCGCTTTTAGGTATACCTGGTTAACAAAATCGTTAAAATCATTGTAACGGTTGTATTTAAAGGTTAGATCGGTGGTGATGGTGCTCTCCGGTGTTTTTATGATCAACTCATCTAATTGGATCCCAACGGGGCTTATTTTTGCATAACAGCTTAAGTTTTTAAGTATAAAACCACTTTTTTCAACCACCGATAAATAATCAATTTTGGTGTGAATGGTATCCCCTGTAAATCGGATATCAGCAAAACGACTGTTAATTTTAGTTGCGTGGATATCAGAATAATTTATGCCGAATGATTGTACAGTATCGTGTTCGTTTCGATAAGTGAAATCGCTATTTAATAATGTTACTTCTCTAAACCTGATATCCCAGGAAGGGGAGGGGCTTCCTTTTGTGGTATCTCCAGTATCAAAAGCATCAATTATAAATTGGAAATTTAGATCCTCATCTGTTTTATATTTTACCAGGGAGGCTTTGGTATCGAATAAAACTAAATTGTAAACATTTATTTTACGTTGTTTAAAATTGATATTGCTTATGTCTAATTTAAGTTCTTTCGAATATAACAATGTATCGTGATGCAGATCTTCTACATAAAGATCCTTAAATACCAGTTTTTTAAAAAATTCAATATCAATACTTCCTATTTCAACACGGGTCTGTAGCTTTTCCGACAGATATAGTGCTGTTTTTTTTGCAGCATATATTTGGACGCTCCGTATTTGAATAAGCAAAAACACAACGATCAACACAAAGATGATAGTTGCTATTAGCCTAAATAATATGTTAGCGAGTTTTTTAATATCTTTGTTTAGTATAGTGTCCTAAGAATTACGATTTTTTACGAATTTACGAATCTCGGTGCTAAAATTAACAAACACCGTTTCGCAATTTGTTTTTTTATTCATAATTTATAATGTATGCGAAGTTAATTAAATATGAGCAAAGCGATCATCATTTTAGGTATTGAATCATCATGTGACGACACAGCTGCAGCCGTTATTAAAGACGGCAAATTGCTTGCCAATATTGTGGCTACTCAAAATATTCATAAAGCCTATGGTGGAGTTGTTCCCGAACTGGCATCCAGGGCTCATCAGCAAAATATAATTCCCGTGGTGGATCAGGCATTAAAACAAGCCGGGGTTCAAAAGCATGAATTAAGTGCCATCGCCTTTACCAGGGGGCCCGGCTTAATGGGCTCTTTAATTGTTGGGACATCGTTCGCAAAGGCATTTGCATTGGGACTTGGTATCCCGCTCATTGAGGTCAATCACATGCAAGGCCATATATTGGCACATTTTATTACCACAGCTGCAGCCCCTCTCCAAAAAGACAAAGAAGAGGTAGGGGCGGTAGAGAAGGAAGCAGCGGTTTTCCCACAATTCCCTTTCCTTTGTTTAACCGTTTCCGGTGGACATACCCAAATAGTATTGGTGAATGATTTTTTTGAAATGAAAATAATTGGTGAAACTATTGATGATGCTGCGGGAGAGGCATTTGATAAAGCTGCTAAAATTATGGGATTACCTTACCCTGGTGGCCCATTAATTGATAAATATGCTAAAGAAGGCGATCCGAAAGCATTTACTTTTTCAAAGCCGAAAGTTCCTGATCTTAATTATAGTTTCAGCGGATTAAAAACAGGTTTTATGAATTTTATCAATAATGAAACGGCCAAAAACCCAAATTTTGTTGAAGAGCGCAAAGCAGACATTTGTGCTTCCATACAGCGTACCATTATTGACATATTGATGAACAAGTTAAAAATGGCCGCCCAACAGAATAATATCACACAAATTGCAATTGCAGGTGGCGTATCTGCTAATTCAGAGTTACGAGCTACCTTGCACGAATTAGCCGAACATTTAGGATGGCAGGTTTTTATACCAAAATTTGAGTATTGTACTGATAACGCTGCAATGATCGCTATTACAGGTTATTATAAATATTTAAAACAAGATTTTACAACTCAGGCAACTACGCCATTGCCGAGATATACATTAGGGTAATAGGATCGATTTTATGTTTGTTATTTTATTCTGCTGCACAGTTTATGAAATTAAAACAAATAAGATATTGCATTTTGATTTCATTGATGCTCAATTGCGTTATAGCCAGCGCATTTGTGGATGGCGATACTATTAGAATAAAACCTCCTGTGCCTAAAAAAGTATATCCTTTTCCCCCTCTGATATTAAAAACCAATCCACTAGCTATTTTATGGGGACCAATACCCTTTACAGCCGAATATCGTTTGGTTGCTGAAATAACAACCGGACGTAAACAGTCCTCACAAATTGGGATATCTTTTCTGACTACAAGTCCGATTTGGAAAACAATTGAAGCGGCCGCTAAACTCCCAACTAAGTATCATTTTATAGCACGAGGATGGCGCATACAGCTTTCTCATAAATTTTATCTCATTGGTCGTAAAAAATATGCGCCTTTCGGATTTTATATTTCACCGAACATATCCTATACAAATGCTCATATATCAATTGGTTTACAACGATATTACCGACAAAATTATTTAGATTTCAGGCATTTTAATGCCAATATTTTAGCAGGGGTACAAATAGGTAGAAATTCTCGTTTTACTATGGATATATTTGGTGGACTGGGGTATAAAAAAAACACTGTTTTTTTCCATGCAACCAGTTTTGTAATACTTCCTTATGATACGGAAGATTTTGGTGCGTTTTATAATTCCAATCTTAAACTCGTATTCGGTATTAATTTTGGCTATGCTATTTATTGAGTTTTAGACAATTTTTTTTAATATATAAATATTATATATGCGCTGTTACTATATCGTTGAGGCCGGATACACGTTTAGTAAATGTATATGTTCCTTTCGAAAAATTATTCACCGGCCATCCTCCCCATAAAAGGCTATTTCCCTGGCCATCTTTGTAATTGTATGCAGCGGTAGTTTCGTTGTCAAATTCCCAGATCATTGTATTTCTTTCTTTAGAGTTTTCGGTTTTAGGAATAGTCACTTTCACATTTATAAATTTGTGATAAATAACCTGTTGCAACCAACCTTGCCCTACACCTAATATTGTAAGAACATCTGTTAAGCCTCCGGCAAGCGCTGTAGCTTGTAGTTTTGCTTCCACAGTAAAGCGGGTAGGATTCCCTGCTTCTACAAAATATTCACCGGTATTAAATCTGAAATTTGCGTAATCAAATGCTTGTTTTATTTTGGCATTTGCAGTAACCCATTGACTGGCTCCATAAACCGAATACGTAAACAATGGCCCTTGAGTACCAACCATACCATTGTCGTCAGTTAATTGAATGGCCGTTACCGGGAAAGCAACAGTACCTAAAATATTATTACCCGATCCATCAGTTGCAGCAGTCAATTCCCATGTGCCTTGCATTAATACTTTGGTAGGTGGTTCTACTTCTTCTTTTTTACAAGCACTAATACATAAAAGAAGGGAAATAAAAATAGTTCCAAGAAAAAGTTTGTTTTTTAGCATGGCTATTATGTGTTATCTTGATGGATAGTATTTATCAGTAATTATATCAATAAATCAATTAATATGCCATAAAATAGATGAGATATGAGTTCTTCATACTCACATCTCATCTATTACCTTAAGGTTTAAGCAATTTTATACATCCAATTGTGGATGTCTTCTGCGCGGCCTTTGCGGATATCCTCTAATTCTTTTGCAACACGTTGTGAGAACATTTGGCCCTCAACACCTGGCAATACATAATCTTTTCCTTCAAAACCTATTGTAGAAATATGTGCAATAGTAGCGGCAGTACCTGTACCAAAAGCTTCTTGTAAGGTTCCGTTTTTATGTGCATCAATTACTTCATCAATACTGATTTTGCGTTCCTGAACTTTTACTTTCCAATCTCTTGCAAGAGTCAATACGCTGTCGCGTGTGATACCTGCTAAAATAGTATCACCCAATGGTGCAGTGATCAATACATCATCGATCACAAACATTAAGTTCATGGTTCCTGATTCTTCCAAATAACGATGATTGCGTGCATCCGTCCAAATGATCTGATCATAACCTCTTTGCTGGGCTAGTTTGGTTGGATATAAGGAACGGCCATAATTACCGGATGCTTTAACAAAACCAACACCACCTTCAACCGCACGTATAAAATTGGTTTCTACCAATACTTTTACCGGTTTGTTATAATACACACCGCCTGGCGATGTAATGATATAAAACTTGTATGTGTCCGATGGTTTTACACCGATAAATTCGTCAGTTCCAATAATAAAAGGACGTAAATACAAAGATGCTCCATCAGCAGTAGGCACCCAATCTTTGTCCAGCCGAACCAATTGTTTCAGACCTTCAATGAAATATTCCTGAGGAATGCCGGGCATACACATTCTATCAGCTGATATGTTAATTCGTTTGTGGTTATCAAAAGGACGGAAAAGTGATACTTCACCTTTGTCATTTTTATAGGCTTTCATACCTTCAAAAATAGCTTGTCCGTAGTGAAGTGCGGATGTTGAAGGACTCATTGGTACGGGACCATAAGGCAATATTTGTGCGTCACCCCAGTGATTATTTTTATAATCAACTACAAACATGTGGTCAGAAAAGATCTTACCAAATGTCAGGTGTTCAAAATCAACCTCATTAATTCTTGATTTGGAAATTTTTTGAACCTTAACTTCAATAGTATTTGCTGTTATCATTGATATGAGTTTGTTTATTTTGATAAAATTAAGTATTTTATTTATTCAAAACAATTTTCTGGTCTAAATTAGACGAATAGGAGAATATTAAAGTTGAAATTAAATGAAATATGACAGAAGGGTGTACTTAAAGAGATGGGAAGTAAAAAGGTAATATTATAAATATTGCTCCAGCACACCTAATCCTTGTCGAAGGATTGTAAAGTCATCATTTGTGCAATCCACAATTGTTGAAGCCTGGTTGTTTCCGTAACCACCTGCAATAACAATATCTACCTGATCCTTGTATTTTTCATAAATTAATTCAGGGTCGGTGGTATATTCAACTATTTCATCATCATCATGAACAGAGGTGGTCATGATAGGATTGCCTAATTGTTTTACTATTTCAAGGCAAATAATATTGTCAGGAATACGAATACCAACGGTCTTTTTTTTGCTTCTGAATATTTTAGGAACATTGTTATTAGCTTCCAATATAAAAGTAAAAGGTCCGGGAAGAGCCTTTTTCATTAGCTTATAAGTGGCAGTGTTTATTGGTTTGGTAAAATCAGATAGGTGACTTAGATCAGAGCAGATAAATGAGAAGTTAGCTTTTTCGGGATCGATACCTTTTATTTTACAAACGCGCTCAACCGCACGTTGTTTATTAATATCACAACCTATCCCATAAACGGTATCTGTTGGATAAATAACAACACCGCCATCGCGCAAGCATTTTACAACTTTTGCAATTTCATCGTAGTTTGGTTTATTGGGGTTGATGCGGAGAAACATTTAGTAGGATATTTTTTGGGGAGCAATTTTACAATTTAACAGTAGGCAATAAAATTGAATTAATTGCCTACTGCAAAATTGCTAGATTATTTTTTTGCATCAGCTAAAAACTGCGCCAATCCAATGTCTGTTAAAGGGTGTTTTAGTAATGAAAGAATTACACTTAATGGACATGTAACCACGTCAGCACCAATTGTAGCACATTCAATAATGTGCATTGGGTGACGAACAGATGCAGCTAAAATTTGTGTTTCATATCCATAGTTATCATAGATCACACGGATATCTTCGATCAATCGTAAGCCATCAGTTGAAACATCATCTAAACGGCCCACAAATGGAGAAACATATGTCGCGCCTGCTTTGGCTGCTAATAGGGCTTGTCCGGCAGAAAACACCAATGTACAGTTTGTTCTGATCCCTTTTTCGGAAAAATATTTAATGGCTTTGATACCATCCTTGATCATTGGTACTTTAACAACAATACGCTTGTGAAGTTTAGCAAGGCGTTCACCTTCTTTTACCATTCCTGCAAAATCAGTAGAAATAACTTCAGCACTAACATCACCGGTTACTATCTTGCAAATATCAACATAGTGTTTTAAAATATTTTTTTCGCCTTTAATACCTTCTTTGGCCATTAATGAAGGGTTAGTCGTTACCCCATCAAGTACACCAAGGTCTTGAGCTTCTTTAATTTGTGCAAGGTTTGCTGTGTCAATAAAAAATTTCATATCTAAAATAATTAGCCTAAAATCTCCTGAACGGTAGATTTTGGGAATGGTTTATAATTGTTATTGTGTTTTGCAAATGTATAAAAACGATTTGGAACTCTACGAATATAGTTGTGATCATTCGTAATTCCACTTTAACAGTATTTTTTTTGGGATTTTGTAATTCGCAGGAAGTAAAAAAAGAAGGGGTAAGCTACTCATATCGCACCGCTCAACCTATTACCTTTGCTTACTTCCGTACCTGGAGGGTTTTAGGGAGCTGGTCGTATAAGACTTACCCCGGTGCAAAAGTAATAAAATTTATTTAAAAGTTCAAAGTATTACTATATATTAAAATTCTTTCCTTTAGACGAAGCTTTTAACTACCCCCAACCAACTCGTTATTTTTCGTAATTCATAGATTATTTATATATTTGTTTCCTATGAACATTTCAATTGTTATCCCTTTATTAAACGAAGAAGAATCTTTGCCGGAGTTATGCGGATGGATTGAGAAAGTGATGGTTCATAATCATTTTTCGTATGAGGTGATCTTTGTCGATGATGGAAGTACGGATAATTCCTGGAAGGTCATTGAAGCGTTGTCACTTAAAAATCAGCATATCAAAGGAATAAAATTCCGGAGAAATTATGGTAAATCAGCTGCTTTAAATGTAGCATTTGAAGCTGCTCAGGGTGATGTAATAATTACAATGGATGGCGATCTGCAGGATTCTCCTGATGAGATTCCTGAATTGTATTTAATGATTATGGATGATGGGCTTGACCTGGTTTCGGGCTGGAAAAAGAAACGTTACGATCCTTTAAGTAAAACAATACCCACAAAATTATTTAATTGGGCAACCCGTAAAGCCAGTGGAATCAACAATTTACATGATTTTAATTGTGGTTTAAAAGCGTATAAAAAAGATGTTGTTAAAAACATTGAAGTTTATGGCGAAATGCACCGTTATATCCCTGTGATCGCTAAATGGGCCGGTTTTACAAAAATAGAAGAGAAGGAAGTGCAGCACTACGAGCGTAAATATGGTAAAACAAAATTTGGTTTTGAACGCTTTGTAAATGGCTTTTTGGATTTAATGTCCATCACCTTTGTTTCGAAATTCGGAAAGCGGCCAATGCATGTTTTTGGCTTTTTTGGAACTATTTCATTTTTATTTGGCGGATCTGTTTCTTTGTATTTGATCCTCGAAAAGGTATATAAATCGTTTAATGCTATTCCTACCCGTGATGTAACCGATAAACCTTTATTTTACCTTGCATTGGTGGCTATGATCATTGGAACTCAATTATTTCTTGCCGGATTTCTTGGTGAGCTGATCTCTCGCAATTCTGCTAATAGAAATCATTATTTAATAGAAAAACAGATTTAGGCAGCTTTTCTCAAACTTACCCAAAGAAAATATTTATTTTTAAACAAAAAAAAGCCTTGAAGATTTTTATCTACAAGGCTTTTCTGTTATAAATTAAAAAAATTAATTGACAACTTTACCGCGAATTACGCTAAGTTTATCATAAATTTTGGCAAGTAACGCTTTTTCAATATCTCCACCTTTGTGCTCTTTATAAAGGTTTTGTAAATCTTTTAGATCCTCAATAAAAGGTTTGAAATCTTTTTCTTTTTCAAATTCCTTTAACAATTGTACAAGTTTTTCCAACGTATATCCTTCCTGTTCAACTTTTTGAAATAGCAACTCATTATCTTTGTTTTTTGTTTCGTCTTTAATTAAACCAACAGTTAAATATTGGCTCTCAATCCAACTTCCTACCAAAATTTGGGTTGCCGTTAACAGTCGGTCATTTGAACGCAAATAATTATCCATTTCAGTATAGATCTGATCGATAATTTTATTGATAGTATCTTTTTTATCAATATTGTTTTCTAATCTTGGTCCTGCAATATTTTCGAAAATTTCAGCACAACCCAGGCTTTTCGCCAAACTACCTGCTGTTTTGAAGTAACTTTTTACTTCAGAAAAATGTTCATTCGAAGATAAATAAACCAGATCAACAACATACACACCATAGTTCAAACCCTTTTTAGTTGTTGTAGTATATTTAGTTACATTATCAGTAGAGTTAACCAATCCTTGTTTAAACGGAATATTGGATTTTGGCAAAAGCGTTATAATTTCAAATGGAGAAGGGATATTAATAATTAGCGTGTGAAATTTAAAATCGGCCAATTCATTTTCTGGTTGAGTTGCTGAGCTTTTAGCAGTATCCTTTGCCGATTCAGTAACATTGGATGTATCAGTTGTAGTGTTATTGCAGGATGCTATTAAAACTACACAAGAAAAAAGAAATATTTTTTTTATCATAAGATTAGGTTTTAAAACAGTTTTATTTTTTTGAAAAAGAAACAAGATTGAAAGGGATCTTAATTATGGACTTATAGTCTTCTCCGGCTTCCTGCATATCATCATCCTCCTGATTATAAAGCCAGTTAATAGTTGTTTCACTTTTCCCGCTTTTGGAAATAAGTTCCAGCATTTTAAACAGATCAACAATAGATTTGGATGAGCTGGTATTAAAATAATCTAATTGAATATTAAGATTAGTTTTGGAAGCAGGGTTTTGAGCATACTTCTCAAGCCACTCAAATAACGGTTTATAGAATAATATTGTATTTTCAGGAATGGATTTTCCTTTTAATTCGAAATTTCCATTCGGATCAAAGTTGATTAAAGGCGTTTTCGTGGATTGTTGAACTATGTATGGATTTGTTGCCATAATTAATTTAAAACGTTTTCAATCAAAGTTTAGGATAGCAAATTTATGTATAAAATCAAAACTTCAAAGAAATTTCTTCATTATTAATGATAAAGGGGGGAATATTCAATTTTTTAAGAATCATTTGTCTGAAAAAATGATTTTTGTATGAAGAACAATTTAAACATTGTTTAATATTTTAACTTGAAATTATTATGTATTATCTTTGGTAAGTAATCGAAAACAAGTTTCTTTGGGTTTTAACCCCGTTGTTGAATATTAGTGCTGATAAAAATTATAAATGAAGAAACAACTTTGTGTAAAATATCTTTCTTTATTATTCCTAATGTTGCAATGTTTCTTTTTGACGGCACAGAACCGTCAGACAATTGATTCTCTTCAAAACATAATAAAATCAACTCAAAATGATACGGTAAAAATTTCCTCATTAATTCAGATTTCAAATCAATACCGAGATTTCAATTCTGATAAAGCATTTGAATTTGGGCTTGAGGCTTTGACATTTTCCATAAAATTAAACTACTCTCAATTTATAGGTAAAGCACATAATAATCTTGGAGATCTCTATTGGTATGAAGCCGATTATAGTTCTTCCTCCGATCATTATTTCAAAGCATTAAAAATTTATGAAGGATTAAAGGATAAACCTGCAATTGCAGATTGTTATCGTAATATCGGTTGGATATATAGTCAACAACAAAAAAATAATGATGAAGCTCTTCGCTATTATTCCAAAGCCCTTGTAATTAACCAAGAGTTGAATGCAAAAAAAGGAATAGGTCAGAATTATAATGATATTGGACTCATCTACACTCAACAAAAAAAATATGAAGAAGCGATTATGAGCTTTCGTAAAGCTTTTGAAATGCATGAAGATGCCGGTAACAAAGAAGGTATGGCGGCCACATATTCTAATTTGAGTGCTGTTTATGATAAAATGGGAAACCTCAATCTTGTGATTGAAAACTATGAAAAATCCATAAAAATTTCCGAAGAAATTGGAAATAAACGATATCTGTCAGATTCATATTCTTATCTGGCGGAGGTTTACACTAAGGCGAATCGTTATAATGAGGCTGGTATATCCCTTCAAAAAGCACTGGTTTACGCTAAAGAAATAAATGATAAAAATATAATAAAAAGTATTTATATTAAATTTTCAAAATTGTTTGAAAAGAAAGGCGATTTTTTAAAAGCACTTGAATACATCTCTTATTCATCAAAACTCACTGACAGTATTTTTGATGAAAATAATGCCAGGCAGGTAAATGAGATGACAGCAAAATACGAATCGAAGAAAAAAGAATTAACGATTGATAGTTTGAAAAAGGATAACGCACTTTCAGAAGAAAAACTGCAGCGTGAAAAAAAATTCAAAATTTACCTCATCATCTTTTGTTTTTTGATCGCGGCTTTTGTTTTTGTAATGTTTAGAGCAAATATTCAAAAAAGAAAAGCAAATTTTAAATTGTCGCTTGCTTACGAAGAAATTGAAGTTAAAAATAAAGACATAACTGATAGTATCAATTATTCCAAACGAATACAAGATGCAAGTTTATCTCCCAAAGAACTTAAATATAAACTTTTCCCTGATTGCTTTGTATTGTTTAAACCCAAGGATATTGTTAGCGGTGATTTTTATTGGTATGCAGAAAAAAATGGTAAAAGACTAATTGCATCATGCGATTGCACCGGACATGGTGTTCCTGGTGCATTGATGAGTATGATTGGAAATAATATTCTAAATCGAATTGTAAATGAAAAAGGTGTTACCTCACCAGATGAAATTTTAAATCGACTTCATAAGGAAATACGCAAAGCATTGAATCAGGAGGAGCAAAGTGGAACTAAAGACGGGATGGATATTGCTCTTGTTGTTTTTAACAATGAAACTGAAATTGAGTACGCAGGCGCTCATCGACCTTTGTGGATCATCAAAAATGGTGACAATTCAGAATTGGTAATTGATAATGATGCCTCTCAACAAGTAATAACTAAAAACCAACAACTAATTGAAGAAAAAGCTGACAAGTTTTCAATTGGTGGTGCGCAATCTGAAATTGAAAGGAAATTTACGAACCATAAAATTTCTCTTTCTAAAGGGGATTCAATTTATATTTTTTCGGATGGTTTTGTTGATCAATTTGGTGGAACTAAAGGAAAAAAATTCATGAGCAAAAGATTTAAGGATTTGTTGCTCGTAAGTTGCGGGCAGTCAATGGTGGAACAGGAAAAAAATCTGCGTAAAGCTCTCGAAAGCTGGAAAGGTAGCCGTGAACAAGTTGACGATATATTAGTGATTGGAATTAAGATATGAAAAAAAAATTCTGTATAAAATATTTTTTTGTATTTCTACTTTTGCTGGAATGCTTTGATTTACCTGCTCAGGATTTGAAAGTAATTGATTCGCTTCAAAATTTAGTAGCCACAACTAATCAGGATACTACAAAAATTTCGGCATGGATTGAGCTTTCAATTCTTTATCAGGATAACAATTCAGATACAGCATTTGCATATGTACAACAAGCGTTTGATCTTTCTGTTAAAATAAATCATAAGAATAGTTTGGGTAAATCTCATAATAAATTTGGGGATCTCTATTTGCTCAAAGGTGATTATGGAGCAGCGTCCGATCATTTTTTTAAGGCATTAAAAATTTATGAGCATCTTAAAAACAATGAAGCAATAGCAAAGTGTTATAATAGTATAGGGAAAATTTATTTGTCCCAAAAAAACAATAATGATGCACTTATTTATTTTAATAAATCACTTTTAATAAATCAGAAACTGAATATCAAAGAAGGGTTGTCAACCAATTATACTCATATAGGTATCATTTATAACAAACTTAAAAAGTATGAGGATGCCATTCAGAGTTTCAAAAGTTCACTGAAAATACAGATGGAAACTGGTAATAAAAAAAATATGGCAGCAAATTACGGCAATATGGGTATAAGCTATAGTCTTTCAGGAAAACCGCTTCATGCAATAGAAAGTATTGAAAAAGGAATAAAAATTGCTGAAGAAGTAGGAAATAAAAAATATTTGGCGAATCTATGTGGTAATCTCGGTGCATTGTATGCACAAGGAAATAAACTGGATAAAGCGATAGTTTCTTTCCAAAAGGCACTGAAATATGCTAAAGAAGTTGGTTATAAGGATCAAATTCAAAGTTTATATAACAATATTAGTGCGATTTATCAAGAGACGAATGATTTCCAGAAATCGTTTGAGTATGCACAACTGTCTTTATCTTTAACAGATTCTATTAATAGTGAAAGCAACTACAGGCAAGCAAATGAGTTAACTTCAAAATATGAATCAGAGACAAAAGAATTAGCTATAAATAACCTGGAAAAAGATAAAGCACTTTCAAAAGAAAAATTTGAAAGTGAAAAAAATTTTAAGATCTATCTTTTAATTTTTTCATTGTTCATTGGCTCTTTCGCGTTTGTTCTTTTTAGAGGGAATGTGCAAAAAAGAAAAGCTAACATCGCATTATCATTTGCCTACGAAGAAATTGAATTGAAAAACAAAGATATTTCCGACAGTATAAATTACTCCAAACGTATACAAGACGCAAGTTTAGCACCTAAGGAACTCAAATACAAACTTTTCCCTGATGCTTTCGTCTTGTTTAAACCAAAAGATATTGTTAGCGGTGATTTTTATTGGTTTGCAGAAAAAAATGGTAAAAAACTAATTGCATCCTGTGATTGTACAGGGCATGGAGTACCGGGTGCACTTATGAGTATGATCGGAAATAATATTTTGAATCAGATCGTAAATGAAAAAGGAATTACTTCACCTGATGAGATCTTGAACCACCTTCATAAAGAAGTTCGCAAGGCATTAAAGCAGGAAGAACATGATGCAACCAGAGATGGAATGGACATTGCTCTTATTTCCTTCAATAGCGAAACTGAAATTGAATATGCCGGAGCGCAGCGACCACTGTGGATATTAAAAAAATTGGAGAATGGAGAAAAGAGAACAGAGCCAACCATGAATTATACATCTTCTGAGTTCGAACTTTCTGAAATAAAACCTGACAAATTTTCTATTGGCGGACATCAATCTGAAATTGAACGGAAATTTACAAAACATAAAATTTTACTTTCAAAAGGAGATTGCATTTATATTTTTTCAGATGGTTTCGTTGATCAGTTTGGTGGTAAGGAAGGGAAAAAATTTATGAGCAAACGGTTCAAAGATCTTTTGCTGGCTAATTATTCCACGCGCATGCTCGAACAGGAAAATACATTGATCAAAACGTTCGAAACCTGGAAAGGAAGCCGCGAACAGGTTGATGATCTATTGGTGATCGGAATTAGAATTTAAACGCTTGTTTTCAACTCTTTCAACTGTTTATCCAATATTTCCAATCCTGCCATAAACGAATGTGGATTATATCCTAAGTCATGTTTTGCTTTATCAATTATAAAACCGGTGTAGGGCGGACGTTTTGCCGCTTGATTTAAAGTACCTGATTTGGATGGAGTAATTAATGATCTGTCGAGTTTGAAATGATCAGCTACTTTATAAACCAATTCTAAAATACTCATTGTTTCCTGTCCAGATAAATGATAAATACCTGTTGCGCCTTTATCAGCGATCAAAATACAGCCTTCAGCTAAATCCTCTGCAAGTGTTGGTGAACGAAACTGATCGTCTACCACATTTATTTTTTGTCCTTTTGTTAATGCCTCTTTGGCCCACAATACGATATTTGTGCGGCTCATATTATCAACTATTCCGTAAATAATAATTGTACGCGCAATGGCCCATTTGATCTTACTTTTTTGAACAATTTTTTCCGATTCAAATTTCGATTGTGCATAATAGCTTTGCGGATTAGGTACGTCTGTTTCCAGATATTCAGATCCCTTTTCACCATCAAAAATAAAATCAGTTGATAAGTGTATTAAATGCGGACTTGTTTCTATTCCTTCATTAGATGGGGTTATGAGCGCTATTGCATCAATGATATTCTGTACTGCGGTAACATTTAATGCCCAACATTCATCGCGCTTGGTTTCGCAGGCATCAACATTTGTCATTGCAGCAGTATTTATTACTACATCGGGTTTGTATTTTTTGAATACTTTTTCTACTTCTGCTTTATTAGTAATATCAAGTGATTCGTAAGTGTAACCATCTTTTAAAACTAATCTGTTTGCACCAAAAGAAGTTGCAATTACTTCAACATCACTACGTTTTATTAAATTGTATACGAGTTTTTGACCAAGTAAGCCGTTACTTCCGGTAATTAAAATTTTTTTCATAAAATCGGGTTAATTCAAGTATAGAAAAGAGTATTTCTTAGGCGACAACTCTATCGGGTTATTAATTTTAATGGACCTTATAAATCCCAGACACTTCTGCGCTTACTGCGCCAAGGTTTAAAATATTTTTTATGCTCTAATACAAATGCCATCACAAAGTATATAATGATGGGGGAACCTACAGTAAAAAAGGAAAGATAAATAAAATACATACGAATATTGGTAGTATTAATGCCAAGTTTTTTTCCCCACCATTCGCAAACACCAAATGCCTGCACTTCAAACCAATTTTGAATTTTTTTAACCATTTTTTATGTTTTATCCAGTAACTAAATTAAGATTTTTTTAGCAAATAATTACCAATATTACAACTTAAACATTTTTTATGGCTGCAATATTCATTTTTCAACTGCAACAAGGCCTGGGTTGAATAGGCTGTTTTAACGGATAGTTTCAACGCATCCCACTTATTAATTATGGAATTGTTTTCGCCAGCTGTTTGTTCCAGAAATTGCAATGCACGTTCCACATATTTTATATCATCTTTTTGTTTGCCGTACACAAATAAAAATGGAACAACTGTATTAATGATAATGTTATTTACGGAATCATCTCCTAAACGTTTTTTTGACGAAGCTGAGGTTTTATCAAAAACATAATGAGTAAGCCAATAGTCCGAAACTTCAACATTCATTAACTTTTTTAAGTCCTCGCACTTTTCTGTTTCAATAATTTTTGAGAATAAATGATTTGAATTAAAGATCAGATCTGCAAATTGTGCAATACGAATAGTCGGAAAATTAACCGGTCGTAAACGTAGAAATTTCCATAGGTGGGCATCAATCGAATGCAATTTTAATTTCTGTTTTAGAAAAACATATTCATTCTGCAAAGCTTGTAAATATTTATCTTCCAGATGTTCGTCCAATAAACCAGCCTGGCCAAATAGCATTGCTTCGATCTGAAGTAAACTGTTTTTATGTTTTGCAAGAAAAAGAGAAGGAAGTGATTTGGCAAGCAATTCAAAAGGTTCTGCGTTTGTTTTAAAACCGAAATTACGCGCCAGGTGTTGATAAAATGTTTCTTCCCAGTTATTGTTATTTATTTTTAAACTATCAATAATGGATGCTGATTTACGTTCCAGGCGTTCCAACAGCAATTTATCAAGGGTATTATTAATAATTAATTGAGGAACGGCACTGATTTGTTTTTCACAGGGAATCCAATCGCTGTTTGATTTTAAAAGCAAATAATTTTGAATGATTTTTTTTTCAATTTTCTCCTTTAATTCCAGGGTTGGAATTGTCTCCCCCGAAGCTCTATAAATCGGTTCATCTGCATTATATACTATATGTAATATAATATTATCGTAGGCTTTATCATGTTGATGTAAATGTTTTTTCCAATCACTTGCGTTTAAATGGATCTCTACATTACCTGCAATTTCTATGGACTCTCCTGAAGTGCTTAGCAGATCCAGCTGGTTAAACAATCTAAATTTCCAGATATGATGTAGGAATTCTTCTTTCATAGTGGTTTAGCGAATAGTGATCCTCAAAGTTCTCAGGATCGTGAAGGTACAAATTTATAATTTTAGGAATTATGAATTTGTTCAATTATTGATTCAAAAATTGAACAAATACTTAATTAAATTAAAAAGTTATATTCAATGAAAGACCGGTAGTGTAATTTTTTGCATTGGCTATATTCAGGAACGTTGGCTGAATATGGAATGATAGATCATCACCAACATCAAAAGTAAACATGTGGGCATCAACACTGGCATCTACAATATTCATTACATACAATAATGTAAAGCCTATTACCGATAAATTACGGAAACGTTTGTAATATTGTTGTAGGGTATTTAAATTGTCATCTGAATATCTCGGGAAATTATCGATCGTTAAAGAATCTTCATCTATTCGAAATTTATATGCTTCAATGTATTTGCTGTATTTTTTTTGATTTTCATTGATCGAATAGGCAAGTCCTCCCAAACCTGCATAAATAATAGGAACTTTCCAATATTTTTTATTGTATACCTGCCCAAGGCCAGGTATTATTGTTGACATTAAAGCAGATGTTTTTGGTGAATGATAGGCAGGTTTAGCTTTGGGTTTGATTTTTGCCTGTTCAAGGGAATCCTCAGTTGTTTTGCCATTTTGAAGAGGTTTCGATGGGTTTACAATTTTTGGATTTTTGGAATTTAATATTGTATCCTTTACTTGCGCATAGTTTGATGCAGTGGATAAAAATAAAAAAGCGAGCGCAAAAGCAAATTGAAGCAATCGGTTTTTTAAAGAGACTGTTTTTTTTAAAACAATTACTTTTTTAGCAATCACACCACTCGTATCAAAAAGCCGAAGGCCCTTTGTCCTGTTCGAATAAGAGAGTAAAAAATTAAGCATCTAACAGATCAAGAATACGTTTTAGATCATTATCTGATTTAAAAGGAATAACAATTTTCCCTTTTCCATTAACTTCCCTACTAATACCTACTTTGGTATTAAATACAGCACGTAGATCTTCTACCACTTTTAACTGTTCAAATGATAAATTCCCTTTTGTTGATTTTTTAGCAGAAGCACTATTAGTTGAAGTCACCGCTGATTCTGTTTTTGCTCCGCGGGCTAAGTCTTCCACTTCACGAACAGATAAATTGTTCAACACAATTTGATTATAAATATCTAATTGTCTGTCTACATTTTCAATATTGATCAAAGCTCGGGCATGACCCATTGATATATCATTGTTCCTGATCGCCAACTGAATTTCTACAGGTAACTTAAGCAAACGTAAATAATTAGTGATCGTTGAACGTTGTTTGCTTACTTTTTGTGAAAGTTGTTCTTGTGTTAAAGAGCATTCATCAATAAGCCGTTTATAGCTGATCGCAACCTCAATAGGATCAAGGTTTTCACGTTGAATGTTTTCCACCAATGCCATTTCAAGCATCGCCTGATCATTAGCAATACGGATATATGCAGGAACACTTGTTAAGCCCGCTATCTGGGATGCACGAAAACGTCTTTCGCCCGAAATTAACTGATATCTATCATATCCTAATTTGCGAACGGTGATGGGTTGAATAATGCCATGCTCCTTTATGGAAGAAGCCAATTCGTTTAGTGCATCTTCTTCAAAGTTAGTACGGGGTTGAAATGGATTGGTTTCAATACTTGCAATTTCAATGTTTGCTATAGCACCTACTACTTTTCCTTCACCTTCCAATTTATTATTACTGGTGATATCGGTTTTGGAATTTTCCAACAATGCGCTTAATCCTCTGCCTAATGCGTTTCTTTTTACTGACATTTCTCTTTTTTTTAATGTAAAATGTGAAATTTATAAATGTGATTTTTTGAAATATTCACCATTTTAAAATACAACATTCAACATAATTTTTATACTAGTTTTCTTCTTCTACTTTAATAATTTTTTCAGCATCATTTAATCGTGTAAGACCATTTTTTTGAAGTACTTCACGTGCTAAATTCAAATAATTTACAGAGGCTTTTCCACTTGCATCGTGCATAATAATGCTTTGTCCGAAACTTGGTGCTTCTCCTAATTTAGTATTACGTTGAATAATAGTATCGAATACCATTTGCTGAAAATGGGTTTTTACTTCTTCTACTACCTGGTTACTCAAGCGTAAACGCATATCATACATTGTTAATAAAATACCTTCAATCGCTAATTCAGGATTAAGGCGGGATTGAACGATCTTAATGGTGTTTAACAATTTCCCTAAACCTTCTAAAGCAAAATATTCACATTGTACAGGAATTAAAACCGAATCAGCTGCAGATAGTGCATTGATAGTAATTAAACCCAACGATGGTGAACAATCGATAATGATAAAATCATAATCATTTTTGATCTTTTCCAAAGCCATTTTCATCATTTTTTCGCGCTGCGGAAGATTGATCATTTCAATCTCGGCACCAACCAGATCGATGTGGGCAGGCAAAAGAAATAGGTTAGGCGTTTCTGTTTGAAGTATAGTATCTTTTGGATCAACACCATCGATAATACATTCGTAAATACCTGTTTTTATATTACGTGGGTCAAATCCTACACCTGAAGTAGAATTTGCCTGAGGATCAGCGTCTATCAAAAGTGTTTTAAACTCCAATACAGCTAAACTTGCTGCAAGGTTAATAGCTGTTGTTGTTTTTCCAACTCCACCTTTCTGATTTGCTATTGCTATTATTTTTCCCATTTGTTGATTTAGAGATTTAGTGATTTAGTGATTTAGCGATTTAGTAATTTGATGATTTGTTAACTCTCCAATTCTCTATTTCTCTAATTTTTAAAATTATTTTATCTGTTAATTGTATCCAAAGCTCCACTTGTTATTGATTTACTTTCTCCAATATCAAATAAGATCAATTCATTCCCGGCATGCATAAATTTTTTAACAGCTTCTTTTTTATCAATTTTTATCATTTCAAAAGTATCATAGTGCATACCGATGATCTGGCGGCATTTAATAAATTCGGCAGCGATAATTGCATTGTCAACACCCATTGTATAGTTGTCGCCAATAGGTAAAAAGGCAAAATTAATGGTACGATAAATACCAATAAGTTTCATATCGTAGGTAAGTGCTGTATCACCCGCAAAATAAAAATTGCCTTCCGTTGATTCAATAACAAAACCCATTGGGCTACCACCGTAAGTTCCATCAGGTAAACTGCTGGAATGGGCCGCAGAAACACATTTTACATTCCCAAAATCAAATTTCCATTTACCTCCAATATTCATTGGATGAGTATTATTTATTCCTTGATTATTGAGCCAGGTATGGATCTCAAAGGCACAAACCACTTTAGCTCCGGTACGGGTTGCTATACTGATCGCATCAGCAATATGGTCATCATGCCCGTGAGAAATAAGTATATAATCGGCCTTCACTGTTGAAGCATCAATGCCTTTAGCTAATTCATTCGGACTAATGAACGGATCAAAAAGAAGGTGTTTGCCACCCACTTCTACTCCAAAACATGAATGACCGTAATATGTTATATTCATAATGAAAAAAAATACCTTACTTTGTAGTCTGATTAATTTTCATTAAAAATACAGTTTTTGAGCCGGAAAAGGGTTGAAAACTTATTAAGAGTTTTCAAACAGATTTTGTTAATAATATATTTCAATGATAACTATTATTTCGGCTACAAACCGGCCAGATAGCAATTCTCTTAAGATTGCCCAATTGTACTCTCAATTAGTGGAAAAACAAGGAGTTAGATCGGAAGTTTTATCTCTGGAAAAGGTTCCGGTTGATATTGCTTTCAATGAATTATTTAGCAGGCGTTCCGGAAAATTTCAGGAGCTTTTGGATAAATATATTATCCCTTCGCAAAAATACGTGATAATTGCTCCAGAATACAACGGGAGTTTCCCGGGAATTTTAAAAACGTTCATTGATGCCATGCATCCCGAATTACTCAGAGGAAAAAAAGTAGCATTAGTGGGTGTTTCCAGCGGGCGTGCAGGGAATTTGAGAGGGATGGATCACCTAACAGGAATTTTACATTATTTAGGTTTACATGTTCATCCTAATAAACTGCCTATTTCAAGTGTTTTATCCTTGCTTGATGATAATGGAAACCTTACGGATGAGAATACAACTAAGGCCTTAGAAAAGCATGTCTTGGATTTTGTAAAGTGGTAGATGATCATGAAATTGTTAAAAAAATCTGTTGATCAGGATATCACTTTGTCCGATATTCAATATTCCCGGACGTCTTCTTAAAAAAGCTATCGAAATTTTCCGGAATTATTTCGGTACTCTTTCCATTGCTTATTAAATTTATTTTTTTCAGATTAAAAGTACGGCCATTGATAAATTGCTGATCATACTTTTTATAATGGTCGTTGGATAAATATCCGATCACAACTGAGCTTTTAGGTGGCAGTATTACCCTAATGCCAAGCGAAGCGGTATCTGTGTCAACAAAAGATAATTGATCGTTCCAGTCAATACTTCCTGACGAATTTAACTTGTATATGGTTGGAGAAGTGTCAAATATCCCAAATCCGAATCCACTACCGGGACTTGAGATACTGTATTCAATTGAAATGTCGGAGGCGGTTTCGTTCTTAACCAGGAAATATTCCTGCCACGAGCATCCGCTTAAAAGAAAAATAAAGGAAGCAGAAATAATAGATATTTTCACCTTTTTGAATGTCGTTTTAGGACTCATACATCTGCTATCCTTAGGTTTTTCTTTTAAAGATTAAGCAAATTTTTTCTCAAAAGCCTGCATTACTTCAACTAATGCATTTACACTTTCCAGTGGAAGTGCATTGTATAAAGAAGCACGGTATCCTCCTACATCACGGTGTCCGCGTAAGCCGCTTAAATTAGCTTCTTTGGTTAATTTATCAAACTCTACTTCCAATTCAGGTTTGTGCATAATAAAAGTAACATTCATATTTGAACGGTCTTCTTTTGCAGTAGTACCAATGAACATAGAGTTGCGGTCAATTTCATTATACAAAGTATCGGCTTTTTGCTGGTTGATCTTTTCGATCCAGGCAATACCACCATTTTTCTTTAACCATCTCAATGTTAACATAGAAACATAGATCGGGAAAACAGGAGGTGTATTATACATACTCTCTCCCTTTATGTGTACTTGATAATCAAGCATGGAGAGCATTTTACGGCCTGTTTTGCCTAATATGTCTTCACGAACGGCTACCATTGTGGTACCGGCAGGACCCATATTTTTTTGTGCTCCAGCATAGATCAATGCAAAATCATTACCATTTATTTTGCGACTAAAAATATCGCTGCTCATATCACAAACCAATGGTACAGCTGTTTTTGGGAATTCTTTTATCTGGGTACCGTAAATAGTATTGTTTGAAGTGATGTGCAAATAATCTAAGTTAGCAGGTATTTCATAGCCTTTAGGAACATAGCTAAATTTTTTATCTTCTGATGAAGCAACAACTACTGTATTACCAATGATCTTGGCTTCTTTAATTGCTTTACTTGCCCAAACACCTGTGTTTACATAACCTGCAGTACCATCAGTACGCAGTAAATTGCACGGAGCCATTGCAAACTGTAAACTTGCACCACCACCTAAGAATAAAACCTGGTAGCCATCTTTTAGCTCCAGCAATTCTTTTACCAAAGCTTTGGATTCATCCATCACGGCTTCAAAATTTTTGCTGCGATGAGAAATTTCAAGTAATGAAAGATTTAGATTATCAAAATTGATACAAGCTTCAGCAGCTTGTTGTAATACTTCAGCAGGCAGTATTCCCGGACCTGCACTAAAATTGTGAATTTTTGTCATATTAATGGTTGAATTTGTCATCTGTGTTTCATTTTATTTAATGCGAAATTAACGATTATTTGAAAGGGAAAAGGAAAAGCAGGAATAATAATTTAGAAGCGTTTTTCTGGAAGAAAACATAGAGTGCCTCAACCAAAAAATGAATACCTTTGGCATTCATTTCAATCCTTATTTAAAAGAGATGTCAGATACTTTACCTGAAAAAATTGTGAGCAAAATGCTTGACACTGATTGGTTCAGCCAATGGTTGGGTATCGAACGTGTTGAAGTCAAGCAAGGTTATTGTGTTTTGCGAATGACCATCAGGAAGGAGATGCTGAATGGTTTTGGGATTGCGCATGGTGGAATTACCTATTCGTTGGCAGATAGCGCTCTGGCTTTTGCATCTAATTCACTCGGAAGAATGAGTGTTTCTGTTGAAACAAGTATTTCACATATTATATCGTTGAAAGAAGGTGATGTAATTACAGCTGTTGCAGAAGAAGTAAACATTTCAAATAAAATTGGGATATACCAGGTAACAATAAAGAAGGTTACTAATAACGAATCGGAACGAATTTACGAAACTGGAAGAGGTACAGATAAGAAAAATAAAAATGATACGATTGTTGCACTTTTTAAAGGGACAGTTTATCGTACGAGTAAAGAATGGGAAATTACAGATAACTTGGTTACGAATAGCGAATCGGAACGAATTGGCGAAACGAAAAAGGCAACTAATAACGAAGCTGCAAATGATGAATCGAAACGGTTTTACGAAACAGGAAGTTATTCGGATAGCAAATTAATATTTCCCGAGTTAAGTTACAAAATTATTGGTTCTGCGTTTGAAATATTTAATAGTATTGGAGGTAATCATAAGGAAATTGTTTACCAAAAGGCATTATTCGAAACTTTTCAAAGCAATAATATTAAAGTTCAACAACAGGTTTTTAATCCTGTTAAGATTAAGGAGAAAACAATTAGTAAAAACTATTTTGATTTTTTAGTAGAAAATAAAATTGTTGTCGAAATAAAATCTTCTGATAGATTCTCTAAGTCTCATTATGATCAATTGCTTAATTATTTGATAGTATCTAAACTAAAATTAGGTATACTAATTTCTTTTGGTAGAGATGAAGTGAAGTATAAAAGAGTATTAAATATCGATTTATTAAATCAAGAAAAAATAAGTATTTCGTAAATTAGTAACCATTCGTTTATTCGTAACCAATACTATGAAACAAGCATTTATTATTGACGGAGTTCGCACTCCTATTGGAAATTTTGGTGGAACATTATCTACTATCCGTACAGATGATTTAGCAGCATTGGTTTTAAAAGAATTAGTAAAGCGTAATGCTGCCATCGATGTAAATCAAATTGGTGATGTGATCATGGGCTGTGCAAACCAAGCAGGTGAAGATAATCGTAACGTGGCTCGTATGGCATTATTACTGGCAGGTTTGCCATATACGGTTCCTGGTGAAACAGTAAATCGTTTGTGTGCTTCGGGCTTGTCGGCTTCTATGGCTGCAGCGCGCAGCATTATGGTTGGGGAAACTGAGTTGATGATTTCCGGTGGTGTTGAAAACATGACACGCGGCCCTTTGGTAATGTCAAAGGCTGGTTCAGCCTTTGGTCGTGATCAGCAACTATTTGATTCATCTTTTGGATGGCGTTTCATAAATCCTAAAATGAAAGAGCTATATGGTGTTGATGGAATGGGAGAAACAGCCGAAAATCTTGCGGAACGTGATAAAATTAATCGCGAAGATCAGGACAAATTTGCTTTATGGAGTCAACAAAAGGCAGCAGCAGCACAATCGAAAGGACGTTTTGCAAAAGAAATTGTTGGGGTTGAAATACCACAAAAAAAAGGCGAACCAAAAATTTTCGATAAAGATGAGTTTATTAAACCTGATACTACATTGGAAGGTTTATCGAAATTAAAAGCATCATTTCGTAAAGATGGAGGAACAGTAACAGCAGGCAATGCATCAGGGTTGAATGATGGAGCGGCTGCTATTTTATTAGCATCTGAAGACGCAATAAAAAAATATAATTTAAGTCCTAAAGCACGAATTGTATCAAGTGGTGTAGCAGGTGTTGAACCACGTATTATGGGTATTGGTCCGGTTGCTGCAAGTAATATGGCTTTGAAACGGGCTGGTTTAACCATGAAGGATATTGATCTTATTGAATTGAATGAAGCATTTTCAGCACAATCATTAGCGTGTACACGCGCATGGGGCCTGGCAGACAATGATCCAAGGATTAATCCGAATGGTGGTGCAATTGCACTTGGGCATCCATTGGGGATGAGTGGTGCACGTATTTTGAATTCAGCAGCAATTGAATTACAAGAACAGAACAAACGTTATGCCCTGGTAACAATGTGTATTGGTCTTGGGCAGGGTTATGCGGTAATTATTGAAAAATGTTAAAAATTTAGAGTTTTTAAATAAACAAATAAATAACCTTTTGTAAATATTCAAATGCTACAGAAAACACCCAAAGGGAAAATAATTTTTATCGGTGGTGGTCAGGACCTGAGCAGAGGGAAACGCTCATTAATTACTGATGATGGAGATCTTAAAAGATTCCAGATCCTGATGGAACTTATTCCCCAAAAAAGGTCATCTGGAAAAAAAACTATTGAAATAATTACCACTGCATCTTCCGAACCGAATGAAGTAAGTAAATTATATTTAAAGGCATTTAAAAAAATCGGATTTTCTGAAGTTGGTTTTATTTTCGTGGGTAACAATCATGAATCGCATAAGCCCCAATTTATTAAACGGATTAAGAAAGCCCATGCTGTATTATTTAGCGGAGGCGACCAGTTCAGGCTTTCCACAATATTAGGAAATACAGAGGTTTTAGAAGCAGTTCGACAACGCTATATGGAAGATCCGGATTTTATTGTGGCAGGATCCAGCGCTGGCGCCATGGCTCTTCCCGAAATCATGATCATTCAAGGTGAAATAAACGAGGCTATACAGAATTTAGAGTTAAAAATTAGTTCCGGATTTGGTTTTATCGACCACTGCATGATTGACACTCATTTCGTGCAACGAGGAAGATTTGGAAGACTCAGCGAAGCTGTTGTAATGAACCCGGGATTCCTTGGAATTGGTATTGGTGAGGATACCGCTTTGTTGATCAAAAAAGGAAATCACGCTGAATGTATAGGGTCGGGAATGGTAATAATTATTGATGGAAAAGATGTGGGACATACAAATATCGCTTTTGCTGACGAAGGCGAAGCATTATGTATTGAAAACCTCAAAGTGCATATCCTCTCCAATGGAAACGGATTCCTTTTAAAGGAGCGTAAATTTATTACTGCGAAAAAGGATATTAAAAGACTATTATCAATTAAAAATAAAGGAAAAGCAGGCAAAGCAGCCAAAAAATAAATAAAGAGCAAATTCAGAATGAAATAAAATTCTAAAAAAAATGATCTACGAATTCAACGGTTATAAACCTGTTATCGATGAAAGTGCTTTTATTCATCCCAATGCAACCGTTACAGGAAATGTAATTATTGGTAAGGATGTGTATATTGGCCCTGGTGCCGCTATTCGTGGTGATTGGGGACAAATAATTATTGAAGATGGTTGTAATGTGCAGGAAAATTGCACAATACACATGTTTCCCGGTACAACAGTTTTATTGAAAAAGGCCGCGCATATTGGTCATGGTGCAATTATACACGGTGGCACAATTGGTGAAAATGTTTTGGTAGGAATGAACTCTGTTGTAATGGATAATGTGGTGATTGGTGATAATTGCATTGTTGGTGCATTATGCTTCGTTCCGGCAGATACGGTTATTCCGGAAAGAAAGGTAGTGGTTGGTAATCCTGCAAAAATTGTAAAAGAGGTTAGTGATGAAATGATCAAATGGAAAACACAAGGAACAAAATTGTATCAGCAATTACCGGCTGATTGTAAAGCTACTTTAAAACCTTGTGAACCTTTAAGAGAAATAGAAATAGATAGGCCGAAGCAACAAGATATTTATAGGACATGGAATGAAAGTAAAAATAAATAAACAGTTTACGATCGACAATTTTAAAACTCTAATTAATAAATCAAATTTTTTAAATGAACTTACACTTACACTTTATCCTTGTTAACTCTGAGTTTAATCAAGGTATTGCCGATGATCTAAATGAAGGACAAGAATCGGAAGACAACATTAAATACTTGTGGGAAGACGAGTTAAAAGTATCGGAACCTATCACAGAATTCAAAATAAAAAATAATGCAATTTATACGTTAGCAGGATATTTTCCGGACGACAAAGAATTTAGTTTTGAAATTTGGGATATGACCATTGTTGATTGTATAACGGAAAGCGGTAAAAATATGCAATTTGCTGTTTCGAAAAAACTCTTGAAAAAAACGGAAAAGGTAGTAGATGAAAAAAATGATGAAACGCATTTATATTTTTATCTGCGAGATGCCCTTCCAATGGAAACCCCAATGGATGGAGTATATATCATCAAGGAGGATTTTCCGAAAGAACTAAAAAACGTAAATAAAGCATAAAAATATTTTATGTTAAACACTGTATAGTAAAAGATTAAATATAAAATCTAATGACAAGAGAAGAGCTGTTTTCAACCATTACAAAGAAAAAAAGTTTTCTTTGTGTTGGTTTGGATACCGATATAACTAAAATTCCTGCACATTTGTTGAAAACAGAAGATCCTGTTTTTGAATTCAACAAGCAGATCATTGATGCTACTCATGATTTGTGCGTTTCATACAAACCAAATATGGCATTTTATGAAACACAAGGTGCAAAAGGTTGGATCAGTTTAGAAAAAACGATCAATTATATTAATCAAAAGTATAAAGATGTTTTCACCATTGCTGATGCAAAGCGCGGTGATATTGGTAACACATCCAAAATGTATGCGAAGGCATTTTTAGAAACATTGAATTTTGATTCGATCACTGTTGCTCCTTATATGGGTGAGGACAGCGTTACACCATTTCTTGAATACAAAAATAAATGGGTGATCTTGCTAGCGCTCACTTCCAATAAAGGTGCATTCGATTTTCAAACAAGTGAAATTGTATCTATTATTGAAAGGGGCAGGGGGCTGAAATTATTTGAGAAGATCATTGAAACTTCAAAAAAATGGAGCACTCCTGATAATATGATGTATGTGGTTGGTGCAACAAAAGCAGAAATGCTTTTGGATATACGTAAAATGATTCCCGATAGTTTTTTGTTAGTTCCGGGTGTTGGCGCTCAAGGCGGCAGTTTGCATGATGTTGCAAAATATGGTATGAACAAACAATGTGGTTTGTTGGTTAACTCATCACGAGGAGTTATTTATGCAAGTGCTGCTGAAGATTTTGCAGAAAAAGCGAGAGAAGAAGCATTGAAATTGCAGAAAGAAATGGAAATTTTGTTACAACAATACTTGTAAGTTTTTCAATAAAAAATTATACACTTTTTTAAAAATATTTATTATGGCCTATTTAATGGTTTGCCTTGGAAATATTTGTCGTTCCCCCCTAGCAGAGGGTATTTTACGCGACAAAGCAGAAAGAATGAATCTTGATATCAGTATCGATTCTGCAGGAACATCCAATTATCATATTGGACAGCATCCCGACAACCGCACTGTTTTGAATGCAAAACAGCATGGGATCGATATTTCTAAATTAAAAGGAAGACAATTTCAAGTAGAAGATTTTGATAAATTCGATACCATTTTTGTAATGGATAGTTCCAATTACTCTGATGTTATTAGCCTTGCACGAAATGAAAATGATAAGCGTAAAGTAGAAATGATACTGAACAGGGTTTATCCAAATTCTAATATGGCCGTTCCTGATCCTTATTTTGGAGGGGAGCAGGGGTTCGAAACTGTATTTATATTACTTGAAAAAGCTTGTGATGCAATTGCTCATTCTATGGAAATTACTAATTAATAAATGTTTATTTTAAAAAGATAAACGAAGTTCTTTGTTGAATAAAAAAAATAAAAATGACTGAAAAAGGAATCCTTTACTTAATACCTACAACCCTTGGAATTAATGCTGAAACGGCTGATGTTATGCCTGTTAAAGTAAATCAGATCATCAATACTATTGATGAATATATTGTTGAAAACGAAAAAGCAGCACGCCATTATTTAAAAAAAATGGGGATCATTAAACCATTGCAGGAAATTATTTTACACCCCTTAAATCAGCATACTAACTTGCATGAAATTTCCGGCTATTTAAACTCCATTAATCTTGGAAAAAATATAGGAATAATTTCTGAAGCCGGTTGTCCGGGTGTGGCTGATCCTGGGGCTGATGTGGTAAAGTTAGCACACGAAAGAAGCATTAAAGTAGTTCCTTTAGTTGGTCCATCCTCTATTTTGCTTGCGCTGATGGCATCCGGATTTAACGGACAAAGTTTTACTTTCCATGGATATTTACCAAAGGAGCGTAGCGAACGTATTAAAAAAATAAAAGAACTGGAAAAAATAGCAAGAGAAAAAAGTCAAACTCAACTATTTATTGAAACGCCTTATCGTAATACACATTTATTGGATGACATTTTATCGAATTGTGATAATAAAACACCGCTTTGTATTGCTTGTGATATAACCCTTCCAACGGAATTTATTAAAACAAAATATGTTTCCAGTTGGAAAAAACAGATACCTGATATTAATAAACGTCCGGCAATTTTCCTTATCTATAAATAAAAAGACTTTATACTTTATATAAGTTAAATCGTTATGGTAAGCAACCGCACTTTCTCGACAAGCTCGAAATGACCTCGTGCGTGGTCATTTCGAGCTTGTCGAGAAAATGGTGTGTAAGCATTTTAACCCTGAATTTTCGTTGTAAGCATTACAATGTATTTTAACTTATATAAAGTCTAAAGAATAACTGTAATAAAGTTTATTCTAATTTCAAGTGGGAATCTGTTCTGGAGATGAAGCTTTAGAAATATACAGAAACCACGCGGTATATAAACACCAGGCCGGTAATTAAAAGAATAATACCTAGTAGAATACTTATTTTGCGCAAGATAGAATGGCTAAGATGTTTGCTTATTTTATTTGCAAAATAGGCTTTCAGGACATCAGTCACAAATACGATAACTAGTGTAGTGATGAAAAAAAGAGAAATGTGAATTCGGGTAAATTCTTTATTTGAGCTCACTGCGCCTACCCATAAGATCCATAAAAAAATAACAGATGGGTTTAATATGTTCAGAAAAAAACCTTTTGTAATGAACAGAGGCACATTTACAGCCTTTATTTCTATTCCTTTTTCTTCTTCTTCTTTCTTTTTATGAAAAATACTGAAAAGCCCAAATATTATTAACAGTGTGCCTCCTATAAGGCCAATTACCATTTTGTTACTAGGATTGTCGAAAAGTTGTGCAATGCCTAAATAAGCTAATAGCACGCAAATTACATCACTCAGGAAAATTCCAATAGCAAGTGCAAAACCTGATTTAAATCCTTTTTTGCTGCTCGTTTGTATCAAAGTAAACAAGGATGGTCCCGGCTGTATAGCCAAAACTGATCCCAGTAATAATCCTTGAAAAATGGCTTTTAAAATCATAGGTTAGTTTTTTGTACCTTCTCTTTTAAATAAGTTTCCCAATCGGTTAATTTTGTGCCTTTTAGTACTCGTGGAAATTTGAATGAAGCACCAATTTTGCCGATGGACTGCATATAATCATAAAAAACATGACTTGGCATTACATCAACGATCACTTCTTTTAAGGCTGCAATGCGTTCCACCCGATAATCATCATTCAGATCTTTCAGTACTTCATCAATGCGCTTACGTAAGATAGCAACATCTACTTTGTCGTCAGTACCAATATACCAATGGTGCGCGAACAATGATTCATAATTAATACCTGCTACGGTGAATTCTTTTATTTCAATATTCAATTCGCCTGAAACAAGTTCAATGGCCCGGTTCATATTATCCTGTGAAAGATGTTCACCACATAAGCTCAAAAATTGTTTTGTACGACCGGTAATAATAATTTCATAACGTTCAACTGATGTGAATTTGATCACATCACCAATCAAATAACGCCAGGCACCTGAACAAGTAGAAAGCAATAATGCATATTCAACACCTTCCTGAACTTGCCCGATATGGTAGGTTTCGGGTGTTTCAACAATTGTTCCTTCCGAATCAAAATTCTTTTCATTGAAAGGAACAAACTCGAAAAATATTCCATTATCAAGCACCATTCTGCATGATTCAGTACCTTGCCTGTCCTGGTATGCGATAAATCCTTCTGATGCTAAATAGGTGTCAAAATAAATAATGGGCTTGCCGAGTAATTTTTCAAACCCTTTTTTGTAAGGAGCAATAGCAACGCCTCCATGAACATATATTTCCAAATTAGGCCATATGTCATGAATGTTATTTACTTTGTATTCAGCAATAATTCTTTCAAAAAGAATTTGAACCCAAGCCGGAACTCCGGCAACAATAGCTATATCCCAGCTTTTTGCATTTTTTGTTATTTCTTCAAGCTTGGTTTCCCAATCACGTTCTTTCGAAATACGTTTTCCCGGTTTATAAAAATGTTGAAAATAGAAAGGAATATTTTTAGCTGTGATTCCGCTTAAGTCGCCTTCAAAATAGGTACCGTTATAATTGAGATGAGTACTTCCTCCCAGCATTAAAGCACCTCGCTGAAAATGTTCTTTCGGGAAATCATAACGGGTTTGTAAACCCAATTGACGAATACTGATTTTTTTTATAGCACGAAGCATATCTGAAGTAACCGGGATATATTTGCTTGAAGAATCAGATGTTCCTGAACTTAATGCGAAATATTTTATGCGTCCGGGCCAACAGACATAAGCCTCTCCATTCAAAGAACGATACCACCATTTTTTGAACATTGAATTGTAATCATGAGTATGAATTGTATTCTGAAAGGCGTTTATTATATCAGGTTCACTTATTATTTTAGAAAAATTATAATGTCCGCCAAAGGCAGTAAATTCAGCTTTAGTAAGCAGCTTTTTTAATACTTTAGCTTGTTGAGTATAACCGTTGACTTTACGTATTCTGGGTATTCTTTCCCTTAGTTCAAATGTTCGTTTGAGTATAGAGCCTAAAATCGCCATTTATTGTTTTATTAATATTTAACAGTATAATTTTGACTAAAAATACTCATTTTTTTTAGTTTAAAAAAATTGAATTTTAATGAAAAAAATTTAACGTATTCAAGTTCAGTGGTCTATAATAAATATATTGAAGATTTTTCAATGTTAATGCTGCGTCAGGGATTGCAGCGTCCCGCAGTATTATGGTTTTTTTTTGGAAAAGGATTGAATAAAAAAAGCCAGCCCCTTTCTTGAAAAAGAAAGGGGCTGGCCCAAATGAATTAAATTCGAATTATTTTTTTATATACTTAAAATCGTGATTGTTTTTAATTGCTTTCAGCGATTGGAAAATTAACTTAATCACATTTTCAACATCATCTTTATGAACACTTTCCACGGTAGTGTGCATATAACGTAATGGTAAAGAAATTAATGCGGATGGCACTCCGCCCACTGAATAGGCAAATGCATCTGTATCTGTTCCTGTTGCACGTGATGCAGCTGCACGCTGAAAAGGTATTTTGTTACTATTCGCAGCTTCAATGATCAGTTTCAATAAGTTGTTTTGTACGGCAGGACCATAAGTAAGTACAGGCCCTTTACCACAAGCCAAATCACCGCTGGAGATCTTATTCATCATTGGTGATTGAGTATCATGACAAACATCTGTAACGATGGCTACATTTGGTCTAATTGTATGAGTGATCATTTCAGCACCACGTAAACCAACTTCTTCCTGCACCGAATTAACAATATATAAACCGAAAGGTAATTTTGTTTTGCTTTCTTTTAATAAACGCGCTACTTCAGCGATCATAAATCCTCCTACACGATTATCCAATGCTCTTCCCACATAATAACGGTCATTTAACACCATAAATTCATCTTCGTATGTTATCACACAGCCAACATGAATTCCTAAAGCTTCAACTTCTTTTTTAGTATTACATCCGCAATCCAAAAATATATTTTTTAATGTAGGTGGTTCTTCTCTTGCTGCATCTCTTACGTGAATGGCAGGCCAGCCGAAAACTGCTTTAACAATACCTTTTTCTGTATAAATGTTTACTCGTTTGGAAGGAGCGATCATGTGGTCGCTGCCACCATTTCTGCGTAAATAAATAAAACCATCATTAGTAATATAATTCACAAACCAGGATATTTCATCGGCATGTGCTTCAATCACTACTTTAAATTCTGCTTTTGGGTTGATAACACCAACTGCCGTTCCATAATTGTCGATAAAATAATCGTCAATATAAGGTTTCATATAATCAAGCCACAGTTTTTGTCCTGCGCTTTCAAAACCCGTTGGCGATGAATTATTCAAATAATTACGTAAAAATTCATGTGAACTTTTTGTAAGTATTGACTTTGTTTCTTTTTTTGTCTCTTTTTTCTTTGCCATTTTATTATTTGTTGATTTGTTGGGTTGGAGATATAGAGATTTGGGAATTTATTTTTAATAAGGTTTAATATAATTCTCCAATTCTCCAATTCTCTAATTCTCCAATTATTTAATTATTTAATTTTTTCTCCACCCAGGTATTTACCATTTCTTCTAAAACATTCATTGGTACAGGCCCTGAAGTAAGCACTACATCATGAAATTCGCGGATATCAAATTTATTGCCCAATTTAGTCTTGGCTTTTTCACGAAGGTCTAAAATTTTGATCATTCCTATTTTGTACCCAGTAGCTTGTGATGGCCATACTATATAACGTTCAATTTCTTTTTTATTATCTCCTTCAGGATTTGGCGTATTTTCTTTAAAATAGGTTAATGCTTTTTGGCGGGTCCATTTTTTACGATGAATCCCTGTATCAACTACAAGGCGTGCCGCGCGAAAAAGTTCCATTGCTAATCTTCCAAAATCAGAATATGGATCCTGATAAAAACCAATTTCTTTCGGAACAAGTTCAGAATATAAAGCCCAACCTTCCACATAAGCAGTATTTCCTCCATGCATACGGAACTTAGCGATATTTGTTAATTCCTGTGCAATGGCTATTTGCATGTGATGTCCCGGGATACCTTCGTGATAAGCCAATGCTTCCATTTGATAGGTTGCCTGATCGGCCATGTTATACAAATTAATATAATAACGTCCGGGACGAGAGCCGTCTAAAGCAGGCTCTTCATAAAATGCACCTCCGGCTGATTTTTCGCGGAAAGCTTCCACTGGTTTAACTTCAATATCGGCTTTGGGTTTTGTAAGAAATAATTTATCTATTTCCTTTTTCATATCATCAATTATTTTTACAGCTTTTACACGATATGCTTCTTTCCCTTCCGCTGTGTTTGGATAATAGAATTGTTTATCAATGCGCATAAAATCAAAGAAATCCTGAAGGTTATCATTTTTGAAATTTACTTTTTTCATGATCACTTTTATTTCGCCATGTATACGAGCCACTTCTTTCAAACCAATTTCATGAATTTCATCGGAAGTTAAATCGGTAGTTGTAGTAAGTTTTAAGGCTGCATCATAAAAGGCATCACCATCAGTCAGTTTCCAGATGCCATCGTCATCTGTAGCTTTTTTTTCCAATTCATTCCAATAAGCAATTAGTTTTTCATAAGCGGGTTTTACCGATGTTACCAAAGCGTCAGAAGCTTTGGTGATCAATTCTTTTTTAGAAGCTTCATCTAATTCTTTTAATGAACCTACTTTTGTACTAAAATCTGTAAGCAAAGCATTCATCACTTTGCTTTTTTCGAAAGGGACACCACACAATAAATTTTTGCAATCTGATAATACTAAAGGAAAAACAAATTTTGGAGGGATAACGTT
This sequence comes from Bacteroidota bacterium, assembly GCA_040388745.1. Taxonomy (GTDB): domain Bacteria; phylum Bacteroidota; class Bacteroidia; order 2-12-FULL-35-15; family 2-12-FULL-35-15; genus 2-12-FULL-35-15. The sequence continues at coordinate 41,660 of JAZKBF010000012.1, read as the reverse complement.
TTTTTCTTCACGAATTTTTAAGTTCACCAATAATTGATCAAATAAACTATTGATTCCTAAAAGTCTTGAAATATATGCTTCTGCATCTGCTTTATTACTTATACCATGCATATTAATTAAAAAGGCAGGGATTTCTGAATGCATACCTCCCATTTGATTAACAGGGTAATCATGAAAACGCCATTTGAAATTATCGATTTTGTCTTTACACTCATTTTCAAATAAACGGTAACTGATCTTTGTCTGTTCATCAAGTGCATCCATGTTAACAATTTTGTACAACGAATCTAAATTAGCTTTTATGATTTCCAATTCTTTTTGTGCATGTTCATCACTGATGTCCGTCCATTTGTCATAATCTTTTTTTATTCCTAAACGTGTTTGACTCACTGGATCACGATCAACTGTAGCGTCAAATACGCGATCAAAAAAATCATTTGCTTTTTTTGTCTCGATTTTAATATCTTCAGCAGCGTATGCCTTCTTTTCTTTTGAAGTTTCTTTACTATCGCCACATGAGCTGAAAATAGTTAAAGAAAAAAGGGCTATCGAATAAATTATTTTTTTCATATTCTTAGACTTTTTTAAACTTAATTTTTGCTTTATTTTGGATTTAATATTTTAAAACGTGAGGTTAGTTTAGGAAAAACTAACCTAAATAAATTTACACAAAAGTTCCCTTAGTTTTTTTATTTCTAAAAAATATAATCAGCACTCCCCATCCTAATAGGATGCAAAATGATGCAGTTGCTATAGGGTAGTTAATATTTACTAAATTAATATAACTTGCAATAATGGGAGGTATTGCCATTCCAAGTGATTGGATGGATTGGTTGATGCCCAATATTTGTCCTTGTTCATCTTTCCCTGCCTGGCTTGATACTACTGAAATTAAGTTAGGCTGCGTTAAGCCTTGGAAAATGGCTATGAAAGGTAAAACAAAGAAAATATATTTTGATTCTGTTGGCAAAAGAAGCATTGGTAATGTGATACCCAATAGAACCGTGGAGATTTGTATAATATTTAAAGGTGAATATTTTTTAGATAAAGGACGTTGTAATCCACCTTGGGCAACAACGATCCAAATTCCTATAAAAGCAAAAACATTGGCTATTTCTGAAATTTTATAATCAAATTTATTGATCAGGAACACTTGAAAAAACTGGGTAAAAAAATTAAATCCAAGGGTGAATAAAAAAACGACAAAAAATATGATTCGCAAATGTCTGAGCTGGAATGCCTTTCCAATGTTTTGCATTCCGGTAAATACACTTACAGGTGTATTTCGTTTTTCCCTCAGTGTTTCCGGAAAAGCAATAAACACAAATAGTAAATTTATCAATGTTAATATAGCGGCAAACCAAAAAGGTGTTGCAGCATTAAACCAGGATACAACAGCAGGATCAGCTAATTTACCACCAACATAGGGCCCCAAAATAAATCCCAGACCAAATGCAGCACCCACCATTCCAAAGTTTTTAGCTTTGGATTTTTCATCACTGAAATCAGAAATTGATGAAAGTGCGATTGATATATTACCCCCGGAAAAGCCATCTAACAAGCGGCTTGCAAACAACAAGTAAATATTTTGTTCAAGTATAGCTGTAGCGAAAAGCAAATAACCTATCAAAGTTCCAACCAAAGAAATAGCAAGTAATTTCCTTCTTCCATAGCGATCTGATAAGGCTCCTAACATAGGGGCTCCGAAAAATTGCGCTATTGGATAAGCTGCTATCAGAAAGCCAAGTATAATAGTGCGGGTATGTGTGGTCACTTCTAAGGGAAGCATATGATGATCGGGATACAGTAATAGTGGGGCTATAACTGGAATAACGATACCAACACCCAGTAGATCAAGAAATACAGTAAAAAAAATTGTGAGTAAGGGGGATTTTTGCTTAACTGGCTGTACCATACGTTTTTAAAAAATGAAAGACAAACTTAAGAATTTTGTTTGGTTTTTTGGAGAAGAATACATTATCTAATTTGTATTTTCAATGTTTAGGCTGTTTGCCATTACAAAAATCTTGTTACATTTATTGTATTCAAAAAACTCTTTCTATATGAAAATCAAAAAAATAATACTGGCGCTATTTTACGTATTTGTTGCACAAGGTATAAATGCACAAACAGATACTGTAAAAGCAAAGATATTGGATGACGGATCGCAGGATGCCGAAAAGTTCTATAATAGCGGCATTGCGAATTTTGCTAATAAAAATTATAATGATGCTTTAAAAGATTTTGACCAGGCCATTGCAATTAAAGCAGATTTTGAAAAAGCATATTACAACCGTGGTAGTACTAAATTTGAAATGAAGCTATATAAGGATGCAATTGTGGATTTTGATAAATCACTTTTGATAGAGCAAAATCCTGACAGCTATTTTAGTCGCGGACAGGCTAAATACGCATTGGTTGATAAAACAGGAGCTTTAGAGGACTATTCCAAAACCATTGAAATAAAACCAGATCATGCACAGGCATATTATTACCGTGGCGGAATAAAATTTGAAAATGCGGATTATAAAGGTGCCGTTGATGATTTTACACAAGCCATAAAAATTAAACCGGATTATGCTTACGCTTATAATGATCGTGGTAGTGCAAAACGTCAGTTAGAAGATATGGATGGTGCAATTGCGGATTATAAAAAAGCTCTGGCTTCTAATTCCGATATGGGATTTACTTACAATAATTTAGCGAGTGCAAAACGTAAAAAAGGTGATTTCAAAGGCGCTATAAGTGATTATACCGAAGCGATCAAAAAAAAGGAAAACTATTATATTGCTTATAATAACCGAGGCAGTGCAAAGTTTGATGCTGGTGATTATGATGGTGCCATTGAAGATTTCACAAAGGCAATAGAATTAAAAGCTGATTATGCCTTTGCACTCAACAACCGTGCTACTGCAAAATTTAAAATAAAAGATTATAAAGGTTCTGCCGATGATTGTTCAAAAGCAATTCAATTAAACACAAATTATGGTTATTCTTATTTGAATCGTGGGATAGCAAAAGAAATGCTACGCGATAATGCCGGAGCCTGTTCGGATTGGAATAAAGCGGTTGAGCTTGGTGTTGAATCAGCTAAAAACTATATTGGAGATTGTAAGTAATTAGAGAAATAGAAAATTAGAGATTTGATGATTTAGGAAATTTAAAAATATAAAATATGAAAAAAATTATCTTTATATTAATTGTAGTACTGTCTTCTAATGCTTTTGCACAAAATGTAGAGTTTTTAAAAGAAAATTTTGCGAGCAATAAAGACGCATTCAGGGAAGCTAAGAACAGACTGGATACCGGTGACAAACTATACGAACAAGGTCCTATGTTTTATAAATTAGCCTTGTATCATTATTTTGCAGCAAATCAGTTTAATCCTAATAATGCCTTGCTGAACTATAAAATTGGTAAAAGTTATTTATACACAAGTAATAAATTAAGATCAATTCCATTTCTTGAAAAAGCATTAAAACTTAATCCTGAATTTGATCCGCAAATACATTACATGCTGGGGAAAGCATATCATTTAGATATGCAGTGGGATAAATCTATTTCTGAATTTAAAACTTTTCAGGCATCTTTAACTCTGGGAACTGCAGAGGAAAAAGCACTTATAGCGGATGGAGATAAACATATTGCAGATTGTAATACGGGTAAAGAGTTGGTAAAAAGTCCTGTTCGTGTATTTATTGATAATGCCGGCTCAGAAGTGAATTCTCAGTATCCTGATTATGGAACAGTAATTTCTGCTGATGAATCCGTTATGCTCTTTACATCCCGCAGAGCAAATACTACCGGTGGGAAAATAGACCCGGGAATAAATGAATATTTTGAAGACATTTATATTTCAACCAAAAATGATGGTAAATGGACACCGGCATTAAACATGGGTGCACCGATCAATACTGACGATCATGATGCGAACTCCGGTTTATCTGCTGATGGACAAAAGTTTTTGATCTATATCGGAAAAAATAATGGCGATTTGTATGAATCGGAATTAAAAGGGGCAGTTTGGAGTAAGCCTGAGCGCATGAATAAAAATATTAACACTGAATTTCATGAGTCATCGGCTTGCTATTCTCCTGATGGCAAATCAGTCTATTTTGTGTCTGATAAGCCGGAAGGTGGTTTAGGAGAAAGGGATATCTATATTTCAACAAAAGATGAAAAGGGTAAATGGGGTAAAGCTGTTAACCTTGGACCAACCATTAACACAAAATATAACGAAGAAGGCGTGTTTATACATCCAAATGGAAAAACATTGTATTTCAGTTCTCAGGGACATAAAACAATGGGAGGATATGATATTTTTAAAACTATTTACGAAAACGGACAATGGTCTGCGCCAGAAAATCTTGGTTATCCTGTAAATACAACTGATGATGATGTGTTTTTTGTAATTTCTGCAAGTGGTAAACATGGTTATTATTCTTCATTCAATGAAAAAGGGCTTGGCGAAAAGGATATTTATATAATCACTTTTCTTGGCCCTGAAAAACCAATGATCTTAAACAATGAGGATAACTTGCTTGCCAGCCTTGCTGCACCTGTTAAAGAAACGGTTATTGCACCTACCATTGTAATTAAGGAAGCGCAATTAACCATTTTAAAAGGTGTGGTCACTGATGCCTTAACTCAAAAACCATTGGAGGCAACCATTGAGATCATTGATAATCAAAAGAACGAAGTGATCGCAAGTTTTACTTCCAATAGTGCTTCTGGTAACTATTTAGTTTCATTGCCTGCAGGTAAAAATTATGGTATTGCTGTTAAAAAAGAAAATTATTTGTTTCATTCGGAGAACTTTGATATCCCCATGACCGCTGCCTTTCAGGAAGTTGTGAAAGATGTGGCATTGAAAAATGTTGCAGTGGGAAGCAAAATTATTTTGAAAAATATTTTCTTCGATTACGGTAAATCCACCATTCGCCCTGAATCCACAAATGAATTGGAACGTTTAACAAAATTATTGAATGATGTCCCTTCTTTAAAAATTGAAATTTCAGGTTACACGGATTCAAAAGGATCGGCAGAATTCAATCAGAAATTATCGGAAAGCCGTGCAAAGGCAATTCTTGATTACCTTGTAAAAGTGAGCATTGCAGCGGACCGCCTAACTTCTGTTGGTTATGGTAAAGAACAGCCGATTGCAAGTAACGAAACTGATGAAGGCCGCCAGATGAACAGAAGAACGGAGTTCAAGGTTTTGAGTAAATAAAATTGTTGGTTACTATTAAATTTAGCCACGAATTTCACGAATTTTTTATCCATGAAATTTGTGACTAATATATTTTCTTACCGTATATGCTCCGAATGATCATAAAAACTGCCGATGGCTCGCATTCTCTTTTTGTTGAAGAATTAAACGAACATTACCATTCCATTCATGGTGCAATACAGGAAAGTAATCATGTTTTTATTGATGCCGGATTAAAACCATTTGTTTCCGGTTCATCAGATTTGTATAAGGGAGGGAAGGGGCCTCTTGCTATTTTAGAGATCGGTTTAGGTACCGGGTTAAATGCGATGCTCACCTATATTGAAACCCAGAAATCAGATATAAACATTCATTATACAGCAATTGAAGCATACCCCGTTAGTGCTGATTTAATTGACCAGTTAAATTATGTGGAATTGCTGAATGCCCAAAACCTTCAACCTGTTTATACTGCGATCCATGCCTGTGAATGGGGAAGGCCGGTTGCGCTCTCCGATCAATTTACAATTTTAAAAATAAAAAATACACTACAGGATACCGTTTTAGAAAACAACTACCACCTGATTTATTTTGATGCATTTGGTCCGGGTGTACAGCCCGAAATGTGGACTGAAGAAATATTTGCTAAGCTATATGCTGTTGTTGAACCAGGTGGGTGCCTGGTTACCTATTGTGCCAAGGGTGAAGTGAAACGCACCTTAAAACGTGTTGGATTTACTGTTGAATCATTGCCAGGCCCTCCGGGGAAAAGAGAAATGGTGAGGGCCAGGAAGAATTAATTTAAATCGCTGAAATGAATTTACTTTTCCAATATCGATTTTATATCTGGTCGGAAGTATAAATTGCTTTTTAATATTTTACCATCTTCACGAAAAATAGGTTCTCCTTTTTCATCCAGCTTGCTCATATTGCTGCGTTGGATCTCGTCAAATACTTCTTCAATTTTATGTTGTAAACCGTGACGTAAAATAGTCCCGAATAAAATATAAAGCTGGTCGCCAATTGCATCAGCTATCTCAACCAGATCACCATTCTTGCATGCTTCAAGGTATTCTTCGTTTTCTTCTTTGATCAGGTTGTAACGCAACATGTATTCTTTTTCATCAAGATCTGCAGTAGGGGTATAACGATTCCCTATTTTAAAAACATCGTGAAATTGTTCTACGTGTTTAATTTTATGAATTAAAGTGCCTTTGTTTTCTGGAGCTTCCATTTTTGTTTTGTTGGTAGATATCCCCTCTCCAAATGGAGTGGGGCAGCGGTGAGGTATTTACTTAGTTGCTTTTTTCGCTTTGTACTGTGCATTCAGGCCTTCAAGAATTTCGTTGGTAATATCCAAACTATCGTTAGCCAATATTAACACTCCACCCGGACCATCGGTATGAGTCAAAATAAAATTGTAATTTGCTTTTTTGTTATATTCTTTAACATAATCAACTACGGTTTTACGAACTTCTTCATTACTTTTTTGAATTTCTTCAACTAAACTTTGTAATTGAATTTCCATCTTATCTAATTCATCTTTCCGTTTTTTTAGGTCTTCCTGTGCAGCAGCCCCTTGGTTTTCGGATAATAATCCCTGACTGGCTTTTTGTTGAAGATCAGTATAATCCTGTTGAAATTTTTGCGCTTTTGTTTGATATGCACCTTCAAGACGCTGTTGTTTGGTTTGTGCAGCAGCAGTCAGGTCTTTTACAAAATCATATTCTTTATTCAAAATATCACTGTTAACAAATACAATTTTGGAAGCCTTAATTTCTTTTGGCGACATAATAGCAGGTTTGGAAGCCATTGTGGAATCACCTTCCATTGTTGAGCCACATGCATTATTACAAGTTGAAAAATGAAGGTAATACAATATCGCTACAGCAATAACTAATACAACATTTATAATGATTGAAATTTTTTTGTTCATTGTTGATTGATTTTTAAATGGGGAACAAATATAAAATAAAAAGTACCTCTAATTTTACTTAGAGGTACTTTTCATTAATTAAATAAAAATAAAAATTAATGTTTTGCTAAATAGTTAGCAACATCAGTGTGAGTAGCTTTCATTGCATCATCACCTTTGTGCCAGTTGGCAGGGCAAACTTCACCGTTTTCTTCGCAAAATTGCAAAGCATCAACCATACGTAATGCTTCATCAACACTACGGCCTAATGAAAGGTCATTGATCAATTGGTGACGGATAATACCATTTTTGTCAATTAAATACAAGCCGCGGTAAGCGATCATTGGGCCGGTTGCAAGCAAAGCATTGTTTTCATCTAATTCGTATTCACCAAACAATACATCATAATTCATTGAAATTGTTTTTGTAGTGTCTGCTACAATGGGGTATTTAACACCTTGAATTCCACCTTGTGCTTTTGGAGTTTGTAACCAACCCCAGTGCGACTGCTCTGTATCTGTTGAACAAGCTACTACAGCTACATTACGTTTTTCAAATTCAGCTAATTTGTCCTGAAATGCATGTAATTCTGTAGGGCAAACAAAAGTGAAATCTTTTGGATAGAAAAAGAAAATAACATGTTTTTTACCGATATACTGATCAAGAGAAAAGTCTGTAACAATTTCTCCACCGTATACTACTGCTTGCGCTTTAAATGATGGCGCTTTTTTTCCAACTAATGTCATGGGATATTGGTTTTTAATAGTTTATAAAAATTTTTCGGTCAAAGTTACAAAATTTTAGGATTGAAATAATAATTTTAATGAAGATCTTAAGCATAAACTTTTATCTTTATCGCCTCAAAAAAAGTATTTATTTAAACCAAATTTTAAAAATATAGCGATGAAAATAGAAATAGGACAAAAAGCACCATCATTTACGTTGGTGGATTCAGACAAAAATAAAGTTTCATTAGAAGATTTTAAAGGAAAGAATGTTGTTCTTTTGTTTTTCCCGGCTGCATTTACAGGCGTTTGTACAAAAGAGTTGTGTCAAACTCGGGATGAACTGTCATTCTATAATGATGTAAATTCTGTGGTATTAGGAATTTCTGTTGATATGCCTTTTACACAAGCTAAATTCAAAGAATTAAATAATTATAATTTCACTTTATTATCCGACTTTAATAAAGAAGTATCCACTGCTTATGATGTTTTGTGCAGCGACTGGGTACTTGGATTAAAAGGAGTGAGCAAGCGTTCCACCTTTGTCATTGATAAGGATGGAATTATCCGTCATAAAGAGGTTTTGGAAAATGCTGGTGATTACCCTGATTTTGATGCAGTAAAAGCAGCATTGACAAAATTGAAATAGTAGTAAATTTCATTACAAAAAAAATGCACCGGAGAGGGTGCATTTTTTTTGTAAAAATTCCCGGGACTATTTGAGAATGTATTCATTGCTTTTCATGGATAGATCGCGTTAGGGATTGCAGCGTAAATCCCCGCCCGAACGACTGATGTCTTTCAGTCGGGCAGGCTTTTCTTTTTAGAAAAGATTGAAGCGGAAAGCCCGACCTTTCTTCTTTAAGAAAGGTAACGCCCAAATAAATAAATTAAAAAAAAATCGAAATTTAATAATTATAGACTAAATAAAGCAAAACCTGCCCCAGACAAGATCACTAAAAATTTAATGAAATTAAAGCGATGGTTTTCGCTGGATTCAAAAAGTATGGTAGTTGAAATATGAAGAAATATTCCAACAACAACTGCCATTATTCTGTCGAAATAGGAAGAGAAATTTCCGATTATATTTTCACCGATTGCATAACTGGTAAATGTACCAAGCGGAGTTACTAATGCAAACACAATAAGCCATATAACAGCATTCCGTTTGCTGATATGAGATTTCAGAAGCATGGTCATTAATGCCATTGCGATAGGTATGTTATGCATTACAATACCTGTTAATAGGGAGTTGTGGGAATGTATATCGGTGTTAGCAAGGGGCATTCCTTCCAAAAAAGAATGAATGGATAGTCCAAGCATCATCGCATAGGGGAAGGCATTTCCGGCATGCTTATGAACATGAATATGGCCATGCTCAATACCTTCCGATAAAAACTCAAGTAATATTTGTGCGAAAAAACCTAATAAAATATATATCCCAATATTAGGTGTGCCGGATAAATATATTTCGGGGATAAGATGTAAAGCGCAAATCGCAAATAAAAATGCACCACTGAAGGAAAGGATAAGTTTTAAATTTTTACTGCTGATATTTATGAATAGCACGCTTAATCCGCTAATAATAACTGAAAGGAAAAGTAAAATATACATCAGGTAGTTCATTCTTTTATTGTTTACTAATTTTTGTTTATTAAAAAATCAACAAAATATAGATTGGTAAATTCATTTTTATTTTGGATTAACAACCGCAGTTTAGTAAAATCCGTATGTCACCCTGAGCTTGTCGAAGGGCGTTATTCGTAACTTATTCCTTCTGTCCAATAATTATTAACCTGTTTGAGGTGTTTAGATCAAATTTCTCAAGGTTATAATTGCTAAACAAATGTAATATTTTAAGTTTGTTCGCATCAAAATAGTTCTTAAAATCATTTAGAGTAATTGCTTTTACTCGTTCCTGGAAATTAAACTCTTTTCCCTGATCAGAAAACTTTATATGCTTTACAATAAAGTTATTCTCAATTCTTCGGGTGATGTTAAATTCAATATCATCAATGATTTTTATTTCATGTACTACTAAATGGGCAATTACTTTTTCAACGTTCATAAAATCAAGTACAAAGATCCCTTTTTGTTTAAGTACTTTGCTCACACATTTTATTGTATCATAGTTATCACCTTCATTTTCAAAATATCCAAAACTCGTAAAAAGATTAAGAACATAATCGAATTGGTCCTCACCAGGTATTTTGCGCATATCTGCAACACAAAATCGCAAATGTTCGTTTTCAAATTGTGATGCGAATTTAATGTTTGCAGGAGACAGGTCTGATCCGATCACATCATATCCTTTTTTATTCAAATAAACAGAATGCCGGCCTCTGCCACAGCCTAGATCAAGAAATTTGGAACCGCTTTTCGGCTCTAAATAATTAATGAGATTGTCGATAAACAATTCGGCTTCGCAGAAATCACGGTGTTTGTATAAAATATGATAATAGGGTGAGTCAAACCAATTTTCAAACCATCCCTCATTTTTACCCTCATCCATACTTTTTAATATTTGTGCAAAAGTAGAAATTTTTATCGCCTAATTGTTTTATATTTGGCAGGGAGAAGAACAAAATAACCCCCAGTTTCTATATTTTAGATCTGTTTAACTTACTTATATGATAAAAAGTACTCCAACTATTAAAGTTGATTGGCAAACGGAGCTAAACACCACAGCCTTTAGAAATCACTTGTTGATAGCAAGCGTGGGGCTTTTGCTAAATCTTATTTTTGCAATTGGCGATTATTTTAACAGTCCTGTTCATTTCGTTGATTTTTTAGTTTTTCGCATCGTTGTTTCGTTACTAACCTTGTTAGGTGTATTTTTTAAAGATAAGTTCATTAATCATCCTGAAATAATTGTTCTGATTCCTGTAATTGGCATTTCTATTCAAAATGCGTATATGTATAGTGTTTTGGATGGAGCAGAATTTCAGAAACATACCTTTGCTTATATTACTTTATTTATTGCAGCCGGAATGTTTATTCTTTGGAAACCCATTCATTCCATTGTTGTGTTTGTAGTTTCACTTACCGCAAATATTATTTTGTTTGGAATGAACAGCCACTTAGCCATAAGTGAAATTTTAATTAATGGAGGATTGCTTACACTGACAATTGCACTTTTAAGTGTTTTTCAAATATACTTACGCGCCAACCTTACAAAAAAAGAGATCATATCCCGATTAGCTTTGGCCGAATCCAACGATCAATTAGCGCTTAAAAATGATATTATCGAAGAAAAAAATAAGGACATCAAAGACAGTATCAACTATGCACTCAATATTCAGAAAGCGATATTACCGCCATTCGAAAAAATAGATAGTGCAATGAAAGATTACTTTATTTTATACAAGCCTAAAGATATAGTAAGTGGTGATTTTTATTGGTTCGACACTAAATTAACAACACCACGTAACAATGAGCCTGCTCAGGAAGTAGTAGTTTTAGCTGCTGTTGATTGCACAGGGCATGGTGTTCCCGGAGCTTTGATGAGTGTTATTGGCAGCACCATTTTAAATCAGACAATAAACAGGGCCACCGTTAATAATCCGGGGGATGCATTATCTCAATTCAATAAAAAAGTTTCAGAAACATTAAGTTCTATTAAAGATGGAATGGATATGGCGCTCTGTTCTATTAATTTTGAAAAGCAGGAATTACAATATGCAGGTGCAAATAATCCTTTATATATCGTCAGATCAACGGCCCACGCTGCCTCATCCGAAGGGCCGGAGAACCAAGCCGAAGATCAGGCAAATGCTTTAGTAGTTAACAATTCCTCTTCTTCAGGTTTGTCGGGAGGCGCTTCTCTTATCGAAATTAAAGCCGATAAACAAGCAATTGGTGCGGATACTGCTAAAACAAAGGTATTTACAAATCATAAAATTAAGCTGGAAAAAGGGGATGCTATTTATTTATTTACCGATGGATATGCCGATCAGTTTGGTGGAGAAAAAGGTAAGAAATTTAAATATAGTAAACTGAAAGGAATACTTATTGAAATTCATGGAAAAACGATGAAAGAGCAAAAAAACATCCTTGAAAACCATTTTGAAAAATGGAAAGGAGATTTGGAACAAGTAGATGATATTCTTGTAATAGGCATTCGCGCTTAGAAATTACCCTTTTGTATCATTTCAATATTTTATATCCAATATCCCCATTATAAAATTGATAAATACTGAATTTGAGGATATGCAACCTTAAAGCCGGTAAAAACAACCAATAAAAAGACTGCTTTTTTTTACAATTTTGATAATTTTAAAAATTCAAAATGAATTTTTTTAGAACACAACGTTCATATTCTTTAAGAATTGGCATAGCAACTTTGGTGTTCCTATTCACTTGCTTTTGCACTCTTTCGTTCGCACAATCTGGTCTTTGTGATCCCACTACACCCTTTTATAATGTTGATTTATCAGCCAACCCTAATTCAACCTGGACTTCACCTCCTGTAGCAAGGGTGGATCATTGTTGTGGAGTTACAGGTACTGCCAGGTGTATTGAGTTTTCAGTTACGTTAGCTCCGTCAGCTGTAGCCATTAACTTTGATGTAGCATCAGGTGCAAATCCTCCCGGTTGGTTTTACGAGGTTAATTGTGGCCCCCAAATACCAATGGGTACTCCTATTTGCCTGACAGGACCGGGCCCCTATACAATTACATTTTGTAAACCGGGTGCCAACCTTAATACTTATAAAATAACCTCAATTGGCGGCCCAACCGGTTCTCCTGATAAAACGATAGGAAATGGCTGCAACACTACAATGTCGATCACTGGGGTTGTCAATCCGATCACCTGGAATTCAATTTACCCTGGAGCTATTGGTGCCTATAATTCCTATTTAAGCTGTACTAGTGGATGCCCTTCTACTGTTGTGACATCTCTTGCAGGGCATCCTCCTTACGTTGATTATCAGGTGTGTGGGACAACTCTTGGAATTCCCCCTTGCGTACCTGCTGGCACTTTTTGTGATACTATAAGAGTGTACATGTCTACACCCGTTGTGAATACCGTTAATCCCAACCCCGCTTCTTTTTGCGCAAACAATCCTTCCGTGTTGCTTACAGGCACAGTAAATGGTGGGGTTGCTCCCTATACATATGCCTGGACAAATGGTGCAAATGGTACCGGTGCAGTTGTTGGCACAGGGGTATCCTTTACTGCAACAGCAATTGGTAACTATTCTTTTATCGTTTATGATCAGAATTATCCCGGTTGTCCTGCACCAATAACAAATGTTACCGTTACATCAAGTCCTGTCCCCACTATTAATGCAGGTATCGATCAAACAGTATGCGGTACTTCTCTTACACTTAATGGAACTGTTACTGGTGCAACTGGAGGTATCTGGTCGGGTGGGAGTGGAACCTTTACGCCCGGAAATACCTCATTGAACGCCACTTATACACCAACCTTGGCGGAACTTACCAGCGGAACTGTAATACTCACCTTAACATCCACCGGCAACGGAGCCTGTAGCCCTGTTTCAGATCAGGTGGTGTTATTTATCTCAACTCCTATTATTGCAACAATTACCTCACCAACTCTAATTTGTTATGGGCAAACCGCCTCAATAACGGTCAATGCTTCCGGAGGAGTTGCCCCATATACTTATTTGTGGAACACAGGTGAAACAACGCAGTCGATTTTTAATGTTTTGCCTGGGACTCACAGTGTAACCGTAACTGGTGGAAGTCCCGGTTTTTGCACCTCCTCGGCTTCGGTAATACTTAGTACGAATCCTCAGATTATCCTAACTACTCCACCAAATAATGCTATTGTTTGTAGCGCCATGGCCAATATTTCGGCATCGGCAACAGGTGGTACAGGGGTTCTCAGTTATTTATGGAGCAATGGAGCCACAACTTCTTCTACCAGCGTTAATACCGGCACTTATACCATTACTGTAACTGATGCTGTTGGATGTTCTGTCAATAATTCAGTAAGTGTAACCACCAGCAGTTCATTAACAGCAACGGTAAATCAACCTACTGTGCTATGTAACGGAGCAGTTACAACGCTTAATGTCACGCCTGGTGGTGGTTTAGGAGGCTATACTTTTTTATGGAATACTGGCGCTACTACCACAAGTATATCTGCAGGTGCTGGCAGTTATTGTGCTACAGTTACTGATGCCGGTGGATGCGTTATCACTGCATGTGTTACATTAATACAAAATCCTGCGCTAATAGTTTCCATACCAACGCCTGCAATTATTTGTAATGGCTCCTTAGCCACTGTTAACGCCACAGCGAGCGGTGGTCAGGCTCCATATTCATTTTTATGGAATACTGGTCAAACCTCTCAAACATTGGTAGCCACTGCAGGAACTTATACTGTTACAGTTACTGATTTTACAGGCTGTGTGAATACTGCAACAGTAAATATTTCGCAGGCAAGCGCAATTAATATTGCCATGAGTTCAGTTGATGTTGGATGCTTTGGTGGAAATAATGGATCGGCCACAGCAATTGTATCGGGTGGAGTTGCATCTTACTTTTATTCCTGGTCACCCTATGGAGGATCATCGGCCACAGCGTCCAGCCTTTTAACCGGTACCTATACACTTACAGTAACAGATGCAATTGGTTGTACATTGCCTGCAACAGTGGTAGTTTCAACGCCTTTAGTATTAGCCGCAACTATTACAGTTCAAAACCAGGTGAGTTGCAATGGTGGCGCCAATGGAGCAGCGATTGTTAATCCCACTGGCGGTACTCCTGCCTATTCTTATGTATGGAGTCCTATTGGAGGAACAGTACAAAATCCAACCAACCTGAGTGTTGGTTCATATACAGTTACGGTTACGGATTTTAAAGGTTGTATAAAAACAGTTCAAACTACTATTACCGAACCTACGCCATTAACTGCAAGTATAGTTAGCACTACCGATATTGCCTGTAATGGAGGCAGCACAGGTAGCGCCACAATTATTGCCGCAGGCGGATCCCCGGGTTATACATATTCCTGGGCACCAGCAGGTGGAACAAATGCCACAGCAACAAATTTAACTTTGGGAACCTATACCGTAACGATTACTGATTCAAAAACATGTACCACCTCTTTGACCATTCTTATTAATCAACCTCCCCCTTTAACGTCAATTATCAGTAATAGCACTAATCTTATTTGTGATGGAGACACTAATGGAAGTGCAACAGTTGCCCCTTCAGGAGGTACAGCAACTTATACTTATGCATGGAATACAAGTCCGGTACAAACTACTGCAATTGCAACTAATTTGAGTGCTGGGACTTATTCTGTTACTGTTACGGATTTTAAAAATTGTAGTGTAATATCCCCATCTGTTACTATTTCCGGGCCACCGGCAATAATAGCAACTGCCTCTCCATCTGCATTGATATCATGTAACAGTAGCGTTTCAATTTCATCGTCAGCTATTGGAGGGGTGGGTGCCTATACTTATTTATGGAATACCGGAGCAATTACTTCAGCCATTACCGTTAATACCGGAGATTATATAATAACAATAACAGATGCGGTTGGTTGTTCTGCGAGCGATTCTGTGAGTGTTTTAGCTTCAAACAGTACCTTGGCCGCAACAATTGTTCAACCACCAAACATATGTTTTGGCACTACTACTTCAGTAACAGTAAGCGTGTCTGGAGGGCTGGGGAGTAATTCCTATCTGTGGAGTACAAATGCAACTACGGCTTCAATTACGGCAGGAGCTGGAAGCTATTGTGTTACAGTAACGGATGCCGGAGGTTGCATTGCAACAGCGTGTGTAACCATTGTTCAAAATCCACAAATAAGTGTAACTATTGCCACACCACAGAATATTTGCCCCGGTGCTGCCACCTCTGTAACTGCTGTTGGGGCTGGTGGACAACCAGCATACTCTTATTTATGGAGCAGCTTGGAAACTACTCAATCGATCGTAAAACCTTTAGGAACCTATACAGTAACAATCTCTGACATTACCGGAATTTCCTGTTCCGCCACTGCCAATGTTACTATCACTGAGGCTCCACCTGTTAATGCTGCTATGAGTTTTACCAATGTAAGCTGCTTTGGTTTAACCAATGGAACAGCATTGGTTAACGCCTCAGGCGGTACTCCCGGATATACCTATTCATGGGCTCCTTCAGGAGGGACGAATGCTTCCGCAACTCTTTTGGGCCAGGGATCATATACAGTAACTGTTACTGATTTAATTGGATGCGTCAAAACAGGAAATGCAACGATCACTCAACCTGCAACTATAGTAGCGATCGCTTTAACAAGCACCGATAATTTGTGTTTTGGCGATTCAATTGGAACGGCCACTGCTACAGGTAGTGGAGGTACCTCCCCTTATTTTTATTATTGGCAGGTAAATGCTGATACATTGGCAACAATTACCGGTTTAATTGCAGGTACATATAGTGCTTATATCGCTGATAATACGGGCTGTTCGGTATCATCCTCTGTTGCCGTTGCCGAACCTCCGGAATTAATCATTACCGCTACCGCTTCTCAAATTACTTGTTTTGGCGGAACTGGAAGTGTTGTATTAGTAACATCAGGTGGAACAGGAGCACTTGTTATCACAGGCGATGCCACCACAAATCTTGCTGCAGGTACTTATAATTATACAGTAACAGATGCGAATTTATGTTCAAAAACAATACAGACAATAATTGATCCTGCACCCTCCTTACTTACTTTTACGGCAACACCAACGCAGATCACTTGTTTTGGTGGTACAGGATCCGTTGCTTTAATGGCATCAGGTGGCACAGGCACGCTGGTTATCACGGGTGATGTCACAAATAACCTTCTGGCAGGTATTTATAATTATACTGTTACAGATTCGAATGGATGTATTGCAAGTGCTTCAGCAACTATTAATGCGGTATCTGCGATTACGCTAACAGCAACTGCCTCACAGATTGCCTGCTTTGGCGGAACAGGCAGTGTTGGATTAGTGGCCGCAGGCGGAACAGGAACCCTTCTTATCAGTGGCGATGGTACAACAAACCTTGTCCCCGGCACCTATAACTATACAGTAACGGATGCTAACTCATGTATTGCAAATGCATCTGCTAATATCAATTATGGACCATTAACCGCAGTTACACTTACTGCAACAGCAACGCAGATTATCTGCTCGGGCGGAACAGGAAGCGTTGGATTAACCGCAGCAGGCGGAACCGGGGCACTTACTATTACTGGAGATAATACCACAAGTCTTGCAGCTGGAACCTATAACTACACAGTAACGGATGCAAACGGTTGTGCAGCAATAGCTCAGGCAATAGTAGATCCTGCTCCATCCGCAGTTTCAATTACAGCAACTCCAACACAGATCAGCTGCTTTGGTGGAACTGGAAGTGTAGCATTAGTTGTATCAGGTGGAACAGGAACACTGGTTATCACCGGTGACGCGACTACAAACCTTTTAGCAGGTACCTATAACTATACTGTTACAGATTCCAACAGCTGTACAGCTGTTGCACAAGCAATAATTAATGCAGCGCCATCTCTATTAACCGTTACACTTTCCACCACACAAATTACCTGTTTTGGTTTGTCCAATGGAACAATTGCGGCTACTTGCAATGGAGGTACTTCACCATTTTATTATACATGGCAAAATGGTGAAACAACGGCCGCAACAACAAATTTAGCAATTGGAACTTACAGTGTAGCTGTATCAGACAACAAGGGGTGTTTAGCCTCTTCTTCAACTATAACCATTTCTGAACCACCCGAAATTATCCTGAGTGCTACCACGGTGTCTTCAACTTGCGGGCTTAATAATGGAAGTGCAACAGCAACTGCTGTTGGAGGTACGGGGGCATATACCTATTTATGGTCGCCTTCAGGCGGAACTGATGCCTTAGCTGGTAGTTTATTGGCAGATGATTATACTGTTACCGTTACTGATTCTAATGCCTGTCAGAAACAATTGCCATTAACCGTTGCTTCAGCCTCTTTTTTAATCGCAAATTTCAATGGAACGGAGGAATGCTATAATGATCCTACCGTGTTCACAGATAGCTCTATGACCTCTCCGGGAAGTACTATCACTTCATGGGTCTGGGATTTCGGCAACTCAAGTCCCCTTGATAATTCTCCCAACCCAACCTATGTTTATCCCGCACCGGGCCTTTATAATGTATCATTAACGGTTACTTCGTCCAATGGTTGTATTTCAACACTTCTTCAACCTGTTTTAGTTCATTTTTTACCAGTCGCAGGCTTTGTAAGTTCAAAAGTGTGTCTTGGCTCTTCAACAGTATTCACCGATATTTCTTCCGTTGCCGGTAGCGACAGCATCAGCTCATGGTTATGGGTTTTTGGGGACTTATCTACTTCCGGAACCATTCAAAATCCAAGTCATACGTATGGTCTTGCAGGAACTTATAATACTATACTTTTAGTAAGCTCTGATTTTGGTTGTTCCGATACCTCAAACGTACCGTCAATTGTGTATGCACCTCCTGTAGTTCATTTTATAGTTGATGATTCCAGTGGTTGCATTATTCACTGTCCACAGTTTACTGATACAAGTGATCCTTTAAATGGTACTATTACTAATTGGCAATGGAATTTTGGAGATCTTAGTCCTGCAGGTAGCCAACCTATTGAAGAACACTGCTATACTAATTCAGGAATATTTACCGTTTCGCTTACCGTTACTACTTCTAATGGATGCTTTTCCACCATTTCGCAAACCGATCTTATTAATGTTTATGAGGCACCTGTAGCCGAATTTGATTATAGTCCTCAACCTCCAACTTCAGTATCTTCTTATATTAACTTTAATAATTTATCAAATGGTGCTTCATCCTGGTCCTGGAATTTTGGAGATGTTAATAGTACAAATGGAAGTGCTTTGGAATTCCCTACGCATAATTATTCCGAGATCGGCAATTATTGTATTACACTTATAGTCAAAAATAACGACCAATGTGTTGATACTGTTATACATTGCCTGGAAATCGAACCTGAATTTACTTTCTTTATTCCTAACGCTTTTACACCTAACGAAAGTGAAGGGACAAATGATGGATTTACCGGTTTTGGTACTAATATAAGCAAATACGATATGTGGATATTCGATCGTTGGGGGAATATGATATTTCATACCGAAGATCTTGGAATAAGTTGGGATGGTAAAGCTAAGAAAGGAAAAGAAATGGCCCAGCGGGATGTATATGTTTATTTGGTCGAGTTAAAAGATTTTAAAGGAATGGATCATCAATATAGAGGTATAGTAACCTTGGTCAGATAAAGCCTATCCTCTATCCCGAATGTCTGAATTGATTGGTTGCGCTGGCTTTATCCCTCCAAAAGTAGAATAAATTTTTTTTATTGTTCAATTGCTAAATTGTTAATTATTTTGGTTTTCCCGGAAAAATGAATTCTCCTATCCAAATCACTTGATTGTTTTTTTTTATCAGTATTTCCCCTTTTAATAAGTTCTACTAAATACTAAAATCATCCTGCTAATAGCTATCTGTAAAGGCATACTGTTGAAAACAATTTCTAAGTTTTAATGTACTGCCATGCAACTTTTTAGCCTAAGTTTCAGTCATAAAAAAAGGAAAGCTTTTTTTAATTTTTTATTCGAGTTGTTTTTTTTACTGAACCGCTCTGGAAGGTTAATATATTTCACTTTTTATCACTATCTTTCTTGCAGTTTTTTTTTATGTGGGAATGATGTAACTTATTCCCAAAGTAATGTAACTAATGGAAGGCCTTTTTTTAACACTTTCGCTATTTAATTAATTTCAATGCTTTTTGCCCCAAAAGTCGTTTTAATTGCCTGATTATTAGTTGATAATAATATTTTTAAAAATTCAAATGAGTTTTTTTCGAGTGTATATTTCATGTCCTTTAAAAATTGGTATTGTAACTTTATTGTTGCTTTTGACCGGTTGGCGTACACTTTCCTTCGCACAATCGGGTAATTGCGATCCACAAACACCTTTTTTTAATGTTGATTTATCATCAGATCCAAATGGAAGCTGGACTTCTCCAACAACAACAAGAGAAGACTACTGTTGCTTGGTTACAGGCTCAGACAGATGTATTGAATTTCTCGTTACCCTATCACCAGATGCAGTGGCGGTTAATTTTGGTATAGCGGTTGGAGCTAATCCTCCTGGTTGGTTTTATCAGATAAATTGTGGTGTTCAAACTCCCCTCGGTTCTCCAATTTGTCTTAATGGTCCAGGTCCTTATACGGTTACATTTTGTAAAGCAGGTGCTAATGCAAATACTTACAAGATAACTTCAATTGCGGAGCCAACGCCATCACCCGATCTTACGGTAGGAAACGGATGTACCATTCAAATGTCTACTTCCGGGCTAATTAATTCAACTATTAGCTGGAATTCAATTTTCCCGGGCGCTGTTGGTGCTTATAATTCTTATTTAAGTTGTGCAAGCGCCTGTGATTCCACTGTTGTAAGTTCTTTACTTGGCCACCCTGCTTATATCGATTATCGGGTATGTGGTACCCCTGCAGGCGGTCCTTGTGTGCCTCCCGGGCAATTTTGCGATACCATTAGGGTAAACATGCCACCACCACTTTTGAATACTGCTGCTGCTGCTGTTTTTTGTTCTAACAATCCTTCAGTATTGATTGCAGGTACCGTAAATGGTGGTGTTCCTCCATACACATTTGCCTGGACCAATGCAGCAAATGGTGGAGGTACTGTAGTTGGAACAAATCAAAACTATACTGCTACTGCTGTTGGAACGTATTCTTTTATTGTTTACGATCAAAATTATCCCGCTTGTCCTGCACCAATAACCAATGTTACAGTAACCTCCAGTCCTGCACCGGCTATTAATGCAGGTCCTGATCAAAGTCCATGCGGCAATTCCGTTACCCTGGCCGGTGTGGTAACAGGAGCCACCGGGGGAATCTGGTCGGGTGGGAGTGGAATCTTTTTCCCTTTAAATACTTCAGCAAATGCCACCTATACCCCCACTTTAGCCGAACGCACCAGTGGAACCTTAGTTCTTACGTTTACATCTACCGGCAACGGTGCTTGTAGCCCTGTTTCTGACCAGGTAGTGCTATCTCTTACCACCCCAATTGTTGTAACTATTAGTCCGCCAACGGTAATTTGTTTTGGGCAAACAGTAACAATAACAGCTAATTATACCGGTGGGACTGCACCATTCACTTATTTGTGGAACACAGGTGAAACAACCCAAACTCTTACTAATGTTCAACCGGGTACTCACAGCGTAATGGTAACAGGTGGAAGCCCTGGTTTTTGTACTGGAACGGCTTCGGTTACACTCACTGCTAATCCTCAGATCTTTGTCACCACTTCTCCAAATAATGCGATCACTTGCAGTGCCACTGCCACTATTTCAGCAACAGGCACAGGCGGAACAGGAACTATTAATTATTTATGGAGCAATGGAGCTGCAACAGCTTCCACTAATGTTAATACCGGCACCTATATTATCACAGTAACTGATGCTGTGGGATGTACGGCAACTAATTCAGTGAGCATTTCGGCCGGTAGTACTTTAGCTGCCACCTTAAATCAACCTGCTGTGCTTTGTAATGGTGCCTCTACCAGCCTTACTGCTACTGTTAGTGGCGGCTTAGGGAGCCACAGTTTTTTATGGAGCAATGGGGCTACCACTGCGAGTATAACTATAGGGGCCGGCACTTACAATGTTACTGTTACCGACAGTATTGGTTGTGTAGTATCGGCAGGTGTTACAGTTACAGAAAATCCACCTTTGCTTGTTTCTATTCCTGCTCCTTCAATAGTTTGTAATGGAGCATCAGCAACTGTTAATACTGTTTCAAGTGGTGGACAGGCACCTTATTCTTTTTTATGGAATACCGGCCAAACCACACAATCTCTCACAGCAGCAGCTGGAACCTACACTGTCACCGTCACCGATATGATAGGATGTACCAATACTGCTGTAGTTACTGTTTCGGAGGCAACTGTAATAAATGTTACCATGAGTAATGTTGGTGTAGCATGTTTTGGAGAAAATAATGGGTCTGCTTTAGCTACTGTTACTGGAGGAGTTTCATCCTATTTTTACTCCTGGTCGCCATACGGAGGGGCTTCGGCCAATGCTACTGGTCTGTTGGCAAATACTTATACAGTAACAGTAACTGATGCCATTGGCTGCTCAAAAATTGCAACTACTATCGTTGCACAGCCTTTAGTTCTTGCAGCATCCATTACAGTGCAAAACCATGTGAGTTGTAATGGAGGAACAAATGGCGCGGCAATCGCCAATCCTACAGGCGGCACTTCTGCTTATTCTTACGCCTGGAGTCCTATCGGAGGAGGCGGACAAACTGCCACTAATCTGAGTGTAGGTTCATATACAGTTGCCATTACGGATAATAAAGGTTGTACTGTAAGTGCTCAAACAAACATTACTGAGCCAACGTTACTAACAGCGAGTATTGTAAGCACTACTGATGTTTCCTGTAATGGAGGGAGCACCGGAAGCGCCACAATTCTTGCATCAGGTGGAACTCCCGTTTATTCATATTCCTGGGCACCAAGTGGGGGAACCAATGCAACAGCCACCAATTTGGCTTTAGGAAGCTATACAGTAACCATTACTGATGCAAAAAGTTGTATCAAACAATTGACCATTGTTATTAATCAGCCTCCTCCATTAACATCAATTATAAGTCCGAGCACCAATCTTACCTGTAATGGAGTAAATACGGGAACAGCAACGGCTTCTCCAACAGGAGGTACCAGCCCTTATACCTATTTATGGAACCCCGCTGCATCCGGGCAAACCACAGCCACCGCAATAAATTTGAGTGCAGGTACTTATTTTGTAACAATTACTGATAATAAAGGTTGCACCTCAGTTACACCAACAGTTACAATTACAGAGCCAACGCTCACAGCTCTCTCTGTTACAGCAACTTCGTATATATTATGCGACAGTGCCATTACCATTTCTTCATCCGCTACTGGTGGGGCTGGTGGCTATACCTATTTATGGAGCACCGGTGCAACAACTTCTTCAATTCTTGTTAATACCGGGCTATATATAGTAACAGTTACAGATGCTTCGGGTTGTTTAGCCAACGATTCGGTGAGTGTTATCGCTTTGAACAGTACATTGTCGGCAACAATTAACCAACCTCCTAATATTTGTTTTGGTTCTTCTACAACAATAACAGTAACTGTAACAGGTGGTCTTGGAAACAATCTTTATCTCTGGAATACTGGTGCTACTACTTCTTCAATTTTTGTTGGGGCAGGAAGCTATTGTGTTACGGTAACGGATGCAGGAGGCTGTAAAACAAATGAATGTATAACCATTGTCCAGAACCCACAAATAAGTGTAACTATTGGCATACCGCCAAATATTTGCCCCGGTGCTTCTGCAACATTAACTGCTGTTGGCTCGGGAGGCCAGCCGGCTTATTCTTATTTATGGAACAGTGGAGAGACGACCCAGTCCTTATTAAAGCCTGTCGGGAGCTATACCGTAATAATATCTGACGTTACCGGGCCTACTTGTTCTGCAACTGCCAGTGCTACTGTAATTGCAGTTGCACCCATTACTACTACCATGAATTTTAACAATGTAAGCTGTTTTGGTGCTGCAAATGGTACTGCTTCTGTTAATGCTTCGGGTGGGGCAGGAGGATATACCTATTTGTGGGCTCCTTCAGGAGGAACAAATTCTTCCGTAACCCTTTTAGGACCTGGAACATATACTGTAACGAGCACGGATGTGATAGGGTGTACCAAAATAGAAAATGTTACCATTACACAACCTGCAACTCCTGTTGCAATAACCTTAACAAGCACCGATAATTTGTGTTTGGGTGATTCAAATGGAACAGCTACAGCATCAGGAAGTGGAGGTGTAGGTCCTTATTTTTATTATTGGTCTATAAATGGTGATACCCTCCCAACCATAACAGGCTTGGCTGTAGGAACCTATAGCGCAACAGTTGCTGATAATACAGGATGTTTTATCAGTTCCACGGTTGATGTTTCTGACCCACTAGAATTGACATTTACATCAACTGCCACACAGATCAATTGTTTTGGAGGAAAAGGTAGTGTAGGATTAGTGGCAATGGGTGGAACGGGAATACTTGTTATCACGGGCAGTGATACTGTAAATTTGGCCGCAGGCACTTATAACTATACAGTAACGGATGCAAATGGCTGTTCCAGAACAACCCAGCAAATAATTGCCCCCGCCCCGCCAGCACTTACATTAACGTCAGCCCCGATACAAATTGCCTGCTTTGGTGGAACTGGCGGTGTGATATTGGCTGCAGCAGGAGGGACAGGCGCACTCGTTATTTCAGGAGATGCTTCTATAAATTTAACAGCAGGCATTTATAACTATATGGTTACTGATGCCAATGGATGCACCACAAATTCATCTGCAACTATTAACCCGGTATCTGCGGTTACGCTCACAGCAGCTGCCACACAGATCACTTGCTTTGGTGGAACTGGCAGTGTGTTGTTGGCTGCTGCTGGAGGAACAGGAACCCTTGTTATTTCCGGTGATGGTACCACAAATCTTGTTGCATGTACTTACAATTATACTGTTACAGATTCAAATGGATGTACCGCAAATGCATCAGCAATTATCAATGTTGCACCACCAATAGTGGCACTTACAGCCACAGCCTTGCAGATCAGCTGTTTTGGCGGATCAGGAAGCGTTGGATTAATAGTGTCAGGTGGAACGGGAATACTTACTATTACCGGTGATGACACTACAAATCTTTTAGCAGGTACTTACAACTACACCGTTACCGACTCAAATGGATGTGTTGGCACAGATCAGGTAATAATAAATACCGCTCCGCAAATTCTTACAATTGCAGCCACCGCAAGCCAGATTAGTTGTTTTGGTGGAACAGGAAGCGTTGGATTAGTAACAGCAGGTGGAACAGGAGCTCTTGCTATCACGGGAGGTGGCACCACTAATCTTTTAGCCGGTACATATAACTATACGGTTACAGATGCGAAAGGTTGCACAGCAACAGCACAGGCGATAATTAATACTGCACCTCCGATACTTACACTTACAGCATCTGCTGCACAGATCAGCTGCTTTGGAGGAACGGGTAGTGTTTCATTAATTGCATCAGGTGGAACAGGAACACTTACTATTACTGGTAACGATACTACAAATCTTGTTGCTGGAACCTATAACTATACTGTTACAGATGCGAATGGATGCACTGCAAATGCTTCAGCAACGATCAATGCAGCGCCATCGGTAGTTTCACTTACAGCCACTGCCACGCAGATTACCTGCTTTGCCGGTGGGAGTGTTGCATTAGTATCATCAGGTGGAACAGGAACACTTACTATTTCTGGTGATAACACCACAAATCTTATAGCGGGGACGTATAACTATACTGTAACCGATGCAAATGGATGTATTGCAACAGCCCAAGCCGTTATTAACCCTCAGCCTCTGGTACCAACACTTACAGCAACAGCAACTCAGATCGCCTGCTTTGGCGGAACAGGAAGTGTTGCATTGCTGGCATCCGGTGGAACAGGAACGCTTACCATCTCTGGCGATGCCACTACAAATCTTTTAGCCGGTACTTATAATTATACAGTTACAGATGGGACCGGATGTATATCAACTGCGCAATCAATAATTAATACGCAACCGCCTATCGTTACACTTACAGCATTAGCAATCCAGATCAGCTGCTTTGGTGGAACCGGTAGTATTGGATTAATTGCATCAGGTGGGACAGGAACCCTCACTATAACTGGTGATGATACTACAAATCTTATAGCAGGTACTTACAACTATACTGTTACCGATACGAAAGGATGCCCTGCGACTGCTTCAGCCACGATCAACGCTGCACCACCTTTACTTACACTTTCGGCAACTGCAACACAAATTAGCTGCTTTGGCGGAAAAGGAAGTGTTGTTTTATTGGCATCAGGTGGAACAGGAACCCTTACCATTTCTGGTGATTCCATCGTAAATCTATTGGCTGGCACCTATAACTATACCGTTACAGATGGAAATGGATGTATAGCCACAGCGCAAGCTATAATAAATCCTGCTCCTCCCGTTCTTACACTTACTTCAACTGCCTCTCAGATCAGTTGTTTTGGCGGAACAGGAAGTGTTGTTTTATTGGCAGCAGGCGGAACCGGGGCACTTGTTATTTCTGGCGATGCCATTACAAGCCTGTTGGCAGGTACTTATAATTATACGGTTACTGATTCAAAAGGATGTACTGCCGTATCACAGGAGATAATTAATACCCAACCACCATTGCTTACGCTAACATCAACTCCTTTGCAGATTAATTGTTTTGGTGGAACAGGAAGCGTTGGATTAATAGCTGCGGGCGGTACAGGAACTCTTATTATTACTGGTGATGATACGTTAAATCTTGTTTCAGGTACTTATAACTATATAGTTACAGATTCAAATGGATGTACTGCAAATGCTTCGGCAGTTATCAATGCAGCGCCATCATTAGTAACACTGTCGGCAACTGCAACCCAAATTACCTGCTTTGGCGGAACAGGAACTGTATTGCTGGCTTCATCAGGCGGGACAGGAACCTTAACAATTACTGGTGATGCCACTGCAAATCTTTTAGAAGGTACATATAACTATACTGTTACAGATGCAAATGCGTGCTTTGCCACAGCACAGGCAATAATTGATCCAGCACCTTCTCTACTTATACTTTCCTCAACTACTGTCTTGCAAATAACCTGCTTTGGTGGGACAGCAAGCCTTGGATTAATGGCGTCAGGCGGAACGGGGGCACTTGTTATAACCGGTGATGACACTACTAACCTTATTGCCGGTACTTATAACTATACAGTAACAGATTCCAACGGATGCATCGCCACGGAACAGGTAATAATTAATACCCAACCCACAATAGTTGCATTAACCACAAATCCTGGTCAGATTGGTTGTTTTGGTGGAACAGGAAGTGTTGGATTAGTGCCTTCGGGTGGAACAATGCCGTATGCGATCACCGGTGATGACACTTTAAATCTTATAGCAGGTACTTATAATTATACAGTTACCGATACAAATGGTTGTATCGCCACTGCTTCGGCAACTATCAATGTTGAACCATCATTAGTAATACTGTCGGCAACAGTCACACAAATCAGCTGCTTTGGCGGAACTGGAAGTGTAATTTTAGCATCATCAGGTGGAACTGGAACACTCAGTATTACAGGAGATGCCACCACAAATTTATTTGAAGGTACATACAACTATGCAATTACTGATGCAAACGGATGCACCGCAACCACCCAGGCAACAATTGACCCTGAACCATCTCAACTTACCCTTTCCTCAACCTCTGTATTACAGATCAGCTGCTTTGGCGGAACCGGAAGCGTTGGATTAATAGCCTCTGGTGGAATTGGCACTCTTACCATTACTGGAGATGATACAACAAACCTTGCTGCAGGTACTTATAATTATACGGTAGCAGATTCTAACGGATGTATTGCCACAGAACAGGTAATAATTAATACTCAACCAACAGTTGTTTCGGTTACAATTGCACCGGTAAATGTTAGCTGCTTCGGTGGCACAGATGGAACCGCCACTGCCATTGGTAGCGGAGGGACTGCACCATATAATTACGTATGGCAACATGGCGACTCGGTAGCAACAACCACAGGTTTAATAATTGGTACCTATAGTGTTACTGTTTCCGATGATATGGGTTGCTTAGCTTCTTCTTCAGTAGTTATTTCTGAGCCTTCTCCTATCACATTAACGGGTAACACGGTCGCTTCAACATGTAGCCTAAATAATGGAAGTGCAACAGTAGCTGCGGTAGGTGGTACGGGAGCATACACCTATTCATGGTCGCCATCGGGCGGTACTGCTGCTTTAGCATCAAATTTATATGCAGATGATTATACTGTTACAGTTACTGATATTAATGCTTGTCAAAATCAAATTTCTTTAACGGTTGCTTTATCCTCTTTTTTGATCGCAAATTTTAGTGCAACTGCTGGATGCCTTAATGATCCCATTATTTTTACCGACAGCTCTTCAACTTCTATTGGAAGCACAATTACTTCCTGGACATGGGATTTTGGCAATTTTAGTCCAATAAATAATACTCAAAATCCTTCTTACACGTATACAGCCTCTGGTAGTTATAATGCATCATTAACTGTAACTGCCACTAATGGCTGTGTTTCAATCAGCATGCATCCTGTTACAGTTCATTTTTCACCATTCGCCAACTTTGTAAGTTCAAAAGCTTGTATTGGCTCTCCAACATTATTCACCGATCTTTCTACTGTAACGGGTAATGACACCATAAGCTCATGGTTATGGGATTTTGATGACTTAACAGCTTCCGACACCATTCAAGATCCAACTCACTCATATACTCTTCCCGGGACTTATAATGCTGTACTTTTAGTAACAAATAATCACGGATGTACTGATTCAATACAAATTCTCACGATAGTGAATCCAAGCCCTTTGGTTCAGTTTATAGTCAATGATTCCAGTGGTTGCGTTATCCACTGTCCACAGTTTGCCGATACTAGCGATCCCTTAAGTGGCACTATTACTGGCTGGCAATGGGATTTTGGTGATGGATCGCCATTTGGAACAAATCCAAATGAAGGGCATTGCTATGCTAATTCGGGCCTGTATGCTGTTACTCTCACTGCAACAACCTCAAATGGGTGTTTCTCAAGCATTACTCAAACCGATCTCGTTAATGTTTATCCTGCACCTATGGCCGAATTTGATTATAATCCTCAACCACCAACTTCATTATCTGCCGAAATTTATTTTAACAATTTGTCCGCAGGTGCTTCATCCTGGTCATGGAATTTCGGTGATGTTAATGATTCAACTGCAAGTTTTTTGGAGTATCCAATGCATAATTACGTTGATGTTGGTAATTATTGCATTACACTTGTTGCACAAAATAATTACCAATGCCTTGATACTGTTGTACATTGCCTTAAGATCGAACCCGAATTTACTTTCTTTATACCTAACTCTTTTACTCCAAACGATAGTGAAGGCACTAATGACGGCTTTTCCGGTTTTGGTACCAATATAAGCCAGTACGATATGTGGATATTCGATCGATGGGGCAATATGATATTTCACACTGCCGATTTATATGAAAAATGGAATGGTAAAGCCAGGAAGGGAGCCAAAATAGCCCAAAGAGATGTATATGTTTATTTAGTTGTGCTATTGGATTTTAGAGGGACCGAACATCAGTATAGGGGCACTGTAACCCTTGCCAGGTAAGCGACCAGCTCTCATTGTAAACCTCCCTGAAGAATAAGTCAGTGATTCGTAAATTCTTACCTGTTTTTTCATTTGAAATTTTATAGCATCATCAGAAAAATGAATTTGTCTTCATAAATCATTCAATTGTTTTTTTTTTATCTTTGTTCTCCCCATAAATATATTCTAAAATAATAAAAATGAAAAAAGTACTATCAATTGTTTGTATAACATTAACATTATTTTTAGCAAAATCAGTTTTTGCTCAGAGTGGTACTGGAAAAAAAATTGATCCTTTTGAAGCAGAACAAAAATTGGCACAAGGTAATTTTGAAGGTGCACTTGAAGATTATCTTAGTTTACGCGAAATTGATCCCAAAAATGATAATTACAATTACAACATTGCTATTTGTTATTTGAATACAAATATTAATAAATCCAAAGCAATACCTTATTTAGAGATCATTACCCGTAAGCCTAAGTACGACCCCAATGCATTATACTTATTAGCAAGAGCATACCATTATTCTTACCGTTTTGATGATGCTATTAAAGCATATACAACTTTTAAGCAGACTGGTCGTGGTACGGTTGAGAATTTAAAAGATGTAGATCATCAGATGCAATTGTGTATCAATGCAAAAGAATTAATAAAATTCCCATTAAATGTAACGTTCGAAAACTTAGGCGCGACTGTAAATTCACCTTATGCTGATTATTATCCATTTGTTCCTAATGATGAATCATTTATTATTTTCAACTCCCGTAAACCTGAAGAAGGTGCCGAAAAAGTGAAAGAGGACGGGACCTACCAGGCTGCCGTTTATATTTCCAAAGAAAACAATGGAACGTTTTCCAAAGCTAAAAAATTTGAATCAGCAATTATAAAAAAAGATGGCGAACAGGAAGTAATTGGGTTATCTGGTTCTGGTGATGTAATGCTCTTCTATTATACCAATTTTAAAGGTGTTGGAGATATTTATATAACAAACAACGAAAAAGGAAAAACCTTTAAAACACCTGAAAAATTAACTGAAAATATTAATTCATCGGCTGAAGAAATTGCAGCTTGTATAAATAATGATGGTAGCATATTGTTTTTTGCCAGCAATAGAGATGGTGGATATGGTGGTACAGATTTATACACGAGCACCCAATTACCAAATGGTAGCTGGGGACCGGCACAAAACCTTGGGCCCGAAATAAATACCCCATTTAATGAAGATTTCCCTAATGTTACACCTGATGGCAAAACATTGTATTTCAGTTCAACTGGGCATACTACAATGGGAGGATACGATATTTTCAAAGCAGAGAAAGATGCGGTTACCAAAAATTTTTCAAATCCTAAAAATATGGGATTCCCGGTAAATAGCCCTGAGGATGATTACAATTTCAGGATGGCAAGTAACGGCCGCTTTGGTTATATGGCTGCATTAAGAGAAGGAGGAATGGGCGATTTAGATATTTACCGCGTTACGTTTAATGACATTGAACCACAGTATTCAGTGGTAATAGGGGATATTTTTTCTGCCGATTCCACGCAACGATTAAATTTTATGGATGTGTTCATCTCTGTGAACGATAGTAAAACGCATGAAATTGTAGGTACTTATTTACCTAATCCTCACTCTGGACGATTTATTATGATCTTAAGTCCGGGTACTTTTGATATTACCATTGAAGCAAATGGTTTTAAAACGATTTCTGAAAAAATAAATATATTGGATAAGAGTTCGTTCAAATTTGAGATCAAAAGAGATATAAAACTAAACCCTGAGGGATATCCAAGCAAATAAATTACTGAATTTAAGAAAGGTTTATTTGTTAAAAAGCCTGATTTAATTCAATTTTGTTGAATTGTTTCTCAAATCGTATCTTAAATGTGTTAAATATTTGGTAGTTTCCATTAAATTTACGTTATTTGCAGTCCGAAAAAAATAAATAGAACATTTTAAATACAAAATACGATGTCAAGAGTTTGCGAAATAACAGGGAAGAAGGCTATCGTGGGTAACAAAGTATCCCACTCTAATGCTAAAACAAAAAGAAAATTTAACGTGAATCTTCAGGTTAAAAAATTCTTTTTACCTGAAGAGAACAAATGGATCACTTTACGTTTGTCCACTTCAGCAATTCGTACTATCACTAAAAATGGTATTACTGCTGTAATGAAAGAAGCAAAAGAACAAGGCTTCCTTAAAAAATAAAATTCGTTGATTTTCAATTTTGAAAAATAAATAACACAATGGCAAAAAAAGGTAATAGAATTCAGGTAATTATGGAATGTACTGAGCACAAAACCAGCGGTAAACCTGGAACGTCTCGTTACGTTACTACTAAAAACAAAAAGAACACTACAGAAAGATTAGAATTGAAAAAATACAATTCTATCTTGAAAAAAGTAACCGTTCATAAAGAAATTAAATAATCTAGTTTTCGGTTAATTTTAACAGTTTGCAAAAACTTTAAATTTTAAACTTTGAACTTTAAACTTATAACACAATGGCAAAAAAAGTAGTTGCAACGCTTAAATCTGGTAAAGGAAATAACTTTACAAAAGTGAT
This sequence comes from Bacteroidota bacterium, assembly GCA_040388745.1. GTDB lineage: Bacteria > Bacteroidota > Bacteroidia > 2-12-FULL-35-15 > 2-12-FULL-35-15 > 2-12-FULL-35-15. The sequence goes on along the minus strand of JAZKBF010000012.1, from coordinate 9,983 downwards.
TAAAATGGTAAAATCACCTAAAACTGGTGCTTATTCTTTTAAACAAGAAATCGTTCACAACGATCACATTAAAGATTTTTTAGCTTCTAAATAAATTTATTAGGCTAATAGTATTTGTAAAAGCTTCCTCCAGAATAAGGGGAAGCTTTTATTGTTTTTATATATTCCCCTTTAAAATTGGGATTAAGAGAGATTAAAACGCAAAATAGAAATGGGTATTTTTAGTTTTTTTAGTAAGGAGAAAAAAGAAAGTTTAAATAAAGGACTTTTTGTTACCAAACAAAGTTTTTTTAGCAAACTGGCAAACGCTATTTTGGGGAAAGCTGTTGTTGATGATGAGGTGCTCGACAACTTAGAAGAAATACTTTTAACTTCCGATGTTGGTGTAGATACATCCTTACGTATTATTGAACGGATTAAAAAACGTGTTGCACAACAACGAAAAGTAGAAACATCAAAGCTCAATGAAATTTTACGTGAAGAAATTGCTGAACTTCTGGTTTCAAACGGAATGGAAGAAAAAGGTGATTTTGATCTGCCTTCCAATAAAAAACCTTATGTGATAATGGTGGTTGGAGTAAATGGTGTAGGTAAAACTACAACTATAGGAAAACTTGCTTTTCAATTTAAAAAGGCCGGTAAAACTGTGGTAATTGGCGCTGCCGATACATTTCGTGCTGCGGCAGTTGACCAGATAAAAATTTGGGCTGAAAGATCAGGCACAATGCTTGTTTCCCAGGGAATGAATGCCGACCCGGCTTCAGTGGCCTTTGATACTCTTACTTCTGCCGTTGCTAAAAATGCGGATGTTGTGATCATTGATACTGCAGGCCGTTTGCATAACAAAGTGAATTTAATGAATGAGCTTAGCAAAATTAAAAATGTAATGCGCAAGATCATTCCGGATGCCCCTCACGAAATATTATTGGTACTGGATGCTTCAACAGGTCAAAATGCTATTGAGCAATGCAAACAATTTACCGCTGCTACTGATGTAAATGCTTTGGCTTTAACCAAATTAGACGGTACTGCTAAAGGTGGTGTGGTGATTGGTATTTCCGATACATTTAAAATTCCTGTTAAATACATTGGGGTAGGGGAGAAGATGGAAGATTTACAAGTATTCAATAAAAATGAATTTGTGGATTCATTGTTTAAGCAATAATTTTCTTTGGTTTTTCTACATTATTTTGTGAAAATTAGTATAAATGCGGAAATTTTTTAATTCGATAATACATATTGGTTTAAGTCCTGACCTGCCGTTTAGCCAACAAAATAAGATCCGCATTTTTAATACCGCCAGTCTTTTTATTTCTTTTATTTGCCTTTTCTATACCTTGTTTGGCTTTGCTCAGCAACGTTACCTCACAGTTATATTCACTTTCAGTGAGTTCTTATTTTTGATATTTGGTTTTTTTCTGATCTATAAACGTAAGTATAACTTAGGTTTTCATTTTGGGCTCATTACTGGAATTTTTTTTCTGATAGGCTATTCATTATTATTTGGTGAAAAGAGTCAGACACATATTTTTTTGCTTTTTATGCCCGTAGCAGGAATTATTTTATTCGATTGTTTCACAACTATTTTTGTTTATTTCGTTTTATCTGCAGTATTTCTTGCTGCATCAAAGATGATGTTCAGGCTATTTGAACCATACTATGCTTACAATTCAATAATAGATACTATCGGCTGGATGAATTTTGTTTTTACAAGTGCACTAATTTTTCTGGGTGTAAGACAATTTAAAACGGAGAATATAAACTTCAATCGTGAAATTAATTTCCAACGTCTTGAATTGAAAGAAAAAAACAAAGATATTACAGATTCTATTCATTATGCAAAGCGAATCCAAAGTGCTTTGATGGCTTCTAATAATCTGCTTAATAAAAATCTGCCGGAATATTTTGTTTTATACAAACCTAAGGATATTGTAAGCGGTGATTTCTATTGGGCGGAGCAAACAAATTCAAGTTTTTTATTAGCAGCATGCGATTGCACTGGGCATGGGGTTCCTGGTGCATTTATGAGTTTATTGAACATTACTAAATTAAATGAAATTGCTCGTGAAAAAAAATTGGTTAGCCCCGATTTAATATTGAATCAATTGCGGGAAGATATAATTAAAGTTCTAAATCCTGAAGGGACCGAAGAAGGTAAAGATGGGATGGATGCAGTGCTTTGTAGTTTTGATTTTGATAATTTGAAATTAAAATTTGCTTGTGCGAATAATCCATTGTGGATTATAAGAAAAAGTTCTTCCTGTGAGCCCCAGGGCGGGGCACCTTTATCAAATGGAATACCATATGAAAGTGAGGTTGAAACTAATAATCCTTCTGTGGAGACCTCGGAAAAAGTTTCTTTGATCGAATTTAAACCGGATAAAATGCCGGTTGGCATGTATAGTGGTAAAAAAACAGATTTTACGTTACATTCCATTGACCTTCAAAAAGGAGATAATGTGTATTTATTTACGGATGGATATGCCGATCAGTTTGGTGGGCCCAAAGGCAAAAAATTCAAATATGCTCAACTTAAAGAGTTATTGCTTTCTATTCACCACCTTCCAATGAAGGAACAACAGACGGTTCTTCAGCAAAAATTAGAGAGTTGGAAAGGTAATTTAGAGCAAGTGGATGATATTTTAATGATCGGTGTGCGTGTTTAACAAGAATACCGATTTTAATTTTCGGCACCTATAGCCCTTTTCTTGAATTAAAATACAATTGCATCTCCTCCCTGTTCAACGAATTGAAACACATCTGCTTCGATAACATTCCTTTTCGTGCAACGCAGGTTCCATAATACATATCATGATACCCTTGTTTTGTATGTGCATCAGGATTTATAGAGATCATTACCCCCTTTTCTAAACAATACGGAATCCAACGCCAATCAATATCCAAACGATATGGATGAGCATTCAATTCAATAATTACTCCATTAGCAGCACAAGCATCAATTACTTTCTTATGATCTATAGGATATCCCGGACGTGATAATAACAATCGCCCTGTAGGATGCCCTAATATAGTAGTATATGGGTTTTCAATAGCTTTTATTAAACGTGCGGTCGCTTTTTCTTCAACCATTTTTAAATTAGAATGCACCGATGCGACAATAAAATCAAATGTTTTTAAAATATCTTCCGGATAATCCAACGAACCATCATTTAAAATATCACTTTCAATGCCTTTAAAAATTTTAAATGGAAAAAGTTTTTTATTCAGTTCATCAATTTCCAATTGTTGCTTAATGACGCGATCAGGTTTTAATCCTTCTGCATAAAAAGCCGATTGCGAATGATCACAGATCCCCAGATACTCGTAGCCAAGCTCCTTACAATAAACCGCCATATCTTCAAGTGTGTTCAGGCCATCACTATAGGTACTATGATTGTGAAGAATACCACGCAGATCTGAAACCTCTATTAATGTTGGAATTTTATTTTCCCGTGCTAAATTCACTTCATTCATACCTTCACGCAATTCAGGCTCTATATAGTCCAGTTGAAGGGAGTCATAGATTTCTTTCTCCGAAGTATGGACTGAATTTGATTGATATGAAATTTGAGATAAATGATTTGATGTTGCAGTGGTTTCAAAAAGTTTACTGTAAAATTCACTTTCTCGACAAACTATTATTTCTATTTTTACCTGCGTCTTGTTTTCTATTGCATCAATATTTACAGCACCTTCAGAAGCAATTAGGATCTCAATTTTATCAATTATTTCACATTTTCTTCGCATTTCACCGGTCAGGGAAACTAATTTAGTTTGATATTTTTCTTTTAGAACATCTACCAGCATCAGCGCAAACCCTTCTACCGCAGCATAATGGAATTTGCCTTTGTTGGATTGATGAAATTCAATTTGCTTTTTTACTTCTGCTTGTGTTTTTAATCCGAAACCTTTTAAAGCAATTAACCTGTTTTCATTGCACGCATAAAGCAATTCGCCAATACTTTCAATTTCCAGTTCGCGCCAAAGCTGGCCAACTTTTTTCGGGCCAATGCCTTTGATCCCCATCATATCAATAACTCCTGCCGGAGTTATTGATATCATTTGGTTCAGTTCTTTCAAATTTTGAGTGGTCTGCAACTCATTGATTTTAGAAGCAATTCCTTTTCCTATTCCTTCTATCAGTTCCAATTCCTGCAATGACTTCCCTTCCAGGTCAATATCCGTTTTATCTAATTTGTAAGCAGCATTAGCTATAGATTTTATTTTAAATGGATTTTCATTGTGCAACTCCATTAATTGTGCGGTAAGCTTTAACGCCTGTCCTATTTCTTCAGTGGTCATTTATTGTATTTTAATAAATATATTTCAATTGTTGTCCTATTCTCCTCCCCCTGTTAGGGTTAAAAAAACTCACATCAAATTCTGTCTGTTATTGTCTTACTCATCACCCTGCCAGGGTTTCAAACCTGTTAGGGTTAAAAAAATCACATCACATAGAGAACATACAAAATTACAGATCCCATTTTCACTAAATATAATGATGTGTTATTTTATAAAACGATGCTTAAATTAAATTGATCATCAAATTTTAATTTCCCGTTCACTTTATTCCCATCTTTCAAAAATCCTTTTATTACAGGAGTTTCACCATTTTTAATTAATGCCTGAATAGCAATTTCATTCAATAGTTTACTCATAAATTCATATGGTAAACGGAAATTACAGCCATTTTTCCAGTTGCCACAACCGTATGCGCTATTTCCTTTAATAATTGCTGCACTTTTGCATTTCGGACAAATGTTTGCCGAATCATCCTTTTTTACCTTAGGGCTTACTGCTGCCTTCTCTTCAAACTCAATATTAAATGACTGATTCAGTTTTAGGATACCATCCTTTTTTGCACTACCCATCTCAAATCCTTTAATAACAGGCGTTTTCCCTTTTTCAATGAGCGTTAAAATTTGATTATCACTTAACTTTTTATTCATCATTAAAAAAGGGATTTTAAAATCACAACCATTTTTAAAATTGCTGCAACCAAATGCAGTCTTCCCCTTCAGCATATTGCCTTTCTTACATTTAGGACAAACAGCCACATCTTCTTTCACAGCTTTCTTTTCCGCTTCTGTTGCAGCGATAGTGATCCGTTTACTGCTTTCGCTTCTCACTTGCACTACAAGTTCACTCACCATAAGTTTCATCTCCTGCAAAAAAGCTTCCGCTTTATACTGGCCTTTTTCAATTTGCCTCAGCTTAAACTCCCAATTACCGGTCATTTCAGCCGACTTCAATAATTCATTACTGATCACCCCTATCAACTCCATACCTGTGCTGGTAGGAACAAGATTTTTGCGTTCCCGTCTGATATAATCTCTCCGAAATAATGTTTCAATTATCGCTGCACGTGTTGATGGACGGCCAATACCATTGTCTTTCATCAATTCACGTAATTCTTCATCATCAATTTGTTTGCCTGCAGTTTCCATTGCGCGCAGCAAAGTAGCCTCAGTAAATGGTTTTGGAGGAGATGTTTTACCCTCAGCTAAATAAGCTTTATGTGCACCCTTTTCCCCTTTCTCAAATGCAGGTAATAATTGAGTTTCCTCCTGTTCATCTTCATTAGTTGTTTCTTTACTATAGACAATTCGCCAACCTGGATCTAAAATTTGTTTTCCTGTTGCCTTAAATTCAATATCCTTTACAGCCGCTAAAACAGTAGTATTCGATACTTCACAATCAGGATAAAAAGCTGCAATAAAACGTTTGGCAATTACATCATATACCTGGGCCTCATTGCCCGCTAAACCTTGTGCTTTAACATTGGTAGGTATAATGGCATGATGATCAGTAACTTTTTTGTCATCAAAAATTTTGTTCGATTTACGGATAGGCCCATTCAGTAAAGGATTTACCAATTGCTGGTAATTGACCATGCCATTTAAAACACCTGAAATTTTCGGATAAACATCATTCGGTAAATACGTTGTATCCACGCGGGGATAGGTAACAAACTTTTTTTCATACAAATTTTGTATGGTCTTTAAAGTATCATCAGCAGAGTATCCAAACCTTTTATTACATTCTACTTGCAATGATGTTAGATCAAATAAACGGGGAGCTGTTTCTTTACCTTTTTTTGTTTCAACCGATGTTATCTCAAGAGGTTCATCTTTTATTGATGCTAAAATATCTTCCGCTGCACTTTTATTTTTTTCATAAAAACGCTCTACATTTCCATTAAAGATCACATCACGGTAATTTGTCTTTAATTCAAAAAAAACATTGGATTTAAAATCGTTAATTTCTAACTGACGGTTTACGATCATTGCCAACGTTGGCGTTTGCACTCTACCAACAGAAAGCACCTGCTTCCCATTTCCATATTTTATAGTGAACAATCGTGTAGCATTCATCCCCAATAACCAATCCGCTGCAGCACGTGAATAGCCGGCATAGTAAAGGCTTTCATAGTCTTTTCCATCTTTTAATTTCTTGAAACCCTCACGAATAGCCTCTTCAGTAAGTGATGATATCCATAAACGTTTCAAAGGCTTATTACAATTTGCTTTTGAAATGATCCACCGTTGGATCAATTCCCCCTCTTGCCCGGCATCCCCACAATTAATGATCTCTTTCGCATTTGAAAATAACGTTGCTATTGTATTAAATTGCTTCTCAATCCCTTTATTATCCTTCAATTTTATTCCAAATTTCTGAGGAAGTATGGGAAGCATGTTCAAATTCCATTCCCGATAAGCGGAATCGTATTCGTGGGGCTCCTTTAACTCGCACAAATGCCCGAAACTCCAGGTAACTTGATAACCATTTCCTTCAAAATAGCCATCTTTACGATCTTTAGCCCCCAACACTTCGGCAATTTCTTTCGCTACACTTGGTTTCTCTGCTATGCAAACTTTCATATACTTATAATAATAGGTGCTCCACAACAGGAAGCACGGAAAAATTTATATCCCAAAAATAAGCATGCATATCGATTCCACTAGCAAAATGTTATTAACACCACTATATATATAGCGTATCTCAATAACTAACACACATTGTAAATAGACTTTATATTAAATCAAAATGCATAGAAAATAGATTTCGATGATAAAAAAGGCAATCAATTACTAAAAAAAACAGTGTTAATCAGTGTTTGAAGGCTACCTTACTATAATATACCACCCTAAATACCTCTAACTATATATATATGTATTAAGAGTTGTTGATTAATAAAGCGAATAGAATGGGTCGAAAGCATCTCTATTTGGGCGTTCCCCTTTCTTGAAGAAAGAAAAGGGCGGGCTTGGAGTTTATCCAGAGCGAAGTCGAAGGGGTTCAATCTTTTCTAAAAAGAAAAGGATTTACGCGGAATTTATCCTGAGCTTGTCGAAGGAATCCCTAACGTAATCATACCAAATAAAGGGCATTGTGTACATTTATAAATAGATCACTCCCAAATTATAATCATTGTAGAATTACAATTAATTGCTTGTTTTTGTATGGCTTTTTTTTCTGAATGTGCCTTTATCATTGGTTTGTATCTAGGATTAAGCCATCCAACACGGCTTGTAAATTGCACTTTGTATTAACATACTATATATATAGTGCCAACTATACTATCATTGTCTAAAGGACTAAAATAAATAGATCACTCTCAAATTGTAATCATCGTAGAATTACAATTAATTGCTCGTTCTTGTATGGCTTTTTTTTTGAATGTACTGTTATCATTGGTTTGTATCTAATATTTACCCATCGAACGTGGCTTCTAAATTGCACAATTACACTTTGCTTTAACATACTATATATATAGTGCCAACTATAATATCATTGTATAGAAGACTAAAATAAATAGATCACTCCCCAATTGTAATCATCGTAGAATTACAATTAATTGTTTGTTCTTGTATGGCTTTTTTTCTGAATATGCCGTTATCATTGGTTTATGTCTAATATTTACCCATCGAATGTGGCTTCTAAATTGCACAATTACACTTTGCATTAACATACTATATATATAGTGCCAACTATAATATCATTGGCTAAAAGACTAAACCAAACACATATTACCCCCTAATTCCCCATTTTAAAGGTAAAATACCAATCTCTTTTGGGACATTTCTTCAAATACCATAGATAAAAAGAGGAAAAAGGCTAGCAGACTTCAATATATATGAAAATATTTTAAATGCTATTTGCTTGATATCATTATAGTTAACCGTATCAACATAAAAAATGTTATAATTTTCTTCAAAAAAAGTTTGTAACGTAAAAAAGTTTATTACTTTTGCACCCCGCTTTAAAACAAGCATCGTTCATTGAATCACAAGAAAAAAGAAAATTAAATTATTTTTCTAAAATAGTTTGTAAACTAAAAAAGTTTATTACTTTTGCACCCCGCTGTAAAACAAGCGTTGTTCATTGAATAACAAGAAAAAGAAAAATAAATTATTTTTCAAATAAAGTTTGCAGATCAAAAAAGTTTACTACTTTTGCACCCCGCTTCTAAAACAAGCAACGTTCATTGAGTAAGCGAAAAAAGAAAAATAAATTATTTTTCAAATAAAGTTTGCAGATCAAAATAAAGTAGTACATTTGCACCGCGTTTATTAACAACGCAATGTTCATTAAAATATCGAGTACTTAGAAAAGGAATTAAAAAAAAATTTTTTTTTTCAAAATTACTTGCAGATTAAAAAAGTATTAGTACTTTTGTCACCCCGAAGAAAACGGGTCGTTCTTTAAAACATGAATTTATAGTCTTAAGCAATTAAGACAAAAATATAAATAACGTTCTTTGAAAATATTGAGAAGTCTAAAGAAATAGTAAGTATCCCTTATACTATTATGTTCTAATAGTATATTGAGAAACAAGTCCAAAATAATAAATAATTTTTTCTTTTTTTGAAGAAGAGCATTATCAAACAAACTTACAATGGAGAGTTTGATCCTGGCTCAGGATGAACGCTAGCGGCAGGCCTAATACATGCAAGTCGGACGGGATTTGGGAGCTTGCTCCTAATGAGAGTGGCGCACGGGTGCGTAACACGTATGTAACCTACCTTTGTCAGGGGGATAGCCTCTCGAAAGAGAGATTAAGACCGCATAACATTGAGATACAGCATTGTAATTCAATCAAATATTTATAGGACAAAGATGGGCATGCGGAACATTAGCTAGTTGGTAAGGTAACGGCTTACCAAGGCTACGATGTTTAGGGGATCTGAGAGGATGACCCCCCACACTGGTACTGAGACACGGACCAGACTCCTACGGGAGGCAGCAGTAAGGAATATTGGACAATGGTCGCAAGACTGATCCAGCCATGCCGCGTGCAGGATGACAGCCCTATGGGTCGTAAACTGCTTTTGTGCGAGAAAAAACCCCTCTACGTGTAGAGGGCTGATTGTATCGTAAGAATAAGGATCGGCTAACTCCGTGCCAGCAGCCGCGGTAATACGGAGGATCCAAGCGTTATCCGGATTCATTGGGTTTAAAGGGTGCGTAGGCGGAATGATAAGTCAGTGGTGAAAGCCTGCAGCTTAACTGCAGAACTGCCATTGATACTGTCAATCTTGAGTACATTTGATGTGGGCGGAATGTGTCATGTAGCGGTGAAATGCTTAGATATGACACAGAACACCGATTGCGAAGGCAGCTCACAAAACTGTAACTGACGCTGAGGCACGAAAGCGTGGGTATCAAACAGGATTAGATACCCTGGTAGTCCACGCTGTAAACTATGATTACTCGATGTTTGCGATACACTGTAAGCGTCTAAGCGAAAGCGATAAGTAATCCACCTGGGGAGTACGCTCGCAAGAGTGAAACTCAAAGGAATTGACGGGGGCCCGCACAAGCGGAGGAGCATGTGGTTTAATTCGATGATACGCGAGGAACCTTACCCGGGCTTGAAAGTTAGTGAATGTGGCAGAGACGCCACAGTCCTTCGGGACACGAAACTAGGTGCTGCATGGCTGTCGTCAGCTCGTGCCGTGAGGTGTTGGGTTAAGTCCCGC
>JAZKBF010000011.1:122782-140879 GCA_040388745.1 Bacteroidota bacterium | reverse complement strand
GTTCAACAGGTGCGGCAGGAGCTAATGGAACTAATGGTACAAATGGAACCAACGGTACAAATGGAACAGATGGTTCAAACGGCTCAACAGGTGCAGCCGGAACCAACGGAATTAATGGTACAAATGGAACTAACGGTGTTAATGGAACAGATGGTTCAACAGGTGCGGCAGGAGCTAATGGTACAAATGGAACCAACGGCACAAATGGAACCGATGGTTCAAACGGCTCAACAGGCGCCAACGGAATTAATGGTACTAATGGAACTAACGGTACCAATGGAACGGATGGGGCGACAGGTGCAGCAGGAACCAATGGAATTAATGGTACTAATGGCGCAGACGGAACAAACGGTTCTAATGGAACAAACGGAACTAACGGGTCGGATGGTTCAATGGGGGCAACAGGTGCAGATGGAATCAATGGAACTAATGGTGCTAATGGAGCAAACGGAACTAATGGAGCAGATGGTTCAACCGGCTCAACTGGTGCTGATGGAGCCAATGGAACTAATGGAACAAACGGAACGAATGGATCGAATGGATCGAATGGATCGGACGGTTCAACAGGCGCGACAGGCGCGGATGGAGCCAATGGAACAAACGGAACAAACGGAACAAATGGAACGAACGGATCGGATGGTTCAACAGGCGCAACAGGTGCAGATGGAATCAATGGAACTAATGGTACTAACGGAACAAACGGAACAAACGGAACAAATGGTTTAAACGGCTCGACTGGTGTTGATGGAAACAATGGAAGTAATGGTACAAACGGAACAAATGGATCGGACGGTACAATGGGCGCAACAGGTGCAACAGGTGCAACAGGTGCGGATGGAATCAATGGAACTAATGGTACTAATGGAACAAACGGAACGAATGGATCGGACGGTTCAGTGGGCGTAACAGGTGCAGATGGTATCAATGGAACTAATGGAACCAATGGAACGAACGGATCGGATGGTTCAACAGGCGCAACAGGCTCAGATGGAATCAATGGAACTAATGGTACTAATGGAACAAACGGAACGAATGGAACGAATGGATTGGACGGTTCAATAGGCGCAACAGGTGCAGATGGAATCAATGGTACGAATGGAACAAATGGAACAAATGGATCGGATGGTTCAACAGGCGCAACAGGTGCAGACGGGATCGATGGTTCGAATGGAACAAATGGAACAAATGGAACGAATGGAACCGATGGTTTAATTGGGTCAACAGGTGCAGCAGGAACTGATGGAACAAATGGTACTAATGGTACCAATGGAATAGATGGTTCAACTGGCTCAACTGGCGCAGCAGGAACTAATGGTACAAACGGAACCAATGGAACGGATGGTTCGACCGGCTCAACAGGTGCAGCAGGAACAAACGGAACCAATGGAACCAATGGAACAAATGGTGCAACGGGCGCCACTGGCTCAATATCATCATTAACGAATACGCACATATTAGTTGGTAACGGCAGTAATGTTCCAAGCGATGTTGCCATGAGTGGAGATGCTACTATAACTAACACAGGAGCAATAACGGTTTCAAAAATTAACGGTACTTCTTTATCCGGATTGGCTACTGGCATATTAAAAAATACCACCGGCACCGGTATTCCATCTATTGCTGTAGCTGGAACAGATTACGTAGCACCTAATATTGCAATTGCCGGGGCAACAAATACTAAAATTACATATGATGCGAAGGGATTAGTAACTGCAGGAACATCTGCAACTTTAGCTTCTGCAGATTTTGCAAATCAAGGATCTACAACCACTTTATTACATGGTAATGCGGCCGGGAACCCTTCTTTTGGTGCAGTGAGTTTAGCTGCTGATGTTACTGGTGTTTTGCCTTTGGCTAATGGAGGTACGAATACAAACCTGGCGGCAGTTAATGGTGGTGTGGTATATTCAGGCGCTTCTGCAATGGATGTAACAGCAGCGGGTACGAGTGGCCAATATTTGCAAAGTACAGGCGCTGGTACTCCGGTTTGGGCGCAACCAGGGCCTGTTAGTGTTCAGGTTTTAACTTCCGGAACAACTTATACAAGACCTGCAGGTGTTAAAGCAATAATTATAGAATTAGTAGGCGGAGGTGGTGGAAGTGGCGGTATCGTTTCTACGGGTAGCAGTAGTGATAGAGGTTGTGGAGCTGGAGGAGGTGGAGGAGGTTCCTACACCAGAAAATTAATTGTAAACCCTGCCGCCTCTTATTCTTTTGCAATTGGCGCGGGAGGTATAGCAGGAACGAACTCAGGTACTGATGGAGGTACGGGGGGAGCCACAACTTTTAATACTGGCGCTATTACGGCACCGGGAGGTTCAGGAGGAATTGGTGAAGGAACAACAGGCACTGGAACGGTGGCGGCAGGCGGAGCGGGCGGCTTAGCTGGCACAGGTGGTGATTTTATGGCAAGAGGTGGTGCAGGTGGTGGTGGCTTTTCTGCAAGATACATTGGATGTGGTGGGCAAGGAGGAAATTCCTTTTTTGGTGGAGGTGCAATTAGTGGCATGGCGGCTGTTCAGGCTGTATCATCTGGTTCTGCAGGTACTGCTTATGGTGGTGGTGCTTCCGGCCCCGGATCCATAAGTGCCGGAAGTAGCCAAGCTGCAACTGCTGGCGCTGCTGGTGCAGCCGGAGTTATTATTGTTTATGAATATAAATAATAAAATTTTGGAAAATTAATGAAAGTATTAGATGAATAGAATGATTTTTTTTTGATTTTGGATACGTTTTTTCGACTTGATCATTTAGTTAAAATACACTCCTTATCATAATCAATCCAAAAACAACACCGGGCATCCTGAATATAGCAGGATGTCCGATTTGTTTTTATTTTCTAAATATAAAATTAGTAATACTTCTTTCCCACCAAATAATTCTGAACATAGTCCTTTACGCCTTCTTCCAGGGTGTAAAACGATTTTGAATAACCGATCGATTTTAATTTATTCATATTTGCTTCGGTAAAATACTGATACTTGTCGCGGATGTCAATTGGCGTATCAATGAATTCAATATTTGGTGCTTTATTAAGCGCTGAAAAAGTGTTTTTTACCAGATCTAAGAATGTACGTGCTTTGCCTGATCCTAAATTATAAATGCCTGAATTTTTGCGATGATGTAATAAAAAATAACAAACTTCCACTACATCTTTTACATATACGAAATCCCGTAACTGCTCACCATCTTTATAATCCGGGTTATGGGAACGAAACAGTTTAACCGATCCTTTTTCCTGTATTTGATTAAATGCATGAAGTATTACCGATGCCATTCGGCTTTTGTGATATTCATTTGGCCCATATACGTTAAAGAATTTTAAACCAAGCCAGAAATAGGGTTTCTTCTCCTGTTTCAACGCCCATTTATCAAAATCATTTTTGGAATCACCGTAGGGATTTAATGGTTTTAATTTTTCAATCGTTTCTTCGTTATCGCCATAGCCCAATTCGCCCATGCCATAGGTTGCAGCGGAAGAAGCATATACCAAAGGCAAACCAAATTCAACACATACTTTCCAGAGATCTTTTGAATAATTCAAATTGAGTTTGTCAAATATTTCTTTATTGAACTCGGTTGTATCTGTGCGTGCGCCAAGATGGAAAACAAATTGAACGAGTCGTTGATTGTCCCGCAACCAATGAATAAATTCGTCACGGTGAATTTTTTGTGAATACTTTTTCCCTTCCAGATTTTTCATTTTTTCTGAATCCGAAAAGTCGTCCACAAGAATTAGATCTATAAAACCTTCCTGATTTAATTTGCTTACCAAACAGCTACCAATAAATCCAGCTGCGCCTGTTACTATGATCATATTATATGATTTGAGACATGAGACATGAGATATGAGATTTGTAAGTTCTCATTTCAAAACTCAAAAATTTATAAAAATATTTCTTCTTCAATTTTATCTATTATCCCCAATTCTTGCGCCTTATCGAATAATAATTGTACTGCATGTTTGCCTTCAATCCCCAGATCCAAAGAGTAATTGTTTACATATAATTCGATGTGTTTGTACATTACTTCTTCGCTCATTTCTTGTGCATGTTCTTTCACAAAGTTAAGGCTTGATTTAGGTTTTGCAAATGCATAATCTATGCTTTTGCGCAATACACGATTTACTTTAAGTTTCAAATCATTGGATAAATTTCGTTTGATAACGATCCCACCCAAGGGAATGGGAGCTTTTGTTAAGGTTTCCCAATATTCACCAAGATCAATTATTTTTTTTAGCCCTTTTTGTTCGTATGTAAAACGGTTTTCGTGAATGATCAAGCCTGCATCTGCCTTTCCGCTTAACACGGCATCTTCAATATCAGAAAACAGCATCTCTGTTTTGTTTTTTGCATCCGGGAAAGCTAAGGATAAAAGAAAATTGGCGGTAGTGAATTTTCCAGGTATGGCAATAGCTGCTTTATTCAAATTCAAAATCTCAAATCCGGGCTTCGAAATCAATAGAGGCCCGCAATTGTTGCCTAATGCGCTTCCTGCATTTAGTAATTGATAGGATTTTGTTAGGTGTAAATATGCATGAAAACTCAATTTAGTAATATCTAATTCAGCTCTAAATGCCTTTTGATTTAAGGCTTCCACATCCTCCATTATTACTTCAAATTGCAAACCTTCGGTGTCAATTTTATTGTGAATAAGTGCATCAAAAATAAAACAATCGTTAGGGCAAGGGCTGAAACCTATAGTGATTTTGGGTGGTTTGGTGGTGTTCATTCTTTTGTAAATAACATTTATCGCTTTATATTAAATTGGAAATAGTGTCATTCCAACTAAAGCGGAGGAATCTTGTTCGTGTATTTATTATTTAGTTTCATTGTATCTCGGGGCATCCTGAACTTGTTTCAGGATCTCGTAAGATGCTGAAATAAATTCAGCATGACTTCGCCTCTTTCCTTTGACTTGTGGATATTTACATCACGCAACTATCGAATATTTCAAGAATTTTTGTGTTCAGATTTTCAATTGCTAAAGGGATATTCCAGATCTCTTTATTCCTGGGTTCAACGTAATTTGATACAGCACGTATTTGGACGTGTTTTAACTCTTGGTTCTCACAGGCAAACATGAATGCAGCACCTTCCATGCTTTCAATAATAGGATGAAATTTTTCCACTGCTTTTTTAATGCTGTTTTCATTCCCATGAACCGTATTTACAGTAATTCCGTTTACTTTTGGCAACATTTCAATAATAGAATTTGAGATCTTAAAATTGATATTTGAGAGTTTTGAAACTCCTGTTAATTCCAATTCCTCCAAACTCAAAAAGGAGTCTCCATCTTCGGCACCTAATTCTGAAAAACAATCTTCATAAACGTTAACAACAGAGCCTATTTCAAGATTGCGATTAAAACTGCCGCAAATGCCAATATTTAAAGCTAAATCGTATCCATTACTTAAGTTTTTTCCTAAATAATAAGCGGTGGCCACCATACCAACTCCGGTAATTAAAAAATTAATTTCTAATTTTTTATAGTTGCAACTGATTAAAGTGCTTCCAAAATTCCGAACCGATTCCATTTGAATTAACAATGGCTGAACTTCAAACCGGGTAGCGGCTACAATCAGAATTTTCATTTGTTTTTTGAATTAATAGTAGTGCAAATATACAAATCATTTTATCCTAGATTATTCAAATAAAAAGTTTGTTTTTAGTTTTTCTTTTAATGAGAATACCTGGCAAAAAATCAACAAAATCGCAGTTTAAACAGGCTCCGAGTTTTTGTGGAGGATTTATATAGTATTCAAGGTGATAATGCCGCGTTAGGGATTGCAGCGTAAATCCTTCCTTACCGCCAATTGGCGGTAAGGAAGATTGAAGCGGAAAGCCCGCCCCTTTCTTTTTCAAGAAAGGGGAACGCCCAAATGAACTTAATTAAAGTAATTCGTAGTATATTTGCAAAATGATTCACATTACACGAAGAGAGCATTTTAATGCTGCCCACAAGTTATATAATCCGAAGTGGAGCGAAGAGCAAAACAACGAGGTATTTGGCAAATGCGCCAATCCGAATTGGCATGGACATAACTATAATTTATACGTTACCGTTAAGGGAAAAGTAAATCAGGATACAGGTTTTTCTGTTAACTTAAAGGAACTAAGCGTCATTATCAGAACTTATGTAACGGATAAACTGGATCACAAAAATTTGAACATGGATGTGGATTTTTTAAAGGACCTAATGCCTTCAACGGAAAATGTTGCCATTGCTATTTGGAAAATATTAGCGCCTCATGTAAATGCTTTGGATTGCCAATTACACTGTATTAAGTTATACGAAACCGAAAATAATTACGTGGAATATTTTGGAGAACAATAGAAACAATTGGACAATTAAACAATAGGCAATTTCCCTATCAGGTGCTTGTCCACATGTAAAAAGATTGTTTTTAATTATCAGTACGACAAATCAATAAATCAAAATTTTTTAAGATGTCTCACGATGAATTTGATGATGTAGAAGGGTATAAAAAAATTGACAGGTATAACCTGAAATCAATTGATGGCATTGCATCAAAATATAAAACTATTTTAAGTGAGATGGGTGAAAACCCTGATCGTGAAGGGCTTTTGAAAACACCTGAGCGTGTTGCGAAAGCAATGCAGTTTCTTACGCATGGTTATGATCTAAATCCGGTAGAGATATTACGATCGGCTATGTTCAAGGAAGATTATAAACAAATGGTAATTGTAAAAGATATTGAAGTTTATTCAATGTGTGAGCATCATTTGCTGCCATTTTTCGGCAAGGCGCATATTGCCTATATTCCTAATGGTTATATTGTAGGATTAAGTAAAATACCACGTGTGGTTGATGCTTTTGCGCGAAGATTACAAGTGCAGGAGCGCTTAACGACTGAAATTCGTGATTGTTTGGAAGATACTTTAAAGCCTCTTGGAGTGGCTGTTGTAATTGAATGTTCGCACTTGTGTATGCAAATGCGTGGGATCCAAAAACAAAATTCAGTGACCACAACTTCAGCATTTACCGGTGAATTTTTAAAAGATACTACCCGTTCTGAGTTCATTAGTTTAATAGGTTCGAAACTGCATTAATCAGGAGGTTTTTAACGGATTGTTAAAAAATCTAAAAAAAACTGACATTTTTGCATAAACTACTTAATGGTATTATCTTTGTACCTTATTATTCAAATCAAAAAAAAATATGGAAACTAATAATTTTAATTACGTTCAATCAAAGGAAGAAACCAGCGCATTATCGAAAACTTTTATGTCGAGTGTTTTCTCCTGGATGTCAGCCGCTTTAGTAATCACTGCAATTGTCGCATATTATTTTGGTAAGGATGCTAGTTTGATTTCGTTACTTAGAACAATTAATCCTGAAACAGGTCAATTTTCAAATACCATACTTGGACTAGTTGTTATGTTTTCTCCATTAGCTCTTGTACTTATTATGGGAGTTGGATTTAGAAAATTGTCGTACCCAATTATGCTATTTCTTTATTTATTATTTGCAATGTTGATGGGCGCTAGTATTAGTTATATCTTTTTAAGATATACTGATTCAAGTATTATAGGAGTGTTTTTTGCATCTGCAGGGATGTTTGGCACAATGGCTGTTGTGGGTTATAATACAAATACCGATCTTACCAAATTCGGGTCTATTATGATGATGGGGTTAGTCGGAATATTAATTGCAAGTATAATTAATTGGTTTTTGCAAAGTGATAGTATGAGTTATATTATCAGTTTTATTGGAGTATTGGTATTTACTGGGTTAACTGCATATGATGTACAAAAATTAAAGAGAATTGGTTCAGGTGTAGAATATGGAACAGAAGAAACAAAAAAACTTGTTATTTGGGGGGCGATGGATCTTTACCTTGATTTTATCAACTTATTCTTATTTATGCTTCGTTTATTTGGCGATAAAAAATAATCACCAAATGATTGTGAATAAAAGAGTCCCGGTAGCAATCGGGACTCTTTTTATTTTTACTAATATTGAACTTATTAATCATAAACTATTTTTAAATGAAAGCATATATATTTCCGGGACAAGGTTCCCAATTTGTTGGGATGGGTAAGGAGTTGTACGAAACATCTGCATTGGCGAAAGAATTATTTGAAAAGGCGAATGATATCCTTGGTTTTAGGATCACCGACATTATGTTCAATGGAACTGATGAGGAATTAAAACAAACCAAGGTTACTCAACCTGCTATATTTTTACATTCAGTGATTTTAGCAAAAACATTAGGTGAAAGTTTAAAGCCAGACATGGTTGCGGGGCATAGTTTAGGTGAATTTTCGGCCTTAGTGGTGAATAAGACATTGTCGTTTGAAGATGCCTTGGTATTGGTATCAAAACGTGCTATGGCAATGCAAAAAGCATGTGAATTGAATCCTTCTACTATGGCTGCTATTTTAAACTTAGATGATAAAGTCATTGAGGCTATTTGTGCTGAAATTACTGAAAGTGGTGAAATAGTGGTTCCTGCAAATTATAACAGTCCGGGGCAGTTAGTTATTTCAGGAACTATTAACGGAATAAATATCGCTTGTGAAAAATTAAAAGCTGCTGGTGCAAAACGTGCATTGGTATTACCAGTTGGTGGTGCTTTTCATTCTCCGTTAATGGAGCCTGCGCGCATTGAATTAGAAGCAGCAATTAACGCGACTCATTTCAGTCAGCCTATTTGTCCGATATATCAAAATGTTACAGCAAACGCAGTTTCTAATCCTGCCGAAATTCAGAAAAATTTGATCGCGCAGCTTACCGCTCCTGTTAGATGGACTCAAACTATTCAGCAAATGATAGCTGATGGTGCTACTTCGTTTACTGAGCTTGGTCCAGGAAAAGTGTTACAAGGTTTGGTTAAGAAAATAAATCCAGCAATGGAAGCTGCAAGTGCATAATTTTTTTAAGTATCGTCCGTTTAGTAGTTGTTGGATTTTTGGAATGCCTTGTTAACAGGGATATATTTCCTTTTTTTAAGCAGGATTTAAGGTTAAGCGGGATTTTAAGGTGAAATTAATTTTGGGCGTTCCTTTCTTAAACAAGAAAGGTCGGGCTTTACGCTTCAATCTTCTCTGCCGCTAAAAAGCGGCAGAGAAGGATTTACGCTGCAATCCCTAACGCAGCATTATCGGCTGAAAGAGTAGAGAAGGATTAATAAATTTCTTTGTGAGTTTAATAAAAAAATTATGAAAAAAGGAATCCTGTTTTTTTTAATGTTTGTATTTGTTTTGCAAAGCAAAGCACAATTCCTTAATAGCATTGGTATTACAGCTGGTGTATCTGCAGGGAATCAGAAATTTTATTTTTTTGATCCTCTTTCAATTTCCAAAAAAAAATATGTGTTTGGAGGAAATGGTAGTGTGTTTTTGGAGTTTTTCAGTGGAGATTATGCACGGTGGGTAACTGAAATTCAATTTAATCAAAAAGGCTCTCTTGATAAGCAACCAGAGGGGAATTACGCCAATAAACTAAATTACATTTGCTGGAATAATTATTTGAAATTACGATATGAGATGGATCGTATCATTCCATATATCTTGTTGGGCCCACGACTGGAATATAATTTAACTCAGGGAACTACCTCTCCGGTAATTACAGGGAAGTTCCTTCCCCTACATGTAAGTGCCGCAGGAGGCCTTGGCGTTGAATTTGTAAGTTACAGTAATATTAAATTTTTTACCGAAGCTTTTTATAATCCTGATATAATAATGCCTGCATACAAACGCACAGGATTAAGTGTTAGAAATAAAAATATTGAACTTCGTGTTGGTTTGAAATATGAATTTGGTGGTAGAAAGGAAACGTGTAATACGCCTACATACGTGGAATAGGGTGGTTACGGATAAACGAATGGTTACGAATTTACGAAATTGCGTGTAAAATAACAGCAAACACAGTTTCGTAAATTCGTAACCATTCGTTTATCCGTAACCCGTAAACTTTATTTCGTTAAAACAGCTGTTATTGTATCATAATGCGTCCCGGTAGTTTGAACGTAATATGTTAAATTGATCTGATTCGCGTTTGAAAGTACTCCATTTCCTGAAAGACTATTCCCCTGGATAATTTGCGTTGGAATTGAGAACGTGCTTCCACTTACTATCGAATACGCCTTCTTATTAAAGCCATACAAATAAGCAATGAAAATATAGGATGCCTGTGACGAATCCGTGATGGTGCAATTATATGTAGAAGTCCCATAATCCTTACTGTTTTCAGCAATAGACCAGTTTCCATGAAATTTTTCACGCGGATCTGTATTGGCAGGTGTAACTGTTGGGTCATCAGTGGGGCTACAAGATGTTATAAATAAGGCTCCGAATAGCGCTGTTGCAATGGAAAGTTGAATTGCTTTTTTCATGTTGTTAATTTTTTTGATCAGCATTAAATTTGATTCCTGTTAAAATAAATCATTCAATAAATCGTCATCAACTAAATTTGGTAAGGTTACTTTTAAGTTTGGTTTACGTTCCATTTCACGCTTAATTGCAAAAATCGCTCCATTGTTTCGAGCCCAGCTTCTACGGGCTATCCCGTTGTTCACATCCCAGAATAGCATTGACTTTAATCTTCTATCGCTATCATCTGTACCATCCAAAACTAAACCAAAGCCACCGTTGATCACTTCTCCCCAACCAACACCACCACCATTGTGCAAAGATATCCATGTAGCTCCGCGAAAACTATCACCTACAAAATTTTGTACTGCCATATCCGCAGTGAAGCTCGAGCCATCATATATATTGGATGTTTCACGGTATGGTGAATCAGTACCTGATACATCATGATGATCACGACCAAGAACAACAGGTGCTGAAATTCTTCCGTCTTTAATTGCGCTATTAAAAGCTTCTGCAATTTTTAAACGCCCTTCAGCATCTGCATACAAAATACGGGCCTGTGAGCCTACTACCATTTTATTTCCTTGTGCAGCCTTTATCCAACGGATATTGTCCTCCAATTGTTGTTTGATCTCTACCGGTGCAGTTTTAAAAATTTCTTCCAAAACTTCCGCTGCAATTTTATCTGTAGTTTCCAGATCTTTTGGATCACAGGAGGAACATACCCAACGGAAGGGACCAAAACCATAGTCGAAGCACATAGGGCCCAAAATATCCTGTACATAAGAAGGGTATATAAATTTGCCATCCGGTTTCAATATATCAGCACCAGCGCGAGATGCTTCTAACAAAAATGCATTTCCATAATCGAAAAAATACATTCCATTTTTTGTCATTTTATTTATCGCATCAACATGACGTATCAATGTTTTTTGAACTTCTTTTTTAAATTGTTCAGGATCGTCCGCCATCATTTTATTGGCATCATCGAGTGTTATACCCACGGGATAGTAACCACCAGCCCAGGGATTGTGTAATGATGTTTGATCAGATCCTAATTCTACTTTTACATTTTTCTCCGCAAACCTTTCCCACAGATCAACAATATTACCTTGGTAAGCCAATGATACAGCTTCTTTATTCTCACGAGCTTTTTCAATCCGAACGATTAAATTATCAAGATCGTCATATACTTCATCTACCCAGCCCTGTGAATAGCGTGTTTGCGTAGCTTTAGGGTTTACTTCGGCAATTACAGCAATGGCCCCGGCAATAACAGCGGCTTTTGGCTGTGCGCCACTCATGCCTCCTAAACCTGCGCTTACAAATATTTTCCCTGCTAAACCATCTTTTTCGCCTCCCGCAAATTTTCTTCCTGCATTTAATAAAGTAATAGTAGTGCCATGTACAATTCCTTGCGGACCAATATACATGAATGAACCGGCAGTCATCTGGCCGTATTGTGTTACGCCCAATGCGTTAAATTTTTCGAGGTCATCGGGTTTACTGTAATTTGGGATCATCATGCCATTGGTAACAACCACTCTTGGGGCATCTTTATGTGAAGGGAACAAACCCATCGGGTGACCGGAATATAATGTTAACGTTTGTTCATCGGTCATTTCGGCCAGATACTTCATCGTTAATAAATACTGTGCCCAGTTTTGAAACACAGAACCATTGCCACCGTATGTAATTAATTCGTGTGGATGCTGCGCTACTGCATAATCTAAATTATTTTGAAGCATCAGCATTATGGCTGCTGCTTGTTTTGACTGATGAGGATAATCTGTTATAGGGCGTGAATGAATTGCATAATCAGGGCGAAAGCGGTACATGTAAATGCGGCCGTAATTTATTAATTCCTGAGCGAATTCTTTTGATAAAACAGCGTGATGTTTTTTATCGAAATAGCGTAAAGCATTACGTATTGCCAGTTTTTTTTCTTCCGTACTTAAAATGTCCTTGCGTTTTGGCGCATGATTTAAAAGCGTATCCAATGGTTTTATTGGTGGTAGGTCGGAAGGTATGCCTTGCAAAATTTGTTTTTTGAATTCTTCGTTCGTCATGTTATTAGTTCATTGGTTCAATAGTTCATTGGTTAATTAGTTATTGAACAATTAGTAGATAGTAAAATAAACTTACAGATCATCAGCACATCGGTACATTAGCACATCTGCACATCATTTCTTTTTATCAATTCGTCCCTTGCTTTTGTCAAAACCATAGGGGCAATGTTTGCAGCCATTTTGGCAACAATATCCACGTTTTAATAAAAATTTTTCGGTAAAAACAATGTAGCCTTCCGGACTGTAATAAAAATCGTCCGGCTCTAAATTTTTACGATGTGAAAATTCTTCCATTGGATACAAAATTAACTAATTTTGTGGTATGCAGTTTGAACCAATGAATATTCCGCTACAAGCAATAAATGATGCTGTAACAAAGAATCACGGTATTCGTTTATTTATTTTGCGTACCGATTTACCTCATCCGCCCCTTGGGCACCTTCTCCATAAGGAGAAGGGAATTGGAAATAATTTACTTCATCCTCATATTAGTGGGAACAAATTGTTTAAACTCAAGTATAATCTGCTTGAAGCAGAAAAAAACAATATAAAAACCTTGCTCACTTTTGGAGGTGCTTTTTCTAATCATATTTCTGCAACTGCTGCTGCCGGGAAAGAGTATGGATTTAAAACCATTGGAATTATTCGCGGTGAAGCATATCCGGAATTAAATCCAACTTTGAAATTTGCTGTTGAATGCGGAATGGAACTCCATTATGTTTCACGGGCTCTTTATCGGAATAAAAAAGAATTATATGACTATGTGAACCAACAATTTTCACAGGCAAAGTTTTACATGATACCTGAAGGTGGTTCAAATGAGCTTGGTGTATTGGGTTGTAAAGAAATTACAGGATATATAA
This sequence comes from Bacteroidota bacterium, assembly GCA_040388745.1. Classification (GTDB taxonomy): domain Bacteria; phylum Bacteroidota; class Bacteroidia; order 2-12-FULL-35-15; family 2-12-FULL-35-15; genus 2-12-FULL-35-15. The sequence goes on along the minus strand of JAZKBF010000011.1, from coordinate 127,610 downwards.
ATACTGATTTTGATTATGTTTGCAGCCCTTGCGGAACCGGTGCAACAATTGCCGGTATTATTCTTTCATTAAAAAACGATCAAAAAGCGATTGGATTCCAGATCTTAAAAGCAGAAGGATACATTAAAAATGAAGTGGAGGAGTGGTTGAAAAAAGAGGTTTCTACCTCTATAGACAAGGGTAGTAATGAATCGGAAAAGGACACTGAAGTAATAATTACTCAAAATAATTGTATCATTAATGAAGATTATCATTTTGGTGGATATGCAAAAAATCAAACTGAACTAACCGAATTTATCAATTGGTTTGAACAAACAAATCATGTTCCATTGGATTGTATATACACTGGTAAAATGATGTTTGGAATTTATGATCTGATAGGAAAAGGATTTTTTAAAAAAGGGGAAACAATTATTGCTATTCATACAGGTGGTTTGCAGGGTAATGCAGGTATGGGGTTTTTATCCGGCCAAATTAACAATATGAAGTTAGGAATTTAAATCAATTGTTTTATCATTTGGATTTTATAATTACTTTTGAATAAATGCTTAACTATTTTAGAATAGGTTTATTTTTAACAATTTTACAACTGCCTGTCTATGCCGGAAATATTGAATCGGGAGGGACAGCGCAATTGTATGTCCAGAATTTTAAAGAGGATGCCATAAAGGAGATGTTGCTGTATAATATCCCCGCAAGTATAATACTTGCTCAAGGGATGCTTGAAAGTGGCAATGGTACCAGCGATCTGGCTATTTTGGCCAACAATCATTTTGGCATTAAGTGTCATGATGAATGGGAGGGACCCACGTTTATAAAAAACGATGATACAAAAGATGAATGTTTCAGAAAATATCCTTCGGTGCTAGATTCCTATACAGATCATTCTTTATTTTTAAAATCCCGGGCACGATACTCACAACTTTTCGAACTTAACCGCACTGATTACAAAGCTTGGGCAAAAGGATTGAAAGAGGCTGGTTATGCTACAGATCCGGAGTATTCACAACGATTGCTGGATCTAATAGAAACGCATGAATTGTTTAAATATGATCTGGCAGGTCAATCGTCAAAAAAAGCAAAAGGCGATCTAACAAAGAAACAATCAAAAAATATAAAAAGCGAGACAACAAAGAAGGTGCACTCTGCGCCCCTTGCTCCGGCAGCTGAAAAGGAAACTATAGTTGCAATTGAAAAAGTAAAGGCGCACGAAATTTTGCGTTTAGGAATAGTTAAATACATTATTGTAAGGCCAAGCGACACCTTTGAAAACATTGCCAGGGAAACTGATAAAGACCTTTGGCAACTCTATAAATTCAATGACCTATCTCAATATGACAAGTTAGTTCCCGGACAAAAATTATACCTGCAACCCAAGCTCAGAAAAGCAAAGGAGCATTATCACATTGTGAAAATGGGCGAAACCATGAAATCTATTTCTCAATTTTATGGTATAAAATTAAGGCATCTCTATAAAAAGAACAATATGAGGGAGTGGGAAGAGCCTGTTGCCGGGCAGCTGCTGTATATGCGTGATAGGAAGAAGTAATAGGTTTACGTGAACTTTGTAATGGAATTCAAGGCTCTTTTATTGCTGTAAGGCTGCGTTAGGGATTGCAACGGAAATCCTTCCCTACCGCTTATTAGCGGAAGGGAAGATTGAAGTGCAAAGCCCGCCCTTTCCTTTTAGAAAGGGAACGCCCAAAGAAATTTTAATTTTAAAGGAAAATAGTAGATTAACTTTAGGAAATAATTGCGTTAAAAAAATATCAATGAAAGAATAAATACGCAACAGTAATAGCGCCTACTATTCCAAAAAAATCAGCAATTAAGCCACAAGTAAGTGCATACCGGGTTTTACGAATACCCACAGAACCAAAATAAACTGCGAGAATATAAAAAGTAGTGTCGGAGGAACCGGCAACAATAGAAACTAGTCTACCTACAAAAGAATCCGGCTTATATTCGTTCATCGTTGTTACCATCAAACCATTGGCAGCACCACCACTTAAGGATTTCATAAATGCAGTAGGCAATGCAGGAACAAAATCGGTATTAAGTCCACAAGCTGCAACAACAAATTTAATCCCGTCTATAATCAGACCCATTGCTCCGGAAGCATTGAAAACGGCTACTCCTACTAATATTGCTACCAGGTAGGGAATTATTTTAATAGCAACACTAAAGCCATCTTTCGCACCTTCAATAAACGTTTCATACACGTTTATTTTTTTTATAAAACCTCCAACAAGAAATAAAGTAATGATACTGAAAATAATAAGGTTACCCGCAAGGCCTGATATTTTGCCAATTTCGGATTGAGGCAGGGTTGCAAAATACCAGGTTATTGATCCTATTATTAAACTGAACGCAAGCAAACAGCTTAGTAAAACCCTGTTAAATATATTAATTTTTTGGTAAAATGCGACTGCTAAAAATCCGGATAGGGTTCCTATAAAGGTTGTTAAAAGGATAGGAATAAATACATCTGAAGGATTTACTGAACCTGCCTGGGCACGAAAGGCCAACACAGTTACCGGAATTAATGTTAAGCCGGCAGTATTTAAAACCAGGAACATGATCTGTGAATTAGATGCTGTATCCTTATCGGGGTTCAATTCCTGCATACTACTCATGGCTTTTAACCCTAGTGGTGTTGCAGCATTACCTAAACCTAACATATTGGCAGATAAATTCATAATGATGTGTCCAGAAGCGGGGTGATCTTTCGGTATTTCAGGGAAAATTTTCCTGAAAAGTGGAGAAACCAATTTCGACAATGCTCTAATGGCTCCTGCTTCTTCGCCAACTTTCATTATTCCTAACCAAAGCGTCATCATGCCGGTAAGGCCTATAGATATTTCAAAAGCTGTTTTTGCAGAGCCAAAACTTCCATTAACGATGGTTGAAAAAATTTCGGTATCACCAAAAAAAATAAGTTTAAATAATGCTACAATAAAGGCAACAACAAAAAATGCGATCCAGATATAATTTAGTACCATGGCACGAATATACAAATTCATTGAAAGGAGGAGTTCGGGATTGATAGAATTATAAAATTTGGTAAAAATCTACGAATGAAATGGGTTTTATTTCTACTTTTGAATCCTATTTTAATTGTAAATAACTAATCAACTAAATTATGGGATTTATAGCAAGTATTCAAGCACGTCAAATACTGGATTCACGTGGTAATCCAACAGTTGAAGTAGATGTAATTACAGATTCAGGTATTCTGGGCCGCGCTGCTGTTCCCTCAGGAGCATCTACCGGTATCCACGAAGCAGTTGAGTTACGTGATGATGACAAAGGTTTTTATCTTGGCAAAGGTGTTTTAAAAGCGATAAGTAATGTAAATACAGTTATCAGGGAAGAGTTGCATGGTACCTATATTTTCGATCAAAATATGATCGATCAAAAAATGATTGCTCTTGATGGTACTGATAATAAAGGGAACCTGGGTGCAAACGCTATTTTGGGAGTTTCATTGGCTTGTGCCAGAGCTGCAGCAGAAGCCGCAAGTCAACCTTTGTATCGTTATGTAGGTGGTGTTAATGCAAATTTATTGCCAATACCTATGATGAACATCATTAACGGTGGTTCACATGCCGATAACAGCATCGATTTTCAGGAATTTATGATCATGCCGGTTGGTGCAACTAATTTTTCTGATGCTATCCGGATGGGAACAGAAGTGTTTCACCATCTTAAAAAAGTATTGAAAGATAAAGGTTATTCAACCAATGTAGGTGATGAAGGCGGTTTTGCTCCCAATTTAAAATCAAATGAAGAGGCTATTGAATCCGTTTTAACGGCCATAGAAAAAGCAGGTTATAAACCGGGCGAAGATATGTTTATTGCCATGGATGCCGCTGCATCAGAATTCTATATCGAAAAAGAGAATGTATATCATTTCAAAAAATCGAGTGGTGATAAATTAACTCCTGGTCAAATGGTTGATTATTGGGCTGATTGGGCAAAAAAATATCCTATCCTTTCAATTGAAGATGGTTTGGCAGAAGATGATTGGGCAGGTTGGAAATTATTAAGTGATAAGATCGGAAAAAAGATCCAACTTGTGGGTGATGATCTGTTTGTAACCAATGTAAATCGTTTACAGCAAGGGATCGATAAGAATATTGCTAACTCTATCCTTGTAAAAGTAAATCAGATCGGTACTTTAACGGAAACTATTAATGCTGTACAATTGGCTCAAAATAATTCGTATACATCTGTAATGAGCCACCGTTCGGGCGAAACAGAAGATACAACTATCGCTGATCTTGCCGTTGCTTTGAGTTGCGGTCAGATCAAAACAGGTTCAGCTTCCCGTTCTGACCGTGTAGCTAAATACAATCAATTGCTACGCATTGAGGAACAATTAGGAGAAACTGCCCGTTATTTGGGTAAAGAGCTTAAATTCGTTAAGAATAGGTAGTAGGTTAAGGTGGTAATATAACTCTATACCGGTTATCAAATAGGCACCTTATCATATAATCAAAGTATTTTGTCATATTGCTTTTTAATCTGATAAAATCCTTTTATCTTTCGGAAAAACTGAATAAAACGTTATTACTTATATTCGACACTACTATGGATTCATTAAAAGAAAGATTCGCTGCAAAAGCAGGACCAATAGCCGCAGAAGTTAAAACGCTTATCAAAGAAAAAGGCGATTTTAAATTGGGGGAATACACGGTAGCTCAAGTATACCAAGGTATGAAGGGCATGATCGGTATGGTTACCGAAACATCAAAACTGGATCCTGAAGAAGGTATCCGTTTCAGAGGTTTTACCATTCCTGAATTGCGTGAAAAACTTCCGAAAG
>JAZKBF010000011.1:0-122772 GCA_040388745.1 Bacteroidota bacterium | reverse complement strand
GTACTGAACCATTGCCTGAGGGTATCTTTTATCTGATGCTTTTGGGTGAACTTCCAACTCAGGAAGAAGTATTACAAATTGGTAATACATGGGCTCGCAGAGCTATCGTTCCAAAGCACGTATTTGATGTGTTGGATGAACTTCCGGCATCTACTCATCCAATGACACAATTTGTAATTGCTATTATGGCAATGCAAACGGAGTCGTTATTTGCAGCAGCTTATAAAAAAGGTGTTAACAAAAGAGATTATTGGGATTATGTGTATGAAGATTCAATGAATCTGATTGCCCGTTTACCGCGTATTGCAGCTTATATCTATCGTAGAAAATACAAAAATGGTGTGCACATTGAGCCGGATCCGAAATTAGATTGGGCGGCAAACCTTGCGCACATGTTGGGTTACGAGGAGTTTGATATGAAACGTTTAATGCGTTTGTATATGACTATTCACGTTGACCACGAAGGAGGAAACGTTTCGGCTCATGCTACACACCTTGTAGGATCTGCGTTAAGCGATCCTTATTTTGCTTTTGCAGCTGGAATGGCCGGACTTGCTGGTCCTCTGCATGGTCTTGCAAATCAAGAAGTATTAAGTTGGATTCTTGAATTACGTAAAGAATTAGGTGGTGGTTTACCTACTGAAAAACAAATTGAAGATTATATTAAGAAAACTCTTGCCGAAGGTAAAGTTGTACCGGGTTACGGACACGCGGTATTGCGTAAAACCGACCCGCGCTTTACAGCTCAGCAGGATTTTTATAACCGTTACATCAAGCCAAAAGGAAAAGATGATCTTTGCGAAATAGTTCAAATGGTTTATAAAGTAGCTCCTCAGATCCTTGAAAACACAGGTAAAATAAAAAATCCTTGGCCAAATGTAGATGCACATTCAGGTGTATTGTTAACGCATTATGGTATGGTTGAACATGATTTTTATACTGTATTGTTTGGTGTATCCCGTTCATTAGGGGTATTGTCTTCATTAATTTGGGACCGTGCATTACGTCACCCAATTGAGAGACCGGGTTCTATTACAACCGAAGGCATCAAAAAGAAAATTGCCGCTGCAGAAGCAAAAGCATAAAAACAAAAAGCTCCCAGATTTTTTATCTGGGAGCTTTTTTATTACACTCATTTTTATTTTGGAAAGGATGCTTTTCCTGGCCTTTCAAAAATGGAACAGGACTAACCACAGGACAAGCCGTGAGACATGTTTTAGCGCATAAGCCGTATGTGGGGAAGTCAGGAAGAGCTTTATACTACTTCAATTTTATATATTTATGAAACTCAGGCACGATTTTCAATAGATAGGTTAAGCCAGCATAAACAGCAATAATTACTGTCGATTTCATGATCATTGAAACTATTGCATTATTCAATGAAGGCAAAAAATAACTGGTCAGAAAAGCAAGAGTGATTACAAAAAGTATTTTTAAACTTGATGTATCATAGGGCTGCATTTTAAATTTTTTGAGAATAATAAAATATTTCAAAGCATTATAAATTACTGATGACAATGCTGTGGCCAATGCAGCACCTACAATTCCATAAACAGGAATTAAAATAATATTTAAAACAACCGCTAAAATTAATAACAGAAATAACAAATAAGTTCCATAAAGATATTTGTCTGAAGTAAAAAGTATGGAAGTATTTACACCTGTAGCGATATTTAAAAATCCTCCAATGCAGGCAATCGTAGCAACTGTAGCGCCTTGATGGTATGCTTCAGGTAAGAGGCCCAAGAGGTCATGAATATTTGCAATAATACCAACCATTAACAATCCTCCCCCTAACATTAAATATTTAACGGATTGATAATATATTCTTTGGATGCTTGGCACATCTTTATTTGCCCAGGCTTGAGCAACTTTGGCATGAGTGATGCGCTCTAAAGATGAAAGCGGTATTTCTATAACCAGTGCTATGTATGCGGCAACTGAAAAAATACCCACATAATCCAAACTCATGTATTTACCTATCATTATTGTATCCAGATGCTTTAAACTTATGGAAGAAAAAGTGGCCAAGGTTAATAGCAAGCCAAATTTCACCATCTTAAGCACACCGATTGATTTTAAATAGCTCAAATCAATTTTTAAAGAGGGCTTGTCCACAGAATAAATATAAACAGTCATTGAAATTGTCTGTAACAAATAACTCAGCACAAATAAATGCATAAACTGAATTAGATCGATCAATTTTAAATAGTATACAACAATTAGGATAATGAATAATAGTCGGGAAAAAATCCCTTCGAAAAAACTAATTATGGTGGTTTTAAATAATGAGGCACAATAGGCGTTTAAGGTAATATTTAGACCAATAATAATTGAAAAAGGCAAGAGCAAATCAAAAAAACGGGTGAACAAAAATGATTGTTGAGCATATTGACTGATAATTACATTTTTGAATGTAAGAACTAAAGCACCACAAAGAATGGCACCAAATAAAGGAAATAGTAGCATAAATCCAAAATAACCATAGTGTTTTTTTTCTTCGTTACGGAAATACGGAAAAAACTTAGTTGTAACAGTACTCACTCCTAAAGGTAGTATAGTTGCTATCAAACTTGCGGCAGCAATTAAAATACGCGTTAATCCCAGTTCTTCGGGCTTTAATAAATTTGGCTGTATAAACAACAGGCTAATAAAGCCAATTCCAACACCTGCATAAGTGATAATAGCATTTTGAATTCCTTGTTTTTTTATTGAGCTCAAGCTTTTAATTATTAGGTCATGGACTTATGAGTAAGCTTATGTATAGGGTAACGCAGCAAAATATATAAATGATTCCATACCGTTTGAAAAAAGCCATAATGTTTAGCCATTATTTTAAAACGTTCTAGCAATGCCCTGGTTTGGTTTTTATTAGATGTGCCACCTTCCAGAAATTTAGAGATATAAATTTGAGTATTATGGATTTTAGCTGATCGTTTCAATACATTAATTACCCAATCAATATCTGAGCTAATTTGATAATCCAAATTATAAAAATCACATAAGGCCCGTTTTGCAATAAACGATTGATGTGAAACACACATTCCATATTTTAAACTTTTCCATGTAAGTTGCAATGGTGGGCTCAATCGCCTGTCAGCGAGCTGTTCCCCATTTTCATTTGTTATTGTAGTATTTCCATAATATACATCGGCATTGCTGAAATTTTCAAATACTTTTGATAATGTGCTTTTTGCATGCAATTCATCCCCTGCATTTAAAAATAAAACGTAATCACCTGTAGCTATTTTTAACCCTTTGTTCATTGCATCATAAATACCTTTGTCTTTTTCAGAAATAATTTTTGCAATTCTGGGACTGTACTGTTCCACAATTGTTAATGTTCCATCGTTTGAAAGACCATCAACAATAATGTATTCAATATTTGTATAGGTTTGTTCCAATACACTTTTAATGGTTCGATCGATTAAGGATTCTCCATTAAATACAACTGTTATGATGCTTATCTTAGGAATGGTTTGCATTAAAGGATTATTGATTTCTTCCATTGATTAAATGTTTTCGATATAAATCAACAAGTTGGCCGACTACTATTTTCTCAGAAAATTTGGCTTCGATAGTGGCCCTTCCACTTGTAGAAAAGGGAGTATAGTCATCCAGCTCAATAAAATTTTCGAGATTTTGAATAAACTCTTTTTCGTTATTAAGATCAGCCAGCAGTCCTGATTTGTTATTTATTACCATATCAGGTATTCCACCAATATTAAAACCAAGAACAGGAGTGCCGCAAGCTAATGATTCTACAACCGTATTGGGTAAATTATCTTCAATGGATGGTATTACAAAAAAATCAGCAGCATTGTAACAATTTACAATGTCAGTATCATTGTTTATGAAACCGAGTTGTATTACCTGAAAATCAAATTCAATATTTTCTACCTTTTTACCTAGCATTAAAACACATATTTTTGATTTATTTTTAATCTGATTTAAAGCGGAAAAAAGTAAGTGCATACCTTTTCTTTTATCATCGGGCTTTTCTGCAACGAATAAAATAAATTTTTTATCAGTTTGCTCTATATGGAGTTTTTTACGAGCTTCTGCTTTATTTAGAGGTTTAAAAATATTTGTGTTAATACAATTGTGGATCACTTGTACTTCAAATTTTTTTAAAACCTCACTTTCTTTTGCCAATTTCCCTAACCAGGCAGAAGGGGAAATGATTATTAAATTGGCACCTTTTAAATAGTTTTTCTTTTTCTCAATATTTCGTTGAAGTAATTTATCATAAGGTTTGTAATCTAAATCTGATGTGTAATGATTCCCGCCAGTAAAAGGGTTCATGTCATGTAAGGTCCAAAAAATATTTTTTTGTTTGTCCGAAAAAATGTGTTTATAGGAAATTATTTTAGGTACCCAATGTAAATGTATAACATCTGCCTCTTGGTATATTTTCAATTTGTCAATACGAAAAAAGGAAAAGGGACCGTTGATGTATGCTTTTTTATTAAATAAGGTTGGAAGTTTATTTAACAACTGATTGATGAATTTTAACAAAATAAAATAGAAAAATCCATTTTGTTTTGAAATAATTTCTTGAATGGAGTATACGTTTTTCTCTGTGGGGGAATTAACTTTATCCAATACCAATAAACTGGAATTGAATCCATTTGCTAACAATGCCTGATGCTGCCTTCTGCAGGCAATTGCAGCGCCACCTCCATAATTAGTGTTTATTAATAGTATCTTCACGCTAGGCCCTATAATAAAAAATCATTAATAATTAAATCTTATAAGCAAAAATATTGAGTTGCATATCCATATCTTTATCTTTTGAAATATCAATAAAAGGGCTTTTTCTATTATTTACATGCCTAATATAGTATCTGAATTTATTCTTCCTTAGCAACAATAAAATCTCATCTAATCTTTGTTCTCCATTATTAAACGAATGGTATTCAATAAACATTCTATCAACCTTATATAATGCAGAAGCAATATGAGGGATCACATCATTTTCCGCTCCTTCTATATCCATTTTAAGCATGTCAATTTTAGCTTCCTTATTTAAGGCTTCTAAAAAATCTATTGCTTGTACTTTCACTTTTTTTGTATTTGCTATTGAATAGATAGATCCAGAGTCCCCTCCTTCATCACTAAATTCAAGTTCTTCATTTTTTGTCCAAACGGCCTTTTGATTGAGAACAACATTTTTAATGTTATTATTATCAATATTTTTTTTTAATATTCCATAGATATAGGGTGAAGCTTCGAACGCAACAATTTTTGCTTTTGGATAGCTGTTCGCAAAAAACAATACGCTTGTTCCGATGTTTGCACCGCAATCATAAATTACAGGGTTTTCTGAATTTGCATTAAAAGAATAAAATTGATTTACAAAAATTTCGTAATACTGCCATACAAAGGATTTCATATCGGCAACTGAAAATTTATGGCCATTAAAACGTACCGTATACTCCGTATTTCTTTTTTTACCAATATCAAACAAGAATAACCTCGAAAAGGTTCTGAAATTTGAATCCGTTAAAAAAAAGTATATACTTTTGAAATAAAATGAAATAAAATCTTTCATGGATAATCTTTTATTGATAAAAATTTACTTCCCCAAAAATCTGGCGATACTCTGCTTCACTTTATTCAGATTGCCCCCTTTATTATAAAATTTTTTGTACTCCTTTAAAATTTTTGCATCAACGTCTATTTTATCCGGAAACTCAGGTTTGTTTTTTTCGATTATGGTGGAAAAAGAAAGATCATTTTTTGTGTGAGTGCCACTATCCAAACCAATATTATTTATTAGAGATTTAACAGGAAACACACCAAATGCATTGTTTTTGTAATGTGCGTAATCCCATCTTATAGCCCATGAATCAATTTCGCCTTTCATTTGCCGAATAAGCATCCTGGATTTATCGCCTCCGGTTTGATCATATTTTTTTTGTAGCTCTCTGTTCTTATAAAATTCATCATAATCCTTTACATCCCAATCAACTGATAGCCATCGGTTTTTCCAGGTGCCCCAGCCCCATGAACTTGCTCTTGGTAGCAGGAAAACATCTTTGTCATATTCTTTATAAATTTTTAGTAGGGTAGGAGGATAACAAAAACCAGTAACAGAATATATTCTAGTATCAAATTCATATTTTTCAAGTCCTTCATTCATATATTCCAGGAAACTCGGAGAGGTAATAATATCATCTTCTAAAACAATTACTCTATCGTGTTTTTCAAAAACGCTGGTAATTCCTGCTATTACTGATTTTGCAAGTCCGAAAAAAAAAGGACGTTCAACAATGGTAATTGATCTAAACCCTTCGATCGTTTTAATATAATCGCGCACTTGGTTTACCTCATGTTGGAATTTAGTAAGTTTTGGAAATTCTGAAAAGATAAATAGATCGCTTTCTGCGGCCAATTTATTGAGTTTCAAATGCTCTACTGTTTGTTGGGTTTGATGGAGTCTTTTATAAACAAAAAGAATAACAGGAGCGGTATTTTTCATTTTTTAGTAAAATCAATTATCAGGGAAGTGTAAACGGGTTTTCCTGACGCGTTTCGGTTGTCGTTAATAAATGATCTTCGAATATGCCCTTTATCGTCATTGATATATCCCTGATGAAAAATTCCATTTTCGTCCCAATATTCAATTGGATGAGCTTCAAAACCAGCATCTGAAAAAAGTTTGGATAATGATCTGTAGGTAAATAAATTTTTATGGTCATGAGCGCCAGCTCCAATGCCACCCGGCTTTACATTTTCTATATAAACCGGATCCTTATGAAAACCATCAGGGACTGCTATCCGTATATTTACATCATCATGGGCAAATTCAACAAAATTCTTCAACATGATCGCTAAATCAGTATTGGTTATGTGTTCCAAAACATGTTCGGCAAGGATATAATTTATTTTACGATCACTGAACATTTTAACAAAATCATTCCTCTTACTTACATCTAAAAAATATTGTTCCGTTTGAAACCATCCTTCAAATTTTGTTTCACTGGCACCAATATTAATTTTAATCTTATTTTCTTTCTTAGTCCATTGCTTCCATAGAATACGAGCATAGTATTTGTGTAGCAATTTATAAATATTATAAAGAGATTTGCGCAAGTTTTTCATGTAATAATTTAAGACTAACGTTTTATAAAGTTAAATTTAACTATAGTTTTTCCCCTTTTTTCATTTAGGACTAGCTGATTATAATATTAAAACTTAATACTACAAAATACTTAAAATATCATTTGTTAAACGAAATTCCAATTCCTGCACCAGGATACCAATGATTTTTTGGTTTTTCTGAAAAAAACAAATAATTTCTATCATTTTCTCTTGAAAAGACCCCAAGCTTATCAGTTGCGTGAGAGTTGTCTCCAAGAATAATTGCTTTTTCTGACAAAAAAGGTTTTATAGTCAAATACTCATTATACTCGTATGCTGCAGAATGGTCGCTATCATTAATAAATAGATCGATTGAATCTTGAAAATTTTTAAGGCTACTTATTGAATCACCGTAAAGTATATTGCCAACTGATTTATAGATACCTGTCATAAGATAACCTGCGTCAGGATTAATATCAGTACCAAAATATTTACCTTCAAAACCTTCTTCTTTATTTTTTAATAATGCAGCACATAATAAAACACTTCCAAGGCCTTTATCTACGCCTGTTTCAACAACTGTTTTTGGTTTTAATATTCTAACAAAGGCATACCAACCGAGTCTTTTAGCAAAATCACATCTTAAGTCAGCAAACTTTACAAATTTGGATTTTTTTGTTTCTTCAAGTATGTGGTTTTTTAAGCCAGTGTCATTTATTGCTTCATTTATATAGCTTAAAATCAAATTAAAATCTTTTTTTGTTACTACTTCTATAACATTTGCAAGATCAAGAAGATTGCTATCAGTAAGCTCGTAACTAAAATTTGTATCCTCTTTGGAAGAGATACCCCATTTTAAGATTTGTAAATATTTTCCATTATAATATTTTGACGCATTGAAAATTCTTCTAAAAAAATTTAGTACCCAAACTTGTTTTAATTTTCCTAAAAAAAATTTCATAATGCAAAAGTAAAAGTATTAAATTGATTTTTCGAAGTTTTATACTAGTTTAATCGAAATCCCCATCAGCTTATTATTTAGACCGATCTATTGTCTTTTTTTCGATTTCCGTATTTTTATAAACCACTCAAGCTTTTGTTGTAATATTAAAACACTTGTCGATTTTTCACATCTCAGAAAAAGAGTATTTCATGTAAATGCGAAGTTAGCAAAGAATTTGATTATACTACATCATTTTCTGCCAAATCCTAAGGTTCTATCGACTTTTTCATTCAGGTCGGCAGACACTTTTAAATAATAAATAATAAATCCAAACACTAAAGTAGTTATACCACTTCGAATTAAAATATCTAAATATAGATTTGGCATTTTCCAAAAATAAGCACCAATAATATATGATATAAATGAAGCAGCGACAACTAATAAATGTTTACCGGAAAAGGGCTGCATTTTAAAACGATACTTTATGTAAAACCAGGTACAAAAATTAAATAAAGCTGTGGTTATTAAAAAGGCAAATGCAGCCCCTAATCCACCATAAAGTGGAATCAGGAGGTAGTTTAAACCAATGCAAAATAATGCCGTGCAGATCACCAAAGCGGTAACTAATTTATATTTGTGTGAGGAAGTTATAATATGTCCATTTAATCCACCGGTAATATCAATCAAAAAACTTAATCCGATAATAATAAAGAGATTAAATTGCTCTGAAAATTCATTTTTATTTATCAATGCAAGTAAATTATCCTTATTAATTAGGATGCCAACAAAGAGTAAGCATCCTGCAATCATTTGTAGAATGGATGTTTTAGAGTAAATGTCAGCGATGTTATGCATGTTTTTGTCTTTCCAGGAGTCTGCAATTAGCTGATAAGTAATACGATTTAATGCTTTTGCCGGAACAGTGATAACGGCAGCAATATTAAAAAATGTACTATAAATCCCAACTATAGATAATCCTACCATAGAGCCAAGCATAATTAAATCAATTTTTTGCAATAAAACATACGTAGTACCTGCCAGGAGCATATAAAAACCGTAGGGTACAATCTCTTTATATTTAATTTTAAGGAATCCGGCTTTATTAAACTGATAAGAAAATTTACCTGAAATTGCTAAATTGACAAACAATAAGAGCGATATGAAACCGTAGATTAAAATATAAAAAACGATGAATTGTGAAAAATCCATCCAGCCTTTTGCCAAGGCTAAAATACTTAGTGTGGTTAAAGCCCGCAAAACGATTTCACGCAAAAATCCTGAATAAATAGTCTGGTAAATTACTTTCCCAAATGATTCGAGCAAGTTAAAGAAAATGGTAAAAAAAGTAAGCGGAATTAAAAAATAATAGTAGCGTACAAATAATGGTGCTTTAACAATATAATTGGCAATGATCACCTCTTTGAAAATGAGAAACAAAAGTGTGGATAGAATGAACCCTGAGAACGAAAAAATAGCAACCCAATACACAAAGCCACTGTGCGTTTGATCTTCGCTCCGGTGAAATGGAAAATATCTGGTAACTATACTTGGCATCCCAATAGAGCCTATCAATGAATAGAGAAGGGAAATGCCCATTAATAATTGGAAAAGACCAATTTGCTCTGTTGTTAAAAAAGCCGGGTAAAATAAAACCAGATTAACATAGCCGATCACAATTCCGATATATGAAATTGCCGTGTTTTTGTATGCTTGACTTTTTACAATGCCCAATTTAATGTTTTTTAATATCAGCGTAACGCTTTTTGCAAATAAACTTCTGGCGAATCAACAACCTGCGGAAATTTTTTTTATAAGGGCGCTTGTAGAATACCCATGGGATCTGTTGGTGTAATGTATTTCGATATTTAATTCACTCCCAGTAATTATTTTTCCTTTATAATCCTCACCCAAAAAGCGAATATGAATGTTTTTTGTCTTAAGAATGCCTAATAATTCTTCTTCGGAATTATAAGTAATTACTTCATCTACATATTTGCAAGCGCTTATAATTTCAACACGTTCCTCCAAGCTAAACACGGGTTTATTTTTATTTGGATTGATTGAGTAGTTGATGTTTTCAGCTTTGTTGAGTGCAATAATTAAATAATTGCAATGCTCCTTGCACTCTTTAAGCATTCGCACATGGCCAACGTGAAATAAATCGAACATACCACAAGCAAACCCTATTTTCATTGTAAAAATATTTTTTAATAAAAATTTATAAAGTGATCTTGATTTATTTAAGAGAATCTAAAATAACATGTAAAATTATTTGATGATAGCACTCAACAATACCAAAGTTCTCTATAGCGATATGAAAATTAATATCACCTTTTGTACTTAAAGGATTATGTTCTTTAAAACCACTTAATGTAATAATATTTCCTTGTCGGCTTTTAGCTGTTTCAACTGCATTTAGTATGTTAAGTGATTTGCCGGAGCTACTTATGGCAACCAGCAAATCTTCACTATTAAAGTGGATTTTTAACCATTCAGCCATCGCATTTTCATAGCCATAGTCGTTGGCATAGCAAGTAATCAAAGCTGCATCACTAAAAGCAAATGTTGGATATCCTGCAATTTTCATGTAGTCTTCCATCATATGAGAACAAATGGAATTAGAACCGCCATTACCAATAAAAAAGATACGTTTCGATTTTTTAACAAGCTGAATAGCTTGATTTATTTGTTCTTGCACCAAATTTTGTGAAAAATAATTTTCAAAAACTTGTTTATATAAATTTAGAGGCATATTCTAATAATCCTTTTTTTGTTACTGATTTTTCGTTGCACAACCAGGTGGTAGATAAGCTGGCGGCCAAGGATGGCACCAACAATACATCATCTGTTTTGTTTCTTAAATGTGCGGTAAGACACGCAAATGCAAAGAATGTATCTCCAGCACCAATAGTATCAACAATTTCGCTTTTAAATGAAGGACGGTTTAATACCGTATTTCCATCGGTATAAAAAGCCCCTGCTTTGCCAGCTGTCACAAATAAATTTTGGCTGTTTAATTCGTAATTGTAAATTTCTAAAATGTGTTTTTCGGTTGGGTTGCTAATTCGCTTGTTTACCTGTAGGCTAGCTTCCCGCAAATCTATACAAGCACTTTTCTTTTTATGATTTTTCCATTTTGATATGCGATTAAAGCCAAAATTATTTGAGTTTGTTTGACACATCAAATGAAAGCCATCGTTAATAATTAACTTATCACAGTAACCATGCCCAAAATCTGCAACAATTACTACATCATAATTTTTTGTGTCAACATTTATTTCCGGAAAATATGCCGTTTCAAATTTATTTATCTCAACGTGCTTCTTTTTATCATCCACATCAACATACCGTGTTTTAACAATTTCGTTATTGGTATTTGTTATTACCTCCACATTCTTAACGAAATCTACTAAATGACTTGCAATCGCGGCCACTCCACCCTGCTGTACTGATTTGCCTCCATCTAACTTAAATACAGGACAAATTGATTTCATAGATTGACCTTCATAACTGACATCAATAAATTCGTCAATAATAGTTTCGCCAATTACCAATACATTTAAGGATTTTAAATTGTCGCAAAATTCATTTATTGTCTTAAGAAAATCCATTTTTTTTAAGTATAAACATTAGAAAGTAACCTGTTATATTATTGATGAATAGGGTTTTATTACTTTAGAGCTGTTTGTTAGGATGAAATTAGCAATTAAATTTTAAATTTGGTAGACAAGAATCATAAAAAAAATATGTCCTTCACTACGTTCAAAGTTGAAACAAAATGCTAATTTGTATTATTAGGCTAAATATTTAAACCAATCTTTGGTGGCGTCTTTAATACTAGCAGGGTCCCAAACAGGGGCTTCTCTCCAATATTCGATATGTTTTAACATCTCTTGAACTCCTTGTTCGAAACTAATTTTAGGCTGCCATTTAAGTAAATTCTTAATTTTGGAAATATCAGCAAATGTAGAATCTGGTTCGCCCGGACGTTTAGGTAAATATATTTTTTCGCCCCCTAATAATTCTACAAGATAATTAATACTATATGTATTGCCACTGCCTACATTAAAATAATGCCCTCCAAATTCGTTAAATGAAGCTGCTGTAACGCAAGCATCTACTATATCTGTAACATAAGTGAAATCACGAGTTTGATTGCCGTCCCCAACGATAGTAAAAGGCTTGTTGTTTAATTTTTGAGCAAGGAATACTCCAAATACGGCACCATAAGTTCCTGAAGTTCGTGACCGAGGTCCAAAAACATTAAAAAATCTCATCGAGGTAATATTCATTTTATATACCTGAGCCCAATGCATACAATATTGCTCGCCAACATTTTTTGTTAATGCATATGGATATTGTGGTTTTATTAAGGCAGATTCACTTGTGGGATATGCATCAGGAATACCATAGCAAGATGAAGATGCTGCATAAATTATTCGTTTAATTCCTGCTTTACGGCATGATTCCAAGACACTTATTGTTCCACTTACATTTGAATGGTGGTATTGCATTGGCATTTCAATTGAGGGCACTATGTCTGCTAAGGCAGCATAATGATAAAGGCAGTCAATGCCCTCATAATATTTGAATGTTTTCTCATGATCATTAATATCTGCTATAACCAAAGTTAATTTTTCATTATTAATGCAATGCTCCAGATTTTTAGTCCGGCCGGTTGTAAGATTATCAATTACAGTAACTTCATGTCCTTCACTTAATAATCTATCTACAGCGTGGCTCCCAATAAATCCACAGCCGCCAGTAACCAATATTTTCATGTTTCGTGTATTTTTTTATAAAAATCAATAATTTTCGATATATTATTTTTCAAAGATAACTCTTCTCTTGCTTTTAATGTATTATTAAACAAAACATTATAATTTTTTGTTTCAATTGTTTCTCGAAGATTATTAAGGTCATTTATTTCCAAATCAATAACGCAATTTTTTCTGCCGAAAAACCAGTGCATGAATTTTACATCTTTACTCATTAAAATAGGTAAACCCGCTTCAAGGTAATTAAATGTTTTTAAAGAGGTTTGATAATCGAATTTATATTGATCAAAATTATTAAACTCTCTAAAATAAGCGTAAATACCAAAGTGATATTTTGCTATTTCTGCAACAAGTTGTGATTGTGGAACAACATCATGAAGATGAAAATAGGTACTATATTCTTTCTGAAGTTCTTTGTAATCATCAATTATTTCCTGAGAAGTATAAGGTGAAGGATAGAGGTGGAGATGTATTTGCTGCCTGGCCAAACTCTTCGCAAGTGTGAAAAATTTAATGTTACCCGTTTCCTGGTCTGCAGAGTTTTTACCCGCAATAGCACCTGCATAAACAAGGTGTGTACCGGTCATTTTATGTATGCTTTTCTCAGAAACGAAAAAGTCGTTATCGGTAAACAACGGAAAAAACAATGTAGGTGGGCGTTTACTTATTTTGTAATCATGAAAAATAGCCAAAGGCTCTAAACTATGGGTAATTATTCCGGCTGCTGTTTGCAACACTTCAATTTCGTCATTTATTTCTTTTTGCTGCCATTTATGTTTTGGATTGTTTTTATAGTAGGAATAAACAACATCTTGATAATCGGCAATTATTTTAAGGTTAGTTTTTGCAATTAAAAAAAATGCGAGTCTACTGTTAGGAGCAAAAAAATGCACTACGTAAATATTTTTAATCCCACTTAAAATACGTAATAATTCGTAATTGTTTTTAAAAGGAATTTGATTTATATCAAACTCTTTAAAAAAAAACTGGTTGCTTTGGTGGGTTTTATAGAGTAAAATAGTTTCAAATTCTCCATTTCTTGCGACCCATTTAATTATTCGCGGAGCTCTCGCTTGCAAAATATCTGTTATAAAAACAATAACCGGCTTATTCGAATTTATGGAAGGGGTTAATTTGTAAAATTTAAAAAATAATAGCAAATGATGCCAAGAGCTGGCAGCGAGCATCTCTATTTTTTGAATAATTTTGGATAACATCACTTTTTCAATTAGTTGTAATATAAAAAACTAACTTTTTCATTTTTAATTTGGCCAAAAACATACTCGTAAATTCAATTTTGTGACTTTAAATAAAAAAAACATGAAGCTTTGGAAGATCGTATTTTCAGAATAATAATTTATCTGTCATAAAATATTTTAACATTTACCTTAAAAAAAGTATTAGTTTTAATTAAGAAAATTTGACCCCTTTTTTTATTAGCCTTTCTTCGTGGTGAGGTAGTAAATAAAGTAGATTGTCGTGTTCGGGCAAGTCATCTTCGGTCATTATTCTCACTAAAGGAGATACCCGACTTTTTCCGTCCTTCATTTTGTAAATTTTATAATTATTAATATTTTTCAAATAATTATATACATCCGCGGCTTTATAAGATGAGCTTTCCTGGAATTTAACATATTCGATAATTAATGCAGGAGCATTTTTTTCTTTTAAGATTTTTTCAGCACCTCTTAAAACTTCTATTTCCCATCCCTCAACATCAATCTTTATTAAATCAATTGTTGAGTTTTTCTCAATAACGTCATCAAGTTTTAAAACATCAACTTCTACACCAGCGGAACTATCTTTGTCATAATTAATGAGCGATGCTCCGCCTCTGTTTATATTCCAGTTGGGATAAATTTTTAATTTATTGGTACTGGAACCTAGGGCAAATGGTTTAATATGAACATTCGTACATTTATTAATTTCGACATTTTTTTCTAAAATTTTCACTGTTGATGGGTTTGCTTCAAATGATAAAACCTTACCGCTATCTCCTAATGTTTTTGATGCGAAAATAGTCATCAAGCCAATGTTTGCGCCAATATCTGCAAAAGTGTAATTTTTCTCTAATAACATTTTTATTAAATATAAACACCCGAATTCATAAGTTCCTTCATAATAAATTGATCTTTCTAAACCCTTGTCAACAGTGGCATCCACAATTATTTTCCCGCCCCAAAGTGTGGTCACAACAGTTTCTCCTTTAGGCTTTGGGAGGATCAAATTAGGGATATTTCTTAAAAAAAAACCACTGCCAAAAAATCGTTCCCTGCTATAAATATATTGGCAAGCTTTATACACTAAATTAAATAGGTTCATTTATAAATATTTTTATTTTAATTTTTAAAAGTATGATCTTAAAGGTTTAGAATTATGCACATTTTATTAGAATTAATGTTTTTAACAATAATGCCAAATAATAAAAAATCTAATTTTAGATCGAACTCTTTTTTTTAGGTTTGGCTATAGCTATAAATACTGCAGCATCTTTATCACGGGTTTCTTTAGTTGTTGTTTTATCAAACAATGCAATAAGTAATTGCATGACGAAAAAAAAAGGAGGTTTAATAAACTTAGGCAATTTAAACATGAGGCCAGCTTGAAAAAGCTGCAAGCCTGTAGCGCTTCTGCCAACAATGCCAATAAAATCAATGACTTCAAAGCCATTTCTTTCAATTATTTTTTTTAGGCCGGCACTTGTCCACCGCCAGAAATCTTGCGGATCGGGGTGATACATCCAATATCCGTGAGTAGTTACAATTAAAAGACCATCATTGGTCAGTACACGAGATGCTTCTGCCAGATATAAATCAGGATTATCAACGTGTTCTAGGACTTGCGTAGACAATACAATATCTACAGCATTGTCAGTTAAAGGGAAATTACCTTCAGGGGTTAATTGAATACTTGCATTCGTATTTTGTCCTAGATCAGCTCCTATGTATTCTTTAATATGTGGCATAAAGTATGGCTTATAGGGAATATTACCACAGCCATAATCAACAAGTTTTTCATATTTCTTATTCTCCACATGTTTGGCTATCACAAATTCAATAGTCTCTCTCAACTTCGTATTGACATACCAATTTGGGTTAAACATATTTGGCTTAATCCGAGCTGCTCCCGATTCACGATTGTTTTCTTTGAACATTTTTTTATTTATAAAAGCGAATTTTAAATTGATTTATCAAAGGATTAATATTCAATGATTTTTTTAGCTATTTTGAATAAGAAAGCAATGATTTAATAGTTGGGATTAATAAATTATTTGCCTTCGTTCCATTGAAATTATATGAAGCATTCGCATTTCCAAATCTGTCTGTTGTAAGTATTGCCCTACATTAGTTCCAAGTTGGTTATTTCCGCTAGAATCATTTACATTTCCTATGGGCGAAAGTACAAATACTTACTCAACATATTGTAAACAAATACAAATTTTCATTCTGATAGCAAATCCCTCTCAAAAACTAAAAATTAGCATGTTTTTGTTTGCTAAATTATTGAAATGTTCTACAGGCTGTATTCATTAGTTGCGCCTTTTGACTGATTCCTAATAAGGAATTGGTTAAGTGGAGAAAATAGGGGGTAAGTTGTTGTAAAAATAAAATGTGATTTAAAAAACGGCAACTTGGGGAAATTTTTCCACATTTTGTGGGAAAATAATACCCAGATACGAAAAAGGTATATTCACAAAATTTAAACTAAGCATTTGAGCCAAAAATTGTGTACAAAGCTTTATTAATAATGCTTTTGGCGGTTAATCAATCGCCCCGGTTATTTATTCATATTTCAATATGAAAAGCAAATACTAATGAATTAATTATTTTGAACCTATCATGATATTTTAACCCATCTGCAGGGTTTTGTTCATAACAAAGTGGTCTAAGTCAAATCATACCCGTCCATGAATCACTTGGTATTAATGTTTATTCAATGTGCGTGGCCATTCTATTTAGCATTTTGAGTAGTAAAGTTCTTCTCAGAAGTTTTTATGGATTTTTCCAATTTTTGTACTTAAATGGGCTCTTATTTAACAGGTTTTGACAATAATAATTTAAAAAGAATTATTCCAAATTAATTGAGGAAATTATTCTACATAAATTTATGGTTGTATATTTGTTAAAAGATATCCAAGAAATAGCATATATGGGCAAAATACTGATAATAGAAGATGATGTTGATATGAGTCTTCTTCTAAAAAAATTTCTGACTAAAAACGGCTATGAAGTAGTGACCGTTGCTAATGGAAAAAGTGCGATAGCAGCATTTGAAACAAATCAACCTGATCTGGTACTTTGTGATTATCGCTTAGGTGATATGGAAGGTGTTGAAGTTCTTAAAAGAATAAAAGACATTGAACCATCCGTTCCATTTATTATTATGACAGGATATTCTGATATACGAACTGCTGTTAATGTAATGAAAATGGGAGCATTCGACTATCTGGCTAAACCTTTATTACCTGATGAAACGCTTCAAATTATTAAGCGGGCGTTTGCAAGTCGTAATCAGGTAGCTCACATCATTATTGATGATGAATCAACTACATCTACTTTTCCTGTAATTACAAATGCGAAAACAAATGTAGGAAAAAGTGATTATGTTTTTGGGAAAAGCCCTCATTCCAGAGAATTACTTCGACAAATAGATCTGGTTGCGCCTACAAATTATAGTGTAATAATATATGGCGAAAGTGGAGCCGGTAAGGAAGCAATTGCACAAACGATCCATAAAAAAAGTAAACGTTCAAAACAACCATTTATAGCGATGGATTGTGGTGCCATATCCAAAGAGCTTGCGGGAAGTGAATTATTCGGACATGAAAAAGGTTCATTTACAGGGGCACTTACAACTAAAATCGGACATTTTGAGTTGGCAAATGGAGGAACTATTTTTTTAGATGAAATAACTAATCTTCCCTATGATATACAATCCTCGCTGTTACGCGTTGTACAGGAGCGGAAAATAAAACGCGTTGGGGGGAATAAAGAAATTCCAATTGATGTAAGAATTATTGTTGCGAGTAATGAAAATTTAAATGAGGCTTATAAAAAAGGGAAATTCAGAGAAGATCTTTTTCACCGTTTTAATGAATTTCATTTAACTGTGGCTGCATTACGCGACCGTAAAGAAGATCTACTTATGTACGCAAATTTTTTCCTTAACATTGCTAACCAGGAAGTAGGGAAAAATGTAGAAGGATTTACTTCGGAAGTGGAGGAATTGTTTTTAAAATACCCTTGGTATGGTAATCTTCGTGAAATGAAAAATGTGGTGCGAAGAGCCGTATTATTAACTGAAGGAACAGCAGTGGAAGCCAAATCTTTACCATTTGAGATCTCTAATTATACCCGCACAGCAATGGCAATTGCGGATGACAAACAAGAATTGATCATTGAATCCAACGTTAGTGTTGTTAATGATACCAGAGAAGAGAAGCCGGATTTAAAATCCGTTGCCCTTGTGGCTGAATATGATTTAATTATAAAGGTACTGAAAGAAGTAAATTATAATAAAAGTAAAGCCGCCAAAAATTTAAATATCGATAGAAAAACATTGTATAATAAAATGAAGGCATATAATATGTAGTTTATTGTAAAAGAAATGAATCAAACAGAAAACATTAAAGTATTACTGGTAGAGGATGATGAGGATGACTATATTTTGTTTAAAGAAATTCTAAATGAGATTAAAATTAATTCATACTCTTTAACATGGGCAAGCACCTATGAGAAGGCCCTTGAATTTATTGAGAAGAACGAACATGATATTTATTTTTTTGATTACTTATTGGGCGCCCGAACCGGTCTGGATTTAATTCAGGAATGTGTAACTGCTGGAATAAATTCACCTATAATAATTTTAACAGGACTTGGCAATCAGGAAACGGATTTAAAAGCTATGAAACTTGGTGCTGCAGATTATCTGGTTAAAGATGAAATAGATGTAAAAAAATTAGAAAGGAGCATTAGGTATTGTATTGAACAAAATCAAATGTTAAAAAAATTGAAAGCAAGTGAAACTAAATTCAGAAGTGTTTTTGAAAATTCGCATGATGTAATATACCTTTCAGATAAAAATGGAAACATTATTGATATCAACAGATCAGCCGAGCGATTATTTGGATATACGCGGGAAGAAATGCTTAGTATGAATACTGCTGCATTGTACGAAAATGAAAAGGATCGCGAAAAATTTATTGAAGAGTTGCACAAAAATGGAAATTGTCCGAGTTTTGAAGTTGTTTTAAAGGACAAAAGCTGGAATAAAAAATATTGTACGCTGACTGCAAATATTGAAAAAATTGGCGAAAATAGTGATGTGTATTACCAGGTTATCATTCACGACATGACAATGCGAAAAAGAGCAGAGCATGATTTGGTTACTGCTGAAAAATTAGCAATTGTAGGAAGAATAGCTCGTACACTTGCTCATGAAGTTAGAAATCCACTTACAAGCATTAATCTATCTGTGGAACAATTAGAAGAAGAGTTGGATGTGAAAAACAACAGTCCCTTTTTTGAAATTATTAAGAGAAATAGCAAACGTATTAATGACCTGGTTACCGAATTGATAGAAAATTCAAAACCTACTGAGCTTAACGAAGCTCCTATACTGATTCAGACAATTCTTCAAAATACCATTGATTTAGCAAGAGACAGGGCCGAGCTAAAAAACATAAAAATATTGACTGATTTTAACTTAAAAAATGAAACGATAATTGCTGACGAAGCCAATCTGACAATTGCATTTTTGAATATTCTTATCAATGCGATTGAGGCTGTTCGCGAAAATACGGGAATTATTAAAATTAGTTCAAATTGTAATAATAACAAATGTTATATCTCTATCGAAGACAATGGATATGGGATTGATGAGCATCATTTGACAAAAATATTTGAGCCTTACTTTACCAACAAACCCAATGGTATGGGCTTAGGACTTGCTGCAAGTCAAAATATTATTAATGTCCACAAAGGGAAAATTGATCTGGAAACCGAACTAAGAAAAGGTACTAAATTCAATATTGAATTGAACATGATCTAAAATTTATTTATTTTATAAAGCGATACATCGTTTTCTATTAATACGTGTTGTCTAATTATTTCCCCATAAAATAGGGTACACTATTTTATACATAAATTCCAAAAAGATAAAATTTCTTCGTTTTTTTAAGACTCGTCTTCTCTATCAAGTCATTGATTTGCGATTGATCAATGCTCTTGCATAGAGATGTTGAGATAAATCCTGTTTTTTATCACCGCAATTTTTGTTCATGAACTTATCTATATTGAAATTTTTAATTATAAAAAGGTAAATAATAATAATGGAAAAAGATATACTTCAAACTAAAGTTCTTAAGGGAAAGATTTCACTTAAGCTTCAACCCGAAAAAAATTTAGATGGATTTTGTGAAAGCTATTTTGACAATTATGATAAGGAGCGATTTGAGGCAATAGCGATACGACTGTATTATGGAAAAGAACTCATTGTAACACTTTATGCATTGGATAAAGCGAGACAGCAAGGAGGCGGTTTTTATTTTGGTAAACTACCCGTAAAAAAATTTAAAACAAATGCTATTTCTTTAGCTCAGGTTCTGCCGTTTGTTGAAGAATTCAATTTTACACTTACCTCCGGAAAGTACCCATTGGATGCAATAGAAGTGATAAATAAATAATATTTTTTTTTGGCTGAATTTGATCTCTATGAAGAAAACGAAGACTTTATATAGGTTATAGTTATCTTAAGCTAAACAACAACCAAGAGTCTGGCTCATTAACTTGTTAATTCAAAAGCAAAAAACGATTACCCAATTTGTGGGTAATCGTTTTTTTTGATCGTTAATTAAATTGTATGATCTGTAATTTATTAAGTTTTGATGAACTTATCTTCCAATAGAATTTAGTCGTTGAGTACCGCTAAATACTTGCTTGTACTCCAGAATTTATCAGGCTGAATGATACGTAAATTGGTGTATTCACCATTTTCTTTATCGAGCATATAAGAATCACTCGGATGGGTGGTTATTACCTTTGCTTTTTTACTGTTTATTGGGATACTAAGAACTTGAGTGTAATCTATTTGCGTAAAATTGCTTTTGTTAACATCCGCATTTAATTTCGGTGTTTTACCCATGCCAAGTACTCCTCCTGTTTTATTAATTATTTTCATTTTCTCCATTTCTTTTGATTTTCCCACTAAGTAATATGCTGTGTGAATCGATGCTATCTGATCAGCAATTAATTTGGATTGGGTTGCGCTTGTGTTGGATAGCGTATCAATGGAAGTTTGCAATTGTGCCATTTGCGTATTGGCAGAATTTAATTTTTCATTAAGGGTTTGTAACTCCATGTTTTTTGCGGAAATATCATCATTTAAACTTGCGATCATTTTTTGAAATTCATTAATTTTCAAAGAATTGTTTTTTAATTTGCGATTTAGTTCCGCGATTTTGGCTTTGTTTTGGTTCAACAAATTATTTATGGAAGAGATCTGAGAATTAATGCGATCCTTAGTATTGCTGACAAATTTGCCACCTGGTGTTTCAACTTCTGTTGAAATAATGTTTTGCATTAAGGCAACTGAGTCAAGATTTTGTTTTATGTCATTAAAAGAAAACAAAAGATCGTTTATTGTGGAATCTTTTGCACTTGCTACCATAGTGAGCGAATCGAGTGTATAGGCTAGTCTTTTCTGTTGCCTTTCTGCTTCTTGATTACAAGACGATAAAAGAATTACTGTTGCCAGTATAGGTACTAAATTAATTTTCATGTTTTTTATTTTTAGAGTTAGTTTATAAATTAGTTTAAAAAAAATGTGCCAATGGATTTATTCCCAATTTAATGCAATTCACTATAGTTCCGGGCAAATTAATAAAATGAATTTTAATTTATTTCGTTGGTGTTTACAAATAAATGGATCAGTTTTTTTTCAACAATAATTGATTTTTACTTTTCACTTTTTAATTCAATATTTTTTTTCTGTTTCGGATTTTTTACCATCATAATTTCGATATCACCATTCATATTAATACATTCACCATTTTTCAATGTGATGTTTATTCCATCTGACCTTAAAACATTCCCATCTATTGTCACTTTGGATCCGTCTCTTAGTATTACCGCAACTGTAGGACTTACTCCATCCTTCATAAGTACCATTACTCCGTCTTTTAATATCGCACAGTATTTTCCGTTTTTTTCATGCTCATAGTTTCTGGTCGTATCCTTGATCTGTGAAGATGCATTTAGAGAAAAAATGAATACAGTTATTAAAATAATTGATGATTTCATATTTGTTTATAGGATTAATTAGCTGACCATTGAAACTTAGAATTGTTATGCTATTTAGTTGCCAGTTCACCATTTATAACCCCGTCCTTTTTCATCTTTGCAACAATTATAGTGGAAAATTCTTTTGAGAAAGTTTGAAGCCCGGCAGGGTTATAGGTTCTTGATTGAGCGGACCAAATTAATTTTTCTGTTTCGACATCATATAAATTCGTTTCAATGAAATATATTTTATCCTGAACATAATATCCCGGGTCATAAGAGTAAGGATATCTGTAACTATAGTATCCCCAAAAATTATCGTAATAATTATACCCAACTATTGGATTGTAGGAATAACTTCCAGGGACGTACCTCGTTTCAGTTTCCTTGTTAATTAAAGAAATGGTGAGAATGGCATCTACATTTTTGTTTTTTGCGTTATTCATAATCGTTTCTTTATCAGAATCAGTGTTATGTATATCAGGAGGAAATTCCGAAATGCTTTTTAATACATTTATACCGTTTCCAAGTGCAAGTGCAACTTCATTTTCCAATGTAACTTTTGCTATTGTATTACTTGTTAAAGCAGCAACTAAAATCCGACTGTATTTTTCGGATGGAACGCTTGGACTTTTCCAGGATGCTGTTATTACAGTTGAAGGCCCGCAGCTTATAAAAAGGACGGCAATAAATAACGCATAGGCTCCTGCCAGAATTTTATAAATGTTATTTTTTGAAGTTTGCATTTTTTTAATTGAAATTTTATTTATTCTTTGTTTTAGCTAAGATTTCCTCTGTTAAAGAAGCATCCATGGTAATAGAAAGAAACAGCGCTCTTGAAACCGGGCAATTGTCCCTTGCCTCGATTGCATATTCTTCAAACTTCTCCTTGCTGATACCTGGGATTTTGGCTTTTACAATTAGATGGGAGCCCCCGATAACACCTTTCGCTAATGAAACTTCCGATGTTGTTTCAATTGTATCGGCAATAAAGCCAGCATCTTCCAGAACGAAACTAAGTTTCATGGTAAAGCATCCAGCGTGCGCGGCAGCAATTAATTCTTCAGGATTGGTACCCTTTTCATTTTCAAAGCGGGTGTTATAGGCATAATAAGCATTTTCAAGCGCGTGACTTTGAGAAGTAATGTTCCCGCTTCCTTTTTTTCCTGAACCGTGCCAGATTGCTGTTGATGTCCGTTTCATTTTTTTATTTAAAATATTAATGTTTAGCTAAGCCGTTGCTTCTCTGTATTCCTAATGAAATTAACCAATCAACTAAAAGTAGATTTTATTTCTTGCACATAATGAGCCTTAAATTATAATTAAAAGTATTATGCCAAAAACGAGATTGTAAAATTTTTAAACTCGGGAATTAATTTTCAAAGTTTTTTTTTAAAAATTTCAATAGGATTTTAATGTGGTCTTAATCAATTAATAGTTGAAAATGTTTTTTGGACAGGTAAATTGTAAAAGGACGCTTCTTGGATAATCTCAACTGTTTTTAAACATTGGCAATTAGTTCTACAGTTTGTTGATAAAATTACCCATCTATGCATTAAAAAAACATAAAGAGTTCCAAGATTTTCAGGCATAATTATTAATTATTTCTTGAGAGATTAAGTAAAATTTCCACAAAAAAATAATGACGGTAAACTGAAAAATTTGTACTCAATTAGTTCTTTGGGCAAAATGGATCTAAAAAAAATCTCAAGATTTTTTTAAAAATTAATCATTTCAAAAAAATATGGAAGAGAATCATAAAGTTGAAAAATTCCTCAGGGATGCGAAAGAATATGCTGAAGTTCGATTTGATCTGGTTTCGCTTAATATTCAGGATAAATTCTCGGATATAGTATCCTCACTTGTATCAATAGTTATACTGTCTGTATTGGCCTTGTTAATATTGTTATTTGCCGGTATTGGTGCCGCAATATGGCTCGGGGAATACTTTAATAATGCTCCGGTTGGCTTTTTTTGTATGACGGGATTTTTTATTCTTCTCGCCTTCATACTATTCTTTAATCGTGAAAGATGGATAAAATTTCCAATAATGAATTCTTTGATAAAAAAAATACATTTAAATGATGAAAATTAATTCACTCGCAGATCTTAAGATTGAGCAAAAAAGGTTGCGCCTACGTAGAGTGGTTCTTGAAACAAACCTTATAAGTGATTTAGCAAAATTAAAGGAGGAATTGGAGCCACTAAGGTCATTTACCAAAGGTGCCGGAAATATATTAGTGAGTAAAAACAATGGGATACTTGGTAATTCATTGGGATCTATTGCAAATTTTATAACAAAAAATGTATTACTTAAAAATTCTGGTTTTATAACACGTTTGATAGTACCATATCTGGTTAAAAATTCTGCGAGTAGTTTAGTTGAAAATAATAAATCAAAAATTGTTGATTGGGTTGGGAATGTGATCTCAAAATTAGCCAATAAAAAAACCGGGTAAGGATAACAATTTATGTTTAATTTTTAATAAAATTGGTTAATTGCCAGCAGACACTACCGAAAACAATACATTATGATTTTCCCTCACTAGAAAATACCCCATTGATGCAAATTTTTTGCAATCCTGAAATCATAATCGAAAAACGTCTTATCATCCTCTTGGTTTTGATATTTTTTGTAAAAGTTGCAATTAATTCTACAATTTGTTGAAATTTCTCTCCACATTTTCACTATAAATAATAAAAATGGGGTCAATTTTTTTGGCACGGTTTTTCTCTATTCCCTAGTAAAATAAAAATAAAAACTAAAAAAATATAAGACATGACAACAAATGGAAAAATTATCGGTGCATTATTGATTGGTGCAGCTGCAGGTGCAGTATTAGGTTTATTATTTGCTCCAAGCAAAGGAAGTGAGTTAAGACAAAAAATTAAAGATAGTACAGGTGATCTTGCTGATGAATTATCTGAGAAAATTAAAGAAGGTAAAGATGCTTTATCCGGCTTAAAAGAAAGAATGATGTCAGAGGCTGAAGATCATAAAATGAGCTAAAAGTACTGAATACATAAAGTTTGAATCGTTTAAAACGACTTATGGATTGATGCAAGGAAAGGAAACGCAATTTTTTTGATTTATTAATATGAAAATATTTAAAAAACAAAAAAACATCAAAAAATGTGAACCAATTAAATTGGTTCAGTGACAGTAACATGAGGCATCGCTATATGGTCATTCGGTTTTTGAAAATCTATTTTCCTTCCCTTGCTTCAACTGTTGTTTGGGTTTATCTTATTTATTTTAATTGAAATTTAATTCTTAACATATTGTCAGTAATGTATATCGCTATGAGATCAGACGTAATATTTTTTAACGACAAAGCATAATCTTTAATAGCATTTCAATTATTGTCCTCAATATTTATTATTTATGAATCAGCGCCAGAATCAACAGCAAAAACAGCAGCAAAAGCAAGGTTATTACATGTCGCAACAGCATTTAAAATTAATGCATATTATGCACTTATCCGGTTATGCCCTGCAGGAATATATAGCTAATGAAATTGAAATGAATCCGGTTTTGGAAATGGAAAAAGAAGCCGAAGCTGAGCTAAAGATCAATGAGGATGATGATTCATTTGATTCCGAATTGGTATGGGATTCGGAGGATGAGTCTTTTGAAAAGAATTATAAACAAACGACTTCTAATGAAGATTACTACGAAGCTCCGATAATTCAATATTATTCGTTGCAGGAAAATTTAAAAGCGCAAATTCAAATGTTGAATTTGAGTGCTGAATTAACTGAAATTATTTATTACCTGATTGATGAATTAAACGATGACGGGTATTTACCAACGCCTTTGTCGGAAGTTACGGATGACTATGAGTTTTGTAACGGAAAAATTGTTCAGGAGGAAAAAATTGAAAATGCTCTTAACACTTTGCAAAAGTGTGAGCCTGCAGGTGTTGGCGCAAGGAAT
Source organism: Bacteroidota bacterium (assembly GCA_040388745.1). Lineage (GTDB taxonomy): Bacteria > Bacteroidota > Bacteroidia > 2-12-FULL-35-15 > 2-12-FULL-35-15 > 2-12-FULL-35-15. Next base: position 96,750 of record JAZKBF010000011.1, on the reverse strand, counting down.
TTGTGCGAATGTTTAATCTTGCAACTTAAAAGAAAAAAGAAAACGGATCATAAAATTCATAAATTATCACTTCGCTTATTAGAAGAGGAGTATCAGGCTTTTGTTCAACGCCAATACCTTAAAATTAAAACCTCCTTGGATATTTCATCAGAGGAGTTAGAGAAATGTATTAATTATATCAGTAAACTCAGCCCTAAACCAGTTACTGAAATTAACAAATATGAATTACTCAAAGAGCAAATAATCCCAGATTTTGAAGTGACTGTTGAAGACAATGAATTATATGTATCGCTCACTTCATCGGAATTTGTGAAACTTCTTGTGAATACAAATTACACTTCCAAGGATATGAATATCCGTAATAACAATGAAAGGAAGCAGGTTGAAGACTATTATAAAAATTTAGTTTCGGATGCAAATTCGCTTGTTAATGCTTTAAAGGAGCGGGAAACAACAATGATCAATGTAATGAAAGTAATTGTTCAAATGCAACCTGATTTTTTTAAAAGTGGTGACATTAAGGAATTGAGACCAATGATACTGCAGGATATTGCAAGTAATACCGGATTTGATATAAGTACTGTATCAAGGATCACGAGTAATAAACATGTGCAAACACCATTTGGAATATTTGGACTGAAAAATTTGTTTATGAGAGCCATACCTTCAGAAAGAGTTGATTCTTCTCCATCTACATCAATTCAAGTACAGGAGCTTATCCAACAAATTGTTAAAAAGGAGAATAAGGCCAAGCCTTTATCCGATACCCATATCATGCAATTATTGAAGAAGCAGGAAATATCTATTGCAAGAAGGACCGTTGTAAAGTATCGTGAACTTGCAGGAGTTCCAAATAGCACAATGCGAAGAGAACAAGAAATGATTTTAAGCGAGTAGTAGTGGATTAAAGCATACTACTCACTTATTAATATCTATTTCTTACAACTCTTTTTTCTTATAGGCCATAAAAATTGCAACTGCAACGGCAATAAATAAAAGGATACTTGATAGCAAAGAAATTTTTTCACCTGTAAAGTAAACGCTCGGCTCAAACTTAAATTCTATCAGATGTTTTCCCCCAGGTACACGCATTCCACGCAGCACATAGTCGGTGCAAAAGTGAGGTTTTAATTCACCGTCAATATATGCATTCCAACCTTTGCTATAATAGATCTCAGAAAATACTGCTACTTGTTCGGCAGTAGAATTCGATTCATATTTAAGGTGATTTGGTTTATAGTCAATCAATTTAATAGTGCCGGATGCATCGCTATTCAATGTAAATCCTTCTAATTGAGTTTTGAAACGTTCGTCAACAACAGCAGTGTATCCCGGGTTTATTTCACCTACAGCCTTAATTTCCTCGTCAGCATTCCTAACAGTTTTTACATCCTTCACAAACCATGCATTCCCTAAAGCATAGCGGTTTCTTAAAGGAGAAGCATCCTTATTAAAAATGATATAACGGGTATTCAGCATATTCAGCGCCCCTTGTTTTGCGAATGTTGCACGCAACAAAGAATCCGTAGGATTAGCCCTTAATGTGGCCATTATGTTTTGAATATTGTTTTGAATATGTGCATCAATTAAATCCTGGTATCGTCTTAATTTAGCTGCATGGTACCCACCAATTGATTTATGATAATAGGAGGTTCCTGCTTCATTAAACGTATTTACAGCAATATTTAATACGCGATAGTTAGGATCTGTGTCTTCCAATATCTCTTTATCAGCAGTTGTAAGTGGAAATGGAACTTTAGACTCTTGTTTTGTTTTGAAATTTGTATTGTTTACAAATTCCCGATCAATCTGAACTAAGTCAATGAAAACAAGTAAACTCATTATTACAATTAAAATTGTTTTCGTGATCTTAGATTTTAAAAATAACCAAATAGTTGTAGCGCCTAATAGTATGAAAAAGAAGCTGCGAATTGCACCTGATTTAAATAAACTAGTACGCGCGATCTCCAAATTGTCCATGAATTTTTGAGCAATTTCGGCACCGTTGCTTTTTGCTATTTGATCATAGATCTTATTGTATTCTCCTTCTCCGAAAAAATCAGTTAAGGAAGGAACCAGGTAATAAACAAGTGACAAACCGCCAGTAAGGCCAAATGAAATAAAGAAAGCGTTTTTAACACTAATTTCAGTTTTAACAAACGCCAGTTTTATTTTTTTTGTAAAAAGATCAGGGGTTCTCAATAGTTTGTCCAAAGCCAATACGGCAAGCAATGGGATCGTAAACTCTGCTATTACTAATATCATTGATACTGCCCTGAATTTATTATACATTGGGAAGTGATCTAAAAAGAATTCGGTTAACGACATAAAATTATGCCCCCACGATAAAAGAATGGAGAAAATAGTACCTAACAATAGTGCCCATTTCATACGCCCTTCAACAATAAATAGTCCCAGGATAAATAAAAATACAATGATAGCTCCCGAGTAAGGTGACATTGTAAAAGGTTGATCACCCCAGTATTGAGAGGTACCTCCAATACTTTCACGCATTTCAGGGTCAACCTTTTTCAAAGCAGATTTATCTTCGTTAACACTAATTGAGGAAGAACGACCTTTAAAGCCCGGGATCATCAATGTCATTGTTTCGGATGTACCCATGCTCCATTGTGTAGCATAATCTTTATCCAGGCCGGAGGTTTTATTTCCCTGGTCTGAAGTTAGTTCTGATGCTCCACGGATAGTAACTGCAGCATAATCGGCTGTGTTCCATAAATTATTTATATTACAACCAACAGCTAAAATTCCTGCAATGGCAAATACCCCGATACTTTTAAAGATCTCTTTATACTCTTTTTGTTTAATGCGTTCGATCCATTCAAACGCAATGTAAATGCCTAAAAACATAAACATATAATAAGTGATTTGAACGTGGTTACAATTAAGTTCCACGGCAAAGAAAAGAGCAGTCAATGCACCTCCGAGAAGGTATTTACCCCTATTTACAAGTATAACTCCTGCAAATACCAAGGGGATAAATCCTATAGCTAAGGCTTTGGTAATGTGTCCTGCATCAATTATTATTATATTGTAAGCAGAAAAAGCAAAGGCAATGGACCCCATAATACTAAGCCAGGGATCTATCTTGAGAACCATCAATAATATAAAAAAACTTACTAAATAAATAAAAACAATATTGGCTGGAACTGGCAGCCATACATTAAAGGCAGCCCTAACATATTGTACTAAATTATTTGGATACCGCATCGATATTTGATAGGTAGGCATACCTCCGAACATAGAATTTGTCCACAGGGCTTCTTTTTTATATTGCTCCCTAAAGTCAATTGCTTCCTTGGCCATTCCTTTATAAGAAACCATATCGCTTTGTATAATTTCTTTACCTTTTAATACCGGAGAAAAGTATCCAAGAGTTAAAACAATAAATATTGCAATAGCAGCAATAACCGGAATTAGTACTTTTAAATTGATGTTTTTCATTTTTAAATTATTATTGCCGATCCCAAAGGTTAAAAGGCATAAATTATAAATTTACTAGATCTTAAAAACAAATATAAATTAAAATACAGAGCAAAATTAAAAAGTTTAAGGCTTGATTTTAATGCATTGTGAAATGTATGCTTGTGGATTGTTTTTAAAAATTGTTATAGCCTTTAAATCAGGGTTTTGAGCTAAATTGAAATCATTGTTAAGATTGTGTTTTTTGCGCTGGAATAACTGAAATCTGTTGTCAATATTTTTGTATTTTTGTGAAAAGTGTTTTTTACTCAAATAAATAGAATCTAGTATATTTTAACCAAGCTTTTTGAAAACTATCCTTCTTTTTAAAAGGGGCGGAGTTTAAAAGAGCTTCCATTAACAATTATGAAAAATTTAATTAACCCATTATATTTAAGCGAAGAGAAAATAGCAGCGATACGTCAGCAGTTTGAAACCGCAGAACCATGTAAACACATTGCTTTGGATAATTTTTTATTGGATGATGTTGCCAATACTCTTTATCAGAATTTTCCAAAATTGGATACGCTGAATGTAAAACGTAAGAGCATCAACGAAAATAAATCGGAAGAATATCACCTGGAGAATTTTCATTCGCAATTTAATGAAATGCGTGACTTTCTTAATACTCCTGAAATGTATGAATGGATAAGTAAAGTAACAGGCATTGAAGGATTAACCTCCACATTTGATTCACTGGGTTCTGGTGTGCATCAGGGGGGACCAGGAAGTTTTGTTGACGTTCATGTGGATGTAAATATGAATCCTGCTGCAAAATTGCATCGCAGAATTAATTTGCTTATCTATTTAAATAAAAACTGGAAAGATGAATATGGTGGAGCTTTAGAATTTTGGGATAAGGATGTGAAAAATTGTATTTCTAAAGTGATGCCTAATTTTAACCAGGCAGCCATAATGGTTACAGATGAAACATCTTATCATGGCTATGCTAAAATAAATATCCCTGAAGGCGAAAGCAGGAAATCATTCTATTGTTATTATTATACACCAGCAGGTAAAGATTTTGTTTATCGTGATTCACGTTTTAAAACCCGTCCCGATGAAAGCCTTGCAAAAACTGCTATTACAGAAATAAAAGAAACATTAAAAATAAATGCAAAAAAATTGTTAAAACTTTTGGGTGTCAAATCATTGGATTTTCAGGATAAGAATAAAAAGTAATTTGGAGATTTGTTAATTTGAAAATTTGATGATTGAATGGAATTAAAAGATAAAGTAATCTGGATAACAGGCGCTTCCTCAGGTATTGGTGAAGCTTTAGCGTATTCCTGCGTCTCAGAAGGTGCTCAAATAGTTATTTCAGCACGAAGAGAAGATGAATTAAAACGTGTTGCGGATAATTGTAAAATACATCCAAAGAATATTCTTATTCTTCCGCTCGACCTGGAACATACAACAGATATAGACCAAAAAGTTGATCAGGTAATTCAAAAGTTTGGAAGAATAGATGTATTGATCAACAATGGAGGAATCGGTCAGCGGGGGAAAGCTGTAAATACAAAAACCGAAGTAGATAGAAAAGTAATGGAGATCAATTTTTTTGGAACTATTAATCTTTCCAAAACCGTTGCAAGGGTCATGCAAAAGCAAAAGAGCGGAAAATTGGTAGTAATAGCAAGTATCATGGGGAAATATGGTATGCCGCTTTATTCAACTTATGCCGCTTCAAAACATGCTTTATATGGATATTTCGAGTCGATACGTCAGGAATTATATGCTGATAATGTAAAAGTATTAATTGTTTCTCCGGGATTTATTAATACCGATGTAAGTACGAAATTACTTACTGAAGATGGTAATCAGTACGGTATTAAAAGTGATGCCCAGGAAAAAGGAATGACAGCTATGGATTGCGCCAAAGGAATTGTGCGAGCAATAAAAGGAGGGAGCAACCACAAATATGTGGGAGGGTATGAATTATTTGCAGTATTTGTAAAGCAGGTTATACCAAAAACCTTTTATAAATTAATGCGAAAAATGACAAAAGAGTAGCAGCTTTTCACTTGCGAATGCTGCGTTAGGGATTGCAGTGAAAATCCCCGCCCGAACGACTGATGTCTTTCAGTCGGGCAGGCTTTTCTGTTTAGAAAAGATTGAAGCCCTTCGACTCCGCTCAGGATAAACTCCAAGCCCGCCCTTTTCTTTTTCAAGAAAAGGAACGCCCCAATTAAAATTTATAATTTTCTTTGAAAAAGGTAATAAATTAAATACTTCGGAAGGAAATAATACCGAGCTGTAGCTATTAAAAATTACTTCAAATCTTCATAGTCCACATATTCACCTTCGTCATCACTGATTTTCTTTTTGGTGGAAGGTACATAGTCAACAGTAGTTTCACCTTCTCTGCGTTTATTATTTTGAGAAGGATCATTAACACTGTTCCCTTGTTTGGTCCTGTAGTTGCTAATGCTGTTAAACACTCGCCATAGGATCCAAATTACTAATATAGTATAAAAAACGTCTCTCATTGATGTAACAAAGGTAAGGAGTTTTATACAAATAGAATTATATTTGCATTTATTAAACAGGGCTGTTCAATTAAAATTTGTTAGACCTCTCACCATGGTGATGTTGATAGGATTTTGGTGTGGAAATATGGTTCGAAAGTAATTCACACTGTTGGTTATTTGATCAATTTACTTATTTTAAATTCTATGAAAATAAATCAATTTTTATTAATTTTTTTGGTAGTGTTTTTCGGCCTGTCAACTTTATTTTCCTGTTCACCAACAAAATATATAAAGCCTTTGGATAAAAACCAACATGCTGCAACGATCTCGTTTGGAGGGCCACTTATTAAATATGGTGCCGGTACAATCCCGATCCCTTTTTTAGCAGCTAATTATGGTTATGGCATTGATAGCACATTAACAGGGTTTGCTTCATTCAACATCACTTCCGCATTATTCGGAAATTTTCAAATAGAGCTGGGTGCAACTAAACAAGTACTTAAACAAAATAGATATATACCTGCGGTAAGTCTTACACCCGTTGCTAACATCATTTATCGAAACAAAGATGCATTTAAACTTTACCCACAATTAGCAATAAATGCCTTTTGGGAATATGGAAAACAAAAAAATATGGTTTACCTCGGTCTCGACAACTGGTTTGAATTAGCACAAAAACGTGCTTATGGAGTTAAACAACCAAATCATTTTATTTTTATGCCTACAATTGGCCACTGTTTTGCCGGAAAAAAATGGAGTTTTAATCTCGAAGCTAAAATCATTGCTCCTAATTTATCAAATGAAAAATTGGTAGTTGATTATGAAACACCATTTAAAAACCATGGAGCTTTTGGTGTTTATTTAGGATATACACGCAAATTTTAATTTCTATGAATCGAGGACCGGTCGAATAAATTGTTTTGCCGGAATATAAAAACGAATTGCAAATGAAAAAAATAATTTTCATAACTATAACACTACTGGGCTTCACGAGTTGCTTGCGTTTGGATGATAATTTATTTAATCCTGCAAGCGAAAAAATTACGGAATACAAATTAGATAATTATACTGGTGATTTGGATTTTCGTTTGGATGTATCCTATCAAATTCCAGATAGTTTAATTCATATTTTTCCACTGTCATCCCAAGCCTCGGGTGAATCAAATGCAACAAAAATTTATGCAATTTATATCGGTAATATTGATAGCATTTCCAGAGATACTGTAATGATGTATTGTCATGGGAATAGAGACCACATGGACTTTTACTGGCAACGGGCTAAATTACTTGCAAACACAAAAATGAAAAATCGCTTTGGAGTAATGATGATTGATTATCGCGGATATGGTTTATCAGATGGTAAACCCACCGAAAATGGCTTGTACGCTGATGTGGATGCTGCTTTGAAATGGCTTAAAATTCAAGGATTGACCAATGATAGATTGATCATGTACGGTTTTAGTCTGGGCTCAGCTCCCGCCACCAAATTAAGTGCTGGAGACTATAGTATGAAACCTTCCAAATTATTACTGGAAGCTCCATTTGCTTCGGCAGAAGTGATGGCTCAGGATGCATCAGGCCTTGCAATGCCTGGCACATTTTTTACAGATCTGGAAATAAATAATGCAGAAGAAATAAAAAAAGTGCAACAACCTTTCTTTTGGATTCATGGTGAGATTGATGATTTTATAAATATTGATACGCATGGTGCAATTGTGTATAGTCACTATAATGGCGTATACAAAGAGGCGCACCGGATACCAAATGCTGGGCATGGTACCATACCGGAAACCTTAGGTTTTCAGAATTATTTAAATGCTGTTGGGGATTTTATCACGCTGCATTAAATTTTTATATTTAAAAATTATTTGTTAATAGATTTTGATCTTCTTGACTATGCTGATAGGTGATTTAGAAAAATAATAATAAAAAAATCATTACCTTTATTGAAATCCTGCATTAAGTCTTTATTTTTTTATTCTTAATAAAATTTTATGAATTGCATAGTTGTAGATGATGACGAGATGTCGAGAAATGCGATGAAGCACTTAGTTTCTCAAGTTCAATTTATTAACCTTGCGGGAACATGCTGCTCGGGCGCTGATGCACTAAATACTTTAAATAATAATAAAATTGATTTAATGCTACTTGATATAGAAATGCCGGATATGACAGGTCTGGAACTTCTTAAAAGTCTTAAAACACCGCCATTAACTATTTTAACAACATCCAGGAAAGAATACGCCATCGAAGCTTTTGAATGCAATGTTGTTGATTACCTGGTAAAGCCTATTTTATTGGATCGTTTTTTTAAGTCGATAACAAAAGCAAAAGAAATTTTCGAGAACGCTCATCAAATTGCTGCTTTTTCAAATGAAGATTATATTTTTATTAAGAATAATGGTATTCTGGTTAAAATTAATTTGAAAGAAATACTCTGGATTGAAGCATTGGGTGATTATATGACAATTAATACCACCGAAAAAAAATACACGATACACTCTACAATGAAAATGATTGAAAGTAAGCTCGATCCGCATAAATTTATCCGGGTTCATCGTTCTTCAATTATTTCTCTGGATTACATTACATCCATAGAGGACAATGTGGTTGTGATCGGTAAAAAATTAATTCCGGTTGGAGCCGTTTATAAAGAAAATTTGACCAAGCGATTAAATCTCCTGTAATTTTTTTTAATTTTCTTGTTTCTGTCCTTTCGGTCAATCTATGCACATTCAGTGCAAGAATCCACTTTCTGCTTTTTTTGTTTCTGTTATTTCGATTAGCATTTACTGTCGAAACGATCTGTCGATAAAACCATTCTTTCCATAAATTTTTCTAAAGTTGTTATTGAATATTCGGTGAAGAAATAGCGGATAATAAATATCAAATATCTTCGTGTTTTTTTTATTTCATCCCACCCAGTTTTTTTCGATCTACCTTATATTAGTCTTATTTCATCGAAAACTTTTTATTATGCTTGTTTCAGATTGTAAAATTGTAGGGGCAAAGTGTAATTGTTTAAGTTTTAAAAGTAAATTATATGAAAACAATCTTAGTTCCTACCGATTTTTCCGACATAGCTAATAACGCTATAAATTATGCCGCAAAATTATCGATATATACCAAATCAAAATTATTTCTGTTTCATGCTTATCATGTCCCTATGATAGTTTCTGAAGTTCCATTTGTGTTGACTTCAGAGGAGAATCAATTGGACGAAAAAAGTAATGATCAGATGAGATTAATTATTGAGGATCTCCAAAAAAGATATGAAAATCGTTTGGAGATCGAATCTCTTTCTGTGCCCGGTTTTACTTCAGATGAAATTGTAGATATAGCAAAACATAAAAATTGTGATCTGATTGTTATGGGTACAAAAGGGGCTGGTGGAAGTAGTAAGCTTTTGGGCGGTAATACTGTTGATGTCATAAAACATACTCATTGTAATGTATTGGTAATTCCTGATAAAGTTAAATTTGAGAAAATCGATAAAATTGTTTTTGCATTTGATTACAATGCCGTAAAAAAGAGTTCTGTATTTGATCCCCTTATTGAACTTGCTTCCTTGTTTAATTCCGAAATTATGATTTTCAATATTGAAGATAGCCGTGTTCAACCTTCTACAGAAAAAGCCATAGAAGGTATTAAACTAGAACATGTTTTTGAAAATTTAAAACATACCTATTGGTTCTCCGAACATGAAAACATTGTTGATGCCATCCATGAATTTGCTGTTAATAATCATGCTGTAATGATCACAATGATAAGAAGAAGCCATAATTTATTTCAACAAATTTTAACCAAAAGTAATACTAAGCATATGGCTTTGTATTCACAACTTCCATTGCTGATTTTACATGAACAAACTGATAAATAGCATAGAGAAATAAGACAAACGATATATTTTTTGAAAATAACCTGGTATGAATAGTGAAAAGGATTTACGTATAATTGATATTTTACTTGTTGAAGATAACCTTGGTGATATTAGACTTACGCAGGAGGTACTTAAGGATGGGAAAATAAAAAATAAGTTGAGCGTTGTTACCGATGGAGAAGAAGCAATTTTTTTTTTAAAGAAAATTGGAAAATACAAAGATGCGACTACTCCTGATCTTATATTACTTGACTTGAATTTGCCAAAAAAAGATGGGCGTGAAGTACTTACTGAGATCAAAAAGGATCCAAATTTTTCAAGCATTCCTGTGGTTATACTTACTACTTCAGATGATGAAAAAGATATTGTTAGCTCATACGCAGGTCAGGCCAATGCTTTTATTACAAAGCCGGTTGATTTTAATCAGTTTGTAACTGTTATAAGAGCCATCGAAGATTTTTGGTTGACTATAGTAAAACTACCTAAAAAATAATAATTAAATGGATGACTCCGGCAAGCCGCCTGAATATATAATGGTGATTTATAAAACACATTAGATAAGGCTCTTGTGGTGTTCCAATCCTATACGGCTGAAAGGAACAGCTTAAGTAATTTAATTTTTAATATTTTAAAAAAATGACAGATCCAAAGCTAAATATTTTCATTGTAGATGATAATAAGTTGTTAGTTATTTCACTTAAAAAATACCTGGAGAACAGGTTTGGATCAAGTATTAATATATCAACTTTTTATGATGGGGAAAGTTGTCTTGAGAACATCAATAAAAACACGCATATTGTAATACTTGATTACTTTTTAGATGGTATGAATATAAATGCAAAAAATGGAATTGAAATTCTTAAAGAAATAAAAAAGCATAATGCCAAAACGGAAGTGATAATGCTTTCTCGAAACGAAGATGTTGCTGTGGCAATTGAGTCCTTTCGCGCTGGGGCAAGTGGGTATGTAGTTAAAGGCGACAATTCTTTGGATAAAATAATATCATTGATCAATAGAACGATCACTGAACCAATCAGGATAATGGTTCGGGAATTTGGAGTGCCAAAGTTCTTGACATTATTTCTCTTCGTTTTTATAGGGATGGCTACTGCTATATACTGGGTTATGAAGTTGTTGCCATAATGTTTTATTACAGCGTAATTAAAGTATATGATCTTATAAATGTTCGCGTTTATGAATGATGGGAAAAATAGGCTGATCAATAATTTTTAATGTTTTTTTTGATGGATATATTTGAATACTTTTTTCTAAACTCACAAGACCTCTGCTGCATTGCTAATTTCGATGGGTATTTCGAAATTATTAATCCAAATTTTGAAAAGAAGTTAGGATATTCCGAAAAAGAACTACTTGAAAAAAAGTTTATAAGTTTTATTCACCCTGATGATGTTGATGCCACATTTAAAGAAGTGGAGAAATTAAGAGAAGGAAAAATTAGTTTGAATTTTACGAATAGATATCGTAAAAAAAATGGAGATTATTTATGGTTTGAATGGAACGCTACTCCCAACCTAAATGATAAGAAAATTTATGCGATTGTTCGTGATATTACGGAGCGTAAACTAATGGAGGTTGCTTTACAGGAAAGTGAAGAGAAATACCGTGACCTTTTTGATAATGCATTTGATCTAATACAATTTGTTGATCCACAGGGGGGAATTCTTTATGCAAACAATGCGTGGAAAAAAACTCTTGGATATTCGGACGAAGAAATAAAATCCAAAACTATTTTCGATTTCATGCATCCCGACTATCAGCAACGCTGTAAGGATGTATTTTCGCGATTATTGAATGGAGACAATTTGGGTGAATTTGAAATGGGATTTTTAACAAAAGAAAAGAAAAAAATAATTGTTAACGGATCGTCAAGGCCAAAGATGGTGGCGGGTAAAATGATTTCCACTAGGGGTATATTCAGAGACATTACTCAAAAAAAGATAGATGAAGAAAATATTCAAAAGTATATTCAGGAATTAAGAAACAGTGAACAGCATATTAAAGCCATTTTTGATAATGCTCCGGATCCGGTTATCGTAATTGATGAAAAAAGCAATGTTGTAAAATGGAATCCAAAAGCCGAAACTGTTTTTGGCTGGAAAGCGAGCGAAGTTCTTGGGAAATCATTCAATGAAATTATTGTTCCCGACCGGTTCCAGGAACTTTATAAAAAAGGCTTCGAACTTTTTTCGACAAATGAAGAATGGAATTTGTTAAATAAGCCACTCGAAATAGAAGCAGTCAACCATCAGGGTATTGAATTCCCCGTTTCGCTCAGCATTTCATCTTTTAAAATGGATAATAAAAAATATTATTTCATTTGCTTTGTAAGGGATATCACGGAAAATAAAAAAATACTGGAAGAATTAAAATTTTCGGAATCTTTTCTGAATTCTATAATTGAGAACATTCCGAATATGATTTTTGTTAAGGACGCAATAGACCTGAAATTTTTGAGGTTTAATAAAGCAGGAGAAGAACTTCTTGGCTATTCAAAAGAAGAACTAATTGGGAAAAATGATTACGATTTTTTTTCTAAAACGGAAGCTGATTTTTTTACAAGCAAGGATAAAGCGGTTTTGAATGCTGGAAAACTTTTGTCTGTTGAGGAAGAGCCAATTCATACTAAATTTAAGGGAGTGAGATTGCTTGAAACTAAAAAAATACCAATTATAGGTAGCAATGGGAAACCTATGTACTTGCTTGGTATTTCAAGCGATATAACTGATAGAAAAAAAATTCAAACTGAACTCGATATTAAAACGAATGAATTGGCTCGTTCTAATACAGAGTTAGAGCAATTTGCTTATGTGGCATCTCATGATTTGCAAGAGCCGCTGCGAATGGTAACAAGTTATCTGCAATTATTGGAAAAACGATACTCAGATAAACTTGACCAGGATGCAAAAGAGTTCATTTCTTTTGCTGTGGATGGCAGCCATCGAATGCGATCTTTAATTCAGGGGCTTTTGGCGTATTCGCGTGTTAACAGAGTTAAACCTTTTGAAGAGATAAATGTTAACGAATTGCTAAAAGAAGTTTTAAAAAATTTAAGTACTTCAATAATAGAAAGCAATGCCATTATTAATAGCGCTGAATTACCGAAAATTAATGGAGATCCCTTATTAATAAATCAGTTATTTCAAAATTTGATCCAAAATGCTATAAAATTCAGGAATGACAATAATCCGGAAATTGATATTTCGTGCATTGAAGAAAAAGACGATTATTTATTTTCAGTTAAAGATAATGGTATTGGAATTCAGACTGAATATATAGATAAGATATTTGTTATTTTCAAACGGCTCAACAGCAGGGAGAAATATGAGGGAACCGGTATGGGCTTGGCAATATGTAAAAAAATTGTGGAACGACACGGTGGAAAAATATGGGTGGAATCTGAATTTGGTAAGGGAAGTACCTTTTATTTTACAATAAAAAAATGATTTGATTGATTTTTTATAAAACTCCTTAAGTGCTGGTATTTGTATCGATAAAGGAATCGAAATAATTTGACCTCGATAAATTTAGTAACTAACAAAAATGATTTTATTTTCAATTTAATATTCTAATGATAGAAAATATTAAAATATTAGTAATTGAGGATAACGCTGGCGATGCCCGTTTGATAAATATTTATTTAAAGGAATTTTATGGTGATAAATTTATTTTTTCATCTGTTGATTATTTATCAAAAGGTTTAGAATTATTATCAAAGGAAACTTTTGACATAATTATTCTGGATCTTACTTTGCCCGATAGCAGTGGTTTGGAAACCTTTAAAAAAATTTATGAGCACTCTTCTAAAACTCCAATTATAGTACTTACCGGATTAGAGGATGAATCGATAGGTATAAATGCCATGAAACTGGGTGCCCAGGATTTTTTGGAAAAAGGACTTATAAGTGGAAAAGAATTAAGCCGATCTATTAACTATAGCATTGAACGATTTAAACTTTTAAAAGATCTCTCAGAGAATACCCAAAAATTAGAAGCAAGGACAAAAGATTTGTTAGCTGAGCAATTAAAACTTTCAGAAGCGCAACAACTGGCTCACATTGGTAATTGGGAATGGGATATTGAAAAAAATACAATTATCTGGTCGGATGAGCTTTATCGTATTTACGGTCTTAGTCCTCATAATCCAAACATTACAATAGAAAAATTTCACGAAATGGTTCACCCTGACGATTGGTGGCATTTAAAAAGGGTTATAGTAGAAACAAAAAAAACGCGCGAATCTGGTGACTTTTATTACCGTATTATTAATCCCGATTCGGTAGTGAAAACAATACATACAAGATTTAAAGTAATCGCTGATATAGCCGGTAAAGCGGTGAAAATGACAGGAACATCGCAGGATGTAACTGAAAATGTTCAAAAAGAAGAATTAACAAAATTGGTGCTAGCAGCTACTCAATCCTATAATTCAGTCGTAATAATTGACAAAAATCAAAGCATTGAATGGGTAAATGAAGGTTTTACGAGGCTTACTAATTATACATTAAAGGATTTAAAAGGTAAGTCGATAAGTATTTTAAGAGGAAGTAACGGCCGACAGATCACTCAACAAAAAAATATATTCGAGTCGATCTTAAAAGAAAAAAAACCAGTCACATTCGAAAATGTAAATTATACAAAAAATGGAAAGGAGTACTGGGTCATAACAACCGCAACTCCAATACTTGGAAAAGACGGGCAGATAGAGCGGATCATTGCCATTGAAACTGATATTTCATTGAGAAAGCAAATTGAGGAGGAATTGGTGGAAGCAAATCGAATTGCTGAACAGTCGTTAAATAAAGTAAATCGCACTCTTGAAGAATTAACATCTGCAAAAAAAGAATTGGAAGAGTCGATGAAGGTGAAGTCACAATTTATGGCGAACATGAGTCATGAAATTCGTACTCCAATGAATGCTGTTATTGGGTTTACTGATCTTCTTTTAAAAACGCCTCTTACAGCTGAACAGAAACAGTACATCGATGCTGTGAAAACCTCTGGTAAAAATTTACTCGTTATCATCAATGATATTCTTGACTTTTCAAAAATAGAATCCGGAAAGTTGGAGTTCGAGCAAATTAACTTCCGTTTATCACAGGTAATTTCCACTGTCACCGAATTAATGCTGGCTAAATCAGTGGAAAAAAATATTCGTTTGTCCACAAAGATCGATCAAAATATCCCCGATCATTTAATTGGCGACCCCACTCGTTTAAATCAGATTTTGTTAAATCTTGTTGGTAACGGAATAAAATTTACAAATCAGGGGGAGGTTAAAATTATTGTGGATCTGCAATCTGACGTAAATGGCATGGAGGAACTGAAGTTTTCTGTAATTGATACCGGAATTGGAATTCCTGAGGATAAGCTGAAGACTTTATTTAAAGCCTTTACGCAAGTTAGCAATGAAACTACCCGGAAATACGGTGGCACAGGGTTAGGGCTTGTTATCGCAAAGCAGCTTGTTGAATTGCAAGGTGGAACAATTTCTGTTCAAAGTAAGGTGGGGGAAGGCTCAACATTTAGTTTTTATTTAAAATTCAAAAAAGGTAATAAGCTCGAATCCGCAAATAAAAATGGTGTTGAAAATTTTGAGGTTAAAGAGTTAGAAGGATTGAAGGTTTTACTGGTGGAAGATAATCTACTGAATCAGATACTTGCAAAAAAAGTGTTGACGGATTGGAAATTGAAAGTGGAGACTGCCGAAAATGGGTTAATTGCGATTGATAAATTGCAAAAAAATGATTTCGATGTAATATTAATGGATATTCAAATGCCCGAAATGGATGGTTACGATGCAACGCACTATATCAGGGAGAAACTGCCTTCTCCTATAAGCGATATACCAATTATTGCCATGACTGCTCATGCACTTGCAGGAGAAGCTGAAAAGTGTATCAATGCGGGCATGGACGATTATATTTCTAAACCTTTTGATTCAAAAGTATTATACTATAAAATAGTTTCGGTACTTAAAAAGAGTAAGCTTTTAAAAATAAATTAAATATAAACAAATACAATTAAGATGGAAACAATAACTCACAAACACATTGATTTGACTTACTTAAAACAACTTTCAAATGGAAGCAATGAGTTTATTAATGAAATGATCTCTGTTTTTATGGAGCAAACTCCGATAGAAATTAGTAATCTGGAAAAATATTTAGAAGCGAAAGACTGGAAATCACTTCGGGCAATAGCTCATAAAATGAAACCTTCTTTTTCGTTTATGGGCATGAAAGAGTTGGATTCACTTATAAAATCGATTGAAGAAAATGCGGCCAATGAAACGAACCTTGATTTATTGCCTGGAATGATCATCAAACTTAAAAACACATGTTATGAAGCAATGAAAGAGCTTGAAATAGAACAAAAATCATTTTTGTAATAAAATTTAGTCTCAAAATGAATAAAGAACAACTTAGATTTTACTGTGTTTAACGAAAATAAAACAATTATGCCTGTTATCAAACGTAACATTACATAGAATTAAACCCTATGACTATGAAAACGATAGCAACTCTTTCTAATTCTCCAGGAGAAGATGGAAAAATGTATCAGCCAACCCTGGTACAGCCCGAAAAAGAACTTAGAGTCAGTTATAATAAAAGAGATGCTATAACAAAACCAAAATCTGGAAACCGTGAGATATTATTATTTATTGTGGATGACGACCCTTTATATACAAAAGCCTTGGAGCATTCCATATCAGAAAAAATACCATCTGTAAAAATAAAAACTTTTCAAACAGGAGAGGCTTGTTTACAACAAATTAAACAAAAACCGGACGTTGTAATTTTAGATTACTATTTAGATTCAAAAGTTTCTTATGCATGGAATGGTTTAACTATTTTAAAACAAATTAAAAAATTAGTTCCCAAAACAAAAGTTATTATGTTGTCTGTTCAGGATAGTTTGGACGTTGCGGTTAAATGTATTGAGAATGGTTCATTCGATTATATTCCCAAAAGCGAATCGGCATTTGTAAGGATAAATAACGTGCTATTGAATATAATTAAGGATATTAATAGTAACGAAAAGGGAATGAAGCCTTATCAGGTAGTAGGTGTAATTGTAATTATTATACTATTGCTAAGTTTTTTATTAATTAAATTCTAAAAAACGCAACCATGAAAATTCTAATAGTAGATGACGATAAATTAATGCTTGAGGTTATCTCACATTATTTAGAAGCCGAAGAGTATGAAACTTTAATTGCTGAAGATGGTTTTCAAGCACTTGATATAATTCAGAAAGAGAAAATTGATCTGATCATTAGCGATATCATGATGCCTAATATTTCGGGTCTGGCATTATTAAATTTATTAAAGCAATTTTATTTTAATAATATACCTATAATCCTTATTTCTTCATTAGATAAAAAGGATTTTATAAGGCGTTCAATGGGTTTGGGAGCAATTGATTTTATAACTAAACCAATTGATTTTAAAAACTTATCGCGTCTTGTTAAAAAATATGTAAAAGAAATAATTTAAATAATTTGCATACTCTGAAATATTCGAAATCATGAAAACTTCATCTCCTTCTATCGAAAGAATAGGCTTTAAAGTGGGTTTTATAACATTCCTCTCCCTTGTCGCATATTTTATGATAATGAAATTTTTAGGCTTGTCTCAGGTGCTTGAGCTTCGCTTTTTTAACATTGTAATTTTAGCCATAGGTATATGCTATGGTATAAATAAATTTAAACGTGCATTGCAGGAACCTGAGTTTTATTTGAAAGGCTGGGGGGTAGGTACGTTTGTTTCTGTTGTATCCATAGTTTTATTTGCTTTATTCATGAGTCTGTATTTAAGTTATTTTGATGCCCCACTGATGCAGCACATTAGGGAAACTACAACGCTGGGATTTACTGTTGGCAGTGGTTTAGATGTGTTTTTTGCAGTTTTTATGGAGGGAATGGCATCCGCTGTGGTTATTACATTAGCCGCGATGCAGTATTTTAAATCCGAAGGTAAAGTTTAAAATTGATGGGCATTTAGAATGATAAAAAAGCAATAGAATAATATTTCGCAAATGTTTTATTCTGAATGTATCTTATTTTTCTCTCCTTGCACGTTTTTTATTAAGCATAGATACAATGAGAAAATAATGTCATTATTCTGTTCGAATCTTAAATTAAATGAGCCTAATTGAAAATTCAATACTGGATACAAAGCCTCTTAACATCCTTCTTGCAGATGATGATAAGGAGGATCGTTCCCTGTTTCAAATGGCATTGAAAGCGTTGCCGATTACAACTAATCTTAAAACAGTTTATGACGGGCTGCAACTTATGAAATACCTTTCTGAAAATTCAGAACACCTACCTGATGTTCTTTTTCTGGATATTAACATGCCCGGCAAAAATGGTTTCGAATGTTTATTAGAGATAAAAGAAAGTGAAAGGCTGAAAGATCTTCCCGTTGTTATGTTTTCTACTTCTTATCCCAGGGACATGAATTATGAGAGGGACATAATAAACAGCCTTCTTGATATGGGAGCATACGATTATATCCGCAAGCAGGATGATTTTTTACAACTCAAACAGACTATTAGCAATGCACTTGCTATTGCTAATAGCAAAAAATCATTAATCAAATAGAAAAAATATTTATTATTGATTTATGAAAATAATAAATATTTTTTCAAATTTTTAAAAATCTCAAATGCGCTTACTTACTCAAATATAAATTGCGCTCAGAATAAATAGTATGGAAAAATTCATCCGTCAGATCATCAATAAAATAGATGGCTTCACCGGTCGATTTCATTTCAGGCCCTAACTCTTTTATTACTTCAGGGAATTTATTATAGGAGAATACAGGAATTTTAATTGCATATCCTATTTTGCGTGGATTAAATGTAAAGTCCTTCACTTTCTTTTCTCCCAACATTACTTTGGTTGCATAGTTTACATAAGGCTCATCATAGGCTTTTGCAATGAATGGAACCGTGCGGGATGCGCGGGGGTTTGCTTCAATGATATATACTACTTCATCTTTAATGGCAAACTGGATATTTAATAAACCTACAGTGTTTAATGCCAACGCAATGGTTTTTGTATGTTTTTCAATTTGTTTAATTACATTGTCACTGAGGTCAAAAGGGGGCAACACTGCATAAGAATCACCGGAATGAATTCCTGCCGGCTCAATGTGTTCCATCAAACCAATGATATAAACATCCTCACCATCACAAATAGAGTCAGATTCCGCCTCTATGGCTCCTTCTATAAAATTATCAAGCAATACCTGGTTACCCGGATGATCCTTTAATAAATTTACAACATGTTCCTCTAACTCTTTTTCATTGATAACAATTTTCATGTTTTGCCCCCCTAATACATAGGAAGGGCGTACCAATAAAGGGAAGCCCAATGTTTTGGAAAGTTCCACCGCTTGCTCACCATCTTCTATCACTCCAAATTTCGGATAAGGAATATTATTTTCCTGTAATAGTTTAGAGAAACTACCTCTGTCTTCCGCAAGGTCCAGTGATTTATAATCGGTACCGATAATTTTTATTCCATATCGTTCTAATTTCTCAGCAAGTTTTAAAGCAGTTTGCCCGCCAAGCTGAACGATCACACCCACAGGGTTTTCATTCAAAATAATATCATAGATGTGTTCCCAGAAAACAGGTTCAAAATATAATTTATCAGCAATATTAAAATCTGTGGAAACAGTTTCAGGATTACAATTGATCATGATCGTTTCGTAACCACATTCTTTAGCAGCAATAACACCATGTACACAACTGTAATCAAATTCGATTCCTTGTCCAATGCGATTTGGACCACTGCCCAACACAATAATTTTTTTCTTATCAGAAGCTATCGATTCATTTTCATCTTCAAACGTGCTGTAATAATAAGGGGTTTTCGCTTCAAATTCAGCCGCGCAGGTATCCACTAACTTATAAACCCGTTTGATCTCTAATTCCTGTCTGCGTTTAAACACTTCACTTTCCAGGCATTTTAAAAGATGAGCAATTTGCCTGTCGGCATATCCTTTTTGCTTGGCTTCATAAAATATTGCACGAGGAAGTTGTGGTAATGTATACTTTGAAATTTCTCCTTCAAGCAAGATCATTTCCTCGATCTGGTTCAAAAACCAGGAATCGATACGTGTAAGTTTTTGTATCGTTTTGATGGAAATGCCTAACTTAATGGCATCGTAAATATGGAAAAGCCTGTTCCAGCTTGGTCGTTCAAGGCTTTTTAATAATTCATCCTGATTGGTTACTTCTTTTCCATCTGCACCTAAACCATTACGTTTAATTTCCAGCGATTGACACGCTTTTTGTAAGGCCTCCTGAAAGCATCTGCCAATCCCCATTACTTCACCAACCGATTTCATTTGAAAGCCTAATTCGCGATTAGCACCTTTAAATTTATCGAAATTCCAACGGGGGATCTTAACAATAACATAATCCAATGTGGGTTCAAAAAAAGCAGAAGTAGATTTTGTAATTTGATTTTCTAATTCATCCAGGTTAAATCCAATTGCCAGTTTAGCTGCAATTTTTGCGATAGGGTACCCGGTTGCTTTACTCGCTAATGCGGATGAACGGGATACACGTGGATTTATTTCTATCGCAATTATATCTTCAGAATCATCAGGGTTTACAGCAAACTGCACATTACAACCACCTGCAAAATTGCCAATACTGCGCATCATTTTGATGGACAGGGTACGCATCTTTTGAAAGGTTGTGTCCGATAAGGTCATCGCAGGAGCAACAGTGATGCTATCCCCGGTATGAACACCCATTGGATCAAAATTTTCGATCGAACAAATAATAACAACATTATCATTGCTATCACGCAGTAATTCCAACTCATATTCTTTCCAACCCAATACCGCTTTATCTATCAGCACTTCGTGAATAGGAGAGGTATGCAAGCCACGGTCAAGCGCTTTATCAAATTCCTCTTTTAAATAAACAACAGCACCACCGCTACCTCCAAGAGTAAACGAAGGGCGTATCACTAAAGGGAAACCAAACTCCTGTGCGATCTCTTTTCCTTCCAAAAAGGAGCGGCATATTTTAGATGGTGCCATCCCAACCCCAATGGAATCCATGCGTTGACGGAATTTTTCACGGTCTTCTGTAACTTCAATAGCATCAATATCAACACCGATCATTCGTACACCATATTTTTTCCAAATACCCATTTCATCACATTTCATTGCGAGGTTAAGGGCTGTTTGTCCGCCAACACTGGGCAATACAGCATCAATATGTTTATTGTCTTCTAATATTTTGATAATGGATTTAACTTCCAGCGGTAAAAGGTAAATGTTTTCAGCAGTTACCTTATCCGTCATAATTGTGGCCGGATTAGAGTTTATAAGTGTTACAATAATTCCCTCTTCTCTTAATGAACGGGCGGCTTGAGAACCTGAATAATCGAATTCACATGCCTGGCCAATTACAATTGGACCACTACCTATTATTAAAACTGATTTTATGGAATGATCTCTTGGCATATTCTTTTGATTGATGTTGGTTGTTTTTGTTGACTAGCCCTTTTAGGTCGGTCATTTCGAGCGATTCGAGAAATCTTTATTAATTATTTTTTCAAAACTAAATTGCTTACGAAAGTACTTATAAAAGTGTTGTTTTTGCTTAAAAATCTATTAACAAGTTTTCAAAAATATCCCGCCTTTTATCCTTCCCCTGGGAGAGTATAAGGCAAAAAAAATGCCTCTCTTTTGGAGAAGCATTTTTTAATTATCAGGTATTCATTTGAAAAATTTCCAAATTAATTCTATTTATGTGTTTTTTCGTCAGAAACGGTCAATTTTTTTCTTCCTTTAGCTCTACGGGAAGCTAATACTCTGCGTCCATTAGCAGATGCCATTCTCTCACGGAAACCGTGTTTATTTACTCTTTTCTTTCTTGACGGTTGGTAAGTACGTAATGCTTTCATTAGTTCAATATATTGTGTCCTTCTTAAAATGTGAAGAACTAATTTATAATTTCTTTTCTAAATTCGGATTGCAAAGATATACATTTTTTCTTTCCTGCAACGTTTTTCTTTAAATCTTATGTAAAAACAATAGAAATATCAATAAAATCACCATAAATAAGCCGTTTTTTTGATCTTAAACGCGTTTCCAGGTATCAGTCCGGCCAATTAGCTGTATTCCGATAAAACCTCTTACATCAAGTGTATTTTCATCAATTAGCTTTATCACGCAATTATAAGTGCTTCCATTCTGAGGATCGTAAATTGTTCCATTTCCCCAGGTGCTATTTCCTTTGTATTCAAAACCCAACAAATTGGTGGATCCTATAAGAGGAGAAGTTCTTTTGCTTTCTATAGGATTCTTGGTGTCGCGCTTGGTGATACCATTCTCATATAAGGGTTCTTTTAGCCACACCATTTTGCCCGAATATTTATCGCCATACTTGCTTATTTTTATTCGGGCCTTACCATTACCTACTTCCCAAACACCAACTATCCGATCAGTATCTGTAACATTCTGACCATACGTTTTGATTGAACAAGCGAATATGATAAACAAAAAAAGGAAAACGAGTTTTTGGGAAATTCTGTTTTTGACTGATATTGAATCCATCGGATTTTTGAGAAGCTTAGCGTCTTAGCGCCTTTGCGGTAATATTATTCCCGAAAAGGCGCCAAAACATTAAGAAATATATTATAAAAACTTGAATATGTTTTTGGACTCTTTATTAATTCAATTTTTTCAACAAAGCCTCACAATCCGTTTTTGCTTTCTTGTCATCATCACTTGATGGTACTATTTCCATTGCTTTTTGAGCCCAAAGTTTTGCTTCCACTTTTTTGCCCATGTCATAATAAGTTTGAGCAAGTTCATATTGGTGAGCCATGTATTTTGGTTCGATACCAATAGCCATCATAAAAGCTTTTACAGCATCATCATAAGAACCGCCCGGAGGTACCCCGCCAAAAAACGAATTGATCATGATTTTTTCTACACTGCTAAAACCTGCAACTGTGCGGTTCCATCTTCCAAGTATATGATAAGCCCCCGCTAATTTTGGATTCAGCGCAATAGCCCTGTCAACTTCTGTTTTAATTAATTTTGCATTTGCAATTTTTTGTTTTGAGCTTGCATTTTCATTGATACGCCCCAATGCCATTGCATACACATAATGAGCATCCGCTGATGCTTCATTTATTTTAATCGCTTTTTTAGCAAGGTGTTCAGCTTTTTTATAATAGGTCATTTTTTCAGCTTCAGGAGCATAGTAAAAACCATATTTTGAATACATGAAACTTCCGTATTGCAGGTAGTTTATATTGTTAGAATCACTTTTTAACAAGGTCTGAAACATCGGAAATGCTTCTTTGTTTTTGTATTCAAGTTTTAATTTATATGCTTTTGCATATAGTTCCTCATTGGTTTGAGCAACCGCTGATAGACTTGCAATAATTGTAACAACTGCAATGAATGCTTTTTTCATTTTTTTATTTTTAAGTTTAAAATTTTTACGGTTTTTTATTTTGACAAAATAACAACATTTTTTTTAATCAACCTTATTAATTGATTTTTTAGTTAGGGAAAAAACAAGGCACTGATTTTACAAGTAATCAATATGGATCCAAGCAATAAAAAGTCATATTTGATCATAAACGATCTGCGTCATCTGCGTTCTATTATTTTAGAGCTGGCTTTTAAAATGCTCTACTCACCCCAATAACAAAGCGATATTGAATAAAGCCAATATCGGTTGCCGGTGTTTTGTTTAAGAAAAATGGCATGTCAAAACGAATGGTCAGAGGATTAACCGTTTGTAACACTCCAAACCTTTTAATTGTAAATGCAAGTCCCAAACCGGCATCAATACGCACATCGCTCATTTTTAAAACATCATCGGTCAGGCTATTGTAATTGATGATACCTGCATCACCAAATAAATAGGTAGTTAATTTAAAAGTACGCGTTAACCAATTTTGCCTTCTGATCCTTACAATTCCATCAAATTCTAATTCTGCATTTACCGCTGCCCCTGTTTGTCCTTTGTAGGTGAATACTGAGCTTCCATCACTTGTTAATTGAGGAGCTAAATAACCGGAGTAACCACGTAAATTAAGTCCGCCACCATGTTGGAAGGTATTGGTGGTTGCACCCATATTTGCCCAGGCGGGATCAAAAAAGCCTTGTGAACGGGTATATTTATTTTCCATCATTTCCTCCGGATTTGCACCCGCTAAAAATAACGAAGATTCACTTGCCCAGTTATTACCTGTTCCATATTGACCAATTAAGCGCGTATTTAAAACCAGTTTCCCTAAACGGGTACGATTAATTACATTTAAATTAAGTGTTTGAAAGTCATAATCACTTAATAAAGCGGATGTACGCAGTCCTAAATTAATATTACCTGTCCCTCTCGAGTAATTATAGATATGCTCAATGCCAATATTGATAGTGTTGTTAAGCTGATTAGGAGTCCACTCTTTAGGGAATAACAAATAGGTCAGATCATTCAGATCTTTGCGGTACATCGATTTGAAAAACATATATACTCTGTTTTTCCCTTCAATATCTTTTCTGTCA
Source organism: Bacteroidota bacterium (assembly GCA_040388745.1). Classification (GTDB taxonomy): domain Bacteria; phylum Bacteroidota; class Bacteroidia; order 2-12-FULL-35-15; family 2-12-FULL-35-15; genus 2-12-FULL-35-15. The sequence goes on along the minus strand of JAZKBF010000011.1, from coordinate 72,340 downwards.
AAACCAAGTGTATAAGCATTTAAACCATCCAATGCTTTTGCCATTCCATATATGGCGGAGCCCTTCATAAACGCGTCAGTGGAGGTACGATAGCTGATCCGGAAATTTACATCATCATACTTATCTTTTGCAATGGTTGTAGTTAAGTAATTTTGAGCAATACCGGTATTGAACCAAACTGTTGCATCAAAAATATGTTTGTAATTCATATAATTACCATTGATATTTAATCCGGCCTTTATACCATCATAACCATTGTACCATATATCAGGGCGGGCAAATACTTCATACCGCATCCAGTTAGGCGGATTATAGATCTTAGAATCGAAACGATATTTTATCGAGAAATTTTTATTATTGTCAAGCATGTATATATCAGCCAGTCGTGTGCTTGGATCAATAACTACATCTTCAATGCCCGAAGGAATGATCACTGTAGCCGTGTATTCTGGTTTTACATTATCCCAGCCGATCCAACGAGGTAAAACGGTGGCTTTTGTTTTTTTTACGAACCAATTGTTCGGAATGTGAAAATTATAAACACTATCATTTTTTGCAACTACCGCAAAATCAATTGGCATTTGCATTCCTTTGCGTTTGAAAGTGATTTTATATTCACCATCCATATCCCCGCCTTTTACTGATTTTACAGCATAATCAATTGTTTTGGAAGATTCTATCCATTCATCAAAAAACCAGTTGAGGTCAACCTTTGTGTACTGTATTACCGAATTACGGAAATCTTCAAAATAAGGATGAGCAAATTTCCATTGATTGAAATAATGTTGCATAGCACTCAGGAACAACGAATCCCCCAGCGTATATTGCAGGTTATAAAGCATCGTTGCCGTTTTCATATACACTTGTCGGTAACCGCCACCATGCCGTATCGCTCCGCCAAAACCATCAGAGTGAACATTAATATTGGTTTCCAATCCTTTTGCAGCATCATTCATATATCCATTGTAAACTTCGCTATTCCTTACATAATCAGGTTCGGTGAAGCGTTCCACATACTTTGATTTAGGCGCATATTTAACCCGCTGATTACCATCGATCCGCTCATAGGTCCAGTTGGTTAAAAATTGAGTAAAGCCTTCGTCCAAAGCAGCTCTGTATGTTTCATTTGAACCAACCATTCCAAAAAACCAATTGTGCCCTATCTCATGTGCTAATAGATCGCGATAATCAGGATCGTAACCACCATCAAGGGTAAGCATAGGGTATTCCATTCCGTCCTGTGCATCCGCAACTATCATTTTTGGATAGCCATACATTCCAAAATCTTCTGAATTTACTCTTATAACTTTAGCAGCATATTCAGCAGCATTTTGCCAGCGGGATGCATGTGGCTCCTGGGCAAGAGAGATACATTTTATTCCGTTCCATTCAGCTTCACCAATACGATAGGTAGGGTCGGCCGTAAGGGCAAAGTCATGAACATTTTCAGCATGGAATCTCCATGTTTTTTTTGTTCCATCAGCTGGGATTATAACGGATGGTGTTTCATTCCAGGGTTTGTTTTTGAAATTTTTAATATCCAGTTTTACAAGTAGATCAGCTGGCAATACCTCGTCTTTATTCAATAACACCCCTGTTGCGTCAAGTATGTAATTGTTAGGAAATGTAAAAGCAACATCATACGTTCCGAAATTACCATAAAATTCGTGATCCATATGCTGGTCGGTATCCCAGCCAAATTTGCTGTCATATACCGAAATACGTGGATACCAGTGTACCACATCATAGTGTTTATTGCCCCAGGCATTAAATAATTTCATCCGGTTACGAATGGTCCCATTATCAAAATAGGTTTTAAAATCAATTTTTAAATTTATGCTTTCGCCTGATTTTATTGGCTTTGGAAGAAATACTTTTAATACAGTATTATCTTGCTCCATTTTTAGATCAACTCCGTTAAATGTGATTTTTGAAACATTAGTTCCAAGGCCCTGTTCCTGGTATTTACCATAGTTTAATTTCATCCCGTTGTTATGGTACAGGCTGGATAAATAAGAGCCTTTAGCTTGAGCATTGCTGTATAAATGAAAATATACAAAGGGCAATTCATCGGGTGAATTATTTGTATAGACCAATTCAATTGCACCATCAATAATATCTGTTTTGTCATCAATAGATGCGTTTATTTTATAGTGTACATCTTGTTGCCAGTAACCTTCGTAAGGTTTTCTGTTTTTCCAGTAGTATTTGTTAGAAGCGCTTTGATAAGTATTTTGAGGAAATTGCCCGAATGTGCTGATAGCAAAAGCGATTAAAATAAGTGTTAGTAGTTTTGATTTCATATGATTGTATAGGTGCCTGTTATTATATTGTAAATATAGAAGATTTTTTAATTATGGAAGTATGAGTCCCCTCCGAAAAGAGTTTTTGACACGAATTGCACGAATTTTTTTTAAAAATTATAATTGATAATGAGCGTATTTAATTTTGGAATTAGTGTCAAATAGACTTTAAGTGGGGCAGAGTGCACCCTAAGTATATCAGTTAATGATTAAATTAAATTTCTATACCTTTGGTAGAAGGTCAAACGAGGCAATACCCAATAAATAACCCTTCATTCGCATTGATATATGACTCGCATTTTTTTTTCTTTATGGATTTTACTGATTATAAATAATGTTGCTACCGCCCAGGTACGTAACTTATTTGTGAATAGCAGTAATAATATTGTAAAGCTAAACTTTGCAACATCTAAACCGGCCATTGGTTATACGGGTATTAACAATGGGTTTGAAGCGATAGCCCATGCAGAAGATGGCTTGGGTAATATTTTATTTTTTGTGAATGCCGATGGAATATATAATAAACTGAATGTATTAATGCCCGGTTCTGAAAACATTTACGCAAATTCTTCCTCATCCGAAATTGATATTTGTCCTTTCCCAAATGATCCAAATAAATTTTATGTTTTTTACAATGCCGAATTCTGTTCCAGTTTATATTGCAGCGTGGTGGATATGAAATTGGAAGATGGGTTAGGAGCAGTGGTGAAATTGAATATGGTAATTGATTCGGCCAATGTTGCCGAAGGGCTTGAGATCATAAAACGCCCTTGCCGGAATAGCTACTGGCTGCTTGCTTATGCCTGCGAAATTGGTTTTAAGAAATATTTAATTGACGAAAACGGTATTTCTCCCGGAACAATTATGTATGATTATTCCGGACCAGAAATTTTTCTTGGACGTGGCGAATTGGATTATCACAATGGGAAAATGGGGATTTCATTTTCTAATAACCCTACTTCTACTGCTTTTGTTTGTGATCTGGATGCATACACAGGGATCATTGATAATCCCCAAACAATAACCTTACCAGGCGGTGGCAATGGTCTATACGGAATGGAGTTTTCACCTGATGGATCAAAAGTGTATATGACCAATTGGTATGAAAATAAAAAAAGTAATTTTTTTCAATATGATTTTGCAACAGAAAAAATCACCTCCTATTATATTACTTCTACACCCGCAGATACCTCTGTGCGTGTTACCGGGCCTGGTCAGATAGAGTTGGGGGCTGACGGGAGGTTGTATATCCCTTTTGATAAAGGAAATCAAATTACTGTTGTAAAAAATCCAAATTCTTTTAACCTTGAATTTTCTAAGATCACTACAAGATCTTCATTAGCATTAGGCATTTCCGATCATATTCAATCTGAAATTTATAAAACCAAAAATAATTTTACGTATAACCATGTTTGCCTTAAAGAAACAACCAATTTTATTTTTGAGTCTGCCGGATGTTCTGGCCGTCATCCAAATGTAGTATGGGATTTTGGAGATGAAGGAGCTGCGAAAAAGAATACGTCAACTAAGCTTGCTCCTTCGCATTTTTATAAGACACCCGGTGAATACCACGTTAATTTGTATGTAACAGACTCGGCAGGTATTGATACCATTTCGCATACGGTTACCATATCTTCCTATCCCAAAGTAAAACTTGGAAATGATACATCGATCTGTAAAGATCAATCCATCGTTTTAAATTCACATAACAGTGGAATGAATTATAAATGGTCAACTTCCGAATACGAACAAAAAATAAATGTTTCCAAAGCGGGAAAATATTGGGTAAATGTTACTAACAAAGGGTGTTCCGGTTCCGATACAATTCTTGTTAAACTTCTGCCTTTACCAAAAGTAAATTTGGGTGAGGATCTTCAATTATGCGATGGGATAGTTCAAACATTAAATGGCGGATCTGGCGTGGTATCTAATTTTTGGTCAACAGGAGAAAATACTCAAAGTATAAAAATTGCCGCAAGTGGTACGTATTGGGTTAAAGTTTCAAATAGTTTATGCAGCAGTACTGATACGGTAGACATAACATTTGAGCCTTCTCCCAAAGTAATTCTGGGAAATGATATTACGCTTTGCGGAAAAGATTCAACTGTATTAAATGCTGGAAATATGGGTGCAACCTATTTATGGTCAACAGGTGATACTTCTCCCACGATTAAGGTAAATAAAACAGGAACGTACTATGTTACTGTAAACAATGGAATGTGTGCTGCTACAGATACTATGCATATTATCAATCTGGGATTTATACCAATTATTAAAGTCCCCGCAAAAATTAAATTCAGTAGTAATTTGGATATTCCTATTTTAAAAATTATGACTCAAAATGTAAATGATTATCATATAAAAATAGTTAATAGTCTTGGTAAGGTTGTTTACGAATCTTATGATCGTAACAAAGACTGGGATGGCAAAATTGTTGATTCTAAAAGAGTTGATGAGGGCATCTATAAGTACACTATCGAGTATAACACCCCATGCAGTACCAAAACGTCAACCGAAAAAGGTTCTTTTACTTTATCAAGATAGTTGTTACGAGATATATAACTGCTATCACTCGGAAAACAGAATCAAAAAAAAACCTCTTGAAATAAATCAAGAGGTTTTTTTTAAAATAGTATTTGGTGATTACATCATTCCACCCATACCGCCCATACCTGGATTACCCATTGGCATTGCTGGCGATTCTTCTCTTTGATCAGCTAATACACATTCTGTGGTCAATAGCATTGCAGCAATTGAAGCAGCATTTTCTAAAGCGATACGTGTTACTTTAGTTGGATCAATAACACCTGCAGCAAGTAAATTTTCAAATTTATCTGTGCGTGCATTGTAACCGAAATCATTTTTGCCTTCACGTACTTTCTGAACAATTACAGCACCTTCACCACCTGCATTGGCAACGATTTGACGCAATGGCTCTTCAATTGCACGTTTAACAATTGCTATTCCTGTGTTTTCATCTTCGTTTATACCTTTTAATTTATCCAATGCATCAATTGCACGGATAAATGCAACACCACCTCCCGGTACAATTCCTTCTTCAACAGCAGCACGTGTTGCTGATAAAGCATCATCTACACGGTCTTTCTTTTCTTTCATTTCTACTTCAGTAGCAGCACCAACATACAATACAGCAACACCACCTGCTAATTTAGCCAAACGCTCTTGCAATTTTTCTTTATCGTAATCTGATGTAGTAGTTTCAATTTGTGCTTTAATTTGATTAACACGTGAAGTGATATCAATTTTTTTACCTTTTCCACCAACAATAGTTGTATTGTCTTTATCGATAGAAATTTTTTCTGCTGTTCCAAGCATTGATAGATCAGCATTTTCTAATTTATAACCTCTTTCTTCTGAGATTAAAGTACCACCGGTAAGAATTGCAAGATCCTCTAACATTGCTTTTCTTCTATCACCAAATCCTGGAGCTTTAACAGCAGCAATTTTTAATGAACCACGGATCTTATTTACAACAAGTGTAGCTAACGCTTCGCTATCCACATCTTCAGCAATAATTAAAATTGGTTTACCTGTTTGAACTGCTTTTTCAAGAACAGGAAGTAATTCTTTCATACTTGAAATTTTCTTATCCGTGATCAAAATAAGCGGAGTCTCCAATACTGCTTGCATTTTGTCTGCATCAGTAACAAAATATGGAGAAATGTATCCACGATCAAATTGCATACCTTCAACTACTTCAACAGTAGTTTCAGTTCCTTTTGCTTCTTCAACAGTGATAACACCTTCTTTTTTAACTTTTTTCATTGCTTCCGCAATTAGCTTTCCGATAGTATTGTCATTGTTTGCTGAAATAGTGGCAACCTGCTCAATTTTTTTATTGTCATCACCTACTTTTTGTGATTGTTTGTTAAGGTTCTCTACAACCGCCAAAACTGCTTTGTCAATACCACGTTTCAGATCCATTGGATTTGCACCTGCTGCTACGTTTTTTAAACCTGCAGTAACAATAGCTTGTGCAAGTACTGTTGCTGTTGTAGTTCCATCACCTGCAGCGTCAGCTGTTTTAGATGCAACTTCTTTCAACATTTGAGCTCCCATGTTTTCAACAGGATCTTTTAATTCAATTTCTTTAGCAACTGTAACACCATCTTTTGTGATGATTGGTGCACCAAATTTTTTATCGATAATAACATTACGTCCTTTTGGTCCTAATGTTACTTTCACTGCATTTGCTAAAGCGTCAACACCTTTTTTTAAACGGTCACGCGCATCAATGTTAAATATAATATCTTTTGCCATTTTGTTTTTTGATTTATTAAATTAATAATTTATAATTCTCTAATTCTCTAATTCTCTAATTCTTCAATTATACGATCGCGAAAATATCTGTCTCACGCATGATCAGGTAATCTTTTCCTTCCAATTGCACTTCTGTACCTGCATATTTACCATACAATACAGTATCGCCCACTTTTACTGATGGTTTGTTACCTTTTTCATCAATATCACTTACTGCAATCACTTTTCCTCTTTGAGGCTTTTCTTTTGCAGTATCAGGTATAATAATTCCACCTTTGGTTTTTTCTTCTGCCGCAGATGCTTCTACTACAACTCTGTTTTGACTTCCAGCAACAGGTTTGATACTTGCTTTCGTGTTTTCTTTTGCCATTTTTTTATGATTTTAAAGTTTAATTGATTTTTAGAATTTAAAATTTCGCTGTTCTCCTGTCAGTTATTGTGCCAAAGGAGTATCCATGCTCATTAAAGACAATTTTGCAGTATTAGGATTAAAATCAAACAAAAAATGTCAGAGCGTGGTGACACTCTGACATTTTTTAAATCAATATTTTAATATCCTATTTTACCGGAGGTGGTGTATTTGTTGGTGGTGCAGAAGTCGGTGTTGCCGTTGGCAAAGCCGATGGTGCAGGTGTTTCGGTTCCTGCATTTTCTCCTTTTTGACGGGTAACGGATTCTGTTCCGGTTTGAGTGCCTTCAGAAGGATTGTTATATGCGGTTGAAACTAAACACAATGCTAATAATGAAACAGCCAGGGTCCATGTTGCTTTTTCTAAAAAATCACCTGTTTTGCGCACACCCATTACCTGATTTGATGAAGCGAAAGAGGAGGCCAATCCACCGCCTTTAGAGTTTTGTACTAATACTACAAGTATTAAAAGTAAACAAACTATGATAATTAATATTGAAATGACAGTTCCCATGTTTATTGTTTTTGTTGATTAATTAGTTTTCGTAAATTTTTAATTTGGGCTGCAAAGTAAAGCCTTTTTTCTGGATATTTCAAACGTAAATTTTCATAAGCCTTCAATGCCTTGATATAATTGCCCTGAAGCACGAATATTTTTGCCAAAGTTTCACTTACAAAAGTAATATCTTCTGCCACACTTTGCTTGGCCATATTCACCGGATTGTAAAATTCGGTTTTCGGTTTCGACATTCTTGGCTCTTCACTTAGGAACTTGTCTATTAGATCTGCAGCAGCTTTTTTGCTGGAATTTTCATCCAATTTCTTTTCTTCAACAACCGGCTCGTTGGCGTTTGATGCATGTTTCAGCCAGTCGGTAAATGAATGCGCCTCCGAACTGTCAAAGTTTTCTGTGAGCGGGATCGAAGCCTCTGATTCAGCTTTTTTAATTTCAGGTGTTTCAATAACTGCAACAACAGAAGGTTGAATTGGAGTATTTAAAACAAAATTTGCACGAGCTGGTTCCTCATCTTTAAATTCAACTAACTTTTCCTTTTCGGTAAGCAGTTCTGTATTAGACACTTCCAGCTCTATTACTGAAATAGCGGCTTGTGCTAAAAATTCCTTTTCCAATTCATCAATAATAACTTCTTCAGTGTTCTCAATGGTAATATTGGTAATGATTTCTTCTTTGTTTGTGGTGATCAGAGTAGAGGCATCAATTTTTTCGATTACTTCTGCTACAGGTTCAATTGTTTTTTCTGTTAACTTTTCAATTATTAGTTTCGGCTCAACAACAATTTCTTTTGTTTGTTCTGTAAATTCAGTGCGCTCTGCAACTATAGCTTGTTCAACTATAGTAATTTCTGAAGTAATTGTTTCTTCTGTGATTTCTACCTCAGTTTCAATTATTTCGGAGGTAGTTGTTTCAGATGTCGTATTAACGATCTCAGTAACGGTGAGCTGTTCAACTTCCTCTTTAGCAAGTTGCTCAACTTTAATATTCTTATTTTCTTCTGCTATTTTGTGAGTTTCAGTTTCTTCTGTTATCCTTACCTCCGTTTCAATTATTTCAGAGGTTGTTATTTCCGATGTTGTTTTTACGATCTCAACAGCAATGTGCGGTTGCACTTGTTCTTTAACAAGTTGCTCAATTTTAATGTTCTTATTTTCCTCTGCTATTTTGTGACTTTCAGAAACATCAACAATTTCAATCTTAGCTTCCGATTTATTGGTGATCAAATAATGAAGCACTTTGCGGTCTGTTGCGAATGTTGCCGTTGTTTTCAGCTGTGTATTATAATGAACACTGTGCTCATTATGCAAGCTTTTAGCATATAATAAATGTGCCGTTTGAAAATAAGGAAAGCTTTTTAATAATTCAGCAAGCAAAATGCCATCATTCCCCGATAATTTATCGGGATGGTCCATAAATGATATGAATTGATTGCGATTCATAAAATTAGAATTGTTGAATTATTGAATTTTAAATTTGTTGAATTATGTCGTTGCTTAATTCGCCCCCGCGTCCCCAAATCGGCCCTCGTCCCTATTGGTCCCCTTTCCCTTATATTACCAGTCGTTCAAAGTTCTGTTAAAAATATCTTGTACCAATTGCTCATTAATATCACGGATCAATTGATCTTCCACTGCCGCAAGACTCTCTGTACTGGAATAATCAAAGAAGCGGGAAAACGTTTGTTCATAGTTTTTCTTTTCATCAAACGCACAGGTATATTTTACATTTACCGTAATTGTCAATCGGTTCAAAGCCGCTTGATCTGTGCTTTGTATAGCAATTGGCGAAGTTAGATAACCAACTACGCTGCCTTCAAAAGCCAGGTCACCACCTTTATTTACAAGTCCCAAACGGGTTTGTGAGCTCAGCTTATCACGCAATGCTTCAGTAAATGTTTGACTTAAAGTAGGTGGAGCAAGCGATGCGTTATTTTGAAAATATTCTACCGAAACAGTCTTCGCTTCGGGTGGAACAGACGCTCCGCTAAACGAATAACTCATTTTGCAACCTGAAAATAAGGTTAAAGAAATTAAGACGAAAGTCAAAAGCAAAAAGTTGTATTCAATCTTTTTAACTTCCGGATGATTTTTGTTTCTTAAATTATTCACTTAAAATTACTTTAATTAGCTGTTTTTGATCTTTCCTTTTTGACTTTCAAACTTTAAACTTTCTCACTTAATTGAGTATTCATTGATCTTACGATACAATGTCCTTTCCGAAATGCCTAATTCTTTTGCTGCATTTTTACGTTTGCCTTTATGTTTTGTCAAGGCTTTTTTGATCATATCCTCTTCAATTTCATGCAGCGATAAATTTTCTTCAGTTACAATTGTATGGAGCGGTGTTTCATCTTTCGACTTCATAAATGCTGGCGTAGATGTGTTGTATCCCAACTGTATCGTGGTTTCTGGAGTACCCACTTCCTGATATAATTTTTTTATTAAAGAGGCATTTTCCGGATGAAAATCCTGATCAAGTTGATTGTCATTTTCAATCAGATCAACCACGATTTTTTTTAGATCCTGCAGATCTTTTTTCATATCAAATAATACTTTGTACAACAGATCACGTTCGCTGAAATCTCCACCCTGCGTTGTATTGCTTATTACCATTGGTAATTGTGAAGCAGTACGTTGAGGTAAATATCCACGTATCATTTCAGCATTAATATCACGCTGTTTTTCGATCACAGAAATTTGTTCCGTAATGTTTTTTAACTGGCGTACATTTCCTTGCCAGTAATAATTTATCAGCAATTGCTCCGCCTCTGTATCCAGCTTTATTGTTGGCATTCGGTATTTTGCTGAAAAATCTGCTGCAAATTTCCGGAACAATAAAAATATATCCTGTTTGCGGTCACGTAATGAAGGAACTATGATTGGCACCGTATTTAAACGATAATAAAGATCTTCACGAAACTTACCTTTTTCAATTGCTTGTGTGATGTTTACGTTAGTGGCTGCAACCACCCGTACATCCGTTTTCAATACTTTTGAAGAACCTACTTTGATGAACTCTCCGCTCTCTAAAACACGAAGTAAACGTGCTTGTGTTGCCAAAGGCATCTCAGCAACTTCATCTAAAAAAATGGTTCCACCATTCGCTACTTCAAAATACCCTTTACGTGCTTCGTGTGCTCCGGTGAATGAGCCTTTTTCATGTCCGAAAAGTTCTGAATCTATTGTTCCTTCAGGGATCGCACCACAGTTTACAGCAATGTACTGACCATGTTTACGGGCACTTAAATTATGTATGATCTGCGGGAAAACTTCCTTTCCTGTACCGCTTTCACCTGTAATTAATACAGTTAGATCGGTTGGTGCCACTTGCTTTGCAATATCAATTGCTCTATCCAGCAATGGCGAACTCCCAATAATTCCAAAACGATTTTTTATTTCTTGTAGGGTCATATTTTTATAGAATCAAGATGAAAGAGCCAAGAATTAAGACCTGTAAGTCTTATCCATTTGCAATTTTTTCTCTAAATGTAAATATCATTTTTTGTACTTCTGTTACCAAACCTAAAGTTCTTATTAAGAGTTCCGAGTCCCCGTATTTTCTTCTTTCACTTATCAATAATTGAGTTTCCAATTCATATGAGGAACTTAATGAAATTGATAAATATTCTGCAAATTGTAATTTTGTTCTTTTCCCTGAACCTTCTGCAATATTTGATGGAATTGAACACGAACATCTGTTCATTTGGTCAATGAGATTAAATCGTTCTTCCTTTGGCAAACCTTTGCAGTAAAGAAATATTAAGTCTGTTAAATCCATGGACTTTTCCCAGATTTTTAATTGTTTAAAATTATGAGCCATACCGAGATCAAAGATTATTAGCACCAAGATTATTTATTAAGCGTTCTTGGATTTTGCTCCTGTTTTTAATGTTTTGTTGAACTTTAAATTTTCAATTCTAAAATCTTGTCTCTCAATTCTAGTAATCTTGTCTCTTGAATCTTTATTCTAAAAATCTCGTCTCTTTCTTCTTGTTTTTGTCTCTTGATCTTAAAATTCTTGAATCTTGATTCTAACAATCTTGAATCTATTTAACAACGACACCGATCAAAGTAGCACTAGTACAATCGGTCGCCAAAACATTTACATAATCTCCCGGTTTAAAATTTTCTTTCGGAAACACAACAGTTGTATTTTGTGAATTTCTTCCGGATAATTCATTCGGAGATTTTTTTGATATTTTTTCTGCTAACACACGGTGAATTTTTCCAACTCCTGATCTGGTGCGTTCTCCCGAATGTTTTTGTTGCATGTCCACGATCTCTTGTAACCTGCGTTTTTTAACATCATCCGGCACATCATCTTTATATTTGCGCTCAGCAAGTGTTTTAGGACGTTCACTGTAAGAAAACATATAAGCGAAATCATATTTCACCCATTCCATCAACGATAAAGTATCTTTATGTTCTTCTTCTGTTTCAGAACAAAACCCGGTAATAGAATCAGTAGAAATAGCACAATCAGGGATGATCCTGCGTATAGCATTGATCCGTTCCATATACCATTCGCGGGTATAACCACGATTCATCATTTCTAAAATACGTGAGTTCCCTGATTGAACAGGTAAATGAATATAGTTGCAAATATTTTCATATTTATTAACCACATGTAAAACCTCATCATTCATATCTTTCGGATGAGATGTGCTGAAACGAACGCGTAGATCAGGATCTATCATCGCTACTTTTTCCATTAGCTGAGCAAACGTAGTAGCGTTTTGTAATTCTTCAGTAGTAATGTTTTCTTTTTTTAATCCACCACCACTCCACAAATATGAATCAACATTTTGTCCAAGCAGTGTAACTTCTCTGTATCCATCATTGAACAGGTCCTGTGCTTCCTTCACAATTGTTTCAGGGTCGCGGCTTCTCTCACGACCACGAGTAAATGGTACCACACAAAATGCGCACATATTATCACAGCCTCGTGTAATGCTTATGAATGCTGTAACTCCGTTTGAATCCAAACGTACAGGAGCAATGTCCGCATATGTTTCTTCTTTTGAAAGAAGCACATTCACAGCTTTTTGTCCGCTTTCAGCGATCTCGATCAGCTCAGGTAAACTGCGATAAGCATCTGGGCCAACCACTATATCCACTAACTTTTCTTCTTCTAAAAATTTTGATTTTAAACGTTCTGCCATACAACCCAATACACCAATAATTAGATCAGGATTGGTTTTCTTAACTTTTTTAAAATCAGTCAATCTCTTACGCACACGTTGTTCCGCGCCTTCGCGAATAGCACAGGTATTCACAAAAATTACATCCGCTTCAGTAAAATCTTTGGTAGTTGTAAACCCTTGATCATGCAATATAGAAGCAACAATTTCGCTATCCGAAAAATTCATCGCGCAACCGTAACTTTCCAAAAATAATTTTTTACCATTTGGAAGTATTGGTTTTTCAATCAAAAGCGCTTCACCTTGTTTACTTTCATCAATTATTTTATTCTCGCTCATTTTTTATTTTATATTTGCCCCCGTTTTAATCAGAAAAAAAATCGGGCTGCAAAGATAATACAAAATTTGCGGGTGACAAAATGGCGTATTTTGCATTCTGGCAATTTTTTTTAAAAATCTTATATATATATTTATATATATAGTAAATGACATTTCCAAATGTTATTTGCAAATGTCAATTTCGATTTGTTTTCTTTGCACTTTCAAAATAAAAATGAAGGAGTAAAAAGGATAGGATCCTTAAACTTGAAATTTAATATTATTAAAGTATGAGCAACAATTTAGTGATAGTGGAGTCCCCTGCAAAGGCGAAAACAATTGAAGGGTTTTTAGGGGAAGGTTTTACAGTAAAATCAAGCTACGGTCACGTTCGTGACCTTGCAAAAAAAGGATTTGGAGTTGACATTGAAAATAATTTCACTCCTAATTATGAAATATCGCCCGATAAGGTCAAAGTGGTTGCAGAATTAAAAAAATTAGCAAAAGGAGCCAATACGGTTTGGTTAGCAACCGATGAGGATCGTGAGGGGGAGGCTATTTCATGGCACTTATTTGAATCATTGAATCTGGATGAGAAAAAAACAAAACGTATTGTTTTTCACGAGATCACCAAAACAGCAATTAAAAATGCAATTGCAAATCCACGTACTATCGACAAACATTTGGTAGATGCACAACAGGCACGAAGAATATTAGACCGTTTGGTTGGTTTCGAACTTTCTCCTGTATTATGGAAAAAAATTCGTCCATCCTTGTCTGCCGGCCGTGTTCAATCAGTTGCAGTTCGTTTGATCGTGGATCGTGAACGGGATATAATGGGTTTTAAAAGTACATCTTCTTATAAAGTAACAGCTAATTTTGTTTCAGGTAATTCACTTGTAAAAGCGGAACTGGGAACTAAATTTAAAACGTTGGACGAAGCGCGCGCTTTTTTGAAAAAATGTTCAAATGCTGATTTTATTATCGATAGCGTTGAAACAAAACCTTCAAAAAAATCGCCTTCTGCACCGTTTACAACATCAACCTTACAGCAGGAAGCAAGTCGCAAGCTTGGATTTTCAGTTGCGCAAACAATGGTTGTGGCACAGCGATTATATGAAAGTGGGAATATTACCTACATGAGAACCGATTCTGTGAATCTTTCTGATACCGCTATTAATCAGGCAAAAGAAGCGATCACAGGAAATTACGGAGCCAAATATTTGAATGTTCGCCAATACAAAACTAAATCAAAAGGCGCACAGGAGGCTCACGAAGCGATCCGTCCAACTTATATTGATAAGCCAACCATTACAGCTGATTCGGCTGATAAACGTTTGTATGAATTGATTTGGAAGCGTACAATTGCTTCACAAATGAGCGATGCAGAGTTGGAAAAAACTACTGCTGTTATTGCTGTTTCCGGAGCTACCGAAAAATTTATTGCACAAGGTGAGGTATTGAAATTTGATGGTTTCCTGAAAATATACATGGAAGGCACAGATGATGAAGATGAGGAAAATCAGGAAGGAATGTTACCTCCAATGAAAGTAGGAGAAAAGCTAAATCCAAATGAGATCATTGCAATGGAGCGCTACACACATCACCCTGCACGTTATACCGAAGCAAGTTTAGTTAAAAAAATGGAGGAGCTAGGTATTGGTCGTCCATCAACATACGCACCTACAATTTCAACAATTCAAAAACGTGAATACGTTGTAAAAGAAGATAGGGAAGGGGTTCAACGTAATTTTAATGTAGCTTCTTTGAAAGCCGGTAAAATTACGGAGGAAGTGAGAACTGAAGGTACTGGCGCAGAAAAATCAAAATTATTTCCAACCGATATCGGAATGGTGGTTACTGATTTTTTATTAGCACAATTCCCGCAGATCATGGATTTCAACTTCACCGCCAAAGTGGAAGAAGAATTTGATGAAATTGCGGAAGGGAAAATTTCCTGGACAAAAATGTTGGGAGAATTTTACAAACCATTCCATAAAAATGTAGTAGATACTTCCGAAAATTCTGAACGTGCTTCAGGAGAACGGTTATTAGGCATCGACCCTGTTACAGGAAAAAATGTATATGTACGTATTGGCCGTTTTGGCCCAATGGCGCAACTTGGAGAAGGTAATGACGAAAATAATAAACCTAAGTTTGCAGGCTTGCGCAAAGATCAGCGTATTGATACAATTACTTTTGAGGATGCAATGGATCTATTCAAGTTACCACGCGTAGTCGGTGAATTTGAAGATAAAGAGATGGTGGTTGCAATAGGACGTTTCGGTCCTTATGTTCGTCACAATAGTATTTTTGTTTCGCTGAAAAAAGAAGACGATCCAATGACAATTTCTTCTGATCGTACCATCGAATTAATTTTGGCAAAACGTCAGGCAGAGATTGATAAATACATCAAATCGTTTCCTGAAAATCCTGCCGTACAATTGCTAAACGGACGCTGGGGCCCCTATTTGGTTATTGATGGTAATAATTTTAAATTACCAAAAGGAACTGATCCTTTAGCATTAACATTGCAGGATTGTCTCGCTATTGCAGCAGATCCGAAAAATGCAAGCAAAGGAAATCGTTTCAAGAAAAAAGTAATTGCGAAACCATTTAAACAAGCAGTAGCTAAAAAAGTTGCTCCTAAAAAGAGTGCTGTGAAAAAAGTAGCTGCGAAAAAAACAGTTGCGAAAAAAGCAGTTGCAAAAAAGGTGGTTAAGAAAAAATAAAAAAATTATTTTTTCAGAAATCATTGAATACTGTATCTTTTTAATAGATTATCGTTATAGATTAAAATTAAGGTTTATCTGATGCTGCGTTAGGGATTGCAGCGTAAATCCTTTTCTGTTTAGAAAAGATTGAAGCGCAAAGCCCGTCCTTTTCTTCTTTAAGAAAAGGAACGCCCAAATAAATTTTATTTTTATAATTCTTCTTCAAAGAAGATAATATTTTTAAGAAAAAATAAAGTTCGCAAATCCGTTCAGTAATTATGCAAGAATATTTCACACCCATTGATATTACTCAGTTTAACGGTGTTAATCAGTATACTGATTCTTCGTATGCGAAGCGGATCAATGCATATATTCAGGATAGCGATTTCCCAGGTTTAGAAAATGTACATCTTGCTATTATTGGTGTGGAAGAAGATCGTAAAGCATTGAACAACGAAGGTTGCGGACTTGCTGCTGATTATGTGCGCGAAAACTTATATAAATTATTTCAGGGAAATTACTCAACTAAAATTGTTGATCTGGGGAATATAAAAAAGGGAAATACCATTGAAGATAGTTATTTTGCAGTTACGGATGTGCTTTCTCAATTACTGAAAAAAAATATTATTCCAATTGTTATTGGTGGAGGCCAGGATTTAACGTATTGTAATTATGCGGCCTATAAAAGCCTGGAACAAACAATAAACATTGTTGCTATCGACTCTTGTTTCGATATTGGCGATGGCGACAAAGAACTAAATTCCCAAAGTTATCTGAGCAAAATAATTTTACATAAGCCCAACATTCTTTTTAATTACAGCAATGTAGGCTATCAAACCTATTTTGTGGAGCAGAATGCGATCGAATTAATGAATAAATTATATTTCGATTCGCATCGTTTAGGACAGGTTCGTGCAAATATGGAAAATGTAGAGCCTATTGTCCGTAACGCTGATGTGGTAAGTTTTGATATATCCTCGGTTCGTCAAAGTGATGCTCCCGGTAATGGTAACGCATCACCCAATGGATTTCATGGCGAAGAAGCTTGTCAGATCGCCAGGTACGCAGGTTTAAGTGATAAACTTTCCTCTATCGGTTTTTATGAAATTAATCCGGCATTTGATACCAATAAACAAACGGCACACCTTGTTGCGCAAATGATCTGGTATTTTATTGATGGCTTTTACAATCGAAAACAGGATTACCCGATAGTAGATAAATCGGAATACACAAAATACCGGGTTTCCATCAAAGACCATAATCACGAAATAGTTTTTTATAAAAGCAATAAAAGTGACCGTTGGTGGATGGATGTTCCCTATCCAATAAATCATCAGATAAAATATGAGCGGCATCATATGGTTCCGTGTTCTTATACCGACTACGAAACGGCTTGCCAAGATGAAATGCCTGACAGATGGTGGCAAACTTATCAGAAATTGGGATAGTTTTAAAAAATATATTTGGGCTGCAGAACAATAAAATACTTAAATAATTTGTTTTTGTAAACATATTACTTAATTTAGCGACCTAAAGTGTACTCAAAAAGTGACGAATTGTTAATTATTTAACAAGAATAAAGATGAAAAAAACAATTACTACTGTCGTATTATTCATTACCGGATTAGTGTCCTTTGCTCAGCAAGATGCGCAATTCAGTATGAACATGTTTAACCGTTTAGCTGTTAATCCAGCTTACGCAGGTATGAATAAAGCGCTTTGTGGTACGTTATTCTACCGTCAGCAATGGACAGCTTTCCCGGGGGCACCTAAAACAGGCCTTTTGAGTGTTGATTTTGGTGAAGTTCTTTTTGGAGGTGTTGGTTTAACAGTGGATCAGGATCAATTAGGTTTTGATAAAACGTTAAAAGCGAAGTTGGCATACTCTTTCCATTTACCTGTTGGTCCAGGTACTTTAGGGATCGGTTTGGATGCTGGGATGATCCAAAAACAAATAAAAGGTGATTTTATAGCACCGGATGGTACAACAACAACTGGTGGAGGTGGTACAGATCAGGCTATTCCTTGGACAGGTACTTCTGCAACTACTTATGATGTTGGATTTGGTTTATATTATACAACTAACAGATTGTACGTAGGTTTATCATCTTTACATTTACCTGAACAAACATTATCTAAAAAAGCATCATCATACGATTTCAATTATAAAGTTGCCCGTCACTATTATATTATGGCAGGTTATACATTCCAATTGGGTCAGCTGTTTGATTTAACACCATCAGTATTGGCTAAATCAGATGCATCTGCAACACAGTTAGATTTGAATTTAATTGCAAAATATAATAAAATGATATTTGCCGGTTTCTCTTACCGTATAAGCGATGCAATGGTTGCAATTGTTGGGCTTGAAAGAAGTTTCACACCTAAAGTTACAGCAAAATTTGGTTACGCATATGATATAACTACTTCAACAATTAAAAATCACAGTAGCGGTTCACATGAGATTATGTTAGGTTTCTGTTATAAAATAAAAGCAGAAGCTAAGCAAACAAGCCATATGAACGTAAGGTTTTTATAAAAAAAAATATTTTTGTAACTTTTAATTATAAGTCTCGTTAGAGTACATCACTTTCCTTTTTTGATGATCATTTTTTTTTCTAATGATTTTTTGAAAAGGCGTTTAAATTAAAACAACAATTATGAAAAAATTCATCTTGTTAGGTTCAATGGCCATTATAGCCGTTACAGGTTGTAAAAACAGCAGTAACGGAGAATTAATGGGAGTTCAGGGACGTCCGGAGTGGTTCGATGTGGATCCTTTTGGGATGTTGCACATTCCTATGGGCAGTTACAATATGGGACCTAGCGATGAGGATGCTCCTTACGCGCATACCACAAAGTCGAAAACGGTTTCCGTTCAGGCTTTCTATATTGACCAAACAGAGATTTCCAATAATGAATACCGCCAGTTTGTTAACTGGGTGACAGATTCTATTGCTCACCGCGCTTTATTTGAAAGTGGTGTTGCAGAACATGGGATCGAAACCGATGCTTTTGAACAAGCCATTGAGCCGCCATTAGTAAATTGGGAAGAAGAGATCGCATATGGGGAGCAGGATGTAAGAGAGGTTTTGGAGTTTATGTATCTTCCTCCTGAAGAACGTTTTTACAGACGCAGGCAAATAGATCCCCGTAAATTAAATTATGAATATTACTGGATCAATCTTCGTTTAGCTGCTATTAAATCCAATCGTTTCAGACCGGTAAAATCACCTGATGAAAAAACAGGATTGGATTTTATAAATGGATATCAGTCAACCAGCACTGGTGACAATAAAACATTAGGTCAATATAATGTAAAAGATGAAATTTCTGACGGTCTTGGTAAATACAGTGTTCGTGAAAGAAATGACAAAGACAGAAGTGTGTTTATTGTAAAAGATATAATCAATGTATATCCGGATACTTTAGCTTGGGTTCATGATTTCACTTATTCATTCAATGAGCCAATGACCAATATGTATTTCTGGCACCCGGCTTACGATGATTATCCTGTAGTAGGTGTTACATGGAAACAAGCACGTGCATTTTGTGTTTGGAGGACCCAATTATTTAATTCCTACTTACTCGGTAATGGTCAATCATTTGTAAACGATTTCCGTTTACCAACTGAATCTGAATGGGAATACGCTGCTCGTGGTGGAAATGCATTAAGTCCTTATCCTTGGGGTGGTACTTATATTAGAAATGCTCTTGGTTGTTTCTTGGGTAATTTTAAACCAATGCGTGGAAGTTATATTGATGACGGAGGTTTCCATACTGTAAAAGTAGTATCGTATAATCCTAATGATTATGGTTTATATTGTATGGCTGGAAACGTTGCAGAATGGACAAGTAATGCATTTGATGAATCATCTTATGATTTTTCACATGACTTAAATCCGGATTATGTATATGAAGCACAAGACAATGAGGCCAACGTTTTAAAACGTAAAGTTATAAGAGGTGGTTCATGGAAAGATATCGGTTTCTATCTTCAAACAAGTTCAAGAACTTACGAATATCAGGATACTGCAAAGTGTCATATTGGTTTCCGTTGCGTTCAAACTTATCTTGGACGTGCAAAAGGTGATGATATTTAAACAATAAAACAATTTTAATCGCGTTTCTATATCTCACAAGTGAACAGTATCAAATTATCAAATTATTAAAATAAACAATTATTAACTTTTAAAATTTAAAAAAATGGCAGGTCTTATTGGTAGTAAAGGATGGAAAAATTTCATGGCCAAATTATATGGAATTGGAGCGGCAGTTGTAATTATGGGTGCGATGTTTAAAATTATGCACTGGCCGGGAGCGGGTCCAATGCTTGTTATTGGTTTATCTACTGAGGTTATCATTTTCGTTTTCTCTGCATTTGAGCCATTACATGAAGAAATTGATTGGTCATTAGTATATCCTGAATTAGCTGGTATGCACGGTCAGGAAAGTGAGCATTTAGGAGATAACCTTATCGAAGATAAAGGTTCACTTACCGAACAACTTGATAATATGCTTGAAGAAGCTAAAATTGGTCCTGAGTTAATTGCTAGTTTAGGTTCCGGATTGCAGCAATTAAGCGATCAAACAGGTAAATTAACTAACATCACCGATGCAGGTGTTGCATCAGGTGAATTTGCGGATAAAATGAAGTCAGCTTCTAAATCTGTTGGTAATTTTAATGAGTCTTATGATAAAGCAACCGGCAGCATATTGTCTTCAGCTGATGAGTTATCAGGATCTTATGACAAGGCAAAAAATGCTATTCAGTCTTCAACTGAAAAATTATCCCAATCAATGGATCATTTGACAAATTCCAATCAGGAATCTCATGTTGCTTATGATCAGGAAATTCAAAAAGTATCTAAAAATTTAGCTGCATTGAACGCTTCATACGAATTGCAATTGCAAGGTTCTACTGAGCACATTAAAACCACTTCTACGTTCCAGAATGGATTAGAAGATCTATTGAAAAATCTTAGCGAATCTGTTGATGATACTAAGAAGTACAAAGAACAAATTGCTCAACTATCAGTTAATTTGGAATCTTTGAACACAGTATATGGTAACATGCTTAATGCAATGAGAAAATAAACATACCTCTCCCCTTATTAATTCCCTCTCCATAAGAGAGGGGATAGACTTAAAAAAAGGGAAAAGAAAAAAAATAATTAAAATTTTAAAAAATCTCACCTTTCTCATCTATTCCCTCTCCCTTGTGGAGAGGGATAAGGGAGAGGTCTAATAATAGAAAACTATGTCAGGTGGAAAGGAAACCGGAAGGCAAAAAATGATTGGTATGATGTATTTGGTGTTAACAGCTTTGTTGGCAATGAATATTTCAAAGGACGTCCTTCTTGCATTTATTACTGTGGAACACGGATTAAATAATACAAACGAAAATTTCGATCAAAAAAATGAGTTGTTATATGCCAAATTTGAAAAAGCAATGGCAGAAAACAAAACTAAAACAAAGCCTTGGGCAGATAAAGCCTACAAGGTAAGAGAAGAGGCTGCGAACTTATGTAAGTATATTGATGAGGTTAAATCTGAGTTGTATATTTTAGCTCAGCCTGAACTTAGTAAAGCGATGGCTGATACCTTTCATCTAAAGGATGGTATGTCTAATGATAATTATGATATACCAACAAATTATTTGATTGGGCCTGAAATAGCTACTCCTACGGGAAAAGGTATTGACGTAAAAAAGAAGATTGCCGCGTTTAGAAAAATGGTATTGGACCTTATTCCTGAAAAAGAAAAAGCAGGGTTTAAGATGGGACTTCTTACTGACGATCAATATGATAGTCATGCTCAAAAGAGTTTGCCTTGGGAAGTATACAATTTCGACCATACTACTATGGCTGCATGTATGTGTCTTTTAGCAGGTGTGAAAAACGAAGTGAAAAATGCAGAAAGCGACATTGTTACTTTATTGTTGAGAGCAATTGATGCAGGAGACTTTAAATTTGACATCGTTACTGCGAAAGTTGTAGCACCTACAAGCTATATTGTGCTAGGTGAAGAATACACTGCTGATATATTTGTTGCGGCTTATAGTTCTACAAAAAATCCTGATATTTCTGTAGGAAATGTGGATACTACCTCTAAAGAATATCCGAAAATGATTGGTGTAGGTACTCCTGTGCCTGTTACAGCTGGTTTGGGTAAATACACTATAAAACCAACTTCAGAAGGGATGCAAACCTGGGGTGGTATAATTGACGTAAAAGCACCGGATGGTAGTACTAAATCATATCCTTTTTCATCAAGTTATATGGTTGCTCGCCCTTCTTTTGCTGTTTCGCCAACCAAAATGAACGTGTTTTACATTGGTGTTGCTAATCCAGTATCAATTTCAGCAGCAGGTGTTGCTCCTACTAATGTGGTTGCTAACTTGGCTGGTGATGGACGTATTGATAGTAAAGGACAAGGTAATTATGAAGTATTTGTGAAATCAGGTACCAAATGTACTATTAACGTTTCTGCAAAAGATCCGAGAACAAATTCAACAAAATCAATGGGACAAGGTTTGGAATTCCGTATTAAAAAGGTTCCTAGTCCTAATGCTAAATTTGCAGGTGTAATAGGTGATGGAGCTATCACTAAAGGAGAACTTCAATCAGCAGGTGGTATATTTGCCGATCTTTCCGATTTCGTATTCGACTTGAAATTCCCTGTTACTGCATGGACAGTGTCTATGAACGTTAATGGATTATTTATGGATGAGTCTGGAAAAGGTCCGGGTCTTACAGCTGGAATGAAAGCGTTGCTTGCAAAAGCAAAAAAAGGATCCAAAATATTAATTGAGAATGTACACGTACAGGCTCCTGATGGTGATAGAAAAATTACCGGTTGCAATATTAAAATAAAGTAGAAGATAAGTCCATTTATAGATTGTTTAATCGTTTAATTGTTTTAAAAGGAGGCATATCATGAAAAAATTGAAATTTATTTTAGTGATGTTGATCGTTACTAACTTTACTTTTGATAGCAAAGCCCAAGATCCAGGTGTAATAAAACCACCAACATATCCTGATGGTATCTATACGAAGGAAAATTCGAATAACAGGCGTGCTATTCCTTATCCTTATTTGCGTGAAGCAGATGTGATGTGGAGCAAACGCGTGTGGCGTGTGATCGATCTTAAAGAAAAAATAAATCATCCTTTATATTACCCTACAGCTCCTTTAGCAGACAGAAAAAGTTTGTTTGACGTACTTAAAGATGCGGCTATTAAAGAGGGAAGGGTTAAATGTTTTAGTCCAACCGATGATGAATTCCGTATTGAGTTTACAAAAAGTGAAGTAGAAGGTTTACTTGTTAATTGGGATTCTACAAATCAAACAGAAGATCCAAATAACCCAGGAACGATGATGACCTCTCCTTTAAAAAAGGAAGTTACTTCGGAAGAGATCACTAAATACTGGATCAAAGAAGATTGGTTTTTTGATAAACAGCGTTCTGTATTAGATGTTCGTATTATCGGACTTCAGGTTGTTATTGCAAAGAAAACGGAAAGTGGAGAAGATGCAGGTGGTGACAAACCATTGTTTTGGGTATATTTCCCTGAGATCAGACCATTATTGGCAAATCAGGAAGTGTACATGAGACATAATGATTCAGAAAGAAGAACGTTAGAAGATATATTTTGGAAACGTATGTTTTCCAGCTATGTAATTAAAGAAACAAACGTTTATGACAGATATATTTCAGAATATACTTCAGGAATAAATGCTTTATTTGAAGCAGAAAGAGTAAAAGAAGATATTTTTAAATTTGAACACGATTTGTGGCATTTCTAAAATATAAGATGCAAATAAGAAACCTTCCCGATTTTATCGGGAAGGTTTTTTTTTGATTTAAAAAAACTCTTAACCTACTGCTCATCCTTTTGTGGGATTTATTTTTTGAAGGAAATAACCCCTCTTTGGGCATTTTGTTAGGCCACAGTGAGTTTCGATTGTTAGTTTGCATAAAGCCCAATAAATGCTGGAAAATTCCCTTTTATTGAAAATGCTGCGTTAGGGATTGCAGCGTAAATCCCCGCCCGAACGAATGAATTCGTTCATTCGGGCAGGCTTTTCTGTTTAGAAAAGATTGAAGCGCAAAGCCCGCCCCTTTCTTGTTTAAGAAAGGGAAACGCCAAAATGAAGGTTTTAGATAATTATTTTAGTAATCGAACTCCGGTTAGTATTTTAGTCTTCTCCTCTTGCAGCATTTTGGCGATTATGATTGGCTTGTATTTAAAACTAATGGTAGTATATTTGTAAAAAATATTGGAATGGATTCTTTAACACATTTAGTACTGGGGGCCGCAATAGGCGAAGCTGTTCTTGGAAAAAAAATTGGCCGAAAAGCGATGTTGTGGGGAGCTATTGCTGACACTATTCCTGATTTTGATGTGTTTGCTTCGCCCTGTTTTTCAAATGCACAGCAATTGATGGTACATCGGGGTATTACACATTCTTTTTTGTTCATAATTGTGATGGCGCCATTGTTGGGTTGGTTATTCACTAAATGGTTTAAAAAATCAGAAGTTTCCTGGAAAAGCTGGACCTGGTTATTTTTCCTTGGCTTACTTACCCATACGTTACTTGATTCCCTTACCGCATACGGGACAGGTTGGTTTGAACCATTCAGCAGCTATCGTGTGGCATTTAATACCATTTTTGTTGCTGATCCGTTTTATACACTGCCATTCTTAATTTGTATACTGATTGCCCTTATTGCAAAAAATGGCTCTGCAAAACGCTTAAAATGGAATAAAGCAGGCTTAGTTATAAGTACCTTGTATTTGGTTTTTACGGTTGTAAATAAATGGCATGTTCATGATACAATGCACGAATCGTTTAAAAAAAATATACAATCCACTAATGCGTTGGTTCCTGAATGTGCGGATTTTGTAACAACACCTACTCCTTTAAATAATTTTTTGTGGATGGCCTATTCTCCGGATAGTTCAGGGTATTGGTTTGGCTATTACTCCGTTTTTGATAAAACAAATGAGATAGAATATTATCATGTTAATCGAAACCAGGAGCTTCTGATTCCCTATATAAATGATCCGCAAGTAAAAATATTGAAGCAATTTTCGAAGGGCCATTATTGCATGACGAGGAATGATAATAATGATGTTTATTTTAATGATATCCGGTTCGGCCAAATGGGTGGATGGGATAAACCGGATTCTGCTTTTGTGTTTTCATTTAAGTTAAATAATGATGCAGATAATTCCATGGCACTGGACAGAAGTAAAATAAAAGTATCTTATTCCGAAGCAATTTCATCCTTGGTAACCAGAATAAAAGGGAAATAGTTTTATGAGTAGAACCGCAATAATATTAGGCGCTTCGGGCTTAGTTGGTGCCGAAGTGCTCAAACAGCTTCTTGCTGATATCGATGCTTCGAAGGCAGAGCTCATGGGCTCATCAGTTTCAGCAGTCACCTCTCCCAAAGGACCCGATCTGAATTTTGAAATAATAAAAATTTTTGTTAGGAAACCAATTGCTATCAAACATCCAAAATTGGAGCAAATTATTGTTGATTTTGATACTATTGGAAATTATTCTGATTCTATTAAAGGTGATGCAGTTTTTTGCTGTATGGGAACTACCATAGCAACAGCTGGTTCAAAGGATGCATTTATAAAAGTAGATCATACCTATCCTTTAGAATTTGCAAAAATTGCGAAGCAAAATGGAGTAGAAAATTTCCTGTTGATCTCTTCTATTGGCGCTGATAAAACCGCATCTAATTTTTATTTAAAAGTAAAAGGCGATATTGAATCGGCATTAGAAGAATTAAAATTTGAATCATTAATTATTGTACGTCCATCAATGCTTTTGGGCGATAGAAAGGAATCGCGTTTTGCAGAATCGGTCGGAAAAGTATTTATGAAATTATTTTCATTTGTATTTATTGGTAAGTTGAAAAAGTATAAAGCTATACAAGCCTCTGCTGTTGCTAAAGCAATGATACAGCTCTCTAAAATGAAAATAAAAGGATCAAAGATCTTCCTATCCGATGAATTACAACAACTAGCAAAAAGTTAAAAAAAGATACTACCTATTTGGAAATCCATTTTACGGAAATTAGCGTTTTATTCTCCCAATCATCATTAAAATCAAACGATCTCTAAATTTGTCTTTTTAATTCAAATTAGATATTATCGATTTTGGATAAAAATGGAGCCTGAAATTTGACTACCTTTGCAAAATAAATAATTATAGATGATCTCAGTTAATTCAGTAACAGTATCCTTCGGAGGATCTGATTTATTTGACAATGTAAGTTTTTTGGTAAATCCAAAAGATAGAATAGGCCTTGCAGGAAAAAATGGTGCAGGAAAATCAACCATGCTTAAACTATTAGCAGGACAGCAAAACCCTACTAAAGGTGAAATTTCAAAACCCAATGATTATAAGATCGGGTATTTACCTCAGGATATGATCCATCAGCATGGACGCACTGTGTATGAAGAAACAGCTACTGCGTATGAGGAAATTCAAAGACTGGAAGATCGTTTAAAAAGTATCAATCATGACTTGGAAACCAGAACTGATTATGAAAGTGATGCTTACATGAATTTGATCCATGATCTAACTGATATTCATACCCGTTTGGATTATATTGGTGCAGGAAACAGGGAAGAAGAAATTGAAAAAATATTAAAAGGCTTAGGTTTTGAACGTGCTGATTTTAACAGGCAAACATCTGAATTTAGTGGGGGATGGCGCATGAGGATAGAATTGGGTAAAATTCTTTTACAAAAACCCGACATTCTTTTATTGGATGAGCCTACCAATCACCTTGATATTGAATCAATACAGTGGCTCGAAGAAACAATTGACCAGTATGCCGGTTCGGTGATGCTTATCAGCCACGATAAACAATTTTTGGATACAGTTACTTCACGTACCATCGAAATATCAAATCAGAAAATTTACGATTATAAAACTAATTATTCCCGCTATTTAGTATTGCGCCAGGAGCGTAAAGAACAGCAGGAATCAGTTGCAAAGAATCAGCAAAAAGTTATTGATCAAACCGAAGCGCTTATCAATAAATATCGTGCTAAAGCAAGTAAAGCAGCATTTGCACAATCACTTATTAAAAAATTGGATAGAATGGAAATTGTAGAAGTGGAGGATAGCGATACTTCCACTATGAATTTCCGTTTTCCTCCTCCTGCTCTTTGTGGAAAAATAGTTTTAACTGTGGAGCATGCAGGGAAAGTATATGGCACTAAACGTATTTTTAAAGATGCTAATTTCATTTTAACCAAAGGTGAAAAAATTGCTTTGGTAGGAAGAAATGGTGAAGGGAAAAGTACGATCATGAAAATGATCGCTAAGCAAACAGATTTTGAAGGAGTGATCCAGGTCGGACATAATGTGAAGATGGGCTATTTTGCTCAGGATCAGGCGGAAAAACTGGATCAGAATAAAACTGTTTTTGAAACAATTGACGAACTTGCTGTAGGTGAGGTTCGTAAAAATGTAAGATCGCTTTTAGGTTCATTTTTATTTGGCGGAGAAGATATTGATAAGAAGGTTAGAGTATTGAGTGGTGGTGAACGCGGGCGTTTGGCCTTGTGTAAATTGTTGCTTGAGCCCTATAATTTATTGATACTGGATGAGCCAACCAATCACCTTGATATTAGAAGTAAAGAAGTGTTGAAACGTGCTTTGCTTGCATACGAAGGTACTGCGATCATTGTTTCTCACGATAGAGATTTCCTGACCGATCTGACTGAAAAGATGTATGAGTTCCGTAACGGACAAGTAAGAGAGCATTTAGGTGGCATTACTGAATTTATGCAAAAATTAAAGATGCAACGCTTGAATGAAATGAATACCAAAAGTCCATTTGTTAAAGCGAAAGAAGAGGCTAAGGTTGAAAAAGCGAAAGTGATTCCTGTAAATGATGAGCATGAAAAAGAGCTGAAGCAAATTAAAAACCTTGTTTCAAAAACAGAAACTGAAATAGCACGGCTGGAAGCGGAGATAAAAATAATTGATGATCAACTTTCTGACTCTGATCAGTATCAAACCATAATCAATGACAAAGAAACATTTGCTAAATATGAGCAAATGAAAAAACAATTGGATATTGAAATGACTGCCTGGGAGAATTTACAGGAAAAGTTAGAAAAAAGTTCTTCTTAATCCAGAACGTTTCAAGTTCTGTGTATGGCAATAAAAAATGATATTTTAAAACGCAGTAATTTAAAAGGACCCTTTTAAGTTACTGCGTTTTTGTCATTGATTCCGGCATGCATATAATATAATCAGCCAGTCCATTCGAAGCTTTGGCAAGTGTATCTATTGCCGGCTGCTCGGTTGAAGCGATAGTAAATACTTTTAAGTTCGGATTTTCCTGTTTCAAATACCATTCAATTCCCTGGTGATAATTACTATGATATGTGCCATTGTAATGAATAAAAGTTTTTTTCTTGGTCCAGTTTTTTAAAATAAAATAAGCCATAGTCGCATCTTTTATAGCTTGTGATTTTGGTAAATTTTCACCTCCATGTCCTCCCGCTGATTCATAGATTTCTTTATAGCATTTTAAGTTGGCATCATACTTCATTGGTAAAGGAGAGATCCATTTTTTTGCTTCCTGGTCAATACTATCAAGCTTTTCAATTCCCTTGCTATACACCATATTAGCATAGCGTCTGGGAATATTTGCAGCTACAAAATTCAGATGATTGGTTTTAGCAAAGTCGAGCAAAGGTTTATAGTCTGTTTTATAATTCGGCCACAGTTTTACTTCATCTTTCAATGTTTTATCGGAAAGCTTCCCCTGCAAATATTCGGTTAAAGCGATCTGATCATCGGCTTCAAACATTTCTGCACCTAATATTAAATTGTTTTTTTTGATCTCATACAGATCTTTGGTCAGCTCCAATTGCAACCAGTGACAAATAGGATTATCGTGTAATTCGCCAAACAAGATTATATCAGCTTCCTGTGCCTCTTTCAAGAGCTTATCGTAACTGCTTTCTTTACCATTTATATCATAGATCTGATATGCAGGTTTATCGCCTTTAAAAGCAAAAAGAATGGTAACAAGTAGTGTTATCGATAAAGTTTTTACGTTCATATTAAATATTGTTAATTTAAAAATAGTTCCAAAATCGTTAAAATGCGTCAGCAAATTTGCAAAACAATATTAACGAATTTTTATTTGAATTTTTTGGTTTTAATCTCATTTGCTTTTTATATTTGTCGAAGGAAAGTAGTTTGACAGGGCATCTCACCCGCTTCAATGGGCTTTGGATGAAAGTACACGCTTTGCGACTTGTTCTGCTTTTTGTAGAATATTTAAACCTTGATTTGCAATAATAAAACAATTTAATGATAGCACTAAACAAAGTAATTTTAGTAGGTAATTTAGGTAAAGACCCAGAAGTGCGCCATTTGGAAGGTGGCGTAGCTGTTGCAAGTTTTACATTGGCAACTTCGGAGAGTTATAAAGATAAATCCGGACAGCTTATAGAGCAAACGGAGTGGCACAATATAAAAGTATGGCGGGGACTGGCGGAGAGTGCTGAAAAGTATCTAAAAAAGGGAATGAGCATTTATGTTGAAGGTAAATTACGCACTCGTTCATGGGATGATAAAGACGGCCATAAGCGCTACATGACTGAAATAGTTGGTGATACGTTTACCATTTTAAGTAAAAAAGAGGGTAATTCGCCATCAAAAAATGATAATGATACCAATATTGGAAGTAAAACAGGGGATGACCTACCATTTTGAAGATCATACCATTAATGTTTGATTGTAATACAGTATCTTTACTGCTGATACATTGTTTAACTAAAAGCCATAATTTTGGACCTCACAAGTAGTATTTTTCTTTGGTACATTTCTTTGCCCATCCTCATTGTTGTAAAATCTTTTTCAATAAGTATTTTATTGGCCATGATAACAATATTAGCTTTATTGGTTATTGTTGCATTGGTATCGGCAGCTGAATCGGCTTTTTTCTCGCTCACACCAACCGAAATGGAAGAACTAAAAACTTCCGGAACAAAAACGGACGAAAAAATATTGTCTTTTATTGATACTCCAAAGCGCTTGCTGGCAACCCTTTTGATCAGTGTTAATTTTCTCAGTATAGCCATTGTAATTCTGAATTCAACTTTTATATTTGGTGAAGAAGGATTATTTGATTTTTCACTAAGTCCTTTGCTTGGTTTTATTATTCAGGTTGTGGTAATAACGTTTTTGATATTATTGGTTGGTGAAGTAACCCCGAAAATTTATGCAACTCAAAATTCGTTGAGAGCAACCCGTGCCCTTGTTTATTTTGTTCAATTTTTACAAGGCTTATTTTATCCGATCAGTTCGTTTTTGATTTTTTCTACCTCATTGCTCGATAAAGTGATCAAACCCAGAACACATAATATTTCCATTGGCGAATTATCACAAGCACTGGACCTTACTAACGATGAGGATATGCCGGAAGAGGATCAAAAAATACTTCAGGGCATTGTGAAATTTGGGAATACGGATGTAAAACAAATCATGAAACCACGTGTAGATGTAACTGCTTATGAATTTGGAACAGGTTATAAAAAATTGCTTGAAGACATTACCAATTTTGGTTTTTCGCGCATGCCTATTTACAAAGAAACGCTGGATAACATAGCAGGAGTGCTTTATACAAAAGATCTATTACAATATCTGAATAATACTGATGATTTTAAATGGCAGGAAATTATCCGACCACCATTTTATGTTCCCGAAAACAAAAAAATTGATGATCTATTACGGGAGTTTCAACATAAAAAAATTCACCTCGCGATAGTTGTTGATGAGTATGGTGGAACGTCTGGTATTGTTACATTAGAAGATGTTATTGAAGAAATTGTTGGAGAAATAAACGATGAGTTTGATGATGATGATCTTACCTATTCCAAGTTGGATGATAGTAATTTTGTGTTCGAAGGAAAAGCGCATTTGAATGATGTATATCGTATCATAGAAATTGATGGTGAAGAATTTGAAGATGTAAAAGGAGAGGCCGACACCCTGGCGGGTTTAATAATCGAAATTGAAGGCAGGATCCCGACAAAGAATGAAAAAATAAAATTTAAAAATTTAATTTTCACGATTGAATCCGCAGACAATCGTAAAGTTAAAAGAGTAAAAATAACTGTTGTAAAAGATGAAGAATGATCTAAGAAGCGAGATTCAAGATTCAAGATCCAAGATTCAAGAAGCAAAATTCGAGATTCAAGAGGTAAGAATCAAGAAGCAAGATAAAGAGGTGAGTTTTTTTTCTAACCTAAAAAAGTCTTGGTTCTTATGTCTAGCTTCTTGGTTCCTAATATTAACTTGTGTTTCCTTCGTTTCATGCAGCAGCGATGATGATGACACTATTGCTCCCAAGCCCAGATCGTATTTCCGACTTTCGTTTCCTGAAAAAAAATATGTAACTTATGATTCTGTTTGTCCCTTTACATTTGAAATGCCTGTGTATTCTCATATGGATAGAGATAAAAATTTTGGTGCAGAACCTTGCTGGTTGAATTTGAATTTCCCTACTTTCAATGGTACCTTACATTTAAGTTATAAAGCCGTAAATGGCAATATTAAAGAGTATTTGGAAGATACCTATACTCTTGCATCAAAACATCAGATCAAAGCCTCAGGTATTGAAGAACAATTGATCTCGAGAGATTCAAACAAAGTGTATGGTTTAATTTATGAGATCAAAGGCAATGCTGCATCATCCATTCAATTTTTTTTAACGGATAGTACACGCCATTTTATACGTGGTGCATTATATTTTAATTCAGTTCCGAACACCGATTCTATTGCACCTGTGCTGGAATTTATTAAAAAAGACATCTATCAAATGATAGCAACTTTTAAATGGAAAAATGCGGAATCAGTTAGTTTTCCTAAGGCTGTGCATAAAAAATAAAATTGCTGCGAATAAAACAAATGCGCCTGTTTGATGTAACACTCCCAGAGTTACCGGCACTACATACAGTAAGGTGATAATTCCCAGTAAAAATTGTAAACAAACTACGCTTAACATAATATTAGAGGTTTTGCGTTGCAAAGGTGTAAGTTCCATTTTGCGTACTGTTTCCCAAAGAAAAACAACCATAATTACAACAAAGTAGGCGAGGTAGCGGTGGATAAATTGCACTCCTGAAGGGTTTTCGAGAAAGTTTTTCCAGAAGGGTTCAAATGACAGCAAGGTATCGGGCAAAAACGATGTTCCCATCCTGGGAAATGTGTTGTAAAACAGACCAGCTTTTAAACCAGCTACAAAAGCACCATAAATGATCTGTAAAACAATAAAACCAAATGTTATTTTAGCAAGGCGTTTTACTTTTTTATTTATTTCATTTTCCACTAAAACAATTGGGTATAACAGATCCAAGGCATACCAGAATGTAAAACCAAAAACGGTAAAGGCGCTGATGAGATGTGCGGCAAGCCTGTAATGACTCACCTGCGGTTCTTTTTGCAATCCGCTTTTTACCATAAACCAACCCAGTACTCCTTGCAATGCACCAAGAGCAAGTAAGATGTACATTTTTTTTAAAAAAGGTTTGTCAAATTTTTTCTTCAGCAGGAAATAAAAGAAGGGAATAAGAAATACTACACCAATGATCCTTCCCAACATACGATGGATAAATTCCCACCAGTATATGGATTTGAATTCTTCCAGCGAAAATTGATTATTGATGATCTGATATTCGGGAGATTGTTTATATTTTTCAAAGGGTATTTGCCAATCA
Source organism: Bacteroidota bacterium (assembly GCA_040388745.1). Lineage (GTDB taxonomy): Bacteria > Bacteroidota > Bacteroidia > 2-12-FULL-35-15 > 2-12-FULL-35-15 > 2-12-FULL-35-15. Next base: position 39,881 of record JAZKBF010000011.1, on the reverse strand, counting down.
GCCTCACTGGTTGGAGGCAGGGAGCCAATGATCATGTTCCATTCCACCATTGATAAACCCGAATGTGTGAGACGTGTGATACCACCGATCACTACCATTACGTAAATTAAAAAACATCCGGCAAGCAGCCATATTATTATTGATCTATGAGGATTGTTTTTCATTAATTAAATTAAAATAGCTGAATACAAAATATTAACTTTTATCTTTATGCCTGCAAATTTACCGAAGAATCTAAGAACAAAATTAAAAATTGCAAATATTATATAACAGAAAAGCATAATTAATATGATACAACGTCCCAGAAGATTAAGAAAAAACGCTATTGTTCGTGAAATGGTTGCTGAAACAAGGCTTTCGAAAGATATGTTTATCTATCCCTATTTTGTTATAGAAGGAAAAAACGCTGTTCATCCAATTGCTGCGATGCCCGGGATCAACCATTATTCCATAGATGAACTTGTAAAAGATATAGAGAACGGCTTGAAAAGCGGCATCAACAAAGTTTTATTGTTTGGTGTTGGTGAGCAAAAAACGGAAGATGCAAGTTCATCGTTTAGTAATAATTCAATTGTTGTAAAAGCAGTAAAAGCAGTAAAAGAAAAATTTGGTGAACGTGTTTTTGTCATCACAGATGTTTGTGTTTGTGCATATACCACGCATGGCCATTGTGGAATTCTTCATGATGATTATGTGCATAATGATGCCTCGGTAGAAGTGCTTGCAAAAATGGCATTGGCCCATGCTCAGGCCGGTGCGGATATGGTGGCGCCAAGTGATATGATGGATGGGCGTATTGCTGCAATGCGTGAATTGTTGGATAAAAATGGTTTTGAGAATACTTCAATTATGTCCTATTCTATAAAATATGCTTCGGCATATTATGGTCCTTTTCGCGAAGCAGCTAATTCTGCTCCTCAAAAAGGTGATCGTAAATCGTACCAGATGGACTTTAGAAACGGGAATGAATCACTAACAGAAGGATTGCTGGATGAAGCAGAAGGAGCTGATGTTTTGATGGTTAAACCCGCTTTGGCCTACATGGATGTGATCTTTAATTTACGTCAGAATACCTTGTTGCCAATAGCATGTTATAATGTTTCAGGTGAATATTCAATGGTAAAAGCAGCTGCAGCAAATGGTTGGATTGATGAGCAAAAAATTGTGATGGAAAATATGTATGCTTTTGCAAGAGCAGGTGCTAATTTGATCATCACTTACCACGCAAAAGATATATTGGAGAAAGGCTGGTTGTAGCCTTTTCTAGGAAGTGGCCTTCACCATCACTTTTTGTCCACTTCCAAGTATTGCCCCTGAAACACTTCCAACAACTCCCCAAAAGATACTGGAAATAACACAATCTACCAGTAAAAATGGTAGTTCGTAAATATTCCAGAAAGCATACATTGAAAGATTAAATATAAGAATGACAAGTAATGAAACCCATAAGCTGGTTCTAAACCCTTTCATCATATTTGTACTGCCTGTTTTTTGTAAAACCCAGGTAATTAGCAATGCCCAGGCAACATTACTTACTGCAATTGCCCACATGTTTGTTTGGCTTTTCATTAATATTTTAGCAGCTTCATTAGTGTTGGACGAATAATACTCATTAAATATGATTCCGAAAATCAACCATCCGCCAAAAAATGCAAGGGCACTTGACGCTAATACTGCAAGAAAAAATTTTGAGTTCATGGATAAATGTTTTAAAATTGTTTGTTTTGAATGATCGATACAATGTGTATGCCAGTCGCCAACTCCCATAAAACGAGAATTCACAATAGGAAATGGAAATCAATTCCCCTTTTTAGGATTAATTTCTACGTTTTTGTATTGATTTGATTGAAAAGGAATAAAAAATATCTGTATGGAATCAGATAAAAAAAACTAAAAGTGCCTGGATACAGGTTGATTGAAAGGTTTTGTTCCTGGTTAATTTGAGATGTAAATTTTGAAATAATGTTTTTGAAAGATCAACAAATTTATTTCTCAATCACCTTAGGCACTTTAAAATAATCCGAATCATGGGCAGGTGCATTCTTTAACGCTTCATGTTGCGTGATCTCTTGCTTTACTTCATCCTCACGCAATACATTTACTTCATCACTCATATAGATCAATGGTTCTACGTTTGAAGTATCTAATTCATCCAACTTGCCAACAAGAGCGAGCATATTATTCATATCCTTGATGATTTGAACTTTGGCTTCATTCTCAAATTCTAAACGTGCGAGATGGGCAATTTTATCAACTATTTCGTTATCTATTTTCATATTAATATTGACGTTAAATCAAGTAAGTCGGTTGGAATGACGCTACCAAATTAGTTTTTATTGTTATAATTATTCAGTTCATTCAAAATAATTTCACGCACCTTAGTACGTAAAGGTACTAAATCATTTTCTGTCATTCCAATGGTTGGAATTGGCGCATGTACTATTACTCTTGAAATTCCCGGTCGGCCACAGGCCTTGAAAAAACCTCCGTTTTGTAAAAGTTTCCAATTGTTCAGGTAGGTGATCGGAACAATGGGGATTTGTTTGTCAATGGCCAATCTGAAAGCGCCATTTTTAAAATTAAGAAGTTTGCCGGAGCTTGATATTCCTCCTTCGGGAAAAATAAAAACATTGTGTCCTTTATCAATTTCCTGCCCTGCACGAATAAATGCTCTGTGAGAACCTGAATTACTTTTCCGATCCACTAAAATATTCATCTCTCTGAAAAAAATACGAAATAAAGGAGCTTTATTTAATTCTTGTTTACCCATTGAAACAAAATAATGGGGCACCGCCAAATAATTAAGTACAATATCTAAATAAGATGCGTGGTTTGCACAATATACAGCAGGATAGGGGAGGTTTGCGGCAGGTGTTTCACGTTTTATTTTTACAGCTATTCCGGGAACAAATAATATCCATCGTGCCCAGAATTTTTTTAACTGAAATGCCCTAGGAAACCATTTTTTTTTTGAAAGTAAAAAGTAAAAAATCGGATAAAGAATTATTAAGCCAAGCACAAAATTGAGGACGAATCCTATTTTCCAAAGAGAACGTGGTATGATAAATAAATACTTCATTGAAAAACAAAAATAGGAAAATTAAGGCGATATAGAGGTTTCTATATCGCCTAATAATGGTTGATCTTCATTCAGAAAAATTTCCCGGGAAGGAAATTAAACCAATGCAATATCGAATTGTACAAGGTTAACAAACTCCTGAACACGTTTTTCTACCTGGTCCTGAGTTAATCCTATCAGTTTTTCTGTACCAAATTTTTCAACGCAGAAAGATGCCATTGCAGAACCAAAAATGATGGCTCTCTTCATGTTATCAAAGGAAATATCTTGTGATTGAGCCAAAAAGCCAATAAAACCACCAGCAAAACTATCTCCGGCACCGGTCGGGTCAAATACTTCTTCTAAAGGTAATGCGGGAGCAAAAAATACTTGGTCTTCATTAAACAATAAAGCACCATGTTCCCCTTTTTTAATAATTAAGAACTGTGGACCCATTTTAAGGATCTTTTTTGCTGCTTTCACCAATGAATACTCACCAGAAAGCTGACGTGCCTCTTCATCATTAATAGTTAAAACATCAACCAAAGCAAGTGTTTCTCTTAGATCAGCCATTGCAATGTCCATCCAGAAGTTCATTGTATCCAATACAATTAATTTTGGACGTTTTTTTAGCTGTGCTATAACCTGCTGCTGAACTTTAGGTACAAGGTTACCCAACATTAAAAATTCACAATCCTGGTATGCTTCGGGAACAATAGGGTTAAAATTCTCTAAAACATTCAATTCAGTAGTAATAGTATCACGCGTATTCATATCATTATGATATTTACCAGCCCAAAAAAACGTTTTTTGACCTTTTAACACTTGTAAACCATCTGTATTTACGCTGTGTTTCTCAAGCATTTTAATGTTTGAGGTTGGGAAATCGTCACCAACCACAGAAACCAAATTGATATTTTTGGTGAAATAAGATGCTGCCAACGATATGTATGTTGCTGCTCCACCTAATATTTTATCGGTTTTTCCGAAAGGAGTTTCAATAGCATCAAACGCCACTGTACCTATAACTAATAGACTCATATTATATATTTATAATTATTTGCACAAATATATTGCATATTTGCATATAACATAGTAATATTGCACTCCAATTTAACGGAAAAATTCTTCCTTAGCTCAGTTGGTTAGAGCATCTGACTGTTAATCAGAGGGTCGTAGGTTCAAGTCCTACAGGGAGAGCAACAAGAACAAGGGTTACAGGTCTTCGGATTTGTAACCCTTTTTCATTTGAACATGATTTGCAACAAGATCCGTCCATCTAAACCACAATAAAAAACAGGATTTACTTTTTAAATTTCACCAATAGATGGCAATTTTTAATCTCTCAAAGAGTATTCAATAAATAAAATTTCAATAAATAAAAATGATTTCAATCCAACTCATTGATACAACTGACCCATTCTACGAATTGGAAAGACAATTAAGAAATAGAGTTTTACTTAGACCAATTGGGCTGCCAGACAATGCTTGGGAAATGCATGATGAAAAATCATGGCACTTTATAGCAATTGAAAATGGTAATGTGATTGGATGCGTTGTTCTTGCTCCACTTGACAGTTTGTTTAATAAAACACAACTGATGCAAATGGCAGTAGAAGAGACTTGTCAGGGAAAAGGAATTGGTAAAATGCTGGTAAACGAATTATTAGGTTTTTGTAAATCTAAAGGAATAAGAGAGGTTGTTTGTCATTCCAGAGACAACGCAGTAAATTTTTATTTAACCCTTGGTTTTGAAATTTATGATGAACCATTTATGGAAGTGGGTATTCAACATTATCATATGAGGATAGCGCTTAAAGTTTAAAAATTTCATGCCTATTACTTTTTTATCCTGCTAACTACAAAAGAAAAATCTCATTAAAATTCTCTGCCATTACTATCTTTTGCTGCTTCTTATAATAAAAAATTTCTGCCAAACATTCTTAAGCGCCCTTGCTATGAGCATCCCGGCTCATTTAATTTTGATAGTCCTTTGCCAACATGCTCCAAGTATCAAATATTTTACAATTTATGAATGTCAAATTTGTGTTTGAAATTTTAAATCCATTATTTACTCCATAATCTAAGTTGTGTGAATAATATAAGTTATTGTAATAATTCTGCAATACTTTTAAGTATTTAGATACTCACCTTTGTCTTGAAAAAAAACAGACAATTAAACAAAAAAATATACATCATGAATGCACTTAACTTAATCATCATTTTATTCCTTGTTGGCGCAATTATAGGGGTAGAGAGATACATCGCAAAGCGAAGAATAAATAAAAATTTTGTAACCGATCCATCTCTGAGAAAAGATAGGAATTTATATGAAATTAATAGTTTGCAGTTTGATGAGTATAGCAATCCGTATATTTATATAGGCTCAGGTATTTGAATTAGTTGAGATCATCATTCGGCAGAGTGAGAGGTGCAGTTAGCTCTACAGTGTATTATTTATGGGGATCAGAAACTTGATATGTGAATTATCTTAGCAACTGCAAAAAACCTTTCTCATTAAAATCCTTGCCATTAGTATCTTTTGCAGCTATCACATAATAGTAAACTCCTATAGAACATTCTAAACCGCTTGTGCTGCGGCCATCCCATCCTTCATTTAATTTTGATAGTTCTTCAACCAAAATGCCCCAGCGATCATATATTTTACAATTAAGTAGGGTCATATTTTGTGTTGCAATTTTAAAAACATCATTTATTCCGTCCTCATTTGGACTAAAAACATTGGAAGGAGAAATTTTACCAATAATGTCCGGTGGTGGAGGGGGAATAGGGGCATCATAGGTAAAGCAAGCATTTTCTATCTTTAAAGTAAACATATCTTTTCCACCGGCTGAACTGATGGTGTTGGTATTAAAAAGTACGGTGCCTGAATAATATCCAGCCACATAAACATTACAATTGTTATCACAGGCAATACCATTACCACGATCCGAATCTGGGCCGCCACCCTGTATTACCCATCTCCATTTACCTAATGAATCAATGGCTGCAACAAAAACCTGGATACTGTCAATACCGGCATTAATTTCCAATGATCCACCAAATTTAGCACTGTCTTTAAATTGACCGGTCACAAAAATATTCCCGCTGTTATTTACCACAATTCCGTTTCCTCTATCACCACCACCCTTAGAGCCAGCTTTTTTCGCCCAATCCCATACCCCGGTTTTAGACATACGTGCAACAAAAATATCCCGATCTTCATCGTTACCATAGTTATTGATCGTATCTGTATCAAATGCAGCTTTGGCCTTAAATTCTCCAGTGATATACAAATGATCTTTATGGTCAAAGGCGATATCATTCCCCCGGTCATCCAATGGACTACCAGCTTGTTTTGCAAAAATGAAGCTGCCTGAATTATCATATTTTACAACGTAAATATCCGATCCTCCAAAACTGGTTAAAACAGTGGTCCCGAACGTTTTTGTTCCTTCAAAACCTCCCGTCACATAAACGCTATTTTCATCATCTACCGTAATTCGATTGTCGCGATAACCGTTTACGCCCTCATTTGTTTTAACCCATTGCCATACTCCTGCATTTGATAGTTTTGCAATAAAAGCCAGGGAATCAAAAGGCGGAACGGTGACTTGAATATTATCGAAAACAGCAAAATGTGGTGTTGGGTCTTGGTTAGAAAGAAAACCGGTAATAAAAACATCTCCATTATTTCCTGCTACCAGGTCAAAACCATGGTCATCATTATAAGGGAACCCCTGTTCGTCAATGCCGGCATTTTTCAACCAGATCTCATTCCCATTTGAATCTAGTTTAAGAACAAAGATCTGATCCGTATAGGCTGTACTGTTATAAACAGATAGTGTACCAAAGGTAACACCTCCCCAGCAGGTACCGGTTATAAATACATTGTTCATTGAATCTAAACAAATTCCAAGACCACGATCATCGTAATGATTTGAACCGCTTTTTACCCAAAGATAATTTCCCTGAGGATCTATTTTTGCTACAAATATTTCTTTACTGTTTGGATTGATCATTGGGATATAAAACGGTCCAAAAGTACCTTCTTCATTAAAATATCCTGTTATATAAGTGTTTCCACTGGTATCGGTAGCAATGGATGTTGCTTTATCAGATAGGGGGCCACCACCTGAGATCAACCAATCAATGCTTTGTGAATAAGCAGAATTACCAATAGTTAGAAAAAATAGAAAAATTAGAATTCTATTCATAAGAAGGTATAATTGAACTGTTCCATAATTTTGGAAGTATTATATTCAGGACGAAATAATTGATCAATACGTTGCATCCAGTTTTTTTAGATCGGATTTTATCAGAGCTTCGATCGTATTGAACAGGCTTTTTTATTAAGGTTGGGGCAATACCATTCCAATTTTTAATTATTATTTATCCTGCATTTGTCTTGCAACTTTAACTACAATAGAACGAGGTATAAATCGAACAGAATTTGCCATCAGGTAATTCATAAAACCATGTATTGCAACAGGTTTCCCTTTCATCATTGCTGAGTATCCGTATTCAGCAACTTCTTTTGAGGTAGGTAGTTTTTTTCCTTTTACCAATTTACTATCCTGCATGGCAGCAGCTTCCTGAAAACCGCTTTCAGTTGCGCCCGGACAAAGTGTGGTAACCGACACTCCTTTATCACGTACTTCATTATCCACAGCTTCTGAAAAGCTCAACACATAAGCTTTTGTTGCATAGTAAACAGCCATGGTTGGCCCCGATTGGAAAGCAGCTGTTGATGCCACATTCATTATTTTACCATTACCACGCTTAACCATATCCTTTATAAAAAGTTTAGTAAACGCTGTGAGTGTAGTGATGTTAAGAGCGATCATTTGCTCTTCCTTTTCCCATGCGGTTTCTGCAAACATTCCAAAATCACCAAAGCCTGCATTATTGATCAAATAGTCAATAGAAATGTTTTGTTGTTTCAATTCATCATATACGTGCTGTGCCGAATTAACTACCGACAAATCCTTAGCGATGATGTAAACTGAAATTTTATATTGTTTTTCCAGGTCTGATCTGATCTCCTCTAACCTGTTTTTGTTTCTGGCAACTAAAACTAAATTGTCACCATTTTTTGCATGAACTTTAGCAAGCTCTAAACCTATACCATTTGATGCTCCTGTTATTAATGCTGTTTTGCTCATTTGAAATATTTATTTATAGTTTAGTTTTATGTAATATAAAGTCAAAAAAATAACCAAAAATCACAGTGCAATTTTTGGTTATTTTTAATTTGTTGTTTTTATCGTCCTTCTTAAAAGAAGACCAGGTAAAGTATTCAGATCATTCGACTCATTCAAAGAATGAATTAATTTTTCAATACTTTAAATGTTTTTTTTGTTTTTCCTTCTATCGTAAGAAAATACATTCCTTTTTCATAATCACTAAGTGTTAATTTAACGATGGTTTCATTAACAAGTCCTTGCTGTAACGTTCTTCCGATACAATCTGTTAAGTGATAGCGATATCCGATCATTTTTTCATTAACGCTAAAATTCAACTCATCAGTAGCTGGATTTGGATAAATTGTTACCGCGTTTAAAAGCTCCATTTCTTCAACGCCTGCAGGGCTTGTGTATTGAAGGTAATTAGGACTGCTTTCCCTGATACAGCCAAAAGAATTTTTTGCTATTACAGAATAAACTCCATCCTGTGAGATCTCATAGGTTTGAAAAGTAGCCCCCGGGATTGGAACACCATTTAATGTCCATTGTAATGGAAAACCAGTTAAAAGACAGGTTAACATATTTACATTCGCTAAAAAACTTGGGAAAGATGGAAGGGGGACAATAAATACATCTTGCGGGGCACTCTCAAATGTACAACCTGATTGATTGGTTAATTCTACCCAAAAGCTTCCCGATTGATTGGTTGTGTAATAAGGAGTATTAGCGCCCGCGATCAAAGTCGTATCGTTAAACCATTGAATGGTATTAGTACCCGTATTAGCAGCATAAAGCTGCACAGTATCTCCCTGGCAAACGCTGTCGTTACCAACCGTTGAAATAGTACTTGCTAGTGGGCTTGCATAAATATGAATTGTATCATAATGTATGAACGATTGGATCACAAAAGTTTCTACTGTAATTGTGCCGGAGGTTCCACCCGAACCTGTAAACGGTATCACTCCTGCTTCGGTAACATTGAATGAGAAATTACCCAAATTATCATTTGCGGAAATGTCATCAATATCCCAAACGTTAATATTATAAGGGGGCGCAGTTAAATTAATATCTAAACCGCTCCAGGTACCAGAAAGGGAGTCCTGAACAAATGGGGAGGTAAATAAATTTGTAGAAGCTGAATTAAAGATCTCAAAAAACGGGTCCGGCTTAAAAAAAGTTTCGCTTACTTCTTCTATATCACCTCCCCAACCTGGTTGAACACTCGCTAAATTAACACCGGTAATTTTAAAACCAAGGATATTGGTTTCTAAAGAAATTACGTAGTCGCCTGGAACTGTATAATTTTGAGCAGGAGGGGTTTTTACATCACTGCTATCACCATTGCCAAAATCCCAGTTATAACTTGTAGGGTTTGGCGAACCATCTATTAATGCATTGAATTCAGCCGTTGTGGAATCACAAGCCTGGTTGGGTGAATAAGTGAAGCCTGAATTGCCTCCTGTGGAAGGATCAATAGTTACCGTCATTGGCTGGATAGAGTTAAAATTACCAACCGTTTGAAGATTGGTTAACACATATACATTCATAGTAAAACTACCTGTTTGCATAGGAGTACCGCATATTTTAACACAACCGCGGATGTTAACCGCTGGATCGTACTGGCAATTATTACCAGAATTATTACACTCCCATGTTAAACCAAATGGCAAACCGGAAACGGATAATATTTTAAAATAATTAACAGTATAGCCTGATGTATCGGGAAACATTACAAAAGTAACGTCCGTACTATAAGCCTGCCCCTGGGTACCGTTTGGTAAATTATTGGGGTAGATCCCTGGGGTAGTGAGCGTATTGTCAATGAGGCAACCGGGACACTGTGCTACACTTTTTTGAATAGAATAAAAAGAAAAGAAAAGTACTAATAAGAAAGTAATTTTTTTCATCTATTTTGGTTTAAGGTTTAGTTAATGAATTTCCTTGTACGTGTTTCTTGTGGTCAAAGATACAATTTTCTCGTATAAATTTTATTTTCTTAACATGATGGATATCACTGAAGTACATTTGCTTTAAAATATTGGCTTGATAGGTGTTCATTTGGGCGTTCCACTTTCTGAAAAGAAAGTGTCGGGCTTTTTGCTGCAATCTTTTCTAAAAAGAAAAGGATTTACGCGTCAATCCCTAACGCAAAAATACCTCGACTATAGCATTCAGTTTCATAATAACACTCCCGCAGTACTGCGTGATCGCAAAAGCTCGGGATGACAGAAGGTGTGTCATTGTTAAACTCTTTTACTCACATAATTAAATCTCAAAAACAGAAGCACTGCGGCTATGGTGAGCCCTAATGATAAGCCATACCACACACCCAATACACCAAGATCCCATACAAAGCCAAATACATAACTCATTGGTAAACCAATCCCCCAATAGGCAATAAGGGTTATAACAGTTGGTATCCTTACATCCTTAATGCCGCGCAAAGCACCTAAGCCAACTACCTGCACACCATCGCTCAGTTGAAAGAATGCAGCAATTATCAATAAGGAAGAGGTTATAGTAATTACTTCAATTTCTTTATTAAAAAACGTGGGCAATATTTCACGAAATACCACCAGGCAAACAGCTGTAATACTCATAAATACCAACACCATAGCAAATGCAGAGAAGCCGGCCACACGAACACCTTCACGACTTTTTAAACCCAATTGATTTCCAACCCTCACGGATGCTGCAGCAGATAAGCCGCTCGCCATCATATAGGTAACCGCTGCAATGGAAAGGGCTACCTGATGCGCAGCAAGTGCTGCCGGGCTGATCCAGCCGATCATAATTACAGCAAAACTAAAAGCACCTACTTCAAATGCCCATTGCAAGCCGGAAGGAATGCCAAGGCCTAAGATCTTTTTTGTTAAGGGGATGGAAATGTTTTTGAAATTAAAACCCTGCCAATAAACTTTGAAAGGTTTGTTGTAATAAACATACAGAAACATCACTAAAGCCATGGCTACACGCGAAATAAAACTTGCCCAGCAGGATCCCATCAGGCCCATTTCAGGAAAGCCCCAATGCCCGAATATCATTAAATAGTTAAGGAGAACATTCATCAGATTGGCGCCAACCGTAATTATCATTGCTATGCCTGTATAGGAAAGCCCTTCGGTAAATTGCTTGAATCCAGAAAAAATACACAACGGTATCATACCGAGCATCATCACGTTTAAAAAAGGAATGGCCATATCCACCACTTCCTGTTTTTGATTGAACAGGTTCAAAACAGGAGATATCACAAGTAACACCAAAAATAAAATTACTCCAATAGCAGTATTGATAATGATGCCATGCTTCAATAAGGCCGCATTTTCTGAATAATTTTTAGTGCTGTCGGCAGCAGCCACCAATGGGGTAATGCCGTAGGAGATCCCCAAACCAAACACCAAAACCAAATAGTAAAGGCTGTTTGCCAATGCCACAGCGGCTTGAGGAATAGTGCCAATTTGCCCTACCATAGCAGTGTCTACCACGCCTACCATAATATGACCTAACTGGCTCAACATTAAAGGTAAGGCAAGAACGAATGTTTTTCGGTAATTGATCTTGTATTCGGAGGATAAAAGGCTTGTCATAAGAGTACAAATGTAACTAATTTACCAACGTTTTAATTTAATATATAGGCTACTGTTAAAGGTGTGTGGCAAATCACATTAATTTTATTTTTTTATGATTTTTTGCTTTGATTGAAAAGACCTGTCAGGTTTTGGAAACCTAACAGGTCCAAAAGAGGGATTCTCGAATAAATTGCCTACTGATAAATTTTCAAATTGTTAAATTGTATGATAATGCAACCTTTCAGGCAAAAGAAACATCTGAATTGCAGGTTTTAAATAAATGTTTTACATTTACCTTTCAACCCAATTTTAATACCCGGATAAATATGAAAAATAGTTTGTTATCAATGATCTTTGTGTTGTTTGCCTTTACGGTAAATGCTCAAAGTAAAAATTTTGATCCGCGTTTGCTTTCAAAATTTACGAAGGACGAATTGGTTGAAATGGAAGTTAAAAACCCTATCGCTTATGCGTATTGGAATTTTTTTGTCGCAAATGCCTATCAGGTTATGGATCTGCCAATCGATAAAATTGATACACATGAAATAAAAGGAGTGGTAAAAATACCTAATATGAATAATATAAATATTTTCGATCTTCACTATTTGCCATTGGAAAAGGACTACCAGTACTGTCGTATTGAAGGTAGCAAGAAATTATTAGTGATCATATCTGAAGAGCAGATAAAAGAAAAATTTGTAGCCTCAACAAAAAAATGATTTAGTGATGATGAAGAAATTAATTTCCTCCTTGTTTTTTGTAGTATTGATGTATAATTTATCTGAGGCTCAGATTTTAATAACAGGCCCTGATAATGCACCCTCTAACCCAATCAACTGCCCTTTGTTCAATGATGGATCGGTCCAGAATTTTTTTGATTCAGGCGATGCAGCAGCAGATTACGGTAATAATGAAAATGAAGTGATCACCATTTGTCCTGATCTTGTGAATGGAAGTAAAATTTCTGTTGCATTTGCTACAAACATTGGTTTTTCATGGAATGTGGATGCCTCGGATACGCTCTATATTTATGATGGCGCAAGCACATCTGCCGCGCTTTTGGGAGCATACAACAGCATTACCAATCCAAATGGTTTTTTTATTACAGCCAGTTTTAACAATCCAAGTGGTTGTTTAACATTTAAATTTGTATCAAATGGTGCAACTGTTGGAACCGGTTGGGCTGCTAACATTTCTTGTAGTAATCCTCCGCAACCTTTCAGCCCTCATATTCAAGCATTTTTAAATGGTTCAGGCACTGATTTTTTAAGTCCGGCCGATACAGGTTATGCTGATATTTGTTTTGAGGATTCAATATTATTTGTTGCAACAGGAACTTATCCTTTTGCACCAATACCACCGGCTACATCTCCCGGTTATGTTCAAAATGATAATAACTGTACCTATTTATGGAATATCAGTGATGGTTCAACTTCCAATAATGATTCCGTATGGTTTAAACCACCAAACAGAGCAGGCTATTTGGTAACACTGAGAATGACGGATCCTTTTAACCTTATCCAGGTTATTAAATGTAAAGTAAGGGTTTCAACAATTCCAAGCTTTGCAGAAATGGGAGGCGCCCTGGATGATACCATTTGTGTGGGAGAATCAACTGTTATACTTGGTGGAGCTACAAATACCGATACTATTGGGGTGAATGGTACACAAACTGCATTTGAAGTAGGAGGTGTATTTGCCGGACTTACTTATTTACCGGATGGTTCGGGAACAAATTATACTACGAATATTGCAATTGGCGATTTTAACTCAGGGCAAACTATTACAAGTGCTTCAGATATCCAGCAAATGTGTGTTACAATGGAACACTCTTTTTTGGGTGATATAGAAATGGTGCTTACTTGTCCTAATGGTACACAAACAACAATATTCAATAGTTTTAACGGTTTTGGAGGTTTGGTAACAGGAGGATTTGGTGGCGGAGGAACATTTTTAGGACAAGCTGATGATAATGGAAATGGAACACCGGGTATAGGTTGGGAATATTGTTTTGCTGATAATGCTGTTTGGGGTACTTTCCCTGCTCAGTTTGCTGCCGGTGGTTTTACTGCAGTGACATCACCATCTTTCGGTCAGGCAATGTCGGCAGGAACGTATAAACCCGAACAAAATTTTTCAAATTTTATTGGTTGTCCTATTAATGGTAATTGGTCCATAACTGTTAGGGATAACCAAGGAGTAGATGATGGTTATATTTTTGAGTGGGGTATTTTCTTTAATCCGGTAATTAATCCGAATACTGAATATTATACACCTGCTATTGTTTCGGAAGGCTGGCAAGCGGATCCTACTATTATTTCCGGTCTTGGCGATACCGCTATAGTTGTGCAACCTACCGGTATTGGTCCTCATTCCTATACGTTTTCAGTTACTGATAACTTTGGTTGTAGTTATGACACTACTGTGACTATCCATGTTGTTGGACTTAATAGCATAGGGACAATCACTGATGAAACCTGCGATTTTTCTTATCAAGTGGCAAACATTGCTGCACCGGGAGCAGTAACCTGGGCAATTATCAGTCAACCTTCAGGATCAAATATTGTTTTCGGGCCAAATGCAAACACGTTAAACCCATTAATTACCAGCGATTTGGCAGGCACTTTACAAATGACCATTACCGACAATTTTTGTAATATGACCGGCTCATATACTTTAATATATGAAGATGATCCAAAACCTTTGGTGAGTGATACTATGCGATGTATAAATGATCTATTAATGCTCAGTGTAACAGGTGGGGGCGCGGGTTCTACTTATTTGTGGAATACAGGTTCTACGGATACAGTGGCGCAGGCAACAGCAAGCGGTACCTATTATGTTAATGTTACCAATGATTGTGCTACTGTTACTGATTCGGCCAAAGTTGTTTTCTTCTCCTGCGATCTGAATGTGCCGAATGTATTAACACCTAATGGAAAAGGAAGTTCATTAAATGAATTGTTTTATTTGAAAAATTTAGATTTTTATCCCAATACTTCGCTAAGTATTTTTGACAGGTGGGGGTTAAAATTATTTGAAACTACCGATTACAAAAACGACTGGTCGGGTGCTAAATATCAGGATGGGGTTTACTATTTTATACTCTCGGGACCAAAATTAATAGAGCCTCAAAAAGGGTTCTTTCATATTATAAGATAATGCCGCGTAAGGGATTGTCACGAAAATCCCCGCCCGAACGACTTATGTCTTTCAGTCGGGCAGGCTTTTCTGTTTAGAAAAGATTAAAGTAAAAGCCCGGCCCTTTCTCTTTAGAAAGGGGACGCCCCTAGTAAATCATCTTTATAAGAATTATTTTGTTTTATTAATTGAACTCAAATTATGAAGAGTGAAGGCACTAAAACTTAAATCTTACCTGCGCTTTAATTTCAGATTTTGTATTGCCTTTAATTTCGGTTAGAGAACCTTCGCTGATAATGCTTTTATTATCGTAATATGTTTGTGCATAGCGCACCCATATTTCAATTCTCCTGGTAATATTATAGTCAAGCATTATGTAAAACCGTGATCCGCGGTAATAATTCGATAAAATAGAATAAGCTCCGGGCATATCGCTTTCGTAAGCATAAATACGGGAATCGTAACTATCCGTTTGGAAAAGAGAATAACGTAATGTCACCGAAAGAGGCGTCCCTATTTTATTATAAGTAACATCCTGGTAAGCCAAATATCCTTTTTGTGTTTTGTTATTGTCTAATTTATAATCGATCAATTCCACTCTGTTCTTTAATTTAACTGATGGCATAATGCTGTATGAAATATTAAAACGATAGTTGGTTTGATTCAATGGTACTAAGTAATCAATGATAGCCTCGGTAGCGGAGGTGTTTTTTTGTTTATCCCGATCACGAATTCGGAAATACATATCCACCTTTTTTGATGGTGTGTAGTTAAGCTGTGCTACATAATCATTTCCATAAGATGGTGCATTCGCCTGGTATCTCATCCAGGGAAATTCAAAGCGGTCATAATAAGCGGTAAGCGTTATAGCGTTATTCGGTTTGGCTGCAATTCCAATATAAGTCCCTTTTTCGTTAGCAGCAACAGTGCTTTCAGCAAATCCATTGCTTAATAAGTTTTGGTAATTACGCTGATAATTACGATGTAAAAGTGTAAATGATAAGCGTGGATCAAGACTTATTATAATACCATTTAAGAAAGCCATACCACCATTTTGGCTTCTTGCTTCTTCACCGAAAAAATTGAAATTCCGGAAAATATAATTATAGTCAAAACCAATATTAAAATTTTGTGTTGACGAAAATTCAAATTGATTATAATAAGATAAAGCACGATTAAATTTTTTATCTAAACTGTAGTTAACAGCTGTAACTCCCAAACTTAATCTTCGTCCCTTATAGGCAAAATTCCCTCCATAAATGGTTTGAGTTATTGTATGCTTATCGGCTAATTCACTTGCTGATGAATGATATCCTGTTTCCTGCAAAGAGGATATAGCAGCAATTTCACCACTTTCTAATGTATCGGAAACGTTCGCATCAATTTTTTTACGGGAATAAAATGCAGTTGCTTCCAGCTTTTTAAATCCAACAGTAGCAGCAGTTCCACGTAAGAACCTGTTTTCATCCACAGAAGTGTAGGGACGTATGCCAGCTGCCGACTTTTTACCGCTCATGATATCAGCACTTTTACCAAATGCTAATCCACTCCAGCACGTTAAACCTTGTCCGAAAGTTGCCTGATAGTCGCCAATGGCGAGCGCTTTAACAAAACGGATGTTTTTTAAAAATAAGTGAGCAGAGTAAAAATCAAAACCATTGCCTTGATTTCCATTCAATGATCTTTCGTACCAATCGTATTTGAATTTTTGTTTGTTTTTGAATAACAATTCACCCTGATCTTTTTCTGCTGTTATTCCCCAACTAACATTGGTTCCATAGGTAAAGCGATACCGGGCATACAACCTTTGAGGACTTCCTATATAGCGTGAATTTGGGCTTTTATATAGAGCCGCACTATCAATTGCTGAAAAACCTGTTTGTTTTTCAAGCGTTTGTGCAAAACGGATCTGAACTACATTTTGTCCGTTTTGGAACATTTCCTCTATGCCAAAATGTGCAGTACTGAAGTTATCGGTAACACGAACATAGGGTAATATTTTTTTTATGGTTTGCAGATCAAAGCCATTGATACTTTGCAATTCGTAGATGGTGATCAGTTTACCATTTTTATCAATGTGCCTAAGGAGATAATTAATTTGAATATCATTCAAAAAGGTAAGCTGCTGTAATTCTTCTTTGTTGGTGTTATTAAGATTGATAGGATGCTCTTTGTAATAGATCAGTCCTTCAAGAAGATTGGTATAATCGGCATCTTCATTTTCACTGTTTTCTGCAATATTCTCAAGTTGCTGTTGAATATCGCTGTCATCCGTTTTTAAAGGAATAGTATCCTGAGCGAAAGAGCATGTAATATTTAATATGCAAAATGTAAAAAGTAATGTTACTGCTAAAAATAGAGCTTTTGGTTTCAAGAGCATGTAATATTTAATATGTAAAATGTAATAAGAACATGTAATATTTAATAGGTAATAAGTAATAAGTAATAAGTAATAGGTAATATGTAAGGTTACCGCTAAAAATTACCTATTACTTATTACTTATTACCTATTATTTAATTGCCTCTTTATTTTCTCCGAATACGTATGTTAAACCAAATTGTGGGCTAAAACCCAACACCTGATGATAGTTGGCAGATATGTCAAGCTTGAAATTTTTAAGATTCAATCCAAAGCCAAATGAGCTTAATGTTGGGTTGGTTGCAATTCCAGCGCGCAAATAAAATTCTTTTACAGCTTTGTATTCGATACCGGCTTTGAATATTGATTTTTTGGACATATCTTTTTCGGTTTCAATGGCAACGGTTACTTTGTCGGAAAAATTATAATCAGCTCCTAAGCGAATGATAGTAGGGATGCGCTCATTATTATAATCGGATAATTTTGCGCGGGTAGGATTGAATATATGAGCGCCAATGGTTAATCCTTTAATAGGTTTAGCCTGAATACCAAATTCTGCTGCAAGGGCACCTTTACTTCCATAACCTTCCGAAATTTTGGTGGTTAAATAATCCATTGCAATACCCATAGAGAACTTATCACTAAAGGCTTTAGCGAATGAAAAACAATATTTGTTCTCACTAAAAAGAGAGTAGCCGAAATTAGAAATTGATAAACCAAATGCTCCACCTTTTATAGGAAGTGCAATTACAGCTCCTTTTAAACTTAATTCTTTTAATGAAAATCGGTTTTCGTAATATACCCCTGCCGAAAAATTTTTCATAAATCCTAGTCCTGCCTGGTTATGCTGAGCGCTCCATGCATCACTTAATGAAACAGATGCATTGCCCATTGCAGCAGAACGAGCACCGATCGGGAAATTTTCATTGCCTGCTTTTGCAAGAAGAACAAAGCCTATTAAAAAAACAGATAGTGCCACTTTCTTGATCCCTCCCTTAAGGGGGGAGGCAATAGCAGAGTATAAATAGTTAAGGAAACTTTTAATACGCATCGTTATTGGATTAATTGTTTTTCTTCTTTCCTTTTTCTTTAGATTTTCGCTCTCTCATGTCGAGGGCTAAGAGGGTTCTTCCTTTAATTTGTTTTAAACTCAAACTTTATCTCGCTAAGCTCTTTGTTTGCTTTTAAAACTTTATTTTTTAGGTTTTCTTTAAAATCAATTACTTTTTGTAACAAGTCGTTATCACCTGTTGCAAGAATTTGCACTGCAAGTATCCCCGCATTTTGTCCACCATCCAGAGCAACAGTAGCTACCGGAATGCCGGGAGGCATTTGTAGGATGGATAATACAGAGTCCCACCCGTCAATTGAGATAGATGAACGGCAAGGCACACCAATTACAGGAATAGGGCAAAATGCAGCCACTACACCCGGTAAATGAGCCGCTCCACCTGCTCCTGCAATAATTACGCGGATACCTTTTGTATGAGCGTTTTTAGCAAACTCCGCCACTTGTTCCGGTACACGATGTGCGCTCAAAGCATTTATTTCAAAAGGGATCTTAAATTCATTGAGGATTTTTGCAGCCTCTTGCATAATAGGCATATCGCTGGTACTGCCCATAATAATACTTACTTTAGGTATCATAATGTTGATTTAGTGATTTAATGATTTGACAATTGAATAAGCTCGTTTTCAAATTGACATAATACACAAAATAGATTTATATCTGATTTGTTCTATAAAGGGTAAAAATAGTTTTTTTTCCTTATATAAATAAATAAAATCAAAACGTTTTTGAAGGCTTATTTTACGTATTTTCGTAGCCTTAAAAGCAGATTTATGAGTAAGGTAGTAATACACGGACATACGTTTAAAATAAAAATAAGTGCAGCCGAAATTCAAAAGGCGGTAACAGATGTTGCACGACAAATTAACATTGATCTAAAGGACAAAAAACCTTTGTTTTTAGCGGTGTTGAATGGATCCTTTATGTTTGCATCCGATCTGATGAAAAAAGTAAATGTGGAATGTGAAATTTCCTTTATGAAACTTGCATCTTATGAAGGCACTTCCTCTACCGGCACTATTAAACAGCTGATCGGTATTAACGAAGATATCAAAGGCCGCACGGTTGTTATTATTGAAGATATTGTAGACACAGGCAATACCATCGAAAATATTTCGGAACAATTGAAAGGATTGGGCGTTGCTGAAATAAAAATTGCGACACTTCTTTTTAAGCCTGAAGCATACACAAAAACTATTCCTATCGAGTACACTGCTATTGTGGTTCCTAATGATTTTCTGGTTGGTTATGGCCTGGATTACAACGGACTTGGTCGTAATCTGGCTGATATATATGTGTTGGATTATGTAGCTGATGAGAAAAAATAAATTGTAGAATTTTATCAAAAATTTGAACATGCTAAACATTGTTTTATTCGGACCTCCAGGGGCAGGAAAAGGGACTCAGTCAGAAAAATTAATTGCTAAATACCAATTGATCCATCTTTCAACAGGTGATATATTTCGTGCTAATATCAAAGGAGCAACAGAATTAGGTATGCTTGCCAAAAGTTTTATGGATAAAGGGCAACTGGTTCCGGATGAGGTAACAATCCGGATGCTGGAAAGTGAAGTAAATAAATATCCGAATGCAAAAGGATTTATTTTTGACGGGTTTCCACGTACAATTGCTCAGGCACAGGCTTTAGATATATTTTTAGATAAAAGAGGGCAATCTTTATCAGCTGTACTTTCATTGGAAGTAAAAGAAGATGAATTGCGTCTCCGCCTTGCTGAAAGGGCTAAATCATCAGGA
Source organism: Bacteroidota bacterium (assembly GCA_040388745.1). Taxonomy (GTDB): domain Bacteria; phylum Bacteroidota; class Bacteroidia; order 2-12-FULL-35-15; family 2-12-FULL-35-15; genus 2-12-FULL-35-15. Next base: position 19,744 of record JAZKBF010000011.1, on the reverse strand, counting down.
AGACCTGATGATGCAAATCCGGAAGTTATTCAGAAACGTATTGATGTATATAAAAACGAAACGTTGCCATTAAAAGATCATTTTACAACGCAAGGTAAATACAAAGGAATTAATGGAATTGGAGAGATAAACGAAATTTTCAATTCTTTGTGTGCAAAAATTGATGAATTAAAATGATTCAAATCATTTGTTGGAGTTAATCTCGACTCTAATTTCACACGTTAAAATTATAAGGAGGAGCTCATAACGTCAAAACTAAATTTGCAATTTGTTGTACAATTTGAAAAAAAACAAATTTTAAATTTAGTGTCAAATTTTGTTAATGTTCTGAGCATTCTGTTAAAAATCAAATCGATTACGAAATAAAAAAAATATGTCTGATAGTAATTTTGTTGATTATGTAAAAATTTGTTGCCGTTCAGGTAAAGGGGGCGCAGGTTCAGCGCATTTGCATCGTAGTAAATTAACTGCTAAAGGTGGTCCTGATGGCGGTGATGGTGGACGGGGCGGTCACGTTATTGTTCGAGGTAATAAACAATTCTGGACACTCATCCACTTAAAGTATCGTAAACATGTAATTGCAGAACCTGGTGGAGGTGGCGGCACTCAACGTATGACAGGTGCAGAAGGTAAAGATGAAATTTTAGAAGTGCCTTTAGGGACGATCATAAGAGATGCTGAAACAGGCGAAATAGAAGGAGAGATAACGGAAGAAGGGGAAGAAAAAATTGTTGTTCCTGGCGGAAGAGGTGGATTAGGTAATGATCATTTTAAATCATCCACCAATCAAACACCACGTTTTGCACAACCTGGCGAAGATGGACAGGATATCTGGAAAATTTTAGAATTGAAACTTTTGGCGGATGTTGGTTTGGTTGGTTTCCCCAATGCTGGTAAATCTACTCTTCTTTCAGTTGTATCTGCTGCTAAACCGGAAATTGCAAACTATCCTTTTACTACACTTGTTCCTAATTTAGGAATTATTAAATACAGGGATTATCAATCCTTTGTAATGGCTGATATTCCGGGGATCATTGAAGGTGCAAGTGAAGGCAAAGGTTTGGGGATCCGTTTTTTGCGCCACATTGAGCGTAACTCATCCTTATTATTTCTAGTTCCTGCCGATAGCGATGACATCATAAAAGAATATAAAATTTTATTGAATGAGCTGGATCTATATAATCCAGAATTGCTTCATAAAAAAAGGATTTTAGCGATCTCTAAATGTGATATGCTTGATGCCGAATTATTAGCTGAACTGAAAAAAGAGATCAACAAAAAATTCAAAGAAAAGAAAACAGTTCCTGTAGTTTATTTTTCTTCTCAAAGCCAACAAGGTTTAATTGAATTAAAAGATGAGCTTTGGAAACAATTAAATAGTAAGGATAACGGTTTTGATTATTAGAAAAAAATAAATATTTGTTTTCTGTATTGTTTTAGCATAAGTCTCTGATCAATCATAAAAGACCATTAGAGTTATAAAAAAATAAATATTTGGGTATTTGTTTCAATAACCATAGTGTCTTAAATCCCCAAAAAAATGTTCCCCTCGATTTTGATGAGCATACTGTAGCTAATACCAACGATCAATTCGGTTTTTCTTATAAAACAAGAAAATGAAGTTAAAGACTCTTGATAAATTAGAACATCGCAAACAGAAAGTTGTTCCTTTGCCACATTTCTTATTCAGATTGTTACGTTATGGATTATTTTCTTTTTTCCTAATTCTGTTTTCAGTTGGTATCGGTACTGTGGGTTATCATTATTTTGCTCAACTATTTTGGATAGATAGTTTTCATATGTCTTGTATGATCTTAACAGGAATGGGACCGGTAGCTGAAATGAAAACCGAAGCAGCAAAACTGTTTTCTTCATTTTACGCTCTTTACAGCGGTGTGGCATTTTTAAGTATTCTCGCAGTTTTCTTTGCTCCAATTATTCATCGATTGCTTCATATTTTGCATGTTGAAGGACAAGAAGAAGATACCGGAAGCGGAAACTGAAACAAATAATTGTTTTAAATATAGTACTTAAAGGTTAATTTGACATTCACTATTTTAGTTGAATAAAAAATAATGTTATTTATTTTAAATAATAAATTAATTTGAATATTATCATTTCCATAAACGACCTCGATACAGAACTGTTTCTTTTTTTAAACAGTAAACACAATGAATTTTTTGATGTGGTGATGTATTGGTGTAGTCATAAACTTTTTTGGGTTCCACTCTATTTGTTTTTCTTCTTCCTTGCGTACAAACAGGTAGGCAAACGAGTTTGGTTGGTAGCGCTTGCTGCAGTATTGCTCATAGTATTGAGCGACCAGATCTCTGTACATGCCTTTAAAAATGTTTTTCTGCGTTTGCGCCCTTGTCATAATTTATTGATACAGGCAAAGGTACATTTGCTGAATGGACATTGTGGAGGTGCTTATGGTTTTGTTTCCTCACATGCTGCTAATACGTTCGCGTTAGCAATGTTTTTAAGTTTATTCTTTCGCTCGAGATTTAAATATTTTGGGTTCCTTATTTTTTTATGGGCTTCATTAGTTGCATACAGTCGTATATACAGTGGGGTGCATTACCCTGCTGATGTTGCTGTTGGAGCAATTATAGGGATGGGAATAGGAGTTGCTGTTTTTAAAATATATGTTTTTGTTCAAAGTAAAATATATAAAACGGAATGAAATATATTTTACTTTTTTTTATTTCTTTGAACCTCACTGCAACTGCCCAGAATATAGACATTGATATTTTGAAAAGTATTAATCTCAATCGTAATAAAAAATCAGATAATACATTTATTGCACTTAGCAATTCGGTGGTTCCTCTGAGTATAGCAGCTCCCCTGGGTGTTATAGGAGCAGGGCTTATTAAACATGATAGCACTATAAAAAATAAAGGAGTATATATTGGCGCCTCTATAGTAATAGCGGCAGGAATTACAACCGGTTTGAAATATGCTGTGAAGCGGGAAAGGCCATTTGTTACTTATCCTGCAATAGATAAAGCGATGAATGCAGGAAGTCCATCATTTCCATCCGGACATACTTCTGATGCTTTTGCAACTGCTACATCCTTATCTTTAGCCTTTCCAAAATGGTATGTGATCACACCTTCATTTGTTTGGGCCTGTTCTGTGGGCTACTCAAGAATGGATCTGGGAGTACACTATCCAAGTGATGTTTTAGCGGGTGCTGTTATTGGAGCTGGCACATCTTATCTGTGTTACAAAGCAAATAAGTGGTTATATGAACGACACCGTAAAAAATAAAATTTTATATTTGTAGTATCATTAAAAATAGTGATACTCCATTTAAACTTCTGCCTTTACAATCAAAAAACAAGTTTTGAAAATCTAAAAATAATATAGGATTAACACATGAATAATTTGCTTTTGATATTTTTGGGTGGCGGATTGGGAAGTATTTCTCGTTTTGGCATTGGAGAATTTGTTCAGTCAAATTTTAAATCTGTTTTTCCTTTAGCAACTCTGTGTTCAAATATTATCAGTTGTTTGATACTTTCACTTGCCGTTGGGATGTTTAGCGAAAAATTAATCACCAGTCCAAGCTTGAGAATGTTTCTCTTAGTTGGTTTTTGTGGCGGGTTCAGTACATTTTCTACCTTTAGTTTCGAAACGGTAGAGTTGATGCGATCTGGAAATTTAATGATTGCAATTGCAAATATTTTAATAAGCGTAACCGTATGTGTTGCCTTAATTTATTTTTTAACTAAACAAGTATAAACAAGTCATAAAAAAATCAGATGAAAAAATCAGGTATTATACTTTGTATTGGTGGTTTGTCTTCATTATTAATATCATGGGGCACTTTTGGACATGAGCATATTAACAGAGCGGCAGTGTTTTCTTTACCGGCACCGCTTCAAAGTTTTTTTTATAATCATATTGATTTTATAACTCAGGAAGCCACTATTCCGGATTTGCGTAAACATACATTAAACGATAAAGCAGAAGGACCACGTCACTTTATTGATCTGGAAAATTTTGGTGCTTTGGATAGTTTACCAAAAACCTTAGTGGAAGCAAAAAGCAGATATGATGAAAAATTTCTTCAACAAAATGGAATTTTGCCATGGTATATGGAAGATCTTATGGAAAAACTGACCAAGGCTTTTAAGGAAAAAAAGAAAACAGAAATTCTTTTCATTGCTGCAGATCTGGGCCATTATATTGGAGATGCACACATGCCATTACATACTTCTGCAAATTATGACGGACAGATGACCGATCAAAAAGGAATTCATGCCTTATGGGAATCTCGCTTGCCGGAATTATTTGGTAAGGGGTATAACTTTCATTCAAACGATGCTAAATTTATTGAGGATGTTCGAAAAGAAACCTGGAGAATTATTATGTCAACACATAGTTTAAAGGATACACTCTTATTGACAGATAGTGGATTGAGGAAAAAATTCTCGCAAGATAAAATTTTTAAGACAGATAAAGATGGAAAAGAAATTAAGACCAAATACAATTCAAAAATTTATTCTGATGAATATGCAAGTCAATTTCATATTGCATTAAACGGAATGGTAGAAAAACAAATGCGTGCATCTATTGATGCCGCTGCTAATTTTTGGTATACGGCATGGGTAAATGCAGGGAAGCCGGATCTGAGTGATCTTGATCCAGCTGAATTAACAAAACGTAATAGCAAATACCTGGAAGAAGAACTTCAACTTTGGAAAAAGGGTAAATTGTTTGGTGTTGAAAGTGAGAAGGAATTTTAACGTAAGTTGATTGTTAAAGTCCTGAAAAAGTACTAAAAGTGAAATGGGATTTATAAAGCCTAATAGGGTTTGGAGCATTGTCAGGATAATAAATTTAAAATATAAAACAATATGAAATATCAAGTAAGTATGATCGCCTGTGTTTTAACACTAAGTCTTTTTGCTCAAAGCCCTGTGAAAACACCCGGAGCAACTATTGTTCCTTCAAAACCAAAATTAGTTGTTGGAATTGTGATCGATCAAATGCGTTACGATTATATTTATCGCTACTGGAATAAGTTTGGTAACGATGGTTTTAGACGTTTGGTGAACGAAGGATTTTTCTGTAGAAATACTAATTATAATTATGTTCCAACCTATACCGGCCCGGGGCATGCTTCTATTTATACAGGAACAACACCTGCAATACATGGAATTATTGCTAACGACTGGTATGATAAAGCAAGCGGAAAAAATTTATACTGTGCCGGGGATAAAAATTCAGTTGGTGTAGGAACCACTGCAAACGAAGGGAAACGTTCACCTGTTAATATGCTTGCAACTACCATAACAGATGAATTACGCATTTCATCAAATATGAAATCAAAAGTAATTGGTGTTGCATTGAAAGATCGTAGCTCTATATTACCTGCCGGGCACATTGCAAATGCTGCATATTGGTACGATGGAAGTAATGGTAGTTTTATTACAAGTACTTATTACATGAAAGAATTACCGGTATGGGTTCAGGCATTTAATAAAAAAGAATTGGCTCAAAAATATTTGAGTCAGCCCTGGAACATCATATTGCCAATAGAAGCGTATACAGAAAGTTTGCCTGATGATAATAAATATGAATTTGTTGCAAAAGGTGAAACAAAGCCTGTATTTCCACATAATTTACCTGAGTTGATGAAAGCCAACGGTGGCTTGAATATGATTCGCAGTACTCCTTTTGGAAATTCGTTAACAAAAGATTTTGCAATTGATGTAATGAAAAATGAAAACCTGGGAAAATCGGACGCTACAGATTTTTTGGCTGTTTCATTTTCTTCACCTGATTATATAGGACATGCGTATGGTCCAAATTCTGTTGAGCAGGAAGATGATTATATTCGATTAGACAAAGACCTGGCAGAACTTTTAAAATTTATTGATGAGCAGGTTGGTAAAAATAATGCATTGATATTTTTAACTGCTGACCATGCAGCGCCTGAAGTTCCGTCTTATTTGATTGATCTGAAAATCCCTGCGGGTTATGTTGCAGAGTCGAAAATGCTAAAGGATTTGAAGGATCATTTATTAAAATCTTATGGTGATACTTTGGCGCTTTCTTTTGAGAATCAGCAGGTGTTTTTAAATCATGCAGCAATTGATAATAAAAAATTAGAATTAGAAAAAGTACAGAATGATGTGGCTGCATTTTTGCTAAATGCAGAAGGTGTTGCCGAGGTACTTACTGCTACAACTTTAAATAATGCATCCTTTACAGAGGGTTCGCGCTATTTAATGCAGAAAGGTTTTAATGCAAAACGTTCCGGTGATGTTCTGGTAAATTATTTACCCGGATGGGTTGATGGTTATTCAAAAACAGGAACAACACATGGTTCTCCATATAGTTATGATACTCATGTTCCATTAATTTTTCACGGTTGGAACATCCAGCAAGGTAGTTCAGCTGAACAGGTTTACATCACTGATGTTGCTGCAACATTGGCTATGATGTTGAATATTCAATTTCCGAATGGCTGTACAGGAAAACCCATATCGTTTTTGGTGAAATAAATGGATGTCTCCACTAGATCTATTAAGAAGTGCAAAAATAATTTCCCTAAAAAATTACTGCAGTTCATTGAAATCAATTCGAAGGTCCAAAATTTGGGAGTCTTTACAGCTTTGACCAATTCAAAGTACTCAAAATTTCATTTGTTAGAACTGCAAGGGATCTTCTGAATCAAACGATAGGAGATCCATGAAACGAACGGGGCAACTACTACATCAATAGTATAATGAACATGTTGAATCAAAATAAATACTGACACCAGTAGGGTTGCGACAATAAAAAAAATTTTTAAGGAACGAAAAGGAATCGCCAGAAAAAATAAAAACATGGTTGAAACATGCCCCGAAAAAAAAAGATCTTTTGTTATCACAGTCCCATCATAAAATAACCGTCCTACAAAAGGGTCATCCAATGGAATCATTAAACGCTCCGGGTCCAGAGGAACCATATACAAACAAAAAATACGGATCACCACCAGCAAACAATAAGCCTGAATACATTTTAAAAGTAGAATTGGATGAGTGCTGAGATTAATAGCGGTTAGCAATATCACCGAATAAATTAGCAGGAAAATACTTAGAGAAAAATCCTGAACAGGAAGTAAATTTAAAATTACATCATTAATTATATAACCGGGTGTAGATTGAATGTACCTAAAAAAGGGCGGAATAAAAGCCCCAAGCAAAACTAAAATCGAAAGCGTAAAAGCTAGTTGAATCCTGAATGATGTGAGACTCCATGCTTCTTTCCAGTTATTTCGAAAGGTTAAAAATGGTGCCGGAAACAGGAGCATTAAATTCTTTTTCATGATTCCTTGGAATAAATCTATTTAGGGCTTTGTTTCTATTCTGATTTTTAGCAGAACACTGAGGCTGCTAATTATTTATTATTAATTCTGATTTTATTATTTGTTTGCATCCTATTGTCAAAGTCTTGAATGCATTGTTTATCCTATGTTATAACCACTTTGATTTTTTATACCATTCAATAGTTTCAAAAATTCCTTTGTTTAAATCATAGTCCGATTTAAAATTAAATTCATCAATGAGGGGTTTGTTGTCACATTTCCAATTAACACATTCCAGTTCGTTTACTTTATCAAAGTTTAAAACGGGCTGTTTGCGGGTTAAGTATTTGGAAGCCTCTGAAAACAAAGCAATTACGCGCACCAGGTGTTTAGGGACATATATCCGTACGGTTTTTTTTCCTAATTGTTTTTTGATAATATCTCCAAGTGATTGTGCATCATAAACATTTCCATCGGAAACAAAATATCCTTTATTTACAACGTTTGATTCCATCGTTTGAAACACTGCTTTTACAAGATCTTTCACATATATAAATGTCAGCTGTTGGTTTTTGAAGCCAACAAATAGTTCAAGATTATTATTAATAAGTTTGAATATGGTAAAAAGATCTTTTTCTCTTGGACCATACACTACTGTTGGTCTGATTATAATGTGTGGGAATTCAGGTAATGAGCATAAATATTTTTCGGACTCGAGTTTACTTTTGCCATAAGATGTAACCGGCTTTGGTGTATCAGTTGATGATACAGAATTATTTTGTAAAGGGTCACCTGGGCCATAAGCAGCGAGGCTACTCATGTAAATAAATTTTTTGCTTACTTTTTTTTGGCTGATCAATACATCAACTATATTTTTTGTGTACTGGTAATTCGAAATAAAATAATCTTTTTTTTTGAATGCTTTGGTCGTTCCTGCATTGTGGATCACAAAATCAAAACAAGGTAATTTTGATACTTGAAGATTTAAGAAATTAATATCTGCAAAATCAAGTTCTATAAATTTTATTCTGGGATCAGTAAGATATTCTGTATTACTTGTTTTTCTGATACCTGCATAAACTTCATAATTTCTTTTGAGTGCTTCTTCTACTAAAAAACTTCCAATAAATCCATTTGAGCCCGTTATGAGTATTTTTTTCATTTTTAATTATATATGTTTAATATAACTTCTTCTTCTTAAATGTTGTTTATGATCGTAATCTTTGAACATTAAGAACGCACTTTCATTATTCTCTAAAGCATGGCTGGAAATGGCTGTTTTAACACCATTATCAATATATGCCTGCATCATTTCAGAAAAAAAAATAGCAGGTACTCCTTTATTTCTATATTCTGGTTTAACGCCTTGTAAAAGCATATCTACTTTATTGTTTTTTCGCATCGCTTTTAAAATATGAATGAAACCGGTAGGGTACAATTTTCCTTTTGTTTTTATAAGTGCTTCTGAAAGCGAAGCAAAGGATATTCCGAAACCGGCTACATCATCATTACTGTCGAGAACAAAACAGATATAAGGAGGATGTACCATCGAAAAGTATTGTTTGATATAATACTCGATTTGTTTTTCGGTAAGTGGCACAAAACCATACAGGTCTTTAAATGATTCATTTAAAGTTGCAAACATCTTTTTTGCATAAGGAATTATGTCTTTTGGATTAGTTGCTTTTAAAGGCCTTAGGTTATATTTTTTTTGAACAATTTGGGAAACTCTTTTTATTTTTTCAGGAACCTGATCCGGTACTTTTATTTTAAATTGTATCCAATCCACATCTTTCGAATAGCCATTTTTTTCTAAATGAACAGGATAATAAGGATAATTATAGATCACAGCTTGTGTTCCAATTTCATCAAACCCTTCCACCAACATGCCTTCCAGATCCATATCTGTAAATCCCATTGGCCCTTGTATTTTGGTCATTCCTTTTGTTTTACCCCAATCTTCAACTGCCTTTATCAAATTTGTTGATACATCCGTATTATCAATAAAATCGATCCATCCAAAGCGGGCCGTTTTTTCGTTCCATACTTCATTTGCTTTTCGATTAATAATTCCTGCAATTCTTCCTACAATTTGATCATTCTGGTAAGCAAGCCAATATTTTGCTTCACAAAATTCAAAAGCCGGATTTTTCTCCGGCTTGAGGATCGATTTTTCATACATATGAAGTTGAGGAACTCTGAATTTATTTCCTAAATATAGTTTATCCGGAAATTTTATAAAGCTTGACAACTGGTCTTTGGTTTGTACCTCTTTTATTTGAATCATAGGTCATGAAGGAGTTTTTAATGTTTATAGATCTTGTTCTTTGATCAAGTATAAATACAATAACAACATTGTTTTAACTGATAACGAATTGTTCTTTCAGATTCAGGATCTTTGCTATTTTATCAATTTTTCCAATTGCAATATCTATTTGTTCGGTGGTATGTGTTGCCATTAAAGAGAACCTGATCAATGAAGAATCACTTTTTACTGCTGGAGAAACAACAGGATTTACAAAAACCCCTTCATCTTGAAGCATTTTTGTAAGCTTAAAAGTTTTAACATCATCACGCACATATATTGGAATTATTGGGGTTTCGGTTTTACCTACGTCAAACCCAAGGTCTTTTAGGCTTTTTAAAGCGTACCTGGTATTTTTCCATAATTGTTCTATCCTCTCAGGCTCTGCCTTAATTATTTCTATTGCCGCAAGTACGCTTGCTGCATTGGCAGGAGATATACTTGCACTGAACATGAGTGAACGGGATTGATGCTTCAGGTAATTGATGGTATGTTCGTCACTCGCAATAAACCCACCTACAGAAGCAAGGGATTTACTGAAAGTTCCCATGATGATATCTATCTTATCAGTTAAACCGAAATGAGCAGACACACCAGAACCATTTTTACTAAACACTCCCAAAGAGTGAGCTTCATCAACCATAATACTAGCAGAATATTTTTCTGCCACCTTTACAATTTGAGGAAGATTAGCTACATCGCCTTCCATACTGAAAACACCATCTACAACGATCAGCTTAATTCCTTCAGAAGGCAGCGATTTGAGTATATTCTCCAGGTCATCAATATCATTATGCTTATACTTAACAGTCTTTGAAAATGAAAGCCGGCATCCATCAATTATTGATGCATGGTCAAGTTCATCTATTAATATATAATCATTTCGGCCTGTTAAGGTAGAAACTGTTCCCAGGTTTGATTGAAGTCCGGTACTAAAAACAATAGCGGCAGGTTTGCCCACAAAATCAGCAAGGACATTTTCTAATTGGATATGAAGATCAATGGTACCATTTAAAAAACGTGAACCGGCACAACCGGTACCATATTTTTTGATAGCATTTATAGCTGCTTCCTTTGTTTTAGGATGATTGGTTAACCCCAAATAACTATTTGAACCAAACATTAGAATTTTTTTTCCTTTAATTAAGACTTCGGTATCCTGTGCGGATTCAATTTCTCTGAAAAAAGGATAATAGCCATGTTTTTTGATTTCCTGAGGCACAATATAGGCTCTCATCTTCGTTTGTAAAGGATTCATTTATGTCAATTATATTAGGTGTTTAAACTTTCTGATATGCAGGCGGATCGTATGAATAATTGAAATAAAAACTTAAAACAAAAATATCGCCAAGTGCTATTGTACTCAATGACATCCGTCACTCTTCGTAGTGATGTTGTGCATTTTTTAGCAGGACCGATAAACATGTGCTCGCGGAATAAACATGCTCAATAAAAAATAAAATTTTTTAATAATTTTTTTTAGTTAACTTTACGATCATTAAGAATAATTGAAAATAAAAGCATGAAAACAATTCATCAATGGCTTATTGAGTACGGAGAAAGTCATCAGAATAAAACAAATAAAACAGTGCACTGGATATGTGTTCCGCTTATAATGTTTAGTTTGGTAGGTCTTCTGTGGTCAATTCCAACTCCTGAATTATTTAATAAATTTAATTTCCCAGTTAACTTCGGAACTTTATTTATGTTGTTTGCTTTGTTTTATTATTCGACTTTATCAACTCCTTTAACGGTGGGCATGCTATTTGTGACCGCCATTCTGGTACTTGGAAATTATTACCTCGCAAAGCTTGAAACGCCTCCTTTGTGGCTTGTTTCCATTTTGATTTTTGCTGTTGCATGGGTAGGACAGTTTGTTGGTCATAACATAGAAGGCAAGAAACCATCGTTTTTGAAAGACATGCAATTTTTATTGATAGGCCCTTTGTGGCTTTTAAGTTTCATTTATAAAAAATTAAATATTCCATATTAAAATATATTTCCAAAAATTAAAACATTTTTCAGATGCTAAAACACTATTTTTTTTCTTTGCTATTCTCTGTTTTTCTTTGTTCGTTTTCTTTAAACACTGCAGTAGCGCAATCTGAACAGATAGCCACAGATAATGAAAAACTAAGCATCCTTACATGGAATTTGTATATGCGTCCACGAATTGCATTTAAGAATGGCCAGATAAAAAGAGCTCTGGCAATTGTTGAGCAATTGAAAGATCAGAATTTTGATGTTATTGTTTTTCAGGAAGCTTTTGATAACAAAGCAAGAAATATTATCTGGAAAGGATTGAAGGAGAAATTCCCTTATCAATCAGGGAGTCCCAAACACAAACATTTCTACAAAGTAAGTACAGGTATTTTTATCATCAGCAAACTTCCTTTAAAAGTGGTGGACGATATTTATTTTTCGACATGTGGCGGTTCTGATTGTTTTGCTGTAAAAGGTGCTGTACTTGTTGATGTAATTAAGAATGGGAGTAAAGTTCAGATCATAGGAACCCATTTGCAGGCAGCCAATGGAAGAAAAATGACAGGTGAAAAAATCAGACAAATTCAATATGAAGAAATTAAAAATCAATTAATGATACCTCATGCAGAAGCAGGAGTGCCTCAATTTTTTGTGGGTGATTTGAATACTTCTAAAGCTGACGAAATAGTTTATAAGCAATTGCTTTCTACTATGGATGTTGAGGATGGAGAAATTACAGGAGAAGATCAGTTTTCTTCAGGTGGAGGAAAGAACGATCTGCGTGATGCTAATGACAAGCCCCACCTTATCGATTATATTTTATGCAGAAATAACGGGTGTAAAGTTAATTTTACTCAACGATGTGTGAAAATTTTCCAACAATACTGGAGCAAAGATAATAAAGACCTTTCCGACCATTATGCTGTTTTAGCAGAGATTGCACTTAAATAACAATGATCAATTTGAAATATATTCAATTTGAAAAGCACCTTTCAAATTAATTTATTTCTTCAATTACAAAACCAACATTTTTTAGATCATTCCAAAAATCAGGGTAGGATTTTTTTACAACTTCAGGATGCTCAATGGTAATTGAATCAAGCTTCATTGCCAATACTGCAAAAGCCATTGCCATGCGATGATCATCATAGGTATCAATGGGAGAGGCCGGGGAAACAAGAGTTGATCGTGGATTGATTTCAATTGAATTATCATTTAAAATTTCTACTTCTACTCCTAATTTAAGCAACTCATTTTTTAACGCAATGATCCGGTCCGTTTCTTTGATCCGTAATGTATGTACACCGTTAAACAAAGCAGGAATATTTAATGCGCTTACCGCTACTGCGCATGTTTGCGCCAAATCAGGACAATCAGAAAAATCAAAACCAAAATGTTCCTTATGGCTTTTTATTTTTGTTAAATGGATCCCATCCTCAATTTTCTCAGTTTTTACGCCAAGAAAAGTAAAAATATCACCCACAATTGAATCTCCTTGTAAACTCGGATGTTTGAGGCCTTTTATCGTGAAGTCAACTTCTTTTGCCAACGCTGCAATAGCATGCCAATAAGATGCGGAACTCCAGTCAGCTTCTACCTCAAATAAATAATAGGGCTCACTTTTTTTATGATATTGTTGTTTACTTACCGAAATAAAATTGTCGTGCCATTGCCCATAAACACGGAATTCTTCCATCATTTTTAATGTCATATTAACATAAGGGCGAGATGTTACTTCTCCCGTAAATTTAATAACCAATCCATTGGGCAATTCAGGCGAAATAAGCAATAGTGCCGAAATAAATTGGCTGCTAACATTTCCATCCATTTCTATTTCTGTTCCGGTTAACGCTTTTCCGGTAATTTTTAGTGGAGGGAAACCTTCCTCCTCCAAATATTCAATATTAGCTCCAAGGTCACGCAACGCATTTACCAATATTCCAATCGGGCGTTTTTTCATGCGCGGTGTTCCTGTTAAAATATGTGTTCCTTTTTTTGTTGAAAATGCGGCTGTTAAAAAACGCATTGCAGTTCCGGAAGCTCCAATATCATAAGTGGTCTCAGAAACTTCTGTATTATTTATTACAGAGGTAAGTATTTGTTTTAAAACCAATGTGTCGTCTGCAGTAGCAAGATTTTTTATTTCAAATTTTTCAGCACAAAGTGATTGTATGATCAATACACGGTTACTAATGCTTTTTGAAGGTGTAAGCTCGATACTGCCAAGCAATTTTTTTGTAGGATTGGAAATTCGGTATTTCATTTTTGATTCCGGATTATGAATTGTGCAAAATTACAAAAACTTAAATTGATTTCAATAAATCGATGACAATCATCCAATTAGGGTTTAAACATGCCCATTTTATTGATTTATTTAAGGCAATAATCAAACTATTATATCTTATCGAGAAATATCAATAAAAATACAGCAAATAAAATTTTAACTTCGCAAATCCATACCAACAAAAATTAAAATAATGGACAATAGAATTACACAACTTTTTAATATACAGTATCCTGTAATACAGGCTGGAATGATATGGTGCAGTGGATGGGAACTCGCATCGGCTGTCAGTAACGCTGGTGGTTTGGGGGTGATCGGTAGTGGTAGCATGTACCCGGATGTATTAAAAGCACATATTCAAAAATGTAAAAAAGCAACTGATAAACCTTTTGGAGTGAATGTCCCCATGCTTTATCCCGATATTGATAAACACATCGATATTATTATTTCGGAAGGGGTGAAAGTTGTTTTTATGTCAGCAGGAAATCCTAAAATATGGACACAAAAATTAAAAGATCATGGAATTATAGTGGTACACGTTGTTTCCAATGCAAAGTTTGCTAAAAAGGCTGAAGAGGCCGGTGTGGATGCAATTGTTGCTGAAGGTTTTGAGGCAGGCGGGCATAACGGACGCGAAGAAACCACTACACTATGCCTCATCCCATTAATAAAACAAGCGGTTAAAATACCTGTTATAGCTGCCGGTGGAATAGGTACAGGAAGGGCAATGCTTGCTGCTATGGCACTTGGTGCTGATGGTGTTCAAATTGGCAGCCGTTTTGTTGCTTCCGATGAAGCATCGGCAAATATTAATTTTAAGAACATGGTAGTAGCTTCTAATGAAGGTGATACCAAGCTTATGATGAAACAATTGACACCGGTTCGTTTGTTGAAAAATAAATTTTATGAAGCTGTTCAGGAAGCCGAGAATAATTGTGCTTCACCTGAAGAGTTAATAAAATTGCTTGGACGCGGCCGTGCAAAAACAGGAATGTTTGAAGGAAACCTGGAGGAAGGGGAATTGGAAATAGGGCAGGTGGCTGCTTTGATCCATGAAATTATGCCTGCGAAAGCAATTATAGATGAAATTATAGCAGAATATAAACAAGCGAAAGAACTATTGCTCAATAGCAATTGGTAACTGGTATATAGTTTGTAAGAAAAAAGGAGCAGCGCCAGAAATAATTGTACATTGAGCATTGAAAAAATAAAAAAAGAGATTCAAACATGATAAAATTTGAAAAATTTGAATTAGCGAATGGTTTAAAGGTTATTGTCCACCAGGACAAATCAACACCTTTGGCTTGCATAAATATTTTATATAATGTGGGTTCCCGTGATGAAAATTCAAATCAAACTGGATTTGCACACCTCTTTGAACATTTAATGTTTGGAGGATCGGTTAATATTCCAAATTACGATGAACCATTACAACGTGTGGGCGGTGAAAACAATGCATTTACCACAAATGATATTACCAATTACCACTTATCACTTCCTTCCGATAATTTAGAAACAGGTTTTTGGTTAGAATCAGATCGGATGCTGAGTTTGGCCTTTTCTGAAAAGAGTTTAGAAGTGCAGCGCAATGTAGTAATTGAAGAATTTAAACAACGTTACCTTAATCAGCCTTATGGTGATGTATGGCTGTTATTAAGGCCTATGGCCTATAAAGTTCACCCATATTCATGGGATACAATAGGTAAAGAAATTTCTCATATCGAAAATGTAAGGATGGAAGATGTGAAAAACTTTTTCAAGAAATTTTATTGTCCGAATAATGCAATAATGGTTGTTGCCGGTAATGTAGAAGTTGAAGACGTAAAACAATTATCTGAAAAATGGTTTGGCCCAATTACTAAAGGACCGGACAATAAACGAAACCTACCACAGGAACCCGAACAAACAGAAGCGCGTAGCTTAACTGTGGAGCGGGATGTGCCTGTTGATGCTATTTATAAAGCATATCACATGTGCTCGAGATATGATAAAGAATATTATGCTGTTGATTTAATTTCGGATGTATTGTCGCAAGGCAATTCATCACGTTTGCACAACACCTTGATCAAAGATAAAAAATTGTTTAGTGACATTCATGCGTATGTGATGAGTGATTTTGATAAAGGCTTATTTGTAATTTCTGGAAAGTTAACCGAAGGTGTAACCATGGAACAAGCCGAAGATGCTATTAATGAAGAACTTCAGAAAATAAGATCAGAATTAGTTACCGTGGATGAGTTAACGAAGGTGAAAAATAAAATGGAAGCATCACACGTTTTTGGTGAAGTAGATATTTTGAATAAGGCGACAAACCTTGCCGTTTCGGAGTTATTGGGCAATGCAGATATGATAAATAAAGAAGTAGGGAAATATCTTTCTGTAACTGCCGAACAAATTAATGAACAATCAAATATTATTTTTAGAAAAGAGAATTGTTCTACGTTGTATTATAAAGCTAAAAAATAATTTTCTGAATAAAGTAGATAATTGATTCAAGCCTCATTGTCGTAAAAATGTGATGAAGAGATTTTTGTGATGGACGGTCAAAATTACTATTTCAAGAAATAATTAGATTTACTATCTTTGCACCCTTAAAAAATTAATTTCCAACACCTTTTGTATGGGTGTTCGGCTTAAAAATAAATTATGATAAATATTACTTTACCCGATGGTTCCGTTCGTCAATACGAAAAAGGAACTACTGCACTTCAAATTGCAACATCAATTTCCGAAGGTTTAGCCCGCAATGTATTAGCAGCAAAAGTCAATCTCTCAACATCAACAGAAACAGGTTTTGAAGTTTGGGATGCAACACGTCCAATTACTGCTGATGCTAAAGTAGTGCTGTTAACAATGAATGATCCGGAAGGGAAATCCACTTTGTGGCATTCTTCTGCACATCTATTGGCAGAGGCTATTGAGGCAATTTATCCGGGAACAAAATTTGGTATTGGACCTGCTATTGAAACTGGTTTTTATTATGATATTGACCTGGGTGGAAAAACAATTTCGCAGGACGACTTTAAAAAGATAGAAGATAAAGTAATAGAATTAGCCCGATTAGGCAATGCGTATATACGTAAAGATGTATCTAAAGCCGATGCTGTTGCTTATTTTACAGAAAAGGGCGATGAATATAAGCTCGAATTATTAGAAGGCTTAAAAGATGGTTCTATTACGTTTTATGAGCAAGGCAATTTTACTGATCTGTGCCGTGGTCCGCATATTCCAAATACCGGCTTTATTAAAGCCGTGAAATTGATGAATGTTGCAGGAGCGTATTGGAGAGGCGATGAAAAAAATAAAATGCTTACCCGTATTTATGCCGTTACATTCACTAAACAAAAAGATTTGACGGATTATTTAATTTTATTGGAAGAGGCTAAAAAGCGCGACCATCGTAAATTAGGTAAAGAGTTGGAACTATTTGCATTCTCCGAAAGGGTAGGGATGGGTTTACCTTTGTGGCTGCCAAAAGGTGCTGCATTGCGTGAGCGTTTGATCCAGTTTTTACAAAAAGCACAAATAAAAGACGGGTATTTGCCGGTTGCTACCCCACATATCGGGAATAAAAATTTATACATCACTTCGGGACATTACGAAAAATATGGTGCCGATTCATTTCAGCCTATTCGTACACCGCATGAAGGCGAAGAGTTCTTTTTAAAACCGATGAATTGCCCTCATCACTGTGAAATTTACAAAACATCACCAAAATCGTATAAAGATCTACCGATCCGTTATGCCGAATTTGGAACCGTTTATCGTTACGAACAAGCTGGTGAATTGCACGGTTTAACTCGTGTTCGGGGTTTTACACAAGATGATGCGCATTTGTTTTGCCGTCCCGATCAGGTAAAAGAGGAATTTTGCAAAGTAATTGACCTGGTGCTGTATGTATTTAAAGCATTGGATTTCCATGATTTTACAGCTCAGATCTCATTACGGGATCCGGATGATAAAACCAAATACATTGGGTCCGATGAAAACTGGCATTTAGCAGAACAGGCCATTATTGAATCGGCCGCGGAAAAAGGTTTAAAAACGGTTGTGGAATTGGGTGAAGCGGCATTTTATGGCCCGAAACTGGATTTTATGGTTAAGGATGCTATTGGCAGAAAATGGCAACTTGGAACAATCCAGGTTGATTATAACCTTCCGGAGCGATTTGAATTGGAATACACAGGCAGTGATAATCAAAAACACCGCCCGGTAATGATCCATCGTGCTCCTTTTGGTTCTTTGGAGCGATTTATAGCTGTTTTAATTGAACATTGTGCCGGAAAATTCCCTTTATGGTTAAGTCCTGAACAATTTGCAATATTGCCGATAAGTGAAAAATATAACAATTACGCAAAAAAAGTGTTAGAATTGCTAAAAAATTACGATATTCGCGGGCTCGTAGACGAAAGGAACGAGAAAATTGGCAAGAAAATACGTGATACGGAACTTCAGAAAGTACCGTATATGTTGATTGTTGGAGAAAAAGAAGAGGCTGAAAATACTGTTTCTGTGCGTAAACAAGGTGAGGGAGATTTAGGAAGTTTTGGGATAGAAGAGTTTGCAAAAATCATTAACAGCGAAATAGAGAAATTAAAAAATTAGAGAAATCGAAAAAATAGTGAAATAAAGATTTGGAGAAATAGAGATTTTAAAATTCATGAAATCAAAAATCTCTAATTCTCCAAATTACTAATTCAACAAATAATTATAGTATTAACAAAATTTAGGAGGAACAAGCAATAGCAGCGCCATTTAACCCAAGTAAATTCAATAAGCCGGCACCAGCAGGTGGGAAATTCGTTAAACCGGGTGGAACGGCTGCCGCTACTACGCCACGTCCTGATAGCCGATTCGGCAGAGGCGGGCCTAGAAGAAAAGAAGACTTACACGCAATCAATGAGCGTATTAGAGCTCGTGAAGTTCGTGTAGTTGCTGATGGAATCGAACCTGGAGTTTATCCTATTGAAAAAGCATTAGAAATTGCTAAAGAAATGGGATTGGATCTGGTAGAGATCTCGCCAAATGCTGAGCCTCCTGTTTGTAGAGTTGTTGACTATAAAAAGTTTTTATACGATCAAAAGAAAAAACAAAAAGAACTTAAAGCGAAAGCTGCAAAAACAGTTATAAAAGAAATTCGTTTCGGACCTCAAACGGATGACCATGATTTTACATTTAAAAAGAATCATGCTATAAAATTTTTACAAGAAGGTTCTAAAGTTAAAGCATTTGTGTTTTTTAAAGGAAGATCTATCTTATTTAAAGAGCAAGGCGAAATTTTATTACTTCGTTTTGTTAATGAGCTAGAGGAGTGGGGTAAACCAGAACAAATGCCTTTGCTTGAAGGGAAAAAGATGATTATGGTGATCGCACCGAAGAAGAAGTAAATTTTAGAATTCTATATTTTTAGAATTTTAGACTTAAAATAATTAAACAATTTTTAATTCAACAAATCTACAATTCAACAAATCAAAAAATAAGTAAAAGATGCCTAAAATGAAAACGCATTCCGGTGCAAAGAAGAGATTCTCATTAACCGGAACAGGAAAAGTAAAAAGAAAACATGCTTTCAAAAGCCATATCCTGACTAAAAAAACAACTAAAGCTAAGCGTGCCTTAACGCACACAGGATTAGTTGATGTTACAGATTTGCCAAGAGTAAAAGCAATGCTTACAATAGGGAAATAGTGAGATGGAGAATTGGAGATGGACAAATTGGAAAATCTCTAAATCAACAACTCTCTAAATTAATTTTAAATTACAGTTCAACTATATATTAACCTGGTACTCAGTATTAAGACTCTTTAAACTGTAAGAGCGCTGAAACCAAAAAACTTAAAAAAATGCCTAGATCGGTTAACTCGGTGGC
>JAZKBF010000010.1:0-142049 GCA_040388745.1 Bacteroidota bacterium | reverse complement strand
TGCAACGTAAATCCCCGCCCGAACGAATGAATTCGTTCATTCGGGCAGGCTTTTCTGTTTAGAAAAGATTGAAGTGGAAAGCCTGCCAATTCTTTCTTCAAGAATTGGAACGCCCAAATGAAAAATTTAGAAATGAAATTGATGAACAATCAGATCAACATCCTCAATAATTTATTCCACTACTACCCTTTTGGTATAGCGATAAGTATTGTTATTCCCCACCATCAGGTAAATACCCGGTTTCAGCATTTCAGGGAAGGATAAAGAAAAGCTACCAGCTTCAACAGTCACGGCTTTTTCGAAAACAGAGCGTCCTAAAACATCATAAACAGCAATGCTCAGGGATCTTATATCGGTATCCTTATTGCCAAACTTTCCATATAAAATGCTGCCATCAAAAGGATTTGGGTAAACATCAAACACAGAAGTAGCATCATCCAGTTCAGCAGAAGATGTGGATAAATTTGGTCCGGTTATACAAATATCAAAGGTGGTGGTGGCAGGTCCGATAGAGCCAAAATCGTAAGTACGGATATAGTAGGTGGTACCAATGGTCAAACCTGTTGTGGTAATGGATTCTCCTACTCCGGGGCCACCATTATCGGCACATTCAATTTCTCCGGAAGTGCAGGAAGTGTAAACACTAAGCACAGGGTCGAAATCGGTGGAAGGGTCCAATGTTATTACATGTGATGCAGATGTAGCAGTAAATTTATACCATACATCCTGTAAGCTAGGACTACCAAAGGGATCACAACTTGGCGCTGCCACACCACTTGCAGTAGCGTAAGCCATATTTCCGGGAGTATTTACACAGGTAGCATTAGGAGTAAGGAGCTGTGCAGCTGAACAATTGTCGTTTGCAGGGCTTATCACGTTTATATTAATGTATTCAGCGGTGCTTTCATTGTTTATCTTATCGCAACTCGTTATAGCGTATGCAACACCGGG
This sequence comes from Bacteroidota bacterium, assembly GCA_040388745.1. Taxonomy (GTDB): domain Bacteria; phylum Bacteroidota; class Bacteroidia; order 2-12-FULL-35-15; family 2-12-FULL-35-15; genus 2-12-FULL-35-15. Next base: position 141,098 of record JAZKBF010000010.1, on the reverse strand, counting down.
GAAAGCGGTAATGTTGATGGTATCGATATAGGTAATAATGGGAACGGGAGAAATAAATAATATCTGCTTGGCATTAGTGATATCCACAGCGCTTCCGTCAGTGCTTCGGTATATTACAAAGTATTTGGCGGTATCGCCATCGGTTGCAGCAAGAGGTACCTGCCAGTTCAGGGTAACTGTGGTAGGCGTTGTAGCATAGGTAACCGTTACTGGAGGCAATGGGTTTACAGCATCTATCCAAGGCATGGTGGGTATTAAACATTTGTATTTATTGAATGATGTTGCTAAAGAATCGGACAAACTTTTCATGTTATTTTTAATGGAAGTAGCACTGAAATAAACTTCGCCCTGTGCCTTGAAATTTATCAAACGGGTGCTGTTGACCTGATCTAAAATATTGTTGATGGCCCAATTGGCACCGCTTGGATTTAGCTGATAAGAAGCCATTCCGGCATAACAATGCCTTCCATGGTTATTGGCCTGTGTACCCCACCAATCCACCAACGTGTTAAAATCCTGGTTGGTCCCTATTTTCCAGTATAATTGCGGGGCTACATAATCAAGACTTTGAGCAGTAAGCCATGCAATGGGATCACAATAAATTTCGCTGTAGGACGATAAACCGATTATTCCCGAAGGAACACCATTTTTCCAGATCCCAAAAGGGCCCACACCAAATTTCACCCAGGATCGTATGGATTTTATACTGTCGTTCACCATTTTCACCAACAGGTTCACATTATCCCTGCGCCAATCGTTTTTATTGGTAAAACCTCTTGGATAGGTGCTATAAGCAGCAGCATCGTCAAAGGTGGTACCGTTGGCAGGATAGGGATAAAAATAATCATCGAAATGGATCCCATCCACACTGTAACGGGTTACAATATCGGAAACGATCATGGTCACATAATCACGTACCTGCGGCAATCCCGGGTTTAGTAATTGTAATGAATTATAGGTAACACACCAGGAAGGGTGCAAAACAGACACGTGGTTGCTTGCAATACTGCTGCTGCTGATACTCACTACAGCCCTGTATGGATTCAACCAGGCGTGGAATTCGATTCCTCGTTTATGGGTTTCATCGATCATAAAAACCAAAGGATCAAAACCTCCTGCAGGAGCCACTCCCTGGGTACCCGAAAGCCATTGCGACCAAGGCTCATAAGGACTATTGTAAAAAGCATCACAAGATGGGCGCACCTGAACAAAAACCGCATTTATACCTGCTTTTTGAAGCTTATTGATGAGTGTGATAAATCCACTTTTAAGGGTAGTAACCGATTGTCCGGTACTGGTAGGGTAATCGATGTTGGAAACGGTTGCTATCCATGCACAACGCAATTCTCTTTTTGGATAGAGAATTTGCCGGCCTGCATCCTGAGCTGTAGGTTCCTGGCTTATTGTATCCATCTTTTCTATTGAAAAAGGGGAAGACTGGTCAAAAGGCATGTTGAAATCATACTGCTGCTGCGCTATACCAGTAAAACCGATACACGTGGCGATAAGGAATAGTACTGTTTTGATTTTGATAAAGTATTTTTTTTTCATTTTTCAATTTACAATAAAATTAACCACATAGAAACATAGAAATAAAAATACTTGAAGAAAATAATAGCTTCTCATAGTTTTCTTCGCCTTTGGCGGAGAAAAAACTATCTTTTTCTATTTCTTGTTTACGCCTTTTTAACCTCTTTACTATGTATCTATGTGGTTTTAAATTTAAGCATCCCTTTTTTGAGTGAATCCTATTTAAAAACCTGATTTCACAAATTTACTATTTTACAACTACTTTCTTTGTAAAAAGATTCCCTTTTGTAACACCCGACAATATATATACTCCCGGACTAAGTGCATTGGCAAAGGAGATGGAGAACTGTCCATTTTCAAGAGATAGTTCTTTTGCGAATACTTCCTTTCCTATCATATCATGTAATTTAAAACTTACCATTTTCGTTTCCGGATCACCTGATCTTATCGTTAAAATGCTTCCATCAAAAGGATTTGGGAAAACCTCAAATTGTGCTATATCATTACCTTTCATTGTATTAACACCGGTGGTGATCGGTGGTTCTGTAATACAGATATCAAAAGTGGAAGTGGTTGGAGCAAGTGAACCATAATCGTAAACCCTCACATAATAGGTAGTTCCAAGGGTTAATCCTGTTGCAATAATTGATTCAGCAACACCAAGTCCGCCATTTTCGGCACATTCGATCTCTCCCGTACCACAGGCAGTATATATACTCAGTACCGGATCCATATCAGTGGAAGGCGTTATTGTTACGGTATGTGAAGGAGCGGTTGCTGTGAACTTATACCATACATCAATTAAAGCGGGAGTAGCAAAACCATCACAACTTGCTTTAGCCATGCCACTTGCTGTTGCATTTGCAAGATCACCCGATACATTAACGCAGGTAAAATTTGGAGTAAGACTAATCGCATTTGAACAGGTATCGTTAACAGGCCCCGGGATGGAAGTGCTGGAACAATTACCTAAAATGGTATTAAAGGATTGAAAATAGGCATTTGCAAAGGTATCTCTCCATGTGCTGCTATTTAATTTGGTTGCATCTCCTGTGTCAACAAAACCAATTTCGTTAAGGCAACCGGTGGCATTGGAACCGTTTAAAACGCCAAGGTGAAAATTAAGGTAAGAATTATCTTCCACACATCTCCGGCTGGTCCACACCCCCATACTCGACATGTCAGTTTGTATTTGCTGAGCAAAACTGATGTCCGGAGCTGTATTCCCATCATTACTTACGCACCAAAAGGTTTCGGTACCGGTACCTCCTCCTCCATTACAGTGGATACTTAAAAAATAATCTGCGTTCCAGCTATTTGACATCGAGCAGCGCTGCGACAAGGAGATCCAGCCATTAGGTATGGACCTGGTCATGTGAGAGGTCCAGTTAGAACATCCATTTGTTATTAAGGTATTTAACCGCAAACCAACTTCAAGGCAGGTCACAATTTCCGTAGCCGTTCTGCCATCCGGATTTCCCCCATTGGAGTCGTATCCATGGCCGGGATCAATAACAATGATCTGCCCGTAAAATAGAGAGGATATGGAAAGAAGAAGTGTCAGAAATGTAATTTTTTTCATAATTAGTTGATTTTTAATTGTGAAATCATAATTGAACCATCCTTGGAATTTATATAGTAAATACTTTTCCCATCGTGCGAAAAAGAAGGGTTCATTTCTATCACACCCTCCGTATTTGTTAGCTGATGCGTGGTTTTATTGATAACATCATATAAATACAATTCAGAATTTGAAATTGAATGTCCATCTTTACTAACATCAACAAAGCCAACTAAAAATTTGGAATCCATCGACCAGGAAGTTACCAGCCCATTCCCTATTTTCTGTGGTTTTTCTTTTTGATCAACAGTATACACCCATATCTCGTTTCCGATGTGAATGGCCACCTTTTGTTTATCGGGAGATAAAACAGGTTGGTAACAAACCTTGGTAGCTTCAAGAACCACGATCTCTTTGCTTTTTCTACCTGTTTTTATTAATTGTAATTTTTCGTTCACAAAAATTACAGGATCAGTATCCAATTGGGAGTCAAGGCTTTGTATGGCTCTAAAATCCAGATCGGGCCGGTTTACAATTTTATTACTGCTCAACACATATTCAACTGCTTCGTTCTTGAAATCTTTGGATTTGCTTTTCATCAATATGCTTTTACTATTGGATGTCCAGGTAGGAAAATAGCCACAACCGGGAGAGGAAAAAATTGATTTGGCGAGGCCCTTTGCTGTTGTTTTTTTTATGAAAACCTGGCTCATGCCTTCATCCGAAAAACAAATGTATTTTTTGTCCGGAGATTCAAACACATACGACATTGAACCCTTGATATTTGGTACTGTTTTAGAACCCGACAAAACATATTTTTTTTCAACCTTGTTCTGCGAAAAACCAAAATGACAGGATAATAAGAGTGCAACGTAAATGATCGATTTCATAGTTGTGGTTGTTAAATTGTGTTGTTAAATTTTATATAAATGAATAACAATATCTAATTAATGCTTTGGCCCCTCCGACTTGTTCAATACGTCCCTTTGATTGTATAGTCTGAGCACCCCAAACTTACAATTTTGTTTAATTCAAAACAAATTTAATGCTTTACCCAAAGATAATTAAGAATACCAATGTTGAACAAACCTGTTTTTGCTTAAGTGTAGGAGTCTGGTGAGGACAGGGATACAGTATGCTGTCATCCTGAAGCGCTTTTGCGATGAAGGATCTTGTTCTACTAAACAGGATCTTTCTTTTCAATTGAGAAGATTCTTCATCCTTCCAAGAAAAAATGGAAGGATTCTGAATGACACTGTTATTTATTGGTTACTATCAATTACCCTGTCATCCTGAAGCGCTTTTGCGATGAAGGATCTTGTTCTTCTAAATGGAATCTTCTTTTCAATTGAGAAGATTCTTCATCCTTCCAAAAAAGGAAGGATTCTGAATGACACTGTTATTTAGTTGGTCTGTCCTTGAAGTTACCCCGCGTGTGGTCATTTCGAGCTTGTCGAGAAATCGTGGGCAGACTTAGAGCCGGTTTATTTTATATAAAAGAATAACAATATTGCTTATTGAAGCTTACCCAATTCTCGACTGAGCTCGAAATGACCGTGCACGGGCTAAGCATGAGCAAGCCCTGAACGAATCACATCCAAATACCCCAGCGCGTGGTCATTTCGAGCTTGTCTAAAAATTGTGCGAAGGCTTAGAGCCGGTCAAATTTTATATAAAAGAATAACAATATTGCTTATTGAAGCTTACCCAATTCTCGACAGAGCTCGAAATGACCGCGCACGGGCTAAGTATGAGCTGCCCTGAACGAATCACATCCAAATGACCATGTGCGCTGTCATTTCGAGCGGAGTCGAGAAAGTGCGGGAAGGATAGAAACCGTTTTGAATAAAATTTAAAAAGGCTCTATAAACTATATAAATTAAAAAAGCTCAATATGACCATGCGAGGATGATCTTATTGAGCCTGTATTGAAACCTGCAGTATGTAGAATTTCTATTTTTTCTTTTTACCTTCTTTTTCTTGTCCTACAAAATCATAACGTTTCTTTTCTACGCCACCTTTAAGCATAATAAAGGTTCCCTCAATTTCGTAATCAGTAATGGTTGCATCCCATTTGTAAGATGTTTTTTCTTCAGTGAAATCTGAAGTGAAACTTAATTTATGCACATCAGCTTCATCTTCGGTATAGGTAGTATCCAATGTAACTTTATAAGGCATAGAAGGAGCAGTAAGTTTTTCTTCCATCAGATCACATTGAATTTGACCACTCTTAATTATTATCAAACTTGGAAGCGGTTTGGCTACTCCTGTTTTTTTAACTTCAGTGAACTTAACATCATATTTTTTACCTTCTAAAAACTTATTTTTTTCAGGTTTCGCTTTTTGTGCAAAGCTGCTTGAACCCAATAATAAACAAACCCCTAAAACTCCTGATCTTAATGCGATGCTGTTAATCATATTTTTGTTTTTAATTTAATTATTAACGTAAAATTAGTTCTGAACCCGATCGATACAATTAATGTGCCTCAAATCAAAATTCTTAGATTTTGTAAAACTATACTTTTATCTTTGTTAAAAAAAAATTTAAACGAAAATAAATGATTGTTTTTAATGCACTGCTCTATTATTTAGTTATAATTCCTATCTCCCTGCTTCCTTTCCCATTATTATATGCGCTTTCGGATGGTTTATACATCCTTTTTTACTACATATTGGGGTATCGAAAAAAAGTAGTTTTACAAAATATCCGTAACTCATTTCCTGATAAAACGGAAAAAGAACATATCGAAATTTGCAAAAAATTTTACAGGCATTTCTGCGATCTTGTTGTAGAAAGTCTTAAAACCTTTACTATTTCAGAAAAAGAAGTATTGAAGCGGGTTATTTGTATTAATCCCGAGGTGATCGATAAATATTTTGACCAGAAGAGAAGCGTTATCATTGCCGGAGGACATTATAATAATTGGGAACTATTTGCAGTGGCAGTAGATGCGCTTATCAAACACAAAACGGTGGGTATTTACAAACCGCTCAGCAATAAGTATTTTGATGGTAAAATGAGGAGCACACGAGGTAAATACGGGCTTGAAATGATCTCTACCAAAGAGGTGAAAACTTTTTTTGATACCCATACCAATGTGCTCACTGCCACTATATTTGGTACCGATCAATCACCCTCTAATCCCAATAACGCGTATTGGATGAAATTTTTAAACCAGGATACAGGAGTACTTTTTGGAGCAGAAAAATTTGCCAAGGAATACAATTACCCTGTTGTTTATGGTCGTTTGAACAAATTAAAACGCGGGCATTACAGCCTTGATTTTACAGATGTTACAGATACACCAAAAGAAACCGCTCATGGCGAGATCACCGAAAAGATCACTCTTTTATTGGAAAAAGACATTCAGGCAATTCCTCAATATTGGTTGTGGACGCACCGCAGATGGAAACATAAAAGGCCGGAAGGGAAATAGATCATAGAAATGTGTGGAATGTAGGATTAGGTATAAAAATTGAGTTGAAATATCTAACCAGCAAACCCATAATTGTATGAAAAAGTTAATAGTGATCTTAATAGCCATTTCGATCTTAGCAGCGTGCAAAGCTTCGAAAAAAACTGCATCAGATAATACGGCTCAAAAGGCAATGGATTGTCCGGATAAAGAGCTAACATTCAATAATGATATTAAACAGATCTTTGAGAAAAATTGTACCAAGTGCCATAATAAAAATGAAAGAGCCGGATACAATTTTCATAAATTAGAGTTTGTAAAAAAAGCAGCACAATCGGGTAAATTAGTAGGAGCTATCAAACATATGAAAGGATATCAGCCTATGCCGAGATATGCACCATTTCTTAAACGTGCCGCCCAACTTGATCCGGAATATATTAATAAAATTGAGTGTTGGATCAAAAGTGGAATGAAAGAGTAAGGATTGAGAATAAACAAAGCGTTGATTGATCAAAAACTCACGTAATAAATTACACAGATATAAAAAATTGTCGATCAGGTAATTATAAAGCATATTCATCTCTTTTACTAAGATGCCTGCGTTAAGGATTGCAGCGTAAATCCTTTTCTGTTTAGAAAAGATTGAAGTCCTTCGACTTCGCTCAGGATAAACTCCAAGCTCACCTTTCTTTGAAAAAAAAAGGGAAACGCCCAAAATTAATTACATAATGAAAAAAACACTTTTATCAGGATTCTTATTAATACTGATCTTTACAACCTGCAAAACTATCAAACAGCCTGAAAAAGCAGTGGTAGCAAAACCTGCACTCGATTGCAGCAGCATGGAAGTTACCTACACCTTTGATGTAAAGCCTGTTTTTGAAACCTTCTGTGTCAACTGTCATGGTCAAGAAGGAGACGGAGGCTTTAATTTCCTTAAGATCACTGAAATAAAAAGAGCAGCACAATCAGGTGCCTTACTTGGTGCTATCAAATGGCAAAAAGGATTTTCACGTATGCCTGAACATGGCGAACAGCTGGATGCACAGACGATCAATAAAATAGAATGTTGGATCAAAAACGGGATGAAAGAATAATGGAACATATAATCCCACTTGCCGAAAGGATGCGTCCAACCAGTTTGGAGAACTATATTGGTCAAAAACACCTTGTTGGTGAAGGTGCTATTATGCGAAATGCAATTGAATCTAACCTTCTTCCTTCTATCATTTTATGGGGGCCTCCGGGTGTTGGAAAAACCACGCTTGCCAATATTATTGCACATCAGTTAAAGCGTCCTTTTTATGGGTTGAGTGCGATAAACGCTGGCGTAAAAGATATCAGGGAAATAATTGACAAGGCTAAAAGTAACAGCTTATTTGCTCAAAAAAATCCAATTTTATTTATTGATGAGATCCATCGTTTCAGTAAATCACAACAAGATTCACTGCTTGGTGCCGTTGAAAAAGGGATCATTACATTGATTGGAGCCACCACCGAAAACCCTTCATTTGAAGTCATTTCAGCACTTTTATCCCGCTGCCAGGTATATATTTTAAAACCGCTTGATAAAGAAGATCTGATTGCAATGCTTGATCTGGCAATGAAAACAGACAGTATTTTAAAAACAAAGAACATTCGCATCCTTGAAGCTGAAGCTTTATTAAGGCTTTCGGGAGGTGATGGACGAAAATTGTTAAATGTTTTTGAGTTGGTGGTAAATACAATTGGTTCGGACGAAATTGAAATAACCAACGAAAAAGTAACCAATATTGTTCAGCAAAACATAGCCTTATACGATAAAGCCGGAGAAAATCATTACGATATTATTTCAGCATTTATTAAATCCATTCGCGGCAGCGATCCCAACGCTGCTGTTTACTGGCTTGCGAGAATGATAGAAGGTGGTGAAGATCCTTTATTTATTGCAAGAAGATTGGTGATACTTGCTTCGGAAGATATTGGTAATGCTAATCCTACCGCTCTGGTAATTGCAACCAATTGTTTTCAGGCAGTGAACGTGATCGGCTTTCCTGAATCACGAATAATCTTATCGCAAGCCGTTACTTATTTAGCAGCATCCGCTAAAAGCAATGCAGCTTATATGGCTATTAACAGTGCAATTGAAGCCGTAAAAAATGGCGGGGATCTTCCAGTGCCACTTCATTTGCGGAATGCTCCTACTAAACTAATGAAAGATATTGGCTACGGAAAAGAGTACCAATATTCACATGGCTATACCTCTAATTTTTCGAATCAGGAATATTTGCCCGAGGGCCTTAGCGGAGTAAAATTTTATGATCCGGGAAATAATGCCAGGGAAAAAGAAATAAGAGATCATCTGAAAAAATTGTGGGGAGATAAGTATAAGTACTAGATCCATTCTAACCCAGCTGTCCTCCTACCCTTCTTTTGTCGGGACAAATTCCAAAACAACAAAGTAAATTTCGCACAAAATACAACATCCATTGCGGAAGCTTTATTATGTCCACTTGATATTGTTGTATTTCAGGTCATTCCGAACTTGTTTCGGAATCTCATAAAGATGCTAAAAAACGTTATTCTTTAATCGCAAATGCTGCGTTAGGGATTGCAGCGTAAATCCTTTTCTGTTTAGAAAAGATTGAAGCGGAAAGCCCGCCCTTTTCTTTTTCAGAAAAGGGAACGCCCAAATGAACATGCTTTTTAGAGCAATTATTTTTATTTTATTAGTTGAACTCAGGTAAAAAAGTATACCAAAAGTTTTTTTTATCATTATGAAATCAAATATTTTCACTATTTTTAAAACCCTATTGCCGCTTGATAGCTTAAAAAAATGAAAAAAATATCCGTTTTAATATCTTTACTATTCTTTGTTCTTATTTTTTCATGCAGAAAAGAACTGGAAAAACCATTTTGGGATACCCAAGTCTTAGCCCCCTTGATAAATGCTTCTCTTAACATAAATAACCTACTCTCCGACTCCATTTTACAGGCCAATGCAGATAGCTCAATGAAAATTGTTTTTCAAAATGATATCTATAAACTGGCTATGGATACAATTTTTAAAATACCTGATACCACACTAAGCCAGGTATATACCATCCCCTTCCCCGTTACGTTTAACCAGGGACAGGTGGTAGTGAACAACAGTCAGTCGGAAACCACGTATAATCTGCAAGGCGTTCAGTTACGCAGTACTACTATAAAATCAGGTTTTGTTCATTACCAGATCAAGAGTCTGATCAAAGAAGTAACTAATTTTGTGTATAGCATTCCAAGTGCTAAACTCAATGGAGTGCCTTTTGCCATTAATGTATCAGTACCTGCCGCAGTAGGTAACATACCCGGAGTATACAGCCAAACCTACGATCTGTCGGGCTATGTTTTTGACCTGACTGGAATTTATCATAATAAAGTAAATACCTTATATACCTCATTTTCGGCATTGGTGAGTCCTTTAGGACAACCGGTATTGGTTAATAATACCGATAGTTTAATTGTTTCTAATACTTTTTATGACCTCATACCCAGTTATGCAAAAGGCTATTTTGGTCAAAATACAATTGACGTGGGTCCTTCTTTTTCAAACTTTACTTTATTTGATCGTATTGTTGACGGGACAATTCAATTAGAAGATGTTAATTTTAACTTGAAAATTGAAAATCCAATTGGTATAGATGCCCGCATATATTTTAATAATTTAAGTTCAGTTAATACCCGAACAGGAAACACCATCAACCTTAGTAATTCTATTATTGGTACCCCCATTAATATAAACCGTGCTTCGGAAAGCGGAGGTACTGTATTTCCTACCTATGCTAATATTCCATTGACAGTAGCTAATTCAAACATTAAACAGATGATTGAAAATCTGCCCGATAAATTTGGTTACTCCATGCAAATAATTGCAAATCCACTGGAGAATGTATCCAGTTCAAATGATTTTATTTATTCCGATCAATTAATGAAAGCCAAAATGGATATAGAGATCCCGCTTTCATTGGTTGCAAGTAATTTAACGTTGGTGGATACCTTGGATCTAAATATTTCCAATACCGAAGATCAAAATGTGAATAGTGGCACTCTTACTTTGATCGCTGATAATGGTTTCCCTTTTGATGCTTCCCTTCAGCTATATATGTTAAATGAAGCAAATGCAGTGGTTGACTCTATTTTTGCTAATGCGAATATTATTGATGAGGCACCGATCAATTCATTGCTTCGGGTGATCAGAAAAAAACAAACGAGGATCGCTATTCCATTAGCTGAAAGCAAAATGAATTTGTTGTATCATACAAAAAAATTGAAATTAAAAGTAAAGTTCAATACAAGTGCTCAGCCGCAGTACATCAAAATTTACAGCGAATATAGCATTGACGTAAAATTAGTTGGCGATTTTAATTATACGGTTCAATTAAAATAATTTAGCTAACAGCATCCTGTCAAAAGCCAGAACGCTGATAACGCTGATCATTACGATGAACACAGAAAAAATAAAGATCATTAAATCATAAAATCAGGGCATAGATAAAAGATCATTTTTAACCATAAGCAATCTGCGTCATCAGCGTACCATTCTTATTGCCTGAGTAGAGACTAAAAACAAAATCATAATTGTGAAGAAAATATTTACTATACTTTTTATTACTTTCATTCATCTTATTTCGCAAGCACAGATTGCCACTATTTTTGTGGAAGAATTTCTTGATTCTTCTAAAACACGTATTGGTATTAGTGCGGATTACGACTTGAATTCCAATGCATTCACCAATGCTTTTGTATCGAAATTTTATACCGGTGGGTATATTGATACCGATCTTAAAAATTCTGTTTTAAAGCGCGCAAAAAACACAAATCGAATAGGAGGCAATTTCAATTATGGCATTAATGGTGTAATTAATTTAGACTCTCTTAATCATAAAAAAAACATCAGTGTTTTTTTTAGTGTTCGGGACAGGATCCATGTGGATGCACAATTTTCAAAAGATCTGTATTCAGTTGGCTTTTATGGAAATTCACAACATGCAGGAGAAACAGCCAATTTCAATGATTTCAATTTAAATCTGATACGATATCAACAAATACAAATAGGTTTATTTTCATCCAAGCTGGATAGTGCAGCCCGCTGGGGAATTGGTCTTTCATTTTTAAAAGGTGAAGAATATCTTTCTATTGCAGCAAAAAAGGCGGAATTATTTACAAGTGAAGATGGACAATACATTGATTTTAGCACTGAGATGATTGCTGCTAAATCAGATACAGCACGTAAGGGCTTTGGAGCATTTAATGGTTTTGGATCAAGTGTGGATATGTTTTTTGAAGCCCCTTTTCAAACTCGTTTTGGCGTTTCTAAAATGCGTGTATCGGTTTCTGATATTGGTTTTATTCACTTTAATAAACAAACCTTAAATTATACACAAGATTCAACTTTTCATTTTACAGGTTTTAAGGTCAATAGTTTTAATAATTTACAAGATTCAACGATGGGTACTACATCTACTGATAGTATTATCAACTCCGTTGCACCATCTAAGAAACAATCCTATTCGGCCACTTTGCCAACAATACTGGATCTGAATTATGAAACTCATTTTGCGAGCTATTTCCATTTAAAAGAGGGGATTCGTTATGTTTTTAATGGAAATAACAAACTGTTGTTTTACGTAACCGGGAAATTTTATTTTAATCCTAAATTCATGTTATCTGGTACATTCGGTTATGGTGGTTATGGCGTTCTTAACTATGGTTTAGGAATTAATGCTAAGCTGGGTAATGGTTTTGTGATCTATGCCGGAAGCAATAATATTGAAGGCTATATCGCCCCTAAAAAAGCATTAGGACAAGGACTGTATGTTTCGTTAATAAAAACTTTTAAGTAAAACAAAAATTCAGCAAGGCAAAAGAACAATAGATACCTTAGGTATTGATGAATGATTTGAAATTATAAAACAAAAAATATGTCATTAAAAAACGTTCCAAATATTAAACATTTAGATACCAATAATTTTTTTCTAATTGCCGGGCCTTGTGTAGTTGAAACGGAAGAAATATGTTTTGAGATTGCCGAAAAAGTAAAAGCGGTTACCGACAAATTAGGAATACCTTATATTTTCAAAGCCTCCTTCCGTAAAGCCAATCGCTCACGTTTAGATTCTTTCACAGGTATTGGTGATGTAAAAGGATTAGAAATAATTCAAAAAATAGGAAAACAATTGAATCTTCCTACACTTACTGATATTCATACCAACGAAGATGCTGCCATAGCCGCAAAATATGTGGATGTATTGCAAATACCAGCTTTCCTTTGTCGTCAAACAGAATTATTAGTTGCCGCTGCCGAAACAGGTAAACATGTGAACATTAAAAAAGGTCAGTTCCTATCGGCCGAATCAATGAAATTTGCAGTAGATAAAGTTCGTGAATCAGGGAATTCAAATATTATGCTTACCGAACGTGGTACATTTTTAGGATATCAGGATCTGGTAGTTGATTACAGGGGAATTCCTGAAATGCAAAAAAATAATGTTCCTGTTATTATGGATATTACGCATTCGTTGCAAACACCGAATCAAACAAGTGGAGTTACCGGTGGTAAACCCGAATTAATTGGCACCATTGCTAAAGCAGCTATTGCTGTGGGAGTAGATGGAATATTTTTAGAGACACATCCAAATCCTTCTAAAGCAAAATCAGATGGCGCAAATATGCTTCACCTTGATCATTTCGAAAAGTTAATGATCGATTTGATCAGGATCAGAAAAGCTGTTGTATTTCAATAATTTAAAAATTGCATACATTTGTATTAAATGAATAAACAAACTATAATAGAATCTATAAAAGCCGAAAAAACCTATTTGCAGGAGCATTTTGGGGTGGAGGAAATTGGCTTGTTTGGTTCTTATGCACGCGGAGAGGAAAAAACCGACAGCGATGTAGATATTTTAGTGAATACAAAAATTAAAACCTTAGGAAATTATTTTTCACTGCTAGATTATTTAGAAGCGAAATTTCATACAAAAATTGATTTGGTTACTAAACACAGTGGTCTATCTGAAAGGTTTTTACGCCTGATTAACAAGGACATTATTTATGTATAACGAAATTATCATATCAAAATTATATACTTGTTTAGAACATATTGAGGCTATAGAAAGATATTTTAATGGTGCTCAAAATCCGGAACAGTTTTTTAATTTAAATGAAGGCGTTCATTATGATGCCACATTAATGCGTATACAAGCGTTAGGTGAAAACATCAAACGTATTTCTCAAAAACACCCATTTGTAATTGTTGATTTAGCTTATTCTGAAATTGATAATGTTATTCGTTTTAGAGATTATGTTTCTCACCATTACGAACAACTGGAACATGAAGTTGTATTTGATATTTGTGCCATTAAAATACCTGAACTAAAAACTTGTATTACTATGCTTATCAAAAAACAGGAAAATCCTTAGGGCCAGACTTCCTTCAATACGCAATAACTAATAAATATGGAATACAATCTTATTAAATTTTTCGTCTTCGTTTTTATTATTCTCACATCACATTTTTCAAATGGACAAGTAATAAAGTTCAGAAAAGTGATTGGTAGCAGCGAATACGATTATGGAATGTCTGCAAAGCAAACAACCGATAAGGGTTATATTGTTGGTGGATCAACCAGTAGTTTTGGGAATGGTAACTCGGATATGTATGTAGTAAAAACTGATTCAATGGGAATACCAAAAATTCAGAATACTTTCGGGGGAATAAACATTGATAGAGGAACTTGTATCAGACAAACAAGCGACAATGGTTACATTACTGTCGGTTATACCAATAGTTTTGGAGCTGGTGGATATGATGTTTATTTAGTAAAAACAGATTCTGCACTTCAAACGCAATGGACAAAAACATACGGAGGCAGTGATTGGGATTTTGGCAATTGTGTGGAACAAACCACTGATGGAGGCTATATAATATGTGGTGGAACTTATAGTTATGGTGAAGGCGATGAAGATTATTATTTGATCAAAACAAATTCAACTGGGGATACACTATGGACCAAAACATTTGGAGGCGGTAAAGAAGATATTGCTAAGTCCGTTATTCAAACTACTGATGGTGGCTATATTTTAACAGGTACTACCAAAAGCATGGGTGATTCTCTGGGTGATTTTTATACCATTAAAACAAGCTCATTAGGCGATACCACCTGGACCAACAAATACGGTGGTTCTTTGCTTGATTATGGAAATGATGTTTTAGAAAGCCGATATGGAGGTTATATTATTGGAGGAGAAACGCAAAGTTTTGGTTTAACAAATTCGGATGGAGTGATCGTAAAGCTTTCTCCATCGGGTGCTGTTGGCTCTTCACTTTTTACAGGGGTAACTGGTTATGATAATATTGAATCTATTACGGAAGATACACTTGGAAGAGTTGCAATGACTGGCAGAAATGTAGGCTCAGGTGATGCCAATGGAAACGGAGATGTTAATATTTTTATAATTAGAAAAAACTGGAGCTATTACAGTGGTACAACATTTGGTGCGAATGGTTACGATATTGGATATTCTATAGAACCTACTTTAGGTAACGGATTTGTGATTTGCGGCCATACCAATAGTTTTAATAATTTATTGGAGGATATTTATCTCATTAAAACTGATTCAACCGGTTTTTGCAGCAGTTTAGAAAATACATTTATCACTGGTATTGAATCTTCTTATCCTTCACAGAATTCCGAATTTGCTATTTTCCCCAACCCTGCAGCTACCACAGTAACTTTTTCTTCCGGGAAATTAGTTGACTCTGCGGTTATTCAAATCTTTGATATAATTGGTAATACCATAAAAAGTGTAAAAGTAGATCAAAATCAAAAGGAACCTTTTTCAATAAATATTTCTGATCTGGCTGATGGAATATATATTCTTAATATAACAACAAGTACAAGTTCAAATTCTCAGAAATTAGTTATTCAACATTAAAGCGGAACGATTTTGCTATGTTGGATTTCCTTTTCCTTGAGCTTGTTCAGAGCCTGTCCGAGAATTAGTTTGAACTTCGGTTCTTTCTTCAATTGTATAAAATATTTATACTAATTGTTTAGAAAGTTTTAAATTTGTATTCATTATTTAGTATTTCATATTTCAGAATTAAAAATTTTTACCATGGGACGTGTATTCGAAAAGCGTAAGTATAAAATGTTTGCCCGCTATGATAAAATGGCAAAAGGCTTTACCAGAATAGGTAAAGAGATAGCAATTGCAATAAAGCTTGGTGGTGGAGAGCCTGCAGGTAATGCTCGTTTACGAATGGCCATTCAAAACGCCAAAGGTTTGAATATGCCGAAAGATCGTATTGATGCGGCTATAAAACGCGCCACCTCAAAGGACGAATCCAATTTGGAAGAAATTGTATATGAAGGAAAAGGCCCTTATGGAGTTGCCATTTTATGTGAATGTGCTACTGATAATCCAACACGTACAGTTGCAAATGTTCGGATGAATTTCAACCGCACTGGCGGTGAACTCGGCAAAACAGGATCTTTGGATTATTTATTTGAACGTAAAGGTGTTTTCAGGATCAAGAATGAAAACATTAATATGGATGAACTGGAAATGGAATTGATCGATTTTGGTGCTGATGAAATTGAGGGTGATGATGAAGAAATTGTGGTATATACCGCTTTTACTGATTTTGGTACAATGCAAAAAGCATTGGAAGCAAAAAAATTACATATTATCAGTTCCGAATTAGAACGTATCCCAAACTCCACTGTTGAACTATCTGATGAACAAATTGAAGAAGTAATGCTTTTGGTTGGGAAATTAGAAGAAGATGATGATGTGCAAACTGTATATCACAATTTGAAATAAGACCTCACCCCCAGCCCCCCTCCATTTGGAGAGGGGGCTGGGGGTGAAGCTTTTAACGCATTGACAATTTTTTCTATTACCGATTGAATATCATTTAAAACCTCATCATTAGTAAAACGAATTACTTTTATACCGTATTCATTTACAACTTGGGTCCTAGCCTCATCCAATTCTATTTGTTCTTTTTTATTGTGATAACCGCCATCAACTTCAACTATCAGTTTTTTTTCGTGGCAATAAAAATCTGCGACAAATTTGTCGATAGGATGTAGCCTTCTGAATTTACAATTTTCAATTTTTCTGTTTCTTATAACTTCCCAAACTATTTTTTCAGCTTTTGTTGTATTAGCTAATCGCAACTGATGAGCATTTTCAAAAAGTATAGGCGCAGCGCCTTTAAATAGATTTTCAATGCTATTGCTTCGCCAATCACATTTTTCAAATACATAGTCTCATTCCCCTCTCCAATTGGAGAGGGGTTAGGAGTTAGGGGTAAGGTGATATAGTGTTAACCCTGCAATAGGAGTCTCTATTACTGTATCAATATTAACTCCTTTATTCTCAGCAACAGCTCTTAATATATTACTATAATAAAAAGCTACAGAGCCGACACAACTCAGTTTTAATTCTTTGTGTTTTTCATATTTACAAATGTGCTTATCAAAGAATTGTTCGAAACAATTGGCTACCAGGTCGATAACAAATTGCTCCTTTAAATTTTGGTAAATAAATTTGCTAAAAGATGCCAAAAACCTGTTTGGCATTGGTTTTTTATAAACAGCGTCTAAAATATCATTCGTACTTAATTTGAATCTTTCAAAAAAACGGGCAGACAGATCAGCCGGCATTTCACCATTCAAATAAGCTTGAACGAAGGTTTTGGAAATGTGTGCTCCACTCCCTTCATCACCCAATATAAAACCCAATGATGATCTGTTTTCAACAATAATTGAACCATCGTAATAACAGGTATTTGAACCGGTTCCTAAAATAGCCGCTATACCGGGGTTGGTGCCACATAGTGCACGGGCAGCGCCAAGTAGATCTGTATTAATTTCAATAGTCGATAATGGGAAATTTTGTTTCAGTGAATTGTAAACAATTTCTTTTTTAGAATCTGCTCCACATCCTGCACCGTAGAAAAAAATTTGAGATGGTAAGTGTGATGTTAATTGTGGTAAAAGTTCTGATTTTATAATTTCAGAAATTTCAACTTCAGTTTGAAAATAGGGATTGAAGCCCTGGGTAGAATATTGATGAATTTTTTTTTGATCGTCAATTAAACGCCAATCTGTTTTAGTGGAGCCGCTGTCTGCAATTAAGATCATACCGTTTACAATTCAAGATTTATTCCGCAGATTTCTTAGTCAATATTTTGGATAAATATAGATATTTTTATTTCAATATTTAGTTTGTTATTCTACGTGGAGGTACAACATATTTTCTGAACCATAAAGTTTCTGCAGATTTCGCTGACAATTGCAGAAAAATGCCCCTGATATCTAAGTAAATTTGCAACATCTGCGGGAGGGACAATAGCAAAGTAAAATTTGTTTTGCTGATCCGTTTATTTAAAATGTACTTTTCCCGAAGTTGTATCATAGTATGCCGCTATAATATCTATTTCTTGTTTAGAAACACGATCTCTTAAATAACTACTTTGTTCCAATACTTCTGAAATTGAATTTTCTGCATTTACCCTTGTTATTTTCTCAATCAATTTAGTATCATTTGTATCAATTTCAGAGTGTTTGTGACCACATTGATAAATGGCCTTATCTATTTTAGAAGTTACAAATCCGATATTACCATAATTTACTTGTTGAATAGCTAAACTGATAGCTCCGCAATTCGAGTGTGCCATTATCACAATTAATTTTGCGCCAATTTTTTTAACAGACAATTCTATACTTCCTAAAATTTCAGGACTGATGATATTCCCTGCAATACGGATAATAAGTAAGTCGCCAATTCCTGCATCAAATACAATTTCGGGAGAAGTTCGCGAGTCGATACAGCAAACGATCACTGCCATTGGGCTTTGTCCCATGGAAGTGGCATTTACCTGGTGGCGAAAATATTTCTCACTCCATTTTCCATTTATAAATCGTTCGTTGCCTGCTTTTAATATATTTAAAATTTTAGCAGGAGAAAGATTTTGCTGTGTTTCTTTATTCAAAACATTTATAAACTGTATATGATCGGATAATTCGTACTTGTCTTTTAAACCCAATACATTCAATTGAATATTTCGTTCAGGCGCTACCGTAGTTTTAAAATCATTTATTATTTCTAAAACATCACTGTCCACAAAATCGGAATAAGTTGCATCAATGATCACCTTTGAATTTCCCGGTACTTGCCAAAGTGTATCTTTAATTGATGGTTTATTAAAAAATGAAACCTGATTGGCCAATTCTAATCTTACTACTTCTCCGATGTGTAATTTATCTTTATCAATACTGAAAGGATTTCTATAATTACTACGCATTAAATAAAAAACACTAACAGCTAAGCCGATCAAAACTCCTATCAATAGATCCGTAAATACAATGGCTACAATTGTGGCAACAAACGGGATAAATTGATGCCAGCCTTTATGATACATTTCTTTAAATAACGTTATTTTGGTTAATTTATAACCTGTCATCAGGAGTATGGATGCCAATGATGCCAATGGGATAAGATTTAACATCGGGGCTAATGTTAATACACTTATCAATATAAATGCACCATGCAAAATAGCAGAAAATTTTGTGCTGTTACCCGCTTGAATATTTACCGAACTTCTAACAATTACCGAAGTAATGGGTATCCCACCAAACAGCCCGGCCAGCATATTACCAACTCCCTGTGCAATTAACTCACGGTTAGGTGGAGATTCTCTTTTATGCGGGTCGATCTTATCCACAGCTTCAATATTTAACAAGGTTTCTATAGATGCCACTACTGCGATGGTAAGTGCTACGCTATAAACACGATAGTCATTTAAATACTTTAGATTTGGAAGATGAATATATGATGCAAGATCATTGGTATTAACAGATGGAACATTAACCAAATGAGATTGTGCAATACTTAAATAAGGAATGAAATGAGTGAAAATATAGTTTAACCCCATTCCAAAGATCACTACAAACAATGATGAGGGAAAAAACTTGGATTTTTTTAAAGGTATCTTATCCCAAAAGAATATAATAAAAATAGACACCGTGCTAATTATGATAGCACCAGGAGAAATAAAATTAAACATTTTCAGAAGCTCTGAAAAAGTGTTCTCACTATCAGATTGTAAAAATGAAAAATCATCTTCCGGATCAATATCATAGCCAACAGCATGTGGAATTTGTTTAAGAATAAGAATAATTCCAATTGCTGCCAATAATCCTTTGATAACATTTGAAGGAACATAATTACCAATAATTCCGGCCTTTATAAACCCCATTACAAATTGAATAGCACCCGCTATCAAAAGAGCAGTAAGGAAAATGTCAAAGCTACCCAGTTGGGTAATGCCAGCCAATACCACTGCGGTAAGCCCTGCTGCAGGTCCGCTAACGCTTGTTTGCGAACCACTCAAAAAACCAACTACAATACCTCCAAGAACTCCGGAAATAATTCCAGAAAGCAAAGGCGCTCCTGACGCTAATGCAACACCTAAACAAAGAGGTAAGGCCACAAGAAAAACTACTATGCTTGCGGGAATATCATTTTTTAATTTTTCTAATATCATATTTTTTCTGCTTGTATGCAATCAATAACTTATTAAAATTGCTTTTCAGTAGTTTTAAATTTTTCTTTAAGATGACCTATATGCTATTGCGTGATAATTTTTCTTATGTTGTCCAAGAAAAACACGTGCATATATCCTAACAATAGCTAATTCTATAAACACAAAACTCAAAGCTGTAAATATTATAAGTATCTCCTGATGCTTGTGAATATTACTGAAAATTAAATCAATGCCAATAAAAGTGGGGGTAAAAGGTAAGCCCGCAGTACCTAAACAAGAGAGCAGGAATATAAATCCAATTTTTGGATGCTCGTATGTATAGCCATGGAATTGATTTAATTCAATATTATTATCGAATGATCTGATTTTTTTCAAACAAATAAATCCAACAATTGCTGAAACAACAGAACCGCTTAAGTACATAAGAATATGATTGTGTCCGAAATTTTCATTTAGCAATGCTATAGAAAGTGTGATAAATAATTGACCTGCTATTACAAAACCCCATGCCCATAAAGCATCTCCTCTTTCCGCAAAGGCTTTCAAAATTAATATCAAACCGATAAAAGAAAAAAGAAATGGCAAAAAATCAAATAGACTAGTCGGAATAGTTGACTGAAATAAATAACAATACACTCCTAATAAGAAAATTGTAATTAAAAAAACGATAGATATTTTATTTGCTAAAAAGTCCAGTTTTTTTCCGATCCATTTAAACGGATTCCATAAAAAATGGCTGAGAAGAAAATCCAGATTCCATTCTTTTAAAGAGAGAATGTAAAATGAATTTTTAATTTTAGTTAAGATAGAACGACTATTGGTGATCTTTTTAGGCACGAAATTAAAAACCATATCATGTATCTTATAACCTAACACAGACGGTGAAACCAATAGCTGATAAGCTCTTAAAAAAGCATTTCCTGAGAAATGCAATAACGCAAGAATGTGAAAACATAAAGCAACTTCAATAAAGATCAACCCAATTTGGGCAATAGAAGAATATGCAATTTGTGTTTTAACAGATGATTGAACCTTTGCAATACTTGTTGCAATTATTCCTGTGAAAATACCTGTACAGATTATCAACACTTTAATGATAAATATACTTTCCCAATAGGGGAAAGTCCGAAGTAAAAGAAAAACTCCTAAATGAACTGACAGAGAACCGTAAAAAACAGCACTGGAAGTGGTTGGCCCCTCCATTGCTCTTGGTAACCACGAAGAAAAAGGCAACTGTGCAGATTTGGCTGCAGCTGCTATTAAGATCATTAACGCTATAAAAAATGCATACCAATTATGTTCCTGAATATGCGATGCAACTAATTTCAAATCATTGATTTCTAAGAAAGTAATATTTTCATGCCACAAATGATGGCTCATCCACATGGCAAGTATCAAGCAGATATCACCCAAACGGTAAACAGAAAGTACCTTTAAACCATTTTTTACAGGCAAATATCTATCTCTATAAAAGGCTATGAGTAAAAAAGAACAAATACCTAATATTTCCCAACCAATAAATAATGTTTCAAAATTTCCTGAAAAAATAACAAGATTATATCCCAAGAAAAAGAGAAGAATAGTTGTAAAAAAACGTTTAAATCCTTCTTCACGATGAAGATAATAATGGCTAAAAACAGTAACTAAAAAAGTTAATATAGAACCCATAACAGCAAACACAGCAGTGATCTTATCGAAATAAAAATCTATAAAAATTTCAATATCTTCTGTTTCAAAAAGAACGATATGTTTAATATCCAACGTTGGAGCACTATTCATTAACCAAAACACTATAAGAGTTAAAATACCGGCTAAATGTATTCCTATGGTGGAAATAGCAATACCCGAAAGAATAGATTCTTTTTTAGCCGGAATCAACATACCGATTAGGAATCCAAATAAAGGTACCCAAATAAAAAGTTGCAATAATTGTGACATAAAAAAGTTTAATTAAGTGTATATACTGGTAAATTTTCCTGTGTAGCATCTACTATGTAGTTTGTTTCCATCCCCACAGCTGATTCTATAAAAGCGTTAAAATTCTCAATAGCATTTATCTCTTTTGTGATAGGATTGTATTCAGTAAACGCACCATCTTTAAAATAATAAAAATTATTTGTTTCAGGATCCATAGCCACCAAATGAACCCAATCATTGATAAACCACTCATACATTTCAGGAACTGCCTGGATCGTTTTTAATACAACATCCGGAAAATGTTCAACAATGATCAACAAACGAACAGGATCATGCACCTCGATCATTTGAACAGGAAGGCCTGGCCTTAAGTCCCCATCACAACTATTTGCCACACCAATAAGCCCCATTACATTATGAGGGAGTTTGGTCCCTGCTCCAAACTTATAGTTATCAACTCTTGAAAAATAATATTCGAGATTGATTCCCCCGCATACTGGTCCGAGTGGTTTCATTATTCCTGATAAAAGCTTACCATCCAGGTCCGTTTTGTAATCATACGAATTCATAAAAGCTCTTCTGTCCAGAAACAAACCTTTCGTTAAATTTCTGCCACCTACAATACACAACGTGTTGGTTCCATGTCCCAGCTCAGGCCGTGGCTCGAATAGTGAAACGGATCTGTCCTTAATAGCTTTGCGGACCTTTCGCAAGTCGTTTTTCGTATTTATTGATGCAAATCTTCTGGATCTTTCTTTTGCATCCAGATCCAATGCACTTTCAAACGAGATTCTATTTTTTTTATGATCTTCTGCATTTACAGGTATGAGCACTTGTTCATCATAAAATTGAATTTCATCTGCTGCAGTATCATGTAAACATCCAACAAATTGTGTTTCCTCAGGAATATGAATTCCTCTTACTTTGAGTAATTCCCTTACCTTAAGATGATTGGCCATAAAAGAAAACACTTTTGCATTCACTGAACCGGGTCTTCCGCTGCAAGCACCACAATCGTGAGCACCATGATGAGGATTATTAGCACTACTCGAACCATGAGCCATCACATATACAATAGGAGCAAAACCTTTGGTCAGGCCGATCCCTCGTAAAAGCCCTTCCACTCTGGCCGCCATTTCTTCGATGGTAAAACCTATCTGCAAATTATTTTCACGATCATCCAAATTTTTGTTCTCAATAATAAGTTGAGAATCTTTTGTCATATGGGCGAACGCATTAGATATAGCGGGACTCATTTTAGGTCGGAAAATATTCATAAACAATCGAACTCCTGCCCAAAAACCTAGAGTTAATGAGATCAAAGTACCAGGAAAAAAAGTATGGGTTTTATTGGTGTACAATAATTCATGTTCTCTTTTTCCTTTAACATTAAATTCTTTTATTAAATATTTGGGAGTTACCGGTGCAGGACATAGCTTATCATAAAATTTGCCGTTTTCGGGCTGAAAATAAAATTCAACAGCAAAAAATCCGGGAGTTCCGAATGTTTCACAATTAGGGTCTGTTTTCTCAATATGTCTGCGCAACGAACATTCCCTTTCATCAATACAGAACATTGCCTGAAAGCTTTTATTGATGGGATCTGTATGCGTTCGCTTTTTTTCTATTGCAATTCCTGAAAGTACCTCGTCATAATAGCTCCATTCAAAGGCCTCTTGTAAAATTGTAAACACTTCATTTAATTCTGACGAAGGAACATTAGAAAAAAGATCAATAGGTTTACCCTTTACTTTGGTAGATAAGGGTTTCCAATTTTTTCTAAATTGAAAGTTCAGTGCGTCAATTTCCAACAATAATTCAAACACAATTAGATCCTGCAGTGATATTTGTTTTTGATCAAGCAACGACTGAGGCTGATCTTCAATAGTTGAAACCATGCCGGACCAACCTTGATGACTGAATTGCTGATCAAATAAATATTGCTCATAATAGGCTTCATCACCAACAACAATTTTCAGAAGATCTTTAATTTCACAATTTCCATTTAATAAAAGTTGTTTAGCACCTTCTGTTTTAAAAAAACTGGTAAAACTATTTTTTTCCAATTCTTTTATTGAAGCAAGAAAACCTTTAGTTGCTGTTGGAAAATTCCATACAGAAATTCCCTGATCCAAATAACTGCAAAGAATTCGGAAGAGAAGAGGTTGAACAAGCGAATCCAGATCAATTTTATACTGACTTTTCCAATTAGCTCTCAACAGCCCTATTCTTGGTAAATTCACAGCATCATACTCTTTCGAAAGGATATTCCGTTTCCAGGATCCTAAATTTTCACGTCCTTTTTTTTCTGTAATTATCCTGTCAAGAATAGTATCTTTTATTCGCCCTATTCCATAAAGCTCTCTGAATTCAGTCAATTGCATTGTAACCTGGTATCCAAAAATTTTTGAAGCTTTAAAAATGGCATCATAAAATTTCATGTTTTGAAATCCATGTAATGAGTTATGATGAATAAAATCCTTTAATGGAGTTTGTGAAGGCAAATAGTGCTTCAACTCTTGTAAAACATGTTTTTCGTTAAAGGTGAGATTTGATAAAATAATTGATGAACTATCAATATTTTTTTCATTTGTCAAAACATTTTTGGGGAGTGAGGCGTTCTCATTCATTTTTATAATTTTATTATGAATAATTTTGTTCTTATTTAATAACTCATCATGGCTCTTATGTCAGATTTATCAGAAATCATTGTCTCTTCATAAAATTCGACTACCCCTGTTTTTATATGATGCTTTGCCCCAATAATAGCTATTTCACCTTTTTCAATCATTTGTTCCAGTATATAACTTCTGTCTATAATAGTTTTTACTGATCGCTTCACATTAAGAGTTGATACATTTTCTAAAAACACTTCATTATCAGAATTTCTTTTATCCAACTCAAGTGTCATTGTTTCCTGATATATTGCAGGTTGAATTTTTGATAGTAATTCGGTAAGATTTCCCATTTCTAAATGATCGCAGGCGCCTTTTACAGCACCACATTGGGTATGTCCCATTACCACAATTAATTTTGATCCGGCAACTTTGCAAGCAAACTCAATGCTTCCAATAATATCAGTATTAACCACATTTCCAGCAATGCGTATCGAAAAAACATCCCCAAGCCCCTGGTCGAAAATTAACTCTGCAGAAGTTCGGCTATCTATGCAGCTTAATATCACAGCAAAAGGCCATTGACCTTCGCGCGTTTCATTCACTTGTTGAAGTAAATTACGATTGGCTTTTAAATTATTTACGAAACGTTGATTGCCTTCTTTTAAAATCTCTAATGCAATTGAAGGACTTATAGATGCTTGTGTTTCTGATGTATGAGCTTTCATAATTTTATATTTTAGTGGCCCGCTACTCCGTTAAAATCCGGAATATTCTTTAGGTCCATATTTATTTTTTTTAATGATGCTGTATTGTTTTTGAAATCATGAATAATTTCAAGAACGTCCATGTCTATATTACGCGATTTACTTCCATCAATTATAACTTGGGAGCCTTCAGGCAATTCGTCAAGCGTAAGCGCTATGCTTCCTTTATTAAGAAATGAAACATCTTCCGCCAATTGGATTATTATTTTATCAACGCCATCTTTTTCTTCCTTGTGATAAAAATATGCCAGTTTAAAATTATTACGTAAAATAATAAATGCCGCTACTATCATACCGGCAGCAATACCTTTTAACAGATCCGAAAACTGTATTGCAACTACAGTAACAATAAAAGGTACAAACTGCTCCCAGCCCAATTTGTACATGGAAATAAATAGAGGGATCTTAGCAAGTTTATAGCCAACTAATAACAGTAATGCAGCCAAACAGGCCAAGGGGATCTTATTAAGGACAGAAGCAATAGCAACCACACTTAACAATAATAAAAAACCATGAATGATTGACGCTAATTTTGTTTTACCTCCGGCATTGATGTTTGCTGAAGTTCGAACAATAACCGCTGTCAAAGGCAATCCACCAATTAAACCTGATACAAAATTTCCTAACCCTTGTGCTTTTAATTCACGGTTAGTTGGAGTGTTACGTTTATAAGGGTCGAGTTTATCGGCAGCTTCAACACTTAATAAGGATTCTAAACTGGCAATGATCGCTATTGTCACAGCAACAACATACACATGATAATTTCCAAATGCGGTGAAATCGGGCAATGTAAATTGATTTACAAAGCCTGTTACAGAATTAGCAACCGGCAACCGTACCAGCTTATCTCCATCTAAGATCAATGAAGGAAAAAAACCTTTAAACAATTCATTTATTAATATCCCAACAATAACTACTAATAATGCCCCCGGAACAATCTTAAAAAAAGTGATTTTTTTTAAAAAAGGTCGTTCCCACATTATTAAGATAAATAGTGAAATAATGGCAATAATTATAGCCCCCGGATGAATAAAATTAATAGAGTTGAAAATTTCAGAAAATGTATTTTGTCCATCGGATTGAAGAAAATCAAAATCCCCTTCGTTGTCTTTATCGTATCCAAATGCATGAGGTATTTGTTTAAGAATTAATATAATACCAATTGCAGCAAGCATTCCTTTAATTACACTTGAAGGAAAATAATATCCAATAATTCCTGCTTTTAAGTACCCAAGGGCTATTTGGATCAAGCCCGCCAATACCACTGCAAGTAAAAACACTTCGTAACCTCCCAGTTGTGTTATCGCATTTAAAACTATAACTGTTAAACCAGCCGCAGGGCCACTAACACTCAACGATGAACCACTTGCGAATGCTACTACCGTCCCGCCAACTATTCCTGCTATAATTCCGGAAAATAAAGGTGCACCCGATGCCAGTGCAATTCCTAAACAAAGAGGTAAAGCAACCAGGAAAACAACTAGGCCTGCCGGTAGATCATTTTTTAGGTATTTAAAAGTTAAACCTTTTATAATTTTGTTTTGAATGTCCATAAAGAATATTATTATCAATTATTAAAACTGATAACAGATTAAAATAAATGATCAAAACCCTGAAATAGGTTGAGATCAAATGAATAATCTATAACAGATTAAAATCAAAAGAATTAATGTAAGAAATTTGAAAAATGAAAATTACAAGGGCTGAAGCCTTGATAGATAAAAGACTGGTTACGCCCTTTCGGGAGGCGAAAATACCTTTTGACTGTAATCAGATGAAGAAAAATCGATGCTTTGTTTGGACGATAAGCTTTTAAGTTCAAGCTGTCCGGCAATTAGCGTGTTATTAAAATGCTTGTGGTTAAGATAAAAGTCTTCAGAAAAATTCAATTTCTCATTTTTTTCACTGCCCTTTTCCGATTCCGATTCTTTTTCCTCACAGTCAAAATTGTCGATCCAGGCAAATGAAGCACCATCAAATACTTTTGAAAAATATTTGATCGTTTCATAACTATAAGCTAATGAAAAGAGAATAAGAAGGCAATATGTAATGATTTTTTTCAAAATTGACAATAGCTGTTTTTGCAAAGATGCGAAAAAAATAAAGGTTTGATTCTTTAAAATATAAAAATTAAGTTTTTTTAACAAATAGAATAAAGGACTTGAAAGTGAGTTGGAGCTGGTTTCATAAGAGAAAAAGGATGACAAAATTTTCTAAAAAATTAGTGATAATTCTAAAAATTGGCAACGATCCCATTAGCGATACCCCATTTTAGGTATTTTTAGTTTAAATGAAGGAATACCACAATTTAGGTATTGCCTATAAGCTAATGAATGTAGATTTTTGCATCGTTATTTAAAACAAGTCTAAATAATTTTAAAACAAATCTAAATAAAGTAGCATGAGAGTATATTTATCCCAATTGTCAGGTTTTTCAATAAAAAAAGCGGTTTTAAAATTGAGGTTAGCAATTGCCTTAATTGTATTAAGTGCATATTCCTTTGCCCAAACAGGTGCTGTAAAAGGAAAAGTAACTACATCTGATGGCAAACCTGCTGAATTTGTAAATGTTGGTATTATAGGAACAAAAATGACCGCAGTTACAAATAAAGAAGGTGATTATTCAATTGATAATATTCAACCGGGTACATACTCCTTACAGGTGAGTTTAATTGGCCTTGAAAAAATGATCCGGGCATTAGAAGTAAAAGCTGATCAAACAAATGCTATGGATTTTTCTTTAATTGAGAACAGCCAGCAATTGCAGGAAGTGGTAGTTTCTGTGACCAAAAGTAATAACGAAAAACCGGTGAACATTGGCAAAATAAACATCAAACCATTGGATCTGCCGCAAAGTATTGCTTTCATTGATAAAGAAACAATGGAACAACAGCAAACCCTTCGCATGAGTGATGCTTTGAAAAATTTTAACGGTGTGTATCTGATGGGAACAAGTGGTGGTTACCAGGAAGAAATTGCTGGAAGAGGGTTCGCATTTGGTAGCAATAACACTTTTAAAAATGGGGTGCGTTTTAATAACCTAGCGATGCCCGAAATGAGTGCATTAGAGCGTATTGAAGTGATGAAAGGCAGTTCTGCCATTTTGTTTGGAAACGTTGCTGCAGGCGGTGTTATTAATTTAGTTACCAAAAAGCCTGATTTCAAAAAAGGTGGAGAAATTACAATGCAAACAGGAAGTTATGATTTTTACAAACCTTCTATTGATGTATACGGTGCGATGGACAAAAACAATCGCATTGCATATAGGATGAATACTACCTATGAAAAATCGCGTAGTTTTCGTGATCTTGTAAACGCAGAACGAATTTACATTAATCCTTCATTCCTGATAAAGCTGGGTAAAAAAACAGATTTCTTAATTGAAGGTGATTACCTGAAAGATAACCGTACTGCAGATTTTGGTGTAGGTGCAATTAACTATAAACTGATTGACATTCCACGCAATCAATTTCTTGGAGTAGCCTGGTCCTACATCAAAACAGAACAAAAAAGTATTACTTCAACTATAACACACCATTTAAACAAAAATTGGGAAATTCGCAGTGTTACATCCTACCAGCAATTTAATAATGATCTGTTTGCCAATCAACGGCCGAATGGTAACAGCCAGTTTATCAGAGCAAACGGAAATTGGATCAGAGGACTTCAACGTACTAAAATTGATGAAGAGTATTCCATTACTCAACTTGATCTAACGGGAAGATTTAATACCTGGGCTATAAAACACAATTTATTATTTGGTGCTGATGCCGATCAATATTATACAAACACTGATGCTTACAATGCAGTAAATATTTATGACTCTATCAACGTATTTGATCTTGGTAAATACAAACAAAGAAACGATATTCCCGATTTAACTGTTAAAACTAAAACTAGCAGCCCAATTAAGCGCGTAGGAGTATATGTTCAGGATCTAATTGAAATTACCAAACAAATAAAAGTATTAGCGGGAGTCCGTTTCTCCTATCTCGAAACTTTTAGCAGTGTTTATACAACCAGTACAAAAGCGGTTGTTGAAACAAAACAATTTGATAATGCAATTACCCCTCGTTTTGGATTGGTTTATCAACCATTAAAAACAATGTCACTATTTGCCAGCTATTCAAATTCATTCATTCCAAATAAAGGAGTAGATATTGATAATAAAGCATTAGCCCCATCATTCGTTAACCAATATGAGGCAGGTATTAAAAATGATCTATTCAATGGATTACTTTCGGCAAACCTTACTGTGTACCAAATTATTAACAGCAACTTAGTGCAAACCACTTTGGTAAACGGCAACACAAATTCAAATATTAAAGAGCTTGCTGGTGAAGTTACAAGTAAGGGGCTTGAGTTGGATATAATGAGCAGATCTTACAAAGGAATTTCAATAATTGCCGGGTATAGCTTTAATGATACGAGATATACAAAAAGTAACACCTATATTGTTGGCAGCAGGTTATTATACAATCCAGCTAACACTGCAAATACAAGTATTTATTATTCATTCAGCGGTAGTAAAATATTAAGTGGATTTAATGTAGGTATAGGGATGTTATATATTGGCGACAGAGTTGCTGGCCGCTCTACAAGGGTTACTGTCCTTAACGACACTTATAAACCTATCGTCCTTCCTGATTATTCTCTATTGGATGCAAGTATTGGATATGCAAAAAATAATATTTCTGTACGGTTCAAAGTTTCAAATATTCTTAACCAGTTAAGTTACAATGTTCATGACGATAACAGCGTAAATCCTATTGCTCCTCGTCAAGCGGCAGCGACATTAAGTTATAAATTTTAATTTTTTTCAACAAAAAAATATCAAACAGGTAAAGTTAGGGGTGAAAATTCAACTGATTCAAAATCTTCGACAAGCTCTGAAGACCACCGTGTGATGTCATACTGAGCCTGTCGAAGTATGTGCGGGGCTTTTTAAGCATTTATTATTCTTAACTAAACAACTTTCGAGAAATTTCATGCGATTAAAACAACTCATCAGGCAGCTGCATCTTTGGCTGGGATTACTTAGTGGACTTGTAGTATTTACAGTTGCTATAACGGGATGTATCTATGCTTTAGAGGAAGAAGTGAGAAACATCGTATATGACGATGCATTGTTTGTAAAAGCAGCAGGTACTTCCAAAATATCATTTACTGAACTTATTGAGGCTACTCGTAAAAAGTACCCAAAGCCGGGAATAAAAAATATCAGGATAAAATCTGATTCCTTGAGTAGCGTGGAAATAATCCTTAAAAATAAACAATCGGTCTATGTCAATCCCTATACAGCGGAAGTATTAGGTTCTGCGAATAAAGACACCGATTTTTTTGGAACGATATTAAAGATCCACAGGCACCTTTATTTAGGTGAACCCGGAAAATTGATCACCGGCAGTTCCGCGCTTATTTTTATTGGAATGTTAATAAGCGGAATCGTTTTGTGGTGGCCTCAAAATAAAAAAATTCTGAAACAAAAATTTTCCATTGCACGCAATGTACGATGGAAAAAACGCAACTATGATCTACACAGCGTACTTGGATTTTATGCCGCCTGGATAATCATTTTTACAGCATTAACAGGCATTATATGGTCATTTAAGTGGGCTGAGAACAGTATGTATTGGCTCAGCGATTCAAAAAAAGAAGAAAAAAGAATGTTGCATTCAAGTTATACTGCAAATGCATTACCTATCACTATTGATGATGTTATAAAAAAAACAGGAAATTTATATACGCAAAGCCAAGAGTGTTTCATTAGTATGCCGGAAGATTCTGCCGGAGTTTACAGGGTAACAATGCGTTATGAAAATAATGGTTTTTATAAAAAACAAGACCAACTACTTTTTGATCAATATAGCGGGAGCCTGCTCAAAGTGCAATTGTATGAAAATACTTCTACTGGTGATAAGCTAAAAGCTACCAACCTGGAGATACATACGGGGAAAGTGTTTGGTACAATTGGTGAGATAATAGTATTCTTTGCCGCATTAATTGCCGCCAGTTTACCCATTACAGGTTTTATGATGTGGTGGGGAAAAAGAAAGAGAATTTAATTACTTGACGAAAATAAAAAATGATTAGGGCTCACAAGGTTTTCGCGAACCGCAAATAAAACAAGCCCGGCAGTATTATTAACACCTAACTTATTCATAATATTTTTGCGGTGGGTAGTTACAGTATGTGTACTTAAAAATAATTTATCAGCCACTTCTTTATTGGAATAACCTTCAGCAATTAAAGTGATGATCTCCATTTCACGATCGCTGATATTCATTCCCTGGCAGGAATATTCAGACACAGTAGCAGCTTTTTCATTTAAAACTGCATTTGCAATTTTACCGCATATAAATTTTTCTCCTTTAGCAGTTTTATACATTGCCTCTATTATTTCATCCTGATCGCAATCTTTCAGCAAATGACTGGTAACACCAATTTTCAAACCTTTTGAAATGATTTCATTGCTCTGCAATTCAGTGATGGCAAGTAATTTGGCTTTAGGATATTTTTTTACAATTTGCTGTAATCCTTCTAAACTGAAGTTTACAGAAGTGTAATCAATAATAATTAGATCGGGTTTGTAGAATTTGGATTGATTTATAAGATCAGAAGTACTCAATGCCTCGGCCAATAGCACAAAGTCAGTATTCTCATTCAATAGAGCTACTAAACCTTTGCGGCTTAAAAAATGACTGTTGGCTATGATAATTTTGATCTTTTCCACAAAAAAATTATTTAGACTGATTTTAAATAATAATCAAAAGTACATATTGAATTTGTTTCCACAAACTTTTTTTTCAATTATTTTTCAGTAAAAAAGTAGTAAGTGCTTTATGCCTGTTAATGAATAATTTACCGGAATAATTAAAGATGATAAGAAAACACGCAAAGCTCCCATAACAGGTCCCCCACATTACATATTAAATATTAAATATTACATATTAAATACTAACCGGCTCCACCACCGTACTTTTACCTTCTATCGACAATATAGTATTGCTAAAAACTGTCTGAGCTTCGTCAAGCAAGGGTTGTAGATCTCTGTAACGTGCCGAATAATGTCCGATCATCAATTGACGTACCTCTGCTTTTTGAGCTATTGTAGCGGCTTGTAAAGCAGTGCTATGAAATGTTTCTTTTGCCCGTGGTAACATATCATTTAAAAAAGTAGCTTCGTGGTATAACAGGTCCACTCCTTTTATGATCTCTATGATCCGCTCATCATAGCAGGTATCCGAACAATACGCATAGCTGCGGGGTTTGAGTTTATTGCTTACTAGTTTACTATTTGGTATTAATTCCCCTTCGGCTGTAATAAAATCAGCACCTCCTTTTATCGCTAAAATTTGTTCTACCGGGATATGGTATTTTTGTAAGACCTCTTTTGAAATATTGGCAAGCAAAGGCTTTTCAGTAAATAAAAAACCACAACAAGGGATCCGGTGATTCAATAGAATGGTGCGTACTTCAACCTTATTATCTTCAAAGATCAAATCATTGGCAATAAATTTATGATGATGATAAATAATTTTGAATCTTAAATAAGTTTGGGAATGTTTGAATTGCACCTCAATTATTTCTTCCAGTTCCGGAGGGCAATATAGATGAAGCTCAACTGTTCTTCCCAACAAATGCATGCTGGATAACAACCCGATCAATCCCAGGTAATGATCACCATGCAAATGGCTGATAAAAATATGATTTATGCGCTGAAATTTCAGCTTAAACTTGCGTAACTGAATTTGCGTGGCCTCGCCACAATCGATCAAAAAAAACCGCTCAGCTATATTTAATAACTGAGCGGTTGGATTGCGCGTTGATGTTGGAGTTGCACTACTGCAACCTAAAATAGTTAATTCAAAATTTTGCATTATTTATTGGAAACAACCATTCTTTTTGTTGTGGTAATAGCACCATTTTTAACAGAATACATATAAACCCCGGGAGCAAATGAATTTGCATCAAGAGAAATAGTGTTAATACCTTTTACTGATTTGAAATTACGGGAATATACCACAGCGCCAAGCATATCATAAACGTTAAACTCAACATCAGAATTAGTTACAGATGTAAAACCAATTTCTGATTTAGTACTAAAAGGATTGGGTGTATTTTGACCCACATCAAACTTAGATAAATTAAGAGATTCAATTCCTGCAGCCGGATCTACTACATGCAATTTGTAATTATTGTTTTCTGCCGCATTTGCCCATGTTCCCAGTCCAAAAGCAACACCACGTCCTTTTGATTTGATCTTTACTGGAAAATCTCCCGCTTTTGTTGGAGTTCCACTTACTATTACACACGATTGTCCCGGAGCATCCCAATAACAAAATTTAGTCATTGTATAACTTCCAATTCCAGTAACACCTCCCGAAGGAGTATTTGCTCCATTACCTAAATAAGTTAATCCTATTGCTGATATATCAACCCATACCGCTGTACCTGAAGTAGAAGTATCTACTAAAACTTCCGTTAAGGCTAAATGACTAAGAGTAACTGTTTGTCCCAGAACTAAAGATGTAGCTGGCAATTTAATACTCATGGTAACAGTATAAGCTTGATTTATAGTACCTGAAGGTATACCGGTCATAGAATCCGGGCAAATACCAAAAGTAGAATCGGTATGGACGCAGGTTATGTTTGGAGTACATACTGCTTGAGCAGAAGAATTCATAACCCCTACACTAGTAATTAATAGAACGACTGAAAGTATTTTTTTGATCATAGTAAAATAGTAATTAGAATTTATAGCCTTTTAGTCATTTTCCAGCCCCTTCTTCGACTTTAAAACGATTTTAGGCCATAAAGGTAAAGTTTTATTTTTAAAATTCAAATGGCTGTTAATTAATTACTTCGCTCTTCTCCATTAAATCGCAATTGTTTCTCCACGATCGATCAAAAAAAAACCGCTCAGCTAATAGCTGAACGGTTTTTTTGATTTTAGTTTGCATTAAGCAACCTTAAATTTTAATTCAAAATTTGAATTATTTGTTTGAAACAACCATTCTTTTAGTGATTGTACTTGCACCATTTTTAACTGAATACATGTAAACACCTGGTGATAAAGTATTAGCATCAATACTAATAGTGTTCATACCTTTTACAGATTTGAAATTGCTGCTGTAAACAACTGAACCAAGTAAATTATAAACCTTAAATTCAACTTCAGAACTGTTTACTGATGAAAAACGAATTTCTGATTTATCGCTAAATGGATTTGGAGTATTTTGACTTACTTCAAACTTAACCTGATCAATTGATCCAACACTTGATGGTGCTGCAACAACTAAACGGTAATCATTGTTCTCTGGTGCTGCAGCCCAAGTTCCTGCTCCAAAAAATACAGCACGGGCTTGTGAAATAATTTTAATTGGAAAAGTTCCTGTCTTAGTTGGAGTACCACTTACTATTACGCAAGATTGACCTGGAGCATTCCAATAACCAAATTTAGTCATTGTATAACCACCACCAATTGCACAATTTGTACATCCTGAAGGAACATTTGCTCCACTACCTAAATAGGTTAAGCCTATAGCAGAAAGATCAACCCAAACAGCTGTTCCTGAAGTAGACGTATCAACTTTAACCTCAGTTAAAGCTAAATGAGTCAAGTTGTAAGTTACACCTGCAACAACTGTAGAAGCTGGAATTTTAATACTCATAGTAACAGTATACGCTTGACTTATAGTACCTAAAGGCAAACCTGTCAAAGAATCAGGGCAGATGCCAAAAGTAGAATCTGGTGGTACACAAGAGATATTTGATGTACACAATGCTTGTGCCGAAGAGTTCATCACTCCTATGCTTGCAATTAATAAAACAGTTGAAAGTAATTTTTTAATCATAATTATTTTGAGTTTAGGGTTTTAGTTTTTAAAATGATTTAGGGTATAAAGATAAAATTTTAATTTTAAATTTCAAAAAGTGTTAATAAATTAATTCCGCCCTCTCCTCTTTAATATCAGAAATGGTGCAATGGGCTTTATTAAGCTTGAACTGAAAACAGTTCAATAGCCTCTGGTAAGGTTTTGGTAATAGTTAAGATGGTATCCAATTGGGAGATAGCAACCAGTTTCTTTACTGATTCCTGTAAGCCCGTTAAAACAAATACTCCCTGGCTATTTTTGCACAGGCGATTAGCAACTAAAATAGCGCTTAATCCTGAAGAGTCGCAATAACGTGATTGAGAAAGATCAATGATAATATTTTTCACACCATCTGTATTCAATACTACCAACTCAGATTTAAGAGAAGGAGCTACAGTGCTATCCAGTTTTTCAGCTGTAAGCTTTATTACTGTGTATTTATCGTTTTTTTCTATTTGAAAATTCATAATAAAGGATATTTTTACAAAAGTACGAAAATTATCCTTTAAAATTACAAATCCATGGTGATTATACATGGATTTGCAAATTTTGAACATCCTGATAATGACTTAAATTTCGGTCAGCCAGAGCCTGTTGAAGACTATGGGGAGGCCAATTGGGCCTCAAAAAATGACTTTGAATTGAAAATTTTGTGGCAAATAGAAATGCTGCGTTAGGGATTGTAACGTAAATCCTTCCCTACCGCTAATTAGCGGTAGGGAAGATTGAAGTGTAAAGCCCGCCTTTCTTGTTTAAGAAAGGAACGCCCAAATAATTTCAACAAGTTTAAAAGGAAATAACACCAAAAGCCGCAAATTAAGCCCTGCCCGCCAGCAAAAACAGCACTGCCATACGTACTGCAACACCATTCTCCACTTGTTCCAGAATAATACTTTGATCGCTATCCGCCACATCGCTGGTAATTTCAACCCCACGATTTATAGGGCCCGGATGCATAACCACAATTTTTTTAGTAAGCGAATCCAGCAATTCCTTATTTAAACCAAAGAGCATGGTATATTCACGTAAAGAAGGGAAATATTTAATATCCTGACGCTCCAATTGAATACGAAGCATATTGGCTACATCGCACCATTCAAGGGCCTTTTTTAGATTATGCTCCACCTTAACTCCAAGGCTGCTGATATATTTTGGCATTAAGGTAGTTGGACCGCAAACCATAACTTCAGCACCCAATTTTTGTAGGCAGAATATGTTTGAAAGAGCCACCCTTGAGTGAAGGATATCTCCTACAATTGCTATTTTTTTTCCTTTAATGTTACCAAGCTTTTCTTTAATAGAAAAGGCATCAAGTAATGCCTGAGTAGGATGCTCATGAGCGCCATCACCGGCATTTATAATTTTAGCATTCACATGTTTCGATAAAAACAATGCTGCTCCCGGGTTGGGATGGCGCATCACCACCATGTCCACTTTCATGGCCAAAATATTATTAACAGTATCAATTAAGGTTTCCCCTTTTTTTACAGATGAGGAGGAGGAAGAAAAATTGATCACATCAGCACTAAGGCGCTTTTCAGCTAATTCGAAGGAAAGTTTTGTGCGTGTTGAATTTTCGAAAAATAAATTGGCAATGGTAATATCACGTAAGGAAGGAACTTTTTTTATAGGGCGATTGATGACTTCTTTAAAACTCTCGGCTGTGGTCAATATTAAATTAATATCATTGGCCGTTATATCTTTTATTCCAAGTAAGTGTTTTGTGCTTAGTTTAGTCATTTCTTTATTTATCTAGTGATTTGGAGAAATGGTGATTTGTTGGTTTATTTTAAAATTCTCCATTTCTTTAATTTTCCAAATCTCTAATTTTTTAACTCTACAAATCCCTATTTTTTTAATTCTCTAACTCTCCAATTCAACAAATCAAAAATTCATTAACGTTACTTTATCAGCTCCCTCGGTCTCTTTCCATTCTACCTTCACTTTTTCTGATGCGATCGAATCAATTGTTTTACCAACATATTTTGCCTGTATAGGCAAATGCCGGCTTAATCTGCGGTCGATCAATACCAACAGCTCCACATCTTTTGGTCGGCCAAAGGCCAGCATAGCATCCAATCCTGCACGGATAGTACGGCCGGTAAACAGCACATCATCCACAAGGATCACATTTTTATTTTCAATGATAAATTCTATTTCGGTGGCAGTAGGTACTAACTCTTTCTGGCGGAAATCATCACGAAAAAAAGTAATATCAAGACTTCCGCATTTAATATCTTTTTTCTTTAAAATTTCAGAAAGCTTTTTTTGGATGCGCTGTGCAAGAAAGGTACCACGGGGTTGAAGGCCGATTATAACAGTTTCTGAAAAATCGTTGTGTACTTCAATTAATTGATAGCAAAGCCGGGTAACGGTAATTTCGAAGTGTTTACTATCTAAAATGATCCTGGGCTTCATCATATTCAGGGAACAAATATATATTAATTAACTCAGGTTTTGGTATTTTTTTCTGTAAGTTTTGATTTATAATGAAGAGTTGAATTAAAATTATTGGAGCGTTCCCTTTCTTAAACAAGAAAGGGCCGGGCTTTGCACTTCAATCTTTCCTTCCGCTAAATAGCGGAAGAAAAGGATTTACGTTGCAATCCCTAACGCGGCATTACAGGCCTGAATAAGATAGTTCAGCAAACTTACAGATTAATTTGCCTTTAACAATTTCTCCGGTAATTGGCAACCCCAGATTCGTAGATTTGTAATGATTCGTTATTAGTAACCAGTAAATTCATCGGCAAAAAAATAAGTTTTATCGTAAAAATAAAGATATATTTGAAACATTATTAGAAAGCTTACCGTACTAATCGTCAATTAAAGTGGTTAATAAAACTTAAATCTTTTTATGAGGCAGCTAAAAATTTCCAAGCAGGTTACTAACCGCGAAACAGCATCACTCGACAAATACTTACAGGAAATAGGGAAAGTCGATTTAATTACCGCAGATGAAGAAGTTGAGCTGGCCCGCAAAATACGAGCCGGTGATCATGCAGCACTTGAAAAACTAACGAAAGCCAATTTACGTTTCGTTGTTTCTGTGTCCAAACAATACCAAAATCAAGGCCTTAGCTTGCCCGATCTAATTAATGAAGGTAATTTGGGTTTGATAAAAGCCGGACAAAGGTTTGATGAAACGCGTGGTTTTAAATTTATATCCTATGCCGTTTGGTGGATCCGTCAATCTATTCTGCAAGCATTGGCTGAACAATCACGTATTGTGCGTTTACCCCTGAATAAGATCGGTTCTATAAATAAGATCAATAAAACGTTTTCCAAATTAGAGCAGGAATTTGAGCGTGAGCCAAGCCCTGAAGAAATTGCAGGGATGCTTGAAATTTCAGAAACAGAAGTAAAAGAATCCATGAAAATTACCGGCCGCCATGTTTCTATGGATGCTCCTTTAACCACTGGAGATGATAATGCAGGCAGCATGTATGACGTGATGCAGTCCGAAGACAGTCCCAGCCCCGAATTTGGTTTATTACACGAATCATTGCGCAGAGAAATTGAACGCGCTTTATATACACTTACAGCGCGGGAAGCAGATGTAGTGAGATTTTACTTCGGTTTAAATGGTGAGCATGCCATGACCTTGGAAGAAATCGGTGAAAAAATTGGCCTTACCCGTGAGCGTGTTCGCCAGATCAAGGAAAAAGCAATTCGCAGATTAAAGCAAACCTCACGAAGCAAAATTTTAAAAACATACTTAGGATAGGTAAAAATTAATTTTGCAATTAGGCAATTAATCAGTAGGCAATTATAAATTGTAAAATGGAATCAATTGCCTACTGAAAAATTGATAAATTGAATAATTGTCTACAACCAAATTGTTAAATTGAAAGAGCGGAAAAGGCAACAAGCTTTTTCCGCTCTTTTTTTGTACTTTTGTGATCAATTAGCTTTATTCAAACACCTTTTTAATCCTCGCCAATGAACCATTTAATTGCCCCATCCATCTTATCTGCCGATTTTGCCAACTTACAGCGTGATATTGAAATGATCAACAACAGCCAGGCCGATTGGTTTCATGTTGATATTATGGATGGAATGTTTGTACCAAATATTTCTTTCGGATTCCCTGTTATTAAAGCAATAAAAAAACATGCAACAAAGCCACTGGATGTACATTTGATGATCGTGGACCCTGATCGTTATTTGCAAACGTTTAAGGATGCAGGAGCAGATATTTTAACAGTTCATTATGAAGCGTGCCCGCATTTGCACCGCACCGTCCAGGCAATAAAAGCATTGGGAATGAAGGCCGGTGTGGCCATCAATCCACATACTTCTGCTAATTTATTATCTGAAATAATTCAGGACATTGATTTGGTATGTATTATGAGTGTAAACCCGGGCTTTGGCGGACAAAAATTTATAGAAAAAACATATCATAAAATAATTTCCATTGCAGAAATGATACGGGCATCTAAATCAAAAGCTCTGATTGAAATTGATGGTGGAGTGGATATGAACAATTACAAAAAATTAGTTGATGTTGGTGCAAACGTTCTGGTTGCAGGCAATACCGTGTTTTCGTCTGCTACTCCAGGCCAAACGATTGCCGATCTAAAAAAGATCTAAAACAGCTTGTTTTAACAGCGGTTTTAAAGTAATAAAAAAAATTACTGACATATTACACCGAAGCCTTTAGATTTCCTATTGTTTGCGTGAGTGATTGTAGCGAAAATCCTTCCCCGATTTTTATCGGGGAAGATTGTAGCGGAAAGCACGACCCGCAGCGCAGCGAAGGGACACGCCCAAATAAAACAGAAATTAAAAATTAACGAAGTCTAACATAAAATGAAAACACTTTATCTTGTTCGTCATGCAAAATCTGATTGGGCTGATGAGGATCTTTCTGATATTGACAGGCCATTGAATAAAAGAGGCTATCGCGATGCCCATTTTATGAGTGGTTTGATGAAAGAAAAAAAACTGCTGCCCGATCTGATTATTACAAGTCCGGCCATAAGAGCCATTACTACAGCTCTTATATTTTGCAAAAATTTTAATTTTAATTATTCAGATATTGTTATTGATTCGAACTTATATGAAACTAACGTACAACAGTATAAAAGTAGTTTCTCAAAAATAGATAGCCGCTATAGTAGCATTATGCTATTTGGTCATAATCCAACAATCTCAGATCTGGCGAATAGCTTAACAAAAACATTTACTGAAACCATTGCTACTTGTGGTATTGTTGGCATCCGTCAGTCCGAAAATTGTAAAGAATGGAAATGCTTTAATGATACGAATGGAGAACTTATCTTGTATGACTTTCCAAAAAATCACATCGAGAAACAGTAAGTGTGATAACAATCATACATCAACTGGATTTCGCTGAACTTGCCTGCCCGGATGGCTATCAGTGCTTTCAGTAACTCCATGAGAGCCCGAAACAGGGTCGGAGTGATCAAGGACACAACGAAAGAAAACCTGAAAACACTAGTTAACTAATTGTTAAGGTTTTAATTTATTAAAATTGTATTTGTTTTTTTATGGGTTTTACCACTAATTTTGCACGCATTAATTAACCCTTATTAATTATAAACAACATGAGCAAAAAAGAATTACGCAAAGAACTTGAACTTACATTAACAAAATCTCTTGAAGAGGTTTTGAGTAAAAGAAATGTTGAAGTTGCAAAAAAGATCAGAAAAACTACAAATGAAGCTTCAAAAATGGTAGCGAAAAAATTTCTGAAAAACATGCAATCTCTTACTGAAAACAAAGTTATAACTCCAATCAGGATTGTAAAAAAAGTCATTATTCCTATAAAAAAGGTTATGGCTCCTTCCGATAAAAAAAGTTTGATAAAAATTAAAAAGAAATAAAAATTTTATGTAGCAATATTATATTTTTTTGTTTCAGGTTCTGTGCTATCTACAGAACCTGAAACCTGAAAATTTTTATCTGTATACCGAATTTGAAAATGAAACCTGGAATGTTGTGAAGAATGATAAATAAAAAAACAGTATTGATCAATCGTGAGTTAAGTTGGTTATCTTTTAATGAGCGTGTGTTGCAGGAAGCCGAAGACAAAACAGTTCCTTTAATTGATCGTATAAAATTTTTGGGCATCTTTTCCAATAACCGCGATGAATTTTTTCGTGTTAGAGTGGCTACTTTAAAGCGAATTGTCAGATACCCAAAAAAAACAGAAAAACTTACAGGAGTAAATCCTGAGCCTCTCCTGAATAAAATTCAAAAAGTTGTTATTGAGCAACAAATAAAGTTCGAACAGGTTTATCAAAAATTAATTAAAGAACTTGGACGAAATAATATTTCTATCATCAATGAAAAGCAAATTACAAAAGAGCAAGGTGTATTTGTAAAGAAATTTTTTCATGATACGGTGATGCCCTCCCTTTTTCCGATAATGGTTGATAATGCATCTAAATTCCCTTTTCTAAAAGATAAATCCGGTTATCTCATTATCAAACTCGGGCGCAATGAAAATGCGAAAAAAAATAAATATGCATTAATAGAAGTACCAACCAATGCTATATCCCGCTTTGTGGTATTACCAAAGGAAAAAGAAAAAAAAATTATTATTTTATTAGATGACGTTATCCGTTATTGTTTGGAAGATGTATTTAACAATTTTATATACGATTATATTGAGGCCTATAACATTAAGATAACAAGAGATGCCGAAATTGATATGGATAATGATCTTTCCAAAAGTTTCGTTGAAAAAATATCAAAAGGATTAAAAGATAGAAAAAAAGGACAACCTGTCCGATTGGTTTATGATAGCCAAATAGCTCCTGATATGCTGGCTTTTGTAATGAAAAAAGTAAAGCTCGGTAAAGAGGATAATCCAATACCGGGTGGCCGTTATCATAATTTTAAAGATTTTATTTCATTCCCAAATATTGGGAGTCCTGATTTGAGTTACAAAAAAATAATCCCTTTAAAACATCCGGACCTTCCGGATGGGCAATCAGTAAAGGATCAGCCAAGTTTTTTTAAAATTCTCAAAAAAAAGGATGTGCTGTTAACCTATCCGTATCAATCCTTTGATCATATCATTGATTTGTTGCGGGAGGCTTCCATTGATCCCAAAGTTCAATCGATCAAAATTACATTGTATCGGGTTGCAAAAAATTCAAGTATTGTTAAAGCACTTATTAATGCTATTAAAAATGGCAAACAGGTAACAGCTGTTGTTGAACTTCAGGCACGCTTTGATGAGGAGGCAAATATTTATTGGGCAAACAAACTGCAGGAAGAAGGCGCCAAAGTAATTTATGGTGTACCCGGATTAAAAGTGCATACCAAAATGTTTTTAATAACTCGTAAAGAGGGTAACAAAACTTTTAATTATGCCCATGTTGGTACAGGCAATTTTAACCGTGATACCGCAGGTGTATATACTGATCATAGCTTACTTACAGCAGATAAACGGATTACTGACGAAGTAGCTAAAGTATTTTCTTTTTATTCAGATAATTTAAAAACTGGCACATACAAACATTTACTGGTTTCTCCATTTTTTATGAGAAAAGAGATCATACAGCTTATTAATAAAGAGATTCAGAATGCTAAAAAAAACAAGCCCGCATCCATTATTTTAAAATTGAATAATCTGGTTGATCCCGAAATGATCAAAAAATTATACGAAGCAAGTGCCGCAGGTGTAAAAATTAAATTAATAATCAGGGGGATCTGTTCATTGGTAGCAGGGGTGAAAGGATTGAGTGAAAATATTGAGGCGATAAGTATTGTTGATCGTTTTTTGGAGCATAGCCGTGTGTTAATATTTTATAACGGTGGTGATGAAAAATATTTTTTATCTTCGGCCGACTGGATGGCAAGGAATTTTGATTTCCGTTCAGAAGTTGCAGTCCCGATTTACGATATCGCGATTCAGGCTCAAATAAGAAAAATTATTGATATGCTTTGGGCAGATAATACAAAAGCCAGGATCTTAGGAACTGAACAAAATAATGAATACAGAAAAATAAACAACAAGCAAAAAGTACGTGCACAAGAAGCTACCTATAATTTGTTAACCTCTAAAAAGAATTAGATACATCGGTGAAATTTGCAGCAATTGATATAGGTTCCAACGCAGTACGGCTATTGTTTAGCAATGTTTACGATGACAATGGCGTAACTTATTTTAAAAAAGCTGAATTGATTCGTATTCCCCTACGTTTGGGTGAAGATTCTTTCTTAAACGGTAAAATCTCCGAAAAAAAAGTTGATAAACTGGTAACATCCATGAAAGCATTTAAACATTTAATTGATGTTTATGATGCTATCGATTATCGTGCTTGCGCCACTTCGGCCATGCGTGATGCAGAAAATCGCTGGGATATCATTGAAAGAGTTAGAAAAGAGGCTGGAATAAAAATTGAAATTATTGACGGGAAAACTGAGGCCGATATTATCTACTCTAATCATATTGAAGAACAGCTGGATAAGAACAATGCATATCTCTATATAGATATTGGTGGTGGCAGCACTGAGATCACCTTGTTCTCAAAAAATAAAGCGGTAGTTTCTCAGTCTTTTAACATTGGAACCATCCGTATGC
The DNA here is from genome assembly GCA_040388745.1 of Bacteroidota bacterium. GTDB lineage: Bacteria > Bacteroidota > Bacteroidia > 2-12-FULL-35-15 > 2-12-FULL-35-15 > 2-12-FULL-35-15. The sequence goes on along the minus strand of JAZKBF010000010.1, from coordinate 97,275 downwards.
TTCACAATCAAATTGATAAAGAATATTGGAACTATTTTAAAAACTGGGTAAAGGAGATCACAAAAGGTTACAAGCCATTATTAGCAATTGGTTCGGGAGGAAATATTAATAAACTGTATAGAATGTCGGGCAGGAAGCTGAACAAACCCTTTGCAACTTCCAAATTAAAAGGCCTTTACGAATTACTTGAATCTTATACGTATGAAGAACGCATAAAAATTTTAGGATTAAATCCCGACCGGGCTGATGTTATTATTCCTGCTTCTAAAATTTTACTCAGTGTATTGAAAAATGCAGAAATAGATAAAATAATTGTCCCTCAAATTGGCCTTTCCGATGGTATTGTGCATCAATTGTATGAAAAATACAGGGAGCAAAATTTGACTGAGAAAATATGAGCATAAATTAATACTGAATAAATTATCCTTCCCTATTGCAGCAATGTTACCTATTCTTCATTTCTCGTTGAATTGACCTCGATAAAAAATAAATATTTTTTAATTTTATTAAAGATATTCCAAGCTAATATTGCAACAAAATTGGTAGTTTTTACGTAAAACACTGGTTGTAATAAAGAAACATTAAAACTGTCTTGAATTTAGTATTATGAAACTTAGCAGAATACTCATACTATTATTTTTAACAACAAGTCAGCTAGTACATAAAACGAACTGCACAGCCCAAAACATTGGGATAAACACTTCTGGTGCAGTACCGAATTCCTCATCATTGCTGGATATTGATGCAGCGCCAGGTAACAATAAAGGGCTGCTTATCCCGCGCATGGCCCTGGTTTCGTCAACAGATGCAACAACCATTACCAATCCTGCAACCAGTTTGCTTGTATATCATACCGGCAGCGGTGGTTTGCCGGTTGTTGGTTACTACTATAATTCGGGGACTTCCGGTTCACCTGTTTGGGTTCAATTACTAAATGGCGGTTCCCCCGGAACCGCATGGATGCTTACGGGCAATACGGGTACCACAGGAGGACCTAACTTTTTAGGAACAAAAGATAATATTTCATTGCGCTTCCGCACAAACAATATCCAACGGTTTATTATTGATTCAGTAGGTAATGTCGGTATCGGAATATTGAATCCTGCCTCCAAATTAACCATAGCCAGCACAGGATTTAACGGATTTGAAGATATTGATGGAAATGCAGAAGTACATATCGGGACTCAGTTAGCTGCACCAAACACCTTAGGAGAAAAAGCCAGGCTAGCTATACAACCATATGGCCATACTGGAGGGCCTTTCAATATTATTGCACGTGATATATCGGCTTTTGCTTTCCTTGACTTCCGATATGGCTTACTCACAGAGCCTACCCTGTTCACACTCCGAAATGACGGTTATGTTGGTATTGGAACAGCTAGTCCTGGGGCTAAGCTTGAAGTGAAAGCTGGTGCAGAAGGACAAACGACTGCTGCTACTGCAATAAAAATTTGGGGGCCGAATACACCACTTAATTCTAACAGCGCCCAAGATCTGCAATGGGGCTTTGCCGCAGCTGGCTCTGCAAGAATAAGAGCTTATCGTGGAACCTCTTGGGATACCTACCTCCAGTTTCTAACAAATTCCATTGCAAAAGGAGGCGACACTGCCCAGGTAAGAATGACTATTTCGGAGAACGGCTATGTAGGCATAGGAACAACAGCACCAGATAACCTCCTTCACCTATCAAAAGCCAATAACAATGGTGATGTAATGGCACATTTTCAAAACTCCGGAGGCGGCACTGCTACTATGTCGATAAAGATTGGTGAAGGAGGCCCGGAGAGCCAATTTATGACCCTTGCAAATTTAGGAGTGGATAATAGTTCCAGGATTTATGCAATAGCTCCTGCCGGAACCGCTAAACTGGCATTCCATACCGGGCTTACCACATATACGGCTGGTTCTACTACCAATGAGCGCATGGTTATTTTAGATAATGGAAATGTGGGTATCGCTTCAAGTAGCCCGGGGGCTCCACTAACAGTTGCACAGGAAGGAAATTACAGTTACCCTAATATGGGGACAAGTGCCAAAGGAGCAATTAACATTAGAATGGCAACGTCAGGGATGTCAAGTGGACTAACGTTCAGCCAGGCAGGGGTGGATAACGCTCAGGCTGGCATTTATGTTTATCAGCATAACTCTCCAGGAACTACCATGCACTTTGCAACAACAAACAGTTATGCTACAGGTCCACAGGTGAGAATGACCGTTTTGGACAATGGAAATGTGGGTATTGGAGCTACAGCCCCGTTATCAAAATTACAGGTTAATGGTGATCTGGCAACGCAAAGCGGAAAGGTTAAGCGGGATTTCCTTACCTGGAACACTACAGATAATACAAATGTAATGATACATATAAAAACCAATATTACCTGCGCAAGCATCATGTATCGTATTTTAGTGGAAGGATATAATTATGGAACAGCAAAAGCAATTAATTCTGAAGCAGTAGGTTATGCATATGGCGGTACTGGAACAATTATCAGCAATCAAAACGTTGACCACTCAGCGGGAGTTATCAGTTCTCAATACCTTAGCACCGATGGCTTTGTAGTAATCAGGCTTAACCCTAACGGATCAAATTATTTTATTGGATTTTCCGTATCCGGATGGTTTGTTAATCCAACAGGTACTGCATTTAATATTTCAGGAGTAGTGTATCACCAAAATGCTGATTTATAAGTGAAAATAATTTTTAAGTTTATAAACTATCCTCAATTCCGACTCTTGTAAAATTGCAAGGCTGCAAATTAGCTGTTCCTTGGGTATACGAATATAAGCCTTCGCTTCTCTCCCAAATAATCTCTAATTAAATCAAAAAAAATTGAACTTGTTTTTATTTTATTTAACTGAATAAAAATATCAATCTTCAAAGCCTTCGCACATATTGGACTTGCTCAATATGACACTGCACATGGTCCATCTAAGCTTAGCCGAAGACTTTTCGTTGGCTATAAAATATTTCCCCTTAATATTTATACAAGCTCTACCTTTGAATTTATTAAATTACTTTTACCGTTTTTAAGTACAAAAATATTTTTTTTAAATAAAATTAAAATATGAAAATTCTAAGAAGAAGTTTACGATTTGTTCTTCCAAACCAAATGCATTCATTCGGGCAGGTAATTATTGTGCTTCTATTCTTAGTTAATTTATTAACCAAGACAAATTGTTTAGCTCAAAACAATAATGTTGGCGTTGGAACATTAACTCCTGCCCCATCCGCTTTACTGGATATTGATGCAAGCCCTACTAATAACAAAGGAGTTCTGGTTCCTCGTATGAAAGCTGTTCAACGGCTATCCATCCCTTCACCTGCAAATAGTTTATTAGTATTTGATACCGATTCCTCGTGTTTTTTTTATTGGAATGCAACAACCACAAACTGGAAATCATTATGCAACAATGGTTTAGGAGGATCAGGGAGTACCGGTTCAACGGGAAGTAATGGCAACACAGGATCAACGGGCGCTACCGGGAATGTTGGGGCTACAGGCACTGGAATAACTGGAATAAATGGATTAACGGGATCAACAGGCTCTATAGGCTTTACTGGTAGTACAGGGAATTCGGGGACAACCGGTTCCATCGGTTTGACAGGAAGCACAGGATCAGTGGGTTCTACTGGCCCTGGCACAATTTGCAGTGGTTCAACTACAAATTATGTAACAAAATTTACAAGCACAACTGAACTTTGCAATTCAATCATTTATGATAATGGAACAAATGTTGGCATCAACACGGGAACAACACCTGCTGCTTCCGCAGCATTGGAAGTTACAAGCACAACTATGGGACTTCTTGTTCCACGCATCACCACAATGCAACGCAATGCAATTATTTCACCAGCACAATCTTTATTGATCTTTAATATAACAACCAATTGCTACGAATGGTGGGATGGTTTAGGAAGTGTATGGGTGAGTATGTCGTGCGGAGGCTGCCAAATTCCGGCACAACCAGGTATCATTACGGGAAGTGCAACATTTTGCAATGGAAGTGCCGGAAATGTATATATTATTTCTGCGGTAACCGGTGCTACATCATATTCCTGGACTGTTCCTTCTGGATCTACTATTACAGCCGGACAAGGAACAACTTCCATTACTGTTACGTTTGGTAGCACTTCAGGCAATATTGACGTAACCGCGGGAAACACCTGTGGCACAAGCACATCAAGCTCACTGGCTGTTGTATCTTCTGTTGGCGGTCCGGCTGCTCCCGGAGCCATTACCGGCCTTTCACCGGTTACTTCCGGTTCAACAGGTATTGTTTACTCTATTTCTCCGGTAGCTGGTGCAACAACGTATACATGGACAGTTCCTCCATGCGCAACTATCACTGCGGGCCAAGGAACAACATCTATCACTGTTAGCTTCGCATCCGCACCTGCACTTATATTTACTACATCAGGTTCATATACATGTAATTGCATAACCGCGGCAACTATTACTGTTATTGGTGGTGGTGGCGGTGGTGGTAATAATGGATATGGTGGTGGCGGTGGTGGCGGTTATTCGAGCGGTACGTTTTCAGGCCTTTCTGGAGCTTCCTTAGCAATTACTGTTGGAGATGGTGGACTAACCGGTTGGGGGGGAGTAGCAGGAGGCACATCAAGTGTAGATGCCCTGATTTCAGCCACTGGCGGTGGTGGCGGATTTCAAAGTGGTGGAAACGGGTTTGGTGGAGCAGGAGGAATCGGCTCTGGTGGATCAACTAATAGAACGGGGGGAAATGGGGGGGACTCACAATATACCTATTTAGGTGGTGGTGGTGGTGGTGCCGCTGGTTCCACAGGTAATGGTTCGAACGGAGGGCCGCCTCCAATATTCTATCCTATTGGAGGTTGGGATGGACCAACAAATTATGGCCTTGGTGGTGCCGGTGGTGGCGGTAATGCCGGAAACGGTGGCAGAGGGTCTTGTTTTAACACATACCCCACAAATATTGCAGCAACAGCACCCACTAATTATGGTGGTGGTGGAGGCGGTGGTAATGGCAATAGCGGACCTTCATCCGCAGGTGCCGGTGGACATGTAGAATTATCTGCCGTTACTTATGGAGGCATAATTAGTGTTACCGCTGAAAATACTTGCGGTACAAGTACAGCAAGCACAAAAATTATAACTTTAACTCCGTAATACCTGACTAAGCGAAAATACCAGCAGTCCGGTGAATGGTAAAAAAATCTTCGAACTAAATCAGAAAAATAAAAAGAATTAAGTTATCTTTATATATCTTTTTTAAGAGCATGAAAAAAAAATCTTCTATTTCATATCGTTTATCTCCTCTACTTCTCATTTTCTTTATAATGAGCTTTAGTCTTTTTGCTTCTTTTTTCTCTTTTTCTCAAACCAATTTTTACAACGGAGGTACTGATATTACTGTTTACCCAAACACTATTTTATTTGTGGATGGGCACGTGTCTAATACCGTTCAGGGATTTATTCATAACCAAGGTGATATTTATTTGACTGGCGACTGGACGAACAGTGAACCGCTGGGTTGTCTCGACCCAACAACAGGAACCGTTATTTTATCGGGTGCAACTCAAACTATTCAAGGGACTCAAACAACAACATTCAATAATCTTGACTTGCAGGGAGTAGGTACAAAAACGCTGGACATCAATACTATTGTTGCAGGAAATACCGGAGTGCTTTCATTAAATTCCAATACTTTTGATCTAAATAGTAAAACAGTTATTGTTACTAATCCCGCTTCCACTGCTATCACCCGTACAAGTGGCTATATTATTTCCGAAACAGATCCCGGCCCCGGTTACGGGAGAATTCAATGGAATCTGGGAAATACTTCAAGCAATTATACATATCCTTTTGGAACCATTTCCGGTACTTATATTCCTTTTCTTTATGATGTTACTTCTGCCGGAGCACAAAGCACTATTGGAAATATTTCTGTAGCAACTTATCCAACATCTGTTACTTCCATCCCCAATAACCGCCCTTTACCAAGCGGAGTTACCAATTTGAATGCATTTAGTGGAGACGAAAGCGATGTTACGTGTGCTGATCGTTTCTGGGTAGTTGATGCTACAAATTATTCCTCCAATCCTACTGCTGATCTAACGTTCACTTACCGTGATGATGAGTGGGATCTTACGGGAGGTAGTACGAATGATATTGTTGAAGATAGTTTGAAAGGATGGATGTGGAGCGGAATACAATGGCAAAATCCTGCTTTTGGGACTTGCAACGTCACTAATAATACAGTTAATGTAACAGGTATTAATACTTATGCTCCCTGGACATTAAATGCCGGTGAACCTCCACCCTATGTATGTAGCGAGCTTACAACTCCAAATGCCTTTTCACCTAATAATGACGGACGCAGCGATCTGTTTATTTTACAAGGATGGGAAAAATGTATAACCTCTTTTTATTTTGCCATTTTTAATCGTTGGGGAGAAAAAGTATTTGAAACCGAAAATATTGCTGAAGGATGGGATGGAACTTATAAAGGTAAACCTCTGGACCCAGCGGTATTTGTATATTATATCAAAGCAAAAGATCTTACCGGGGAAGAAGTAAATAAAAAAGGAAATATTTCATTGATCCGATAAAAGGTTACGGATAACGAATAAAAAACGAATTTACGAATCTGTGTTTGAAACTGTTTAAACCTACAGATTCGTAAATTCGTAAACATTCGATTATTTGTAACCAGAAATTCGTTAAAATTCGTAATTCGTTGTAACATGAAAGTAGAACAAATATATACAGGATGTTTAGCTCAGGGAGCCTATTTCATCCAATCGGAAGGTGAAGCAGTAGTGATTGATCCTTTAAGAGAAACCAAGCCGTATATTCAAAAAGCAGAAAAAGAAAATGTAAAAATTAAATATGTTTTAGAAACTCATTTCCATGCCGATTTTGTAAGCGGACATGTTGATCTGGCGAATGCAACAGGAGCAACAATTGTTTTTGGCCCCAATGCAACAACTTCATTTAAAGCACACATAGCAAAAGACGGTGAAGAATTAAAAGTAGGGAAAATTACCATTAAAGTATTGCATACTCCCGGGCATACCATGGAATCAACAAGCTACCTTTTGTTAGATGAAAATGGAAAAGAATATGCTATTTTCAGTGGTGACACTCTTTTTATTGGTGATGTTGGAAGACCTGATTTAGCAGCTAAATCAAGCTTAACCATCCAAGATCTGGCGGGAACACTTTATGATTCGCTTCGTAATAAAATTATGCCTTTACCGGGTACTGTTATTGTTTACCCGGCACATGGAGCGGGCTCTTCCTGCGGAAAGAACATGAGCAAAGAAACATTCGATACACTCGAAAATCAGAAAAAAGTTAATTACGCATTAAGGGCCGACATGACCAAAGCCGAATTTATAACTGAAGTTACTACCGGCTTGCTACCTCCTCCTAACTATTTTCCGCTAAATGTTAAAATGAATAAGGAAGGATATGCAAATATTAATGAGGTAATAAAAAAAGGAACAAAAGCGTTGGATCCGGAAGAATTTGAAGCCATTGCTAATGAAACCGGAGCATTAAAACTTGATGTACGCGGACAAATTGTATTTTCAAAGGGCTTCATAACAAACTCTATCAACATAGGAATAGATGGAGGATTTGCTCCCTGGGTGGGTACATTGATACCGGATATCAACCAACAAATTTTATTGATAACAGACGAGGGCAGAGAAGAAGAATCCGTTATCCGCTTGGCTCGTGTTGGGTATGATAATACAATTGGTTATCTTAAAGGAGGCATTAATGCATGGAAAAATGCAGGTAAAGAAGTGGATCAAATAAATTCTATTTCTGTTCAAACATTTGTTGATACCTACCGGTCAGATAAAAGCATCAACATTTTAGACGTCCGCAAAAAAGGTGAATATGAAGCTGAACATATTTTGGACGTGGCAAATTTGCCTTTGGATACTATTAATGACGAAATGCCTTTAATTGATAAGAACAAAACCTATTTTGTGCACTGCGCAGGAGGTTATCGCTCCATGATCTATACTTCTATTTTAAAATCCAGAGGTTATGATAATCTGATCAATGTGGAAGGTGGTTTCAAAACGATCATTGCTGCTGACCCGGAAATTAAAACAAGTGCCTTCGTTTGCCCATCAACACTTTAATATTGGCCTAACAAAAAAATTGATGATCATCGGAAACAAGCTTGGTATTTCCAAACCGGTTCCGGAATCTCATAAATGCTGAAACAAGTCAGCATTACCTTGGTCAATTATAATTAAATAAATTTAATAGCCCATTAATTTATAATGAATTTATCTGCTCCTCATACCCCTAATATGTTCCGCACCAATATTAAATTGGGTTTGGAAGTAGATATAGTGTTGAAAAAAGACCAACGTACCGGGAAACGTACCCGAGGGAAAGTGCAATGGATACTCACAAGCGCCCCTTTTCACTCCAGAGGAATAAAAGTAACACTTGATACCCGCCAGGTAGGTCGTGTGCAGGAAATTGTTACTAATGGCTTGTAATAGTCGCCTTTAAAAACTCAAAAAACAAAAACAATCACCGTAAAGACGCAGAGACACTAAGCTTTTCAACTATGATTTTATTTATTTTTTCTTTGCGCCTTAGCGCCTTAGCGGTAAAAAAGTGATTTCCATAGGTTCCTTTCATCCAATTTTTGTATATTTGATTCTTATTATGAGAAAAAATTTCGCAAAAATAACTTTCAAATTTCTGCCCTGGGTAGCCCTACCCGGTTTGTGATTTCCCATTGAATACTCCTAATCTGAACGTATGATTTTTGCAGTAAAACAATCTTCTTTTATCATAAACCATCTGCCTTATTTGCGTTCCATCAACATTAAAAAATTATTAAATAATTTCACATTCTTAAATAAATTTTCATGAAAAAAATTATTGTATTAGGTGCCGGAATGGTAGGAAGTGCTATGGCTATTGACTTAGCAAAAAAACACAGTGTAACAGTTGCTGATCTGAGCGACAAAGCTTTGGAAAAATTAAAACAAAAAAATCAAAGCATAAGCACGCTTCAACTAAACGCTAAAGACAAAGCGCTATTAATTTCGGCAATAACTCCCTTTGATATTGTAGTTTGCGCAGTACCGGGTTTTATGGGATTCGAAACCCTAAAAACGATCATTGAAACAGGTAAAAATGTAGTGGATATTTCTTTCTTCCCTGAAAATTCGCTTGATCTGGATGCTTTGGCAAAACAAAAAGGAGTTACCGCAATTGTTGATTGTGGCGTAGCTCCCGGCATGGATAATATCATTTTAGGGTATTATAATGAAAAAATGAAACTTACCGATTTTGAATGTTTGGTTGGTGGATTGCCTAAAGTAAAAAAATGGCCTTTTAATTATAAAGCTCCTTTTTCACCTATTGATGTGATCGAAGAATATACACGACCTGCAAGATATGTAGAAAATGGTAAAATTGTTACCAAACCTGCCATGTCGGATATTGAACACATTGAAATGGAAGGCGTAGGAACACTTGAAACGTTTAATTCAGATGGATTACGTTCAATCATTTTCACAATGCCTCATATCCAAAATATGAAAGAAAAAACGATGCGTTATCCGGGGCATATTGAAAAGGTACTTGCTTTGCGCGATTCAGGTTTTCTTAGTAAAGAACCAATACAGGTAAATGGTGTTGATGTTATTCCTTTGGACTTTACCTCTAAAGTTTTATTCAACGATTGGAAGTTAGGTGAAACAGAAGAAGAGATCACAGTTATGAGAGTTACATTAATTGGTGATGAAAATGGAGTTACTAAAAAAGTAAGCTACCATTTGCACGATGAATACAATAAAGAAACACAGACATCTTCAATGGCACGTACAACAGGTTATACGGCTACGGCAGGTGTTAACCTTGTATTAGAAAATCTTTTCACTGAAAAAGGTGTTTTCCCTCCAGAATTGGTTAGTAAACAAGCTGTATGTTTTAACCATTTTATAAATTATTTAAAAGAACGCGGAGTTCATTATCGTAAAGAAGAAGAGATAATTCAGCAAACAAAGAATACGGTTGCAAATTAAAATATGTTGAAATCTAAAGAAATAGAACAGCATCAAAAATTGTTTGATTTCATTTTAAGTTCATCCTCATATAATCTCCAATTATTCAACCTGACAGGATTTAAAAACCTGTCAGGTTTTCTACCCCAAAAGTAAATTCATTAAAAAAAATTTCATCCCCCAACTAAAAAACGACCATATTTTAACTGTTATCAGTAATTTTAATGAACTTTGGTTTATGACAAAAATATTTTTTCAATTAACTATACTTTGTATATCATTATCGGCATTTGCACAGAACACGGTATTTCCCCTCCCCGCTTTTGAGTTTCTTTCAAAATATAGTAACGTACGGGATTTTACTATTTCTCAAAATCAAAATGAGGCATATTTTAGTATACAAAGTCCTCATGAAGAAATATCAGTAATTGCCTATACAAAAAAAAATAATGGAAATTGGTCCGAACCTGAATTAGTTAATTTCACCGGTAAATATAGAGATATAGAGCCTTTTTTAACATCCGATGGTTTAAAACTGTACTTTTCGTCCAATAGACCAATAATTGATTCCCTGTCAAAAGCGAAAGATTATGACATTTGGTATGTTGAAAGAACAAACTTAAAAAGCCACTGGTCAGAGCCAATCAATTTAGGGGAAATTGTAAATACATCTAACAATGAATTTTATCCTTCATTGGCAATAAATAGAAATTTATATTTTACTTCTGATGCCCAAAATTCATCAAGCAAAGATGATATCTATTTCAGCAAATGGGATGGCACAAATTATACAATTTCTGCACCATTAGATAGCAATATAAATAGTGCAGGATACGAATTCAATGCCTATATTTCTCCTAACGAAAATTTTATCATTTATACAATTTATGGCAGAAAAGACGGGCTCGGAAGTGGTGATTTATACATCAGCTTTAAAGACAAAACAGGCAAATGGGAAAAAGGAAAAAACTTAGGAAAAGAGGTTAACTCCGAATTTATGGATTATTGCCCATATTTTGATATAACTACAAATACACTTTATTTCACCAGTAAAAGAAGTTCTATTGGTATCCAAAATTTTACCACAATGAAAGAATTTGAAAAAACCATTAATAAATATGAAAACGGGTTAAGCAGAATTTATAAAATTTCAATCAAAATGTAATGGATAAAACTAAATAAAAATTCTGCTAAAAAAGGACTTACTCTTATACTTCCATTTTTAATAGTACAAAGTCAAAACCATCTGCTGGGGATACTTCCAAGCCCCAATCCGAAATGCACCTAAACTCTAATCCCAACTACCAAAATATCATCCACCTGTTCCAGATTACCTTTCCACTGCTCCAAAGTTAATGAAAGCGACAGTTCTTGTTCCTCCATCGATTTCTGATTGGTTGCGATCAATAAATTATCCAATTGTTTATACATAAACTTTTTTCCTTTAGGTCCGCCAAACTGATCGGCATAACCATCGGTGTACAAATAAAGTGTGTCGCCTTTTTGAACATCAATTGTTTGAAGCGTAAATGGCATATCTTTCTCCCCTTTGCCGATCGGCATTTTATCAGCATGCAAATCAATAATTGCATTTTCTCTTACAAGTAAGGGAACATTATTTGCTGCGGCATACGTAATTTTTTCATTTTCGATACACATCAAAATACCATCCATTCCATCCTGAGCACCATCTTTTGAAATACTTTCTATTAAACGCGAACGAACATAATTTAAAATTTTATCAGGCTGCTCTATATTTTTTTCAATAATTGCTTCATTTAAAAATGAAATATTCAAAAGGCTCATAAATGCCCCGGGAACACCATGCCCGGTTGAATCGCAGACAGCCAAATAAAAACGTGCGGATCGGTTTTCGTTTCCTTTAACGGAAGCGGCCCAATAAAAATCACCGCTTACAATATCCTTAGGTTGGAATAAAACAAAATGTTCCCGCAAGTTCTGCTTTAATACATCATGGTTTGCCAGTAGTGTGTATTGAATACTTTTTGCATAATTAATAGAATCAACAGTCTCTTTTTGTTTTTCTTCAACAATTTGTTTTTGTTTTTCTATAATTTCTTTTTGTTGCGAAACTTCATTTTTCTGTAACTCAATTATATGTTTTTGTTTGCGCGTAATGCGAAGAGAGCGAAAAACAAAACCTGCAAATACAAGTACTAAAAACAAACCAACAGCAACCGACCAGCTGATAATTGTTTGCTTACGATTTTTTTCTTCGGCAACAGCCTGCTGTTTTTCGTTCTCCACTTTTGTTATGGCCTCTTTCTTATCAAATTCATAATTCATTTCTTTACGGGTGATCTCTTTGTTTTTTTCCTGATTGAAAATTGTATCACTAATGATTTTTGCTTTTTTATAACTTTCCAACGCTTTTTTGTAATTGCCGGTTTCTGAATAAAGATCGCTGAGTCTGCTGTAAGTATATTGGGTCCATAGAAGAGAACCCATTGCTGTATCTATAGCAAGTGCCTGCAGCATATACTTTTCAGCCTCCTTATACTTTTTTAATCCAGAGTAGATCGATCCAATGTCAACAAGATTAAAGGCAATTCCTGATTTATTTCCTAGCTTTTCCTGCATTTCTAATGCCTTGAATTTATATTCAAGTGCTTTGCTTATATTTCCTTGTTGCGCATAAACAGAACTAATATTGCCAAGATCCATTGCAATTAAATTTTCATTTCCTGTTTCTGTTGCAATTTTTAAAGATTTGAAAAAACAATCCAAGGCCGTGATGTAATCAACCTGCTCCCAATAGATCATTCCAATCCTACTGAGATAGATCCCAACAATATTTTTATCTCCAAGTTCTTCACCAATTTTATATGCCTTTAAATAGTAGTCCATTGCTTTAGTATAATCGCGCTGACTCCAATAGACAAATCCCATGTTTCCGAATGTTTCTGCAATTCCCTTTTTATCTTTGTTTTCTTCTGCAATTTTCAAAGCCAGGAAATAGTAGTCGAGAGCTTTTGGGAAATTGCCCTGTCCCCAATAGATCAATCCAATAGTATTATAAGAAAGGCAAGTGCCTTTTTTATAATTAAGCATTTTGGCTAATTGTAAAGCTTTGTTGCTATAGAGTTTTGCAGTATCGTAAAGCCCTATGTTAAAATATCCTCTGCTTAAGTTATTTAAATGAATTACTTTACTGGTGTCGGATTTGTCAGTTTTGAGAAGGGATAGAAGGGTATCGATTGCTTGGCTGTGCTTACCATTAATGTTTTTGTTTTGGGCGAAACAACTTAAAGTTAAAAATGAAAAGTTAAAAACGGTAAGAAGAAGAATTTTTTTCATTAGCCTAAATTACATTTATATTTTTATCAAATACAAAAATCATTTATCTATCTGATTGTAGAAAATAATTGATCAGGGAAAACGATCTGGGGCCTAAATCAGGCAATTGTTATACAGGTAACAGATCACAAAACCAAAAACCTTTAGTGAGTGGTCTATCTAGAAGAGAATCTGATGTATTAATTTCCAAGGGTTTGAATATTTTTTCTCCAACTTTAAATTTTATTGGAATTTTAAAAATGGGACCATCAAAGCAAAAGCTGTGGTATTCGCCATTTTCACCGCAAGGATCTATATTATTTTGAAGTGTTTTTATAAATTCTTTTGTGATCTCCTCTCCCACTCTATGTTTACCCAAATACGCATCATTTACGCAACAGGTAATAGTTCTAAAATCTTCTGCAAAAAATTCATGGATCAATCCTCCTGTATCTCTTTTCCACAAAGGAAATTCAGCGGTCAATCCAATTTTTGATAAATTATTTTCGCGATATGCCCTTAGATCTTCAAGAAAAATATCACCGAAAATGACTTTACTTACTCCTTCTGATTTATATTTCAAAAGTAAGGTTTCCATATTTTGTTCATACTCAGTATTGGTACCTTCGCTTACAAACATTTTTATCAAAGGTAAGCCTATCGAAGCGGCTTGTTTATCCAACAACTCTTCGCGAACCCCATGCATCGAAACTCTTTTAAATTGAGCATTCAAAGTGGTAAGCAAAGCCACAACTTCGTATTTATTTTCTTGCAATACCTTATGTAAAGCCAAAGCAGAATCTTTACCTCCACTCCAGCAAAAGATAACTTTTGGTTTCATTACTAGCACAACAATTTATTTAACCACATAGAAAGGAGTATAATCATTAGACTTTATATAGGTTAAACCGTTAAGGTAATCTGCCGCAATTCTCGACAAGCTCGAAATGACCATGCGCATGGTCATTTCGAGCTTGTCGAGAAAATTGTGGGTAAGCATTTTAACCAAAAATTTCGTTGTAAACATTATAATGTATTTTAACTTATATAATTTCTGTTATTTGAAACAGAAATTACCCGGAATTATTCCTACAGTAAAGCTATCAACGGCAACTCCTGTTGTATTATAACGTATCACTTTTCCATTACTTGAAAAATTTCCGGCATCAGAAGCATAGAAATAATCATTAGTAGGATCAATTCCTAAGCCATAAAAATTTCTGTTGATGGTAGCCGTTGCATTTAATGCTGTAGCAGTGGAAAGGTGCGAATATACTTTACCGTCATACGAATAATACAAAGTGGTTTTTGCATTATTAATAACAAGATTTAAAGGTTGTGAGTATGCTGATGCAAATGGCAATGTAAGATCAACAGTATTTGTTGATGCATCAATACGTACTAATTTACCTGTTTTTACAAGATTTGTAGCCGGATAAGGAGCATATTGCCCACTGCATAATACCCATATTTTTCCATTGGCATCTACTTTAATGTTCTTCGGATTTGCGCCAACAGTTATATTGGTTACAACCGCATTTGTGGTAGCATCAATAACGGTAACAACGCTGTCGTTATCATATCCACCACTGCAGGTTACGTATACATTGTTACCAACCTTTACCATTCCTTCGGCACCTTTTCCAGTATTAATAGTTGCTGTGACAGTTTTAGTGTTTAGATCAACTACTTTTATTGCGCCATTAACACCACCGGTTCCCCATTCTGAAATATACCCTTTGCTGTTATCTATTCCTAAAAAATAACGGGGACTTGTTAATCCGCTGATCACACCATTACTTGCAAATGTGCTGCCATCAACTATTTCTACTTTACCTGCATTGTTCACTATAATATATCCTTTTCCATTAAAAATTTCCATCGATTGAACAACATTTCCTATTGGATAACTATTTTTTGTCTCAAAAATATCATTAGTTACACCAGAAGTACTTCTGCTATAAAAACTTATTGTACCGGTTCCGCTTCCATAAGGACCTTCATTACTAACAAATACACCGTTATCATACGTTACTCCAACAGGTGTTGGTGCAGGAGTTTCCGGGTCATCTTTTTTACAGCTTGTAAATGTGATCGCTAAAGCCAATGCGCTTAAATTAAATAATGTTTTTGTTTTCATTTTTTTGTTTTTTAGTTTTAATTTTTAGTTTTTGATGTTTCTTGATTCTTGTTTCTTGTTCATTACTAACTATCTTTTTTTTGTTGATTAAAATAAACTGTTACTCCAAACTGGCAATTAAATAAAGGCATTGCTCTATATGCAACAACCTGGTATGTTTCCTGCCATATATTATTTAATTGCGCATACACTTTTATTTTTAATGTATTCCATCCAAGGGTTTGTGCAATATTTAAATTCCCAACAGAATAGGGCTTTAAATAGGACGTATTATCAGATGTTGTATACCGATATCCCGTATACACCTGAGTATAGCTGATAGAAGTAGCCTTAAAAAAGAGAGAAAAATTAAATTGTCCGTTTTGTATCGGGACATAGATCAATTGTTGACCCAATGCTGCATCGTTTGTTGTTGTCGATCTTTCATTAGTTGATAAAACATAATTGTACATTCCGGATAATTGTACTTTAAATTTCCTTACTGCATAATTCACGTTTACCTTATATTCAAGCCCACGAGACCATACCTGCAACACATTGGCAGGTGTCCAAATATTATATTGATCCGGTAACCAATTTGTTTATAAATGGATCTATGAATTAAACTTAACTCTTCAGCCCATCCACTTTCCGGTTTTAAATTTGGATTTCCTTTTGCACCCTGCCCCGCCCAATACAGATCATTAAATGTTGGTAAACGATAATGTTTTGAAACATTTCCTTTTAATATAAAAAATTTAAATAATTTCCCTTCAAAACCAAGGGATGAAGTAAAAGGAATTTCTTTATTTTTAATAAACTCCTGACGTGCACTGATCACAGCATTCCAATTATTTTTTGCAGAATGTATCTTATAACTTCCAAACAATGCTGTTCTATTTTCAAAACGATTTTTTACATAATCGGGGGTACTTGCCTCGCTATAGGTATTGTTAATTCCAATATTTACCAGATCAAATTTTGTAATACTAAATCGACTCTCAACTTCTGAAATTGCATTTTTTGTCCGGCTCTTTGAATCTTCATTGATCATAGAATCTTTAAATTTCAATCCTTCATCAAAATAAGCGAATCGGGCTAACAATGTTAACTTCTCTCCCGTACGTTGCCATTCGGTAGTTGCTCTGTACGATTCATCTTTTTGATTAGATATATTCCTATTTTGAGTCATTGAAGGTGGAATGTTCCTGTCGCTGAATTGATACCAAAAACGGGTATTTATTTTTTGATTTGAATTTAGCTGAAAATAATTTTCCTGAAGTAAGCCTTTTTGTTTTAATTCCGCATTCGATTGTTTTTGTTCAGGTTTGCCATATTGAGCAGTATTAATAAATGGAAAATCATTTTTTGCTTCGTGATTAAACACTTTAAAGGAAGTGACAAATCGTTTTTTGCTTATTTCAAAACTTGCCTGTTGTTGTTTATCCGAAAAGCTACCAAAAGCAATAGTTCCGGAAGCCGAAATTCCTTTATCAAATTGGCTCGTATTGTTCAAATGAATAGTGCCTCCAACAGCGCCACTACCCCATAAGGCCCCTGCTGCTCCATACTGTAACTTAACATCGTTCAAAAAGTTAGTTGGTATCAGAGAAATATCCAATTGTCCCAGCATCGGGCTTTGTAAATTAAATCCGTTCCATAAAACTGCGGTATGGCTTGCTCCTGAACCTCTAAAAGATGTTGATGCCAGACTTCCTAAACCGTATGATTTAACAAAAACCTGGCTTTCATTAGCGAGCATATCGGCTAAATTACCTGTAGAATATTGATCAAGAAGGGCGCTATCAATTGTTTCAGATTTGTTTCCGGAAGAAAAAGTTGACAATCGGGAAGAGGATACTTCAACAACAGACAACTGTTTTACAGTATCCATACGGCTTTGAGCAAAACCCGAAAAGGCAAGCAAGCAACAACAAACAACTAAATAGATTTTAAACAAATTCATTACAAACGATTAAGCGTGAGCTAAAATCATTGACAACAAACGGTAAAATTGAATGGATAGAAAAATGCTAAACTATTTATCTATTCTTCGCCTTTTCTCCGAAAGCTACAAATGGTAATGCAAATGGCAGGTCTTCTGACTTGTTCTGTTTTTAACGCCTTCCCATCCTTTAGAATCAAGATAGTGGCAAATGAAATTAAAAACTAAAAATGAACTTACAGCATCGGGAAATGTTCAGGATTTTACCTGATTCCCTTTTAATTCCTCAAAATGAAGAAACCAATTGCGGGACAAATGTATAAAAATAATTCAATTAGAATCATTACTAAAATTTAAAAACTCCTACGAGTTACGAATAAAGGCGAATTACGAATGATTACAACTATATTCGTAATTCGATACAATTCGTAATTCGTAGTATTAAATTGTAAAAATTAAGATCATGCCACAGCAAAACAAATTCATTTACATCGCCTACAATAAGCCTGTTGGCATTGTTTGTACCACCGAAAAAATTGAAGGAAATATTATTGATGCCATCAAACATCCCGAAAAAATTATTCCTATTGGCAGATTAGATAAGGATTCGGAAGGATTGATCTTGCTTACCAATGATAGCAGTATTATAAACAAAATCATCCATCCCGATTTTGAACACGAAAAAGAATATGTAGTAACACTTAATCTCCCCATCAGAAATCAGTTTTTAAAAAATATTGCTGAAGGTGTTAACATTGGAGATGCTGTTACCAAGCCATGCAAAATAAAAGCAGAACCTAATGCCAGACGTATATTCAGAATTGTATTAAAACAAGGCTTAAACCGACAAATACGCAGAATGTGTAATGTATTCAAATACCAGGTAATAAAATTAGAACGGGTACGGATAATGAATATCAAATTGGGGAAATTAAAAAGCGGAGAATGGCGGGATCTATCCGAAGAGGAATTAAATGAACTGATTGGGCAACTGCAATAAAAAGATCTCTCCAATTGTGAATCACATTTATTAGAAGAATTAAAAGAGTTTTAAACCAATTGGAATAAAAAAATCCCCTGCTTAAAATAAGCAGGGGATTTTTTTATAATTTAATTATTTTTAGAAATGGAAAGTTGCTCTTAAAGAAGCTGTACCAGTATTTGAACCATTGAAACCAAAAATAGTTCCTTGGTTTAAATCTGTATCAAATCCAAATTTAGAAGAACCTGCTACTTCAGTTTCTACTTCACCTACAACTGGAGTTGTTCCACCTGTTGTTTCAACAACATTTGTTCCTTTACCAGCAGTTTGGAAACCAATACCCCAACCGTATTCAGCACCAATTGCTATTTTCGGGAAAATGAAATACTCAGCTCCAACAAAACCACGAACTCCAATTCCTAAAGTCATTCCAGACTTGTTAGAAAGAGTACGGCTTCCTAATGGACCTTCAGCTAAGATAGCTCCTGTTGTCGTACTCCAAGTAGTAGAAGTAGGAGTTGGTGTAACACCTGGTGCTGCAACGCCTGTCATAACATTACCATAGGTATATTTTTCAGATGACATTGCAATCCAAAGCATTGCATCAGCACCATAATATCCTTGTAAACGTGTTTTACCTCTTCTCATTTCTTTACCTACACCAATACCAATTACAGTATTTTTTATAGATATTTTGTCTTCTTTTTGTGGAAATGGAGCAGGGAATGTTGGTGCAGTAACAATTCCATCATCATTTACAAAATTTTTGTACCCTTGAGATGTAAAGCCAAGACGAACTAAAGCTCTGTAAGCATTTTTTTCATCAATAAACTTTTTACCGATAATTGTTTGGTTACCGTTTAACCAGTTTACACCAGGTGCGCCATTAGCAACACTACCATTAAATGCATTACCAACAAAATTAAAAATAGGATCGGCACTCATACTGATAGCCCAATCATCAGTTTCAGGTAACATTGGTTCGCCTTTTTTAGAAGTAAGGTCTTGTGCAAAAGCACTTGATACACCAAGAGCTAAAGTAAATAGAAATACTTTTTTTTTCATAATTTTTCGTTGTTTAAATTAATTGTTAATTTAGTTAAATTCAAAATTTACGCAGCAAATATATATACATCCTTTGTTTACATTTATTCGCATTTCAATTGTTATCAACACCTTCTTGTCAACAATCGGGGTAATTATAATTCCTCATGTTTTACAAATTTATAAAGGTGCGAGCAAACGAACTATAAAATTCATATTAACTCAATTTCGCGATGCAAATTTATATATGATTTTTCAGAAATTATTATCAATTCATTATAAGTAATCCTTATTTTAACGATGATTTCTTTATAAATGACTCAATATCAATCCGGAATAGTTATTTGAAGAGAAAAATCGGATGTCAATTAAACAAATCGTTTAGGGTAGGTGATTTTTACCATTTTTGGTAAAAACAGTTAATAATTGAGGCAAATTCAAGGATTATTCGCTAAAAGCAATCAAAATTCAATAAAAATAAGGCAAAAATGCTTTTTATTGAGGTAGTTATTCGTTTAAATGGTTAAAATTATCCTTTCCAAGCCTTATCTTCCAAAAGAGGAACGAATTTAAATTCTCCATATTCGGTTTTTTCAAATTGCTTAGCCCCGATTTTTTCTATCAAGGTCATTATTTGAACTTTATCTCCTACCGGTATTACCAATCTACCACCGATTTTCAGTTGTCCTAACAGAGCATCCGGGATAGTTGGGGCTCCTGCAGTAATAATTATTTTATCATAAGGTGCAAATACCGGTATTCCTTTATATCCATCGCCATAAAAAAACTTGGTAGTATAACCTATTGAAGGCAAAAAAATTTTGGTTATATCAAACAACTCTTTTTGGCGCTCAATGGTAAATACTTTTGCTCCCATTTCCAGCAATATACTGGTTTGATATCCCGAACCAGTTCCAATTTCAAGCACTTTTTCTCCTCGTTTTAACTCCAGTAATTCTGTTTGAAAAGCAACAGTATGAGGACGGGAAATCGTTTGTCCTGCTCCAATAGGGAATGCTATATCTTCATACGCACGCTCAATAAATGAACTGTTTAAAAACAAATGACGAGGCACCGTTTCAATAGCCTTTAACACCTCAGTGTTTTCTATCCCTTTTTCTTTTAAAAGCTTTGCTAATTGCTTGCGTAATCCCTTGTGCCTGTATGTGTCGTTTAACATTTTTTTGTGGAAATGGAGATTTGTTGATTTAGAGAGTTGGAGAATTATAGAAATAAGGGAAATGGAGAATTAGTGATTTGGTGATTTGGTGGATTGTTGCATTAATTATTTGAATTTAGAATTTAAAATTCTCTAATTTAAAACTCTCCAAATCTCTAATTCTCCATTTCCTTAATTCTCCATTTCCTTATTTCTATAATTCTCTAAATCTTTTTCTTTCTGCAAAATTAACATTTAAGTACTCATAAGTAAGCAAATTTTATCAAGAATGGATTGTGGAAAAAACTATTTTTGTTTTAAAATCAATGTATTTATGATAAAAATAGGGCTACTTGGAGCAGGACATTTAGGTAAAATTCATATCCGGCTTTTAAAAGAAATTGAAAAATTTGATCTGATAGGTTTTTACGATGCCGATCCGGCTGCTGCCGAATTAGTAGAAAAAGAATTCGGAATTAAACGTTTCGATTCTATTGGAGCCCTTATAGATCAGGTAGATGCAATTGATATTGTTACTCCTACTATTACCCATTATGAATGTGCATCCAAATCGATCAAAAAATCGAAACATGTTTTTATTGAAAAACCCATCACCAACACCATTGAAGAAGCTAAAACGCTTATCGGTCTTTCAAAAGAAGCCAATGTAAAGGTGCAGGTTGGACATGTGGAGCGTTTTAATCCAGCTTTTATTGCTGCAAGAGAGTATTGCTCCAATCCTATGTTTATTGAAACACATCGTTTGGCTCAGTTTAATCCCCGTGGTACAGATGTTTCGGTGGTTCTGGATCTAATGATCCATGATATCGACATTATTTTAAGTGTTGTAAAATCAAATATCAAACGTATCAGCGCAAGCGGAGTTGCTGTAGTGAGTGATAGCCCGGATATTGCGAATGCCCGTATCGAATTTGATAATGGCTGTGTTGCAAATTTGACCGCAAGCAGAATTTCGATGAAAAACATGCGAAAATCACGCTTTTTTCAAAAAGATGCCTATGTTTCGGTTGATTTTCTGGATAAAAAAGTGGAAATTATAAAAATAATCAATGTGCAGAAAGGCGAGGAAGATCCTTTGGCAGTAACCATTGAACTTGGAAATGACAAAGGATCGAAGCAAATATATTTTGAAAGTCCAACAATTTTACCTTCCAACGCAATAAAGATGGAACTTGAAGCGTTTGCTGATTCAATAATCAGCAATACCACTCCTTTAGTGAGTATTGATGATGGCTACAAAGCATTGGATGTAGCCTATAAAATAATCGAAAAAATGAAGGTAATGGCTTCCAATTAAGTCTAATTGATCAATTTTTGCAATTTTGCAATAGGCAAGTTAAAATAATTTTACAATTTTACAATTTATCAGTAGGCAATGGATAATTCGTTTAAATTGAATAATTGCCTATTGATTAATTGTAAAATTGTCTTTTAAATTTAAAAAAATTGCCTACTGCTAAATTGTTAAAATTGCTTAATTGTTTTTGAGATGTCGCATAGTTATAAATTATTATTATTCTTAAGTATATCCATCATTTTAATAATTAGTTCCTGCGAACTCTATAATCCCTCCGAGCCAATTCCTGCCTATATACATATTGATAAAATTGCGCTTAGCACTATTGTCGCAACAGAAGGCAGTAATTCTAATAAAATTACAGATGCCTGGGTGTATGTTGATGAACAATTGATCGGTAGCTTTGAACTACCTGCAACTTTCCCTGTTTTATATGAAGGCAGCCATCAAATTAAAATAAGAGCAGGTATCAAAGTGAACGGAATTGCAGCTACCCGGGCACCCTATCCATTTTACACCATTTATGATACCATAATTAGCTTGCAAAAAGGGATGAAGCTTAACTTGGCCCCTATTGTGAAATACCGAACCAATATGACCTTCAGCTTTATGGAGGATTTTGAAAATACCGGTACAATTATTTCAAAAAGTCCAGCATCCGGTGTTGATACTGTTATTCAACGAATTGATGCTCCCAACCCAAATATTTTTGAAGGAAACGGATCCGGTATTGCCTATTTAGATAATACGCATTTCTTTTTTGAAGGTGTATCATCCACTTCCTATGTTTTACCAAAAAGTGGATCAGATGTATTTTTAGAATTTAATTATAAATGTAATCGTGAGTTTGTGGTGGGTACATTTGCTCATAGCACAGGAGGAACTACCAAAGATGCAGCCTTAACTTTTAATCCCAGTGCAAGCTGGAACAAAGCATACGTATATTTAACCACAGTAATTAGCGGCAACAGTAATGCTACTGATTTTAGTGTATTTTTTGGTATGGTAAATAACAATGGCTCAGATAGCCTTGCTTTGTTACTTGACAATATAAAATTAGTTTATTAGACAAATTTCAAAATATTGATTATCAGCTATTAAGGAAAAAAAAAGATTACCGGAACAAGCTTGATAAATAATACACCGAAAGGTTTATGAATAAAAGACTACAAGTTTTAAAATATCTAATTGCCGATTTCTCTTCAGCTGTTTTAGCCTGGACGCTGTTTTATATTTTCAGGAAACTATATATAGAACCTGAAAAATTTGGCAAAGCAATCCCTGTTACATTTGAAGAGCAGTTTTATTGGGGTTTGCTACTCATCCCCTCTTGCTGGATACTAATATACAGTTTTACAGGTGTTTACAAAAACATTTATCGCAAATCACGATTAAAAGAGGTAGGGCAAACACTATTATTTTCGGTGATCGGTGTTATTATAATTTTCTTCACGCTTTTACTTGACGATGAAATTGTTTCCTACAAAAATTATTATCAAAGCATCCTTGTTTTATTTGGATTGCATTTTGGTTTAACGGCCAGTTTTCGTTTAATATTATCAAGTATTACCAATTACAGGGTTCATAACCGGATAATTGGTTTTAATACTTTATTGGTTGGCAGTAATGCGAATGCATTGAAACTATACAATGAAATGGAAAATTTGCACGAATCGTCCGGTAATAAATTTATTGGTTTTGTGCATGTTGATAATAAAAATGGCTATTCCCATGAGTTAAACAAAAGCTTACCTCACATAGGGGAACTATCTGACTTAAAGTCGATTATACAAAAAAATAATATTGAAGAAGTTATCATTGCAATCGAATCTTCTGAACACGAAAATATTGGAAAAATAGTGAATGAGCTGGATGATTCAACTGTCATTATTAAGGTTATTCCTGATATGTATGATATTTTATCGGGCTCAGTAAAAATGACCTCTATTTTCGGAGCACCCCTTATTGAAATTTCAAGAGAAATAATGCCGGCCTGGGAGCAATCGGTAAAACGTATTTTTGATGTTTCTGTATCATTATTTGTTCTCCTAGCTTTCAGCTGGGTTTACATAATTTTGGCTATTGCTGTAAAGCTTGGATCCAAAGGTTCCATTTTTTATAGTCATGAGCGTATTGGCTGGCATGGAAAACCCTTTTTTATCCATAAATTCCGTTCCATGTATATGGATGCCGAAAAAAATGGTCCTGCACTATCCAGCAAAAAAGATCCTCGTATCACTTCCCTTGGAAATTTTTTACGCAAGGTCCGTTTAGATGAGATACCTCAATTTTATAATGTATTGATTGGCGAAATGTCAATTGTTGGTCCTCGTCCTGAACGTCAGTTTTTTATTGATCAAATTGTACAAAAAGCACCTCACTATAAACATTTGCATAAAGTTCGCCCGGGAATTACTTCATGGGGACAGGTTAAATACGGTTATGCCGAAAACGTTGAAGAAATGACCGAGCGCCTTAAATATGATATTATTTATATTGAAAATATGGCGCTGGGGGTGGATATGAAAATATTAATTTACACTGCTTTGATCGTAATTCAAGGTAGGGGGAAATAAAATAATTAGAGATTGGGAAAATTAGTGATATGGAGAATTGGAGAAAAAGAGAATAAAGTACTAAAAAAGACCTGATTTGATGGAAATCAAAGGATATAAGTCAAATTATAAATAAGTATTTTTGCATTCTTAACAACTCACTAAATCATCACTAAATCATCACTAAATCATCACTAAATCACTAAATCACTAAATTTCTAATTCTCCAATTCTCTAAATCTCTAATTCAACAATTCATTTATATGAAAAACATTGCAGTAATCGGTTCAGGAACAATGGGTAATGGAATTGCTCACACATTTGCACAACAAGGTTACAATGTAGCACTTATTGATATTTCGCAACCAGCTTTGGAAAAAGCAATAGCCACTATTTCTAAAAATCTGGACCGTATTGTTACAAAAGGTGTTATTACAGAAGCGGAAAAGGCCGAAACACTAAAAAATATTACTACTTATACGGTAATGGCCGATGGTGTAAAAAATGTAGATCTTGTGGTAGAAGCAGCAACTGAAAATGTAGAGATCAAATTAAATATTTTCCGGGAATTGGACAAAATTTGCTCCCCAAATACCATATTAGCAAGTAATACCTCCTCTATCTCTATTACCAAAATTGGAGCTGTTACAAAGCGTCCTGATAAAGTAATTGGAATGCATTTTATGAATCCTGTTCCGGTAATGAAATTAGTGGAGGTGATCCGTGGTTATTCTACTTCCGATGCAGTAACCAATCTGGTTATGGAAACATCAAAAAAATTAGGTAAAACTCCGGTTGAAGTAAATGATTACCCGGGATTTGTTGCCAACAAAATATTAATGCCAATGATCAATGAAGCCATTATTACGCTTCATGAAGGTACTGCCGGTGTTGAAGAAATTGATACCGTTATGAAATTAGGTATGGCTCACCCGATGGGACCATTGCAATTGGCTGATTTTATTGGTTTAGATGTTTGTTTATCTATTCTAAGGGTATTGCAGGATGGCTACGGAAATCCTAAATATGCACCATGTCCTTTATTGGTAAATATGGTAATGGCTGGTCAATTAGGAGCTAAATCCGGACAAGGATTTTATACGTATACCGCAGGTTCAAAAGATCTGGTAATTGCTGAAAGGTTTAAGAAAAAACAATATAGCGGTTTAGCAATTTAGCGTTTTCGGGCTTCGTGTTCGGGCGGGTTTCGGAGCACAAAACTGTCAATCAGAACTGAACTTGAATAGAAGCACAAAGCTCCAAGTTTTAGCACCAGTTTGTTATTCTTTATCAATTAATTCATACTCTTCAAGTGCGTCTGTCCAAATGTTGTCCTTATTTAGTCTAATCAGCTCTAACACAATTTTTGTCATTTTTTCTTGGTTTAGGTTGTCGTTACTGATTTCTTCTATGAAGTCTTTTGATAATTTGTAATCCAAGCAAATGATGGTGTTGTCTATATTACAGCACCCATATCCATCGAAGGAAATTCTGCGTAGATAAATTAGATTTTCATTTGAGTAGTTGAAGTCAAGAAATACTGAACCGTCAAGACATCCTAAATAAAAGTCCGCTTTTCTACTTTCAGGCATATTCGTTTTAAAAAAATCAAAGTCTTGTCTCATATTATAAAGTTCTATTTCCAAACAAACTCTTTTGCTTTTTGACTTTCTGGGTCAAACCATTCTTCTGAACTTTCTTGAAAGATTGGTTGCCCTTTTTTTTCTGTCCTTGTTTGAATTAAGTCGCCAACAGGTGCACCGTGTATATATCTGAGTCGTCCAGTTGAGTCGAACTTTATCTTTCCATCATTTAGTAACGATTCAAACTTTGGCCAATTCTGGATATTGTCTTTTGTAATTCTAGTTCTTTCCATTGTTTTATTGGTGTCATTCTAAAATTGGTGCTAACAATAATCTAAACGCACTTTCGAATATTCGTTTCCCTCCGAACTGCTTTAGGAGAACGTAATTTGTAGCAATTTTAAAAATCCCCACTCTCAATTAATTTAATAGCCTCTTCAATGGCTTTATCTTCCCCTTTGGCATCATAATCATCTTTGAGGTTAGAGCTGAACAATACAGCCACCCCTTGCCACATAAAGGCAGAAAATGAGCCACGCATATCTTTTACTATATCATACGTAGTTTTGCCTGTTTCGCGGTCAACGAGCTTAATTAAAATTCGGCCCTGCGACATGGATAAATTTTTCAACTCCTTACCAAATTCGTCTTTTAGCTGATTTTCAGCAAGCTTCATATACCTTTTTCGCTCATTCTCATTAGGGATCTTTGCCAAAAGCTTATCGTATTCTTTGAGTTTAGCGGAAGCTAAAATGGCGTATGGATACACTTTTTTAACATTGTATTTCAACCTGTCCCATTTTGCCTTTTCTCTTTTATTTTTAAAAACACGTGGTACATAGCATACAAGGGGAGATAGGGTAACGTACGGTATTGTTTCACCATTGTAAACAACAGCACGAACAACAATAGCTTTTTCGGGCAGTTGAAGTCCCTGTGATACCTTCGCTGATGTGGCTATGGTAGGAGGGGCACCATTTTGTGCCGAACTAAAAAGAGGTAACAGAAAAATAAATATGAAAATTCTTTTTGCCATGAGGCTTTATAAAAATTAAGTCAAAAGTTTAAAGTCAAAATTCAAAATGAAAATAAGGAGGCAATTCTTATACCAATTTTGTAAATTTGAATTGCTTGCCGGTTTTATATGGATAGAAATTTGTTTTTTGACTTCTTTCTCTTTTAACTTTTGACTTTTAACTCAACCTATTCGCTTTCCACTTTGATCTGCTTTCAACAGATTCCTTGTTTTCGACTTTTGAAGAACCTTGCTTTTCATTCATCAATTTAGCCCCAAACAAGGCTGCAACTATTGCTTCTTCATCATTTTCGGTACTAAGCATTTCCGGTGAAAAATGATCTTTTATAAAATGAGTATCAAAAAAACCGGAAGTAAATGCTTTGTGCTTCAATACAAATTTGCAGAAACTCAACGTTGTTTCCACTCCAGTGATCTTATAATCATCGATAGCACGGATCATCCGGCTAATTGCCTCTTCCCTGTCTTTGCCAAATGTTATCAGTTTCGAGATCATTGGATCATAATAGATCGGAATATCCATCCCTTCTTCAAAACCATCATCCACACGTACTCCCAGCCCTTGCGGACGTCTATAAGTAACTAATTTACCAATATCGGGTAAAAAATTATTACATGGATCTTCGGCATACACACGCACTTCAAGGCTATGTCCCTGAATTTTCAGATCAGCCTGAGTAAATGATAATTTTTCGCCTCTTGCTACTTTTATTTGCTCTTTTACCAAATCAATACCAGTGATCATCTCCGTTACAGGATGCTCTACCTGCAAACGGGTGTTCATTTCCAGAAAATAGAAATTTTTATTTTCATCCAGCAAAAATTCAACTGTTCCTGCCCCTTCGTAATTACAAGCTTTACCAACATTTACGGCACATTCACCCATTGCCTTACGGATTTCAGGCGTTAGCACCGATGATGGCGCTTCTTCGATCACTTTTTGATGACGTCTTTGAATAGAACATTCGCGTTCAAATAAATAAACGATATTACCGTGTGAATCACCTAAAATCTGTATTTCAATATGTCGCGGACCGGCAACGTAACGTTCAATAAATACCGCTCCATTACCAAATGCAGATGTGGCTTCATTAACAGCCAGTTTCATCTGCTCTTCAAATTCTTCGATGCGCTCTACAATACGCATACCTTTTCCGCCACCGCCAGCACTTGCTTTTATTAATAATGGAAATCCTGTAAGCGAAGCTATTTTTTTCCCCTCTTCCAAACTTGTAATTGCTCCATCAGAACCAGGAACCATTGGGATCTTATACTTTTTAGCAGCCGCTTTCGCTGACAGCTTATCACCCATTATATTCATTGCTTCAGGCGATGGTCCGATAAATATCAATCCGGCTTTTTTTACTGCTGCTGCAAAAGATGCATTTTCAGATAAAAATCCGTATCCGGGATGAATCCCGTCTACACCTAACTGTTTGGATACTTCAATAATTTTATCACCCAGCAAATACGACTGATTAGAAGGTGGAGGCCCTATGCAAACTGCCTCATCAGCATATTTTACAAAAGGTGCATTTCTATCTGCTTCTGAATATACGGCAACTGTTTTTATACCCATCTCCCTGCAGGAACGCATGATACGTAAAGCAATCTCACCACGGTTGGCAACTAATATTTTGTTCATAAAATGTAATTAATAAATTCTTATTCCAATTCCACAAAAAAATACATTTGTAGAACGGAAAATAACACTATTTATTTGTTTGATACAAACCTAATAAAAAATACCTAATCGCAGGTAATTTTCACAGCATACAAGCCCTTTATTTTATATAAAGTATAAACACTAATTATGGAAGCGATCAATCATGAAAATAAAGTTTTCGAAAAAGTATCTTACTCTCAAAAAGAGTTAAAAAAAAGAATATTTGAAAAATGTACCTTCAATAGCTGCGACTTTTCAAACAGTAATTTATCCGCCAATGTATTTAATGAATGTAGCTTTAATAACTGTAACATGGCAATGACAAAGCTGAACAAAACCAAGCTTACTGATGTGTTTTTCAAAGATTGCAAATTAATTGGGATTAACTTTTTTGAATGTAATGATTTTATGTTCAGCGTAAATTTTGAGAACTGCCTATTAGACTATGCTTCCTTCGCATCAAAAAAAATGGCAAAAACAAACTTCAATACCACTTCTTTAAAAGAAACCAATTTTTCAAATGCTGATATTTCAGGCGCTTCCTTTCAAAACTGCAATTTAGAAGGAACAATATTTAATAAAACACTACTAAAAAACACTGATTTTACGGGTGCTTATAACTATACAATTGATCCGAATGAGAATTTTATCAAAAAGGCAAGATTCTCAAAAGACAGGTTAGAAGGCCTTTTGACCAAATATGATATTACAATTGAATGAACTTTGGCCGGTTGGATGCAAAAACAAAATAAATATGGCATGTGTTTTGAATATGAAGAATAATTATATTTGTAAATAACTAAAAAAAATAAATCCACCTAAAAAACTAAACAATGAAAAAAATTATTGCACTATTTACTGTGTTAGCTTTTATGCTAAACATGGCTGTGGCTCAGGAAGGCACTAAAAACAAAGCAAAAGCAGAACCAAAAAAAGAAGTAAAGTCTGAAGCAAAAGTAGAACATCCTAAAAAGGTTGAGAAAGCAGAAGTTGCAGAACCTGCTAAACCTGATATGCAGGAAAGTAAAGCTGCTCCAACTAAAAAAGATGGAACTCCTGATAAACGTTTCAAAGAAAATAAAGAAGCGAAACCAGAGGTTAAACCAGCTGGTCCGGTAAAAAAAGACGGAACACCTGACATGCGTCACAAAGAAAACAAAGCAGCAGTAGAAAAAAAGAAATAATTTCTGCTAAAAAAATAAAATATTAAATAAAAAAATCTGCTTTAAAAGCAGATTTTTTTATTTAATATAAAAAGCCAAACAACCACAACGGAATTTTATTATTGATCCCCGCTTCTATATCATCAATAGCCAAATAGGAATTTTTAATACTTTTGATCTGATTAAACTTTTTGCTCTTCCCTCCTACTTCAAAAGTAAATTTTCCGTCAATTAAAAAGTCGCCTTTTTCGCTGGATTCAACGGAGTGAGATTGTTTTAACTGGTTATAAAAAAATGTTTCACGCAAATTACCTTTGTCGGTATTTTCAGCAGCCAGTGCAAACGAAAGGTTAGGATTATTTAAATAGATCTTATTGGGTTTTGCCAACATACTATAGGACTTTCCTTTATCTTTCAATAAATAGATCAACTCCGCATTTTGCAAATAATCCAAATACGCCAACACCGATTGCCGCGATATTTCAAGGCTGCCCGCCAAATTCGAAATATTAGGCTGAAACGGAACACTGGTAGCAAGGATGTACAATAGCTGTTTTAGCTTATAAACATATTTCAGATCCACATTCATTAAATACGGCAAATCAATTTCCAGGATCAAATTGATAGTGTTCGCCAGCTTATTGTGATATGTTTTTTTGCTTTGCAAATAATAGGGATAATAACCATACCGCAAATAATCATCAAAATACATCAAAGGCTTTATTTTAGAGGCAATACTCCTAACGATCTCTTCGTGATTCGCCAATAGTTCTTTTAAGCTTAAAACTTCAAAATTTTGTTTGGTTTCTATTTGTAAATATTCCCGGAAGGATAAGCCCTTCATATAATAAACCACTGCTCTGCGGCTCAGATCAGCATTTCCACCGTGTATATGTAAAATAGAGGAACCGGTAAACACCACTTTTAATTCCGGATATGAATCATAAATATTCTTCAACTCCTGCGACCAATTTGGATATTTGTGTATCTCATCCAAAAAAAGGTATTTACCGCCCTTATTCAAAAACTCTTCGGCAAGTTCTACCAGATTTTTTTGAGTAAAACGTATATCATCCAAACTCACAAACAAAGCTGCTCTGTCAAAACCGAATTTCGCCTTAATGTGTTGCAGCAAAAAAGTTGTTTTACCCACTCCCCTAGCACCTTTGATCCCTATGAGTTGTTCTTCCCATTCAATTTCATCCTCCAATGGCCTTGTAAAAAAAGGAGTAAGTTTTTTTAAAAGCTCCTGGTGTTTTAAATATATCGCATCCATAACAAATAAATTTTGTTATACAAAGATAACACTTTATTACATAATTTGTTAATCCTAAACAACATTAAATAAATTTATTGTAAATTATAGATAACAATTAAATAAAAAAAGTGTTAACTCCAGTTAACACTTTTAATTAAATATATAATTTATACATAACAAATAGGGGAATCAAACAACCTCGCTTTTACCCAAACATTTTCCCCGGATTCAATATTTTTTTAGGGTCAAATACTTGTTTAATTCCCTTTTGAATACTCAATGCCTTTTCCGAGAATACAATCCCCATATACTCTTGCTGAATAAGACCAATACCGTGTTCACCACTAATAGTACCGTTTAATTTCTTGCATAAAATAAATATTTCAGCTATCGCATTTTTAATATACTGCCCATCCCACTGTTCATCCGTTAGATCGCCTTTTATAATGCGTATGTGTAAATTACCATCACCTGCATGGCCATAACAAACAGATCTAAAATTGTAGTTGTTGCCTATTTGTTTCACCCCTCTTACCAGCTTTGGAAGCTCTGCGCGTGGTACTACCGTATCTTGTTCTTTGCTAATTGCATTGGCAGTTACTGCTTCGTTAATTTTTCTGCGCAGTTTCCATATTTCTTCTTTTTGCGCCTCCGAATCGGCAAACAAAATATCACCAATATTATATTTGGCTATAAGTTCGGCTATAGCTTCTATTTCCTTCATCAATATTTCTAAGTCATTCCCATCCAATTCGATCAGTAAATGCGCTTGTATGTCATCTTCTAATTTCACAACGCTGCTTTCTACATATCGGATCACCCAATCCAATGCATCGCGCTCCATCAGTTCCATGGCACTGGGTATAAATCCTGCACGAAACACTTCACTTACGGCAGAACAAGCCTCATCCAAACTTCTGAATGGAACAAGGATCAATAAATTATGTTTGGGATAAGGTAATAATTTCACAATTATTTTGGTAACAATGCCCAATGTCCCTTCACTACCCACCATCAACTGTGTTAAATTATAGCCGGTAGAATTTTTCAGTGTATTGGCACCTGTGTAAATGATTTCGCCTGTTGGCAATACTACCTCTAAATTCAGAATATAATCTTTGGTAGTTCCATATTTTACACATTTAGGCCCTCCTGAGCTTTCAGCAACATTGCCACCTAAAAAACAACTTCCTTTACTGGCTGGGTCGGGGGGATAAAACAAACCAAGTTCAATAACTGCATTTTGAAATACCTCATTAATAACGCCCGGCTCCACTGTTGCCTGCAGGTTTCGTTCATCAATTTCTATTATTTCATTGAACCGTTCCATCGATAGTGTAATTCCGCCATACACAGGTAAGGCTCCCCCACTCAGCCCTGTTCCTGCCCCGCGTGGTGTTACCGGTATCAATTCTTTGTTTGCGATCATTAATATTTCTGCAATTTCCTCCGCTGTACGTGGTTTTACAACTACTTCGGGTAAAAACAACAACTTCTCCGTTTCATCATGTCCATAGTCAGCAAGACTAGCGGAATCAAACACAACGTATGTTTCTCCAACAATTTGCTGAAGTTTTTCTAATATCAATGGTGTTATTTTATTATAGATCATTTTATTAAATTTCGAATCGTTATGAGCACAAAGATGTTTGCTTGTGCTTTGAGAGCTCGACTTCTATAGTCGCATGATTTTCGTATCGCAAATTTAATTTTTAAATCCGACCTTTTTATTAATAGAAGATTTATATTTTTTGTTAGGTTCCGGGATTCTATGCACTAATCTGTTACTCTGTACTCTGTTTGATTTTTTTAACACAGAGAAATGAATGAGTTTCGCAGAGATTAATAGTCAATTGCCCCAATAACTAATCTAAAAAGGGTAGATTTGTAAAAAACAGATTGAATGAAGAAGTTTAAAAAATGTATGGGATGCCATAGAGCGCATATTTGGGATGAAGAACAGTTTATGCTTTATGGAGATTGGAAACAACGGATTTCAAATGTTCTTTGCCCTGTTTGCATAAAAAACAAAAAAGACAGTGATGAATTATTTGAATTGTACCAAAAAGTATTGGAAAAGCTTATCGGAGAGCCTTTTTAAATTTATCAACGAAAAATAATTCAATTGTAATCTATACTCAATTGATGTGATTTCTCAAACGAGATAAAACGTCTGCAAAAAGGACTATTGATTCAGAAATACAATTTTAATATTATCCCCTCCGGATCTTCTGAACAGTAATTTTCAATTCGTTTTCAATGGTTTTTAACCTTCCCATTTCTGAACTCGTAACCAAACTGATGGACAATCCTTTTTTACCGGCACGGCCTGTACGTCCACTACGGTGGGTATAATACTCTAATTGTTCAGGCAACTGATAATGAATTACATATTGCAGATCCTCCACATCAATAC
The DNA here is from genome assembly GCA_040388745.1 of Bacteroidota bacterium. Classification (GTDB taxonomy): domain Bacteria; phylum Bacteroidota; class Bacteroidia; order 2-12-FULL-35-15; family 2-12-FULL-35-15; genus 2-12-FULL-35-15. The sequence goes on along the minus strand of JAZKBF010000010.1, from coordinate 63,704 downwards.
CCCTGGCTGCCATATCGGTAGCTACTAAAATTTGAACTTTCTGATTTTTAAAGGCACGCATCACTTTCTCGCGGTCACGTTGTTGCAGGTCACCATGCAAGGCTTCCGCCAAGTGATTCCGGGCAATCAGCTGTTTGGCCAATGATTGTGTTCCATCTTTGGTTTTGCAAAATACAATTCCCCTTCCTTTACCTTGTGTTCTCAAAAACTCCAATAATGTATCTAATTTATCTTTGGTATCAATACATTGCACATATTGGTGTTCAATATCCCTGTTCACTACATTTTTCACATCTACCTCCACCTTATAAGCATCTTCATCCATATAGGACCGGATAATTTCTGTTAAGGATTCAGGAATAGTTGCAGAAAACAACCAGATATTCCGATGACCATTGGTTTGCTCCAAAATGGTATCTATATTCGCTTTAAAGCCCATACTCAACATTTCATCGGCTTCATCTAAAACGATGGTTTTAACATCCTTTAAACTAATCGCTTTGCGTTCTAACAGGTCGATCAAACGACCGGGAGTAGCTACCACAATATGAGTAGGACGGTTCAGATTTCGGATCTGAAGTTCGATTGGCTCACCACCATAAACAGCTTCCACAAAAATCCGATTGGGGTTATAGCGCGCAATTCGGAATAACTGCTTGGCGATCTGTTGTCCTAACTCACGTGTAGGGCACAATACCAAGGCCTGAATTTTATCAATGGAAGTATCCGTTGCCTGTAATAACGGTAGACCGAAAGCCGCAGTTTTACCGGTACCTGTTTGTGCCTGTCCAATAAAATCAGTGCCTTCTTTTAATAAAAAAGGGATTGATTTTGCTTGTATTTCGGTAGGATTTATAATATTATTTTCGATAAGCCCTTTTATTAAAGCTTCCGTAATACCCAATTCGGAGAAGGTTGACAAAATTTTATAGTGTTAATGAAAAACAAAGATAGGCAATTTATAAACCAATGAACAGATCTAAAGATATCCCCTTAAACTAAAGTCATATCAGAATTGAATAGATCTCCATAGTAAAGGAGGCAATAAACCTTTTTCACTAACGTTTATTAAAATAGCCTCTTTATCGTATTAAATATATTTAAAAGTGTTCCATTGTTTTAACAATCGGTATTTTATTAGAAAGAAAGATTCTTTTTAATACAGCTGATAGTTAATATCACCTTGAATAACGCTAACTTTACAAAACAAACAAACAAAAAAATGAATTGCATTATTGTTGATGACGATGAACTAGCTATAAAACTAGTAAAACAATGTATTGAACGTGTTGATTTTATTACACTGATCGGTACCGCATCCTCAGGAACAGAAGCCTTAAATCTTTTAGAAAAAAACAAAGAGATTGATCTGGTTCTTTTAGATATTGACATGCCCGGCATGACTGGTTTTGACCTTGTAAAAAATTTTAAGATCCCACAAGTAATTTTCATTACCGGAAATAAAGAATATGCCGCTGAAGCTTATGATTATAATGTTACAGACTTTATTCTTAAGCCGATTGATTTTACAAGATTTTTAAAAGCTGTTCAACGTGCTAAAGAGGTAAAAGAAAGTATAAAGGTTAGTAAGAGAAATGAAAATGAAATATTTCTAAAAAAAAGTTCTCGTCTCATAAGAGTAGATGCAAGAGATATTTTATATGTTGAAGCGCAAGGCGATTATGTGAATATATATACCTCCAAAGAACGGTTTACTATTTTATCCACAATGAAATCAGTAGAAAACCGACTTCCAAAAATTGATTTTGCCAGAATTCATAATTCCTACATTATCCGGCTCGACAAAATTATTGAAATCGAAGACGAAACTATTTCTTTAGGAGAAAAGGTATTGCCTTTAAGTCGCTCTCATAAAAACTCATTTTTTCAAAAACTAAATCTCTTTTAAAAATCAATGTTTTTCAAAAAAAGAATAACATACTAATAATTCTATACCTATATAAATGAATAATAATGGGCCTTTACCCGAAAATGAAGCTGAACGTTTAGCGGCATTAAAACAGTACAATATTCTTGATACTTTACCAGAAGAGGAATTTGATCGCCTTACAAAATTGGCATCCATAATATGTGAAGCTCCAATTGCCTTAATTAGTTTAATTGATAAGGACAGGCAATGGTTTAAATCTAAAGTTGGAATAGATGCCAATCAAACTCCCAGGGAGATTTCTTTTTGCCAATATTCAATTATGGGTGACTCCATTTTCGAAGTTGAAGATGCAACAAAAGATGAACGCTTTTTGAGCAATCCACTTATTAGAAACCAGCAAAATGTTAAATTTTACGCAAGTCATCCTTTAATTGATCCAAATGGTTTCGCGTTAGGCACTCTATGTGTTATAGATAAAAAAGCGAAAAAATTAAATCCTGATCAGCAACAAGCTTTAACTCTTTTAGCAAATGAAGTAGTTTCACAAATTGTGTCAAGAAAAAAAAATGCGGAAAAGGATAAATTAGAAAAACTGTTCAACCTTTCAATTGATCTGATATGTGTAGCTGGTACTGATGGATATTTCAAAAAAATTAATCCTGCATTTACATTAACTTTAGGTTGGACAACAGAAGAGCTGCTTACAAAACCGTTTTTTGATTTCATTCATCCTGATGATATCAGCGACACTGTAAATGAAATTGAAAAATTGGGAACAGGAGAAAAAACGATAGGCTTCGAAAATCGGTTTATAACAAAAAATGGCGATTACCTGACAATAAGCTGGGTTGCTAATCCTGATGAAGTATCAGGAGAACTTTTTGCAATTGGTAGGAATGATTCAGATAGAATAAAAGGCGAACAGGCCCTATTATCAAGTGAAAAAAAGCACAGAGTTTTTTTCGAAAATTCACAAGGATTGATGTGTACGCATGATCTAAAAGGTAATTTCTTTTCCATCAATCGTGCCGGAGCCTCTTCAATAGGGTATTCTGTTGAAGAAATATTACAGAAAAATTTATTTGACCTTGTACCAATTGAAGCAAAAAATTTGCTTCAGGGTTATTTAGATGAAATTGAAAAATCAGGCTCCTCTAAGGGATTAATGAAAATTATTCACAAAAATGGAACCTTGAAAACCTGGATGTATAATAATGTAATTTCAGACCGAGATGATGGTAGTAAATTTGTAATTGGAACTGCGGTTGACATAACAGAACGGATTTCATTAGAAAAGGAATTAAAAGAAAGCAATAGTCGCTTTTTTAAAGTATTTGATAAAAACCCTGTAATTATGGCTATATCAAATTTAAAAACAGGAAAAATAGAATATGTGAATGAAACTTTTCTTGAAGTTTTTGGTTTTACAAAAGAAGAAGTAATTGGAAAAACATCCGTTGAGTTAAATATAGTGCCCCCTGATGAACGTGAAAAAATAGTAACCTTATTGAAGAACCAAAATAACGCCAGGTCCAAAGAAGGAATGATGACAAAAAAAAACGGGGGAAAATTTTGGGTTCTTATCTCTCTGGAAATCATTGAAATTAATGGCAATTCTTTTATTCTCTCCTCAATTAATAACATAGATGACCGCAAAAAAATGGAGGAAGAAATTGGCAGATTAGCTGAATTTCAAAATGTTATACTTGATGGAACAGATTATTCTATTATTTCTACTTCTGAACCGGATGGAATTATTCTGACCTTTAATAAAGGTGCGGAAAAAATGCTTGGATATAAAGCGGAAGAAATGATCGGAAATACCCCGGAAATAATCCATGATAAAATGGAAGTTCTGGCAAGGGCTGAAGTATTAACAAAGGAATTAAAACAAAAAGTAGAACCAGGGGTTGATGTTTTTCATATTAAATCACGCTTGGGAAATTCAAGTGATGTGAATGAATGGACCTATATTCGTAAAGATGGCTTGAGAATTCCAGTTGAATTATCTATTTCAACACTTAAGAGTTCAAAAAACGAAATCGTTGGTTATTTAGGAATAGCAAAAGATATCAGCGAAAGTAAAAAAGCCAAAGCGGAAATCATAAATGCCAGAGAGAGGGCAGAGCAATCAGTTATTGCCAAAAACAGTTTCCTTGCCAATATGAGCCATGAAATTCGCACTCCAATGAATGCCATTATTGGATTTACTGAATTACTTGCCCAAAGCACTTTGGACGAAAATCAAAAGGAATGCGTGAGTTCAGTTAAACTTGCAGGAAGCAATTTGCTTTCAATAATAAATGACATTCTTGATTTTTCAAAAATTGAATCCGGGAAAATTGCAATTGAAAGTGCTCCATTTAGTTTGAAGGATTCCTTGAAAAATATTTATAATCTGTTAAATGTTAAAGCCAAAGAAAAAAATCTTGAATACAATTTTTTCCTTGATGCCTCCCTTCCCGATTTCGTTGTTGGGGATAGCGTAAGATTAAATCAGATCATGGTAAATTTGATTGGGAATGCGATTAAATTTACTGAAGAGGGAAGTATAACTGTATCCGTAAAAAAAACCGAAGAAGATGATTTCAGTTATAAATTGAAATTTATTGTTCAGGACACAGGAATAGGAATTCCTGCTGACAAAACGGAATTAATTTTTGACAGATTCTCCCAGGCAAATACTGAAACTACAAGAAAATTTGGTGGAACCGGCTTAGGTTTAAGTATTGCAAAAAATTTGGTGGAATTGCTAGGAGGAGAAATAAAATTAAACAGTGAGCTTGGAAAAGGTTCTGAATTTTCATTCGAAATTCGTTACGAAAAAGTTGACAAATCAGTTTTAGAACCTTTACAAAAAGCTGTTGTTGTAAAGAAAAACCTTGGATCAGTAAAAATATTATTATGCGAGGATAATGTGTTGAACCAACGATTAGCAGGAAAAATACTTACGAAATTTGGCTTTGATTTTGAAATTGCTGAAAATGGAAAAATAGGTCTGGAAAAATTAAAACAGGGAAAATTTGATCTCGTACTAATGGACTTGCAAATGCCTGAAATGGATGGCTACCAGACAACTATAGCTATCAGAAAGGAGTTGAAATTTACAATCCCAATTGTTGCAATGACAGCACATTCACTGGTTGGTGAAAAAGAAAAATGTATTGAAATTGGAATGAATGATTATGTAGGAAAACCTTTTACACAGGACGACCTTTATAACAAAATCAGCTCCAATTTAATTGAGAAAAAATTAGATTCCTCTGTACCCCTTAAAATTATTGAGAGAGGCGATTCAAATAAGGATTCAGACCTAATTGATCTGAATTATTTAAAGGAACTTTCTGATGGCAATAAAGAATTTGAAAAAGAGATGATAGAACTATTCTTAAATCAAGTTCCTATAGATGTTACTGCCTTGGATGCTGCTTTTAAAAGTTCAGATGCTTTTCATGTAAAAAGTTTATCACATAAACTAAAATCATCAATGTCAGTAGTTGGTTTATCGATCCTTTCTCCACATTTGAGTTTTATTGAAAAAAATGCTTCAAATAAAGAAATGAATGAATCATCACTTGAAAAGTTTGTTTTTATTAAAAACACACTTAACAAAAGTTATCCTTTACTACATACGAAATTAAAAGAAGAGTATTAAATAAAAATAAGTTGTTTAATTAAAGAACCATGAAACTGGCAGCTATTTGTAACTGTTCGAAGAAGGATTAATAGAATTTGAACAAGCAATAAAAGAATTAATAAAATGAAAATATTATTCGCTGAAGATGATGAACTGTTGAGGAAATCCCTGACTTTTTATTTAACAAATAATGGTTTTACTGTTTACCCTGTTGGTGACGGAATGCAAGTTAAAGAGCTATTAAAAAGCGAACATTTTGATTTAATTATTACAGATCTGAATATGCCTTTTTTAGGTGGTATGGAAGTTATTAATTTAGTTCGAAATGAATTAAAATCCTCCACCCCCATTATTGTATTGACTGCTTTCGGCATTGAAAAAGCCGAACTCGATGCTTTTGAAATTGGAGCCAGCGAATTTATTACAAAGCCATTCAGCCCTTCCATTCTTAAAGCAAGAATAGAGAAACTTTTAAAAATAAAATAATCAAGAATTTATTTATGATAATTTTAGAATATAAAAGTATCTACATAAAAATCATCATACTTTTTCTATCGATTGCGGGAATTTCAAAAGCTTTTTCACAAATTGAAAATGTTGATAGTTCATTCCAGGTGGCAAGGACCCTCGCATTTTCCTCAAAATACGATGAATCAATTCTACTTTGCAAAAAAATATTAGAAAAAAGTCCACAATACCAGGATGTTCAAGTTCTTTTGGGCAGAGTGTATTTTTGGAATAACCAGCCGGATTCCGCTATCGTAATTTTATCGGAATCCATCAATTCGAATCCATACCAGGATGCCTATATAGCATTATCTGATATTCAAAGATGGAATAGCAAACTTTTTGATGCATTAAAAACTTCTGAGGATGGCCTAAAATTTTTCCCTTCAAGTGAAGCATTGTTTATCCGGAAAATTAAAGCCTTGGTTGAATTGGAAGATTACAATGAAGCGTATCCTATAATAGATTCACTAATTGCGAAGAATAAAAAAAATGCAGAATTAAGACAACTGGCAGAATCAATAAAAATGAAAAGGTCAAAAAATATTTTTTTGATCGCTTATGACTATGATTATTTCGATAAGCAATTTAATGCCCCCTGGCACAATATTTCTACAAGCTATGGTAGGCAAACAAAGTATTTAGGAAGGGTAATTACCCGGGCAAATTTTGGAAATCGATTTGCTTCTAATGGCGCTCAAGTGGAAATAGATGCTTACCCAAGTTTAGGAAAAAAAATGTATGCTTATATTAATGCCGGGTATTCACCCAGTACTATTTTCCCTACCTACCGCTCAGGAATATCTGTTTACCGAAATTTCCCACGTGCCTTTGAAGGGGAATTAGGTATGAGAATACTATATTTTAGTAATGCAACAATTTTGTATGTGGGATCAATAGGAAAATATACGGGCAATTTTTGGTTTTCGGCCCGGCAAACATTGATCTCATTTGAAAATGGAAATAAAATTTCTCCATCTTATTCTTTCATTACCAGGTATTACGGAAAAACCACATATGATTTTATGACTTTAACCCTTGGATATGGCCTCACTCCCGATGATAGAATAAGGGAATTATTACTTGAGGATATAAAGATTAAAAATTATAGTATGAAACTATCTGTACAAAAACTATTTAGAGGAAATAATATTTTTTCTTTTAACTCAGGAATAGTTAGGGGAGAATATATACACGGAGAATATTTTCAGAGCGGAAAGAAAATAGGCAACAACATTTTTGCCGGAATAGGCTATCAAAAAATATTTTAATAAAACGGTTCATTACTTTGTTCGTAATACGCCTTGAGCCTTCTGCCAAAAAGACTTACAGAAACATTTGCTGATGCAATAAAAGAATTATAGTAAGGCACTTCAGTTATTGGAAAATTATTTTTTATGATAGAAATTAAATTTAATTGAATCCAATCATTTAAAGTCCCTTTGTAATCAATAAGAAAATTTAAACCATCAACACCTTTCAATTTTAGCATTGCCATCATTGCCTCTTGCCTTAAGGTAAGATTTTTCGCATAAATATTTTTGCTTATTAATGAATATGCATCGGTTATATTCATTTCGGCCAGATCTTTGATGGCTTCACATTTGTCGGGCCATTGTCTCGAGTTTAATTTTTTGTAAGTCTCTTTTATTAAGTTTGATTCAATAAAAAACAATGCTGTTTTTTTTGAATACTCACCTGTGTAAGTTCTATGAAGTTTAATTACAGAATCAAGTAATAGAAGCCTGAAAAATTTATTTTGAATATTGTCGGTAAATGCTTTGTCATTTTGCAGATCCTTAAACGATCTATTTTCAAAAACGATACTAAATACGAGCCTTTCAGCAATAGGTTCAAAAAGTTTTTTTTTCTTTAAAGCAATATTTTTTTTTACACGACTGATGATAAGGAGTATTAAAAAAAACAAGGCGAGAGAAAAAAATAATAGTATCAGTAATATCAGAAATATTTCTGACCTTTGAGAAGCCATGTTAAAGGGAATTGTGTAGTATGAATAACAAAGGTATGGAATTATATTCTAAATGAGTTTTGAAGAAATAATAAAACAGGTAGTGGAAATATTTAATATTTCCATGCTGATATTTGCCATATTCATTATGTCATCCTACCTGATCTTAGGATTAATTTCAATAAGCTCTTTAAGGGAGTATTTAAGGAATAATGAATTCATTAATTACAATGTCCTTTTATCATCGGAAAACTCCCCATCGCTCTCTTTAATTGCGCCTGCATATAATGAAGGGAAAACAATAGAGGAAAATATCCAATCTCTTTTATCATTGAACTATAGTAACTATGAGGTAATTATTGTTAATGACGGAAGTAAGGATAATTCTATGAAAATAATGATAAAAACATATCATTTAGAAATAGATCCTGATTTTCAATTCCAACCTCATTTAAAAACGAAAGAAATAAAAGGCATTTACAGATCTAAAAATCCGGCTTTTAAAAAACTCATTATTGTAGATAAGATCAATGGCGGAAAATCCGATGCATTAAATGTGGGAATAAATATTTCCTCCAAACCTTATATTGTTTGTATTGATGTTGATTGTATCATTGAAAAAGATGCACTTTTAAAAATGGCTAAACCTTTCATGGAAAATTTTAACGGAAAGGTAATTGCCACTGGAGGAGTTATTCGAATTGCCAATTCATGTAAAATAGCAAATGGGAGATTATTGGAAGTTAATGTACCTGAAGCTTTTATCCCAAGGATCCAGGTTATTGAATATTTAAGAGCGTTTCTATTAGGACGGATGGCTTGGGCCAAGCTAGATGGTTTATTATTGATAAGTGGAGCTTTTGGAATGTTTGATAAACAAATTGTAATTGAAGCCGGAGGATACGATCACAATACTGTTGGAGAAGATATGGAACTGGTTATGAGAATGCGTAGATATATGATTGAAACAAATCAAAAGTACATTGTATCCTACATTCCGGATCCATTATGCTGGACTGAAGCTCCTGATAATTTTTCTATTTTGGGAAGGCAGCGCAGTCGTTGGACAAGAGGAACAATGGAGTCGTTATGGAAACATCGCATCATGTTCCTGAATCCTAAGTATAAGCTATTAGGTCTGCTTTCTTTCCCGTACTGGTTAATTTTCGAATATTTTGCTCCATTAATAGAATTTTTCGGTTTAATAATTACACTTTTATTTTTTGCTTTTGGTTTGATCAATTTAAAATTTTTCTGTCTTCTTCTGTTGTTTGTTTATTCATTTGCTATAATGGTTTCTACACTGGCACTTCTTATTGAAGAATACACTTTTCATCAATATCCTAAGATAAAACATTATTTTCAGTTGTTACTGGTCGCCATCATTGAACCGTTTTATTATCATCCATTTTTGGTCTACTGTGCATTAAAAGGGAATTGGGAAAAAATTAAAGGAATCAAAACATGGGGAGATATGACAAGAGGCGGATTTACAAAAAAGTAATTCCACTAATTTTTTGTAAAATAATTACAAATGCTCTCCCCATAAAAAGTCATACAATAAGTTTATTGCGATTGGAAATCATTGCAAAAAAAATTCGTAACTTCGTTATGATGAATCTATCCAAAATTTTTAATATTACAATTCTTGTATTATCCCTTACATGGAGCATTAATGGTGTTTCACAAGAGACCGAGGATAATAGCAATGAGACTTTTCAAGAGATCACTCCTAAAAAAGGTCTGCGACTTGGTTTATATGTAGGATCCTATTTTGCCAATCAATATACCTCCAGTATTTATGATGGCTATGGTTTCGATATTGACGGGAACAAAAATAATTGGGAAAATAGCCTGATGAACCAAAAGATCAACATGGAATATGGTGGTTATGGTTTCCAAGGCGCACCCGACCTAATTGCCCAGGAACTCAACCTCGATTATCATACCTGGACCTTTAACGCAAGTGATATGCCCCTCAATATGAGGTATACCCCTTCTTTTTCAGTAGGATTAAATTGTATCTATTCGGTAGATGTAAAAAATGCGATCTTATTAAATGTTAATCTTGCAAAGTTAAATATCGGTGGGAATTTCACCATTATAACACCACAGCAGAGTGGTTCATCACAAATTAACGATCGTATCAAAACCTTTGCTATAAAAGGTGTAGAACAACGTATGATGTTCCAATTTGGTTATCAGCGAATACTGGGTGATAACGAAAAAGTTAATTTTTTTGTTGAAGGAGGCTTGCATGTTACTGTCACTAAATTTGACAAGAATGAAATTTTGATCAATACTCTTAAAATTGACCTCACTACCTATTATAACAGTGTTGCTTATTCCTCAGCTTTACTTGTAAAAAAACCAATTGGTACGGGGCTGGGAGTATTCGCTGGGTTTGGAACTAATTTAACAATAAATCCAAAATTTACATTACAGTTATTGTATAGTCCAACCTATGAAAGGGTAAATATTGGAATAAATCCAAGATTAAAGTTGCAGAATGCAATAGGTTTAAGAGCTTATTATAATTTGTAGGTTTCTCTAAAGGTTTCAGGTTTCACAGTGTAAACTATGCATGAAACATGAAACCTCAAAAATAGTTGCATCAACGAAAAACTCTTTTATTTCACTTCCGTTTCTTTCACTCCGGCAAAGAATTTTCTTTCTTTCAAATAATAAAAATTTCCTTTTGCCATCACGTGTACTATCAAATTTTCAATAGATATAGGAGAGCCATCTTTTAGATCGGCTATATTTGAATGGCGGATATTGTGTCCATCAAAAATAAGGATCAGACCGGAACCAATAGCTTCCATTTTGTTTCCTTCTTTAATTACTACCCCCGTATCCTCACCTAAACCAATTCCTATACAGCCCGGATTACTTGCCACAGCCTGCGACAAACGTCCAAAACGACCACGGGTAACAAAATGCGAATCTATAATTACATCTTTAATAAAAGCGAGACCTGTAGTAATTTTAACTTCTCCTTTTAACAGAGCATGCATACTGCTACCATGGTAGATCATTGTATTGCTCATTCCCATTGCCCCGGCACTTGTTCCTGCAATAACAAAATTTTCGTTTTGATAACGATCAGTGATAAGTTCCAAAATTTCGGTACCACCAAAGATCATACTTAAACGTAACTGATTTCCACCGGTAAACATTACGCCATCAGCTTTTTTAACACGTTCAATATATTCTGGATTCAGGGCATCTTCACGGTTTTTAATGTGCATCACCCCTACATTTTTACAGCCTAATTTTCCAAATGACTGAACGTAATTTTCACCTACCTCTTCAGGTATTTGAGATGCAGTAGTTATAACTTCTATAACAGAATCAACACCTTTCATTTCAGATAATATTCTTTTCAAAATACCGAATTCAAAAAAAACTAATTGTTCCTTTTGAATAAAAGATGGATCCATTCCTGTGCCTTTGTCTTCACTTCCACCTATAGATATTAATTTCCCTTTTGGAGCTTCCATCTTATACTACGAATTACTAATTTAAAACGAATTTACGAATCTTTGTTTTCAATTGCTTACTGCTAAATTGCCCAATTGTTTTCGGCTGTAAATTTAACTTAATCATAACAATTATATAATTGTATTTTTTTTCTTTATAATAATGTTTTGAACAAATTCTAATTGTATAAAAATAATAACTATATTGATAAAAAATTATAAAATATAATGAAAATAATTGAAATAAAAGTGATGAGGGGGCCCAATTATTGGTCCATACGAAGAAGCAAGCTGATTGTGATGAAGCTTGATCTCGAAGATTTAGAGAATTTCCCAACAAATAAAATAGATGGTTTTTGTGAACGAATTGAAACCATGATCCCAAGCATGATAGAGCACCGTTGCTCGGAAGGTTGCAAAGGAGGTTTCTTTTCAAGAGTAAAAGAAGGTACCTGGATGGGCCACGTTATTGAACATATTACACTCGAAATACAATCTTTAGCAGGAATGGAATGTGGTTTTGGAAGAACCAGGAGTACCGGCAATCCGGGTGTTTACAACGTTGTTTTTTCTTATATGGAAGAAAAAGTAGGCGTATATGCCGCGAAAGCATCAGTAAAAATTGCCGAAGCTCTAATTAAAGGTGAAGCTTACGACCTGGAGCACGATATCCGCACCATGCGTGAAATAAGAGAACAAGATCGTTTGGGGCCAAGCACAGGTTCGATTGTTGACGAAGCTGTGGCCCGCGATATTCCATTTATCCGTATAAACAGTGCATCTTTAATACAGTTGGGGTATGGAAAAAATCAAGTGCGTTTTCGTGCTACGATGACAGATCACACCAGCTCAATCGCTGTTGATATAGCCAGTAATAAAGATGAAACAAAACGTATGCTTAGTGATGCTGCAATACCAGTAGCGAAAGGAGTTTGCATTGCTTATGCAGAAGATGTAGTGGATGCAGTTAAGAAAATTGGCTTCCCACTGGTATTTAAACCTCTTGATGGAAATCATGGCAAAGGCGCATCAATCAACGTAAAAACGATAGAAGAAGCACATGCAGCCTATGAACATGCTAAAAAATATTCCCGCAAAATAATTGTAGAAAAATTTATTACCGGTTTTGATTTTAGAATATTGGTGATAAATAACAAATTTATTGCCGCGGCTTTGCGTGAACCGGCTCATGTGATTGGCGATGGAGTTTCAACGATCCAACAATTAATTGACACCGAAAATAAAGATCCGCGCAGAGGATACGGACACGAAAATGTACTGACCGAAATTAGCATTGATAGAGAAACGATAGAACAATTGAGTAAAAAAAATTACACCGTTGAAACTGTTCTTGCTAAAAAGGAATTATGTTATTTGAAAGGAACAGCTAATCTTAGTACTGGTGGGACTTCCACGGACATCACTGATATCGTACATCCACACAATATATTTATTTTTGAACGTATTTCACGAATAATTGGTTTGGATATTTGCGGTATTGATATTATGGGAACCAATCTTAACGAACCATTGGAAACTACCGGTGCGGTGGTTTTAGAAGTGAATGCAGCACCCGGCTTCCGGATGCACTTAGCTCCTGCCAAAGGTTTGCCGAGAAATGTGGCGGCTCCTGTAATAGATATGCTTTACCCAACAGGCAAATCCTGCCGGATACCTATTATTGCCATTACAGGAACCAATGGTAAAACTACAACCACCCGTTTAATTTCTCATATTGTTAAAAATAACGGGTTTAAAGTAGGATTCACCACTTCCGATGGTATTTACGTTGGAAACTCCATGTTAACAAAAGGAGATACCACCGGCCCTGTAAGTGCCGAATTTATTTTGAAAGACCCTACCGTTGAATTTGCTGTACTGGAAACAGCTCGTGGTGGCATTTTAAGAGCTGGACTTGGTTTCAGCAAATGTGATGTTGCGATAGTAACAAATGTTCAAGCCGATCACATGGGCTTATCCGATATCAATACCTTGGACGAAATGGCCAAAGTAAAAGGAGTAGTGGTTGAAAGTGTTAAACGTGACGGTTATGCCGTGCTTAATGCCGATAACAAATACTGCGTGAAGATCGGTAAGAACGCAAATTGCAAAGTTGCTTATTTTAGTGTTGATGAAAATAATCCGGTGATCGTTGAACATTGTAAAAAAGGTGGAATTGCTGCTATTTACGAAAATGGCTACATCACAATAAAGAAAGGCGATTGGAAATTCAGAGTTGAAAAAGCAACCTTAATACCATTAACCTTTGGTGGCAAAGTAACATTTATGGTCTATAACGTATTAGCAGCAACACTTGCTTCTTATGTTTACGGATTTAAAATCGAAGATATTGGTACATCTCTCGAAACGTTTATTCCTTCGGCCGCGCAAACTCCGGGAAGAATGAATATTTTCACTTTTAAAGATTTTAAAGTGATGATCGATTTTGCTCACAATCCGGATGGCTTCAATGGTATCAAAGAATTTTTATCTACAATCGACTCGCCTGATAAAATAGGTATCATTACTGGTACTGGTGATAGAAGAGACAGTGACATAAGGGAATTAGGAAGAATTTCAGCACAAATGTTCGATCATATTATTATACGTCAGGATAAATTTTTACGTGGAAGAGAAGCCGATGATATTGTTAAACTTTTAGTGGAAGGTATAAAAGAAATAGATCCAAAACAATCTTACGAATATATCCCTAAAGAAGTTGATGCTTTAAAACATGCGCTTTCATTAGCCAAACCAGGCACATTTATTACTGCTTTAAGTGATGTGATCGACAATGCAATTGATATAGTACAATCCTATCTTGATAAAGAAGGGTAACAATAATTTTAAAATGTAAAAATGTGCTAATTTAATTTTCTGAAAATTATTTTAGCACATTTTCAAATTTGTACATTTTCAAATTAATTTTCATCTTTGTAAATAATAAAATTTTTATAGTTTGAGAAAGCATTGCAACTATCTTTTATTTCTATTGTTTGTTTTAGTTTCGCATCCTTTTTTTGCACAGGATGAACCTGATCAATTTGAAACTAAGATCGCTGAGGAATCGCCTCCTCGTCAAAAACAATATTATTTATTCAGCCCAAGAGTATCGGTTACAGTACCTCACCCGATGGGCAATCAATCCTTTAAAAAAAGTTTTGTTGGGATCTATGAAGTTAACGCAGGGCTTAATTTAATGCTCTACAAAGGTTTGTTTGCCGGTGTAACTTTTAAAAATGGATTGTTAAAGATCACGGAAAATAAAATACCAGATCTAAATGCAGATATGGCAATTAATAGTGCCGCTTTTAAGATAGGTAGCGATTTTTATGTAAACAGTAAAAACACTATGCTATTGTCAGCTGCTGTATCAATCGGTCAAAACAACACCAAATATTCCTCCTTCAAATGTAAAACGCTGAATGAAAAGCCATTAATAACCGGTTTTAGATCTTCCTATATTGAACCTGAAGTAAATCTGTTTTTTTTAACGGAGGCAAATTTTGGAATTGGAGCTACCCTCACCTATAGTGTAATTAAACGCAACTTCGATCCCTATGAATTGTGCCTGGATGAGTGGGCGCAGTTTGGAAAAGACAACTCCGGTCCTATTCGTTATATTAGTTTTGGCTTTGGTTTTTATTATGGTTTTTCAAAAAAAACTAAAAAATAAATAGAGTTCGATGCGAAGATAAAAACAGATCACCTTCTTCAATAAAAAACAAAAGCACTCTCTTCTCAATACACTCAATCTAAAATTAATCAATTTTTTGATGGACAAGAATCAACAATTAAAATTACAACTCTATTCCAAATGTGTTGATTATGTAAATCAGCGGATGAGCCATATCCAAGCTGCTATTGATGCAGCAAGCGAATCAGGTAACGATGAAACAAAAAGTAGTGCAGGAGATAAACATGAAACAGGACGGGCAATGATGCAGCTGGAGCAAGAAAAAAATGCCAAACAATTAATTGAAACATTGGAATTAAAAAAATTACTTGATAGAATAAACCCCAACCAACAATCACAAACAGTTGCACTCGGAAGTTTAGTAATTACAAACAAAGAAAAATTTTATATTTCCATTAGTGCAGGAAAATTAATGATCGATTCAGAAATTTATTTTGCAGTTTCGCCAACATCACCAATAGCAATGAAACTCATTGGTTTAACAGCTGACCAGGAAATGAATTTTAACGGCTCTTTGTATTCGATTCAACAGGTTTTATAGTTGTTACAATACAATTGTGAGCGGAGTGTGCAGATTATCAGAAAAATTTTCTTCTTTACAGAATCAGTAATGTCATCCCGATTGGCTTTTTGCCAAGAGGGATCTTGTTTATCATTGGCAACATCATCAACAAAAGCAGGATCCCTCACGAAAAGTTCGGGATGACAGAAAGCAGTATTAGTTTTCAATATATCATTTCCCTAAAAACTCCTTAAACCACAGTCCACTGTCCTTGATAGTCCTTTTTTGCGTATTAAAATCTACATGCACCAATCCGAAACGTGGTCTGTATCCTTCTGCCCACTCAAAATTATCCATGAAGCTCCATACAAAATATCCCTTCACCGGAACTCCTTCTTTTTGAGCCTTTAGCACTTGTTCCAAATAATCTTGCAAAAATTTCTGACGCTTAGGGTCTTTCACACCATTTTCAGCAACTTCATCCCGGAAGGCTGCGCCATTTTCTGTCACTATTAATTTCTTGATATTGGAATAAGCAGCAAATTGTTTCAGGATCCGATAAATGCCTTCGGGATAAACCTCCCAATTCATTTCTGTAACGTCATGCCCCAACTTTTTGGGATCAATATTTACGGCATGTACCAAAGGAACAATACCTAGATCACGGGCCACAAAACGCGAATAATTCTGCACTCCAATAAAGTCGAAATCGAAGGCCATATTCTTAACATCTTCGGGCAATATATATTTCTCAATTTTTTTTAAGGCCGGAAGATCCTTTATGGGATAGCCCATTCCCAAAACAGGTTCAATAAATAATCTATTGATCAATACATCCTCTCTTTTGGCTGCACGGATATTTGCAGGTTTTTCTTTCCATGCATCAATCGGGCTGCAGGAAAAAGTAGTACCGATATGAGCATTCGGAACATTTTTTCGGATAATTCTACCTCCAATACCATGACAAAGCACTGTATGATGGGTAGCTTTTAAAAAGCCCTTCATCCCCCGTTTCCCCGGAGCATGGATCCCTAACATGTAACCCAATGCAGTAAAGGCCATTGGCTCATTGAACACCATCCAATTTTTCACACGGTCTCCAAAGTGTTTGGTGCAAAGTTCTACATATTCAGCAAACCAATTACAAACTTCGCGGTTTTCCCAACCTCCTTTTTCCTCCAAGGCTTGTGGAATATCCCAGTGATAAAGTGTTACCCATGGCTCAACTCCGGCTTTCAGACATTTATCGATCAATCGGGAATAAAAATCTATTCCTTTTTGATTCACAGCCCCTGTTCCTGATGGTAATATTCGAGACCATGAAATTGAAAACCGAAAAGCAGGAACATTCATCGAACTTAACAATTCAATGTCACTCTCATAACGATGATAGAAATCGCAGGCTGTATCACCGTTTTCACGGGTTTTAATTCTATTTTTTTTATGATGTGTAAAGTGGTCCCATACGGATTCTCCTTTCCCTTCCTCGTTCCAGGCTCCCTCGATCTGATAGGCAGCTGTTGCTGTTCCCCACACAAAATCCTTTCCAAAATCATTTCTGGAAATTACAGGAGAAAACCTCAAGGGTTGAGCCAAAAGCTTTGATGACAAACCGGTTGCAACACTTGCTAAAATTGTTTTTTTGATCAGTTCCCTGCGATTCATCTAATATGAGTATCAATTAATTTTTGTACGATCTGTTTTGAGGGGAACAATTTCTAAAAAGAGGAGGATTTAAATCGGTTTAAATTTTAATTACATATTTTGTTATATGCATACTTTACTAATTGAGAGTTTCTGTTGAAACTAACTTGCGGTTATGTCATCCCGAACTTTTTGTGAGGGATCTTGTTACTTATGAAGATATTGCTATGACACTTGAAGATCCCTCACAAAAGTTTCGGGATGACATTGCATATAAAGAGTGCCTGATCAAAACGAATTTACCATGAATTCCTAATTTAAATTGAGTTAAGGCATATTAACTAAACTGGCCTCTGTATATTTTTTAAAGTTGTCCAAAATCGCTTGCCATCCGCCAAATTGCAATTCAAGAGAATTTTCGCTTTCAGCCTCAAATGTTTCAATAACCTTTGTTTTTCCGTTCTCGGATGTAAAAGATACTTTCACCTTTCTATCGTCCTCAAGTGTGTATTCAATAAGTTCATTGGTTTTTACATTGTCATAAACACCAACAAAGTCAAAGCCTACAGTACCATCTTTTGCTTCCATTCTTGAAAGGAATTTACCTCCGATTCTCAGATCATTTTCAGCTTTTGTGGTATGCCAATCGTCCGATGCCGTATTCCATTTAATTATATCGCTTGGACTTGTCCAATTTTTCCAAACCATTTCAACGGGTGCGTCAATTATTGCTTGCACCGTTATTAAGGATTTATTTTTACTCATTATGATAATTTTATTTTGATTTTTCTACACAATTAAACATCCATTGTACTCCAAATTTATCCGTACAGCTTCCATAATATGCTCCCCAGAACATTTCTTGCAGTTCCATTGTTACTTTTCCTCCTGCTGATAAACCATCAAAAAGTTTTTTTGTTTCGATCCGGGTATCAGGCTCAAGGTTGATATATAAATTATTACCGAAATTCACAGTAAAACCCATTGATTCCGGTGCATCAGTTCCCATTAAAATGTGCCCTCCAAGAATTGGAAGTTCAATATGCATAATTAAATTTTTATCAGCGGCTGCGATCTGGGGCATTCCTTCCGAAGCGGGGATATCTCCCAAACGGGCAATTCCATTTCCGCTAAATTCACCACCAAACACCGATTTGTAAAAATTAAATGCTTCCTCTGTATTTCGGGAAAAATTAAGGTAAGTGCTTACTCTTGACATATTTTATTTTTTTTCAGTTTATAAATATTATTTTAAAAGCTTTTTTGCGCGTTTTTTAAAAATAACCCGCCAACAAAAAAACGTGAATTCTCCCTTTTTTCAAAACTCCAATTACTTTAAACAAAAAAAACATGCTACTCAGCATGTTTTTTTATTAACGGTCGAAAATATATTTTCGACTAGATAACTTTTACGTTAGAAGCGTTAAGACCTTTTGGGCCGCTTTCTACTTCAAACTGTACCTTGTCGTTTTCACGGATCTCGTCAAGAAGACCTGAAGAGTGAACGAAGATGTCTTTTTCACCTGATTCAGGTGTGATGAAACCAAATCCTTTTGTTTCATTAAAAAATTTTACTGTACCTTTTTGCATGATGTTTATTTATTTATTATGATGCAAATATATAAAAAATATTTGAAACCAAGCATTTTTTTTTATTTTTATCTTAAAAAAAAGCCAATTGGTCTATAAGAACTTAAATTCCAGCCCTCTAAAAATTCAAAAAAACAGCTGATTTAATGACCGGTTGGTACTTTAATGCACCTATTTTACTTCAAAGCAGAGGAAATGACCTTACTAACATCCGAAATTAAGGTGTTTATTTCCTCCTCCGAGTACTTATTAACAAATATAGGTTCATGTATGATCATTTGAGCTTTCCCCGGTAAAAGGTTCATGGAATCAGAAGGAAGGATGTCTTTTGTACCGATCAGCGTAATTGGAAGGATGGGAAGCCCCAGATCCAAAGCCAACCTAAATGCACCACGCTTAAAAGGAGCAAGTTCACCGGTTTTACTTCGGGTACCTTCCGGAAATATCACTACAGAAGTGCCATTCACTAATTTCTGTTTTACTTTATTCATACTTTCAATGGCAACCTGGGTATTGGATCGGTCAATAAATATATGCCCTATCATTTCGCAGCAGATCCCAAATCCGGGAATTTTACGGAGTTCCTGTTTCATAACCCATTTAATATCAATGCCTAACCAACCATAAATCAAAAATATGTCATAATAGCTCTGGTGATTTAGAACAATAATATAGGAAGTGTTTTTTTGAATGTTCTCTTTTCCTGAAATTTTCACAGATATTGGCGTCAAAAAAGAATTAAATCTTGCCCAGATAACCCCGCAATAACCAGCAGCTTTCTGACTATAAAAGGAAAGCAAAATAGCTATTATACAAAAGAACAAAGTGTTAATGATCAAAAATGGAAAAAAGAAAAGCCATTTATAGGGCTGATAAAGGATATGCAATAGTTTTCTCATTTTAGTAAAAGTACTTATTAAAAAATTTGTAAGTGTTATCACACTTGCTTTTGTCGATCTGAACTTTTACAAACATCACAAATTATTTATTTGTATTAAGCTTTTTAAAGAATTACTTTTGAACAAACGCTGTTAACATTGAGCAATTCAAATTTGCAGCCTCGCAAATTCAAGAAATATGGGCAAAAAAATAATTACACTAATTGCATTTCTTGCATTTTTTAGCGCAAGATCGCAAACTACTTATTTCCCTCCTCTGTCAGGAAGCACCTGGACTACCGTTTCACCAGCTTCTCTTGGCTGGTGCCAGGATCAATTGGATACATTGATCACTACCTTGGAAGCAGAAATACGAAAGCTTTTATCATTTTAAAAGACGGAAAAATTGCATTAGAAAAATATTACGGAACATTTACACAGGATAGTGTTTGGTATTGGGCATCGGCCGGTAAAACCCTTACAGCTTTCACCGTTGGCATTGCTCAACAAGAGGGGCACCTTTCCATAAATGATACAACCTCTGACTATTTAAATACCGGCTGGACCTCCTGCCCTGCTTCTAAAGAAGATCTAATAACGATCAGGCATCAACTAACAATGACAAGTGGATTAGATGATGGAGTTCCGGATTATACCTGCACCATAGATACCTGTTTACAATATTTGGCTGATGCCGGCACTAGATGGGCCTATCATAATGGACCTTATACCTTGTTGGATGGTGTAATTCAATCAGCAACAGGGCAAACACTGAATTCATATTTTTCGCAAAAGATTGGAAGTCAGACCGGTATTACGGGATCATATTTTCCTTCCGGATATAACAATGTGTTTTTTAGTAAGCCCAGAAGTATGGCTCGGTTTGGTCTTCTTATGCTTAACAAAGGGATTTGGAACGGCAATGCAATTCTCAGTGATACAGCGTATTTTAACGAAATGGTTAATACCTCTCAACTTCTTAATCCTTCTTATGGCTATTTATGGTGGCTCAATGGTAAAAGCTCCTTCCGGCTTCCAACTCTTCAAACTGTTTTTCCCGGCTCACTAAATCCTTCAGCACCCGATGATATGTTTGCTGCTGTTGGAAAAAACGGGCAGCTTATAAATATTGTTCCAAGCCAAAATTTAATTTTTATCCGAATGGGAAATTCACCCGGCACGGGAGGGGCTGTTCCTGTTGCCTTTAACGATACCATCTGGCAAAAATTAAATCTTGTTTTTTGTAATGCCTCCTCTGTTTCCGATGCCAATATTGATGAAAGGGATCTAAAAATTTATCCCAACCCGGCATTACAAATGGTTACCATAGAAATACCGAAACAAATTTTTGATCTGCAAATTACCGACCTGTCAGGAAGGGTCATTTTTGAAAACAAACACATTTGGCAAAAATTAGAAATTGATGTACAAAAATTCGAATCAGGAATTTATCTGGCTCGTGTTGTAACCAATAATAAAGCCACTTACACTAAAAAAATAGTTGTTTTAAGATAGCATCTGAATAATGTGAATTAAATCTTTAGTTAATTAGTAAAAACAATTATTATAATATATATTTGTTAATCTAAACAATCCAATATTTTTAATAGTCAATTATACGAACCGAAAAAACTCCAAATATGAGATCAAAAATACTTCTGTCAGTTGCCTTTATATTACTTGGAACCACCATCTGGGCTCAAAGCTCCAAAACTCGTCCTGCAAAAAAAAATCAGGATGAACAAGCATCAGAAAAAAACGGAAATACCAGCCTTTTTAAAATACTAGGTAATTCAAATGAAATTGATGTTAAAAACGAAATCCGTGATGCCGTTTTCCTGGAACTTGACTTTGCTGAATTAGCAAGGATCAATAAAGAAAAGCCTTCTTCGTTGATCTTAGATCTACCTCTATCGGACAATAGCAATGCAACATTTTACCTAAAAACAGCAAAAGTAGTTTCCGACAATTTTTCTCTCCTTACCGGAAACAATGAAAAAGTGGACTATACTCCCGGATTATATTATCAGGGAACAGTTGCCGGAAACACGCCATCATTGGCTGCCTGGAGTTTATTTGATCATAGTATAATGACTGTATTTTCATGGAACAACCAAAATTATGTTTTAGGACTTTGGAAACATAAATCAAACACTCTTAACAATATTTACATTTTATATAAAGACAGCGATGTGCTTTACCAAAGAAGTTTCGAATGCAAGGCTGAGAAATTAATAAAGGAAGCAACTGCAAAAGCTACAGGAACAGACAATCCTGAATTATTGTTTACAAATTGCGTTAAAATATATTTTGAGTGTGATTATGAAATGTACACTGATAATGGAAACAGTGTTTCGAATGTCGGTAACTTTGTAACCGGTATGTTTAACGTTATTCAAACATTGTATACCAATGAAAGTATAGGTGTTGAAATATCTCAGATATATGCATGGAATACCACCGACCCATACATATCTCATACTACCTCAACCGATCTTCTAAATGCTTTCCAAGCCTATCGTACCTCATTTACCGGGGATCTCGCACATTTATTAACCACCAGAAACCTAGGTGCCGGAGGATTAGCCTATTTGGATGTATTGTGTACACCCAGCTATGCCTATGGTATGACCAATATTGACAATGCGTATGATACCTACCCGAACTACTCATGGACCATAGAAGCTGTTACACATGAGTTGGGGCACAATATAGGTTCCAATCACACCCAGTGGTGTGGATGGGTTGGAGGCGCTATCGATGACTGCTACGCAACCGAACCGGAGCCTCAAGGTGCACCGGCATGTTCACCCGGGCCCCACCCTGCAAATGGTGGTACTATTATGAGTTATTGCCATTTAGGAGGAACCGGCATTTTACTAACCAATGGCTTTGGAACGCAGCCCGGCAATAAGATCAGAACACAATACAATGGAGCAACGTGTTTAACATCCTGCGCTCCAACCGATCCTGTTTGCGCCAATATCACTGTGATCGCTGCTTGTGGGCCATCAAATGTTCAAACCTATACCGGTGGCGGAACGGGTTCATGGAATACAAGTACGGTTAGCTCTTGCGGATTCATGGCTCCGGGAATAGAAAAAATCTTTAGTTATGTTGCCCCTTCAACGGGTGTTTATAGTATCCAGGTTACAGCAGCAACCGGTTATGTTGACTATCAATGGAAATCAAATTCATGTGGTTCTACAGGCTGGACATGTATCAGCAATATTACAACACCAGGCGCTTATGGCTCCATGTCCTGGACAGCTGGAACCACCTATTACATTTTACTTGATGATGAAAACAGTACTGTTGGAACACATACATTTTATATAAGTTGTCCTGCTGTAACTGGACCATGCGCCAGTATTACAGCAATTAGCGGTTGTGGTGTGGGCAATTCTCAATCATATACAGGCGGAGGTAATGGCGCTTGGAATACATCAACAAATAGTACTTGCGGCTATCTGACTCCCGGGCTTGAAAAAATTTACAGTTTTGTTGCTCCTACTACAGGCATTTACAGCATCCAGGTTACAGCGGCTTCCGGATGGGTTGATTACCAATGGCAAACTACTTCTTGTGCTGAAACAGGCTGGAATTGTATTGCTGATACCAATTTTATTGGAGTATTTGGTGCAATGTCCTGGACAGCAGGAACAACTTATTACATCTTACTTGATGATGAGAACACCACTGCAGGTACACATACATTTTACGTCAAATGTCCGGTTATTACAGGCCCTTGTGCCAATGTAACTTCCATCAGCACTTGTGGTGTAGCTGCTTCACAAACCTTTACCGGAGGAGGAGCAGGAACCTGGAATGCCGGTACTTGTGGGTATCCAACTCCTGGAACAGAAAAAATTTACAGCTTTGTTGCTCCTATCACCGGTACTTATGCTATCCAAATTACTGCTGCAAGTGGTTATGTTGATTATTTATGGCAAGCTTCAAACTGTGCTTCCACAGGATGGATATGTATTGAAGATACCAATGCAATAGGCCAGTATGGTGTAATTCCATGGACAGCCGGAGTTACTTATTATATCCTGGTTGATGATGAAGAGACTGCTAGTGTACATACATTTCACATTAACTGCCTTGATCTTCCTACTGGAATTGTAGAAAATATAGAAGCATCCGATCTTAACATTTCTCCTAACCCTAATACAGGCAGTTTCACCATTAGCATTGATCATTTTACGACTGAAAAACTACAAATAAATATTTTCAATGTGCTTGGCGAAATAGTTTATTCATCAAAATCAGAAAACGTAACGGGGAAATTTAATAAAGAAGTTTTCCTTGGCAATGTTTCTAAAGGTGTATATATGGTGCAGGTAAGTGCGGGTAGCAAATTGTATCATAAGAAAATAATTGTTGAATAGGTTTTAAAACAAAATTTAGAGAAAAAGGGAGCTAACGAGCTCCCTTTTTCTTTTTCTACTAATCGATAACGATTCATTAAATTGTTGGGTGCTCATGCTGAATTTTATATGCTGGCTAAAAAAATATTAACCATGCAATATTTTCTTAAAACCTTCGTTTTCCTGAAAAAAATTAAATCCCATGAAAAAAAATATTTTTTTAGTTTGCAGTTTATTATTTACAGTATACTGTTATTCGCAGGATGTAATCTATAAAAGAGATAACACCAAACTTGAAGGCAAGGTTTTAGAGGTAGGCACTTCAGAAATAAAATATAAGCTGGCTACCAACCCTGATGGGCCAAACTATGTCATCAACAAATCTGACCTAGTTCTGATAACCTATCAAAATGGTTCTCACCAACTATTTTCTTCAGAAAATAAATCCTCGCAACCTAAGTTTGATTCCTTATCCCTAAACTTTTGTAGAAATTTTATAGGACTTGATATTGCTGAATTTGCAACCACTTCAATAGGGATGACATTCGAAAGGACTTTCGGAAAAAAGGGGATGTTTGCGTTACGAGTGCCTTTTTCTGTGGGCTTGAACAATAACATCAATTATTATCAAGGAGGTTACCCTTATGGAAAGATTTTTAGCACAGGGATTGATTTCATTTATTTTCCAACAGGGCAGGGTAAGCTAAGGTATTATGCTGCACCCTATTTTGAATATGGAATGTTCAGATATAGTGATAATTACTATTTGTATGGTTATGATTTTCAACCAGTCTACCTTGAAAAATCCGATGGACAGCATTATGCAGGGGGAATAAAAAACGGGGTACTCTTTCAACCAACACGTCATTTTTGTATTTCAGCCGACTTTGGTTTTGGGATCAAAAAGGATGAAAAAATCTATTCAGGAGAATCCATTAACCCACATTTTAAAGCAAATGTAATAGTTGGATATCGATTTTAAATACAATAACTAACCCGTTACAGAAACATTAACACTAAACAATTCCTTTAATTTGCTTACTGTATAATCAACTTCTTCTTTGGTATTGTATTTACTGAACGAGAAACGTACCGAAGGCCTTGTAACATCGCAACCGATCCCGCGAAGTACATGTGAACCGATATCACTGCCCGAAGTACAGGCACTGCCACCGGATGCGGCAATACCGGCTATATCTAAATTAAACAATAACATTTCTGCGTTTTCGGTATGAGGGAAACGTACATTTAATACGGTGTACAAACAATTATCCTGGCAGGCACCATTAAATTCTATTACAGGGATTTCAGCTTTTAACTTCTCCACCATATAGTTTTTAATTCCGGTAATGTGCTTTTGATGATCATCCATATCGCGCAAAGCAATTTCCAATGCTTTTGCTAAACCTATAATACCATACAGATTTTCGGTACCACCACGCATATTACGCTCCTGCCCTCCTCCATAGATCATTGGATTGATTTTAATAGCGCTGCTAACGTATAAAAAACCAACCCCTTTAGGACCATGAAATTTATGTGCGGCACAGGTAACAAAATGAATTTTTATTTTTTGCAGATCCATTTCATAATGTCCCATCGTCTGAACGGTATCTGAATGAAAAATAGCATTGTATGTTGAACAAATTTCGCCAACCTCTTTTAAAGGCAAAAGGTTTCCAATCTCATTGTTGGCATGCATTAAGGATACCAGCGTTCTACTATTATCTTTTAATAATTGCTCGAGGTGTACCAGATCAACATGTCCTATAGAAGTTAAGTTAACAAAACTTAATTTAATAACTCCTTCTTTTTCTAATTCTTCTAAGGTATGCAACACCGCATGGTGTTCAATCCGGCTTGTAATGGCATGTTTAATACCCAAATCGTGTATACTGCAACGGATAGCCATATTATCAGCTTCGGTGCCACCAGAAGTAAAGAAAATCTCGGATGGTGAAACATTCAATGATTTAGCAACCATTTTACGGGCACCTTCTATAGCTGCCCTTGTTTTCCTGCCATAAGAATGAATGGACGAAGGATTGCCGAAATGTTCTGTCATGTATGGCAGCATTTCGTTCAAAACTTCTTTATCTAATGGTGTTGTAGCTGCGTTGTCGAAATAGATTTTCATAAACTTTTTTTTGTTTTCAATACAAGATAGATTTGGTACGGATAACGAATAAAAAACGAATTTACGAATCTGTGTTTATTATTTTAAAAAATGCAGATTCGTAAATTCGTAAAAATTCGTTATCCGTACCTAAAACCTTATACAGCAATCTGCTGCTGTTTTATAAATTCACGAATATCTGACATTATCTTTTTAGAAAGATTATCGGCAGTAGTTCTTAACCCGCTTTCGGAGTATATACGAATGATCGGTTCGGTATTGGATTTACGTAAATGTACCCAGTCTTGGCCAAATTCAATTTTTATTCCATCAATTGCATTGATAGGTTGTTTCTTATATTTTTCCTGGATACCTTCTAAAATACTGTCGATATCAATTTCAGGAGTAAGCTCAATTTTATTTTTTGAAATCTGGTAATCAGGGTAGGTAGAACGCAACATAGAGGAGGTTTTCCCGTATTTCGCTAAATGCGATAAAAACAAAGCAATACCAACCAATGCATCACGGCCATAATGTAATTCGGGTAAAATAACGCCACCATTGCCTTCACCACCTATTACAGCTTTGGTTTCCTTCATCATGGTAACTACATTTACTTCTCCCACAGCAGAAGCACTGTAATTGCCACCATGCTTTTCGGTAATATCACGCAAAGCACGTGTTGATGACAGGTTAGAAACAGTATTTCCTTTCTTATTTGATGCTTTATCAGAAGGTGAGCGTTTGTTTAAAACGTAATCAGCGCAAGCAACCAATGTAAATTCTTCACCGAACATTTCACCATCTTCACAAACAAAAGCCAAACGGTCAACATCCGGGTCAACAACAATTCCTAAATGTGCATTTTCCTTTTTTACAAGCTTAGAAATATCTCTTAAATTTTCGGGCAGGGGCTCCGGATTATGAGGAAATTCTCCAGTTGGATCACAATACAGTTTAATAACATTTTCAACACCCAATGCATTCAGTAAAAGGGGAACAACAATGCCACCTGTAGAGTTTACACAATCGATCACCACTTTAAATTTGGCAGCTTTTATGGCAGCAATATCTACAAGAGAAAGTGCCAGAATTTTATCAATGTGTTTCTTAAAATAAGTATCGTTCTTAGTTACTTTACCCAAGGAATTAACCTCTGCAAACGTGTAGTTTCCCTTCTCCGCTATTTCCAGAACTTCAGCACCATCTTTTTCGTTGATGAATTCACCTTTTTCATTCAATAGTTTCAAGGCATTCCATTGTTTCGGGTTGTGGCTTGCTGTAAGAATAATACCACCATCTGCTTTTTCTTCAGGAACAGCTATTTCAACAGTTGGGGTAGTTGACAAACCAATATCAACAACATCTACACCCATACCTTGCAACGTACCTAAAACCAAATTGTTTACCATTTCACCCGAAATACGGGCATCACGACCAACAACAATTTTTATTCGGGTGTTTTTTGAGTTTTTTGCGATCCATGCTGCATAAGCAGCAGTATATTTAACGATATCCAAAGGGCTAAAACCTTCACCGGGTTTCCCTCCAATGGTTCCTCTGATACCTGATATTGATTTGATTAACGTCATTTCTTTTTCTATCTTTCTGTTAAAACACTAAAAATTTATACCAATGCTCAATAAAAACGAATTTACAAAAACTAAAGGTTTAGGACAAAAAATACGCTGGCTGTCGGAATAATAATGCAAGACCCTAAAAATCAACCCGTTCAATAACTTGTAATATTAAAATTTAGAAATTTCCAATATTCGTGAGTACAAGACCTTTTATTCGTGATTTTTTTGAGATACAAAGGTATACTATTATAGCATTATTTAAAATAATTAGTTCTCAACAATTCCTCTTTTTATGTTAAGAAAAATCGTTATTCGACTCATTTTTTTATTATCTTTGACAAGTACATAATCCAACCCAACTCTTCATGAGGAGGGAGGGACAAACGTATTAGATAAGCAGATGGCTATGTGAGGAGAGTTCATTCCCGAAGGGGAAATTAGGATGGTTTTTGAACCTATAAAAAGACAGAGAGATGGACAGCGAAGAATTTGGAGATAATGAAAAAAAAGGGGGCGAACAACTTATATTAGTTGACCGCTTTGAAGAAATGCTTAATAACGGAAAACAATACTTTTTTGATGCTGAAGAGTTTGAAGAAATAATTGATTATTACTTCGAAAAAAACAACTCCAAAAAAGCCTTGCAAGCTATTGATCTTGCGATAGGTCAATACCCGTTCTCTACCGTTTTCTTTTTACGAAAAGCTCAAATTTATGCCGCTACCAACCAAAGTCAAAAAGCTTTGGAGATTTTATCATACGTAGAAAGTATGGAGCCATCCAATACTGAATTATATATGACCAAAGGCTCTATTTACAGTCAAATGGGACTTAGTGATCAGGCTATTGAAAATTATAAAAAAGCTGTAGAAAATGCCGAGGACGTTGACGAAATATACCTCGCAATGGCGTTCGAGTTTGAGAATACAGCTAAGTTTGATGATGCTATTTTTTATCTAAAAAAAGCAATTGCTGAGAACCCGGAAAATGAAGCGGCCTTATATGAACTGGCCTTTTGTTATGAACTAAACGGACAATCGGAGGAGAGTGTAAAATATTATACCGAATTTGTTGATAAACACCCCTATACTGCTACTGCCTGGTTTAATTTAGGTGTGGCATACAATAGATTAGAAATGTTTGAAAAAGCTATTGACGCTTACGATTACGCAATAGCTATTAATGAAAAATTTTCTTCCGCTTATTTCAACAAAGCAAATTCATTGGCGAATTTGAATCTTTTTGATAAAGCCATTGAAGTATATAAAGAAACATTAAAAGTAGAAGAACCCGAAGCAATTACCTATTATTACATCGGTGAATGTTACGAAAAGAAAGAGGATTTTGAACATGCGTTGGTTTTTTATAATAAAGCAATTGCACTTAATGCTCAATTAGCTGATGCGTGGCTCGGTATAGGGATTGTACTTGATGCTCAGGACCGCACCAGTGAAGGTATCCATTATGTAAAAAAAGCAGTTGAACTGGAAAAAGAAAATGCCGAATACTGGTATATTTACGGTGAGCTTCAACAAAAAATGCAATTTTATGAAGATGCCGAAAACTCTTTCAAAAAAGTAATTGAACTGGATCCCGAAAATTCTGAAATTTGGCTGGATTATGCCAATTTACTTTTTGAACAGGAAAACAAAAATGGTTCATTGGAAATATTAGCGGAAGGTATAAAACATCATCCGCAAAATGCAGAATTACAATACCGTATTTCCGCTTGTTTAATGAGCATCGGACAAAAGCAGGAAGCACTAAGTTTTTTGCGTAATGCTTTAAAACTTAACTACGAAATACATAATGAATTGTTTGACTATTTACCACAGCTAAAAGAAAATACAAGTATCACTGATCTAATAGAATCTTATAAAAAATGATTTCTCCCAAGCGGAGAAGTGAAACACTAAAATAAAAATATGAGTTTAAATTTTACACTTCCTTTTTTACCGGATCGCCCGGCAAAACCACGTAATAACGGCCTTACCATGATGATGGATAAAGGACTAAGCGTTCGCCAGGTTGAAGATTTTTTATCCGCCAGCAGTTCATTGACCGACATCGTTAAGCTTGGTTTCGGAACATCGTATCTTACCAATAACATTGAACAAAAAATAGCTCTTTACAAAGAGGCAGGAATGAAAGTGTATTTAGGCGGAACGCTTTTTGAAGCTTTTATTGTTCGCGGTATGTTTGCCGATTATATGAAATTACTGGATAAGCTAAAGCTGAATTGTGCCGAGGTTTCTGATGGTTCCATAGAAATGCCACATGATAAAAAATGTGAGTATATCCATACGCTTGCAAAAAATTTTACTGTACTATCCGAAGTAGGTTCAAAAGAAGCCGGTATTATTATTCATCCCGCTAAGTGGACATCCATGATGAATAAGGAACTGGAAGCCGGCTCCTGGAAAGTAATTGCTGAAGCCCGCGAAAGTGGCACTGTGGGGATTTATCGTGCCAATGGTACAGCGCACACTTTGTTGATCAATAAAATTTTAGCAAAAGTAAACAAAGAAAGTATTTTATGGGAAGCACCACTTAAACCTCAGCAGGTTTGGTTCATGAAGCTTCTTGGCCCCAATGTAAATTTGGGTAATATTTCTTATGATGATGTAATACCATTGGAAACCCTTCGTCTGGGATTACGTGGTGATACCTTTTTCAGCCATTTACCAAAGGAATTAATGGTTACAAATAACGAATAAAAAACGAATTTGCGAAACTGCTTATTTTAACCTTACCCTGTTTCGTAAATCCGTAAAGATTCGTTTATTTGTAACCGTAAGTTAGTAAGCCTTAAATTTATCAGTAACCATAAATAGTACAAATAGTTTTGTAAATTAGTAACCATTCGTTTATTCGTAACCCATGAAAGAATTAACAGTATCAGAACTTAAAACATTAAAAGACAACAGTGCAGATTTTCAATTGATCGATGTTCGTGAAATTCATGAAGTAGAGATCTGTGAAATGGGTGGTGAGCATATTCCTATGGGTAATGTAATGGACAACCTGGATAAAATTTCCAAAACAAAACAAGTGATCATTCATTGTCGCAGCGGAGCTCGTTCGGGTGCAATTTGCCAGGCCTTGGAAAAAGAAGGGTACACCAATGTTTACAATTTAAAAGGCGGTATTATTGCCTGGGCAAATGATGTGGATACCACTTTAACTAAATATTAAATCTAAAGATCTAAATCCTTATTTTCTAATCTTAAATTCCAATTCCTACCTTTTTATATGATAGAACTTTTCAAACACATTATACATCTTGATTTTGAGTGGCTTTTCCAAAATTATAACAATGCAGTTTATACTATTTTATTTCTTGTAATTTTTATAGAAACAGGCTTGGTATTAATGCCTTTTCTTCCCGGTGATTCTCTTTTGTTCACTGCCGGTTTATTTGCAAATCAAATCAATAGCGTTACCGGTGAACCTTTTTTGAATTTAGGTTATTTGCTCGTATTACTGCTTATTGCTGCCATTGTAGGCGATAACGTAAACTATTGGGTAGGTCGAAAAATTGGGCTCAAAATGCTGCAAATAAAGTTCAGAGGCAAAAACCTTGTAAAACAAGAATATTTAACTAAAACTCATACATTTTATGAAAAATACGGACCAAAAACCATTATTATGGCCCGTTTTGTTCCAATAGTAAGAACATTTGCTCCTTTTGTTGCCGGTGTTGCTGAAATGAATTACAAAAAATTTCTTTCATTTGACGTCCTTGGTGGTGTTTTATGGATCTTCAGTTTAACGCTTGCAGGTTATTTTTTAGGTGAGATCCCCTGGATCCGGAATAATATTGAAAAGGTAGCTTTAGCTATTATTTTTATTTCTATACTTCCAATTATAATTGAGGTTATAAAAGCGAAAAGAAGTACAAAAAAATAATTTTTATTGGTTCATAAAATAAAAACATTTTATACCTTTGAGTATAATACCATTTAGTATAATACTATTAAGTATAAAAAATGAAACACTCACCATTTGTTTACGGGACCATTGTAAGCATTGATTCCTTCACCAACCGGGAAAAAGAAGCAGAAAAGCTTTACAATAATTTAATCAACGGGATTAATACCACTATCATTTCACCCCGAAGGTGGGGGAAATCTTCCCTGGTGGAGAAGGTTATTCATGATATTAGAAAAAAAGAAAAGAACATAAGAACCATTACTATTGATCTTTTTTCTGTTAGCAACGAAGAAGAATTTTTAGAACTTTTTGCAAGAGAAGTTATTAAAGCTTCTTCATCCAAATGGCAGGACTGGGTTGAGGTGGGGAAAGAATTTTTCAAAAGGCTTGTTCCTAAATTCAGCGTGGGATTTGAAAAAACTGATTTTAAAGTAAGTTTTGATTGGAAAGAATTAAAAAAACATAGTGATGAAATTCTAGATCTCCCCGAGTTACTCGCAACAAAAAAAGGTGTTAAATTTATTATCTGCCTCGATGAATTTCAAAACATATCCTCTTTTTCAGATTATCTGAATTTCGAAAAAAAAATGCGCGCCTGTTGGCAACGCCAACGAAATGTGACCTACTGCCTATATGGAAGCAAGCGGCACATGATGAACGAAATATTTAACAGTTCAGACAAACCGTTTTATCGTTTCGGAGATATTATGCTTCTTCCTAAAATAGAATTGTCGAAATGGGTGAAATTTATATGTAAAAGTTTTGAAAATACAGGGAAAGAAATTCCTGAATCTGTAGCTAAAAAAATTCCGGAGCTGATGAAGAACCATTCATGGTATGTTCAGCAGTTGGCTCATTATACATGGAATATAACTGCTAAAAAAGCTACTGAAGCGGAGGTTTATTCTGCTTTAAAAGAACTTGTTCAGGCAAACAGTCCTCTTTATCAAAAAGAAATTGAAAGCATCAGTGTCACGCAATTAAACCTTTTAAAAGCAGTTTCAAAAGAAGAAACAAAGTTTACAAGCGTAGCTGTAATGCAACAATACCTTTTAGGAACGCCAAGAAATGTGAGCAAGAATAAAGAAATATTAATAAACAATGATCTAATTCACGAACTTAATGGAGTTTATGAATTTTTAGACCCGGCTTTTGAATTGTGGTTTAAAAAACAATTTTTTAACATCCCCTATTACAAATAAAATGTCAAAATTATACGGACTTATCGGTTCCCCCCTCTCCCACTCTTTTTCAAAAAAATATTTTAGCGAAAAATTTCTAAAAGAAAACAATAGTGATTGTGAATACAATCTCTATCCCATTGATAACATTAATCAATTGCCACAATTAATTGCAGATAATCCCACACTATGCGGATTAAACGTAACTATTCCCTACAAAGAAAGCGTCATTCCATATTTAGATGAATTAGATGAAACAGCTAAAGCAGTAGGTGCAGTTAATTGTATTAAGATATTGAGGGACGGGGTTAAAGCACCAAGGCTTGTTGGTTATAACACCGATGTATTTGGATTCAGGCAAAGCATAAAACCATTTTTGGAAATACAACACGAACGTGCTTTGATACTTGGCACAGGAGGTGCATCGAAGGCTGTTGCATATGTTCTAAAAGAAATTGGAATTGAATGTTTTTTTGTAAGCAGAAGTAAAGAGCAAGAATTAAGAGGCAAGAATCAAGACTTAAACAACAAGATCTTTTTGTATGAAGAGTTGAATGAAAATATGATAAATGCGCTTAAGTTGATCGTGAATACAACACCTGTTGGAATGTTTCCTCATATAAACGGACTTCCCAACCTACCCTATCAATTTATTACTTCGTCACATCTATTATACGATCTGGTTTATAATCCTGCCGAAACTGAATTTTTAAAACGCGGAAGATCACAAGGCGCCTCCACGGTAAATGGCTTATCTATGCTTCATCAGCAGGCAGAAGAAGCCTGGAGGATCTGGAATATAATTTAGATACGAAATTTGAGTCATGAGACTTGAGATAATGTGTTATGAAAAGTGATTGCAGTGGTATATTTTTTTCTCTTCAAAACAAAGCAAATCTCAAGTCTCACATCTAATATCTCAAATCTATTTATTAACTTCGCTTACCATGGATTTTAAAATAACATCCGCTTTTGAACCTACCGGTGATCAGCCTTCGGCTATCAAGCAGTTGGTTAATGGAGTTCAAAATAATTTACCTGCTCAAACATTATTGGGTGTGACCGGTTCGGGAAAAACATTTACGATCGCCAATGTAATTGAGCAAACACAAAAACCTACCTTAATTTTAAGTCATAATAAAACACTTGCAGCGCAGTTGTACGGGGAATTCAAACAATTCTTTCCAAAAAACGCTGTAGAATATTTTGTAAGCTATTACGATTATTATCAGCCTGAAGCATTTATTCCAAGTTCAAACACCTATATCGAAAAAGACTTAGCTATCAATGATGAAATAGAAAAGTTGCGTTTAAGCACCACTTCTGCTTTGCTTTCGGGCAGACGGGATGTTATTGTCGTATCATCCGTTTCCTGCATTTATGGTATTGGAAACCCTATTGAATTTAAAAGTAATGTGATCAAGATCAAGAAAGGTGAAGTTATCAGTCGTAATAAATTTTTGCATCTATTGGTTGGAAGTCTTTATTCACGTACCACAGGAGATTTTTTACGCGGTAATTTCCGGGTAAAGGGTGATACAGTGGATATCAACCTCGCATACGCAGATTACTCCTTACGTGTTGCTTTTTGGGGTGATGAAATTGAAGAGATCGAATTCTTTGAGACCCTTACGGGGAAAAGCATTGAGAAGCTTGAGAATGTAATTATATATCCTGCAAATATATTTGTAACCAGTCCGGATTCGATGAAAAGTGCCATCTATCAAATTCAGGAGGATATGGTAAAGCAGGTAGATTATTTTAAAGAAATTGGTAAACACCTTGAAGCAAAACGTCTTGAAGACCGTGTTACATACGACTTAGAGATGATGCGTGAATTAGGATATTGCTCAGGAATTGAAAATTATTCCCGTTATTTTGATAACCGTTTGCCCGGTTCAAGGCCCTTTTGTTTACTGGATTATTTTCCGGATGATTTTTTAATGGTGGTGGATGAAAGTCACGTTACCCTTCCGCAAATACGTGCTATGTATGGTGGCGACCGTGCAAGAAAGATCAATCTTGTTGATTATGGCTTTCGTTTACCGGCTGCGATGGACAATCGTCCTTTGAAGTTTGAGGAGTTCGAATCCGTCATCAATCAGATCATCTATGTAAGTGCCACACCAGCAGAATTTGAGTTGGAACGTTCAGAAGGAATTATTGCAGAACAGGTTATTCGTCCTACAGGCCTTTTAGATCCTATTATTGAGGTTCGCCCAAGCGTGAATCAAATTGATGACCTGCTTGAAGAAATTGATAAAGTAACTAAGCGTGATGAACGTATCCTGGTAACTACTCTTACCAAACGGATGTCGGAAGAATTACAAAAATATATGCTGAACATCGGTATCCGCTGCCGATATATCCATTCTGATGTGGAAACACTTGAACGTGTTCAGATCATGCAGGACCTACGGCTTGGTGTTTTTGATGTGCTGATCGGTATCAATCTTTTGCGTGAAGGCTTGGACTTACCTGAAGTATCACTGGTTGCCATACTTGACGCAGACAAAGAGGGTTTCCTCCGTTCCGACCGTGCCTTAACACAAACAGCAGGGCGTGCTGCACGTAACCTGAATGGAAGAGTAATTATGTATGCCGATAAAATTACCGGCTCCATGCAACGCACCATTGATGAAACAGAGCGCAGACGGCAAAAACAAATTGCTTACAATCTTGCTCACGGTATGGTTCCTACTGCATTGAATAAATCAAAGGAATCAATTATGGGACAAACAACTGTAGTTGTTGATTCAAAAGGCAAATTGGCGCGCGCTTATGTTGAGAATGAAACAATTAATTATGCTGCCGATCCTGTTGTTCAATTCATGACCAAAGATGAATTACAAAAAGCTATTATCCGCACCCGCAAAGCCATGGATGTTGCAGCAAAGGCATTTGATTTTGCAGAGGCGGCACGCTTACGCGATGAAATGTTTGCTCTTGAAAAATTATTTAACAGTAAATAATTAATTTGTTGAAATGCTGTATTAAAAGCCATTGATTTTAGTCTTTAGGAGATTTTTTTTCTTTAAACCACTTTTTTATTTTGCCTGCTAGTAGCCATTTTTTTTGCGAGGTTTCAGTTTCTCCTAATAAAAAACCATAGGGTTTCAGCGTGTCTACATTGTCGTAAACTATTTTAAGCATGGCTATAAGCGGGATGGCGAGTATCACTCCCGGTATTCCCCAGATCAGTTCCCCTAAAACCAGGGCCAGAATAGTGAATAAAGGATTGATCTTTACCTGCGGCCCTACAATGATGGTTTCAAGCACCCAGCCTTGAATAAATTGAACTATTCCATAAGTAATCACTATACCTACCAGCACAGAATTATCGCCTCCTTTTACTGCAGATACCAATACCGTTAAAGTAGTGCCTGTTATATTGCCTATAAAGGGAACAATTTCCAGCAAACCACATAGAATAGCAAAAAATATAGGATTTTCCACGCCTACTATTGTAAAACCAATTCCATACATTATCCAAAGACAGAATATCATTTTGGCAAGCCCTATCAAGTATTGCTGAGAAACTTTAGCTGCCTTGTAAACCACTTCGCGCACTTCATTTTTTTGATCAGTGGGAGAAAGCTTAAGAATAAAATCCCTGATGTGGACACGATAATAAAGCAATAGATAAATGTAAACGAGCACTAAGATAAAATTAGTGAACAGATAGGCCAATGAGCCTAAAATAGCGGGTATTATCTTAGTAACTGACGATTGTTCCTCCCGAATAATTCGGGTCTGCTCTTCTTTCGAAATATTGGCATTATCATAAACGTATTGTTGAAAATCATCAAAAATCCTGGTGGCTTTCTCTCTTATTATTGCCGCATCATTTGCCAATTCTGAAATTTGCCAACGCAATAATAAGGCTATACCTGCTATAAGCATTAGTAAAACTAAAAGACAAAATAAAGGGGCGAGTATTTTCGGTATTTTTTTTGCTTCCAGCCATTTGCAAAAGGGCAAAAAAATGGTAGCCAGAATTGTTCCAATAAATACGGGCATGAAAAAATCTTTGCCAAAATATAGTCCTGCAAAAATAAGGAACAATAGCAGCAATTTCCTTGTAAATGGTGAAGATGAACCTACCATGGCATTATATTATTTTACAATGAATCCACATCTTATTTGAAAAATCGATGTTATAAATAAAATATTCAATTTTTTTTTGCAAAATACATACCCATGTACTTTTCAGTAAAAAGGGAATAAAAACAGCTTTCTTAGTAGAAAATTATACCCAAACAGGTCGTTTTCAACAAAATATGCTGGTATAGTTCCTCTAGTCCCCGCCAACTGCCCTTTCTTACAAAATTAGCCTTAGACAAATAATCATTCTAAAACTTGTTTTTTTAAAATCAAAAAACGAACTTTGAAGAAAGGTATCCTTATGCGAAAATATTTTACTATAATTATTTTACTTTCAGTAACGTTGTTTCAGGCTTGTCATAAAAAAGAAATGGCCGGTTCAAAAACCATAGCTCCGGTAAATACACCATCGCCCACTGCTTCATCTGAAATTAAAAACGTTATAGTAGATTCGGATCTTGACATCGCAACTATTGGAGGTGCTTTAACTAATATAGATAGTTTAGCAATAAAAGGAGATGTATTATCAATATTTGTAAACTATAGCGGAGGCTGTAAAGACCACAGTTTTGATCTTTATTCAAACGGAATGTATGCTAAATCACTTCCCCCGAAATTAACATTGTTTTTAAAACAAACTGATAATGATGATGGCTGCAGAAGTTTAATAAATCAAGAATTAAAATTTAATATTTCTGCTGTAAAATATACAAGTTCATTATCACTAAAAGTTGGAAGCAAATTTATTAAATACGAACCAAAATAAGTACAGTACTTACGTAATATTTAATACGTAATATTTAATATGTACTGTTTAAAAATCAAAATTATGAAATCAAAAATTCTATTTTTAGCGACAACGCTGCATATTATATTTTACATATTACCTATTACATCCTTAGCACAAGATAACGAAGGTGGTACACCGTATAGCATTGAACAGCAATTGAACGATGATCTTTTAACAGCAGTAAGCACTCCTCCTTTTGATTTTGCACCATTAATTGCATTATCGGAACAACGGGTAAAACAAGGTACTTACGAGTTGACGGATAGATTATTTGACGTGAACTATAACCTATTAAACTCAGGAACTTCAACAACCCTTGCCAATGGTGATAAACTATGGAAATTAAAAATTGTTTCGCCAGGTGCAAAAAAAATATCGCTTTACTATCAAAATTTTTATTTGCCGGAAGGTGCCAAACTATTTGTTTACAATGCAAACAGGACGGAAGTAATTGGGGCATTTACCTCAAAAAATAATGAAGAAGCCAATTCTAATGAAGGAATTTTTTCCACCGATCATTTATCCGGGGAGGTTCAAATAGTAGAATATTACGAACCTAAAAACGTGAGAGGGCAAGGGCATTTTAGTATTTTTAGAGTAGCGCACCAGTTTAAAAGTATACAAATCAACGAATCGGAAACTTGTCAAAAAGATATTAATTGCCCTGATGGAGCCAACTGGCAAAATGAGAAAAAGGGAGTAGTTAGAATTATGGTTGTTATCGGTAGTAATGCCGGATGGTGCAGCGGTTCACTTGTTAATAATACAGCTCAGGATTGTAAAAAATATATTTTAACCGCTATGCATTGTGCTTTGGATGATCAAGACGTAGAAACAACCGCTTTCAGCCAATGGAAATTTTATTTTGATTTTGAGAAATCAGGTTGTGCCACAGGAACAGCTCCATCAAAAGTAAAAACAGGTTGCACGAGACGCGCAGGAGCAGTTGATGGTGGCGGTTCGGGATCAGATTTTTTGTTGGTAGAAATCACTTCAACTACATTTCCAACCGGTGTTACACCTTATTACAATGGCTGGACCCGAGCAACCACAGTAAGTCAGGGTGGAGTAGGAATCCATCATCCAGCCTCTGATTGCAAAAAAATATCAACGTTCACTACTACTCCAACCTCCACATCATGGGGATTCCAAGTACCCAATACACATTGGAAATTTGTTTGGCAATCGGGGCATGGTAGTACAGAAGGGGGATCATCAGGTTCGCCTGTATTCAATAGTTCAGGTCTAATTTTCGGAACACTAACAGG
The DNA here is from genome assembly GCA_040388745.1 of Bacteroidota bacterium. Classification (GTDB taxonomy): domain Bacteria; phylum Bacteroidota; class Bacteroidia; order 2-12-FULL-35-15; family 2-12-FULL-35-15; genus 2-12-FULL-35-15. The sequence goes on along the minus strand of JAZKBF010000010.1, from coordinate 24,562 downwards.
AGGTGGTTCTTGCTGTGTGCTAAATGGTTGTGGCTTTTCCAACAGCGGACCAACACAATCTGATTCTTACGGAAAACTATCCTATCATTGGACTTCTAATGGAACTACAAGTTCAAGACAACTAAAACCATGGCTGGATCCTATTAATTCAGGTGTTACCACATTAGCAGGCTCATTTGTCTGCATTCCTGCATCGGTTGAGGATAACTTATTGGATAGTCGTGTAAACATATATCCAAATCCTAGCAACGGTTCATTCAATGTTTCAATTGAACTTACAAAAACAAATGACATTGATATTACAGTTTATAATATTGTTGGTCAGGAAGTTTCTCATAAAAAAATTGATAATACTCTTGGTGGCACTTTTACAATGGATCTAACAAACAATGCGGATGGTGTTTATTTTATTCATATAAAAACAAACAATTATAGTGTTGTTAAAAATGCAGTATTATTGGGATCGAAATAATTGATTGAAGAGGTATAAACGAAAAGCGTCCTGCAGTTTGCGGGACGCTTTTGGTTTATATAAGAAAAAGTTAATTGCTTATGTATCTAAACTAATGGCTTACCTTTGAATTAAAATTAAATTCATGAAAAAAATAATTGCAATAGTATCGTTCATCTTATTAGGTTGGAACAACCAAGCAAAGGCCCAAACAATAACTGCTTTTGAGAGTCAATGGTTGACAGAAAGAGATAGCACTGATACAGATAGTACTGATATTGGTGGTGCAAATGGGCAGTGCTTTAGTAATGTAATAAATTATTCGGCAGGTGCAGGTATTAATCCTTATTCAGCGATCAGTGCCGATTTTAATAATGACGGATTCAAAGATATAGTTGCAAATAAACAGGGATCAAACGCTATATCTGTCTTATTAGGTACTGGCACAGGTACATTTGGTGCAGCTACAATTTTTACGGTATGCGCATTTCCGACTTTTCCATCAAATTTTGGTTCGCTTTGTTGTGCCGATTTTAATAGTGATGGCTTTAAAGATATCGCAGTGGCCGGCTATCAAGCCAACATCTATGTACTATTGGGCACAGGCACGGGCAGTTTTGGAGCTTCAACTGTTGTTCACTCAACGTTTACTTCAAGATGTCTCATTAGCGCTGATTTTAATATGGATGGCAATGCTGATTTAGCAGTAACCGATTATTTCAATAACAGTGTGTTGATCTTACCTGGTACAGGCACGGGCACATTTGGTGCGGATTCTATTTTCCCTGTAGGTATTAATCCTATGTCTGTAATTAGTGGCGATTTTAATGGAGATTCTAACCTTGATCTGGCAGTAGCTAATTCAGGCTCAAACAATGTATCTCTATTAATAGGAACTGGTACAGGAAGCTTTGGCGCTGCCGTAACCTTTTCAGCAGTTGCTGGTCCTTTGTCAATTACAAGTGTCGATTTTAATAATGATGGTAACCTTGATTTGGCAGCCACGGATGGTGCAGGCACTATTTGTGCTTTGCTTGGTACAGGCACCGGATCCTTTGGTGCTCCTGTTATTAATTTTACAGCAAATATGGGATCTCCTTATCAAGGCTCAATAGTTAGTTCCGACTTTAATATGGATGGCAATGCAGATTTGGCAAGCGCTAATTACGCTGCAGGCAGTGGCTATGCATCGGTATACTTGGGTGCAGGGACAGGCAGTTTTGGTGCTGCAGGAAACTTTGCTACGGGTAGTAATCCCTGGACAATTATGGCTGCCGATTTTAATATGGATGGAAAACCCGATTTAGCGACATCCAACTCAAGCAATCACAATATATCCATCTTATTAAATACCCCTATACATACAATCACCGTGACATCATCAACTACGAGCCTTTGTCCAGGTAGCAACAGTGTATTAATTGCAAGTGGATCTACTACCTATGGTTGGAGTACCGGCACAACAACATCAAGTATTTCAGTTGCGCCCACAGTTACTACAACATATTTAGTTACAGACGGTATTGGTTGTAGTAATACAGCTTCAGTTACCATAAATGTTGCTACGGCCGAGGTACCTGATATTTGCATGGTAACAACGGATAGCGCTACTAATTTTTGGTATAACGTTATTTATTGGGATAAAACAAACTTTACTAATGTTGATAGTTTTATTGTTTACCGGTACAACCCAATTTCTGTAAGTTATGCACGCATAGGTGCAGTAAGTAATACTGATTTAAGTGAGTTTACAGATACAGAGTTTAGCATTGGTGGTCCAAATGGTGGTAATCCTGCTTATGGCAGTTGGAAATATAAATTAGCCATCCTTGATACCTGTGGCAACATTGGTGCCATGAGTCCATATCATCAAACCATGTTCGTTCAGCAAAACAACTCTAATTTTTCATGGAATGTTTATGAGATTGAAACAGGGCAAACAAACCCTATAACAGCTTATTCGGTTTTAAGAGATGATAATAATACCGGTAATTTTCAGGTTTTAGCAAATTTAGCAAACACTTCTACTTCAAGCACTGACCCTAATTATGCCTTATATCCAAATGGTAATTGGCGGATAGATGCAATAGAATTTAATTGTACACCAACAATCAAAACCGGAAGCACCCATTCCAAATCGCATAGTAATACTACTAAGCTTGTTCCTATGGGCATTAATCAAATTTTGAATCTCGCATCCCAAATCTCTGTTTACCCCAACCCTGCCACCAATATATTAAACATAAACGGCATAACGGGTAAAGCAACCCTGAAAATATATGATGTGTTGGGTAAAGTAGTTTACCAAATAAACACCATAAATATTTCTGAAACTATTGATATCACCAGTATTTCAAACGGAGTATATTTTCTACAAGCAATAAGCAACGATAAAGTTTATACTACGAAGTTTGTTAAAGAGTGATCTATTCCTATTTCAAAAAAAAAGTGATCCCGAACTGGTTCGGGATCACTTTTTTTTTGAAATACGAGTGTTTAGTATTTATCTTTATGATATATAAATCGTGTCGATTATACGGTCATAATTTCTTTTTCTTTAATTTCAAGATGTTTATCGCATTTCACTACAAAGCCATCAGTAAGTTGCTGAACCTTTACTTCGCTTTCTTTGATTTCATCTTCCGGAACATTATTTTTCAGCAATTTTTTTAATTCTTCATTTGCCTCTTTACGAATAGTGCGGATGCTCACTTTTGCATTTTCAGCTTCTGATTTTGCTTTTTTTACCAGGTCTTTTCTGCGCTCTTCAGTTAAAGCCGGAACTAAAATGCGAATTAAAACACCATCATTTTGTGGATTTAAGCCAAGATTAGCTGCCATAATTGCTTTTTCAATTGGAGTAAGTGTCGCTTTTTCCCAAGGCTGAATTACCAATGTGCGCGCATCTGCAGTATTGATACTTGCAACCTGATTTAATGGTGTTTTAGAGCCATAATAATCCACTAATATTGATTCAAGCATAGTTGGGCTTGCTTTTCCTGCACGTACCTTAACTAATTCAGCTTCCAAATGCGAAAGGCATTTTTCCATTTGTTCTTTGGTATCGTCTAATATAAATTGAATGTCTTCGTTCATTGTTTTAAAGTATTATGTAGTATTATGTATTAAGTATTTTAAGTGCTTTTTTATAAGAAAACGGAAATGTACTAATTTATCCTGTTTAGTGTATATTCATTTTACTTTTTAAGTAATAATTTTTGTTCGATCGTACTCGCGGAAACCAAATAAGTCGGGTAAATTAATGCTGCGTTAGGGATTGAAACGTAAATCCTTTCCTTCCGCATTAGCGGAAGGGAAGATTGAAGTGGAAAGCCCGACCTTTCTTGTTTAAGAAAGGGAACGCCCAAATAAACCCTACGAGATCAATTATTAATCAATTTCAGTTGGAAATTTGGAAGCTTATTAAAATTCCACCAACGTCCCAACCTTGTTGCCTTCAATTATTTTTTTCAAATTACCCGGCTTGTTCATATCAAAAATAATGATGGGTAATTTATTTTCATTACAAAGTGTAAAAGCTGTCATATCCATTATTTCCAGTCCTTTTTCATATACTTCGCTAAATGTTATGGTATCATATTTTGTAGCTGTTTTATCTTTTTCAGGATCAGCAGTATAAATGCCATCAACACGTGTTCCTTTTAAAATGATATCGGCCTCAATTTCAATAGCACGTAATGTTGCTGCTGTATCAGTTGTAAAATAAGGGTTTCCGGTGCCGGCTCCAAAAATTACAACACGGTGTTTTTCAAGATGGCGAACAGCGCGTCTGCGAATAAAATGTTCACAGATCTGTTCCATTTTAATTGCGGATTGAAGTCGTGTTTCAACATTAATGGCTTCCAATGCACTTTGCAAAGCCATGGAATTAATGACAGTAGCAAGCATTCCCATATAATCACCCTGCACACGATCCATCCCACCTTCAGCGGCTTGTATTCCTCTAAAAATATTTCCTCCACCAATTACGATTGCCACTTGAATGCCCATCTCAGAAATTTCTTTTATCTGTTCGGCATATTCACTTAATCGCTCATGATCTATTCCAAATTGTTTTTTGCCCATTAAGGATTCACCACTTAATTTTAACAGGATACGTTTGTATTTCATTTTTTTTAGAATTTTATTTTAGTGTTTAATATTTTTTAATTGAATAACGATCAAATATACGATACCGTGCATCGGCCTTTTGAGCGTGTCGGCAAAGGTGTGCTTCCTTCATTCTGTTTAACCTAGGTCTGTTCAGTCTCAATGTAATTTTTTTCTTTCAGAAAAGCAGTCCATTCGTCCGATGTAAAACCAGATTTTCCACCAACTTTTCCTTTTCCAAATTTGCTTTCCCGAATGTCCTTTAGATATATTACAGTTTTTTCAGAAATTTCCATTTTTATAATAAGTCCATAAACCGTTTCAACTATTAGGCTCCCGTCTTTTTTTATGGTTATTCCGGCAATAAAATGATTATGTTTAAATTCTTCTTTAAGTCCAGAAACAGACAATTGGTTCACATTTTCAAAACGAATTTTAGAAGTCATGCCACTTAAATATGTAACAGTCCAAAATGTTTTTTTCTGTCTCGTTACGTTTTCAAATGCTCGTCTTTCAATTTCAAATTCCAAGGAAGAGTCCACTAACTTCAATTGTTCTATATCTACCAAGTCAATGCTTGCATCAAAAATAAGTCGATTAAGAATTTCTATTTGGTCGATACGAAAAATGTATTCCATGTAACTGTTTTTTTTCTAAGCATTGCCCATAACAATTCGCTAAGCGCAAGTAGTTGCGCTTATATGTTTATTTGGCCATTATGCGCAACTGGTTGCGTATATTTTCAGATTAGATACCAAAACATTCAATAAAATAATATCAGCCATTGGGACAAAAAAAAGTCCCGAATAAATCGGGACTTTTTAAAAATAATATTTATTAGCTTAATGCTATTCGTTTGAAGCTGGTTACTGTCAGACCTTTTTCAGAATCATTCAAATACTGAGCAATTGTTTTTTTTGGGTCTTTAATAAATTCCTGGTTAAGTAAAGTAGATTCTTTGTAGAATTTATTTAATTTACCTAAAGCAATTTTTTCCAACATATCCTCCGGTTTACCTTCTTCGCGAGCTTGTTCTTTTCCAATTTCAATTTCACGTTTAATGGTATCAGCATCAACATCGCCTTTATCAACAGCTACTGGAGCCATTGCTGCAACTTGCATAGCAACATCTTTTGCAACGTCAGCAGAAACAGTTGCAGAACTAAATCCTACAATGTTTGCCAATCTGTTTCCCGGGTGGTTGTAAGCAATAACAAAAGGAGCTTCAACAATTCCAAATTTAGTTAATTCAATTTTTTCACCGATAACACCTGTTTGCTCAATTAATTTATCAGCAATAGTAATGTTATTATCGTAAGCTAATGCTTTTACTTCATCAGCAGATGTTGCATTTTTTGCAATTGCAATATCTAAAATATTATTTGCAAGAGTAATAAAGGCTTCATTTTTAGCAACAAAATCAGTTTCGCAGTTTACACCTAAAACAATACCGCGTTTGTTATCAGCAGTAGTTTTAGCAACTATCAAACCTTCTTTAGAGTCACGATCGCTACGGTTAGCAGCTACTTTTTGTCCTTTTTTACGCAATTCATCAATTGCTCTTTCAAAATCACCTTCTGCTTCAGTTAATGCTTTTTTGCAATCCATCATACCGGCACCAGTCATTTGTCTTAACTTGTTTATCTCTGCGGCTGTTATAGTCATTGTTGACATATTTTTTTAGTATTGAGATATGAGATTTGAGATATGAGATGTTCTAATCTCAATACTCATATCTCAAATCTATTATCTTTTTAGTTAATTTTTCTTCTTGGTTTTTTAGCAGTACCTGCAGCTGTTTTTGTAGCTGTTGCAGCACCACCTTCTTCTTCAGTAGTTTTGAATTTAGCATCAACACTTAACTTTTCAGCTTCATCACGTGATGTTTTACCACCTTCTTTTTCTTCAGTTGCAGTATTTTCTTTATCTACTTTACGTTCAGCTAAACCTTCTTCAATTGCTTTTGCGATAATACCTGTAATTAAAATGATAGATGTAGAAGCATCATCATTTGCAGGGATAGCATAATCAACAGCGTTAGGATCAGAGTTAGTATCAACAATAGCAAATGTTGGGATGTTCAAACGTTTTGCTTCAGCAACTGCGATATGTTCTTTAGAAATATCAACAATAAATAATGCTGCAGGCAAACGTGTTAGATCAACAATACTACCTAAGTTGGTTTCTAATTTTGCGCGTTCACGTGAAATTTGTAATTTTTCTTTTTTAGAAATATTTGCAAACGTTCCATCAGTTGCCATTTTATCAATAGTAGCCATTTTTTTAACAGCTTTACGGATAGTAGCAAAGTTAGTAAGCATACCACCTGGCCAACGCTCAGTAACATAAGGCATACCAATTGCTTTTACTTTATCAGCAACAATATCTTTAGCTTGTTTTTTAGTAGCTACAAATAAAATTTTCTTACCTGATTTTGCAATTTGTTTCAAAGCTTCAGCAGCTTCGTTTATTTTTACAACAGTTTTATTTAAATCGATAATATGAATACCGTTTTTTTCAGTAAATATATAAGGAGCCATTGCCGGGTTCCATTTTCTTTTTAAGTGACCAAAGTGTGATCCAGCCTCTAATAATTCAGTAAAATTTGTTCTTGATGACATTGAGTCTTTATTTATGATTATTAATACTTTGTTTGATAGATGTTTCTTATATAAAAGTATGAAATCAATTTTCATTGATCTCATACTCCCAGATAATATTAACGCTTGCTAAATTGGAAACGTTTACGGGCCTTTTTCTGACCAGGTTTTTTACGTTCAACCATTTTAGGATTACGAGTCATTAAACCGTCTACTTTTAATAGTGGTTTGTGATTCGTATCAATTTCTACTAAAGCACGGGCAATTGCTAAACGTACAGCTTCTGCCTGACCTGTTACCCCGCCCCCCTTTACATTTACTTTTACATCAAATTCACCTAACGTTTTTGTAACGCTGAATGCTTGAGTAACTTTATATTGTAAAGCAGATGTTGTGAAATAAGCCTTGTAATCTTTGTGATTGACTACAATGTTGCCAGTTCCTTTTTGCACATATACACGTGCTACAGCGGTTTTTCTTCTACCAAGAGTATTTGCTACTTCCATTGTTTTATTTAATTGTATTTAATTTAATTTCTTTTGGTTGTTGTGCTGCGTGAGGATGTTCTGCACCTGCATAAATATAAACGTTGCGTCTTAATGCATCACCTAATTTATTTTTTGGTAACATACCACTAACTGCCATTCTGATAACTTCAGTCGGTTTTCTTGCTAATAACTCTTTTGGAGTAGCAAAACGTTGTCCGCCCGGGTAACCTGTGTGGCGCACATATTCTTTTTCAGTTAATTTGTTGCCGGTCAATTTTACTTTTTCAGCATTGATAATGATAACATTATCACCAGTATCAACGTGAGGAGTAAAGTTAGTTTTATCTTTACCTCTTAAGATGTAGGCTGCTTTTGAGCTCAAACGACCAAGTATTTGATCTTCGGCATCTATTAACACCCATCCTTTGTTTACAGTCTCTTTACTTGCTGAAACCGTTTTGTAACTAATTGCTTCCACTGTATTTAGTATTAATTTATATTCTTAATATTCCAAAATTATTTAATTCGGGACGCGAAGATAGGTAGATTTTTTATTCCCAACAAACTAATTTACAAATAATTGTTGAAAACTATAATTTAAGAGTGTTTTGATCGTATTTTCCTTATTCTGAAAAAATTAAGGAAGGATTTGGATTCGAAATTATCAATTCTTTCAACATCTCCCCTGCTTTACGTTGCATACCGCACCCCACGCAAAAAGCCTCCCTTTGGCGGGCTTGGAATTTATCCTGAGCCCTTCGGCTGTGCTCAGGACAGGCTCTACCGAAGGGCGGCAATCAGGCTTATTTATCAAAAGTATTGCCTTACGGGATGTTTGCGTTAGGGATTGCAGCGTAAATCCTTCCCTTCCGCTAATTAGCGGAAGGGAAGATTGAAGCCCTTCGACTTCGCTCAGGATAAACTCCAAGCCCGCCCCTTTCTACCTCACCCCTTCCCCTCTCCAATTGGAGAGGGGTGTCCGATAGGACGGGGTGAGGTAGAAAGGGGAACGCCCCAATAAACCTTAAACTGAGCAAAGTCATAATATCTCAGTGGCCCTAGTGCCACAATGGTAAAAAGCTAACTCCTTCTATTAAGAATCGTTCTAAACTAAACTCCTGACAATTCCATGACAATAACCTCGTAAATAGAGGAGATATTTGTAAAGATAAAAATTGCCCTAGGTGAATAAAGTCAAAATTATAGCATTTACACATAAAAACACCGATATTAATGATATCGGCAAACTGCACATTGAAGAAAGTGCATTACAGGGCCGTTTGCAGTTTTTAAAGGAAAATGCAGGTATTGATGAGTTATTATACCTGTCAACCTGTAACCGTGTGGAATTTATGCTATCCAATCACGAAAGCGTAAATACTACCTTCCTGGTAAAATTCTTCAGCGCATTTAATCCCGGTTGGACAACAACTGAAATTAACTGGGCCATTGAAAATGCCCAGGTATTCGAAGGCAATGATGCTTTGCGCCACTTATTTAATGTAGCTTCATCAATAGATTCACTGGTAGTTGGAGAAAGAGAAATTATTACTCAGGTGCGTAATGCATACGAGAAATGTAACGAATTCAATTTAACAGGTGATCTGATCCGGTTGGCAATTAAAAAAACCGTTGAAACAGCAAAAGATGTTTACACACATACTAATATAGCCCGTAACCCAGTATCTGTGGTATCACTGGCCTACCGTAAATTGCGTGAATTAAATGTAAAACAAGATGCACGCTTTTTAATTATTGGCTCCGGTGTTACCAATACTACCATGGCTAAATATTTGAAAAAACATAAATTTGCCAACTTCACTATATTTAACCGCACATTAGCCAATGCGCAAAAATTAGCTGATGAACTAAACGGTACAGCTTATACGCTTTCGGAATTAAAAAATTTCAAAAACGGTTTTGATATCATTGTTACCTGTACAGGTTCCTCCGAAAGCGTTATCACTCCCGCCATATACAAAAGCTTAGTTGGGGACGACAGATCTAAAAAAGTGGTGATCGACCTTGCTATACCTAACGACCTGGATGCTGAAATATTAAATAATTACGATGTTAATTTAATTGCGATCAACAATTTACAGGAAGTTGCAAAAGAAAATATGCAGGCCCGCGCCCAGGAAATGGATGCCTGCAGCACCATCATCGAAAAAAATATTCTTGAATTTAAGCAGTTGCTAAAAACACGTAAAGTGGAGCTGGCAATGAGTGAAGTGCCTAAAAAAGTGAAGGAGATCAGAGAAACAGCAAATGAAGTATTTGCAAAAGAAATATTAGGCCTAGATTCAGGATCAAAAGAAGTGCTGGATAAGATCTTATCTTACATGGAAAAAAAATACATCAGCGTACCAATGAAAATGGCGAAAGAGATTTTCATTGAAGATATAAAAAATAATTAATTTTACCACCTTAGAGGCATTCTCAAATTCAAATTCCTCCCATCCAATGTCATGCTGAGCGAAGCCGAAGCATCTTGTAAATCAATAAAAAGATTTCTCGACTCCGCTCGAAATGACTCATAGATGTGCTTTTGAGAAAGCCTTTTTTAATTCACAATTAAAAATAATGGACAGAAAAATAATCATTGGGTCAAGAGGTAGTGATCTTGCATTATGGCAAGCGAATCACATTTTACGTAAAGTTCAAAAACTTGGACTTACTGCTGAAATAAAGATCATTGTTACTCAAGGTGACCAAATTCAGGATATAGGTTTGGATAAATTGGAAGGGAAAGGTTTTTTCACTAAAGAAATTGAAGAAGCTTTATTAAGTAAAGAAATTGATCTGGCTGTTCATTCACAAAAAGATCTACCTACTACTTCTCCTGAAGGACTTAAAATTGCTGCTGTTTCGGAGCGTGAAGATGCTGCTGATATTGTAATAGTTCGTAAAGAATCGGCTGACAATACTTTAAAGTTTGCGATCAAAAAAAATGGTATAATTGGTACTTCTTCACCTCGAAGAAAGTCGCAATTATTGGCCTTTCGTACTGATCTTCAAATTGTGGACCTAAGAGGTAATGTTCCTACACGTATTCAAAAATTACGTGACAAAAAGTATGATGCCATCATGCTGGCTGCTGCCGGAATAGAGCGTTTAAAAATTGACCTGAGCGAATTCAAAGTATTACGTCTTGATCCTAAAGAATTTATTCCTGCGCCTGCACAAGGTGTATTGGGATTACAGATCCGTGCTGATGATCATGAATTGTTTGAATACGTCAACAAATTAAATTCAGAAAAAGTACAGGATACTATAGGCGTTGAACGTAAAGTATTAAACCTCCTGGATGGTGGCTGTCAGCTGCCTTTGGGCGTGTACTGCTTCAAGGAAAATAATAAATTTAAGGTATGGACATCCAAAGCGGAAGCCTGGAATACAATGCCTAAAAGGGTTTACCTTGAATCGTACAGTGATGAAGGGCTTGCAGAGAAAATTGTGCAAAAAATAAAATCAATACAACCTACTTCTGTTATCATTACCCGTGACTTGAATGATGATTCATTTTTCAAAAATGTATTGGAAGGCAATGGATATAAGGTACACGGCATTTCATTCATCGAAACAAAAAAAGTAGCACTTACTGAAACACCTCCAAGTGATTGGGTGTTTTTTGCAAGCTCCAATGCGGTTGATTTTTTCTTTGAACAAAACCCTGAATTAAAACCCAAAACAAAATTTGGAGTGATTGGAAAATCAACCGAACAGGAATTAAAAAAACACAATAGAAATGCTGCATTCGTTGGTTCCATAAACGATACGAAGGTAGTTGGCAAAAAATTCGCGAAAGCAGTTGGAACCGAAACCGTTCTATTTCCTCAGGCTAAAGGCGGATTACGTACCATTCAGCAACAGTTTACGGATGCAGATAAATTAACGGATCTGGTAGTTTATGAAACGGTGAAAAAAGAAAACCAAACTCTTCCGAAAGCAGAAGTGATCGTATTTACAAGCCCTTCGAACGTGGCTTCCTTTTTTGAAAAATCCAAGATCAGTGCTGATCAAAAAGTAATTGCAATAGGAAAATCAACGGAGAAAAAATTACAGGAACTTGGAGTATCAACCTGCATATTACCTGCATCCTTTGATGAAGTAGGCTTAGCGGAGGCTGTTTTTGGGTTGTAGATTTTGAAGTTTATATTGGTACGCTGATGACGCTGATTGTTTATGATTAAAGATGATTCTTAATCAATATTCTATTTTTTAAGATTAAAAAAGAAATGCTTAATTGAAGTGTTTTTATTTCGGAACAATGCAATCGATCTTATTTCGCAAACCTGAATATTTATTGAGGTTCACTTTTATAGTCCCTACAATAATGGGGGTTTCAACATAAACGGGTATTTTATTCATATCATCGGTAACCCATACCGTCATCCCCGCTCCTTCTTTAAAAATTGTTCCTTTGATCAACTTGGGACTAAATTTTATACAACGAACATTCCCTAACAACTCGCTATTAATTACTTCTTTACCCAAATAAATAATGTAAGAAAAATAAACTTCGCCATCGAGCACAAATGTGATGGGTATGGTATCATTGGGCTTGTGACTTGAAAAATCAAGACAACGGGCATAATAAATAGCCGTAAGAACATCGTTGGTGCAGGAATTAATGGCAATAGAATCAAACTTTAGAGGTTTTTTATTTCTTTGTGAGGATGAATAAATTTTGTTTTTTTGATTATTAAAAACATAATCATCTTTTGCATAACTACTGCCTTCGTTCACTTCTCTGATAAAACGTATGGGCCTTAATGTGGTTGTATCCGCATAGGATTCATATTTATCACGCACTTTAAAAAACCAATCGTATTTTGGATAGGTTCCACCTATTCCCATAAAATGGTAAACCTTTCGTCCGTTCAAATCCGTGGTGGCGGCAGAAAACCCAACTTCTCCGGTTGTCAACCAGATAGCGCCCCAGTTGTAATTTATTACGTAATTAAGATATTCTCCTGATTGAAAAGTTTGATTAGCTACCGTACATTTTTTTTGTGCGGTTGCTATAAATGGTAGTAATAACAATAGCATACAGCCCAATAATTTTTGCAGCTGTGACTTTACTAATTGTATTTTCTTTTCCATTATCATTAGAAAAAAATATTATGTTTTGCCTAATGTTATTTAAACTTGTGTGCCATGTTAATGTTCATTCCGGCTTTGTTTCGGAATCTCATAGATGCTGAAACAAGTTCAGCATGACATTTGCGTTATTTTATTTTGAAACAACACCTGATTCAATTTCTTTGATCACCTCATTTACTGTTTTTGCATCCGGATAAAACGAAAGTATTTTTTGAAGTACTGCATCCACTAATGAATCGGGGCAAGATGCACCACTTGTAAGTATAATATCGACAGGAGCTTTTTCCGGTAAGTAATTATCTGTAACTGAATGCTTCTGTTCCGAATAATGAAAATGTTTAATGCGACTCTCAGAAACTATTTCTTCGGCCGATGAAATAAAGTAAGTAGGCAATTTTTGTTCGCACAATTCAACAATATGAGATGTGTTGGAACTGTTATAACCACCCACAACAATAGCTAGATCAGCATTTTTTTCAAGTAAACCATAAGTTGAATCCTGATTTTCGTTGGTAGCGTAACATAAGGTATCACGAGTATCAGCAAAATGATCTTTCAAATTAGCAGTTGCATATTTTTGAATCATTATCGCTTTAAAATAATCAACAATTTCCTGTGTTTCGGTAGCAAGCATCGTGGTTTGATTAATTACACCCACCTTTATTAAGTGCTCTTTCGGATTAAAATTATCTGAGTATTTGCCTTTAAAAACAGTTTCAAACTGATCAATAGAAATGTTGCCTAAAATAAATTCGCCCAGTACTCGCGACTCATGAATATCTTTAACAATAATTGATGGCGCATTTTTTTCACTGCGCGAAAATGTGGCGCGTGTTTCCTCATGCTTATCTTTACCATGAATAATGATCGAATAATTATCTTCACCAAGCTTTTCTGCTTTTTTCCAAACCCTATCAACAAAAGGACAAGTGGTATCGTATTTTCGAACTTCAATACCGATCTTATTAAGAATTTCCTCAATCTTTAATGTGGTTCCAAAAGCAGGTATAATAACAATATCGTTTTTATTCAATTCAGTAAATGGAATGATCTGGTTGCCTGAAGTGTCCATTAAAAATTTAGCGCCACGCTGCAGCAGATCCTTGTTTACATCCTGGTTATGGATCATCTGGCTTAGCAAAAATATACGTTTCCCGGGATTCTCTTCAATGGCTTTATAGGCAATTTCAATTGCATTTTCAACGCCATAACAAAAACCAAAATGACGTGCAATATAAAAACGAACGGGTCCAAAATCGAGCAAAGTAGGACTGAAATCTTTTTTTCGAGGATCAGTTATTTTCCGGATCTCTTTTACTTTCGAAATTACCGGACTTTTATAAAATTCGGGGATGTTAAAACTTTTCATTTCTGTTATTTATAATGCGAATCTTCAAAAAATAAATATTTTCTTAATCCTCACAGCAAAGTTAAGCATAGCTAACCATATTTGGAAGCAGAAAATCGCATCATGTTCTTATCAGATCCGTACTTTTACAACAACTTTTTTAACTCTTGAGCTTTGGTTTAACTTAATGCAAGGCATATGAAGGTCGTCAGGAAAAAATATTGCAAACATTCCAGTATCAATTCTGATTAAGTCAGAATCTCCTTCATAAAAGGCGTAATCATCTTCATTGTTTTTAGTTATAGGTATTTGATTTTTCAAAGGCCTGACTCCAATAAGTTCAACTCCTGAAATAATGTATTGAACATCAATATACCTAGTATGTCCTTCAAGTTTACATTCGCTTTTATCTTTTGTATCATATTCCTGAACAAGAGCGAAAATATCATCCTTGTCAATTTCATATTTGCCTAAGGCAATTGAGGACAAATCAGTCTCATTAATAAAAGCAAATGCCTTAGCGATTCTCTCACTAAGGCATTCGTAAAGTTTAGAATTTTCAATTTTATCTATTACCATTATATTTTATTCTAATTGTGGACAAGAGTAAAATAGCCGTTTTTTGTACTGAGCTTCAATTACAATACTCATCAGCAATTGCGATCCCTTTCGAAATGATATCTAATCCTTCATCCATTTGATCTTTTGTGATTATTAATGGAGGAGCTGTGAAGATCCAGTTCCAACGAACAAAGGTGAACATGCCTAATTCAGTTAATTTGGCAGCTACTTTATTCATTATTTCCATTTCATTTGGCGCAGCATTCCATGGAGCCATTGGCTCTTTTGTTTTCCTGTTTTTCACTAATTCAATACAGCCTAATAGACCAGTATTGCGGAAATCACCAATGCTTGGATGCTTGTCTTTTAATTTCTCAACCTGGGCATCTAAATAATGCCCCATGTTTTTTGCATTCTCGATCAGATTATCTTTTTCGTAAATATCAAGAACTGCATTAGCAGCAGCACATGCAACGGCATGAGCAGAATAGGTTAAACCAATTGGTAATGGTTTATTATCAAATGCTTTTACAATTTCTTCTTTAACGATCATACCGCCTAATGGAATGTAACCAGCTGTAATGCCTTTTGCCATACACATAATATCAGGTTCCACATCATGGTGATCGATACCAAACCATTTGCCTGTGCGGCCAAAACCACTCATTACTTCGTCAGCAATAGTTAAGATGCCGTATTTATCAGCGATGGCTTTTACTTTTTTCCAATATCCTTTTGGATATTTTATACAACCTGATGAACCACTTTCACCTTCCATTAAAATGGCAGCAATGTGTTGCGGACCTTCATATTTTACAATACGCTCCAAATGAGCTGCAGCATTTTCGGCACACTCTTCTGGTGTTTCGCTGTTCCATGGACAACGATAAAAATAAGGGTTCTCCACGTGAATAATATTGGGTACTCCCTGGCTATCATGCGGCAAGCCGCGTGGATCTCCACCTGCACATAAGGCACCATACGTAGCACCATGATAACTTTGGAATAAGGTAATTATTTTATGACGGCCGGTATGTAGACGTGCCAATTTAATTGCATGTTCAACGGCTTCTGTACCTCCGTTTGTGAAAAAAGTGCGGCTTAAAGTACCGGGAGTGATCTCGGCTAATTTTTTACCAAGCAAACCTCTTGCTTCAGTAGCCATACCCGGGTTTACATAACTAACTTCGTTCATCTGCCTTACAACAGCTTCAGTAACACGAGGGTCGCCATGACCGATGTTCACGTTCATTAACTGAGAAGTAAAATCTAAATAACGTTTACCGCTTCTATCCGTTAAATAAACACCTTTAGCACTTGCTACATTTATTGGATTTAAACCACTTTGTTTTGACCAGGAGAAGATGGTGTGTTCTAAATTATTTTTTAGAATTTCTTCTTTGCTTGATGTTGATAGGTTTTTGGTTGTCATATTTTTTTATTAAAATAATTTTAACTATTTTTTTAACACAGAGGTCGCAGAGTTTTAAAAAGAGATACACAGAGAGAAATTAATGTTCTCTGTGTATCTCTATTACCTCTGTGATCTCTGTGTTGAAACTATTTTTAGCTCATCCAATTGGTTTTTGCTTCCGCATTCCATTTGGTGGTTGTTTTTTTCAATTTTGTCCAGAATTCAATGGAGCTTTTACCAGTTAGATCGCCAACTCCAAATTTTGAATCGTTCCAACCTCCAAAAGAAAATGGCTCTCTTGGAACCGGTACACCAATATTAACACCGATCATACCGGCACTTGCACGATCAATAACATAACGCGCCATAGCTCCACTTTGAGTAAAAACAGCAGCTGCATTACCGTAAGGATTTGCATTTTCAATAGCGAGTGCTTCATCCACATCTTTTGCTCTGATAATAGAAATTACAGGTCCGAAAATTTCTTCTTTTGCAACACTCATTGTTGGAGTTACAAAGTCAATAACGGTAGGCCCTACATAAAAACCATTCTCTTTTCCTTTAACAACGTAGTTTCTACCATCAACTAAGATCTTAGCTCCTTGTTTTTCGGCTTCAGTAATATAATTTTCAATTCGTTCTTTTGCAGCTTTAGAAATAACCGGTCCCAAGTTTTCACCCGGAACTACTTTTTTCGCTTCTGCACAAATCTGTTCAATGATATGATCAACAGCACCAACAGCAACCATAGCCGATGCAGCCATACAACGTTGTCCGGCACAGCCCGACATTGATGCTGTAACATTTGATGCGGTCATTGATGGATGTGCATCAGGTAATACTATTAAGTGATTTTTTGCACCACCTAAAGCTAAAGCTCTTTTGTAATTTGAAGAAGCTCTTGCATACACTATTTTAGCCACATTAGTAGAGCCAACAAAGGATACCGCTTCTATTCCGGGATGATCGCAGATAGCTTCCACAATTTCACGATCCCCATTTACAATGTTCAATACGCCATCAGGTAACCCTGCTTCTTTTAATAATTCTACTATTCGAAGAGAGCTTAAAGGAACTGACTCTGATGGTTTTAAGATCATAGTATTTCCCAAAGCAATTGCATTTGGAATTGTCCAGTTAGGAACCATACTTGGAAAATTGAATGGAACTATACAAGCCACAACACCTATTGGATAATGGTCCGTACGGCATTCAACGCCTCTGCTTACTTCAAGGATTTCGCCACCAACCAATTGTGGAAGAGAGCATGCAAATTCAGTTAATTCAATACTTTTTTCAACTTCTGCTCTTGCTTCATCCAAGGTTTTTCCATTTTCTTCCTGCACCAATTGCGACAATTCAAGCATGTGTTTCTCCAACAATGTTTTATATCTAAAAAATACCTGAACACGTTCCTTAATGGGTGTTTTAGACCATGTTTCAAACGCTTTTTTTGCAACGATCACTGCCTGGTTCAAATCTTCTTTTGAAGAAAGAGGAACTCTCGACAATACACTTCCATCAATCGGAGATATTACATCCAGGAATTTATCAGTAGTATTAGGAACAAATTTCCCGCCTACATAATTTTTTACTTCAGGGTATTTCATGGTAAGTGTTGGCATAGCTGTTTTTTTTAATTTGAACTTTGTATATCCTACAAAATTAAAATAATTTTCGAGATTTAAGGCTATTTACTTATCTGTTTATCAGGGGTAGGGAGGTCAAAAAAATAATGCCACAAAGGCAAGAAGGCAATGGCATTATTTAAGAAGCCATCGCACATATTTCGACAGGCTCAATATGACTAGCGCACGGTCAGTCTGAGCATGTCGAAGACCTTGGGCAGGCTTTCCTGTTAAGAAAAGTTCTTAACTTAATACAACAAAGGCTATTGTCTTCTTTTCGTTAAAGATCAATACTCTGTGCAGCGATCCATCCGCTGCTCCAGGCATTTTGAAAGTTGAAGCCTCCGGTTATACCATCCACATCCATAATTTCACCTGCAAAATAAAGGTTAGGAACCAGTTTACTTTGCATTGTACTGAAATCAATTTCTTTTAAACTGATGCCTCCGCAAGTAACGAACTCCTCTTTGAAGGTTGTTTTCCCCTGCACTTTATATTCATCATTAATGATGATGGTGATAAGAATATTTGAATTTTTTTTTGGCAGATCAGCCCAGCGCGTGGTTTCAGAGATTCCAGCTTTATTTACAAAATATTCCCAAAGTCGTTTTGGTAATTCCACCGGGCAATTATTCAATACCATTTTTGCAGGGTTCTCTGCACGTTGATTCGCAAACTCAATCCGTAATTTTTCTTCGGTATATTTCGGTAACCAATTTATTAATGCGGTAAAATTATAGTTCAAATCGCTTAAAATACGCGCCCCCCAAGCCGAGGCTTTAAGTACACCAGGTCCACTCATCCCCCAATGGGTGATTAATAAAGGACCTTCCGTTTCTAATTTTGTTCCCTGAACACGAACTTTTGCATTAGGGACGGAAACACCCATCAATTGGGTAACTGGATTATTTGGAATATTAAATGTGAATAAAGAGGGTACTGGTTTTATAATGGTATGTCCTGTTTTTTTTAACCAATCATAGGCGGTATCTTTTGGATTTCCACCTGTTGCAATAATTAATTTATCACATTCAAAACTACCGCCACCATTGGCTAGTAAGGTAAATGTATTGTTTTCATTTTTTATGATTTTTGTAATATCTACATTTAATTTTATTTTCACACCAGTTTTTTCAGCCTCCTGCATCAGGCAATTGATAATGGTTTCAGAATTATCTGTTACAGGAAACATCCTTCCATCTTTTTCTGTTTTTAGTTCAACTCCATGTTGCTCAAACCATTTTACTGTATCTGTTGCAGAGAATCTGCTGAATGCATTCCGTAATTCTTTTTCACCCCGGGGATAGTTTTTTATCAGCAAAGAATTATCAAAACAAGCATGTGTAACATTGCATCGTCCACCACCTGAAACACGCACTTTTGAAAGGAGTTTCGAACTTTTTTCAAATAAGGAGACAGAATAATCCGGATGAAGTTGTGCACAATTAATAGCAGCAAAAAAACCGGCTGCTCCGCCACCAATAACTATAACATGTTTTGAATTCAAAATTGATTATTTATTTTACTTTTTATTTTATTCGGAAAGTAACTGGAATTTCACGGTTCGAAACGACAACACATTTATTGTGATTATCTTTTTTCATATCCTTTTCAAGTTTTAATAAAGATTCAAGGGCCACTTCGTCACAACCGAATCCGAGTTTAGGGCTTTGTTTTACATTTATAAAAGAACAAGTTGTGTCAATGTCAAATGTCAACAATATTGTGCCTTCAATACCATTTTCATAAGCTTTTTTTGGATATTTAAGTGTATATGAATAGAATCGACTTATTAATCTATCATTTTGGGAAGAATTGGAAGAGTCTTTGACTTGTCCTTTTATTGACATGTTAAATGAAAATAGCAAGATTGTCAAGTTTAATAATTTCATAAAATGTTTTTTTCTATTGGCTACTACCAAATCATTCCAGCCATCAAAGCTTCAATCCTCCTCGAAATCTCGAATAGTTTGGTGAAATAAACTATTTTTATCTGAATAAAAAAAGTTGATTGATTATAATTAGTTTTTTACAATCCTTCCTCATACAAACTCAACTTGTTTTTAAGGGTAATAATTTCATCCTGCATATCATTTACTCGATTTAATAAATGAGTGATGGCTTCAATACCTTCTATATTTATATCAAGATCGTAATATAATCGTAAGATCTTTTCTAATTTTTGTAATTGATTTGCATCAATATAAGATGTTTCTTTAACAGTGGTGACTTCAACTAAGCCAAATTCCTGTAAAGAACTGATAAATGAAATTTCAATTTGGTGACTGATACAAAATTCTTCTGCAGATATTAAATTTCCTGGTTCCATTGGTTTAATTTTTTAAAATTAAGATTGCGACAATTCAGCAAATAACTCTTTTTGTTTGTCAGTTAAATTGGTTGGAATTTTAACTGCATAGGTTATAAATAAATCTCCAAATTGTCCTTCCTTCTTATAAACAGGAAATCCTTTACCTTTTAACTTTACTTTGGTACCATTTTGTGTTTCGGGTGGCACTTTCAACTTTACTTTTCCGCTTAGTGTATCAATTGTAATTTCACCGCCTAATACGGCTGTGAACAGATCTAAATCAACTGTTGTATATAAATTATCTCCTTCTCGTTTAAATTGAGTACTGTTGCTTATAGAAAATGAAATGAATAGATCACCAGCAGGACCACCATTAACACCAGGCCCACCATGTCCTCCAATTTTTATTGTTTGTCCGTTTTCAATTCCGGCAGGTATTGTGATCCGAATATTTTTTCCGTTAACTGATAACGTTTGCTGATGTGTTTGATAAGCATCGATCAAATTAAGTTGTACTTCCGCATTAAAATCCTGTCCCCTGTATTTAGCTTGTCTTCCTCCTCTACCTGAGCCTCCAAACATGGAACCGAAAAAATCAGAAAAATCATCACCACCTTGTGAACCGCCAAATGATTGTTCTCTGCCCCTCTGCCCGGATGATTGTCTTTGAGATTGTTGCGCTTTTTCGTACTCATCACCATGCTTCCAGTCTTTCCCATATTTATCGTATTTCTTACGATTTTCGGGATCGCTCAATACTTCATTCGCCTCATTAATTTGTTGAAATTGTTTGTTAGCTTCTTTATTATTGGGGTTTAGATCGGGATGGTGCTTTCTGGCTAACTTACGATATGCTTTTTTTATGTCCTCTACTGAAGCATCTTTTTTAAGTCCTAATATTTTGTAATAATCAACAAATTCCATAATTTTTAATTTTGTTTAAAAGTAGTAAAATATCGGATTAGTTTCTGTGATATTTGTCATGATCCGGGCTTTTTTGTGATAACAAATTTTTCAAGCTTGAGCTATAAATCCCACATGATCACTTGTCTATAATTATTTTACTGTTAAGTTGTTTACTACCATTTTGAATTACTATAAAGTAGATTCCATTCGCCAAATCATCAGTTTTAATTTCTAAATTATATTTGCCTAAAGCAGAATTTTCCACTATTTGTGAATATACAATTTGTCCCGTGCCACTTATCAATTCAATCACAATATTGTCATTGTTTGATAGTTCGAATGAAATGGTTAAGGCTGTATTTGCAGGGTTGGGGGAAATTAACATTTCATTTTCAATTGTATTTTCTAATACTTCAGCAGATACAATTGTATAACAATTAGAAGTATCTGTACAGCCGTTTTCTGCTAAAATTACTGCATAGTTACCGTTTGTTACAGCAGTATAATTCTGACTGACCTCTCCTGTGATGATCGAATTTCCATTATCACAATCAAGCCATTGGTAAGAATCTCCTGAAGTGTTCGCAGTCAATGTAGTTCCACTTTGGTTAACCATTATATCAACAGTATTAATTGTGAGATCAATGATCAACAAACTATCGCAACCATTCGAATTTGGAATGGTATCGTGGTAAGTATTTGAACTTGTCCATGTGTAATTCCCACTTGGTGAAATAAAGCTATAGCAAGCAGTTTGGTATATCACTGGCCCTGTTGAAACTGAATTCACCGTAAGGTGAATAACGATCACACTATCGCAACCTACGGCATTTGGAATGGTATCATAATAAATATTTGAACTTGTCCAGGTATAATTTCCACTGGGTGAAATATAACTATTGCATACTGTTTGATACAACAGTGAACCCGAATTATTGATCACCAAATTAATTGTTATTATACTGTCGCAAGCTACTGAATTGGGAATAGTATCCATGTAAATGCCCGAGCTTGTCCATGTATGATTTCCACTTGGTGATGAATAACTATAACAAGTGGTTTCGTTTATTACTGAATGAGTGCTGTTAACCAATAAGTTAATTGTTATTACGCTGTCGCAGCCTCCCGCATTTGGAATAGTATCCATATATGTATTGGAGTTTGTCCACGTATAATTTCCACTGGGTGAAGTATAAGTGTTACAAACTGTTTGGTTTATTGTTGAGCTTGTAGAAATAGTATTAATAGATAAATGAATAGTTATTACACTATCGCAGCCAGCAGTATTTGGAATGGTATCCATATATGTACCAGCATTTGTCCACGTATAGTTTCCGCTTGGGGAAGTGTAGCTGATGCAAGCTGTTCGATTCATTGTTGAGCTTGTTGCAAGTGTATTAATAGTCAGGTGAATTGTTATTATGCTGTCGCAGCCTTCGGTGCTTGGTATAGTATCCTTGTAAGTGTTAGAACTAGTCCAAACATAATTGCCGCTTGGTGAGGTATAACTATTACAGGCTGTTCGACTTATAGTTGAACCGGAACTGTTGGTGGTCAGATTAATTGTTATTATGCTGTCGCAGCTTCGAGCATTTGGAATAGTATCCAAATAAGTATTGGCACTAGTCCATATATATTTGCCACTTGGTGAAGTGTAGCTGTCGCAAACTGATACGTTCAGTGTTGAGCTTGAATTGTTAATGGTCAGGTAAATAGCTATTATGCTATCACAACCAAGGAAACTTGGAATAATATCATTATAAACGCCTGAGCTTGTCCATGTATAATTTCCACTTGGAGATGTATAGCTATTGCAAACTGCCGGGTATATTGTGGAATTGGAACTGTTTATTGTAAGGTGAATGGTTATTACGCTATCGCAACCTTTGGCATTAGGAATAGTATCCATATAGGTGCCGGTAATTTCCCAGGTATGAATTCCGCTTGGTGACGTATACTCGCTGCAAACTGTTTTATTGATCGTTGAACTTGATGACTGGCAAGCTTCAAAAATATAAGAAGATCCGGCACCATTGAGAGGGTTTCCACCTATTAAATTCTCATCTTCGAGATAAGCACCCACAAAAGCATAATCATTGCTGATGGCAACAGAAAAACCAAAATAATCGCTATTTGCTCTATCGGACGCAACAATTTTTTGTGTTTGATTCCAATTTCCATTCCCGTTTCTTTTGTATATATAAGCTGCTCCTGCGGAAGTAATAACATTTCCACCTTGTACATCAGCAGCTTCATGCTGAGCTCCAACAATCACATAGTTCCCTTTGATATTTACAGACTGCCCAAAATTATCATTTGGATCCCTATCAGAAGCGGTAATTTTTTTTACTTGAACCCAGTTGTTGTTCCCGTCCCTCTCAAAAATATAAGCTGAACCTGCATTACTGAGAGTGCTACCACCGATTTCATTTTCATCCTCCAAATATGCTCCAACCACAACATAAGACCCGCTGATGGATGCGGATATTCCAAAACGATCGGAAATGGCTCTGTCGGAGGATACTATTTTTTGTGTTTGGTTCCATACATTGTTTCCATCTCTTTTAAAAATATATGCTGAACCTGCATTACTGAGTGTATTTCCACCCAAAGGATTCTCATCCTCCTGATAGGCTCCAACTATTGCGTAATCAGCACTGATGGATACAGAAGCTCCAAAAAGATCAGCACCAGCCCTATCAGCTGGTACAATTTTTTGAGTCTGGCTCCAGTTACCGTTTCCGTCCCGCTCAAACGTATAAGCGGAGCCGGCACCATTAAGAGTGTTTCCACCTGTAGCATCTTCAGCATCAATGGGAGAGCCAATAATAGCATGATCACCGCTAATAGAAACAGAATAACCGAAATGATCAGTAGCCCCGGTATCAGAAGCAACAATTTTTTTTACTTCATTCCAGATTCCATTTCCATCCCGTTCAAAAATATAGGCAGCACCTGCATGAGAATATGAGTTTGGACCAATTGCATTTTTTTCATAAGCACCCACTATGGCTCTGTTTCCACTAATAGATACGGCACCTCCGAAATAATCATTTGCTGTTCTATCAGAAGGGACAATTTTTTGTGTTTGAACCCAATGTCCATTATTGTCTTTTTCAAAAATATATGCCGATCCCGCATATACAAGCGTATTCATACCTGTGGGATCTTCAGCTTCGTATTGAGCACCCACAATGGCATAGCTGCCACTCACAGATACGGCAAAACCAAAAACATCTCCACTAGCCCTGTCGGAGGCTATGATCTTTTGCACTTGATTATAAACCTGGGAAAAAGAAGAAATAGGGAAACATATTATCAAAAGAATAACCGAAGTAAAATTTCTCATGCCAATAGTTTATATAGCCCAAATTTATGAAAAAAAACAGAATTTACCAATGATAAGTATTACCGCTTTTTATCAAAAAAAGACTTAGGTATTTTGATATTATTCAAACTAAAAAATAGTATTTGAATTAATTGCTCCGAAGTCACATTGTCTCTTGGAGAGAATTGACAATGAAATTAATAGACTTTATACAAGTTAAAATAGTATGAAACTCCCTTTTAATAAAAAAGAATTATTCAGAGCGTCATTGCGAGGTACGAAGCAATCTCTCATCCATCATTAGTTGAGAT